>JBMFVE010000001.1:0-88944 GCA_049966155.1 Candidatus Kryptoniota bacterium
TGTTTAATTCGCTGTTATCTGAAATAATTGCCTCTGCATATCTCGGTGCAACCTCTTCATTATCATCAAATAATTTATTTATAGCATTTGCAAGCATAAGACAATGTGTCTGACTTACTCCAAATAAAATCATTTTTTCGCCATATTCAGTATTGTTTTTTATCTCCTCAGCAATTCTCATTGCTCTATTTTCTGAGAGATATTTTCTTTCAAGTTGTTCGAGTTTAAGTTTTTTTGTCTGGTCTAACTCAATCTTTTTTCGCTCATCAATATCAAAGACATAATTAAACGCAATACCCTCTTCCTCTGCCTCTCTTGTAAGATATGTTTTTATTTCTAAAACCCTGTATGGCGCTAAAAATCCCTCATCAATACCCCTTGCCAAATCAAATTGATAATCCGGTTCACCCTGTTCACAGCCGAAAAGTTTATAGGTATCTAAAATCTCTAAATCTTCCTCTGTTATATCTTTTGCATTCTTATCTAAAATTGCCTTCTTAGGTGTGGCAGTCAATCCAATTCTTGGGCATAGAAAATGGTCAAATATAAGTTTACGATTGATATTTATTGAACGATGACACTCATCAACGATTAATAAGTCATAAAAGCTATTTGGTATATCCTGAAATATATTTTCAAGTGTATCAATTACAACAATATGAACATTGTAATTTCTATATTGCTTATAATTTGAAGAGCGAATCCAGGCAACTGGATAATCCTTACTTATTAAACTAAACCCCTCATCCCTTGCCTGTTTGGCTAATAAAATCCTATCCACAACAAATAACACCCTTCTGGCAAGATTATGCTCCAACAGGGCTTTAACCAGAGCAACCGCAATCCTTGTTTTACCGAGGCCGGTTGCCATATGCACAAGCATCTTTTGCTTGCCCTGTTTATATTTTTCTATGAGTGTTTTAACACACTCTGTTTGAAAATATCTCTCTTTACCTGCTGCCGGGTCAAAACCGCCTACAATGGTTTTATCAATCTGAATTTCTTTATGGATGTTTTTCTGTTTTTCCTGCTCAATTTTTAATTGCATCTCCTCCAGACTCATAAAGCCATCTACCCGTCTGAATTCACCTGCCTCAAGCCCACGCCAGGCAGTATCATAAAAAAGAATTCTTTCAGAAGAGCAGGCATATAAAAATCTTGGTTTAAGCACCCGCCAGTAAAGTGTCCTTAATTTATTTAATGCCTTTTTCTCATCCTCTAATTTATTTTCAAAAACTGCTAAAATATTTCCCTGCAAATCCTGTAAGACAATATCTGGTTTAATGCTTTTGAAGCCCGTGAATTCCTTTTGTTGCTCTTCTGTAAGTTTATATTGTGGCTGATATAATAAAGTATCTCCCGTCTTCCAGCCGAGTTTTTGAAGCTCATTGATAACCTTTAAATCTGTTGATGTTGCTTCGTTAAGGTTCATTGTTTCATTGCTAAAGAATTAAACTTCTGATGTTATTTTATATCCAACCTTATTCAAAATTATTATTTCCATATTCCTGACCTATCCCATATCTTATGAAATTTATAATTTCTTTTTATAGAATTAATCGGCTCCATAAGAAAATTCTTTATTTCTCTTGCTGTATCAGATAGTCTTTCTGGTGCAAGTTTAATATCACTCTTCTTCAAAAATGCCCTCCATAGTGTTTGCCGGTCAGATTTCTCATCATAGATTTCTTCAGCAAAGAACAGATTGTCTTTCGGCAAAGGAGTTTTACGGCGATTAAAAGTTCTTTTTATTGCTTCAACAAGATGAAGTCCATTGAAGTTGAACTGATGCATCATAAGCCATATATCATAAAAATCTTTCATCCTACTATTAAGAAGACCAAGTCTGACCATTGCTTCGAATTTCTCACTCACCATACTCTCTGGTGGATATCCTCTAAGATGCGGCTCAGGAAAATCCAAAATAACAGGATAATCAATAATCTTAGGCGCTGGATAAACGGCGTCTCCAAAACCAAAATCAATCTGCATCGGTATACGTGAACGTCCAAGTAATCCTATAAATTTTACACGCACACCCTCATACTCCATTTCTTCTTTTATTCTCTGTCCCTTTACGGTCTCTGCATCAAAAACAAGCCCATCAGGTATTACTGGCACATCACAAATATCTTTTATAATTTTCTCAATAGTTGCCACCTGATTATTGTAATTTGCTAAGAAATCTATATCAAGGGTAGTTCTGCGTTCGGGAACCTGCCATACAGTAAACATTAACGCGCCTTTCAAAATAAATTTATCTGCAAATTTTGAACAACTGACCCTATAAAGAAATCTTTCCATCCCATAATATTGCAGAATTTCTAAAAAAGGGCTGTTAGCTTCTTTTGCTTTGTTTTGAAGTCTTGCTCTTACAGATGCCTGTAAATTTTTAATATCCTTTTTCAAAGCACAGCCTCCAGCATTGGTTTTATAATACTATCAACACGACAAATCTTTGCATATTTCATTATCTCATTTAATTTTATATTCTTCTCTGTAATAGCTATTTTAAGAGATTCCCGTGCTACATTTATGCCGATTTTATTGCGGAATTTAAAACAATCAGCTATTGTCCTGGCAAGATTGTAAACCTTGATTTTATGACCTTTTATTTTATGTTCTTCAATTCCAGCATCCCATGTTTTAATGTCAAAACGGTAAAACCGCACGGGTGGATATTTGATTCTATATGTATGGGTTCCTCTGGGAATGGCTATATCTACATATTTAGGGATTTCAAGTGTTGCTTCATGAAAAGATAGAGCAGAGACCAGACAAATAACTCCTTTAGGCGCCTGAAGGGAGGCAATAACAAGGTCAGGATGTTCTTCAAAAGCATAATTAGCCAGCTTGTAAAGCCCCCGAGCAATCTTTTCAACTTTCTTCTCTTCTTCAAGGGTTTTAAGCGAATCAGGGTGGAATCCAGCTCTTAAAATATCCGAAAACCTTACTATTCCGTTATTGCTTTTGAAAAAAGTTATAAGTTCTTTTGCTTTTTTTCTCATATTGGTATTCTGTTCGTATAAATTCTCATCACTTGTAAATAAGTGTATATAATTTCTACGAAAAAGTCAAATGCTTTTTTCTATGTTGAAAATCCCCCTTATTCTCCTTTTTCTTTCAATTTGAACTGTTTCCCTTTTGGAAACAGTTGAGTTTTCGTTAAGTTCACCTGAATTAAATATGTTTTTAATGTGTTTAGATATCGCCGCCTTTTGAACATCAAAAAGATACGCAATTTGATTAAGTGTAAGCCAGTGTTCTGCTTCTAATGGAAATGGACAATTTTCAAATTAAGTTAAGAGAAAAGGAGACGAACAATATGGAGCAGAATGCAACCAATAGCCGTAATAGGAGGCATTATAGTCCAGAGAAAGAGGAGCCTTATCGATATTGAAGATGCACGAAAACAGGTTGCTGAATATATTAAATACTATGAGTTTTACCCCGACATCCTGGAGTATGGCCCCTTCCGACATAAGATAAAATGAGCTATAACCACAGCTAAAAACAGAACTATGCCGACCAAATCTATTAAAGTTACACAGGGTCGGCTCCTGGACAGTTCCTGGGGGGAACTGATGCCCTTTGCACCCTTCGAAACACTATCTAGAAAACAAAGGGTAATTAATGCGGTGGATCGTTGAAAGGCCCGGTGACCAATTGGGTGCTTTTCAGAGGTGCAATAAATAGATGAATTATAACCGTAAAATTTATAAGGGCCTGCCGCTATGGTCAGGTAGATAAAAACCGGTAATAGCGTGCACAATTTCAGTCCCAATTTCTTTTGCCTTTTTGGTTCAATTTAGATTAAAAACATAGTTTGCCAAAAGCAAGATTAAGCAGATGTGATAAATTTGATTGTATCCATAATGTGTGTCCCTTGAAGATGAAAGATCGTGAGCCTATCTTTTAGAGCATGTTAAGAGGCGCAGGAGCGGTATTTAACAAGGATCTTTATAGCGAGTTGCGTACCCGCTATGCACTTAACGCCCTTTTAATGTTTGTTGTTGTGACTCTCTCGATAATACTCTTTTCTACTGCAGGTGAATCGGTTTCACCCGGTCTTTCAGCGGGAATTTTATGGGTTGTAATATTTTTTGCAGCTATGAGCGGACTCTCCCGCTCGTTCGTTAGCGAGGAGGAAAGAGGCACTGCCATGACCCTTCAACTCTGGGTAAAGCCATCTGCGGTATTAATTGGTAAATTAACTTTTAATACTGTCTTGCTTTACCTGTTAAACGGCCTTATTGTATCAGCTTATCTTTTAACCATGCAATCTTTCAGGCTACAAACACCGTCGATATTCTGGTTGACAATCTTTCTCGGAACTTTCGGGCTGGCCTCGGCATCGACATTCATTGCCGCAATCATTTCAAAAGCTAATTCCAAAGGAACTCTCTATCCCGTTCTATCGTTCCCTATTTTACTTCCGCTTTTGATGAGCGTTATCGATGCCACTCGATTATCAGTTGATGGCGCAGCTTTTTATGAAGCAATAGATGATTTTAAAATTATGATTTCTTACGCTGTGGTAGTTACCACGGCAGCAATAATATTGTTTGATTTTGTCTGGAGGGACTGATGAAAACATGGATAAAAATACTCCTTGGACTCTGGGTGGCAGGAGTCCTTTATTTTGGATTTGCAATGCCAATTGGCGATATACCGGGACTGGGTCAGAAAGCAAGGATTATTTTTTTCCACGTACCAATGTCATGGCTGGCGGTTCTTGCTTTTCTAATGTCTATGATTTATGGTATTCTTTATCTCAGAAGACGCGAATTAAAATATGATATAAAGTCGTCTGCTGCTGCTGAACTCGGATTTGTATTCACTATTCTTGCAACCATTACAGGATCAATATGGGCAAAATTTAACTGGGGGAGTTTCTGGAACTGGGATCCACGGGAAACGTCTATTTTTGTCCTCCTTTTAATTTACGGTGCTTACTTTTCCCTCAGAAGCGCACTTGAAGTGGAAGAGAGAAGGGCTGTGCTTTCTGCAGTTTACTCCATTGTTGCGTTTGTCACTGTCCCATTTTTCGTTTTTATTATGCCAAGAATTATGTTCAGCCTGCACCCTGGCGGCGGTGGCTCAGCTGCACCAATTTTGAACTCAAGTGGAAAAATGTATATGGATATGAACATGAGATTTGAGTTTTATGCCTCACTAATTGGCTTTACGGTTTTTTACATCTGGCTATTCCAGATCAGGACTAAAATTGGAATTTTAACAAACCTGAACAGTTCGGAGACTGAACAATGACAACATTATATTCTTTCCTCGACCAGCATTCTCTTTATGTGGTTTTGATAATCGTTCTCGTAATCTGGGCGGGAATTTTTCTGTATTTGTATCGTTTAGATAAAAGAATCAGTAAACTTTATGCAAAGAGTGGATTGAACCCAGGTGATTTGAACACTCATAAGGAGGAACATAAATGAAACCAAAATATATTATAGCCGGTGTTGTAATCGTGGCATTTGTCATCTTCGGTGCTATATCTTTTATGCAAAACAATATCGAATATGTCTCTGCCAGCCAGGCTGAAAAAACACACAGGACAGTACAGGTAAAAGGAAAGTGGCTCAAGGATAAAGAATCTTTCTATGACCCAAAAACAAACACCTTTCATTTCTACATGGCCGATGATAATAACACTGTACTTCCGGTGGTCTTGTCCGGCGCAAAGCCAAACAACTTTGAGATTGCTAATGACATTGTTGCAAAAGGGAGATACAAAGATGGGGTTTTTTATGCTTCAGAAGTACTGACAAAATGTCCGTCAAAATACCAATCCAAGACAGGTCCGCAGGCATCCAACCTTAACTAATTCGAGGAACATATGGCAGGCAGGGTTCTGATCTTTGCGGCATTCGGCGGAATGCTGATAGCCGCATTTTCATATACATATTCTTTTTTTTCAGGTGACGAAAGACTAACTAAAATAGCCCGGGCTGGTTACCACATTGCTACAGTTTCGGTAATTTTAACTGCGGGATATTTTATGAATCTCCTTCTCACCCATCAATTTCAATATACTTACGTATGGAGCTTTAGCTCACTTGAACTCCCTTCCCCGTTGCTTGTGTCAACATTTTATGCTGGACAGGAAGGGAGCTTCATGTTATGGACACTTTATACTGTAATTATCGGATTAATCCTGATGAATTATTCCCAAAGGCATCACTATGAATCATCTGTTATGGGGATATATTCTGCTATTGCATCATTTTTGATCCTTTTAGCTGTCGTAAAAAACCCATTCCTGCATGTCTGGCAAACATGGCCGGACACTGTTAAACCAGGTACGATTCCCGATGATGGGAGAGGACTTAACCCGCTTTTGCAAAATTTCTGGATGGTTATCCACCCCCCTGTACTTTTTCTTGGATTTGCATCGACAGCTGTACCTTTTGCTCACTCGATATCTGGATTGCTGAGGAGAGATTACAGGAGCTGGATTAATGTCGCTGCTCCATGGACACTCTTCAGCGCAGCAGTCCTCGGCTTCGGAATTACTCTCGGCGGCTTCTGGGCATATGAAACTCTTGGCTGGGGTGGGTTCTGGGGCTGGGATCCAGTCGAAAATTCCTCGTTTATTCCCTGGCTCCTGGCAGTTGCATCAGTACATACACTTCTTGTGCAAAGGCGGACAGGTGGATTTCAGAGGGCTAATTTTCTAATGGGGATGGCACCTTTCCTCCTCGTACTATATAGCACATTCTTAACCAGAAGTGGTGTACTTGGTGATACTTCAGTGCACAGCTTCGTCGACCCTGGAATGTGGGTCTATGTGCTTCTTGTAATACTTATTTTGTTTTTTGCTTCAATTGGATTTGGGCTTTATCTCTTCAGACATAAGGAAATACCGAAGAAACAAATTTCTTACACGATTACATCAAGAGAATTTGCTCTTTTTCTCGGGGCAGCGTCCCTGACCATAGTTGCAGGCTTTACACTTATTGGAACAAGTGCGCCGCTTATCACGAATCTTTTTCAGGGGAAGGCAAGTGCAATAGATACGAGCTACTACGTTAAAACAAATTTGCCTGTTGCAATAATCATTGCCATCATGATGGGACTCGGCCAGCTGTTCTGGTGGAAGAAATCTAATTCACAGACTTTAATGCGAACTACGCTTCCCCCACTGCTCGCTGCAGCTTTTATAACCGTGATGGTAATTTTTGCAGGAATGCATGACCCGGCAATGATCCTTTTCTTTCTTGCAAGCGCATTTGCATTCTTCGTCAATTTGCAAATAGCATACAAAATTGCAAAAGGAAACCCTAACTATCTGGGTGCATCGCTGGCTCATATAGGAGTGGCACTTCTGTTCATTGGCATTATTGCTTCAACAAGATATGAAAAACACATTACAGTTCCCCTGATCAAGAACAAGCCTGCTTCTGTGTTCGGATACAAGCTCACATACACTGGAACAACACAGATTGATCAGGAAAAGAGATCGTATAACGTCACAATAGAAAGTGGACAGAGCAGGTTCGTTGCACCGCTCATAATGTATGAAAGTTCATACAACGATGGCGCAGTAATGCGCAACCCATACATATTCAGCCTGGTAAACTATGATATCTTCAGCCATCCCTCTCTCCTTGCTTTCATTGGAAAGAACATGCTCACACGCGATCTCTATCTGTCACCTCAGACCATTGAAGTAAGCAGCAGCAATGGATTTCAGTCGACAAAATACGGCATCACGTTTCAGGTCGATAAGGATGTCCCGATTCAGGTTGGCCAGTACAAATTTGTCTTTAAAGGCTTTAAGGTTGCTGACGATCAACGTCAGGCTATGATGGAGGGGAAGCCATTTGAACTTGGTTCTATTATTCAGCTTACAAACAAAGAAGGTAAGGTAGAGACAATTGTGCCCACAAACCGCATTGCACCCAACGAAACACCAAGTTTTACATCAGCCTTTGCCACAAATGGCGACCAGTTTACCGTGCTGGACATTCATGTGGACGACAGGTCTAAATCCGCGACAATTCTTGCTGCTTATAAGCCGTCTGACAAATCACCTGATTATAATTTATTAAAGGAAACAGCCAGACCCTCAAACCAGGAAGAAATTTTAGTCGTGGAAGCGACTATAAAACCATTTATAAACCTGGTCTGGGGGGGTGTTATAGTGATGGTTATAGGTTTCATTATTGCCTGGCGTAGAAGGAGAATGGATTTAATCCGAACAGCAAATTAAAACAACCTTCACTTTTTGATGTCATCTGAAATTTACCGGTATTTAAAGTTACAGGACATCCTCCCTCCAGAGCCATTTGTTTAACATTTGAGTTAATGCGCCGACATGTCCCGGTATTAACTGAGAAGTCTTATCACGGCTTTGACTTTACCAAGTAACTCCCCCCCGGTGCCTGATGCCTCTTTTTCTTTGTTAGCCTCAATGCCGCCAGATAATGACTCTCCGGACAAAACGCGATAAACGACTGCTTCACCGGCAACAAGACCTGCTGCTATATCACCAGATTTAACCACTTCTCTCGCTCCCACCAGAACATAGTCACCCTTTGCAATTCCCAGATCAACCCCATCAACTCTATCAATTCGAACAAGATAGGATTTTCGATCCCTGACTATAGAATAATCAAGTACCATATATTGCCCACCTCTCCCTTTTTGCTTTATAGGTTTTCCCATGATTGGAACAGCAATGCCTGTCATACCTGTCGATAGTGTGATTCCCCGACTCTTATCCCGCGCACGGTTAATATATCCTTTTTTCTCCAGAGCCAGAAGGTGCCGCTCTATTCCCCGCGTCCACCGCACACCAAGATTTTCTGCTATCTCACGAATTGTTGGAGGATATCCCTTTTTCAGGAGATGTCGACTAATAAAATTTAAGACCATTTGCTGCCGCTTTGTCAATTTATCCATCTGAAACATCCATTCTAATATTATCATTATAAAATCCTGCTTAACGATTAGCAACTACCTGTGAAAAACTTTTCATCTCAAATTAATTGCAGTTTCATTAGTTTCAGGCAATTTTATTATCAGAAAAAAGGAGAAGAGAATATGTCAATAATAATCAAACGAAAGGTTCTCATGGGTGCGGCGGCACTCGCCACCGTAGCCGTTGTGTTTGGCCTCACCCTTGGCCTGACTTTTGGAAAAATTGGAAATAACACAAAGGATGTAAAACTCGGAGCGCCTTCTGCCCCCATAAAAGAGGTTCCTATGGCGGTGCAGCAGCTAAATGATGCATTCATAAATGTAGCAAGAGCAGTAACTCCTGCCGTAGTTCAAATTAAAGTTACATCTACTCCAAAGGCAGTATCTGTCCCGGATAACCAGAACCCACCTGACGACTTCTTTAAGTTTTTCTTTGGTCCAGATTTCCCATTTCACAATTTCAATATGCCGGCACCAAAGCCTACCCCACAAACAGCACTTGGTTCAGGAATTATAGTCAGTCCAGATGGATATATCCTGACCAACAACCATGTTGTTCAGGGTGCAGACAAAGATGGAATCCGTGTTACATTGCTTGACAAGCGAAAATTTAGCGCGAAACTCATTGGTCGGGATCCAACTACTGATGTTGCAGTGATAAAAATAGATGGGACAGATTTGCCTGTGGCCGCTCTTGGGAACTCAGATAGCCTACAGGTTGGCCAATGGGTACTTGCAATTGGAAACCCGCTTGGTCTGGATTATACCGTAACCCAGGGAATTGTAAGTGCGCTTGGAAGAAATATTAATATCATACGCGACCAGTATGGAATTGAAGACTTTATACAAACGGATGCGGCAATTAATCCTGGTAATAGTGGCGGCCCACTGGTAAATCTTAAGGGTGAAGTAGTCGGGATTAATTCAGCCATAGCTACAAATACAGGTGGTTATGAGGGATATGGATTTGCAGTGCCAATAAATCTGGCAAAGCGAGTTGCTCTCGACCTGATTAAGCACGGAAAGGTTCTCCGCCCGTATATGGGTGTCTCAATTCAGGACATTGATCAAATTACTGCTAAGGCCCTCGGTATGAAAGAACCGACAGGAGTCATTGTTCAAAGTGTACAGCCTAATTCGCCAGCAGAAGAAGCCGGAATTAAATCAGGAGATGTCATCCTCAAGTTTGATGGACATACTGTTGAACATGCAAATCAGCTTCAAACTATGGTTGCTTCAAAGAGACCGGGTGACAGGGTTGATGTGGAAGTTTTCCGTAATGGAAAGAAAATTGATTTAACTGTAACGCTGAAGGAAAGAAACGGCGAGGAATTTGTATCCGCAGAAGGGACAAGCGGAAAGGCTAACTTAAAATCGCTGGGGATAGATGTAGCATCTGCAGACGCTCAAACCCTGAAAAAGTATGACGCAAAGAACGGCGTCGTTGTAACAAACGTAACACCGGGCAGCGAGGCAGATGACAGGGGTATCAGTGCAGGCGATCTGATTGTCAGTGTTGACGGAAAAAATGTTAATTCGCCTGAAGAACTTGTTAAAATTATCAACGCCCATAAACCTGGTGATGCTCTCTTATTTAGAATTATCGATAAGAACAAGGTCAGTGCTTTTATTGGAGTTGAGATTCCTAAAAACAGTGAATAATCGGTAAGTTTTGCTCCACTCCCACCCAAAACGCCCGGGCGGCAGGTTAAGAACAGACCTGCCGCCCTTTTTATTCAATCATCTCCGTTGTTCCTGTCGGCTACTTCCTTCTCTTTAATGTATTCCTCACACAGCTGGCGAAGGTACTCAAAAGAATAAATACCCGTGTTATGACCATCAAGCCAGGTAAGTGCTAAGGCATAGTTACCAATTACTTCGGCACCCTTCAGGTTGTATTTCCCCGGCATGATCACATTGAGCTCAGCGGGTTTGTAATCTTTCCAGAGAACAGTTTCACCAGCACATGAAGCGCATGGACACCTATCGCGCAAATACTTCATTGACAGGACAAATTCTTTTCCGTCATCCCATTTTACCAGTACTGTTTCTTCTGTTTCCTTTTTGAATTGAGTCGGTATCACCTGTACTCCAACTTTATTGCAATACCAAATATAATGAATTCAATTATTTCTTTTCACTGAGAGCATGAAGATCTGATAAAACTTCTTTTGCATGACCTTCCGGATTAACATTTGGATAAATCTTTGCAATTTTTCCATCTGGATTGATAATAAACGTAACCCGTTCAGCATAGCCACGTTTACTCAGTACGCCGTATTCCTTCACCACCTTCTTTTCCGGATCGGCAAGAAGAATAAAGTTGAGTCCATATTTTTTTGTGAACTCCTTGTGTGAACTTACATCATCTACACTAACCCCAAGAACCTGGGCACCGGCTTTCTTTATCTGCATGATATCGTCTCTGAAACTGCACGCTTCGGTTGTGCAACCGGGAGTTTCATCTTTCGGATAAAAGTACAAAACCACATACTCACCCTTGAAGTCACTGAGCCTGTGCAACTTCCCATCATTACCACGAAGTTCAAAGTACGGTGCCTTATCTCCGACCTTCAGAACTCCTTTTGCACCGGCTGTTCCATAAGCAAGGGCAAGCCCAACTACTGTTAGCAACATGTATCTTATCATTGTTTCCTCCTTTTTTATTTGAGTTGAACCTCATCAACTTTCATATTTAAATCAAATCCCTCAATATCATCACCGTTGAAATCATAAGCCTGTTTACTGTCATAACCGAGCCAATTCCAATTGGTCACCGCCTTCGCAAGGTCCTCTTTACTCATGATTGAAAATTCATCAATTATGTTAGAAAATACCGGGTGATTGTCGTATTTGCCCGGGTTGACTATAGAAAATACCTTACGGGTGTTAAATACCTGTTTATAAGCTTCATCAGTTACATTTTTTCGGTAAACAATCACTGCCCCGTTGCGAATTGTAATCCTCTGGGGTTTTACAAATCTTCCTTCGTCCACAACTTCAAATGAAGCAGAAGAGGCAATCCGTGATGCCTTTATTATAAAATCAAGTACAAGGAAAGCGTTGAATTCGTTATCAGCCACCCGTGTAAATCCACTGGCAATCATGCCATCCTGATAACCACCTTTTCTTACAAAGATCAGGGCTTCTTTTTGAAGCACATTGATAATCTCAGATTCAGTATAACCAAAGCGTTCAAGCTCCTGCATTCTTGCGCGGATTATCTTCAAATTATCCCCAACTTTATCATAATTTGGAAAAATTAAATACTTCTTTAAATTTAAATGACCGCCTGTCCAGATGAACTCTAAATCATACCATCTCTGCAGTGATTTTATTTGCTCCCATTCATCGTCTGAAATAAAATTTTCGGGCCGTTCCGCAACGCTGTAATAAATATTCCTTGCCATTTTATTGCTTTATAATACTCTCCACATACTTTGCCAGTATGTCAACTTCAATATTTACCCTGGAACCAGCTTTTAAATATCTGAAATTAGTATTCTCAATCGTATGTGGAATAATGGATACGCGCAATGCATTTTTCAATTTTTCTGCCACCGTCAGGCTTACACCGTCAATTGCAATGCTTCCGGTTGATACAACATACCGGTTCATTTCTCCTGGAATTTGTATTTCAAAAATCGAACTCATTTTAAGTCGTTTTATACTCAAAACATTACCAACGCAATCAACATGCCCCTGAACAATATGTCCACCAAATCTCCCATCAGCTTTCATGGCTCTTTCTAAGTTAACACGATCTCCGCTGATAAGATTTCCAAGTGTCGTCTTTTTAATGGTTTCTTCAACAGCTTCTACAGAAAATGCCTTTTTTTGTAAATTTACTACTGTCAGGCATACTCCGTTAACTGAAACGCTGTCGCCAATTTCCATGGATTCAAGGACCCTGCCGGCTGTAATTGTAAAAGTTCTACTGCGTGATCCTGAACCTCTGACCACGCTTATCATACCAACTTCCTCAATAATCCCTGTAAACACTTTAATCCTCCATCCTTACTCTGAATTATAGAAAATGCACCGCTGTTTGCAACTATTCAGTACATTTTAATTATTTGCTTGAATCATATTTTTTCACGGTAACCAGCTAACAGTAAATCGACCCCTACATTTTCGGTCTCAATATTATAAATCTTTATTGCACTGCCCAGGTCTGAAATGGTAATTCCATCAGAAAAAGTCCTCCCGGCACCAAGGATCTTTGGAGCCATAAAAACCATTATCCTGTCCCATTCTCGAGCTTTGAGGAAGCTGGAGAACACATCGACTCCCCCTTCAACAAGCACAGATCCAATGTTTTTTTTTGCTAACTTGCTTAAAATGCGCTTCAGGGATATTCGCCCTTTAACATCGGATTGAATACCGATGAGTTCTATTTCGTGTTTACGGAGCCAGTTTAGCTTATTCTGCCGTTGGGGATCCTTTTTAAGAGAAGATGAAAAAACAATTAATGTTCTTGCTGCCCTATCATTGAAAATCTTCGAGTTCAGCGGCGATTTTAATAGACCATCAACCACAACTCTAATAGGATTAACACCTCCAGCATACCGCACAGTCAAAGCAGGGTTGTCCTTTATTATCGTCCCCGCTCCAACAAGAACTGCATCATACTTAGCACGCAATTCATGCACCCGTTTTAAAGATTCCATGGAGGTTATATATTTTGATTTGCCGTTTTCAAGAGCCACTTTTCCGTCAACAGAAGCTGCAATTTTCAAAACGACAAAAGGCTTATTTCTCGTAATATACTTAATAAACGCTTCATTTAGCTTTTTTGCCTCTTCCTGGAGCACACCAACTGATGTTTCTATGCCAGCCTGATTGAGCTTCCTAACTCCCTCACCATTAACCCGTGGGTTTGGGTCAAGCATCCCTATGACAACCCTTTTTACTTTTTTCTCAATAAGAAGATCGACACATGGAGGAGTCTTGCCATAAAAACTACACGGTTCCAGATTCACGAAAACTTCCGCGCCGGCAACATCTCCACCGGCATTTTTAATAGCGTTAACTTCAGCATGAGCTTCACCAAAGCGCATGTGATAACCCTGGCCAATTATTTTTCCGTCGCGCACTATTACACAACCTACCATTGGATTTGGACTGACGTTTCGACCCCCATGGCGTGCGAGCTCCAGTGCAAGATGCATTACTTCCTCATCATTTAACGACCTTTTCATTCCTTCACTGTCAATTTAATTTTCATACCCATTTTTGCACGGAGGAGTGAAGAGGCATTGCCATTCCTGGCTGCAATTTCCAGCAACCCACAGCTACCATGAACCCCACCTAATTTCTTCTCCGGAAGGTCACCATAAGTTGATGCAAATACAGTCACGAAATGCCTGCCCAGCGTCAGCTTCACCCTTTTCGTTAAGAGTTCATCATCCCAGAGAAAACCTGTAAATACATTGCCAAAGTGGTCAATGTAAACTACGTTTGACTCATTTATCCCGGGAGCAATTGAAGAATAAAACTTTTTTACATGACGATATGAAAATGGACTTCCTAACTCATTAAGACGCAAACCTTTTGAGATGTATGCTGCAACCGGGGCAAATATGTCTCTGCCGTGAAATGTGGAGCTTACATCTGATAGAAAGTACCTGTTGTTTTCAACTAAATAAAATTCACGGTTCTCCGACTCCGCAACTACGTAGTCGAGCAAGCCATTGTCCGGAACAAGATAAAACCTGTTATCCAACCTTGCAGCAATGATTTTTCTTCCTGTGCCAACACCAGGGTCAACAACAGCAACAAAAACCGTATCCTCAGGAAAAAACCTGTACGATGCCCATAACTGGAATGAAGCCTCCTGAATGTTTTGCGGACGAATTTCATGAGTTAGATCTATTACCCGCGCAATTGGATTTATTCCTGCTATTACCCCTTTCATTGTGCCAACAAAATAGTCTTTATTTCCAAAATCTGTGAGAAGGACTATCAGAGCCATTACATCTTAACAGCAGTTGCTCTTCTGGCAGATAAATAGGACGCTTCCACAATTTGCATGACATCAACTAATTGTGAAATTGTGGGGACGTCAGATCTGACTCCCTGGAAATACCTTACAAAATTTGCCAGTTCAGCCTCATAACTTCGCTTAAAAATGTTTTCGTACTTTGTATTCTGCACAGGAGCTAAGCTTACGAGTTTATCTTTAACACGGCGATGTAAAATTAGTGGAGTTAGTGTTGCCGTACCATTGGTCCCGTATACTTCAAATTTAAAGCTCTCGCCAGGTAATTGAAGCCCCCAGCTGGCATCAAGACGGATCATCGCACCTTTATCTGTCCTCATTGTAATAAGAGCTGTATCTTCAATTTTCCTGAATCTCCTGCTGAAAAATGCAGCATTTATTCCTTTAATTTTTGGGAAATTTAAGAGCCATACCGCAAGATCTATCAATACAATCCCCAAATCGAGCACCACCCCGCGCCTTGAATGCCTTGAAGATCCATTGAGCTTCATTCTGGTACTTGGCTCTTCTTTATGCCACGCGGCGTTTATATAAAATATATCTCCAAGTTGATTGTCATAAATATAACTTTTAAGCATCATGAAATCAGATCGAAATCGATTGTTCATTCCTGCCAATACAATCTTTTTGCTCTTTTCTGCAGCCTCAGCAAGCTCTTTGCATTCTGCTAACGTAACTGTCGGCGGCTTTTCAATGATTATGTTCTTTCCTGCCTTAAGTGCTTCCATTGCAATTTGATAATGAGTCTCAGTCGAAGTGCAGATGTCGACCACCTCAACTTTATCGTCCTTTAACAAATCGTGATAATCAGGATATAATCCAGGTATTCCATATTGCCTCCCTATTATCTGCAGCCTTTGACTGTCATGTTCGGCAATTGCAACTAATTCCGCCCCTTGTGTCTTCTTTAAAATCGGAAGATGTACTACCTGAGCAATTGCACCCGCACCAATTACACCAATTTTAACTGACTCCATAACTAACTCTCAACAACTACTGCTTCGTCTGAAGATGAGCTCGGCACATGAAGAAAACCAGCAATCTTTCTGGCCAGAGAAGCCGGATCGAGGCCGACCATTTCATGTAGCTGCTCAACCGTACCATGTTCAATAAAAGAGTCAGGCAGTCCCAAAATTAAAACATCTTTTGGACGACCAAGCTCATTAAGAGCTTCGAGAATTGCACTCCCAAATCCGCCCTTTATTGTATTATCTTCAACGGTCACAATTTTGTCAAATTGACCTGTAATCTGATTCAACATTTCCATATCAACTGGCTTTACAAATCTCATATTGACAACTTCAGCATCAACTCCATCGTGTGAAAGAATTTCAGCAGCTCTCAATGCGTTGTTCGTCATCCATCCAATTGAAAGTATTGCAACATCTTTTCCTTCACGCACTATCTCCCCCTTTCCTATCGGAATTTCTCTCATTTCACGCTTATTTAGCCCAAGCGCATTTCCACGGGGGTAACGGAGTGCAATTGGACCTTTTGAGTAATTTACAGCAGTATAAAGCATATCCCTTAGTTCATTCTCATCACGCGGCGCCATAATAACCATCCCTGGTATAAGACGGAGGTACGATAAATCAAAAGCGCCGTGATGTGTGGCACCGTCGGCGCCAACCAATCCGCCACGGTCAAGTGCAAAAACTACGTGTAAATTTTGAATAGCAACATCGTGAATGATCTGGTCGAATGCTCTCTGGAGAAATGTTGAATAAATTGCTGCTATTGGAACATAGCCCTGTGTTGCCATCCCGGCACAAAATGTTACCGCATGCTGCTCGGCAATGCCGACATCGAAAAACCTTTCGGGCATGTTCTTCTGAAGGATACTTAAACCTGTTCCATCCGGCATTGCTGCTGTAACACCAACAACCCTGTCATTCTGGCGGGCAATTTCAACCAGAGTCTCGCCAAATACTTTTGTTAACGATGGCGGACCTTCTTTTTTAATTTGAGCACCCGTCACTTTATCAAATGCAACAACACCATGAAGTTTCTGTCCGTCAGATTCAGCAGGCGGGTATCCTTTTCCCTTTTCTGTTGTTACATGTACAAGTATTGGACCCTTTAAGTCTTTAACCTCCCTGAATATGTTTATAAGCTGAGTAATATTGTGACCGTTAAAAGGGCCAAAATATCGAAACCCAAGTGCTTCAAATAACATACCTGGAGTGACAATTGCTTTTACGCCCGTCTCAAGCCTCGATGCAGCAGCTCTAATCCTGTCGCCAAAGCTATCCAGTTTTCGTGTCAGATCCCAAACATTTGCTTTAAACTTGTTATAAGACTGCGAAGCAGCCAGACTCGTAAAGTAGTTCGATACTGCCCAGACATTTGGAGCAATTGACATTCTGTTGTCATTTAGCACAACAATCAGGTTCTTTTTCAAAAGTCCTGCATTGTTCATTGCCTCATAAGCAATGCCACCGGTCATTGCACCATCGCCAATTACCGCAATAACTTTGAAATTCTTCTTTAGAAAGTCCCTCGCTGTAGCTATACCCAGTGCTGCAGAAACTGAAGTGCTCGCGTGGCCTGCCCCAAAAACATCATACCGGCTTTCACTCCTTTTTAAAAACCCGCTTATTCCGCCAAATTGCCGAATTGTGTGAAAAACATCTCTTCTGCCGGTTATAATTTTGTGAATATAACCCTGATGCCCGACATCCCAGACAAGCTGATCATCAGGAGTATTGAATACATAATGCAGAGCAAGAGTAAGTTCAACTGCCCCAAGACTTGCACCAAGGTGACCGCCAATCTGGGAAATGGTCTCTATTAAGAATTCACGCAGCTCCTGTGCAAGAGCTTTTAGCTCAGGAATGGAGAGCTTTCTCAGGTCATCTGGTGAATTTATTGAATAAAGATAATTGTACTCCATCATTTCTCCGCTAATTATTCCAAATCGGTTTCTTCCAGTTCGCCGCTAAAATTCTTCTGGATCTTCTTCAGTTTTAATTTAGCTTCGTTAAGCTGCATTATGCAATGCTTTGCTAATGACATACCTTCCTCGTAAAGCTTCAAGGATTCCTCCAATGAAGCAGAGCCATCTTCGAGCATCTGGACTATCTCTTCAAGCCTCTTTAATGAGTCTTCGAAGGACAGTGCTCCCTTTTCTATCTCTTTCTTCTTCATTTTTACCTGTAATAGTTGAATCGACACTCCCGTCGTGCATATGTATCCTGGCCGAATCGCCAATTATTAAAGATGTTGCTGAATCTATGATACCATTCGATCCTTCAATAATTGCATAACCGCGATTTAAAATGCTGTCGGGACTTAAAGCAATTAAATGCGATTCGGCTGAGTTAACTCTTTGCGTCGTGGTTTCTACGTAATGCTCCATCCTTGTCTGCAATCGACGTACAAACTCGTCAACAGTTTGAGACTTTTGCTCAACAATAACGATGGGCTGGCGAAAAGCATAATGATGGATCAGTTTTTCAAGAGACATGCCATAGCTTGAAATAACCTGGTTTGCAAAACGATTGAGCCTTTTGGGTAGCTCTGCAAGTGCTGAAAGAATTTCATTTTTGTCCGGAACGACAATCTCTGCTGCTGCACTTGGAGTGGCAGCGCGGATATCAGCAACAAAATCTGCTATCGTGAAATCCACCTGATGCCCAACTGCACTTATGGTTGGAATCTTGCTATCATATATAGCACGCGCAACAATTTCCTCATTAAAGGCCCACAGGTCTTCAAGGCTTCCTCCTCCCCTCCCAATAATTAAAACATCTACATTATCCATTATATTGAAGTTACGAATGGCTTCTGCAATTTCCTCAGCAGCCCCATCTCCCTGAACTTTCACAGGATAAACAATAATCTCAGCAATTGGATATCTTCTGGAAATTATATTTATAATGTCTCTGACAGCCGCCCCTTCTAAAGATGTTACCACACCAATTCTCTTCGGGAATTCCGGAATGGGTTTCTTGTGCTCTTCTGCAAATAGCCCTTCAGCCTCTAACTTTCGCTTGAGCTGCTCAAATGCTATTTGCAGCGCCCCCTCACCTGCAGGATATATTGAAACTGCATATAATTGATAATCCCCCCTTTGCTCATAAAGGGAGACACGGCCTTTTGCATATATTTTCATCCCATCAGAAAGTTCAAATCTAATCTTTATAGCATCAGAACGCCACATGACGACCCTTATCTGTGCTTCGTCATCCTTGAGGGTGAAATAAAGATGTCCACTTGGTTGATGCCTTTTAAAGTTTGATATTTCTCCTTCAACCACCACTGATGAAAATCCCTGTTCCAGAAGTTCCCTGACCTGTCGATTTAGCTCCTTTACTTTCAATACTTTCTGGTTCAAAGTTGCGGTCGATTGAATAGCGGAGTTTTCCAGCTCACCTTCAAACATACTTTATCTCTCACTCACCTAATAAAGTTAAACAAAATTAGTGTATTTGGAGAAGAAAAGTAAGTCCAAATCTCCATAAATATAGCATTGAAATTTGCTTGCCCCTTATTAGTTTACCCGTCATTTGTCTCCTTTGGTTTTATTATCAACAGGCCCATATACCGAAATATGGGCGTTTTTGACGTTCGAGCTTGAAAGGTACAATCAGTGGCTCATTTCCGTGGGTGTGGCTCCAATATTGTTTACATGGTCACCGACTGATCTCCTGGTTTTAACAGAGATTCAATTAATGTGTGTTTTCGTTGCTCTGCCGACACATGGCAATGGCCTTATAAATGAGACTTATGCTTACTGGAGCGTTATCGGTTGAAATTGTTGTAGTCATTAAATAGTGAATGTGTTTCCTGCAAAAGTTATATTGTTCAAAATGGCCGACAAATTCCGGAAGATTATCATTTCTCGTACTGACAAAATTGGAGATGTGGTTCTGTCTCTACCAACATTTAAATTTTTGAAAACAAGATTACCATCTACAGAGCTCATCGCTCACGTCAGCTCTTACACATACCCCATAGTTCAATCTTCGCCTTATGTGAACTTCATCATTAAACTTGAAGAGAATGAGCCTATTTTCAATACCGTAAAGAAACTACGTGAAACAAAAGCCGATGCCATACTTTTTCTTTATCCCAGAGCAAGCCTTTCCATCGCCTCATATCTTTCTGGAATCCCTGTTAGAGCTGGAACTGCTTACCGCTGGTACTCTTTTTTTTACAACGTGAGGGTAAGAGAACATAGAAAAAATGCAATAAAGAGTGAAGCTGAATATAATTTGAATATTGCTCGCGCACTTCTTAATGAAGATCAGGCGACAGGCCTTCCTGATTTTTTATACGCCGATTTGCTGAAAATAGATTCTGTTGCTGAAAGTCGGGTGAACCAATTTTTATCCGACATGGGGATTCATCACTTTGTAGCAGTTCACCCGGGAAGCCGGGGATCAGCTGTAAACTGGCCGATGGAGAACTTTAAAAGTTTGGTTGAAGCCTTGACCAAAGTATCCGGAATCTCTGTGATTTTGACAGGGTCAGTTGACGAAAGAATCCTCTGTGAGAATGTCCGTGCTGGAAATAAGAATGCAATTAATACAGCTGGACTATTTAATCTACCTGAACTAATTGCGCTTTTGTCAAAGGCTACTTTTCTTGTGTCGAATTCTACTGGACCAATTCATATTGCTTCATGTGCTGGAACTCCTGTCATCGGCCTCTACCCAAACTCAAAACCAATGAATCCACAAAGATGGGCTCCAATTGGGAAAGATAAGATTATTCTTACACCACCCGATGGTTCTGATGTTGTATCGAAAATTTCAGTAGAGAAAGTACTTGAATCATGCAAGACATTTCTGACTGGAAAACTATAAAAAGATTATCAAATATCTTCTTTTTAAGCCCTTTATCAGTGGCCGCACTGCTTAATTTTCTCCTTTTGAGTCAGACCACCGATGGCGAAAAATTCCGCACTGTCATAAATGACGCTTTTAAAGTTGGCGAGAGCTTAAATTATGGAGTCTACTATGGTCCGGTAAGAGCGGGCACAGCTGAAATATCAGTGCCTGCCCTGGAATATGTTGAAGGACGAAGGTGCTATAGGATTGAATTTTCTCTGACCTCCGCTAAATTTTTTGATATATTTTATAAGGTTCGAGACAAATATGTGACCATACTTGATGCACAGGGTTTGTTTCCATGGAGGTTTGAGCAGCATATAAGGGAGGGAGGATACAAACATGACTTTATAGCATGGTTTAATCAATTAAATCATACTGCTATGACCAGTGAGGGCGGACCTTATCCAATAAAGCCCTACACTCAGGATATAGTTAGCGTTTTTTTCTATGCAAGGACACTGGATTTCACACATTTGAAAATAGGAGAGAAAATTCATTTTGAAAATTTTTATGACAACAAAGTATATCCTCTGGATGTGAAATATCTGGGTGTTCAGGATGTGGAAACAAAAGCAGGAAAATTTCACTGTCAGATAATTGAACCAATTATCGTTGAAGGCGGACTATTTCGGACAAAGGGAAGGATTGTTGCATGGCTGTCAGATGACAGGCAGCGAATACCTGTAAAAGTCCAGGCCGAGGTCCTGATTGGATCTGTTAACGCTGAACTGGAAAGCTATTCTGGCCTTACGGGAAACCCGGCATCGAAATTCTAAAAAGGACGTAATTATGGAAAATAATGTTAAAGAAACAAATTACAGGCCGGTCAAATTTGCTCTGATATCTTTAACTTTAATATTTTTCTTATACCAGGTTATCGGCGGTGGGATTATTGCACTCCTCTTTGGTGTATCGCCACGTGCAGATCAGACAAATATATTTCGATTTGCTACAATAATAGGTCAGTTTCTCCTTATTCTCGTCCCGGCGTACTTTCTTTCAAAATTGCAGACAAAGGATTGGAAGGAGTTGCTCAAAATAAGGAAAACTGATTTATATTACATAGGTCTGGCTATTATTGGAGTGATTGCTCTCGAACAACTCCTTGAAATTTATCTTTATTTTCAGGACATGATACCTTTGCCGGGTAATATCAGGGAGGTTATTGATGCTTTACGTCAAACCATCGATCAGACTTACAAAATCCTGTTAAACGCACACTCTCTGCCTGAGTTCCTGCTTGTACTTCTCGTTGTTGCTGTCACACCTGCAGTGTGCGAGGAGGTACTTTTCCGTGGACTTGTTCTGGGAAACTTTGAAAGGTCGATGAAGAGGCAAAAGGCGATTTTCTGGACAGGATTAATTTTTGGGTTTTATCATGTAAACCCCTTTTCGCTAATTCCTTTAATTGTTTTGGGTATCTACCTGAGCTATCTCGCTGCAGAAACAGGGAGCATACTTGTTCCAATTGCAGCCCACTTCACCAATAATTTTATCTCTGCTTTAATATATTTTGCATCAGGAAAAGACAGCCTGATTGATACAAATGCAGGTGAAACAATAAATAACATATACATAATTGTGCTTGCACTGATGCTTGCAATAATTTTTTTATGGACATTGAAGAATATAAGAGAACATAAAAAGGCCTTGAGCCACGTCGCAAATGAGGAGGGTGAAAAGTAATGACGAATCTGGGTACCCGTGTCATTGTCGCCGTTATTGCAATACCACTTATTATAGCAATCACACTTCTCGGCTCCGGATATTTTTTTGCGCTGACAACTGCAATCGTGATTTTTTCCCTTTCAGAATTCTATGATCTGGCTTCAAAAAAGGGAATCATGCCGTCAAAGATAATGGGACTAACTGCAGCTGGTGTTTTAAATGGACTTATTTACTCTTCAGGATTTACTTCTGCGGAAATATTTTTGCTCCTGATTATTGGGACCGTCCTTTTAAATGAACTTTTCAGGAGAAGGACTGATAAGGTTGAGAAAGCATTTGAAAATACCGGGGTTACAATTCTGGGACTTTTTTACATTGGAATATTTGGCTCTACCCTGACAGCAATGCGTGAAAGAATTTCAATTGAATCGTTGCTGCCAACCTATCTCGACGGTGGAATACTTATATTGATGCTCTTTGCAACAATCTGGATTTGTGATTCAGCAGCTTATTTTGTCGGTAAAGCAATTGGACAGCATAAAATGTCAGGAATAATCAGTCCAAACAAGACATGGGAGGGAGCAATAGCAGGTTTCATCTTTGCCATTTTGTCGACCACTTTAGCAAAGTATCTTGTAATGAGGCAGTTATCTATATTGGCAGCAACAGGGATAGGAATAATTGTCGGAGTGTTCGGTCAGGCTGGAGATTTTGTGGAATCACTTTTTAAGAGAGATGTTGGACAAAAAGATTCATCACAGCTGATTCCTGGACATGGTGGTGTTTTTGATCGGTTTGACAGCCTTATATTTTCAGCCCCATTTGTTTACTTATGGCTTTTGTTCCTCTCACACAATTTATAGAGGGCAACCGTGGCTTTTTAAAGAGTGGATATGGGATCTACATCCGAATAAAAAACTACAGAGTTTTTATATGTCCGCTTTATGTCCATATCTATTTCATCAAGAACTCTTTTTAATTTTTCATTTGACGAATCAAACGATTTGTTTAGCTTTAAAAGAATTTGATAGCGAAATTTTCCCATTAATCTTGTTATTACAGCAGGAGATGGACCAAGAATTGAAACCGCCTGCAGTTTCTTTTTCATTTTTTTTGCTGCCATTTCAGCAGCGGAAGAAGTTGATGCAAGGTTTCGACCACGAAATTCAATAACCGCCATTCTTGTAAAAGGAGGGTAACTCAGTTCCTTTCTAAATTCAATTTCTTTCTGATAAAATGATTTGTAGTCATGCCTTATAACAAAATCCAGGATTGGGTTATCTGCAGTTCGAACCTGTATGACCACTTCCCCCTCTTTATCGCGTCTGCCTGCCCTTCCTGAAACCTGAGTTAAAAGCTGAAAAGCCCTTTCATTAGACCTGAAATCTGGAAGCAACATTGTATCATCTGCAGAAATAACTCCAACTAATGTTACCTTCGGAAAGTCCAGCCCTTTCGCAACGAGCTGCGTTCCAATTAAAATATCGACATCCCCGCTGGCAAATTCAGACAAAATCTTATCATGAGCTCCCTTTTTTGAGGTAGTGTCAAGATCCATCCTCAATATTTTTGCCTCAGGAAAAATAGCGGATAACTCTTCTTCTACCTTTTGTGTGCCCGTTCCTCCGTAATAAAGATTTGCACTGCTGCATCTCGGACATACCACAGGCGGCTCTTTGACAAATCCACAATAATGACAGCGCAGGTGTTTTTTTTTCTTGTGAAATATCAATGTTAAATCACAGTTGGGACACATTTCAACATAGCCACATTCCCCGCACAACAGATAAGTTGAAAAACCACGTCGGTTCCTCAGTAATATTGTGGATTCTTTTCTCAGCAGGCGTTCGTTTATCTTTTCTCTCAACACCGAGCTTATACTACCGGTCGAAAGTTTTTCTTTTTTTTCTTTTCGAAAATCAACAATTAAAATTTTGGGCATCTTTGCATTGTCAATCCTCTCAGGAATCCTCAAAAGCCTGTATTTACCTGTCTCGGCATTGTAATATGACTCAACTGATGGAGTGGCACTACCAAGCACTGTAACGGCCTGATTAATTAAACTCCGCATTACCGCAACATCTCTCCCGTTATATCTGGGCGTTGAATCTGTCTGTTTGTAAGTCGACTCATGTTCCTCATCGACAATTATCAATCCTAAGTTTTTTACTGGCGCAAAGACCGCACTCCTGGCTCCAATGACAACCTTTGCTCTACCAGAAAACAGAGTGCGCCACGCATCGTATCTTTCGCCAATAGACATCCTGCTATGCATTAACACAACCTGATCTTTAAATCGTGCTCTGAACCTGTGAACTATTTGTGGCGTAAGAGAAATCTCTGGAACCATAACAATTCCAGTCTTACCCAATTTCAGGGCATAGTCCAGAGCTTCAATGTACACCTGCGTCTTCCCACTTCCTGTTACACCATGCAGCAGAAACGTCCTGTATTCCCCCCTTTCAATAGATGAGACAATTTCATTAACTGCCACCTTTTGATCATCAGTTAGCTGAAAGTCCCTTATCTCCTCAGTGTATGACCCCTCTGCTAACCTCAACTCTTCTTGATCGTAAAACTCCACAATCCCCTTTTCTGCAAGCGCTTTCAGTGAAGCCATTGAACCATGTGATTGAGCGAGAAGGTGAGCAGCACTTACTCCGGAATCCATGGTATGTAGCATTTTTGAGAGGGTCAGCAAAATCTCGGCTTGCTTCGGAGCACGGCGATCAAGTTCACCTAAAAGAGTGCTCAGTGCTGCACTGTCTTTATAAGTACCTGTAAAATCAACATATGTCTCATATCTAATTTTTGCGCGCGGGGAGGTCAGTTCTTCTGATAACTGCACAATATTTTGAGAAGCCAGCTTCAGCAGGTGATATCTTAAACCTGCTGTACCTAACTCTCCCTTTAACTTCTTCAATGTTAACGGCCCTTTATTTGCCAGTAGTTCTAATATTTTACGTCGACTTGGATTTTTTTCATCAAACTTATCTTTGAGGAGAGTAACTACGGTCTCTGATGTGACTGACATTCCCGCCGGCATTGCACTTTTCAACACCTCACCCCAGGAAGCCAGGTAATAATCTGATATCCATTTCGTCAATTTCATCATCTCTTCAGAATAAACAGGTTCGCTGTCGAGAACATCGCTTATTGGTTTAATTTCAGTTAAATCACTTTCATCTTTTAATCCCACAACAACCCCGGTCATCAATTTTTTTCTAAATGACGCGACGACACGAACACCTTTAACAACTGCATCTCTGAATTCTTCCGGCACGCTGTAAGTGAACTCTCTGTGTACTGGAATTGGAAAAGCTATGTCACAAAACTTGTTCTTCAATAATTATCTTGCTCCACATTAACTTTAGTTACTAAATCAGGTTGACCGTCGTGAACACATATGTTGCCAATCATTATTCTCAATAAACCGGGTATCTTCTTGAATTCTTTCGTACCTGCACCATAACCTATGCTTTCCACCTCAACATACATCGGTCTTATAACCCCACGAGAAAATGCCCTGACAATCGCTGCGCCTGTGGGAGTCGTCATCTCATAGGGCATATCATCGAGTATTATTGGATAACCCTTCAGAATTTCAATGGTAGCCGGTGTCGGTATCGGGAGCACTCCGTGCTGAGCTTTAACAAATCCACCAGAACCAACCATGATTGGACTGGTGTAAATAGCTTCAACACCTGATAGCTCAATGCATGCTGACACACCTACTATCTCTGCAATTGAGTAAACGGAACCAACCTCATGAAAATGGATTTCTTCCTCCGAGGAATTATGAATCCTCATTTCAGCTCTTGCAAGATGTTTAAAAACTGTTAAAGACCTCTTCTTCACATTTTCCGAAAGTTGAGAATTTTGAATAAGGTTTTTAATCTCAAGGTAACTTCTTCCTTCAGAATGAAGATAAGCCTCATCCTTATCAAGACGTGTAGAATAATCAACCCCTGCAATCAGGCCGGGCAAATCAGTAGAATCAGTGACATGCTCCATATTGCCGTTTACTGCAACATCAGCCCTTATTGCTGAAATGTTACTTTGAACAACAGTGCTTAAATGGATCTCAATCTCTCCTTGATTTAGCTTTCTCAATTCCTCTTTAACCTGATTGACATTTATCCCGGCGGAAATAAAAGCTCCCAGTACCATGTTACCTGAAATACCGGCAAATGCATCAAAGTAAGCAATCCTCATTTTAAATCCGTTCTTTTTATCAATTTAGTTTGAAATGAATCTCTGCTCAACAGGCTCCTCTGGTCAGGGTATTACACTTTAAAACTTCAAGTGCTGCGAAGAAAATAATATTCTGAGACTATTGAACCCAATGCTACCGACAGGAGTTTGGCTTCAGCTGTATCTGCCCTTGAAGGAATGAGAATTGGTATTTTTCCCCCCACAACCACATGTGCAGGTGTCAGTTTCGCAAAATAAGTTGTGCTTTTGGCAAGACTGTTGGCAGTCTCAATATCGTGTGCAACAAGAATGTCTGCCATACCTGCAACAGGTGATTCGATACCCTTTTCTCTTGCAGCTGCGGTGTCAAGAGCATTATCCAGAGCCAGTGGGCCATCAACTATACATCCGCGAATTTGTCTCCGTTCGTTCATCTTTGAAAGAACTGCTGCATCAATTGTTGATCTTATATCTGGATTTATAAATTCAGTTGCCGAAATCACTGCAACTTTTGGCATTTCATTGCCTAATGCATGACTGACTTCGACTGCATTTTTAATTATTTCAACCTTTCCCTTCAGGTCGGGCGCAGGATTAATTCCACCATCGGTAATCATGAGGAGCCTGCTGCTGCTTTCACCAACATACTCTATCACAAACACATCGCTCAACAATCTGCCTGTTCTCAACCCGCTCCCATCCTGCAAAACGCACCTCATCAACGCTGCGGTATCAATACTCCCCTTTAGCAATATATCGATTTTGCCTTCTGCACCGAGCTTGATGAGAGCATTTGCCGAGGCCGATGGATCACCAAAGTCCATAACCTGCACGGCATTTGTTTTTATACCGTATTCTCCTATTGCTCTCTCAATGACCTCTTTACGCCCCGCTAAAATGAAATTAGTTCCCAGCTCATTTTGACATTCATATATTGCACGAAAAGTCGGTTCGTTTTCGGGAAACACCACTCCGACTCTCTTTGGTTTAATTTGACGTGCGTAATTGATTAATTTTGTAAAACTGTCAATCATAATAATCCCTGTTCAATATTCACGGATTTTTTCTTCACCTCTTAATGCACGCAGTGCTCCCTCAGCAAGAGCCTGCATTTCATTTTCCCCGGGTATCCGCACTATATGTCCGATGAAGCCAATGCGCTCTTCAACCATTTCCATTAACATCGATGACCGTGCAAGTCCTCCTGTAAGTATGATAGCATCTACCCTACCGTTCAATACAGTAGACATTGCACCGATTTCTTTTGCAATTTGATACGCCATGGCTTCATATACCTTAAGCGCTTTATCATCACCGGCATTAATCCGCTTCTCCACTTCTTTAGCTGAATTTGTGCCAAGATATGCTACCAGGCCTCCATTGCCCATTACCAATCTTCTAATTTCTGACTCGGAAAATTTCCCTGAAAAACATAGAGAAATAAACTGTTGAAGAGGCAAACCACCTGTCCGCTCAGGGGTAAAGGGCCCGTCACTGGATGCATCATTAACGTCAATAATCCTTCCTGCAACAACGGGAGCAATTGAAGTGCCCCCGCCTATGTGCGCAACAATGAACCTGCTTTTAGTTATTGGTATGCTCAATTTCCTGCATGCTATTCTTACTACACTGTGTATATTGAGAGCATGTGAGAGACCCCTCCTTTCAATTAAAGGATGTCCTGAATACCTCGCAATTGGATTCATTTCGTCGACAGAAACAGGATCAACCGTAAATGCTGGACAGTCGTATTCGTGTGAAAGCTCGTAAGCTATGGCGCAACCCATATTTGATGCATGACTTCCCTGGATATTCAATCTGGCATCAGAAACCATTTTTTCATTAATCAGATATGTACCCCCTTCAAGAGGCTTTAACAATCCACCTATTCCCACTATACAGTCGGGCCTCAGATTTACACAGGAAAAGAACTCTTTAAGTAACCCCAGGCGCATTTCGTACTGAGCCCATATGTCCGGGTACTTATTTAACTCGTCTAATTTATGTTCAAAAACCCTCAGTTCCAGCTGCTCTGCATTTAAATAAATAGCCCCCTTTGTCGAAGTGGAACCTGTGTTGACAACAAATATTGTATATTTGTCCTTCAGTTTTTCCACATCATCACCCAATTTAACATGTAATTAAAAATTTCTTTATCGAGCCAGAACTCTTGTTTCGAAAATACGCAGAAGATATTATCAGATTGCAGTGGTGACATTGACCCGATGAAGTGCACCAATCTTCCCCCATGACGAAAAAGAATAATCAAAAGTATAACCTGCCACTTTTAATCCTAATCCAAATGACATCCCTTCAAGCCCGGAGTTAACGCCAATCTTCATTTGCTTATGCTTCAAATTATCATACCCGATCCGGAGCTCAAGGTTATCCGAAAGAAGAAACTCTCCTCCAACAGCAAATGAGCTGAGTTTATCCGACAAACTCAAATCGGAATCAGCAAGATGCTGCAAAGCTACGTTCAAAACCAGTGGCAAATGCTCCAGCTGCTTCGTAACTCCAATCCTGACATTTAAAGGAAGAGATTCCCTGCTTCCACCATAATAATCCAGCTGTGCCCCAATGTTGTCAATTGAGAATCCAATGCCCAGCATGTTTGAAGGGAAATTGTAATATAAGCCCGCATCAAAGGCTATGGCTGAAGATCGGGCAGAAGCAATTGAGGAATAAATTCCTTTCAGGTTGAACCCGTAGCTGAAATCCTCCGCAAGAAGGTTTGAATAATTTAAAACCAGCATTGCATCACCGGCACTAAATGTTCCGAGCTGATTTCCAAACTCATCGGTTGTTGTAAAGCTCCCATAATTAATGTATCCAATCCCGATTCCAAAATAACCAATGGCTGGCTTTTCAGCTGTGGCAAAAACATAACCCGCATTTATATCTAAAATGTGTTTGAGAAAACCAAAGGTAACAATACGATTTCCAGCATTAACTGAAACTGCTGGATTGTAAAAGAATCCCGATGGATCAGACGTTCTGGCAAGTGATGCTCCCGCCAGAGAAGCTTCCCTTGCACTTACATCAAGATTTAAAAAACGGTAGATAGTTTGCGAATATGCAATCTGACCGACAAATAAAGTTGAAAGAAGGAAAATAAACTTCATTAAAATAATGTACCAGGCTGAGCGTTCTTTTTCAAGAGAGCGGAGTTTTCATTATATTTTCAAATATCTATGGAAAAGTCTATAATGTTGCAAAAGGAAAGAATTCAAAAGATCCTGATAATAAAACTGAGGGCAATTGGAGATGTACTCCTTTCAACACCCGTAGCAACAAACCTTCGAAGCTTCTTTCCGGATGCACAGATAGATTTCCTCGTTGAAGAATTTGCATCAGCTGTACTTCTGAACAATCCATTCATTTCTAATGTAATTTCGCTTAATAGAAAGAAGCAAAATCCGCTTTTTCTCATTCATTCAATTAGAACCACAGGTTATGACCTTGTCATTGACCTCTTTGCAAACCCGAGATCGGCAATAATAACTCTCTTAAGCGGAGCACCATACCGGGTCGGTTTTCCATTTAAGTGGCGCCGGTATTCCTACAACATAATTACACCTCCCAGAAGCGCTACTGTTCATAACGTTGAATTCAACCTCGATGCACTGCGCAAACTAAAAATTCCGTTAGTTTCAACTAATCCTCAATTCTTTCTAAATGATGACGACTACAAATTTGCATCAAGTTTCATCGAGTCAAATGGCCTGCGCGAAAAGGAATTTATAACCGTAAATATTGGCGGCGGCTGGGAAACCAAACGATGGAAAACCGACAAATTTATCTCTCTTTCGAAAAAGATATTAAATGAACTTTCTATTGGGGTGGTTATATTATACGGGCCAGCAGAGGAATTACAGGCCAGAGCTATTGCTGAACAATCAGGAGCGGTTCTTGCGCCGTTTACGTCCCTCCATCAGATGGGAGCAATCATGAAGGCATCGAAACTGCTGATTACAAATGATTCCGGTCCAATGCATATTGCCGCAAGTTTAAATGTTCCAACTCTGGCAATATTCGGACCGACTGATCCCAAGCTGCAGGGCCCTTATGGCAACATATCGGAAATAGTTCAAAAAGAAGACCTTGAATGCCTTAAATGCAATAAAACAACATGCCCTATTGGAAATATCTGTATGACCTCACTTGATGCTGAAGTTGTGTTTGAAAAACTTGACCATCTAATGAGAAAAATTGAATCCTCCAGAAAATTAACGGAGCACAAATGAAGGTTTTCGATTTCGAAGTCCCTGACTGCAAGCGTTTTACGGGCTACAAACCCTGCTTCCCTTACAAAATATGCTATGAGGGATGCGTCTTACCTGACAGAAAATTTGGGACAAAAATCCTGATTATAAATCTCGATGCCATGGGAGATGTGCTGATGACAACAGCTCAGCTGCCGGGAATAAAAAGGAAGTATCCTGAAAGTTACATTGCATGGATTACTCTTAAGAACGCAGCTCCACTGCTGGAAAATAATCCACTGATTGACGACATTTTCAAATGGGAACCGGAAAGCTGGATGATACTGGAGCAAATGGAGTTTGATATTGTATTGAATGCAGACAAATCGAGAAGATCGGCAGCTTTTGCAATGAGAATCAATGCAAAGGAACGACTGGGATTTGGCCTTAATGGAAACGGCCAGATAATTCCATTAAATCCGGAAGCAAGCTACAATTATAAACTTGGAATCGATGATTATCTGAAGTTTAGAATTAACACCAGAACAGGTCAGGATATACTTGCGGAAACCTTTAAACTCCCCTATCACCGGGACGAATATGTCCTTGAATTGACTGATGAAGAAAAATTGCTCACGGAGCTTTTTAGAAGATCAATTGGCGTTACGGATAACGACCTGGTTGTAGGCTTTAATACAGGGTGCTCTGAGCTTTACCCTAATAAAAAAATGACGATTGAGCAACATCTTGATTTGATTTCCAGATTTTCTGAGGAAAATAATATTAAAATGCTTCTGCTCGGCGGACCGGAAGATACAGTGAGAAACAGGGAAATATATCAAAGAGCGGTTGAAAAAAATCCAGCAGTTATTACAAAACTCTTTAATACACCTACAACAGAGGGTGTCAGGAAGGGGGTTGTTTACGAAAATGCAGCGGATGTGGTTATAACAGGCGACAGCTTTGGCATGCATTTAGCAATTGCCCTTAAAAAATTTGTGATTGCCTGGTTCGGTGTAAGCTGCTGGAACGAAATTGACCTCTATGAACGGGGAGTGAAATTGATTCCGGAAGGATTGTTTTGTTCACCATGCTGGAAAAGGAAATGCCCTTATAACCTTGAGTGTATTAAAATGATAGATATGGAGAGGATAGTCGATGTGGTGATGGACAGGCTCAATCAAAAGCGTCAGTCCCTTTCCAAAACAAGTACGTTCTCAACGTGGTAAGTTTGGGGGAACATGTCCACTGGTTGACAATAAACCGGCCTGTAACCATGAGCAAGAATTTCCCTGACATCTCTTGCCTGAGTCATTGGATTGCAGCTGACATAAATTATTTTCCTTGCGTTCAGCTTATGCAAATTCTGGGCTATTTTTGGGTGAATGCCGCTGCGAGGCGGGTCAAGCACTATTATTTCCGGCAATGACATATCTTTTAATTGGATCAATGAATCATCTTTGAATTTGAAGAGCTCATCAAGATTGGCCTTGACAAACTCCACATTTGTTATCCCATTCAGGCGAGCATTAGTTTTTGCATCTTCAACTGCGGACTCCACCATCTCAAAACCTGTTATATTTTTTGCTTTTGTAGACAGGTAACATGCAATGCTCCCCGTGCCGCTGTATAAATCGTAAATGGTATCAACTTCTCGTTCAATGGCAGCCGAAACAACAGAGTAAAGTTTTTGAGCCTGCAATGTATTTGTTTGAAAGAACGAAAGGGGAGAAATCCTGAATTTCAGTTCACCAATCTTATCTGTTATGTATCCTGAACCAAAATGTACGTTCTGGACGTTTCCAGATGCTACCTGTGAAAGGGTAGGATTCACAATGGTTACAAAACTGCTGACATAAGGGAGATCACTTTTAAGTTTTTGAGATAGAATTTCCAGACCCTCTTCAATCCTGTATACAAATAAAAGCACCATTATCTCCTGGGTAGCAAAGGACTTCCTGATCACCAGAAATCTCAAAACTCCTTCATGCCTGAGGCTATTGTAAATGCTCAGGGTGGGTTTAACTCTCTCAGCATGACGGGGATCAATATATTCCCTGAACCACCGTATGATCTCATTCATCCTTTCATCAACCAGGTCGCAATGCTCAATGTCAATTGTCCTGTCAAAACGGCCAGGTGCATGGAAGCCCAGGGAAACTTTCGAATCATCATTATCAGAAATCCTGTAGGGATTGTCTGAAAAAGTCAGTTCAATTTTATTGCGGTATGCGTATTCCTGATCACTTTTTATTATTGGCAAAACATCTGTTTGAATATTCCCAATTCTCTGCAAAGCATCTATTACATGCTGACGTTTGTACTCAGCCTGCTTTTCATAATCCAGTTGCTGCCACCTGCAGCCGCCACATATGCCTGAATATCTGCATTTCGGTTCTCTTCGATATGCTGATGGTTGTATGACCTTTAAAATTCTTGCTTCTGCATAATCTCGCCTTCTCCTGGTCACTCTTGCTTCAACAACGTCACCCGGCACTGCATATGGTACAAAAACAACAAATCCATTTATGCGACCTACACCTTTCCCTTCAAAAGCCGCAGAGTCGATATTTAAATTAATCACATCACCTGTTGAGATCATTCCACAACCACACCAAAAATATCCATAACATTTGTATCCGTTGGCCCTGTTTCAATAAGATGGCCGTACTTTCTGAAAAAACTACTGGAGTCGTTGTTTTCCAAATATTCTTTGATATCGTGAGCCGCAATTCTTTTTATATCTGGCAATCCTGCATTAAACCATGCCCCTGCTGCATCGCTGTTTCCATCCTTTCCATCGGTTCCAAAGGAGAAAACGCTGACACTATCGAAAATTTCATCTGCATTTTTTTCCTTAATCATATACAGCGCATGGAGAACCAACTCCTGGTTTCGTCCACCCATTCCATTACCCTTCACACGAACTGTGGTCTCTCCTCCAAAAAGGCCAACAGCAGGGGGTCGGAGTGACCGGCTGGATGTCTTAATAGACATTGCTGTTTCAATTAGCATCTCAGCAACAACCGATACATCACCCTCAATACCATTTGAAAAAATTTCTGAATTGAACCCGCCCTCCCTGGCAGCAAAAGAAGCTTCGCTCAACGCATCTCGGTTGGAAGCAATTATTTTCACATAGTTTGATAAAAGCCTTGGATTAGCCGGGGATTCATGCCTTAATGCGTTAATTATATTCGGAGAAACCCTCTTTGCAATTCCGCTTTCTGATAAAAATTGAATAGCGTCTTTCGGACTCGTTGTATCTGGAATAGTTGGTCCACTTGCAATTGAGAGCAGATCATCACCAACCACATCGGAAATTATCAGGGAAACCTTTTCGCGTGATTTGACCAGTTCCGCCATTTTTCCACCAGCCAGTTGTGAAAGGTGACGACGAACAAGGTTTATCTTTGAAATGGGCACCCCCTCAGCCATCAAAATCCTGTTCAGTTCACGGATATTTTCAAGGCTGACTCCTTCGACTGGTATAAATATTGAAGCTGTGCCGCCACCTGAAATAAGAAATATGTAAAGATCTTTCTCACCTGCTTTTGAGAGAAAATCAATTATCCGCCGACCAGCTATTTCGCTTCGTTCATCGGGAAAAGGATGACCTGTTTCATAAAACTCAAATCCGGGAATATCTCTCCTTTGATTAATTGGTGAAGCAATAACACCTGAGACTTGGGATCCCAATTTCCGGCGGACTTCATAAGCCATGGCTTCTGCACATTTGCCGATAGCCACACAGCGTACATTTCTACCGTTTCCAATATGTGTTGAATATCCAAAGACATTTAACATTGTGCCGTGGACTGCCAAACCCGTCTCAAACAAATTCGATGGCCTGACGGCATTTATTGCTCTCTCGACAATGCGATTAATGATAAGTTCAGCTTTCATGATGACTTTTACACCTATCTCGCTTTAATTTCGAGAAGTCCCACCTTTTTGTCGTAAATTTCTAAATCTTTCAAAGGATTCTCAGACGTCGCAAAAATATAAATTGGATAAAGCCTGTTGTAAATTTTCATAGCCATGGCCAGCAGCGATTTTGAAGTTACCACCGGATCAGTTTTCATTTGCTCCTTTCCAAAAATTAAGTAAGTAATCCCCCTTAACTTTTGGTAATCTCGCTTAGCCCTGAATCGGTTTGCTATTGGATCACTGCCACTGTGAAGCTCGTAAGCAGTGAACTGTCCATCAATTTTGTACTTATGGCACACCTCTATGAAGCTGTCTGTAAATTTTGAAAGATTCTCATCAAACAACCGGCCGCTTGCTTTTTCATTGTTTATAAATGCCCCTATTTCAATACCATTTCTGTCAAGGTACAGGAAAAGTTCTGAATCCCATTTTACCCTGCCAAATCGGATGAGAAAAAAATCTTTGTAAGGCTTTTTTGCAAATCGCATATCTTTGTTTAAGCGAACAAGCGACTTGTTAAACTTTGGCTCTGTCTCCAGGGCGGGGTTTATAAACTTTATAAAAGGACCAATAGCTGAGACAAAACTTTTCGCCGGCAAAAGAAGGTATTGCTCATAAATTTCCCGGTGTTTATGAAACCATTCTACTCTATTATTTCGATGTAAACCATCAAGAAACTCAAAGGTCTCAGGATAAAATCCAGAAAACTGTAAGTTCTCTTCAAACGTTTTCTTATCAGCTGGCATATACGAGGAGCTCACTTGCGCAGCTTATCAGCTAAATAGCTCAGGATCTGTGACGATGCGATCCGCTCCTGAACCATTGAATCCCTATCTCTAATTGTAACGGTCTGATCCAGAATCGTCTGGGAATCGACAGTAACACAAAATGGGGTTCCGGCTTCGTCCTGCCGTCTGTATCTGCGTCCTATGGATCCTGATTCATCATAAAATGCACGGTATTCTTTTCGTACATCCTCAAAGATTTTTCGGGCAATTTCTGGCATTGATTCCCTGTTAACCAGAGGAAACACAGCTACCTTCAGTGGAGCAAGTCGCTGATGGAGTTTCAATACTGTTCTTATCTCTTTCCCTGTATCTTCTTCACTGTAAGCGTCCATAAGGAAAGCCATAAACGACCGACTTGCGCCTGCAGAGGTCTCAATTATAAAAGGAATAAAACTTTCTTTGGTGAAATCATCAAAGTATTCCATGGATTTGCCTGAAAACTCCTGATGACGTTTCAGATCATAATTTGTTCGATTGTGTATACCTTCTATTTCTCCCCAGCCAAATGGAAATTCATATTCTATATCATAAGCTTCTTTTGCATAGTGTGCCAGTTTATCCTTTTCGTGACGATGAAACTGCAGCCTTTCCTTCCTGATTCCAAGATTAACATACCAGTCAAGTCTCTCATGACGCCACCGTTCGAACCACTCTTCGTCAGTACCGGGCCTGACAAAAAATTGCATTTCCATTTGCTCGAACTCGCGTGTTCTAAATAGCCAGTTTTTTGTGTTTATCTCGTTTCGAAATGCTTTACCTACCTGTGCAATGCCAAACGGAAGCTTCTGACGGGTAGAATTCAAAACGTTAATAAAGTTGACGTAAATACCTTGAGCTGTTTCAGGTCTCAAATATACAACTGCTGAAGAATCTTCCACCGGTCCGATAAATGTTTTAAACATTAAATTGAACTGACGTGCTTCAGTAAACTTCCCTTCCTGAGCACATCTAATTGCAGGTCGGTTTGTGTACTTTGGACACAATGCATCTTCAAGTTGATCCGCCCGGAAGCGTGCTTTACATTCCTTGCAGTCAACCATTGGATCTGTGAAGTTTTCAACATGACCCGAAGCTTCCCAGACCCTCGGGTGCATTAAAATTGAAGCATCTATTCCTTCAATGTCTTCACGAAGAGTCATTGATTTCCACCACTCTTCTTTAATGTTCCGCAAAAGCTCAACTCCCAATGGACCGTAATCCCAACAACCGTTAAGGCCGCCGTATATCTCACTTGATTGAAAAACAAAACCACGTCTCTTTGCCAGGGAGACAATTTTATCCAGCATAACCACTGAGTCGTCCTTCTTCTGTTTCATATTTTTTAAAACAATATAAGAATCTGGTTCCGATTGATAAAGAGTTTTAAGGCCAAAATGGACAATTCCTGTAAAAATTCTTTTTTTTCTGTACCATCTTGACTTTAATTGGTAAAATGTTGCATTTTTACTGGTCGAAAGACGATTGTCCGACGGACCCCACGGGGGTAGGACATTCCATAGTGTTAAGGATTAAGTAGTTTATATTTTAAAACAAGGAAAACGGTTTAGATGGCATCGGAAGAAAAGACTGTGGCGCAGAATCGAAGGGCTCGCTATGAGTACCAGATTCTCGAAACTACGGAAGTAGGCATTGTGCTCAAGGGAAGCGAAGTGAAAGCAGTTAGACAGGGGAAAGTTGACCTGTCAGATGGATTCGCACTGATTAAGGATGGAGAGGTATGGCTGCACAATATTCATGTTGCCAGCTACCAGAATGCAGGACCCTCTAACCATAATCCAAAGCGGACAAGAAAGCTATTGCTTCACAAGAGAGAGATAAGGAAACTTATTGGCAAATTGAGATCAAGAGGACTATCTCTTGTACCACTGAGGATTTACTGGAAGCATGGACTGGCAAAGGTTGAGTTGGCACTGGCGCGAGGAAGGAAATCCTATGATAAGCGTGAGGCCATCAAACAGCGCGACCATGAGCGAGAAATGCGCAAAAAAGATTCAGAAGAGTAAATGACGATTAACCACCCCTGTAAGAAGAGAGACTGTTAAGGTTGTTTCCACCGCTCAACGAGCAACTCGACGTTATAAGGCGCGGTGTCGCAGAAATAATCCCTGAAGAAGAACTTGTTCAAAAGATTGAACGGTCTATTAAAAAGGATATTCCCCTAAACATTAAATTGGGCTGCGATCCGAGCAGACCAGATCTCCACCTTGGTCATTCTGTCGTCTTGAGAAAATTGCGGCAGTTTCAGGATCTTGGGCACACAGCGGTACTTATAGTTGGCGACTTTACAGGAATGATAGGTGATCCCTCAGGACGAAACAAATCGCGCCCCCCAATGACCCTTGAAGAGACACGTAAAAACGGGCAGACTTATTTTGAACAGGCTTCAAAAATATTGTCACGTGAGCGCCTGAAAATTGTATACAATTCTGAATGGCTTGCCAGAATGACATTTGAGGATGTCATTAAGCTCGCAAGTAAATACACAGTGGCAAGGATGCTCGAAAGGGATGATTTCGAAAAGAGGTATAGAAGTGAAGAACCGATAAGTATACACGAGTTTCTTTATCCGCTCGCACAGGCAATGGATTCCGTTGCTGTATCTGCAGATGTCGAGTTGGGGGGAACTGACCAGAAATTTAACCTGCTCGTTGGAAGAGATATACAGAGAGAATTTGGCCTTGAACCGCAGGTTATATTGACCATGCCAATCCTCATAGGGACCGACGGGGTCGATAAAATGTCAAAGTCGCTTGGAAATTATATTGCAATTTCTGATCCGCCCGGTGAAATATATGGGAAGACAATGTCAATCCCGGACTCCCTCATTTATGATTATTTTTTACTTACCACAAATGTACCGGAAGAGGAACTTCACGCCATTAAAAATCAACTTGAATCCGGTACTGTAAATCCACGTGATGTAAAGCGACGTCTGGCACGCGAGCTTGTCAAGCAGTATCACAACGAAGAAGCGGCTTTGGTTGCTGAGGAGCAGTTTGACCGAATCTTTGTGAAGAAAGAAATTCCGGATGAAGTCCAGGATGTAAAAATTTTAAATAACCTCCAGGAGATTCCTATCATCAGGTTGTTGGTTGAGCTCCAGGCTGCTAAATCAAATAGTGAGGCAAGAAGACTTATTGTTCAGGGCGGCGTTTCAATTGAAGGAAAGAAAATCAATGATCCAAATTATTTAGTCGACCTGAAAGAACCTGTTATACTTAAGGTCGGCAAGAGAAATTTTTACAGAGTAACAAGAATGACTAAATAAGGAGATGTTAAATTGTATGTTCCCACAAAGATATTCTTTACAAAAGGGGTAGGTAGACATAAAGACTACCTCCAGTCGTTTGAGTTGGCACTGCGTGATGCAAAAATTGAAAAGTGCAATTTAGTAACGGTATCAAGCATTTTCCCGGCGGGCTGTAAAAGAATACCGCTGGAGGAAGGCCTCAAGCTACTCGGACCTGGACAAATAACTTTTTGTGTAATGGCTCGAAATTCCACAAATGAACCAAACAGACTTATTGCAGCTTCACTTGGAGTGGCTACCCCGGCCGATTCAACTCAGTACGGCTATTTGTCTGAACACCATCCATTTGGTGAAACAGATGAAAAAGCTGGCGAATACGCAGAGGATCTGGCAGCGACAATGCTGGCGACAACCCTGGGAATTGAATTTGATCCCAATGCAGCCTGGGACGAACGCGAGAAGGTCTATAAAATGAGTGGGAAAATAGTCCGTACTTTTAACGTAACCCAATCTGCTGAAGGAGACAAAAACGGTCTCTGGACAACAGTAATTGCAGCTGCAATATTACTTCCTTAGGAATGTATATGACCACTGCTGTAACACAGGGGCAGTGGTATAATTTTAAGTTGAAGCTTTCAAGGCATCAGCACCTGCAACAACTTCAAGCAGTTCTTTAGTAATTGCAGCCTGACGCGCCTTGTTGTACTGCAGGGAGAGAGTATCAATTAACTCAGAAGCGTTTTCAGACGCATTGTCCATGGCCGTCATCCGTGCCCCCTCCTCCGAAGTGCTGCTTTCAAGGAGCATCCTCCAGATTCGGTGCTCCAGATGCTTTGGTAGCAAACTTTCCAGGATTGTTTCCCGGTCAGGCTCAAAAATAAATTCCTTTTGCAGTTTTGTTTGCTGAGCCTCGGTTATAATCCTACCTGGAACCGGCAAAAGCTGCTCAACAACAATTTCCTGGTGCAAAACACTTCTAAATTGATTATACACCACTTCAACCCTGTCAAACTGACCTTCCTGATATCCTTTTATTATCTCAGCAGCAATCCGTTTTGCATCTGCAAACTTCAAATTTCCAAAGATATTCGGGTGGCGGGCATAGATTTCAATATCCTGCCGGGCAAAGAAATCAGATCCACGACGACCTATTGTAATTAATCTAATATGCTTCCCATCGTGAAAATCAGCATATTGCGTGTTAATTCGTTCAATTGTATGCTTTATTATATTTGAATTAAATGCACCGCAAAATCCGCGGTCAGCAGTAACAACCACCATGCCGACGTTTACAAGAGGCCTTGGTTTAAAGAATGGGTTGTCCGATACATCAAGACCCTCCGACAGATGTTGTACCATTTCAAACATCTTAATAGAATACGGCCTGGCAGCAATCAGAGCCCTTTGAGCACGCCTGAGTTTTGCAGCTGCCACCATCTTCATCGCCTTTGTAATCTTTTCTGTACTTTTTACACCAGCTATTCGCCTGCGGATTTCCCGAAGAGTTGCCATTAAGATTCTCTGTTATTAATCGTTACCTTAAATGATTCAACAAATTCCTTTGTAATTGCATGCAGCGCTTTTTCAGTTTCCCCATCAATGTCTTTAGTGTCAGCGATCTTATCCAGAATGTCTCTATGCTTCACTTCCATCATTTCCAGAAATTCCGTCATATATCTTTCAATGCTTTCAAGAGGAAGTTCATCAAGATAGCCATTGGTGCCCCCAAAAATTAAAGCAACCTGCTTTTCTACGGGCATGGGAACATACTGCTTCTGCTTCAGTATTTCAACAAGTCTCTGGCCTCTGCGAATCTGTGCCTGAGTGGTTTTATCTAAATCGGAGCCAAACTTAATGAACGCTTCGAGTGCTCTAAACTGCGCAAGGTCCAATCTTAATCTTCCAGCAACTTTTCTCATTGCACGAATTTGTGCATTGCCGCCAACGCGTGAGACCGAAATGCCCACGTTAATTGCGGGCCTGACGCCCGAATTAAATAATCCTGGTTCAAGATAAATTTGTCCGTCTGTTATTGAAATAACATTGGTAGGAATATATGCCGATACGTCACCAGCCTGCGTTTCTATAATGGGCAGCGCAGTAAGGCTACCTCCGCCAAGGTCATCGCTCAGTTTCGACGCCCGTTCCAATAATCTGCTGTGGAGGTAAAAAACGTCTCCTGGATATGCTTCTCGTCCTGGCGGCCTTCTCAGCAATAGTGAAACCTGCCTGTAAGCCCAGGCATGCTTTGACAGGTCGTCATATATTACAAGGGCATCACGTCCACTATCTCTGAAAAATTCTCCTAAAGTGCATCCAGAATAAGGAGCAATATACTGCATTGGTGAAGGATCACTTGCAGAGGCGGCGACAACTGTGGTGTATTCCATTGCACCGTGCTCCTCTAACTTTGCAACAACCTGGGCAACTGTTGACGCCTTCTGTCCAATTGCAACATATATGCAGTAAACAGGTTTGATCCCACGCTTCTTTGCGACTTCAGTATGTGTGTACTTTTGACTTATAATAGCATCAACCGCAATAGCTGTTTTCCCTGTCTGTCTATCACCAATTATCAATTCCCGCTGCCCGCGACCAATTGGAATCATAGAATCAATCGCTTTCAAACCAGTAATCAGGGGCTCTCGGACCGGCTGTCGGTAAATAACACCAAGAGCCTTCCTCTCAAGCGGCAGGTAAGCCTTTGTCTCGATTGGACCCCTGCCATCAATCGGTTGACCAAGCGGATTTATAACTCTGCCGAGCATTGATTCCCCCACGGGCATGGACATAACCCGACCTGTCCGACGAACCTCATCTCCCTCTTTTACAAGTGTATCATTTCCAAATAAAATGCACCCAACATTGTCTTCTTCAAGATTGAGCGCCATACCAAATACATCATTGGGAAATTCAATTAGTTCGCTTGCCATGACTTTCTGAAGCCCATAAACTCGGGCAATTCCGTCACCAACCTGCAATACTGTCCCAACATCGTAAATATCAACTTCTCTTTCGTATCCAGAAAGCTGCCTGCGCAAAATCGCAGTTATCTCATCCGGTCTTACTTCGGGCATAATAACCTCACAATGTTCTTCCTGTTTTAGCTCTTTATTGTTGTACTCTCTGTTAATTGTAATCTAAGAATCTCAAGCTGTCTTCTCAAACTGCCATCATAAACAGTATCTCCAATTTTTGCAATAAAGCCACCAATTAGCTTTCGATCTACTGAGAAAGCAGCATGTACTTTTTTCCTTGTGACTTTTGTCAATTTCATTTCAATATTTGCAAGCTCGTATGACTCCAGCTGATAAGCTCCTCTGACATCAGCACGAACTATGCCCATCATGTCATCAAGGAGTGACTGGTACTGAACGACAATCTCTTCAATCAGTCCCTCTCTTCCCTTGTCAATCAGCAAAATAACAAACCTGTAAACCAGATCGCTGATTCTTGGACGAAACAACTCATTTACAACAGATTTCTTTTTTTCGTGATTGACTATTGGACTTGCAAGGAAAAGCTTGAGCTGCCGACTTCCGAAGATTGTCGCTCTGAGTAATTCCACATCAGAACTTACCTGTTCAACAATGTCCATTTCCCTGCCAAGCTCAAGCAGTGCACGGGCATAACGGCGGGCGACTCTTGACTGAGCCATATTTCAACCTAATTCCTTGGAAGGGAATCCAGAAAGGATTCCACTATTTTCTTTTGCCTTGCCTCATCAAGAGTTTCATCAAGTATTTTTTCAGCAGCTCTCACTGCAAGGTCAGCAACAACAGTGCGAAGATCTTTAATTGCCTGCTCCTTGTCCCTTTCAATTTCCTCTCTGGCTCTATCAAGCATTCTACGAGACTCTTCATTGGCTTTGTTTACAATGTCATTATGGAGCTTTTCAGCAAGATCGCGAGCTTCCCTGATAATCTTTTGTGATTCTTCTTCTGCTTTTGCAATTTTCTTCCCGTTTTCCTGAAGAATCCGTTCCGCCTCCTGCCGCGCCTCTTCAGCACGTTCCATGGCGGTGCGGATCGACTCCTCACGGGCATCAAGTGCTTTAAGAATCGGCTTCCAGGCCGCAGCTCTTAAAACAATTAAAAGCAGCCCAAACGTTAAAGCTGTCCAAATTATCACTCCTGGATTCAGTTGCAGCATATTCCTCTCCTGCTTAAGTCTCTTTGTACAATGTCCGGATCAGAATTAAAACAATTTGTGAACAAACAAAAACACTACATCGTTACTTTAATGCTAAAATAATCGTGATAACCTCGGCAAAAAGTGTAACGCCTTCTATCAGTGCCGCAGCAATGATCATTGACGTTCTGATATCACCAGCTGCTTCAGGCTGTCTGCCGCTCGCTTCCATTGCAGCAGCTGCAAGTTTTCCAATTCCATACCCGCCGCCAATAACTGCGAGACCCGCACCAATACCGGCAGCCAGATGCGTTAAACCAAGATCAGGCATTTAGTCCTCCTGCTATTTTTTGTTTAGTGTTTAATGTTCTTGATGTATTGCTAAACCGACGAACAATGCCGTCAGTATTGTAAAAATATAAGCTTGTATGGTTGCAACAAGTATCTCGAGAAGATCTATGAAAAGAGCAAAACCTAAAGAAATCGGTGCAACCCACAGAGTTCCAAAGATAAATATTAAACCAATAAGTGATAGGATAATTATATGGCCTGCTATCATGTTCGCAAAGAGACGGACAGCAAGTGCAAAAGGCTTTGTGAACAAACCAAGAAATTCAACAACTGCCATTATTGGTACCACAAACAACGGAATATGAGAAGGTATAAGCCCTTTGAAATACCCAATCACTCCATACTCGACCATTCCTGAAATTTGTATGACAAGGAAAGCTATTACCGCAAGTGATGCTGTGACGCTGATATTGCCAGTTCCGGTAGAAGCATAAGGAATCAATCCCAACAAGTTTGCAAACCAGATAAAGAAAAAAAGAGTTAGAAAATATGGCAAATACTTCTTTCCCTTTTCTCCCATTGCTGGAATAACCACTTCGTCCCGCACAAAAAGCACAATCATTTCAATCGCAGTTGCTATTCCTGCTGGCACCAGTGACCTTTTGTAACTACCCGAAGCTATTTTCAAAACAATGAATAAAAGTAATGCAGCAACCCACAACATTACAACATGCTTTGTTATTGAAAGGTCAATAACCATCCCGGCTACATGTATAGGCGGAAACTGCGGAAGATGAATAACGCCAAATGGATTCAGATCAATTGTATGAGAATCACTTATCTCCTCAATAATCCAGCTGCCGCTTGATGCCCCTTCGCCATGAGTAGCAACAGCAAGAGTATCTGCAGCTTTGGTAACACTTTGAAACAAAAACATTCCGAAATTAAAACTCACAAACCGTCTCCCTTTGCTCTCAATGCTTTCTGAAGATTTGCCCTTTTATTGAGAAAAATAATTTCAAAAATTGTCATTGCAAAGTAATATATAAGAAGTCCGCTCACAAGTGGTATGACCTGAATGCCAGCCATCTTTATTAAAATTATAAGGGAGAAAAAAAGGACAGCCATTCTTACTCCCATACTTAGCAAAACAATCTTGAGAAACGTCAGCGCGTTTCTGGAAATGTTTTTGTCAATAATTTCCAGACCAACTGCACTGTTGACAATTGCCAGCCCTGCCCCCGTTGCAAAGCCAATTCCCGAATTAATAGAATCAAACTTGGCTGCAAGGCTGAAGGAAATCACAACGACAGAAAAAAGTGCTACAATCAATGTTAATCTTAGCGAACTTCTCAGTTTCAAATACTTATTTTGTTCGACCTGCAAATTTATTGTTCTTTCCAAGTTTCTGAACGGATTTGAAAAAGTTATAGAATCCCCCCGTTAGCCCGATTGCTGCTCCTGCAAGGAGCAACCAGGGAGAAGTTCCAAATTGTTTATCAAGCAAATAACCAACAAAGAGCATCCCGACAACAGAAGCAGCCAGTTCGGTACCGAGGTTAAGGAAAGGCCCAATTTGCCTATATGCCTCCCCTAAACTTTCCCCAAACGATTTCTTTTGATATGCCACAAATCACCTTCACCTGAATAACTCACTTTTTTGTTCCGATTTGTGATTTGAACTCATCTCACATTTACCGTCGAAAATTGCTCCTTCATCAATTACGAGTTTTAATGCTTTTATATCGCCTCGTACAACGGCTTTGTTTTCAAAAACAATTTTGTTCTTTACAGTTATATTCCCATTTACTTTCCCGCCAATTGTGGCAGTTTGTGCCTCAATGTTGCCAATTATCTCTCCAGTTGTCCCGATGACAAGATCACCGGCGATTGTCACATTGCCCGTAACCAGTCCATCCACTCTTAAACTGCCTGTGCTTCCAATCTTTCCTTCAAGTTTTGTACCTGCCGAAATAATGTTTAGATGAGTTTCGTCTTTTGCCATTTTAATTTACCATTAAAAGATAATTGTCAGGATTGAGATTCCTTCCGTTACGCCATATTTCAAAGTGAAGATGTGGACCGCCGCTTGTAATTCCAGTAGAACCGACAAGCGCAATAGCCTCTCCCCGGGTAACCCTCGAGCCGACATTAACGAGAATTCTCTCACAATGTTTATAAACTGTCAGAAAATTTCCGGGATGAGCAATAAATAATGTATTTCCGCCAAGCAATGTCCAATCGGCAAAAATGACAACTCCGTCAGCAGGAGCCACTATAGGCTCCCCTGCCTGCGCAGAAAAGTCAACTCCCAGATGACCCGACGAATAGCTAATGCCACGTGATTCAAAACCACTTACGGGCGCCGTAAAAGGGAGGAAATCACCCTCCGCCTCATGTTCTACAGTGCCTGATGATGAGCTGAAAGATGCAACACTCCGACCTGCCGATGACGGCTGAACAGTAGCAATCTCATCTCTGACCTGCGTGCTGGAAGCAAGCCTGGATGAAATTGAATCGCTCTTTGCACCTACGTTTTCTCCGAGTGCCCTCCTCAGTCTGATATTGTACGATGTTAAATATGCAATTTGATTTTCAACTTCATGAATTTTGGATTCAAGCACTTTTAGTCTGTCTATTTGTTCCTGCTGTGTGACGAAAAAATCCGGCATAACGATTCTTCCCATTGGAGTATACACCAGTATAATGGCGACAAGAGCTCCTATAATTATGACAGAAATTACTGACATCAGCACTAACTGCAACTTTGTAGTTTGAAAAGTCCGCGAGGGCTTTTCAGGATCCGAAAGTATAACAAATGTCAGCTTTGATGATGCGAACTTCTCGTGAATGGACTTTTGCGCCATGACTACGGTTGTAAATATAAAATTACCCCACTATAATGTCAATGAATCGAACAATAAGCGTGCTTTTAACGGTTGCTTTTGGGATGCGATTTTAGCGAACTCTTGAGCCAGTCTTTAGACTTCAGTTTTACATTTACTGCTTCCAGTCTTGACTTGCCATTAAGGTGCTTGCTTTTACCACGACAATCGGTGTAAGGCTTCTGACGGAGGTAACTCACTAAAAGATTGATGTACCATGCTGCAGTTTGGCTATTCTGAAAAGATTCCATCGTCTCAAACTCTCTTCTCAGCTTCCACTTGTTCCACCGATTATATGCAGCAATACGATTGTATCCTATGTGGCTCTCTATCGCCGAAAATGCGTGTTTTAAGCAAAATTGATGGGGTTTTCCGCTTACATTATCTCCCCATTGGAATTTATATGAACCTTCGTGACATTTTCCAGTTTCCTTCCGAGAAAACTTTCAGCTATCTCATTGAATTTTTGGGGAAAATCACTCACGTAAAATTTATAGAGTGGCTTTGCTGTAGATTGATTCAGGAGACCGTGATTTTTAAGTAAATCCTTTACGGCCTTCGCAGTAGCTTCCCCGGCATCAATTAAAACAACATCCTTTCCCAGGATATTGGAAATCGGCTTCTTCAAGAGAGGGTAGTGAGTACATCCCAGAATCAACACATCAATCTTGCCTACAAAATCATTAAGATATTCCCTGGCAAGAATCTCCGTCGCAGGATGCTCAAACAAGCCCTCTTCAGCTAAGGGGACAAAAAGCGGGCATGCGCGAGACAAAATGGAGAGCTTTTCAGCATGCCTTTTGAGCTCAGATGTGTAGGCGCAGGAGTTAATCGTAGATAGCGTTCCTATAACCCCTATTCCCTTGCTTCTAACATGATTGATAGCCTCCAGTGCAGTTGGTTGAATTACCCCGATTGTCGGAACAGCCGATATCGATCTCACCACATCGAGAGCAACAGCAGAGGCGGTGTTACAGGCCACCACAATCATTTTAACATTCTTCGATAGGAGAAATTTTGCATCCTGAGCAGCATACTGCCTCACCACTTCAGCAGATTTGTTGCCGTACGGAACCCGTGCCGTATCTCCAAAATAAACAATATTTTCGTGCGGCAACAGTGAAATTATTTCCCGGACAACAGTAAGTCCGCCAATGCCTGAGTCAAACACACCTATTGGATCTTCAGCTTTCATTACTTGAAAATTAGTTCGGATTGGATTGAATCATTAACTATGTCCAGCACCTTTTTTTCAAGTTCCTCCAGCTCTCTGCGATCAGGCAGCCCTCCATCGTTTTTTAAGACATAAAAGGTGTCAACAATTCCATCAACACGTGTGGCTATTTTCGCGAAATGAATGCTCAGCCCGGCAGCTGAGATTGCAGAAGTAACACGATATAAAAAACCGAGTGAATCGGGGGCATATATTTCTATAAGGGAAAATCCACCTGTTTCTGAAAAGTTTACTCCAACTTTTATGTTTGGATTCATTTCATTCTTTAGCTTGCGCTGCCATCTCATCCTGTGTCTATGAAAAAGTTCTTCCGGTGTTACAGTCCCTTTTATAATTGATTTAAGGTCTGCTTCAATCTTCTTTTGCTGCCCATCCGTTAACGAACGTTTCGTTATGTTGTCAAAAACTTTGAAGCGATCTATAATAATACCATCTTTTCTTGTAAATATATTGGCATCGACGATATTTGCATCGTTAGAACTCAATGCTGCACAGAAACGGCTGAGCTGAAATGGAGCATCACGGGCAATAATCGTTACATCTGTGTTTTCGTTAGAATTTAAATAGCTCACCCTGACATCTTCAAAGCCCTGTTCTATGTTCACTATGTGATTGGCAATCTCGCCCTCATCAAATACAAGAAGATATAAATCATTTTCAATCCCTTCAAAATGGCGGACAACCGCCTCGGACATTGTCTCCGGCAATCTCTGTGAAACAAGTTTTTGTTTTTCTTCTTTTAACTCATCATGAAGTAAGCTGAGCTTTTCACGGTCAATCGACTCATCAATTATCTTCTTTGTCCGCACATAGAGCTGTTGTAAAAGTTGCGCCTTCCATGGGGTCCACACACCCGGGTTAACTGCACTTAAATCAGCATAGGTCAATAAATAGAGCATCTTTAAACGCTCTGAGTTGGAAAAGAGTTTGCTAAATTCATAAACAGTCTCGGGATCCCCAATATTTCGGCGAAATGCAACCTGCTCCATCTTCAGGTGATTTAACACCAGGAACGACACATCGTCGACAATTTCATCAAATCCCATCCTGATCAGGGCTTCCCTCGCAACGTCCACTCCTATGATTTCATGCTTACCAATTGAAATTGGTTTGGCTATGTCATGAAACATTACCCCCAGGTATAGAGCATCCTTTCTGTTGACAGAAGTCAACAGTTCCCTGAGAAATTCATCTTCTACGTTTTCAAGATTCTCCAGAGCCGTAAGTGTATGTTCATCTGTGGTGTAGTAATGATATACGTTATGCTGGAAAAAGCCGATTAACTTTCCAAATTCAGGAATATATCTGCCCAGCACTCCCAGTTCGTTCATTGATTTCAAGGTAAATCCGACTTTCCCCTCGCTCTCCAAAATACGCCTGAATATGCTTGCTACTTCTTTAGATATTCTAAATGACGGCTCACTGAACAGTTCAAGATTTTGTACAATGGCTTCCCTTACGTTTTCATCAAAATGCTTGCCTGTCCTTGCCTTCAGCAAAAAGGCACGAAACAACACAACTCCGTTTAACTTAACTCCACTTTTGAATCCTATTTTGCCATGCTCCAGAACGTAATTTTCATCGAGTTCCAAACTTTCGTTTACCAAACCCGCAGGTTCCACCTGCGCTCTGATTTTTTCCACCAGGACCTGGTTCAAACGATATATTTTTCTCGCATGCCTGTAATAATCTCTCATAAATGACTCCACACCTCTCGAATAATCGCCACTTATGTATCCAAGCCCCGCAGCCACCTTCTTTTGAATCTCAAAATCGAGCAAATCATTTAACCCGGCTGACTGATAGTGCAAACTCTGACGTGTTCGCAACAAAAAATCAAATGCTTCACTTGTATGGGTATGCTGCAATCGATTAATTAATCCTTTTTCAAGAAGTAAATCAAGAAATCGTACAACCATCGGCTCTGTTAAATTTTCAGTGTATGTCGACAGAAAATCAGGATCGAGTGTCCTGTACATCCAGAGCAAAGCGTGAAGATCGCGGAGGCCGCCTGCACTCTTCTTCACGTTTGGTTCAAGAAGTTGAGTTGATTTTCCATACTTTTCATGACGCTTTTCTATACCTGCTAACGTCGATGTAACATACGAATTGTCTTTGATGTGAGAAACAAAATCTCTGAGAGCCTCCACATACCGGTTGAAGAGGTCAACTTTTCCAGCTACAAACCTGTACTCGAGCGCAGATGACCAGCTGTCATGATCAGTTCTGTATGCCTCGAGAACCTGTTCAATGTTTCTCACAGAATGACCTATATTTAAGCCAACGTCCCACAAAAAGTGCATGACCCTTTGTGCAAGGAAGCCCGACTCTACACCATTTTCCACTAAAAACATTACGTCAATATCCGAGTGGGGACAGAGTTCAGCCCTTCCATAACCACCAATTGCAATAACACTCAGGCTGTCGAAAGCTTCGGATTCCTCAACAGCTGCCCGAATTACTTCATCAACTGCTTTCGTCAACATTAGAGATACTTCAGACCCGCTACCCCCGGATTCATGACGAATTCTGGCCTGTTTCCTGCGTTCTGATAGTTGAGCTGTAATTTCCTCAAGCATGATTTTTATTCCACCAAAATATAATCAAGAGGGCAACTTATCAAAAAGAAAATTTTCTGACAAACAGCAGGTGAAAAAATTTTTTGTGTGGCACTTTAGAGGACTTTCCCCACCTTTTTCAGAAGTTCATCAAAGTCAAATGGCTTCTCAAGTACCTCAACCACGCCTTTTAATCCAGCCCGCTCTTCAGAAGTTATATAGCCTGTTGCTATGATAACCCGAACGTCTGGATTTATTATTGTAAGACTTTCCAGAACGTCCCTGCCTGATAACTCCGGCATGTTTAAATCTAAAATTACCAGGTCAATTTCCTCGTGACGATCCATGTATAATTGAAGAGCGTCCCTCCCGTCAGCTGCAGTCAGTACTTTATATCCTGCCTGATGTAAAATAGTTCCTGCTGCTTCACGAATACCTGGTTCATCATCAGCAAGAAGTATTGTTGCGGTATGCGGTCTGCTTCCTCCTGTTTCTCCACCTTCATGTTTGCCAGTATTTGCTATACCTTCTGACATTGGCAGATAAACATAAAAGACAGTTCCCCTGCCAACCTCACTGTATGGTTTTATGAACCCATCATGGGAACGGACAATTCCGTAAACAACACTAAGACCTAATCCTGTCCCCTTTCCCGGAGATTTTGTCGTAAAAAATGGTTCAAATATCTTTGACATAAGGTCAGGCGGTATACCTTCACCTGTATCCTTTACAACAATACAGGCATATTTTCCGGATGACACCTGATAAAGCTCCGCCTCTGTGGAAGAAACCAATCGGATCTCTGTACGGAGTGTAAGCACACCACCATTTGGCATTGCATCTCTCGCGTTAATGGCTAGATTGAAAATGACCTGCTGTATTTGACTTTGATCGCCGGTTACCGTAAGAGGTATTTTACTGAGCTGTGTCTCTATTTTTATTGTGCGAGGAAAGGTTTCCTCAAAGAGCGGAAGAGATTCAATAATAATTTCATTTACATCGAAAACGGATTGTTCGTCAAGTCCACGCTGTCGACTGAAAGTCAACAGCCGTTTTGAAAGGTCCTTTCCCCTTGATGCGACGTTGACAATGTTATCTGCAAATTTCCTTAAGTCAGGATTATCAAGTTTTCGTTGCAAAAGCTGAGACGAAACAAGCACTACCTGAAGGATATTGTTGAAATCGTGTGCAATGCCGGCAGCAAGAGTCGCCATCGACTCAAGTCTCTGAAATTTTTCTAACTTTTCTGATTCATGATGTTCTGCTGTGCTATCAATTACCACCGATTGAATCCCTCGATTTTCTCCAATTTGAATGATTGTAGAATATCCAGACAGGAACAACTCGTTACCCTTATCACTTACTGCTTTTGTCTCCCACTTGATCCCCGGCTGGTTGTTTTTCATTAAATCTTCAAATATTGATTCCAACCTTTTAAGATCTGTGAGATTAATAAAGGGTGTCAGGCCTCTGGCCATTATATCCACAACATCGGTCTCAAATATTGATGCAAGCCTCTTATTACAAAATACAATCCTGCCGTCAACAAAAACAAAGCTTCCAAAATATGGATTTTCCACTATGCCACGATACCTCTCCTCAGCAATTTGCAAATCTCTGACTTTCGACTGAACCTCCGACTCCAGACGAATTGACCAGCGAAATGCAACAAACAAAAGCACCACCCCTCCTCCAACTAACCCGAACAATAACAAAACAGTTAATACCATCAATGGGAAAACTGGAACAAACAAACCATATATAACATCTTCGTTTTCCAGTGAAGCAAGAGCAAATCTTGATGTAGGCATGGAAATGGGCGTGACTGTCAAAATGAAAGATTTTTCGATTCCCAACTTTGTTTCTGCAGGAATGACAGAGAACCCTTCTGATTGTAACTTCAAAAGAGAAGCAACTTTATCATTAAAAGCCGAAGCATCTTCAACACCCCTGGACTCCACCACTTCCTTGAAGGTTTTGCCTATTTCATTTTTATTTGAAGAAAAGACGATTTTCCCATCTGATGATAAAACAATGAAGTTATTTTCCAGCAAATTAAAATAACGCACACTTCCGTCAAAAAGCTTTTTCATGTTGACAAGAGCGTAAAAGTATATTTCCCCTCCATTTTTGGTTCTCCTCTCTACAATTTCAAACAAACGTCCATTTAATAACACCGTGCCTGCCTGGATAGAGGAAAGTTTTTCATAAAAATCTGCCGGGAGTCCAGACATCTTATTCCTGTTTGTACCAAATTCTGCTATGGATTTCCCCTTAAAAGTAATTGCACCTGTTGTTTCCAGAAACTGGTTAGACCTCCAGATTTCTTCAAGAGATTTGTCAATCTGACCCCCTTCAGTTTTTACACTCTCCAACTCTTTTTGAACGTTATCAAGAGAGGATCTGATGTTGTCTGACACAAAACGACTGACTGAAAGCTTCATCTCCCCGTAGCTGTTGAGCATCCCAATTCTAAAACTGGAATAAAGGGATTGAGCTACAAGCAAAATGGTCAAAATAAAAACCATCAGCCCGGTCCCAACGCCATATAAGTCACGCAAAACCTTCCTTCTCAACTCTTCGATGTAAGTTGTTCGGATGTCCCTCATCAGACTTGAAAATCTGACCCTGATAATTCGCATTGTTAACAAAGCAATTGAGAAGCCAACAGAAGCGCTAATTATATTCCAGAGAGCTACAACCGTGTAACCGTGGGTCTTAATTATCCCCAGCCTCACCAGCAGCAACCAGATAACAGGTTCAACTAAATAGTAACCGGCAAGGACTCTCATAAACTTTATCAGTTTCCTCCCCGATTCATCGTTGATAGATGAGAACACCCCGGTGACAAGAATAATTGAGCTGAAAACGACTATTTCATTTACGACGTACAGAAATCCAGCCAACTTCCAGTAAAATGAACGCTCAATCGAGTTATAGTAAGTCAAATAAACTGTTGTATAAAAGAAAAGAATTAAAGCGGCTGTTCTTATAACCAATTTAGATTTGGTGCCATTTCCCTCATGAAGTCGGGACATAAACCCATACAGGATATAAATTCCGCCAAAAGCAACGAGAAAACCAATAAGATTTACAAAGTTAAGTATAAACATCCATAGGGCGTCTAAATTGCCGACTGAAAGGATAACGAAAATCTTAAAAACGTAAGATGAGACAATCAAACTACTGCCAATTATCAATGGCACGCTTCCATGTGAACGGCCGGATGAGATCCCAACGCGAAAAGCAAGGTGGCTGAAGACAGCAAAAGGAAAAAAATTGTAAATAAAATCAAGTATAGTTGCAACCAGAATCAATTCGTTTTCCCTTTTTATATAATATTATACTTTCCGCCGGACCACCAATCAAGGATAGGCATAAAAAAAGCGCGCCACCCCAATGACGCGCTCACATAACCAAACCATCAAATTAAAAACGAAATTTCAGGGCACTTAAAACTACAGAAACACTCTTAGCCTGATTTGTAGCTGCTAATGCATTAAATGTGACAATGCCTATGTCAATATCCCAGAATGGCATGTTTATCCCTGTTCCCAATGACCAGCGAAAGCCATAAGGACCTCCAAAACTTACCCCGCTCCTTAAAGGAAATATATAAACGGGACGCCATTCTGCTCCAAGCACAATTTGTGGGTTTGTAGAATTATTGAAAGAGTTGTTCAATCCCTGATGATAGTCTATTCCAACCATCATCCTTCCTGGAATTAAGGGTAAAATTTCATCAAGCCTAATTGCAAGAGAGACATTTAACTTACCTGGCAGTGAAGTCGAGAAACTCGATGCAATTTGATCTCTATTCTTGAAGAAATTATTGAATGCATCAGTGAGACTGTCAACATTGCTCTTGGCGTTAATGACATCCTTAGAGGCCGGTGAAAAACCGGAATACGTAAATGATGTATCTCCTGTAGTTGCCACAACATTTTGAGTCCATGTGACAGAACCCAGGTCTGTAAAGCTAATCCCTGCATCGATAAATCCAAGCACCTTTGCTGAAAAGCCAATGTCAAAACCAAGACCACTTCCAGCAGGAGCAAGGGGGTTAAAATTGACAACAGTATCACCAACTGTACTTTTCGCGTTCTTTGAAATAACATTGCTAATTAAACCTGAACGCACAGCATCAAATCCAAGATTTAAAGTATATGAATAGTCGTTTGGAGATGTGTAAAATGATGTGGTCGATCTTTCCAGTGCAGCGTAGCTGTAACCCTGAACATATTTTATTCCCAGGCCGACAACAAAATCATCTGCTATCCTGGAAGGCATAAATATTAGCTTTGGAAGTCGATGAGCGTATTCCAGTGAATATGCCCTGTACCACCACATGGCTGCTCCCATCTTATCCCAGCTCAAAGTCGAACCAGGTGGATTCCCATTCAAAGGAAAGAGGATGGTGTTGGGAATATTCAGCTTTGCACCTAAAAATTCATCAACAGCAAAACCAAGGCCATAATTAGTTCCCCTGATTGAAAATGCAAGAAGTCGAACATCCGTATCAAAACGTACATCACCAACGCCATTTGGAAAAGCATCAAGGAGCGCCTGTTTATCTGCTGGAGTCAGGTACTTTCCAACAGTGTTTCCGGTACTGTCTTTGACGCCTGTAAAGTAACTGTTATACAAATCCATACTTAAGAAGTCTGTCCCTGCTGATACATAAAGGGGGGCCAGTTCAAGCACAAAAGACCCTTTTGACAGCCCAACTAAATTAGCCGGATTAGTCCCTATGGCATCTACATCTCTCGAAGCAGCAGTAGAAAGACCTCCCATTGAGAGCAACCTGCCACTCACAACTTGCTGCGCAGACACATGAAGAACCGGCAAAAGGATAAATGTTAATACAAAAATCAATCTCTTCATGTTTCTTCTCCTATTTAAATGCTTCCTTGTCTACTTTAAATCCAAAATTTCCATAAGCCTTCAATGAAATTGAACTATTCCGTGCAAAAGCAACCGTTTGTTTTCCTGGCGTAGTGGCAACCCCAAAATGGAATCTCATATAAGAAGTAGGAAACAATTTTGCATCACTACCTGTCAACGATATGGTGTTGCTGCTGAAGACAGGCGTCCTTACAGTACCGTCAGGATTAAAGTCAGTTGCAGGTAGTATATTAAGTGGACCGTTTTTGGGAAGCGTAAGAACTACTTGATGCGTTGTCGTATCTACTAGCTCGGCGTAAAATTTTATGCCCAATGGAAGTCCGTTGTTTATCTCAAAAACCACCTGTCCACTGTCGACATAATCCAGTTTCTTATTCACATCTTCCTTAAAAATAGGCTTATCTGTCGAATCGGCATAAGAGGCATTTGTGATTCCTAAATCAAAGGGGAGTAAAATTGAAGCACTGCCGTAAACAGAATCACTGCTGGTAATCGTACCAACATTGTAGTCAGGGTTGACAATGACACTTCCACTAATCACAAGCTGATCGGGGAGATTGCCAGAAGCCCCTGTAAATGAATTTAATATGTTTACAAAGCTCCGACCGAGCATAATTACATTACCTGCCGGACCGGGATTCAATAACTGGTCAACTACAGCTGAATCAGAAAAAGTCGAATTGGTTGTACTATTCCTCGGAACAATGCTTAAATGCGCACGGAATGGGAAACCTCCAGATAAATAAATTTTTAAGGCAAGCTGTGTGGAATCACTGAACCTTATTGAGCCATTAAACTTCTTTCTAAAATCTCCCAGATCAATGTTTTGTGTATCTGTCGGAATAGAGATTGGATTTTTCAGGTGAACAATTCCCGTTAAAGACCCAATTTGTAAGTTGCTCAGTCCAATACTGGCGTAAATCGAATCACCGGTCGAGATCTGGACATATTGACCACCCGAACCTGGAATTGAAGCGCTTACGGTGTAGTGAATTGAATCAGTTGGATTTCCGTTCTGATCTCTTAAATCCAGTGTATAATTAGCAAGAGATATCTGGCTGTTAAATGTGCTACCTGGATTGGGGTTAAGCTTGTTTCCAACTCTGTCAAGCGGCACATTAATTGTCAGTGGCGAACCAGTGCTACTTTTTAAGCCCCAGATAGTTAACTGTACCTGGCTTGAAATATCAAAGCGATTAGCAATGCTAATGCTGAAATTACCGCTTTGAATGCTCGCAGAGATAATTTTGTTAGAATCAACCAAGCCGATGCGCCTGTCAATTACAACGGGTGATTGAGACGGAATCTTTGCAAGAGCGGAAGTTACTTTAATATTTTGAAGCGCAAAATTAAGATACACAAGCGTGTCGGAACGAATGGTAACTGGAGTCGTACTACCAGGAGAACTGACGTTCAGGATAACATGAGGGTTATACGGCATGTTTAAATTGCTAATTTGTTGAGTAGCTGAATAAAGCTGGTAGGCTCCAAGCGTGTCCCCGGGCACACGTACCGTAAGCAGCGAATTATTAAGCGAGTCGGTAATCATCAATCCATTTGGCAAACTTATTTTAGCAGCATATCCGTTAAAAACGGAGTACTGCAAAATTGCTGAGCTGATGGTCACCTGTTTGAACTGGTCGAACCCTGATGTCGCCTTTAAAGTATCTGAGGTACCCGAAATTGGTGGAGCGGGAACTTTCTTCCCGATTACCCCTGTCGTATCAATTATATTGCTCAACTTCATTAAAAAACCTATTGGTTGCGGAGGATTTATATCGAACGATCCCAGGCTCTGTGCCACACTAACTGTAGGTATTGATTCAATTTTCAGATTTGCCCCAACTCTTGTAGAGCTAATTGGTTGATCTTTTGAAACTGCTAACACGCCAGATGACCACATTGAACGAATGAATGTGGTGTCGCCGTTTGATACAAGAACGGTATCTTTCCCCAGTAATTCCCCGAGAGTGTATGTGTGGTTAAATATGGGGGCACTGACCTGAGTATCCCATTTTGGCATTACAAACGTTGATGGAAATTTTCTTGTGCATCCACCAAGCAACACCATCAACAGAAATAAAAGAGAAATCATGTGAGATTTCCTCATGTTGTTTCCTCCCGCGAAATTAAACTTTCATACTTCATCTTAAACTTTCACAATAATATTAGAGAGGATTAGTATGAATAAATATGTCCTTTATCACACTACTCTCCTCCATTTAATCATAAGCTCAGGCAAAAATGGGTGAGCCTCCACACTACAGGCACAGTTATCACATTCCCGCAGTCAATATATCATACGATTATATGAACTACAACTGATTTCTTAAGCCCCGGGCGACTGGAACCCAAATGGTGTGTTGGGTACAGGTCCAGAGAAAACTTTTATTTCGCCAAATGCACGTTCATACTTCTCAATGTTTTCCCTCAAAGCTCCCATTAACATCTTGGCATGCTGAGGTGTCATAATCACCCTTGCAAAAACTTTAGCCTTTGGTACACCTGGAAGTACACGGGTAAAATCTATAACAAACTCGGCTGGCGAGTGGGATATGATAGCAAGGTTTGAATATATCCCCTCAGCCTCTTTTTCTCCCAGCTCAATGTTAATTTGCTGTGCAACATTCGGATTATCTGGCATGATTTTTCTCCTGTTTACCTGTCATGATTAAAAAAGCCACCGCTGCATCAAACCGGTAATGCTGCGGTGGCGACTCTTCAGGCTGTACTGAAGATGTTAATGTCCCTGGCGTAATGAATCAGCTTTCTGAATTGCTTCCTGCGCTTTCTGAATTTGATTGGTATAGGCATAAACTTTTGCAAGAAGCTCCCATAGACTCGGGTCATCAGATTTGTGCTGGGCAAATTTCTCAAGGTAGGGCAATGCGTTCTGGAATTTTTCGGAAACCACCTTGTGAATTGAATCGGGATCGCTGTTTGCGGGTGCATTGTCCTGTATTTCAACTCCCCAGTTCACATATGCCGCTCCGAGATTATAAACCGCATTCCAGTACTCAGGGTCAAGCTTTAGGGTCTTTTCGAACTGTGAAATTGCGCCCTGATAATCTTTGGCTTTTAGCAATATAACCCCATAATTGTACTGAAAATCCTTATTATCGGGATTTTTCTCTGAAGCTAACTTGAAGGCATCCGCAGCCTGATCGGTCATATCAGCAGCTATGTAACAGTTCGTCAATTCAGTCATTATCGCCTGGTTGGATGGGTACAATTTGTTTGCTTCTGTAAGAATGCTAATTGCTTTCTTGAAAACTTCTACCGCCTGAAAATATTTCGTTGAGTCGACACCAGGATTATATACAAAATCAACCTTTTTTTGCTTCAACCTGTCACCATCAAATACCAGGGTCAGGCCGTAGGTTTTATATACCCATGTTTCCTGTTGTGTTGACTGCAGCGGAACAGCCTTTTTGCCCCTTGTTGGTTTTTGTGAAACTGGCGGACTTTGTTTCTCGTCAGGTTGCCCAAGATCGCTGGCTACTTCTTCCTTTGTCATACCTTCCTGCACAGAGTTAACGTCTTTGAGCTTGACAAGCTTGTCCCCATTTTCATTATTAAATTCATCCTTAATTTTCTGACCATCTTCAAAATAAATCTCACCAAGGAACTTTGCAGCTTCCTCGTCACGGTACTTACTCCAGAGATATGTCAGGGGTTCTTTTGCACTGTCTATACTTCCCATATTGAGATAAGTATAAGCAAGACCGCGATAGGTCATTTCGCTGTCAGGAGCAATCTCAATAGCAGTCCTGAATGCGTTAATCGCCTTCTGATAATAAGAATTGGTGTCCTTTGCGGCCTGGAGATACTTTGTTCCGGCATTGTAATACTGTACCCAGAAATGCTCGACAACCGCAGTTATTTCTTTCTTGTGCGCATCAGAAATTTTTAGTGCTTGTTGAAAAGCCTCGTTCATCCCTGCCCAATTTTTTAACTCAGCTCGAACACGCCCAAGGAAATACCAGGCTTCTTCGTCTTTTGGATTAACCTGGACCTCCTTCATCAGATGAGTCTCAGCCTTATCCCATTGACTTTGCTGCATGTAAAGCTTTGCACTCGTCAGCTCCGCAGATGAGCACTGGAAACCTACAAAGGCAAAACTGAGTGCAACAAGCGCGATAAGTGAACTCAATCCAAGCATCCCTCTGTTAAATTTCGTTTTCTTCTCCATCTAAAATAGCTCCATTTGAATTAAAAGGTACATTAACTTTGTAATATAAATTCAAACAAATGGAATTTCAATCGATCATCGAACCTCTTTACAGATGTTCTCCAGATGCTGCATTACTATTATTTTTAGTCTCAAATAAACAATCACAACTTAATATCAAACTTCAATTCATATCATCTGTAAATAAGGTGATTATTAATGTAATTTTCCACCTCTAAAGGAACTAAATACTTAATTGAATGACCCGATTGTATTCTACGCCGAATACTTGTTGAGGATATGTCTACCTGAGGAACATTAACCAGCTCAATATGATGTAAAAATTCTTTATCAACCATTGCCATATCAAAACCTGGCCGATTCATCCCAACCACCTTACTGAGTTTTAAAATTATCTCATGGTCTTTCCATTTTTCAAAGTCAATAAGCAAATCTACCCCAACAATTAAATAAAGCTCTTCACCGGGAAACTTCTCGTGAAGTTCTCTTAGGGTATCAACGGTATAGGATGGGGCAGGGCGTTCGAGTTCCATTGTACATAGTTCAAAAAAGGGATTATCTCTTATACTCAGTTCGACCATCTTGGCACGATGTTCACCCGATATAATCAATTCTCCCATTTTGTGAGGAGGAATCGATGCCGGAACGAACAGTACTTTGTCGAGCCTCAGGTGGTCCCTTACTGTCTCTGCTGCAAGCAGGTGCGCCAGGTGCGGCGGATTGAAAGTGCCGCCAAATACTCCTACTTTTCCCAAAAGTTAATCCACCCCCGTTAAATCTTTCCGTACCTGTCTTTGACTGTATGAAGAAATTCCGACACCCGGCGGGCATGTTCAAGATTATGTCCATCTTTTTCAAAACGATCAAGAAGTATTCTCAGGCCATTTATGTCGCCCATGCTGTAGTGCCGTTCCAGCGTAAAAAGCATTGAATTTAAAGGAGACGATATCTTCATCGCAGTCTCAAACGGGTTCCCGGAATTAAAAGAATCAAACAACTCCAGATGAGGCTTTTTAACGCCTATTAAATTCAGGTGGTCTGCCGGATCAGGAGCAAGAACAATCACATCATCATCAAGATTTAAAAGCTCATAAGTATGTCTGAAAATATTTATGGGCAAAAGTGCAGCATCAACATCCGCAAAAATAACACGTCTGTTCCCTTCAGAAAACACATTTTCAATTGCGTTCGCAGCCCTATCAGAATATCTGTTCCCCGTTGCAGGCCTGAGTTTAAAGTCAAAGCTTGCATGACGAAACACATGCTCAAAATCCGAACGGGCATCAGCAGGTTCAAAATATATATATGGATGCGCATGAACTTCTAAAGCCAATCGCTCCGCCAGATCAAAAAGCAAAGACGCGTGCAGCTCGGCTGCCTCCTCCATTGTCAGAGGGGGTACAAAGTTGGTTTTTACCTCTTTGGGAAGGGGTGTTCGGGAAACTACGACCACTGCTTTATCTTTCATATGCATAAAAAAGTTAAATTCGATGAGCCTAATATTCAAGCAGGTAAGTGATTGAATCACTGATTATCAGATTGAAAATGAAAGCATTCTTTGTTATGTTTTAATTAGAGTATTAGCAAACTCTCCAGCACCAAATGGATATTCAGAACATATGTTTTCCTCTTCAGACAATACTGTTGAAATAGTCAGACAGGCAACGGACATAGTTGATATAATATCACGTTACGTCCATCTACAAAAGAGAGGACGCAACTATGTCGGACTTTGCCCTTTTCATTCTGAGAAAACTCCGTCTTTTAATGTAAACAGGGAAAAAGGACTTTATTATTGCTTTGGCTGCGGCGCTGGTGGAAACGTATTTACATTCCTTACGCAGTATGAACATATATCGTTTGGAGAGGCGTTGAGACAGCTTGCGCAGCAAGCGGGAATTCAGTTGCCCGAGTATGGCTCATCTAAACAAAGTGCCGTTGACCTGATATATCAGGCCAATGAGGCAGCCGCTCGTTTTTATCAGAGCATTTTGTTTTCAAAAGAAGGGAGAACCGCACTTAATTACCTTCAACGGGAAAGGCATCTATCCGAAGAGACAATAAAGAAATTTGTCATAGGTTACGCGCCGGACAGGTGGGATTCCCTTACGAATTTTTTTAAATCAAGAGGGACACCATTGGACGTTGCTCAATCAGCAGGGCTCCTGTCCAAAAAGAACGATAGCACGGGTTTTTTTGACCGATTCCGTGCACGAATAATGTTTCCAATAATATCCACAAGCGGAAGGGTCATTGCTTTTGGGGGACGCACAATAAAACCTGATGAAAAAGCCAAATACATCAACTCCCCTGAAACACCTGCTTACATTAAAGGCAAAACATTATTTGGGCTTTACCATACAAAGGATTCAATAATAGAAAAAGATGCAGCAATACTTGTGGAGGGTTATGCAGACCTTATTGCACTTTACCAGTCGGGAATAAAAAATGTCGTTGCTTCGAGCGGAACAGCACTAACCCCTGACCAGACATACCTCATTTCGCGTTATACCAGGAACGTTTACCTGGTTTACGATGCAGATACCGCTGGACAGGAAGCGTCCATCCGGGGTGCAGAACTCTTACTGGAACAGGGAATGAATGTGTTCATTGTTCAGCTCCCGCCAGGGGAAGATCCCGACACATTTGTCCTTTCAAAAGGAGCTGAGGCTTTTTTGAACCTTGTAATAAATGGTACAGACATAGTTGAATTTAAACTTAATTTGCTTACCGGAAGGAAGGATGAAAAATTAGACGAGGCGAAGCTAATTCATTCCATCGTCGACACCCTTTCCAGGATAGAAGATCCAATTAAGGTAAACCTTTATTCAAAAAAGCTTGCCGAAAAATTTGGGATACGTGAAGAGACAATTTATCAGGAACTTAAGAGGAGAAAATCACCAAAGGAACATTACAATCTGAGAAAAGAACTGTCCCCTTCTCTGAGGATGTCTGCTGCTGAAAAAGATCTTGTGAACCTGCTGGTCAACATAGAGCAGTCGCTTTACGACGTCGTTGCTGCACACGTAGGCAGTCTACAAATTCAAAACCCGGTAACAAGAGAAATTATTAACCAGATAATTAAAGCACGAAACGAAGGAAGAAGCCCCTCTTCAATAATTGACGAGCTATCCTCGGAGGAAATGCGCCGAATCTTTGCTGAACTCATATTTGCCACCCCACAGCGAAGCAGGATATGGTGGGAAGAAATAAGGCCAGGAAGCGAAACTCCCGACTATTTGAAATGGATTTCTCAATTGCTAATTTCTTTCGAGATGGAACAGCTTGAAGTTGAACTACGCTTATTGTCTGCAAGAATCTCAGAAGCAGAAAAAAACAATTTAACAGTAGATGAGTACGATAAGCGCTATAGTATCCTTCTTCAGCGTAAAGCGCTTTTGAGCAGGACATACGGTGACAAGGAACTGCTGGAGAAATATTTCGAATCTATTCGGAGCAAGTGACAATTAAAACTTCGTAACCAAATCCAATGGAAAAGAACCTACTTCCTTATTACAACGGCTGCTACGTTTGCAGCCAGACAAGCCGGTTTGGGTTGCACCAGAGATTTTATATCGAAAACGAAAAGGTCTATTCCCATTTTAAACCATCAGTTGACTTTCAGGGATATGAAGGATTTGTACACGGTGGCGTTTTTTCCGCAATTCTTGACGAATCAATGGGCTGGGCTGCAAGCGTAAAGGTGAGGGGTTTTTGCAAAACCGTTAAGCTGGAAATCAGATTTTCAAAAGAAACTCCCTCTGATAAACTTTATACAATTGAATCAGAATATATTAAAACAGTCCGCGGTTTCCTTGAAGCTAAAGGTAAGGTTTATGACGAAGAGGGTGAGGTATATGTCAGAGGGGAAGGAATTTATTATCCAATGTCGCCCGAGTTCACCAATTGGGCTAAGGATCTTATTACTTATGACGAGAAGACAGTGAGAATATTTGACAAGGAATAAACATGATTGAAATCAACGAAGATAAATGCGATTTGTGCGGTTGCTGTGTCGGAGTGTGCCCTGAAAATTGCATAGACCTGACAGAAACAAGAATCTCAATTGACTATGAAATATGCACAAATTGTAGAAAATGCGAATGGGCCTGTCCTTTTGAAGTGTTTGAATTCAGGAGAGACAAACTTGTTAAAAGGGTGATTGCATGAGAGATTACTACGATATTATTGTGGTTGGAGCAGGCCCTGCAGGTTCAACTGCTGCAAGATTTGCTGCTGCAAATGGAGCAAAGGTTTTACTCCTCGAAAAGGATAGAGAGATCGGCGTTCCGGTCAGATGCGGAGAAGCAGTCGACCATGAAGGACTCTCAGAATTCATTGAACCAGGCAACCAGTTTATTTCATCAACCATAAAAAAATTTAAGCTCGTCGCTCCAAACGGAGCCGTTGTCGAGCCACATATAGAAGGTACGGGATATGTGCTTGACCGACGAATATTTGATTACGAACTCGCGCGAATTGCTGCGGACTGCGGTACCGAAATTCTCACGAAAGCATATGTCAACGGGGTGCTGAAATCTGACGGAACGGTAAAAGGAGTGAACGTCCTATACAATGGCGAAAAAATCAGTATACAAAGCAAAATTGTAATTGGCGCCGATGGAGTTGAATCCCGTGTTGGACGATGGGCAGGCATCAACACAACTGTATCCATGCATGACATGGAGTCTGCTGCACAGGTTACTGCAGCAAACATTGATGTTGACCCCGACACATGCTACTTCTACTTTGGTGAAAAGTATGCTCCGGGTGGTTATCTGTGGATTTTCCCAAAGAAAAATCACACTGCAAATATTGGACTCGGTATCGCAGCAGACCTCAGCAGGAAAAAGCATGCTCAAAAATTTCTGGACGAGTTTATGAAAGAAAAATTCCCCGATGCACCTGTGCTTAATAAAATTGCGGGTGGAGTTCCCTGCGCTCAAAACCTGAAGCAAATCAGCATGCCCGGATTAATGCTGGTTGGTGATGCTGCGCATCAGGTCAATCCTGTTTCGGGCGGGGGTATAATAAGCGGGATGATTGGCGGAAAGATTGCAGGAAAAATAGCAGCAGAGGCTATAAAGGAGAACGATCTCTCGATATTAAGTCGTTATGACATTGAATGGCAAAAAAGACTTGGAGAACGACATGACAGGTACTATCGGATTAAAAAAGTGATTTACAAGTTTAAAGACACAGATTTAAATTCCATTGCAAATTCTATCAGTAAGCTGCCGCCTGAAAAGCAAACACTGGGTGCGTTGTTCAAGCAAGCGGTGATAAACCATCCCTCCCTGGTCATAGATGTGGTGAAACTCTTCTTCTGATGCAAATAAATATAATTCTGAACTGCACGGAGACTGTCAGAGCGAAAGCAAAATACGCATTTGAAGTTCTCTTTTCACCCATGAGAGTATCACTCTTTTTTTCCGAAAAAAAAAGAGAGGATTCGCTGAATATTGCTTATCAATTCGATACTCCGGAGGATAAAACAATCTTTTATCTGGAGGAATCAAAAACTTTTTCAAAACACCTTGACAGGAAGACAATTCCTGATTTAACTGAAATTCGCTGGATAAACTTTTCAGGAAAAAGATTACCGACATTTTTTAAAACTAACGATGAACTTGGATTTGATATAGCAGCCTCCACTTTCTTTCTGGCTTCCAACTACCAGGATCTCATCAGCCCTGATCGTGATTCCTTTGATAGACTGAATTCAAATGCATCATTGCAGAAAGTTGGTGGGTTCCTGAAAATTCCGGTTGTGAACTACTATTCACTTCTTCTTATGGACCGTCTGGAAAGATTTTATCAAATGAAAATAAAGTGGAGAAAGTATTCGGGGAAAGACTGCGCCATAGCGTTAACTCATGATGTTGATTATACGAGCAGTCTCAACCCAAAGATCATCAAGCGTGAGGTGATTGGAAACGGATTGCTGAATAAGCAACAATTTGGAGGGCGGGATCGGCTTTTTAAAATATTCCTTCCTGTAATGGCACTTGGAGGGTATAACCCTCCAAGAAATGGACTTAAATTTTTTAAAGAAATTGAAGAAAAGTATAAAGTGCATTCGACATTCTTCTTTAAAACAGGAACCACTGAAAAATGGGACGTCAATTATCCTGTTGAGAGGGGATTTATTAATAAGTTTATTCAATCACTTCTCAGAGATGGCTTTGAAGTTGGCATTCATCCCAGCATGAAGACGTACATTGATCTTAATCAAATGAAGAAGGAAATGGAGCGACTTGAAAGTACGGCAAAAACCAGAGTTGGTTCTGTGAGACAGCACTACTTGAAATTCGCTGCCGGCATCACTCCGGCAATCTGGCGGGAAGCTGGATTGAAAATAGACTCAACACTGGGTTTCCCTTACGACACAGGATTCAGAAATAGCGTGGCTTTCCCTTTTCCACTTTACAATTTCTCTGTAGACTCACAGTCTGGCGTAACGGAAATACCTCTCGTGATTATGGACGGTACTTTGAAAGTGAATCGCCAAAAAGATATAAAATTAATTTATTCTGAAGTGGAGAGTTTGCTGAGAGAAATAACTGAAGCACGTGGATCAGCCGCTGTCCTATTTCACAATTCCATCAAAGACCCTGTCGAATTCAGGGGATTCCCTGAAATGTATGAATGGATAATTGAATTTCTCCTCCGTGAGAATTTTTTTATAGGCTCATTGTCGGAAGTGGTGGATAGCTTCAGGTGAATCCATACATAATTCTGGTCTTGCAAATCTTGCTGGCAGGGGGTACACATGTAGTAGCTAAAGCGGCTACTGAATCGGTACCACCTGCTGTTTTGACCTTTCTTCGTACTCTGATTTCATCAACCCTTTACGTAATATATATCATTTATGCCAGGCTTCCTTTTAAATATCGAGGGAAAGATCTTGCTTTAATTTGCTTCCTTGGACTCATAAGTGTGCCAGTAAATCAGTTCATCTTTCTCTATGGAATTAAAAGAACCACTGCTACCAATGCTGCTCTCCTTTATTCGTTGACACCTGTAATTGTAATGTTTATTTCACATTTTTACCTCAAAGAAAAAATAACCATTACAAAAGCCTCAGGAGCCCTGATGGCATTGAGCGGTGTAATAATAATAATAGCTGAAAAAGGGATTACACTCGGCCTGACATATATTAAGGGAGACCTCCTTGTCTTCAGTGCAGTGATAGCATGGGCATTATACACTGTACTCGGAAGGAAGCTCGTTATTAAACATGGTGCAATTAACACAACAATTTATTCCGCACTGATAGGATCCATTGTTTTTGCCCCGTTCGGTATAGCAGCCTCGGTTAATTACAGCTATTCGGCAATTTCAGTCGGAACCTGGATGGAAATAATTTATCTTGGAATTATCACATCCATAGTAGGCTACGTCCTCTGGTACTATGCTCTCAGCAAAATTGAAGCAAGCAGGGTTGCAGTCTTTACAAACGGTCAACCAATCGCTACAGCTGTCCTCTCAGCAATTTTTCTTGGACAGGTAATTACCCTGACTTTCATTATCGGTGCAATAATTACAATCACCGGTGTCCTTATTACACAACAAAATCAATCCAGGAAAATTAGTCGGGCGGATGTAGCTTAAATCCGCCCGTATAACCTATTGTCCCCTCCTGCTCCATACAGGGAAGCCATCGTCATTTCGCAATCTCAGTGAGGTCTTTTCGTTCCTGACTTCTGCCGCAATGACAACATTTTGTCCGTTTAACATAACTCTGGAGCCTGTGACAGTAAGCATGCTCCCTCTGGCAACTTTGAAGTTGTGATCGTCAAAGTACCAGGCTGGCCCAAGATGAACTACAAAAGTTCCAGAGGGGGTTTTTAGATCAACTGAAATCAGGCCACTCATCCCCTGCCTCCTAGGTTGAAGCGTGTTAACCGAGGTAACTTTTCCTGAAATTGTGGTTACAGTGCTCTTATCGTAAAACCTCGGCCCCTGACCCTGATTCCATCCCCCTCTCATACCCTGTGCATAGGATAAAGAAAAGGTAATCAACAGAACAAACATTGCTGTTTTGTCAATTGCTTTCATAATAATTTCTCCTTTTATTCTTAATTACCCGGGGAAAACACTTTGTTTGACGTATTATGCGTTGCTCAGGTTTAATATACAGAGTCTTTTTACAATTGTTGCCTGCCATATTATGATTCGGTATCTTTATCTGATGAAACTCCGAATGAAAGATATTGATATGCTACTACTTGTTTGCATTTACCTGTTATTGTTTTTGGTTTACCCATTTTTTCCCATGAAGCCAATCATAGCGTACTCAATTGTTTACATTTTTACTTCCCTGGTGTTCATTCCTCTTTCGGCACTGTTTGTTATAAGAAGAAATATAAGCAAATCAAATTTTCGTGTGCTCCTTGCTATTGCATTAATTCTTCGCATTGGGTTGATTTCTGTCAATCCAACAGGATCTGATGATTATTACAGGTATCTCTGGGACGGCAAGGTTATGGCACATCGGATTAATCCATATAAGTACGCCCCCGATGATCCAGCCCTCGTTAAGCTCCACTCAAAAAACCTCCCGTCAAAGGTTAGCTTCCCCTACATTAAGACAATTTACCCTCCTCTTGCAGAGTGTCTCTTTTGTGGAGCTTATCTGATTGGTGGTGAGCACTTCATTGGCCTTAAAATCTTACTGCTATTGTTTGATTTATTAACAATAGCTGGAATCCTTTTAATCCTCAACAAACTAAAACTGCGGTATGAGAATGTTCTCCTATATGCATTATCTCCCCTGGTTTTGTTTCAATTCTTTGTCGACAGTCATGTCGACGGCTTCGGTATTTCATTCCTTATTTTTGCCTTATTTTTCTACCTTGATGGGAAAAAGATATTGAGTTATATCCTTCTGGGACTCTCTATCTGCATCAAGCCTACTCCTTTAATCTTAATTCCCATCATATTTTTCTCAGAGAGAAATACAATTGAAAGAATAAAAGCTCTTTTCATTCCGGGGATTGTATGCCTGTTTTTCTATATACCGTTTGTATTTTCCGGATCTCCATTCCAGGCACTAATACAGTATGCAGAAAATTGGACATTCAATGGTATAGTGTTCAATTTACTAAACCTCTTCATTAATGATAACCAGAAGTCAAGAGCATTGTGTGCACTTCTCTTAGCAATTTCATACTTTCCTGTTCTAACAAGCAAAAAGAGCATTACTGAAAAGATTTACCTCTCGGTATTCTTGCTTTTGATCTTTTCCCCTGTCGTTCATCCATGGTACCTCAGCTGGCTGGTCGCAATCTTACCTCTTGAACCTGAATTGAGTGGTATCGCTTATGTTAACCTTGTAAGCCTGACCTCACTTACGGTTGTCACCTATCAGCTTACAGGACTCTGGAAAGAATACCCCTTTGTCCTCCTGGCTGAATACTTACCCGTTTTGTTAATTTTTATATTCGAAGTGATGAAAAAAGACCGCACCCCGTTGATGAATCCACCCTTAATTTGATTGCTCCTGGTTTTCTACCGTAAACCATCTCGCCCATTTTGCGAAATCATTTCTTACATTTTCCGGCAACATTTTCAACATCTGTAAAGTAATCTCACGTGATCGTATTAAGACTCTTTCGGCTATTCCCCTCCCGAGCGGGGTAAGTGAAACCTTCTCCACCCTTCTATCCCTTGAATCAATTGATCTCCTGATGATCCCCTTCTCTTCAAGAGAGCTCAAGATCTTCGAAGTTGAAGTAAATGATAAATCAAGGAACCTGCTAAGATTGCCGACAGATTTTATATCCTCAGTGTACAAACTGAGGACGCAGTCAATTTCATTGATGGTTAAACCGGTTTCCTTTGCAAGATCTCGTTCAAATCGCTTACACGATAACCTGAGATGATAAACCTCAAGTCCTGCTTGAATATCAGTAATCATTTTTGATACTTATAAAGGTGCAAAAGTTGTACCGTTTCAACAATTGCACAAATTAGCAGGAATTGCACCCCTGCTGGAATTCAAATGCTGAAAAACTCAACTAATAGTGTTGAAAAACTCACCGCAATTATTTCATCCGATTGCTTAATGTTTTACTTATGATTGACAAGCAGGATTCCCCAGCCCGGTTCAATATTGAATTTAATAAAATTATTCTCTGCCCTGAATGTTCTGCCAGATAATATATCTTTGAAGCTCTTAGCAGTGAAATCAACTGGCACCGATAGAGTTTGTTTATTAGCTCCAAGGTTAAATCCGACTATTGCGACCGATTCCCTGTAGCTTCTTTCAAACACGAAGATTTGCTTTGAATCATCTGCAACGAGTGTTCTATAAGTCCCCAGCATCAGTGCATCGTTTGAAAGCCTTTCGTGAATGAGTTTGCTGTAATAGTCAAAAAGGTCTTTGTTGAAGACATTTTTGTCGTCGGGACGAGTGCAGTTAGCAATTGGACAACTCTTTTCATTTTCATAACTTAAGTCGGCCCAGAGCATTGGCTTCCGATCATCCGGGTCGTCTGCCCCCCACATACCAGCTTCATCTCCGTAATAAATCATTGGCGCCCCGACATAAGTCATCTGGAAAAGCACAATTAGTTTTTGCCTCTTTATTTCATCAGCGTTTGGCTTGCGGACACTGTAATGTGGGTTGTTGCGGGGACTATCTCCTGAATCATAAGGCCTATCTGGATTTACAATCATGGAAGCTAACCTGTCTGTGTCGTGGCTGTCTATGAGGTTTTGAAGCACATAATCAATGTCCTCAGGGTACGACTTCCTGATTTCACTCAGGGCATTATTGAAATCGGTTGGACTGATGCCAAGCTTCTTATCAATAAAAAAATGCACCATTGCTTTGGCAAGGGAATAGTTCATCACTGCATCAAATTCATCCCCTTTCAGCCACTGCGATGCGTTATCCCAGATTTCGCCAACAATATATGCATTTGGATTTATACCCTTCACAAGTTTACGCCAGTCCTTCCAGAATGGGTGAGGAATCTCGTTTGGCACATCAAGGCGCCATCCGTCAATACCATCGTGTGGGTTTCCATTTGGTTCCATCCACCTTTTTGTTATTGCAAATATGTGCTCCCTCGGCCCATGTACAAGACCTGTAATGGAATCCTTCCTAAAAATTGGGAGCGACTTAATTCCCCACCACCCCGCATAGTCAAACTTCTCCCCTGTAGCAGGGTTATTCCAGCTCTTTATCACAAACCAATCTTTGTACTTTGACTTCTCCTGGTTTTTTACAACATCCCTGAAAGCCCAGAAGTCGGTTCCAACATGGTTAAAAACTCCGTCGATAATTACCTTCATTCCAAGTTTATGGGCATCTCTTATAAACTTCAGGAAAATTCTGTCAGCAGAAGTCCATTTCCATGTCGATGGATTTGCTGGATCCTCTTTTTCCATTATCTTCAAATCCCCCACCGGATCCGGCCCAAAATTGTGATCAACATGGATGTACGTCGACGTATTATACTTGTGTAATGACGGTGATTCAAAAATCGGATTTAAATAAATCGCATTTACGCCCAGCTTATGAAGATAGGGCAACTCTTCAATAATTCCTTCGAAATCCCCTCCGTACCTTCTGTCGAAAACGTCATCATAAAAATTTTCCGAATGCTTTCTTTCCCACGGTTGAAGCCTGTACCAATCGCTTGTCCACGGAGAAATTTTCCAGCCATTATAGCTTTCCTCTAAATCAGAAGCTTTCGGATCATTTTCAGGATTCCCATTTCTAAACCTCTCCGGAAATATCTGGTACCAGACAACTTTCTTTGCCCACTCAGGTACTGATTGTTCCTGGGCGAAAGCAATTTGAACGGCGATTGTTAATGAAGCAATAAAAACGAGAAACTTCTTCACTTCTGCTCCTATTCACCAATAATTTAATAATGCTGAAGCATGTAACTGAGATATCTTACAGCTTCAGCATTTAACTAAAAATTCACCAAATTTTTACAAGTTCGCCATCAGGACGCCGCATAGGTTCCCCGGGTTTGACTCCAAATGCAGCCCAGAAATCGGGTATATTGGAGAGGGGACCATCGACTCTATATCTTGCAGGTGAATGAGGGTCGGTTTGCAAGCGAAGCATTGCACTCTCCCTCCGCTGTTTGTCCTTCCAGACATTAGCCCATGATAGGAAAAATCTCTGCAACGGTGTAAAACCATCAATTTCTTTCCCTTCTTTATATTCCCTTGTTCTCTTGAAGGCATCAAGAGCAACATTTAAGCCACCAAGGTCTGCAATATTTTCACCTTCTGTTAATTTCCCGTTTATATGAAGAGAATCTATGGGCGTGTACGCATTAAACTGCTCAACTATCTTTTCAGCGCGTTCATTGAATTTTTTCTCGTCTGATTTCGTCCACCAGTCTCGCATATTACCCTGAGCGTCAAATTGCCTCCCCTGATCATCAAAACCGTGAGTCATTTCATGCCCAATTACTGCACCCATAGCACCATAGTTTATGGCATCGTCAGCTTTCGGGTCAAAGAATGGAGGCTGCAATATTGCAGCGGGAAAAACAATCTCATTCTTGCTGGGATCATAGTAAGCATTTACTGTTTGAGGCGTCATTTCCCACTCGGTGCGATCAACTGGCTTACCAATTTTCGCAAGCTCAAACTTACTGTTAAAAACCGACGCCCTCTCTACATTACTGAAATATGAATCACGTGTAATTTCAAGTTTTCTGTAGTCTCTCCATTTATCAGGATAGCCAATTTTAATATTGATTGCTGCCAGCTTCTTTAATGCTTCCTTTTTGGTTGCCTCTCCCATCCAATCCAGATTTTCAATCCTGTGCTTTAAAGCATCCTGCAAACTCAGGACGATTTTTAAAGCTCTCTTTTTTGCTTCAGGCGGAAAGTAGTCTTTTACGTAAAGCTTTCCAAGCGCCATCCCGAGACTACCGTTAATTGTACCAAGCACTCTCTTCCATCTTGGTTGCATTGCTTTTAATCCATAAAGAACCTTCCCATAAAAGGAGAAATTTTCCTCCTCAAAAGGCTTACTCAAATATGGAGCTGAATGCCTTATGACATTCCATTCCAAATATACTTTCCAATCCTTAAGTGGAATGTCCTTCATCATTGCGCTCACCTCCTGAAAAAACTTCGGCTGAGCTACGTTTATATCACCCGGATTGGGAACTCCTATATACTCAAAGTACTCATTCCACTCAAAGTCAGGTGCAAGATTAACCAGCTTTTTTAGCGTCATCTTGTTATATGTTTTTTTGGGATCTCTTCTCTCGACCCTATCCATTGAAGCTTTTGCCAGCCTGGTCTCAATTGCCATGACTGCTTCAGCATTCTCCTTTGCAGCAATACTATCTGTCCCAACAAGCCGGAACATTCTGGCAATGAACGGCAGGTATTTTTCTCTAATTTCTTTTGAACGGGGATCATCTTTCAAATAGTAGTCGCGGTCAGGCAGACCCAATCCAGCTTGATGAAGTTGTGCAATGTTAATGCGGCTGTTTTTGTTATCCGGACCGGCGTAAAAAGCAAATACTGCATTTGAATAAGCAAGATGAATTTCGGCGAGAACTTTGTAAAAATCTTTTTTAGTACTGATTGATTTAATTTTTTCAATCTCTGGAATAATTGGACTATATCCGAGTTTCTCAATTTTCGCAGTATCCATACCAGAGTAGTAAAAATCTCCAATTTGTTGTTCGATACTCCCTTTTCGAGCGTTCTGTTTTTTTTCAGCAGCTTCCAAAATTTTCCGAAGAGCATTGTAGTTTTCATCAGTTAATTGCAAAAATGTCCCCCAGCTCGGGTAAATATCAGGAATCCTTGCTTCCTTCACCCAGTTGCCAACAGCATACTCGTAAAAATCTGTACCCGGGCTAACCGAGGTGTTCATAAAGGATTTCCTGAAAGTGGTTTGTTCATTAACATCACCTTGTTGCCGTGCTAAAACAACCCGGGTTGTCGGTTCAAACGGTGCAGCTTCCACAAAAAGGCAAAGCGCTAAAGCTGAAATATACATTACAGTTTCCCTCATTTTTATCGCCTTTCGTTTTACGTTGCTTTTGACCATCGAAGATAATTATATGATAATCACACAAGCAATACCGCCGGACGGCTGCAGTCCCTTTAGCTGAGGAATTGCATTGAGTCACCAACCCGGCAGGTCATGGTAAAAGGTATTTACCGAGATCAGACTATTCCACCTGCTTATCCGGTTCGATTTTGACAGACACTTTTTGCTTTGAGGAACGTGTCCCTTTCGACACCGATATCCTCCTCTTCCTTTCTCTTATAACAACAGGCTGCTTTCTGAGGAACCTCGAATCAAATTCTGCGGATTCTCTCTTATCTTCGTCACGAACTTCTGCGTACTCAAAGACTTCATATTTATAATTTCTCAGGACAATCTTCTCATCATCGTGATAAAGTACGTACTGCGGAAGTATTGGAATCTTTCCACCACCTCCAGGCGCATCTATTACAAAGTACGGCACAGCCAGTCCGGAAGTATGACCCCGGAGCTTATCCATAATCTCAAGCCCAACCCTAACTGGAGTACGAAAGTGATTTGTGCTCTTAACCATGTCCGCCTGGTAAATGTAATACGGTTTAACTCTCATCATCAGAAGCTTGCGATTGAGCTCTTTTACAACCTCTGCGTTGTCGTTGACACCCTTCATCAAAACCATCTGATTGCCAAGTGGAAAGCCGGCATCCGCTAACATATCACATGCCTTCTTTGCTTCTGCCGTGCATTCCCATGGATGATTGAAATGTGTGTTGATGTAAATTGGATGATATTTTTTCATCATTTCCACTAAATGCGGTGTAATTCTTTGCGGCAAGACCACAGGCATCTTCGTGTGTACCCTTATGATCTCAACATGCGGTATTTCCCGCAGTCCTTTTAGTACTTTCTCCAGCATATAGTCAGTTAGCATCAATGGATCTCCGCCGGAAACGATGACATCGCGAACTTCAGTATGTTCGCGGATATATTTTAAGCCGTCGTCAATGTACTTCATGCTTATTTTTGATGAATCACTCACCTTTCTCTTACGTGTACAAAACCGACAGTACATTGAGCACTGGCTTGTAACGAGAAAGAGAACACGGTCGGGATATCGATGTGTAATACTTGGAACGGGACTGTCTCCATCTTCGTTCAGGGGATCTTCAGGAAGACCATCGTCTTCGAGTTCCTTTGCATCTGGCATACATTGCAGCCAGATTGGATCGCCGGGATACCGGATAAGGCTCAGGTAATATGGGTTGATGCGTATATGAAAGAGACTGTTTAGTCGTTCCGCTGTCTCTTTATCAAAGTTAAAGCGCTTCACCAAATCGTCAGCGCTGTCAACGCTCTGTCTCAGCATCTGCTGCCAGAGTTCCATAAATTAGTCCTCCAAAGTTAGTTTGACATAAATGACGAGATCGTCGCCAGGCTTGTAGTAATCCTTAATCCTGCATCCTTCCCGGTAACCTCGCCTTGAATAAAAAGCCCTTGTATTTCTATATTTCTCCTGGGAACTCGTATAAACAGTAATTAATCTTCCATTGTGATGCACAATGTCATCCTCAGCAAAGGAAAGAAGCTCTGTACCTATATGCTTCCCCTGAACATCAGGATCAACAGCTATCCAGTAAATATCGAAAGTTCCCGACGTCAATGGTGTTGGACCATAGCAAATATATCCGACGATCTTATTTAGTTCAGCAGTGTACGTCCAGTAACCACTTTCAGTTGAACTCGCAAAGTAAGCATCCAGCAACTCCTCAGCTATCCTTATCTCCTCTTCTGTAAAATTCCCCGTCCGACGAAGAATACCGACAATCTGGTCCCTGTCTTCCTTCTTTGCTGGCCGAATTTTAACCGTGCTGTCTCTCAAATGCTGATTCCACAATTTTGTTAATAAGTTCATTATAAGTCCAGCCATATGCTTCCGCACTGCGGGCAAATCCCGAACCATGTGGTGAAAGATCAGGATTTGGATTTACCTCGAGAACAAACACCTTTCCTGTTTTGTCAACACGCATATCGACCCGGGCATAATCACGGCACCCAAGTGCTTTATATGAGCGCAATGCTATTCCTACAATTTTCTTTTCAAGACGCTTGCCAATTTTTGCCGGACATACGGGAACAGTTGATCTGTACTCAATGGTATCAGGCATCCACTTGGCAGCATACGAGACAATGTGGTGGTAACCTTCAGGCATCGAACTAAAATCAATTTCCGAAACAGGCAGGGCAACCGGTTCTGTGTTGCCAACAATAGCAACGTTAAATTCACGTCCCTCGATGTATCTTTCAACGAGAACAGGTTCCTTAAAGCCCTTTAACATAATATCAACGTGTTCGAAAAGATGGTCATTGTTGTAAATGATAGAGCTATTTGAAATCCCTATACTTGCATCCTCATGCAGTGGCTTTGCAATAACGGGAAATTTAACCCTCGATTTTGCAATTTCATCAACTGAATTAAACACCCAAAAGGAAGGAATGTTTATTTTATGAAAAGATAATATTTCCTTCGCCCGTACCTTGTTGAGGGCGCTACCCAGCGTAAGCGGAGGGTTACCAGTGTATGGAATCCTTAAAAGTTCATACAAACCCGCAACGTTCATCTCCTGACTTGCATCTTCTTGGAATGACTCGCAAAAGTTAAAAATTAAGTCCGGTTTTTCCGTCCGGAGATTGTCAACAAGCTCTGCAACCTCCTGCTTTACAGACAAAGTTGAAACTGCATAACCTGCCTGCAACAGCGCTTCCGATACAGCTTCAACCTGCTCAAGAATGCTCGCTACAGATGTGTCTACAACATGTGTCCTGCCGTCAGCAGCGACAGCCGACCCTCCAAAAACGAATTCCAGTTCTTTTGATATGTCTCCCGCCGGCTGGTCGTAAACTATCGTTATTTTCCTTCTTTTCGGCATAAAATAGGCCTTCCTCGGTTGATAAACTGACATAAACAATCAATTTTTAAACTTTTTTCAGTCTCCTGAGAGCAGCTTTGAGAACAGCATTTATCATGTCGTCGTACGACATGCCTGCTGCCCTGGCTGCCATTGGATAACAGGAATGTTCATCTGGATCGGGTAAGATCCCTGGAAGGGGATTTACCTCAAGCACGTTAGGCTCTCCTTCGGCATCAAGCCTCAAATCAATTCTGCACCAATCTCTACACCGAAGGATATTGAACGTCTTTACTGAAATCTCTTCAATTTTTTTCCTGAGCTTATCATCAATTGGAGCAGGACAACTGAAAACTTCAATCGGGGAATCTTTCGTGTCCCAGAGCCATTTGGCTTCATAAGAGTAAACTGGCAGTGCTTCCGATGGCAGCGAGCTGAAGTTCATTTCAACGATCGGCAGGACTTTAAGCTCGCTCTCATTGCCAAGCAGTGCCACGGTAAATTCACGACCGGGGAGATATTCTTCAATTAAAGCAGGCTGTCCGTAGTTACTCAATATCCGCTCTACCTCTCTATAAAGCGCCTCTTCACTGTAAACATAGGAACTGTTGAAAATACCTTTGCTCGATCCCTCATGAAGTGGTTTTACAAACAACGGATACTGCAGGTCAATCCGATTAATGTCGTCAAGGCTGTGCGCCACCTTAAACTTTGCCGTCATTATTCCATTGAAGGAAAGAATTTCTTTTGTCCTCGACTTATCCAAACATGTAGCCAGTGTAAGGACATCTGAACCGGTATAAGGAATTTTAAGGAATTCAAGCATTGCCGGTATTTGCGCCTCTCTACTTACACCATTTAAGCCCTCTGCTATGTTGAATACAATGTCAAATCCTCCTTTGCGAAACTTATCGTACGCTTCTTCATCTGCCTCAATAAGTGTTACGTCGTGGAACAATGAAAGAGAGTTAGCAACGGCGTTGACGGTTTCAATTGTATCCCATTCAGCATACTCGTCAACAACTTTTGTAGACAAACTTGAAGTGTGAACTCTTGAGTTCGAACCAGGAGGGTCTGCAGTTTCCTCTGTGATGCTGTCCTTCTTCACATTGAAGACAAGAGCAACGTTCATGAACAAACCACTGACTTGTTCAACAACTCATATGTCGGCGCAAAGCCTTTCATTTGCGAATAATATAAGGGTTTATAATTAATTGTCAAGCATAGTGGTACACAAGTTAAAAAAATTTCACGGGATATTTTTAAACAACATTCGAGCTCGTACCATAACCACCTTGAGGAATACAGCTGATCATTGAAGATAATTGTCAGCATTATTAATATTATAAAAACGTGGAGATGAAATGACAACAAAGCCGCCATCACAGGTGAAAACTTTTCCGGAAGATAGTTTTGAAAAAATTGCTTACACAATTGCCTTTGAAATAAAGACAAGAGAATTTAATGATAATAATAGACTTGGTTACCATATCTGGCGATATATGAATGGTACAATTCCGACAATTGATGAAGCTGTCCGGGTATCCGGAGTAAGACTGGCAGAGGGAGAAACCCTGAAAAGAGTCACGGATCATATTGCAGCCCGGTTAGAGGAAAAAGGCATAGAGGTAAAAAGAGAAAACTAATTTCAACTCCTTTCTGTTGTCGGAGATTCGTTCGTCTTTTTATCGTCAACATCATTCACCTTCATTACAAGCAAAGCTGCAATAACAAGAGATATCCCGCCAAGCAGGAGAGCATAAATTGCATCTCCGTTAAAGAAATATCGGACAAGGAAGCCCAGAATTGCGGCAGCGGTGATTTGCGGAATGACAATAAAGAAATTAAAAATTCCCATGTAAACACCCATTTTTTGAGCAGGAAGCGAGCCTGTTAAAATTGCATATGGCATTGCCAGTATTGAGGCCCATGCTAAACCGATACCCAGTTCAGAAACCAAAAGAAGCCCTGGTTCTCTAATTATGTAAAAAGAAGCAAGGCCTATCCCGCCGCAAACCAGGCTAATAGCATGAACTTTTTTCCTGCTTGTTTTCTTAGCGAGATACACAAGAAAAAACGCCATTATTGATGCAAATCCGTTATAAACAGCCATCAAAACCCCGACCCAGTTTGCGCCTGCATTGTACAGAGCCGACTGCGTGTCAGTTGCACCATAAATGTGGTGAGTAACTGCTGGAGTGGTGTAAATCCACATTGAAAAGAGGGCAAACCATGAAAAGAACTGTACATAAGCAAGCTGTACCATTGTCTTCGGCATTTTAAAAAGATCAGTCATCACAGCAACAAGTCCGCTATCAGTCCCTTTACCATGATTCATCAAACCTGAAATTATTTGAAGAACCCCAAACAAAGCTATTCCCCCGAAAAAGACCCAGAGCCCATAATAAATGCTGTCCCCAATATTACCATTGTGAAACAAGCGATTGGTATGAAGCAGAGCGTAAAAAGTAAAAAGGAATGTAACACCAATTGCTGTCCACATTAAGCCCTTCCTGATGAATTTTGAACCGGGAATAACTTCATTTGTGGATTGAATTAACTCCAGATCAAATCTGTCATTTACCCCCTCACTGAACCTTTTTAATTCATCAGGCGAATATTCCTTTGAAGTTACTACAGTCCAGACAACCGCCAGAAAGAATACAATTCCTCCAACATAAAAGGATAACCTGACCGACTGCGGTATCATACCCTCCGGGGCGGTGTTACTGATTCCAAACCAGTTGGTCATCACATATGGAAGCGCTGAAGCAACAACTGCTCCCAGACCAATAAAAAAACTCTGCATGGCAAATCCTGTAGTCCTCTGATTGGATGGAAGCATATCTCCAACAAAAGCTCTGAAAGGCTCCATAGAAATATTAATTGATGTATCCATTATCCAAAGCATCGCCGCAGCAAACCAAAGAACGGGTGAGTTAGGCATAATAAACAGGGCCGCAGATGCAAGAATTGCTCCGGTTAAAAAATACGGCCTGCGCCTTCCCAGTCGCCCCCATGTCCTGTCACTCATATGACCAACTATTGGCTGAACTATTAACCCGGTTACAGGTGCTGCTATCCAGAGAACAGGTATAGTTTCTATCTTTGCGCCAAGTGTTTCAAATATCCTGCTCACGTTTGCATTTTGAAGAGCAAAGCCAAATTGAATACCGAGAAATCCAAAGCTCATGTTCCAGATTTGCCAGAAGCTCAAATTGGGTTTTTTCGTTATCATATCTGATTATCCTTTCACACTCCCGAGAGTCAGACCGGAAATTAACCATCGGCTCAAGAATAAAAATAATGCGACAGCGGGAACGCTTACAATTAGAGAGCCAGCTGCATAGAGACTCCATTCTGTAGACATACTTGACTCAAACTGCTTCAAGCCTAACGGAAGCGTAAACAGACTTGTATCCTGCAATACCTGAGCTGCTACAACGTACTCAGCCCATGCTGTCATAAAGGAAAATAAAGCTGTTATGACAAGGGCTGGTGCAGCCAGTGGTAAGACAACCTTCCTGAATGCGCCCCAGCGAGTTGCCCCATCAATCCTTGCGGCCTCCTCAAGGCTAAACGGGATGGTGTCGTAGTACCCCTTCATTTGCCATACACAAAATGGCAGCGCAGTAGAAGTATAAATAATAATTACCCCGGCGTAACTATTAATCAGATGTAGTTTCAAAAGCATAATATACATTGGAAGAAGGAGCATTGTTGGAGGGAACATCTGGGTTACAAGAAGACCTACCATTATGCTCTTTTTTCCATAAAAACTGAATCTACTGAAAGCATATCCTGCCGTTGAGGCAAGAGCAACACCTGTTAAAGTAACGGTGGCAGATATAAGGAAGGAGTTCCAAAACCAGAGCAAAAACGGAGTTTCAGTAAATAAGACTCTGTAAGCGCGAAATGAAGCGCCATCAGGAATAATTTTCAAGGATGTCGAAAGGAGCCTGTCGGCAGGTCTAAGTGAGATACTGAATACATTGATGATAGGATATAAAACAACAACAGTAAAACCTATGACAGCCAGATATAAAATCAACGAAACTAATCTCTTGAAAAGTCTTCCTTTTTCTTTCATAGCATATTTAAACCATTCATATTTCTATAGTTCTCAATTCAATAAACGACATCGGAAGCTCTCGTTCTGTTGAGAAAAATAAGGCTGAAAAATAGTAAAATGGCAAAAATTATCATTGAAAGCGCCGCAGCGTATCCATAACGGTAAAGGTTAAAAGCTGCTTTATAAACATATGACACAAGGATATGAGTTTGGTCCGAAGGCTCCCCACCGTTTGAGACTAACCAGATTATATTCACATTATTAAATGTCCAGATTATACCGAGAGTGATCGCAGGAATCATTACAGGTTTCAACAGTGGTGCTGTTACCCTCCAGAATTTTTGCCAGCCAGAAGCTCCATCAATATCAGCAGCTTCATAGAGCTCATGAGGAATACTCTGGAGTCCCCCAAGCGCAATTGTCATCATGAAAGGAAACCCGAGCCAGATGTTCGTTATTATACATGCACTGAAAGCTTCCAGAGGCTTCCCTAACCATTCCACAGGAGCCATTCTCAAATATTGAGCTATGAAAAGATTGATTGCCCCGTACTCGTAATTAAACATACTCCGCCATGTCAGAGCAACTATTACCTGCGGTATTGCCCAGGGGAGAATTAGCAAAGTTCTAATGGCCGCCTTTCCGAAGAGCTTACGGTTTAGAATTAATGCCAGAATCACCCCAATCGTGACATGAAAGAAGACATTGACAGCTGTCCATATTAATGTTTTAAAAAAAACCGTATAAAAGATTTTTCCCGAAAAAACTTCTTCATATTGTCTGAAACCAATAAGATGCCAGTCACGAAAGTGACGAAGGCTCATATTGGAAAAGGAAAGCACAACGTTATAAAAAAATGGATAGACAACAACTCCAAACATTACAATTGCTGCCGGAATCATGAGGAGATATGCGAACTTCTCGGGCGGCAATCTCTCACTATCAAACCAGCGATGGTTTGAAATTCCCCGGGATTTCATTCGTTCATCTCCTTTATCTTCTCAACCGCATTTTTTTGCATTTCTTTTGCAGCTCTCTCTGGACTCTCTGTTCCTCCCAGGACTGCCTGGTAGCTCGGCCTCATACCGTCCCAAATTGCCCTGAGCTCAGGAACTATCGGCATTGGCCGACCTATTTCCATCTGATATTCCGACTCCCTGACTATTTTGTTTTCTCGCACCGATGGGACATCGTACACTTCTGTACGGGTAGGTATTGTATTGAACTCATTGGTGAACTTCAACTGAACCTCTGGACTGAGAAGATATTTCATTAACCTGACAACCTGAGGAACTTTCCATAATGGGACAGAGGCATTGATTGAGTAACCCACAGGCGAAACCATTGGCGCAGGCCACAAGCCAGTCTCCCTGATAAACGGAATCCTGGTCACACCAAAATCTATTCCAGCCTTTTTGTAATCTCCAAATGACCATGGACCATTGATTATCATTGGGGACTTCCCTTCTTTAAAAAGCGCATCTGCAGTTTCGTAATCGCAGGACTTCGGGATAATCCTGTATTTGTCACGAAGGGCTTCAATGAATTTGAGAGCGGATACCATTGCCGGAGTGTCCAGCGTCGGATTGTTCAGCGAATCTATTACCCAGCCGCCGTATCCTGTTAAAAATGGTATGAAAAAATATGGTTCGGTATAATTCCATACCAAACCATAATTGCCTGGCTCACGGGTAAATCGCTGTCCTATGGCTATAAGTTCATCCATTGTTCTTGGAGGAGTTGGAAGAAGGGCTTTGTTATAAATCAGCATAAGGTGATTTCCTATCCTGTCCGCAATCTGATAAAGATGCCCGTGACTGTAAACAAGAGCTTTGGGATTGAACCTCTTGAGATAATCCCTGCTGAAGAGCGTATCAAGCGGCATTATTATCTGCATAACCTCAAAAGGGCCAACCTGATCGGAAGGCCCATAAACTAAGTCAGGGCCTGCACCCCCAATTGCAGCTATCTGAAAACCCGACCGTAGCTCTTCTGTCTCCTTGTAAAGCGCTGTTACCTTAATACCCGGGTTTTCTTTCATATACTCATTTAATACCTCATTTAATACCACACGCTCATCAGGCCTCATCTGATGCCATATTACTATCTGGTGAGGATCGTTGAGGGTACTCCTGGCGCATGAAAACAATAGGAAGGAAAAGAAAATCAGCAGCAATAAATAGCTCTTGTTCATCCCACTGATTCCAGGATACGAATTCCAACGAATATTGCCATATTCAGGGGGGCGTTATCGTTGTATTCTTGTAATACCTTATCCAGCTCTCCCTCGGAAACAGAGGTGGCACTGCAAGGATCTTTCCACCAAAGCCAATATACCTGAATGTTAGCATTTGAATTGGGGTTACATCAAGAGAATGAATTTTGCTATAATAAATCTTCAAGTCTGATTGTTCCGCAAGTTTGGCAATGTATTCATCAAGAACACGCTGTTTTTCCTGAGCAACAGCCATCTGTTTGGCAACATCAATACTCTGTTCAATACTTTTATTGCTTATTTTCGATCGCTTATCGATAACTTTGAATATGATTAATTTACCGTCTTTTGCAATCGGGCCGTAAATGGAGCCGTCTTCCTGCTCTGCCAGAACTGCACCTAATTCGCCAAGGTGGGAAGCCTGTACCCACTCACCAGAAGTGTCTTTTGATGCTTCTTTCTTATTTCTCAATAATTCGTTGAACACATCCACTGCCTGGTTGATGTTGCTTTCTTTGAAAATTTTCAGCTTCAGCTCAACATCACGAAGAACCTGATCATGGTGTGTCTCAAAAAAACTATCGACCTGCGCCTGAGTGACATGCACGGTGTCGGTGATTTCCTTTGCCATACGCATAGAACGATAAGCATCCAGCAGCATCTGTACATTGTACCTTACTTCCTCTGAATTTTGTAAACCCAGCTCACGTGCCTTCCTGGCTAAAAAATAATTTTGCGATATGAATTTGAGGGCTGAATGCAATCCAACTGTAATTTGCGGCAGCGTTGTATCTATAGAATTAAAACCTGCCAATGGTAGCTCATCAAAAACTCTTTCGAGCGAGATAGAACCGCCATTAAAACTGAGTAATGGCTCAGAAAGTCTGGACGAAAAATCTCTTCTCAGTTCCATTATTTCCTGCGGAGATAAATAGTAGTATGGATCAAATGATGGAGGGTGATGAGTTGATATTAGTTTTTGTATTGAATACACTAATGGGCGAAAAATTGAATAATTTACTTCCACACGAATACCTTTCATTAAGGCAAAAAGATAGTTCATTCCCATCAGAGTCTCTTTACGCCCCTGAATGATCTTCCTGACCATCTCGAGTCTATCATTTATTGCTGCTGACGAGAATTTTGGATTAACTCTCCTATCTATAACTCTAAAAATAACCCATCCGTCCACTGTCAACACGGGCTTCGATATAAAACCATTTGGATGACCAAAAAAAGCATTTTCTATTTCTTCTGTCGATTCACCATAACCTATTTGCAGCGTGTCGTGACTGATTCCCATAGAACTGGCAAGGTCGTAAATATTTCTCCTTGAACTTTCATAATCTTTGTAAAACTTAACAGCTGAACTGCTGTCCATAAAGTAAAAAGCATCTACAATGTAAAAGTAAGTTGACCTTTTTAGTCCCTCTACAAGTTCGGAATTGGTAATTTTTATTTTGGGCAGTACCTCTGTTCTAAATAAAGCATCCCTTAAAAAAATCTCTTCTGCCTGCTTGCGAATCTCGCTTTCTTCCGGCGTCAACGGCTGTCCACCACCTACAGCAGCCTGTGACAATAGTTTCTCCGCGATCATTGAGTAAAGAAATTCAACTTTTGATGTGTCTCTATAGCCCTTTCCGGGGTAAACCGACAGTTCATACCGATTCCTGAAATCCTCGCTGGTTATTGGACGACCGTTTATTAACGCAAGGGTATCCTCCTGACCCAAAATAACAATGGGGTTAAGGAACAGGAATAAGATGATAAATAGGCGTATTGAAGAACAACCAGCGGAATTGAAATTAATTATGTGAGAGTGCAGGTTGATATACTCAAAATTTATAGGAAAAAACAATCTCATATTTATCTTTATTAACGCCAAGAGATACGGACACACCCTTGTCATTTTTATACCAGCCTTCAACTACCTTTGTGCTAACTACTCCAATTACTCCACCGACAAAGCAGTCGCTTGCCCAGTGTGCTCTTTCCATGATGCGGCTGATAGCGACGGCAGAAGCAACACCATATGCAGCATAACTCACCCACTTTTCAGGGTATGTATCGGCAATTGTGGTAGCAGCAGCAAAAATTGTCGCAGTATGTCCCGAGGGAAATGCGTCGTAACTGGCTATACTCCTGCTCCCATGATCTTTATGAGTAAAATAAGAAAACGGCCCATTGAAATTGCCGCCTTCCTTCCTTGCCATACTTGGGCGCTCACGTCCAAAGAGGTTTTTGAGAATCTGAGTTGCAATTCCGCTTACAAGAAAGGATTCAAAACCAAGACGTGCTGCTTCCATTGACCTCTCATTTCCAGTTACAACGTGATATAAAAAAAATCCACTGAACATTGCAAGAGAGAACTTGCCATCCCCCATTGATGTGATGACAGGACTTGCTCTGGAAAGTACCCAACTGCGCTCCCTAAGTTGACGGAGCCCCTCGTAAGTCTCATCATCCGTCGCCAACAAAGCAGCAGTAATGGCCAGCCCTCCACCCACATATGCAGCTACTCGCATCCCGTCGTACGGTTCCTTTTCTGAACTATTTTGTTTGTAAGCCAGTCCACTTGATTGTACAAAAGAACCCGTAATCTTTCTCTTCCTGTATTTACTACTGGCAATTGCTCTTCCAGTAGAATCTGCTCTTATGGCAACTTTCTCTTGAACCATAGCACCATGTCCCAGCAAATTGCTTATCCAGAAAGCAAAAAGAAGAATCATTTTGTTAGCACCATTTTCCGTGTCATACTAAATCCACCGGCAAGGAGTCGATAAAAGTACACACCTGAAGCGAGATCCTTCCCGTCAAAGATAACCTGATATGTACCAGCATTCTGCTCCTCGTTAATTAATGTTCGTACAAGTTGCCCAAGAGAATTGAAAACTTCAAGCCTTACAAATGAATTTGTTGGAACTGAATACTTAATGGTTGTTGATGGATTGAATGGATTGGGATAATTTTGCATCAGTGCAAACTTTTGGGGAACTGAACCGCTGGAAATCCGGTCATTTATTGATGTTATAACGGGGATTGATAATCGAATAAGGCTATCGCTTAAAATGTAAACAGCCGAGCCATATGGAGGAAGAGTCGCAGTAAACATGGCCTGACCACCTGAAAAGTTTATGACAGAGGAAGAATCGCTGTACAGGTCGTTCAAATAGTATTGCTTCCCATCGATAGCACCGTCGGAAAAATAGACATCATTTCCCCCTTTTATTACTACGGTGGCAATACCGGAAGATCCACTGAAGTTTGCCAGAACTATAGCATTCTGGTTAACATAAGGCCTGACAAAGCCGTAGATCAGAGAATTACCTGTCGAAAGCGTCTTTATTTCCTGAGAATAAAACGCAGGAAATAAACCTCTAATCCACGCAAGTTTTTCATAATGCGGAAGAAGGAGTGAAGTATATGGAGTTCTAAAAACAATATTGAATCTCCTTCCGGCAAACTGATCCATTCCGGCACCAAAACCAACCTCCTGACCGGCATAAATCATCGGGATCCCTGGAACTGTCATTAAAACAGTAGCCAGAGGCATTGTTTGGTAAAGATTGCTATAAACGTAAGAAATACGCGATTCATCTTGATTTTCAAGATATCTGAGGAAATAAGAGTTCGGACCAGGATAGTAGTTTCCATTATGCACCTGGTTATCCATATTACTTATAAATCCACCTGAAAAGGGAGTTGCCCCATTTTGCACACCTCCGTTTGCCATTACTCTCCAGAGTTTTCGATCATATGCAGCATCAGCGCCACCCCCATGGTCAGCGTAATACTGTTCGGTGCCAACACCAGTACCTGTTGCTTCAGCAAGAATAAAAGAATCCATTTTCCGGTGCTTTATTGCCTCCCTGAGAGGTATGTCAAACTTCGCATCACCAGATCTAATATGCGGGCCCCAGTAAACATCAAGTCTGAACCCATCAGCGCCCTGATTAAGCCAGTAATTCATCACATCAAGCATTGCAAGCCTGAGGTCTAAATCATTCCAGTTCAGGTTTGCAAGGCTCCAGTCGCTGTAGTGGATATATGTACCGTCCTGGCTCAGGTGTTCGTCATAACCGTCGGGCTGATTGGTATAATCAACAAATGTATGCTGAAGATAATCCCAGTATGGAGAGTACTCCCTGTACTGAGCTACACTTTTTACCCAGGGATGGGAAGGGGAAACGTGGTTTGGGGTTATGTCCAGAATTACACGGAGTCCCAGTTCGTGGGCTTTCCTGATAAAATTGTGGAAGTCGTCAAGCGTCCCATACTCGGGAGCAACTTGATAAAAATTCGTAATGTCATAGCCACCCCCGACAGCATCAATTGGATATTCATTTTGCATTATCGGCATCAGCCAGATTATGTTATATCCCAGATTCTTTATGTACTCAAGCTGTTGTGATGCGGCAGCAATGGTTCCCTGGGGCGTAAACGATTTCAGGAATATCTGATAAACTCTTCCCGATTTCACAAAGCGAGGAACCGAATTGTATGACGGTACACTTATACTGTCACCATATTTAAAGTATGTGAAATAGCTTCTTGTTATATCGGTGTCGTTAGCCGTATCTACGACGGTCAATGTAAAGTAATACTCCCCAGCAACCGATGGCCTCGGCACGCTGATTTGCCTGGAAGTTAAATTCATGGGGACCGTCAACCTGGATGCGCTGAGAACAGTATCTATCCGCCACAAAAATTTTAAGTCGCCCCCAACTTTTGATTTGCTTGAGTCACCAAACACCAGGATTGTAGACCCGTTGTCCCTAAAACCAATGGAAGCAACAGGGCTCATCTCAACGGCATATTGAATGTGGATAGCAGGGGAATAAGCTGATTTCCCAAGGGAATTTGTGGCCCTCACCTGAATCCTGTTATCACCTGGTTGTAAAACGATAGTTTGACTGAACCTGCCGCCGGATACAGGCACCTGGTTTATCACACTCCCCGTGTTACCCTGCATAAGATAAAACGTGACACTGGTAATAGAGCTATCTATGCTTCCATCTACTTTTGTTACATTCCCGGAAATAGTCCACAAGCCCTTGTGAGTTATCGCAGGCTGTGTAAGAATAGTAACGAATGGAAGTGAGCTGTAATCCAACCCCAGATCACTGGCAACGATCGCATGATAGCCGCGACCTTCATTATCGAGCATGGCAAATACAGGTTTATTATAAGAAGGGATATAATTTGATAGCAGCCTTCTCTGTTGATCCGGGGTCAGGAAAAGCACATCAAGTACAGAGGGGTTACCTGGACTATCAGAACCACCGTGTAAGGAGTCAATTTTCACCACATTTCCACCACCATCAACAAGATAACTGAACACGCACAGATACCACTTCCCTGTAAAACTCCCGAGTACACTTTGAATATCCGACAGGGCAACAGAGAACGTAATGCTGTCTGAACTTATGGCATCGGCGTTAAGGTTCAAGCTCACTAATTTGGTCAAAGGTGAACGGCCAGAATAAGCTTCATTAAACTTTCCAGCAGGTTGACCTGGAGCAATCGCAAAATAAATTCCTTTGCTCTGCCAATCGAGTTCCTGAATGTCAGGGACAATTGGATCAGATATGACGTTTGCACTCACCGATGATGTAATTATCATACTGACCCCCGTGCCTGCCGTAACATTTGAAAACCTCAGGACAAATCTCAAAGAATCTCCAGCTGTCGACGGATAAATCCTCAACATCCGTATGTCCGCTGAACCGGGCTGATAACCAGCCGGATAACTGTAACTGCCAGGCCCTCTGTCATTTCCTTCTGGATCTACAGCAATATAACCGGAACTCCTGGGGAAGATTCCAAAACTGTATAATGCAGTTCCGGTTGCACCAGATGAATCTGAAATAGAAAAAGAAACATTGTGCTCTCCGTAGCCGATTGAAGCTGGAATGTTTACCGTTACATGACCGGAATCATCAATTGATGATGCAACCGATACTCCGTCAACACTTACTGACAAACTTGACGGAGATATGCCATATTTCGAGCCACGCAAAACAAGTCCGTTAATTTGAAGACCTGATGTGGGGAGTAATGTATCAACAAATCCGCTTTGAGGCGAAAACTCCACAAATGCAGGAGCTGTTGAATCAACATTCAATATCGAGTTCCCATTGTTAGAAACATCTACCAGTGGATTGTCAGGATCTGAAAACCATTTGTTAGGTTTAACCACAAACTTGTATTCAACCTGTCCGCCTATTGGAAGCGTCACCACCTTACGAAATGTACCATCCGGCCAGTGATTCATAGCAAAGACCGGGTTGGTGACATATCCTCCACTGTTGTTAGCCCAGCTGTTAAAAGTTCCTGCAAGGTAAACTGTGTCAATAACACCACTTAGGCCGACCCTGGAGCTGCGGGGATCGAAGATAAACTCAACCTGCCTTGAGCCTAAATCCCTAGGCCTGACCAGATAAAAATTAAAATTGCCATTGTTCGACCAATGCCAGTTGCCTGCCTGCGCAATTGTTCCTGGTTGACCATCGTGAAATACATAATGGATACTTCTAGTTGTGTCGTTTGTAACCACCTTAACGGTCCACGTCCCATCCGGATTTTTTGACATTGGTGTTTCGACAGCTTTGTTATCACCAAAACTAACCGTGCCGGCCGGCCAAATTGATTGTGGTGGCTGCTGCCAGTTTCCAGAATTCATTAATCCAATTTCATTAATACCCCAGTGGAGAACCAGACTGGTTGCGGTGGATAAATTGGCACCTGTTGCACCC
>JBMFVE010000001.1:88989-158015 GCA_049966155.1 Candidatus Kryptoniota bacterium
GGTAAGACCCATGAGACCTGCGCTGTTACAGATGACCACAGAAAAATCAAAAGGGTAAATACCTTCTTAAACACTCAAGACTCCTTTTACGATGAAATGGCATTTGAACAACAAAGTTTCAGGTTTGGATAGCTCTCAATCTTCCCGAAATTCATACTTGCGCAATATTTTAGTCGCACCTCACCTGGTATCATTTGATACTATTTTACTAATAGCATTTTCCTCACACTTGTAAAGCTACCTGCCTGCAAACGGTAGAAATATACACCAGTTGCTACTCGAATTCCGGCACTGTTCTCGCCACTCCAGACAGCTGTATATTGACCCGGCTGGAGCACATCATCCACAAGAGTTGCCACAGTCCGACCAAGGACATCATATATTTTAAGAGTTACCTTCTCTGTCGTCGGGATCTCATAACTAATAGTTGTGCTTGGATTAAACGGATTTGGATAATTTTGTTGAAGTGCATATGTGAGTGGTCTAACCGACTTACGGGAAATTTCTGTCAATGGCGAGTTGCCAAAGATAATCACTTGCGACTGATATGGTGTGAGGTTAACAGTGTAACTGGAAAGTGAGGATGGGGTAACAGTTTGACTGGTTCCATTTAAAAAGTCATTGGCATACCATGACTTTACAGGATCAAGATGAAGAGTATCAACCGGGATACTGATGGCTGTACGAGTTGCGTTGCTGTAAAAGTTATTTACTACAAGAGCACTATTATCACCTGCAATTCTGAGGTATGCATAAACTGAATCGCCTGAGGACGTTTTAAGTCTAATGAAACTCCCCTGTTGAAGTGCCGGATTGGCTGTCCTGATGTGTACCAGCTTTGTATAATACGGCTGCAAATTGTATGGATCGCTCCAGTTTATTATATCCCGCTGCGCAGTTTCCCCTACTTCCTGTCCCGAATAAATTAGTGGAACGCCCGGGATCGTAAACAAAAATGCAGCAGCCATTTTTGTTTGCTGAACATTAAATAAATTAATAAACCTTGTCTCGTCATGATTTTCCATAAATCGGAATGGGCGTACATAAGATGGATACGCTGGTTTCTCATACCACGCCACCAGACTATCAAGCGAACTTACAGTTGTACTATGACTAAGTGTCGTCTTCAGTCTATTAAATAAAGACCAGTCATAACCACTGTCGAATTTCTTATCAAAATACTGCAAACCTGTAGCATCAGCCTCCGCCAGCAAATATACGTCCGGCTTGATACCCTTTAATTGAGACCTGAAACTCTGCCAGAACATCGGGCCTGAAGGACGCATGTCGTTTACCGCCCATGCCACATCACATCTGTAACCATCTATATTGAATTTCTCAACCCAGTAATTCACCATTCTGAGAAGATAGTCTCTCACCCACGCTGATTCATAGTTGATATTTGGCAAATCCCACCACCCAAACAAAAACTCATAATTGCCCTTTGAATCCCATTCATAAAAGCTATAATAAGGTGAATACTGGTTATACTTGTAAGCATCCCGCATGAAAGGATGCATAAGAGATGTATGATTTATTACGAGATCCATCATCACTTTTATGCCGTACGAATGAGCTGTGTTTACCAAATTTGCAAAATCGGCTTTTGTCCCGTAATCGGCATTTATGCCATAATAATCGGTGACGTTGTAACCATGCGGAGAAGTAGCAGGCATAACCGGCATAAGCCAGATACAATTGACGCCCAGTGCCTTCAACTGCGGGATCTTTGCGGTAATGGAGCTGAGCTTTCCATTTGAACTGAACGAACGGACATAGATTTCATAAACAACAGCACTGTCAACCCACGCAGGGTGCCACTCATCTAAATTTACAGTGTGCGGAAGTCCTGAATCAACAACAACTACAGCCCGTGCCCAGCTGGTGTCAAGACTTGTAATTGCAGTTAAGTTAAAATAGTATTCACCATCCTTAGCTGGTGAAACATAGGATGTGATAGGAGAGTTAGTAGCTGATAGGTTCACAGCTGCCGGGTTGGCAGGATCCGGCTGCCATTTATATGTGATAGGAAGCTGGTCAGGATTTGAAGACGCACCAGCATCAAGCGTTACATTCCTGCCGCTGATCGTATATTTTATCAAAATCCTTGTCGAATGATCAGCATGGTAGGTAAACACAACAGCCTTGCTAACTATCGTTCCGGATTTGTTCACAGAAGCTGAGATTAAATTTTGTCCGTCAGTTAAATGAAGAAGTGCCGAGAATATTCCTCCAGCTACAGTGACAGTTGTATCGTGAGTAATCCCCCCGTTTACTAAAGAGATAGATACCATTGTTACGGTTGAATCACTGATCCTGCCGTAAACTCTGACTGTATCCTGGTACCAGTCACCTCCATCCGTCAAAAAATAAATTATGGGCCGACTGGCCAATAAGGGGCTAATCTCTGATGGGGTTATTCCATCCACACCGCGCCGGGCAGTTGCAATTGTAACGAAACGTGGACCACCTGTATTTGAACTGGTTATATAGTTTGAAAGATATCTATGCTGTATTTCGGTATTGTAAAAAAACGCTGCGTCATAAATATATGGATTTTCACCACCAAGAGTACCTCCTTGAAGCAGACCAACCTTAATTGGCCCACTGCTGTTGGCAAAATAGCTGTAAGCAGAAAAATACCATCTTGATGTAAAAGTCCCCATAATACTTTCAAGAGCAGAAAATGGAATTGCAAATCTAAACTGTCCTGTGGTTTTTGCATCGGGATTAACTGAAATTGCCAATTTATTTTGAAGAGATGAACGGGATGTGAAGAGAAAATTCTCCATTCCGTCAAGCTTTGTCGAATTGGGTGCTGCAATGATCATATATACCCCGCGATTATTCCAGTCCGGTATTTTTATCTTGATCGCCTCAGGAGGATCTACGTATTCACCATTAAGACTGTTTGTTATCTCCAAAGCCAGTCTCGTATAGTCACTTACTGCACCCATGTTGATTGTAAATTCAAGAGAATCACCTGCACTGTTAGTGCTTATGTTTATATCGTATATATCTGCGGAGTGAGGCGGGATGCCTGCAGGATAAATATAACCGCCTGGTCCATCGTCATCGTTCTGACCATCTACGTAATGGTAACCGCTATTTGCTGCGTATACACCAAATGTGAGGAAAGCGTCTCTTGCCTTTATACCATTTACATCAGCTCCTGTAAACTGAACAATATGCCTTCCTGCAGAAAGTCCTGTTAACCAGGCGTGTATTTCATAACCATTGGCAACTGAATCAACCCAATGTTTAATTTCTACATTATCAAAATAAACATGAATGGAGTTGGTGTCTATGACAGTTCCGGAATCATTCGAGGTAATGATTGCCGCCAAACCTGTGCTGTCACCCGGAAGAATAGTACCCTGATGTGGATAAATTGGCTCTATTATCGGGAATAACTGAACCTGCTTCACCACATATGGAGAATAGTCATTCCCAAGGAGTGGATTAAGTGGATCGCTTAAATAAGCAGTGATGTTACGTGTATTCCGAACAATAAAATTGTATGATGATTTTTTCCCTATCGGTAACATTTCTGTAATCCTGTAAAGTCCGTCAGTGTCCGGACCACTCATGGCGTCAGCCCCATAGTTGTTAAACTGACCACTTACTGACACTGTCAGAATACTGTCACCAATGTAGTCCAGATTCGGACTATATGGATCAAATATAAATGTGTATGGCCCATTAACAATTGCATTTGCGATGGTAAATGTCGATGAGTCGGCACCGGCATATCCCCTGTCATTTTTTACACTCAGCTTTATCGTATATGTCCCTTCTGAAAGAGGTGTTTGGACCGGATATGTAAAGCGATGCGTTAAAGAGTCGTAATAAGATTGGCCGCCCGAAATCACCGTGCCGTTAATTTCAAGTTTGATGCTTGATATATCGATTTTGCTCTCCTTTGCTGCAGAAAGCTTTGCCGAAATAATTGGACTCTTGTTGTTTAAGACTGAACCGTTGAGGGGTTGCAATCCATACACAATTGGGTCGGTTACATACAATATTGAATTATTATTATCAGAAGGATCACTTCTTGAGTTGTTTGGATCTGGAAACCATCCCACAATCGATGTATCATTTCCTGTGATATTGTATGTAACAAATTTGTATTCGTAAAATCCAAGACCCTTATATTTGTAGGTCCTTGCGGTATCTGGCAACAAGGGCACAGTTATCTTCCATAAGTTGCCCCCAACGTCAACCATTTGATAAGGATGCCGATTGTAATATACACCCCAGTCATTAAATGTCCCTTCAAGACCGACTCCAGTTTCTCCGCTGGTAAGTGTGTGCTGGAACTCAAACTCGACCGGAACGCCTTTAATAGAATCAACCTGTGCAACAACAGCTGATGCATAAAAAATCATTACCAGTGCAAGATGATTCTTATGCCTGTACATTTTCATTTTCAATCCTCCTTCCACTTACCTTTAAGGCGAAAATTTTTCTGCAATCGCACAACTTACCTTCCTTGCTCACGCCGGGTGATAATTGAAAATTTTCTATACGCGGGCTACAAAATTTCAGCCTCCTCCATCACATGGAGGAGGCTGACAGGGGGAAGATCTCTGCGGCCAGAAAATCTTTCATAATTGGCCGCTCAACAAACTTATTTCATCAAGACCATTTTCATCGTTCTGGAATAGCTTCCAGCATCCAGACGATAAAAGTAAATTCCACTTGCCAGGCGTGATCCATCAAAAGTCGCAACATAATTGCCGGCTTTTTGTTCACCTGAGAATATCGTCGCCACTTGCTGTCCTAAAACATTGTAGACCTTAAGGGTGACGAAACTGTTCTTTGGCAATGAATAATTGATTTGAGTTGTTGGATTAAATGGATTTGGATAGTTCTGACTCAATTCAAAAGTGGAAGGAACTTTAGCAGGAGCATCCGGATTCTCCCGAATACCCGTTACCTGGTCGCCAAATTTGTTATACTGGAACTGGCGTGTACCATTAAGAAGCAATACATGATTTTGAGCAAACCCTGCTTCGTTATCAAGGTAGCTGGCTCCGCCATTAAGGGTATCGACACCACTGAATACTGCTCCGTACTTAAACTCTACATACTGGGCAGACTTGGCGGGGAATACCAGGACTGTTGACCAGACATTATCACCGGCTGTGCTGTCTCCATGAGTTCCATCATCATACATTCTAATGAGCGCCCCTCCTGAAGCAGTATCAGAAAAGAGCCAGTTTGAAGGCCATGTCAATGGAGGCACTCCACCGGCAATCCACACGCTCTTAAGTCCTGTTATCAGTGTGTTATGAAATCTCTCTCTTGCTCCGTTCATGTTGACATGGAATGTCACTGTGTCTGCGGTAGTCGTTGAATTTACAATTGAAATACGTGGCTGCACAGCAGGAAGGACACTGTCCTTGTCTGCAAAGTGGTAAACATTGTTGCTTCCGCTTTCCCAACCACCATTGCTGAAATTATCACTTCCACCTGCCCAGAATTTGTACTGTATCGAGTCACCCACACTCAGGTTAAAACTTAGCTGGACGCTGTACAACTTGGGATTCAGAAGACTCTTCTTCATCCTTATACCGGGTCCCCAGTTAAGAGGCGGCTGGTCCCCTCTTACAAGGATCGAGTCGTTTGCATCGGTAAATCCCTGATTAATCAACGCTGTCATATCAGCCTGAAATGTAATTTTATGTGTCACTCCTGCTGTTGCCCGGCGGTTAAAATAGTCCAGCGGGATCATTTGATTTAAATCGGTGGTAATTTTATATGAGCGATTTGGATCGTTTTCCCATCCATCTCCAGCAGTGTTGTGGAGGACAAATTTGTAATAGATGGTTTGTCCAGCCGCAGAATCAGGGAACGGTATTGTCAGGACGTAAATTGAGTCGTTCGAGGCTGACGGTGCCATGAGGAATGTATTGCCACTCCAATCGCTGGCTCCGACAAAATGCTCAAAACTTCCACGTATGACAATACTGTCATTTGCTGGGTGAAACAGGCCGAGCTGCATGTATACACCCATGTGGACCTGAAAAGTGACATTTACAGTAGCCTGTGCTGACTGCTGCGCGGCAAAAATGCCTGCAAAAGTCACTATGGCCAAAGCTATTAAACGCTTCGACATTTTTTTACTCCTCTTTTTGTTTGTTTTGGTTTAGTTGATTGCAAAATTGTCTTTTTGCCCTTTCCAATACATCACCTCCTCATTTCAAAAGAAGCATTTTTTTTGTGGAAACAAAATTGTTTGATTTTAAAAGATAAAAATATACACCGCTTGCCACTGAAAGCCCGGCATCATTTTTACCGTCCCATGTGACTCTGTAAGTTCCCTGAGAACGATAGTCGTCCACCAGTGTTCTCACCTTTTGCCCAAGAACATTAAATATGTCCAGCACAACATGAACTGGCATACGGTTGCCAATGGAGAATTGAATGTTTGTGCTTGGATTAAATGGATTTGGATAATTTTGCTCAAGAACATATTGAGCCGGGAGATTTCCATTCTTCTCTACCCCTGTCACAAACCCTGTGTCTGCAAGTATCATTACTGCGGTTTGATAAGGGGCTAACGTCATTGAAAAATTGCCAATACTAACCCTGTCAACAGCGTACACATTACCGCTAATTAAGTCATTTAAAAAGTATTGCTTACCCGATTGTAAATTCAATAATGTTGAATCAATGAAGAAATGAAATGTCGTCGTCCCGTTGGTTAAATTAGAAGCAACCACTGCAGATAAAGTGTCAGCTAACCGTGCAAATGCAAAAACCGAGTCAGGCGACGAGGTTCTAAGGTTGACATATTTCCCGATGTCGAAAGCCTTAAATTGACGCCTGATTGAGATAAGTTTTTGATAAAATGGCCTCAGATTGTCTGGATCTGTCCAATCAATCAGTCCTCTCTGAGCAACCTCCCCAACCTCCTGCCCTGCATAAATAAGAGGCACGCCAGGAAGTGTAAGCTCAAGTGTGGCTGCTGCTTCAGTCTGGGCAAGGCTGTATTGTGAAATAAATCTCGGTTCATCGTGATTTTCTATGTACTTCATAGGGACGGCATTCCCGGGGTATCCAGCAGAGGCATAATAAGCTTCTGCTGAATCAAGTTGTCTTATTAATACATTGTTTGACAGTGCATTGCGCAATGCGTTTATTGTCAAGTAGTCATAGCCGCCATCAAACTTTCTGTCAAAGTAACTCTGAGGAGGTTTGTACTCAGTTGCATCAAGTTCCCCGAGTAAAAAAGCATCTGGTTTAATTGTCTTTAACGCCGCTCTCCATCTTCTCCAGAATTCCGGCCCGTTTTTTCGGGTATCATTTACTCCCCATGCAACATCGCACCTGAACCCGTCAATTTTATAGTTTAACATCCACCATTTAGCCATATTAATCAGGTAATTCATATTTCTCAAACTATCAGGCCCATCATAGTTTATGGATGGCAAATCATACCATGTAAACATATATTGATATGTACCATCTGGGTTCCATGAATAAAACCCGCGGTAGGGTGAGGCATTCCCAAATTTGATCGCATCAAGCATAAACGGGTGGGTATTGTGGGTATGGTTCACAACATAATCCATCATTACCCGGATGCCATTTGCATGAGCAGAGTCAACAAAAGTTTTGAAATCGCTCAGCGTCCCGTAAACAGGGTTAATATCAAAATAGTTCGTTATAACATATCCGGGATTGCTTGGGGAAAGCTGTGGACTCGGATATACAGGCATTAACCATATGGTATTGACGCCAAGACCTTTGATTTGTTGAATCCTGTTGGTCAGTGCTCTAAAATTGCCGTCCAGGGTAAAAGTCTTTACATAAATCTCGTAAATAATAGCAGAATCTATCCATGCAGCGTGCCAGTTTGAAATATCAGGGAAATGTGCACCTGCTGAGTCAACCACCAGAGCAACTCGCTGGTAACTGCTGTCTTTGGATGTTGTACAGGTTAAAGTAAAGAAATAGTCTCCTTTTACTCCTGGAACAGCAAACGAAACCGTTGATGTACTCACCCCGGATAATGTTACGGGCTGGGGGTTGGTCATGTCCTGCGACCATGCAAATGCCTCAGGAAGGCCATCAGAGTTTGTTGTTGCACTGGCATCAAGCGTTACTGTACCACCGCTGATGTTCTTTGAAATTGTTATATCTGGTTTGTGGTTTATAATGCAATTAAAATAAACTTTTGAGCTGTAGCTTGTCTGTCCCCCACCATACTGGACAGAAGCCACGAGCTGGTTCACCCCTTCAGCAAGAGTGACAATTACAGATGCCGTATCATTGACAAAACTCAAAGGATAATTTGTGTTTCCATTGGAGAGCAAACCCGAATGAATGCTTGAATCACTTACAGCAACAAAAACTCTGACAGAGTCCCCCCATCTGATCTCGCCACCATCTGTCAGAATCCGGACATAAGGTTTACTTGCAAGACTTGCCGAAATCTCCCCCGGAGTTATCAACAGTGCTCCCCTGTAATTTGAGGCCAATTTTACATACCTGGATCCGCCATAATTGAACGAATAGTTGAAGTTAGAGAGATTTCTCTTTTCTATTTGAGTGTTAAAGAAAAATGCTGCATCATAGATATTTGGCTGCTCCGGGAAGAATGACCCGCCATACTGGTTTGTCACTTTCCACGCACCACTTGTGTTGCCCAGATAAGAATATGCAATAAAATACCAGCCGCGGGAAAAACTTCCCATCACCGATTCCAGGGTACTCAGTGGGATTGCAAATTTGAAAACACCGGTGGCTTTTGCATCCTGATTAACATATATGTTATTCAATGCATGGGCATAAATGTCTGGAGAGCTATAAATTTGATTTTCAGTCCCGGCCAAAACTGACGAATTTGGAGGAGCCAGTATAAAATAAACTCCCCTCCCCGTAAAAGCAGGAATTTGTACAGCTGCATTGTTTGGATCCAGTATCAGAGAATCTCCAATTGAATTAACTATCTCGAACGATATTCTTGTATAGTCAGAAATGACTCCCATAACGACATTAAATATCAAGGAATCATTCGTGGCATTGGATGTGATATCAATTTCCCTGATATCTGCCGATGAAACAGGAGTAAATGATGGATACCTGTAATTACCAGGTCCGTTGTCATCTGAGTCGGCATCAACATAATGGAAGCCAGAATTCCCGGGAAAGGCTCCAATGGTAAATAGTGTTGAAGTACTGTTCCCCTTCACATCAGAACCTGTTAACCTTACCTGGTGCCTTCCTTTAGCAAGGTTAAAGTTAGCTGTCTGCAACAAAAAGCCATTTGAAACCGAATCCAACGTGGTTATCGGCACAGGAACATTGTCCAGAAATACTTCAATTGAGCTGCGGTCAATAGCATAGTTTGAATCACTCATCATAAGCTCAGCTTTTACAGATACTGCAGCGCCTTCACTGAAAACCTCCCCCTGCCTTGGCCAGATTAGTTTGAATATCGGACGGGGGTTTACTCGTTTAATAGCGAGAGTTTGAAATTCATTATCCATCAGCGAATTGTCAGGATCGTCTATGTACTGACCGCCATTAATTATGTATTGGTACGGATAAGGAATACCTATATTGAGATTCTCTGTTATTGAATAAACCCCATCACTGTCAGGACCTGACAGAGGATCGCTGCCATAATTATTAAACTGACCTTTTACTGAAACGCTACTTAACTTTCCCACGAGCTTAAAGTTGGGAGACAGGGGGTCAAAATAAAAAGTATATGGACCAACAACAACCTGGTTTGTCACCTTGAAATTTGTGATTGCAGTGTCAGCTTTACCCTCTTTGTTGGATATGGCAATTAATACTGTATGTGACGTAAATGTAAATGGCGTAGGAGGAACGAATTTAATTATTCTGTTGGTTGTGTCTAGATATTGAGCTGGATTTGCAACAGGGACATTGTCAACAACAATATTCAGGGATGATGGGTCAATGGCCGAATTATCACTCCACGAAACAAGCGCACTGATTGGGGCATTAGCATTCCCAATAGTCCTTCCATTCATCGGGGAAACGTAGTATATCATAGGGTCTTTAACATTAATGATGCTGTTGTTGTAACCGGAGCCATCTGTTTTAGGATTTCCCGGATCAGTAATCCACGAAGAAATCAAGGTGTCACCAGAGGGTTGAATACTGTACGTGATAAATTTGTAGGAATACACCCCGGGAGCCAGAGGAATGGTTACCCGCCATAGGTTATTCCCCGTATTTTGAAGGGGTATAAAACCAATCCCATTGGTGCTGCTGTAGCTGACATTTCCCCAGTTGTTAAATGTGCCGTTGAGCCCGACACCGCTCTCCCCATTGGCAAGCACCCTGGAAAGCTGGAAGACCACCCGAATTGAGTCTCCACTCGCATAGCCAGCAGAAGCTGTTGTCATTAACACCAGTAAGACCAGTATCCTAACCTTCATAGCTCCTCCAATTCATCACATTCTAAAACCCTAAAGTTAAAGCAAATTTTTGTATGTTCTTTAACATTCCGTAGTTTTCATAACCGTAATCAACCTTTATGTTGAATCTTGATGAAATATCGTAATTAAGGCCAATACCAAATGTTAATCCCTCCTGACTATCCGGTACGAAAATAGATTTGTAACCAGCGCGTACCGAAACCAGGTTCCCCCACATGTATTCAGCGCCGATATTCATTGTCTGTACATTGTCACTCGGATGAATCGCATCAATTGCAAGAGTTAATCGATTGTCGGTCAATTTTATCACATCCATTGCCAGTCCAACTCTGAAGATAATTGGCAATGGATAAGTGTCCGTGTAGTATTGGGCGGGGATTTTGGAGTTGTCCCCTTTAACCGACGGATCAGGGTTGTGAGTTATGTAAAGATCCTGCCCGGTAAGCTGCATGTCAGTCCCGTAGTTGGCAATTTCCATCCCAATCCTTAAGTCGTTAAATGGAGTAATGTAAAGCAATCCGGCATCGAGAGCATATCCGGTTGCTGACTCTCTCCATATTTGCTGAACGATCATTTTTGCCGTTCCAGCAATTGAGAAACGGTCTGTCAGGTTACGAGAATATGACAACCCAATACACCAATCATTAGCATTCCAGGTTTCACCTGTTCCATCAGGCTGGGATATTGTAGTAACCTCAGAACTCCCGTATGCAAGGTTTGTTACGCTTAATCCTATTGCATTGTCCTGATCCAGGGCAACAACTGCGGCAAAAAAATTATAACTTGTACCGAGCAGGTAATTAGTATGTTCAAGGAATGCCTCTGTTCTTCCCATACGGGAAATCCCGGAAGGATTCCAGTACAGCGCTGTTGGATCGTCAGCAAGAGCTGTGAACGCACCACCCATTGCGATAGCTCTGGGGCCTGCGCCTATACCCAAGAACGGGGCAGCTGTTGTTCCAACTTTGTTTTGACCAAAAGCAGATGCAGCAACAAAAGCAGCAACTATTAAAATAATTCCATTTCTCATTGGCGTCCTCATCTACTTTATTATTGCCAGTTTGCCATACTTCTGACCAATCCCGGGAGCATCGACGAGATAAAAATAAACACCATAAGCCACTTCCAGATTTGCACTTGTTCGGAGATCCCAATCAATTGTTCCATCAGCAATGTTCTGACCAGGAGGCATTTCAAGTTTACGCACCAATTCACCTCTTGCTGTATAAATGTATATCGTTGAATTCTTAGGAAGATGGATAAATGAAATCTTTCTCTGACCTCTTCCACTGGTAATAGTTGGTGGTAAAGGTGGCTCCTGACTTGTTGCAGCTACATAAGGGTTTGGAACAACTCTTATCAAATCCAGCTGAGAGGCTGCTAATTTGTTATCGACCATCGCTGCTTTTGTCGTTATCTCTAATTGATCACCATTCACAAATGGTTTCAGCAACCTGATCCTCAAGGTGTCACCTTTTGTTGGGAGATGGTTTGTCGTATCTGCACCAGTTGGAGAGAGCGACCAGGTGATAAATGTGGTATCCCTTCCTGATTGTGTCTTTTTGTGAGCTAAAAATATCAGAATATCATCTGCAGAAAACCTACCGCAGCCAGTTCCATAACTAATACAATCCGGCTCGAGTAGTGCATACGGAACCAATTTGCCGGTGTACGGGTCATAAATCCTGAAGTTGGTGTTTTCTTTTGCAATGGTCAGTGGACTCCCCTGATAGGTCAATGTTAGAGTCGTAGATGTATCACCCTGAACGGAAGTTGAGTCAAAAACAATATCAAAATCCTCAGGATAAATGACACCGGTTTCTTTCACGTCCTGGAACTGGAAAGGCTCAAATGTAAATCTGAAATTCGGTCTGGAATGAACGGTGTTCCATCCTGTTCTTGATGTATCTACTTTTACAGACCAATCATTCAACACAGTTGCGTACATACCGTCAAAAATGTACTTATCTACATCGCCAACTGAAGTGGACTGACTCAGCGGAATTTCATAAAGAGTATCAGGTGATGATGCATTTGTATAGTCAATTATGTAGTATGCAGTTGTAACAGGGATACCATTGTTCAGGGTATCTGCAAAACCAACGCGATACGTCTTATTCGGAACAGCTCCTGGATTTTTTACTGTCAGTTGAACCCTTCCAGTGCCAAAAAGCTTCTCCCCTGGAACAGGTACAAAGTAGCTTGGTGCATCTGGACCTACATATCCGGCCGCTGGAGCCTGCGGAACCACAAATTTAGTGTTTACATCTGTACTTACCTGACCATTTGAATTCACAGTTACAAATTTAGGATCTTCAGCAGGATATGTATCTGCAAGTGGATCACCTGTTGTATATGCCGTTACAGCGTAGTAGTAGCCCTGCCCATTTTGAAGTCCACTGTCAACATAAGTGTGCACCAGCCCGACATCTCCTCCAAGGTAAAACATCGGAAGTTGAGCAAGGTCTTGCGACGGAGGTAGGAAATAACCCTGTACACCATCAACCCGGTCAAAAGTTGCCAATGCCTGACCGCCAGCTTCAGTAAATCCCGGGTCGGTCGAACGATAAATTTTGTAACCTTCAAATGAAGGGGCTGTTTCGGCAACTTTGTCCCAGATTAATGTGACCTTCTTATCACCTGGTATCGCAACCAAATGTGGCTTTGGTGGCGGCTTTACAAAATCATAGTTCTTGTCATATATCCTTTGAACAATTTGCTTGTTCCTGAAAATCATACTACTGTCTGCACCAAATACCAACGCCAGTGAAAATCTCTCTGTGTTGTTGGGCAGAAGCGGAAAATACCCTGACGCATAAATAAAGTCCCCATCCATTGGCTGACGTGGAATAACATCAAAATATCCAGGAATCATGCGGTTCCAGAGTATCTCGCTGTTATTCATAGGGGGAGACTGCGTCTGATTAAAGAAGTTAAAACTCGTTAAACCTATCTGGTCTGATTCGTTTACATCTGTTTTGTCAAAGTGCGGTTCACCTTCTGTTGGGATCCCGTCACCTTCTCCGTAGTCGTGTGTATCAGGAACTCCATCAGCTCCAACATCATCGTACTTTGGGTTCCAGTTACCATTTTCATCACCCGACCAGTGAGATTTAACAACGCCCGGATATTTACCGGTAACAGGATCTCTCGGCTGGGTATAATCTGGAACCCAGCCCACAGTCAGCGTACCGGGACCGCTCTGCCTGCTCTCATCAATCATTGTGTTGTTAAGCCCTGCCCCTGTAAAGTAATCCCGATAAGCCAGCGGACGTAAATCTCGTTTGTAAATATTTCCGTTAGCGTCTTTGAAAACCCTTTCATAATGCAGTTCATAGTTCTCGTCTATAATACCGTTTAGATTATCGTCCAGTCCATTGTTAGGAATTTCGGAAAGGGTTTCGCCATCGTATATCTTATAGGGCTGCCCAAGCGAATAAACTGTGACGGTGTCTGTGCTGCTTTTAAGAAGCGTGTCGAGCCTTACTATCTGTCTGGCGTATGTTGTTGGGTTTATTAAAATTATCTCATTGTTCGGCCAGTTTGGATTGGTTCCTGCATTTGTTCGGGAAAGCGTTCTGGTGGCCAAAAATGAATTTGATTGGGAATCAAATGAAAAATCTGATTGCTGAAATGTCAAAGCATTTGGATCAACCTGGTCGTTATCGTTGTCAATGCCATCAAAGCTGTTACTCGGGCTTTCGAGATAAGCGTAACCTGCGTAGCCAATGTTGTTTCTCACACCCGGAAGTACCTGGTTTAATGGGATCCACAGTTTATCTGCAGTCTTATCATCAGAATCCCACGTGTAAGTTAGATTGTTATTTAAATCAAAGAATGCCAGATCATCCTGACAGTCGACATAATTTTGTCCGACGTCTCCAACACAACCACCAACAACCTCACCAAAAACTGTTTTTTTGTACGTTGTGGTACTGATATTGGTAATATCATATAACCAGAATAGGACATCCTGAGCTTGAATTTGCGACCACTGCAGACCGCGCACCCTGACAACGATCCCGATACCGTTTCTTGAAGTATCAGTAGAATCTGGATGGAACTCATAACTGGTCCTTTGCTGTGGACTGTTGTCCTGTGCATCGTCCATTACAAAATAACTTTCCTGGTCGGCACTGAACTGACCCTTGCCAAAATACCCATTCCATTCGGCATGGCCTGTCGAGTCAATCCAGTCAGGATGGTCTGGCCAGAACGATGGCCATGATGAAGGAATGTTGCTCATAGCGAGTGTATCCTGAGCCTGATTTGCATATCCTGGCTCGGGCTCAAACCCCTGAAAATACCCTGTGGAAGGATCTACCTTTGCTGCCTGCCCGTTTCTTGGTCCAGGTGCAATCGTCACAGAGTGCACTATACCTTTTATTCCTTTACCTATGTCATAAACACCTGGAAGTTCCACACCAACAAGTGGAGTCACATCTCCAATGTAACTATCCTGCGTCATCGGATATGGCCAGGCTCCTCTGATGTCATTTGAATTTGTCCCTGCAATGGAACCGTCGTTTCTGAACGTAATCGCTACCCTGTTACCGTTGTGCAATCCAAATTTTCTATACAGATAGCTTCCACGATGACTCTTTGCATAAGGGATTAAATTGTCCTGCTGCGCCATCAGTGGTGTAGAAATTGTTAACGACCCTATGATTATTACAAATAAAATTTTCCGCATAGTTTAAACCTCTACATTTAAAAGGAGTATGTGATACCGAACTGAATCCTCCTGGGGGCAGAATAGTAGTATGGCCTTGTGTACCAATCTTGCACTGTTGATACCCTCTGTGGCGGATTAATTTCTATAAGGCGTTGTTCAACTAAAGAGAAATTGGGTTCTCCGGTATCATTATATACTGTGTATGCATTTTTAGTGTCAAGTAAATTGTCAATCCTCATAAACAAGGTAAGAGTCGTCGCTCCAACCCGGAAATTCTTGTAAATCCGCGCATCCAGGTTGTAAGTTGCAGGTTTTGTCTCTGAATTGTACGCCAATTGTCCAGCAACAGCTACCTGCTGAGGAGTGTACGGCGTTCCACTCCCAAATTGAAAAACGAAGCTCGCTCCCCAGTCATTGCTATTGCTGTAATTTAAAGTAGCATTTAATGTGTGTCTCTGATCCCAATCAAGAGGTATAAGCTGTGTCTCAGGCAGAACACCACCTGTTCTCAAATTAAACGCTGCATTTGGATCCGATGCATCCCCTTTGGCTATCTGGAATGTATAATCCAGAGTGGCTGAGATTCCCTGAGAAAAACGCTTGTCAATGGACAAAACTATCCCCCTGACAAATCCAAAATCTGTATTTACATACTTACTGTAAACAGCGGATCCACCAAATACGTACTCCAGCTCATTTAGTGTACCAGCAAGATTGCGAATATCACGGAAATAACCTGTGATGTCAATTGAGATATCATCCGTTAACTGTTGCTGCAGACCAAGCTCACCACTGGTTGTTTCCTCCGGCCTTAAATCGGGATTGCCAATTACTCCAAGATTTGTACTGCCACCTGAGACAGGTAATTTGTAACCAGGGTTGGCGTAGAGTCGCTCGAAATTTGGCATCTGGAAGAAAAGTCCATAAGAGAAATGGACAATACCTCTATCAGTTATCGGAAATGCTACTCCCAATCGCGGACTAATTTGCCATTTGTTCGTGGCGTTTCTATACCAGTATTTCATTCTCGCTGCAACAGCCTGATCAGGCGTACCTCCTGGAGCTACGACGCTGTCCTGATTTTGAGGTCTTAATGGTAAGTAAATATTTGGGTCCGAAGGATCTGAAAGCACCTGTCCATCTGGATGGAACCAATCGAAACGCACACCAAAGTTAACTATAAGCGAATTGTACTCCATCTTATCCTGAACGTAGGCGGAGAACTGAATGGGGTTGTGCAAATAAAGGAGATTATTTTGATTGGATATCGGCGGTATTACAACAGGGCCGAGAAGAAACGGCTTTCCATCCAGAACAGGGTCTCTGTTCTGGTCAATCTGGGAAAGTTGAAGATAAATATCGTGAAGGTAAAGCTTGTCCCTTTCATATTGCAGCCCGGCCTTTATCATATGATGCTGGGTCACCTGACTTGTTATATCAAACTTTGCTATATAAGTACTTGTGTTTCGAACATTGTTCGCCATGTTTGTGCCACCTGTGAGAAAAGTATTCTCAGGTGCTGTCATCAATGCGGGATGAACATATCTCTGGTCAAACGGGTCTTTTCTGGTAAAAAGATCCGATAATGAAAAGCTGCTTTGATCGAGATACTCTCTATAATCCCTGAAGAAGTATGACAATCCAAGGGTATAAAAAGTAGTTGGACTGAGAGTGTGAGTAACATTGATAGTATTTAGGTACCCCTTTTTAAAATTGCTCAATTCCCCGTCAGGATTATACTTATAGGCAAAATCATAGTCTTTTCCACGGCTATTGTCCAATATGAAGTTATAAGAAACCTGTAGCTCTGAAGAAACCTTGTAAGTTATTTTTGCCTGACCATATCCCTCCATGTAAGGTGCCATTGGAACAACCTTACCGTCACCGGTTTGTTGAATCGTCCAGTTAAAAGGATTTGGGTCTCGTGAATTAGTTATGTCGTAAGTATTGAATTTTCTAATACCAAACAAATCACCGCCATCGTAATAGTAACGCGCGTCCACGTAAAAGAAGAGTTTATCCTGAACAATTGGACCATCCAATGATCCTTCAAGCCACTGTGTATTGATAGGATTTATTCTTTGCAATCCTGTAAATATATCTGTATGGCTGGTGACATACCCGCCGGAATAAGCTGTAAAACTGCCGCTGAACTTATTTCCGCCTGTTTTCGTCGCAATGTTCACAATACCACTCATTGCTTGACCGTATTCAGCATTGAAAGCACCCGTGACAAGCTGCATTTCTTGAATTGAATTCTTATTCACATCAACAACTGTCGATCCATCGTAAGAGTCAGTTACCGGAACACCGTCTATCCAGTATGATACCTCACCACTCCTGCCTCCACGAAAGTGACCTGCTACCACACCTGCCTGTAACTGCAAAACATCCTGAAAGGATGTAACGGGAAGAGCCTGGATTTCCTTGTTGTCCACAACTGCTGTTGATGAAGTCATGTCTTTTTGAACCAATGGGCGTTGTGCTGTGACAACAACAGCCTCAGTCTGAATAGCGGACTCAGTTAATGCAAAATTTACCTCGGTTGTTAAATCAATTGACACACGAACGTTTCTGACTTCTTCAGTCCTGTATCCTACAGCAGAAGCTCTGACAACATAAACACCTGGTTGAATGTTGAGTATTATGAATCGACCGTCCAGATCTGTAGCTGCACCTAAACTCGTTCCCACTATCTGCACACTTGCACCAACTAACGGCTCCTTTGTAGACGCATCTACAACGGTACCGGAAATTTTGCCCGTGTCGCCAGCAAAAGCATAATAAGAGGAAATCAATTGTACTACCAGGAAGAAAACCAGCGATGAAAAAGTAGCAATTTTAATCATGCTTAACCTCAATTTTATTCTTTTCAAGCGTCTCTTTCTGCTTTAAAGCCCCACAACTTTCTCTTATTATTAAAGTTGGTGAAAAAGTTGTATGTAATATTTCCATGTCTGGATTGGACATCCTATCAACAAGCCGCTGTATAGCAAGATCACCCATCTGATACATTGGTTGACGCATGGTCGTCAGCTTGAGATGTCGCGCTAACTCAATATCATCGAAGCCTACAATAGCAACATCTTCCGGAACACGCAGTCCGTGCTCCGTAAAAGCTGCCAGTGCCCCCATCGCCTGAATATCTGATGCCACAAAAAATGCGCGGGGCATATCATCACCCATCTTAAGAAAATCCTGGGCTGCCTCGTAACCGGCTTCCCTGTTAAACCCATCCTGTTTTTTACTCTTTCCAAATTTTACAAGTTCATCCCGAAATTCAATACCGTGAGTTTCAAGTGCCCGACGATAGCCTTTAAGTCGTTCAATTGCAGGTGCACTTACGAGAGGAGCATTAATCATTCCAATGAACGTGTAACCGAGCTCAATCAAATGCCCTGTGGCTGTGTATGCCCCTTCAGCATTTGCAACCGATATTGAGTCAAACTCAGGAGATGAGGTGTCAACAAGGACAGTCGGTATTTTCGTTTCTTTCAACCTTGGTATGAATTTCTCTGGAAGCTTCATTGAGAAAAACAAAATACCATCGACCTTGCCTCTCTGAATCGCCTTCGTAAGGTATGTCTCCACCTGATTGACATTGTTCACCCCATAGAGAACAAGGTCATATTCTAGCTGTGATATCCTGTCCTGCACCCCCTGCAAAACCTCGATAAAAAAATAGTTTGTAAAGAAAGGAATTATTGCAGATATCGTTTGTGAGTGCCGCCTTGCCAATCGCTGAGCATAGGTGTGTGGCTGATAGTTGAGGCGCCTGGCTACTTCAAGGACTTTCTGACGGGTTTCGGGAGATACACTTGCCTGGTTGTTGAGCACCCGGGATACTGTCCCGATACCAACATTCGCTTCTTTAGCAATATCATATATAGTTATTTTTGAAGCCATAACCTTTTCCTTGGAAGGGCTTCCATAAGATGGCAAAAAAAAATTCTCATGTCAAGTCATTTTTTAATGATATTTGATTTTATTTGGAAACGGTTCCGAACTGATTCTTCTAAGGGGATTTACGAAGGGAGATAACGTTAAATTTTCTCCAATACTGACAAATTAAGGAGAAATTGAAAGGCAAATTGAACTGACACTTATTGCCGACCTACTGTAAAAACGGCAGACCGTGTTAACAGGTGTTTATTGCGATTCCAGGCGCTTATTGTGAAGCTCTTTAATCTCATCAAGTATTTTCAATGCAACGTCATACTTTGTCATCAAGGGAAGATCGTATTTCGTTCCATCGGGTTTCAATATGGTAACCCTGTTTGTGTCACCTCCAAATCCAGCACCTTCTTCCAGCGGGTTATTGACAACAACCAGATCAAGTGACTTGGCAGCCATTTTCTTCATGGCATTTTTTATTACATCATTTGTCTCAAGTGCAAACCCGACAAGTATTCTTTTCCCCTTCTTTTTGCCTGCATCCTCTAAAATATCTACCGTTTCGATGAGGTCTATCCTTGGGGAAGCTTTTTTAAACTCGTCTTTCTTGATCTTCCTTGCAGCGGGGTTCTCAACTTTATAATCTGCCACTGCTGCGGTCATGACGAGCACGTCGCTCCACTCAAGTTCACTCATTACCAGCTCATGCATCTGATCTGAAGTAACCACATCTACCCGCGAAACATTACGAGGGGTATGCAGGCAGACAGGTCCAGTTATTAACTTTACTTCAGCACCTCTGTTTGCTGCCGCAGCAGCTAATGCAAACCCCATTTTTCCTGAGCTTTTATTTGATATAAAGCGAACTGCATCAATAGGTTCCTGTGTTGGGCCAGCTGTGACAAGTATTTTAATCCCTAAAAGGTCGCGATGATGCCCCCCAAGAAATTCATTAACCTTCTGGAGAATTTTTTCAACCTCTGCCAGACGTCCGATCCCACTCAAGCCACTTGCAAGCTCACCTTCTTCGGGGTCAACAACTATCACACCTTTTTCTTTTAACTTTCCGATGTTTTCCTGAGTGACATCATTGAGATACATATCCATATCCATCGCAGGGGCTATTATCAACGGAACACGGAGAGCAAGTGCCAGAGAAGTAAGCAGGTTGTCTGCAATTCCATAATGAAGTTTTGCTATGGTGGTCGCAGTTATTGGAGCAATTACCATCAGGTCTGCCCAGAGCGCCAGCTCAATATGCTCCACTCCTGCAGATGGGCCCCCTTGATTGGATGGAAACAATTCCACATGTACTTTGTTGTGGGATAGAGATGAAAACGTAAGCGGAGAGACGAATTGTGTGGCTGATGGAGTCATTACCACCCGTACGTCAGCTCCGTTCTTTACAAGTTCTCGTAGAAGGTAAACACCCTTGTATGCAGCAATACTTCCGCAGACCCCAAGGAGTATCTTTTTCCCTTTCAAGAAGTTCTGTCCGGCTGGATTAGCCATGACATCTACTTCCATTTCATTCTTCGGACTTGTACCGATATGCTATCTTGCGCTGCAATAACTCTTGAAGGGCTTGTTCGGTGGGCTTTGGGTATTTATCAAATTCCTTGCTTAATTCCACCTGCTCGGGATTCACCTTTTCATCTTCCTCCAGCGACTCCTGAACCTGCTTTATACCCTCCAGTCGACGTGCAAATTCGAGCTTTCTTTCATCACTTATTTGCCTCGCTCTTTTAGAAGCAACCACAATTGCTTCATATGCATTCCCTGTCACAACGTCAAGTTGCCTTATATCAATAGGTTCCAGTCCCAATTTTAACACTCCTGCAGTTTTCGTTTGATTATTTCTATCACTTCATTAACAGCCTTTTTTAAATCGTCATTAAGTATAATATAGTCAAATAGGTCAGATTTCTCAAGCTCCATAGGCACGCGTGCCATTCTCTTCTCAATCTGTTCCTCAGTTTCACTTTTTCGAAGTAGCAACCTCTTTCGGAGCTCTTCCAATGATGGCGGTTGAATAAAAATCAAGAGAGCCTGGGGAAATTTGCTCTTAATGGATAAAGCACCCTTCACATCCACATCAAAAACCATCACACTGTTTTGTCTGAGAGCCCTCTCCACTTCACTTTTTAACGTGCCATAATAATTACCATATATTTCTTCATACTCAACCAGCTCACCAGATGCTATTTTCTTTTCGAACTCCTCTCTTGTCAAAAAGAAGTATTCCCTTCCATCTACTTCTCCCGGACGCCTGGCGCGTGTGGTTGCAGATACGGAAAATTGGAAATCAGGGAATTGCTTCAGTATTTCCTTTACAATGGTAGTCTTTCCGGCTCCACTTGGAGCACTTACTACTATGAGCAAGCCTTTTTTCATTCTAAATTCTGAACCTGCTCCCGAATCTTTTCAAGCTCTTCTTTTATCTCAACCACAATATGAGACACCTCTGCATCAAATGCTTTAGACCCCATTGTATTCACCTCCCTGTTCATTTCTTGAAGCAAAAAATTCAATCTCCTGCCATTTGACTCCTCGGCATTAAGCAAGTTTAAAAAGAAATCAGCATGCGTTCTGAACCTGACAACCTCCTCTGTTATATCAAGCTTATCAGCTAACAAAACAATCTCAAGCTCAATACGAGCGGGATCAACATGTTGACCATTTAGTACTTCTTTAACCTTTTGCCGAAGTTTTTCTTTACCCTCTTCAGACCGATGGACCGAAATCTTTTCTATCTTTTCTGTTGCTTCTTTGAGAAGAGAAATACGTTTTACAAGATCTGCTTTCAAAGAATTCCCTTCATTCTTGCGAGCAACAGAAAGCTGATCAAGAGCGGCTTCTATTGCCTTTGCTGCTGCGGCCCATTCTTCTCCTTCATCCACGTTGAACTCAGTTCCTTTAATGAGATCTTTAAACATTAAGATGTGATCAAGTTTTATTGTCGACTTTACCCTTGCGGTTTTTCTTATTTGATTAAGTAAACTTACTATTCTCCTTACGCTATCCATTTCAATATTAAATTGTGGTTCCTCTCCAGATCGATCTAATGTCACAATCATTGAAATCTTCCCACGGCTAAATCTCTGCCTGATCATTTCCCGAATTTCTCCCTCACGAATTGCAAGGCTTTGAGGGAGTTTGATGCCTACTTCTAAATAGCGATTGTTGACACTCCTCACTTCCACAGCTGCAGAAATCTTTCCTGTGGAGTATTCACCCTTTCCAAACCCCGTCATACTCTGGAGCATAGTCTTCACCCTTTGTAAAAATTCTCGTATTTTTATTAAATCAGGTTAAAAGTCAAATAGGCAGGGTCATTTCTTTCGTCTTCTGGCAGGGGGAGGCATTTTAAATCTTTTGTCTGCAAGTGCTTTAACCCCACCCTCTTTATATCTGTCAACCCATTTCTTTACGGTTTTCACGTTAACACCGGTCTTTGCTGCTGTTGCTCTGAGACTGTGAAGCTTCCTGTAAATATCGACGATCTTCTTTCGCCTTTGAACATCTGTAATCACCATACTATATTCCTCTTTAGCTGATTTTAATGTTACCAGATTAAATCTAAATTTTCAACGTACTACTCACGCCAGGCAACTACCTGAAACCTTCCTGTACTTGGATATGATGGTGGAGTCGCCGTCTCTAATCGACTATCGAAGCGATAGTTGCTGCTGTAACCATGGATGACATTTCCATAATTATCGCCAATTGCCGTAGCTCCAAGCTGATAATTGCTAATGGAACCAAAAACCTTCACTGATCCGAGAACGGGATAACCATTATCAACGTATGCATTAAATTGCCCTTTTTGTGCAAATATAGCCGCATCTATTGTCCAGTTTTGTTTATATGGAGGAGTGGAAGGTTTTCTAACTGTCACATTGTTTTCCGCAACTATACCCAGCATGTCTGTGCTATTGGGATATACTTGAGGATCTCTGGAATAAAGAACATCGTCCTCTATATAAACATTACCATATCCCAACCCTGAACTTCCTGTTGCCCCCACTGTTGCCTGGCCATTTAGCGTCCCCTTGAGATGTAAATTCCCCTTGTTTACAAATATCACTCCGTTGGGAGCAAGTACTCTTAATGCCACCGTTGAATCTTTTGGCATAGAAGGGGTCCTGAATGTGACCGTACCATTAGAATTCAATGTAAGATAAACGTCGTATTGACCATTTCCGGGATTATTGAAAACAAATCCACCTGAGGCTGCAGCTGCCTGAGCATCTGCTGCGCTTGTATTTGGCATTGGTATACTTACACCCGATTGATACCCACCATAAAACTGTGGAGTTGCACTTCGACTTGGCAACTTTGGATTTGTACCGAGCTTGGATGTGACTTTCCCGTAAAACACGGGACTCCCCAAAATATTTATCTTATCCTGCTCGTTGTGATACCTCCCCCATACAGTATCCCCTGTTGCCCAGTAAACTCCCCCCATGACTGATGTGTAAACAGCAAATCTCGAAAAATAATATGGTTGCAAAATGACTATAACTGTATCAGCAGCCCCCTGGTAACTGCCAATGGAAGTGATTATAATATTTGAACCGGAGAGTTGTGTATTTGTCGTATAGTTTCCATCGGAAAATGAGCCCGATAGGCTTAAGCTTGTTGCTTTTGGATTCCAGAATACAGAATCTGCAGCAATATTGGCTGCGCTAACTGCAATATTATGAGCATTTGTCCAGTTATAATACTGAACAAAATTGTCTATTGCTGCGTTGCTCATCCGGTTCCAGTACCGGCTGGCTATTCCGAAAATTAAACTGAAGCCAAGTATGACCAGAAGAGAGCCTTTCCCAACCATATCATTATCTTGCTTTTAAATTTCTTGAAATAAGTCTAGTCTGCCTCCAGACAGCAAAGACTGTATCATATGCGGCGTTGTATATAACAGTTGGTTCTACTCTTACAGTTATTTCGATGACCTGCGCCTGTGAAGGAGCTACAAATGGAGTTGGAAGTTGCTGCCCGAACCCATCAAGATATCTCAAATTAAATTGAGTTATACCTAAATTTGAAGCAACAGGTGGACTGCTATTTACCTGGCGATACAGGTACTTTACATCCGGGTTTGGGTCACCCGGAACATGTCCACCTAAAAAGTACTGTACTGTGTCAAGCCTGCCGACATTGGATAAATCGGCCACAAACGAAATAGAGCTGTCTGTACCCGAAAGAATGTACATATAAGTTTTCGGTTGTAAATTTGGATTTCGACAGTAGCCAATTTTCCTGAAATCATATTCAATATTTTCAACCAATGATGTCAAATTTTGTTGAACAGTTAGAGCCGCTTGTGATTGATATGTGTTTTCAACGGCTCTGTCGTTCATTCTCAATGCGACAATTAAAAGGAGTCCACCTACAACCATTGATCCAACTATGTCCAACAAAACCTGGCTTCCCATCACTCACCTCAAAAATACCAATAACTAAAAACAGTGTGCATCTTTACAGTATCAGGCACATCCTTGTTCCACACCCATATATCCAGCCTCTTGTGCCATGTTGGAACGTTAGAAATAACATTGGGATTATTACCTGAAACATAATATACCCTTGTCCTGACGTAGTAGATTCCCGTCGACAGAGTATCGATCTCTATTCTTCCGTTGCCTCCGGGCAAACCATTGAAATCATCAAAATCATTGAGATCTGTTGTATCTCCGTTTTCCTGACCAAGTGAAGCTGGTGGAGTCAATTGTGAGGTTGAAGTCACGGTGTTCGTATCGGTGTTTTCGTCAAATGCCTTTCCAGTCGCCTCCTCCATTATTGATGTGGCAAGGGACACCTCCTCAAGCCCGACGTTGGTGTTTAAAAGAACAGTGCTGTTGTTGTTTAAACTCCTATTGGTTGACAGTATGACTGTCCCAAGCAACATGATAGCACCAACAGTCAAGAGCATCTGACCTGTACCCATAAACTCTCCTTGGTCTTACAACTGAAATCTGTCAAATCTTCTCGACGTTTGCAAGTGATCCTCCTACTCTGGAGAAGTTATTGCTAATAGCCCCCCTTTTCAACCAGCATTAAACTGCGCCAATAGGCAGTTTCAGTGCCGAAGGCGGGACTCGAACCCGCACGCCCTTTCGGGCCCTGCCCCCTCAAGACAGTGTGTCTGCCAATTCCACCACTTCGGCATCACAAAAACTTAAACAATTCCATGAGAAAAAACAACATGCGACCTTAGGCACACGAATTCTCGGCTATCGGATTTAAGCGAGTTGCTGAAATAGCTCAAGTTGCCTTTTTCCCGACATACAGGCATGGTAATTGATTGAGAAAAAGGCGAGAGGTTAATGTAAGGTATTGATAATCAAGGATGCGCGTGGATGTCCTGGATCATTTCCCCTGTGGACAATTCTCTGCCAACAGTTTATACTTTGCAATTGGCGCATTTGCTTTTAATCTTGTTCAACTTCTCAAGCAGCATTATTTCGGCGATAACCACCTCCGCATATTCAATTAAATGCCCCCCAAAAACATATAAACTCCTGCACCCGTGCCTTAATATTAGACCAGGATCGACCAGCCCAATAATACAGGCATCTCACCCACTTCTCCGCGGCTTTATCGCTGCCTATATCGGATTTCAGGGATACTACAGCACCACTTGACTGGTGCTCTTGTTGATTGTGCACTCCCTCTGTCCATTGCCCTGTGAGGCTTTCCAAAGTCTGTAATAAAGTCCTCTCCTGTTAGAGATCAACTCTTCATGCTTACCAAGTTCCTCAACCTTCCCATTTGAAAGGACAACGATTTCATCAGCTGTCATTGCAGCAGTGAGTCGGTGCGCAACAATTACAGTCGTTTTCCCTTTCCGAAGCTCGATAATTTTTCTGACAATTTCCATCTCTGTCTCTAAATCTATCTCAGATGTAACTTCATCCATTAGTAATATTGACGGATCACGAACCAGTGCTCTCGCTAAGGCTACCCTCTGCCTTTCACCTCCAGATAACCGCAATCCACTAGACCCTATGTCGTAACTTAATGGTGAAGAAGACACATCATCTGCAAGAAAATTGGCGAACCTGCTGATTCCAGTAGCAACGATGCCTTCGCATCTGCAAACTTTATTCAAAAATCAATTTCGTAACCGAGTCTTCCCATCAGGTCAGTTGTCTTGAAGTTGTCAAGAAGATTTATGAGAAAATAAATGTTGTTGCGACTAATTAAGTAGTAGTTAATCAACAAATTCAATTGATCCAGCTTTGCTTGAGCCGATGGGATGAATAGGTGCTGGTAGTATGCACGGAAATACACCTGTGCGATCAGTCGAACGGTAGAGGAAACTGTGTAAAACTCATCTGTTAGACCCGCCGTAGTCCTGGCAGTATAATCGGCAGAGAAGGCAAAAGTGCTGAAGGGGGTTATGGAAAAACCACCTCCCCGGTAAGTCAGTTTGCTCCCGAAGAAGCTACCTGTGGTTAGTGTGGCATATGCAGTCCCCAATCGTCCTATGCGCCCAGAAAGTGTCAGACTATGATAGCGATTAATAAGAGCTGCTATTGGTCTGTCATCGTACTGGAGCGAGTAGCCAAGATTAACTTGCGGAAGTAATTCTAGTCCGAAGAAAACTGTAAGCAACCGTAAGGCGCTTCTACTCGGCGTAACGTCGTTTACTGTTGTCAGGCTTCCACCAAGACCTAACGAGGGTACGATTGACCGGTCAAATTTCCAGGTGTAACCAAGCATAGTATATGTTGTCCAATAATTGTTTCCCCAGCTTAGGTACGAAAGTGGATAGTTGTATTTCGGACTGACATAAGCCACCTCCGCGTTCAACGAAAACCCCTGACCGGTACTTGCGGTTTGGAACTGAACGTCGGCAACAGGAGCTCTATGCAGAAAATCGTATGTGATCTGGGCCTTAGCCACCCAGCTTGGAGAATATATACCCTGAAGATCGAGTTGGTATTGTAGCTGGCCGGAATCACTAATTTGTAAAAGTCTACTGAAATTAGCCTGTATTTGCGAATTACCAATGGCCCGACCTCCTGCTACCATAGCATACAGATACTTCGATGGCGATGTCTCTCCGGTGAATATGTTCTGTACAATAGGAGCATCAAAACTCATTAGAAAAATCTTTGTTGGTCCGTTGTCATAGTTATACTGTAGCCCAAAATCCATTTTATCGGATACCAGCTTAGAATAGAACGTATGGGAGCAAATACCCACTTACCTTTGAGGACAACGAAGACTTTAGGTGAAAGGGGATATGATACGTAAATCTCATGTTCAAAAAGCCGGCTCCTGGTGGCATTGGGACAAGAGACGATGCCTCGAAAACTCCATTGGGTCTTCTAACCAGACCCCTAATTATCTGGATTCCTATGGAGTCCACAGATGTCTGCATCAATCCCCCCATTGGAATCCAGAACTGCGCGACCCAGTATGTAGAATCTATTGTAGCTTTGCTTCGCCAGTTGTAATTCCAAGCGAGGTTTATTTGATTCACATTAGATATCTTTGCATCAGCCTGAGTGTTTATAGAATTTATCAAACTCGATCGCTCGTGCATTCTCTTGAGCGAAAACCACCTTTTGATAACCAAGTGCGGCACAAAATAAGATGACAGGAAATCTGAACTTTGCTCTTATTGAGGGATGGTAAAGTAAAATCTTGATCCCTTTCCAACCTCACTCTCTGCCCAGACCCTTCCTCCGTGTAATTCAATAAGCCTCCTGGTAAGTGCAAGGCCCAGCCCTACTCCCCTGTACTTTTTGGCATAAGGATTCTGTGACAGCTGCTCAAAGGGCTTGAACAATCTGTTCAAATCTTCTGACTTTATCCCAACGCCAAAATCTTCCACGCAAACAAAAACTGCCGAATCCTTTTGCCATGCCCTGAGATTTATCTGCCCACCGTAGTTGCTGAATTTTACAGCATTGGACAGAAAATTTATCACTACCTGACGCACCTTCTGAGGGTCTGCATAAACGCTGCTCAGCGATTCGTCAATTTCAGCCACCACTTTAATTGACTTCTCTGAAGTCATTGGTTCTACTATTTTAATGGCCTGCATTATTTCTTCTTCAATTCTGAAATGCGACTTCTCAAGTTTCATCCTGCCAATCTCGAGCCTCGACAAATCAAGCAGATCATTCACAAGTTCAAGTAAATGTCTCCCGCTGTAATTAATGTTTCCTATAAATTGCTGTGCCATTTCTGGAGTCATTTCTCCAAGGTCTGTTTTCAGTATTTCGCTGAAACCAATAATAGCATTGAGAGGTGTGCGAAGCTCGTGACTCATATTTGCAAGGAATTCTGTTTTTGCCCTGTTTGCATTTTCCGCTCTCCTTCTCTGAACTTCCAGGGCTACCGTCTTCTGCTGCATCTCATCGAACAGCTTTGCATTTCTTATTGCCAGTGTGCATTGATTTGCAAACAACTCAAGTAACACATTTGAAAATCCTTCCTTTTCAAACAAGTAACACAATAACCCTTCCGCTGTACCATCAGCATAAAGAGGGACAAGCACAATTTTCTTATCATTAAAAAACATTAGAGCCGACGGCAGATCGATATTATTATTACCTGAAAACCTTCGCCAGAGCGTCCCCACATTTTCCAGCATGTAAAGCTCATTCCTATCTGCTATTTCATAAAGATATTCGAGAAATTCACGCGGAAGCTCAATGCTGTTGAGATATAAATTATAAGTATCTGCAAGCTTTATCATAGCATCCGCACCGTCCCCAAAGTAATAGCTGGCGTTTATTGTCCTGTCTTTCTTGTTAAAAAGAAGCAAAACTGAAAATACCGCACCGGTGACAGCCTGAGCATTTTTGACTATCCTTTGTAATACATCTTCAACACGCGCCGGTGAGGCGAGCGCCATGCTGTTTTCTTGAAGCTTTAATAAATGCTGCGTCAGAAGCTTGCTTTGTTCCATCAAATGTTTGTCCCGACGCAAAGCAAGATACTCTCCTAAACTCGGGGCAAGTTTCAAAACACCGTAAGATAGCAGAAGGACACCCGCCATGGTCAGTCCGAAAAACCTCATTATGTCCAGCACATTCGCCAGGAATTCATTCGGCTGGAAAAAATCAACTACTAAATTGACCCCCGCTCCGGCAAAAATAATTAATGCTCCTTTATGAATGTATTTCCAGCCTGGAAGAGCAGCGAAGTTCTTTCCTCCCGTCCGAAAAGTAAAGTATAGTACCACAATTGCTGTTATTAAGAAGATCGATATGTCAAAGATTTTTTCAATCAAAATTAAATTAACCTTGAATACTCTGATACCCTGAGATTCCATACCGGTACCCCGCAGTACCTTTTCCCTTCCGGACAGTATGGTTTGACTCCTGCGAGTTGCCTCATTGAGCACGGGGGCAAAAGGTACCTGCCTAATCTCGGATGTACTTCTGAAATTTGAATAGCCTCATCAATAGAAGCTCGCCAAATTTCTTCCTGTGCGTTGTAACAAAGCCGCATCTTAAGCTTATGATGTAAATTTAAGAGATCCGCTGATTCGGTAAATCTGATTGGAAATGCGTTCGGAAGCAAATATGAAGCAAATTCCCTGCTGACTCCCTTTTTCAACAAGGCTCCAATGCCATCCCAGATTATTTGCATCGTCTCATCATATACCTTTAAAGCTTTCGAATCACATTTGATTAATTCCGGGGTTATGTAGTCCGGCTCACGTCGAAGGTGTGATGTAATTTGAGGACGGGATGCCGGGATCGTCCTATGACGCTGATCCTGCGAGTCGGCAGTGTGACTCAACTTCTTTTTAAAAGTGTAAGATGAATGGTAAAGAGTTCTAGACAATTTGTCATGCATTGTCAATACGAGTGAATCCCCAAATATACGATTCTTTGAAGGGTTTACAGCAAGTTCAATTGCCTCGTTGTCTGATATTGAGTCCGCTCCCATTCCCAGCACTTCCCGAACCGCATCTGCCACAAGAGTCTCTCCATTCATCTTATAATCAACTAATTTTGAAGTCTTACCGTTAAGCTCCCGGTCAAATTTGTCAAAAAAAGATTCCGGTGCAACATGCTCTTTGTCAAAGTGCTCAACAAAAAAAGCTTCATCCAGTGGCTCTTGAAGAATAATCTGGTAGTTTGGATCAAGGCGCAACACTTCCTCAACCATCAATCTTGCGACTACGCGCTGTTCAAATGGAACATCCCCAGACTCAGATATCCTGTAATATCTTAATAATGTAAGACCACTTATAGTGTGGTATAGATAAGAAAAGGTTGCAATTGGAAGGACATACCGTGCAATTTCCTGGGCTTTCTTTTTTATTTCTGATTGAAATCGAGCATCATTTCGCCTGTTAGGAAAAATTTTGTAGTATTCATCTGCGGATGGTTTCATCAGCAACTCGGTCAGCCTGTGGTACCTTTCAAGCTGCATATCCGCAGTCTTCAGATAAATGTCCAGTGAAGCTCCCTTAATTGGTGGAACAAAATAACTTCCGGATTTAACTTCAACATACCTCTGACTTACCTGCTCTGAATTGTAAAACGGATGCGAATGAAGAAATGACCATATGAATTGCCTTGAAACATTTGCTAACTGAAACTGAAAAGTGGCGTGTTGAAAAGTCGTATGATGTCCTGCTTCATAAATACTTTTTGCAAGACCAGTATATTTTTGAAGGTCAACTGATTCGTCCTGAATAATGCCCTTCGATGAGTAACATGTTCTTGCTGTAGCAATGACATTCTTAAAAGGGTTTTCAAATGCCTTTACAAGCTTTACTGACGGATTTGTATATATGGTATCTTCTGTCATTCTCTTATTTCTCTATTGCTTACAGGCAAACCTATGCTCTTCTTTTAATAACAACAATGGTCTTGTCATCCGAATAACTTGATGAAGCGGAAAATTTCTGTACATCTTCAAGCACAGCGTAACATAACACTCTCGGTGTTTCTGTAGCGTAATTCTCTATAATCTTCTTTAAACGCTCTTCCCCATACAAAGTGAAATTCCCATCTACCGCTTCAGATATCCCATCAGTGTAAAGAACAAGAATATCACCCGGCTCAAAATTTACATTACCGATTCTGTACTTTGCATCTGGTGCAATACCCAGTGCAGGTCCCGTACTTTCAATGCTCTTAAATTCTGAGCGTTTTCGGCTGTAAAAAATTGGTGGATTGTGACCGGCATTGACGTAAAGATAGAGCCCGCTTTTTTCATCTACTATTTCCCCGTAAAAAAGGGTGACAAACCTCGAACCGGAAAATGTCGAGCTGACCAGGTTGTTGACTCGTTTTATCAACGCTGCCATGTTGGTTTGAAGTTCCACACCCATCTTCAGAGCGCCTGATACATAAAGGGCCTCAACTGCTGCGCTTAAACCTTTGCTTGCGGCATCACCTACAGCAACTCCAAGTCGCTCATGATCCTCTCCAATTAAAATGTAATCAAAAAAGTCCCCCCCAACGACGCGCTCCGGAACCGATACACCAAATAAATCAAACACTCCAAATTTTTGCTCGTGTTCAGGTAGTATGATTCGCTGGATTTCCCGCGCTTTATCTATATCCTGCTCCAGCTGCTTCGTACGTGCCAACGCAGAACGTTCACGAAGAACAGCTGTAACTGCACTCCCTATTACATTCAGTGTATCGAAAATGTCACTGTAATCCCCATCAGTATTAAATGCAAGAATATATGGATAAAGCCACTGGCCTCTAACCTTAACCCTTTGCCCAACACCGGTGGCTGAGTACTTCTCAATTCCTTTTCGGAGCAAATAGGGGTTCCGCTCAGAAGAAAGCAATGTCTTCTGTGTTCCAATTTTGACAAAATCAGGATAATCAGAAATCTTGATTGTATAGTTCTCCTGCAAAGGTTTTACCTGACCAACCTGTCGGATAAGCACATAAGCATTTTTTCTGGGAATTAACTTCCAGATACGCCCACCTTTTATTCTAATTTGATCTGAATTAATAACCTCCTGAACAACGTTTTTCAACAATTCCTCTTCATTTGTGTAGTTTTGAGAGGCTATTTTTTCAATTGCGTGGTATAGCTGTCTCTGGTTCATCCTTTGCTCAAATATTGATCCGTATTTTAAATTTTCTACATGTTAACCTGAATGGGCTTATCTGATTTGGGTCAGGCTCTTTAGTTCCAAATAATTTGTTTACCATGCCCACTACTTTTTATCGCCTTCAACAGTCCTCTTGAGCTCAACAATTTTATTCAACGCTTCAATTGGTGTTATATTGTTGACATCAATTTCCTTTACTTTTTCACGAAGCTCACTATCTACCATTTCAAAAAGTTCTATTTGCAAGTCATCTTCCCTTTGCCCTCTTGGAATTTTTCTGGATTTGGGTATCCTCAGGGTCTCAACAGCAGATAATTCAAAAGATTCCAAATTTTTCAGTATTTCCTTTGCGCGGCTTGTAACAGTTCTGGGAAGACCAGCCATTTCCGCAACATGTATTCCATAGCTATGATCTGCGCCACCTTCGACAATTTTGTGAAGAAAGATTACCTTTCCACCATATTCACGAACGTCTGCCTTCAAATTCTTAACCCTATGGTAAAATTCAGCAAGTTCGTTTAGCTCATGATAGTGCGTCGCAAATAGGGTCCTTGCTGCAACTGAAGGGTTCTGATGAATATACTCAACAATTGCCCACGCAATCGAAACACCGTCAAACGTGCTCGTTCCCCTTCCAATTTCATCCAGCAACACAAGACTCCTTGGTGTTGCATTGTTTAAAATGTTCGCTGCCTCCTGCATCTCAACCATGAATGTACTCTCCCCAGCAGAGATATTATCCGAAGCACCAATCCTGGTGAAAATCCTGTCCACCACCCCTATTCGCACCTCTTTTGCTGGTACAAATGAACCTGCCTGCGCCATTAAGACTATCAGAGCAACCTGACGTATGAACACGCTTTTCCCGGCCATGTTTGGACCGGTTATCAGTGCAATTTGACTCTCCCCTTCCTTCAGGTAAATGTCATTTGGCACGAACGGTTCACCGGGGGGAAGGAGCTTCTCAACTACAGGATGCCTACCATCTTTAATTACAATATCAAGCGAATTATCAACTGTTGGCCGAATGTATTTGTTTTCTCGTGCAGCGCGTGCAAAAGAGAAAATTACATCTATTATAGCAATAGCACGTGATGTCTTTAAAAGACTCGCAGCGTGAGATGATGTAACATTTCTAAGTTCATCAAACAATTCTATTTCAATCCTAAATATCTTTTCCTCAGCTTTGAGAACCTTATCTTCATATTCCTTTAATTCAGGAGTAATAAATCTCTCAGCATTAACAAGAGTCTGCTTTCTAATATAGTCTGAAGGGACTCTACCAAGGTTTGGCTTTGTGACCTCAATGTAATATCCAAAGACACTATTGTAATCAACTTTGAGAGACGAGATTCCGGTTCTCTCTCTTTCTTTTATTTGCAAGTTTGCAATCCAATCTTTTGCATTAATAGAAAGGCTCCTGAGCTCATCAAGCTCCTTATTATATCCATCTCTTATTACCCATCCTTCCGAAACCTGCAACGGCAAATCATCGTTCAAAGCAAATGTCAGCAAATTTAAAAGTTCATTTTCTTCTGAAATATCCTCAACTAACTCCACCAACAACTCCGATTTGAAGGAGCTTAACAAATCCTTAACTTCCGGTATTTTTCTCAGGAGGTCACGAAGAGCACCCAGATCACGCGGCGTCGCACGCTTGGTTGATACCTTTGCAACCAACCTTTCCATGTCAGGAAAACCGGAGAAAATATCTTTATTTTTGCCGCTGTTCATAGCATTTATGACTTCATCCACAGCATCAAGTCGCTTTTCTATCTCTTTCACATTTGTAAGAGGCTGAAGTAGTATGCGCCTGAGCTGCCTTGCTCCCATTGCAGTTTCTGTCATATCTATGATATCAAGTAATGACTTTCCTTCATCAGAGTTCGACTCTATGATTTCCAGGTGCTTCCTTGTGTTACGATCGACTTGAAGGAACTCGGAGATTCTTAATTCACCAATAGCCGTAATATGGGAAATATTGCCGTTTTGCGTCTCACTAATATAGTCCAGGGCAGCTCCTGCTGCACGTATTGCGAGTTGTTTGTCCTCCAGGTCAAATCCTTTCAGACTCCCAACCTTAAAATGATGCAAAAGCTTCTCATGACAGTAGTCAAAATTAAATATGTAATCGTCTCGACGAGTAATGGTAACTTTTCTTGAGAACTCCTTTAAGGTGGCTTCAATTTTGTCAGCATTTGAACGCGGCAGTACAATTTCAACAGGCTCTACCCTCGATAGATATGATGAAAGTTCCTGCAGTTCTGCACTGCAAAAACCAAACTCACCCGTGGTTATATCACAAAAGGCCATGCCAAAATGGTCCGACTCAATTATTAAAGTGGCAAAGTAATTATTGGATCTTACCGGGGTCGATGCAAAATTTACTCCAGGTGTGACAACCTCAACAATATCTCTCTTCACTATCCCTCTTGCAAACTTTGGATCTTCAAGCTGCTCACAAACAGCGACCCTGTAACCAGCTCTGACCAATTTAGGCAAATATTCATTAATCGCGTGATGAGGGAAACCGGCTAAGGGCACATCTGCTGCTGCTCCGTTTGCCCGCTTTGTCAGAGTTAAAGATAATACAGAGCTCGCTATTTTCGCATCTTCCTCAAACGTTTCATAAAAATCCCCCATTCGAAATAGGACAATAGCATCTGAATAGCGTTCCTTAATTTTCCTGTACTGTGCCATTAATGGGGTTATTGAAGTTGATTTGCTCATTTATTTCTAAATATGAAATTAAGAAGTTTATATATTAAACTGGCCACTGCAAAATTAGGATATACAATCCCATCCAGTGGAGCCAATTCCGTTATGTCGAATCCGACAATTTTTCTTTTTACAGTTAGCTGCCTGAACAATTCAATTGTCTCATCCCAGCCAAAACCCCCTGGCACGGGTGTGCCGGTTGCAGGCATAACCCAGGGATCAAAGTAGTCACAATCAAATGATAGGTAAACGTTTGTGGACAATGCACTTATCACTTCCTCAATCCAATTTTTTGAGTAATTCCCGTTTTTCACTTCATAAGCATAGAAGGTTTTGATCCCCTTTATTTTTATGAACTCTGCCTCTTCCTTGCTTTGTGCACGAATTCCCAGTTGCGTGATGTCAGTTGTAAACTCAGCGACTCTTGCAAAAACACTTGCGTGTGAAAACCGATTCCCCAGATAAGAATCGCGCATATCAGAATGTGCATCAAGATGCAAAATGCTCAATCCACCTGATAAATTTTTGTAATTATCATGATGAGCCTTTATTGGCCCAAGTGAAATTGAATGCTCCCCACCAAGAGTAACGACAAACTTATCGTCTTTAATAAGACGATCTACAAGGTTGTAAGATATGTCCCGAATTGCCGGGCCGTCCATCCCACTGACATCCATTGGCTCAAGCGTGGCAATTCCAGCCTCAAAGCATAGCTCACGATTGAACTCTTCGTCATAAAACTCAACTTGCTGTGAAGCTTTTATGATTTCCTGAGGACCCCTGGCAGCACCGCTCATGTAACTTACAGTTCCTTCATAGGGAATTGACACGATTACTATTTCCGACTTGTCAATACTTGAATAAATTTCATCCAGTCCCAGAAAATTTTTCTCCGCTGGAAGCGTCCTCAAATCCAATTTCTCCTCTCTCTTCTGTGTAGTTTAAATATACTTTTGGACTGAAAGTTATTCAAGAAACACTTCATGTTAGCCCCTATGGCTTACATTCTTTACCAGAGTGTAACACTGTTTTTGCACCCCACGCTAATTGCTGCGCCCTATTCTCAAATTTGTTAATTAAACCAGGACATGGAACCGTTCAACCTCTTTGTAATCGAAAGCATGTATGGCTATACGACTAATTCCATGTCAAAGGCATTTATCGATCGAGTTCCTCCAGCATAAATAACATTTTGAGAACCGACGCTTGCCTGTATTGATGAAAGCAAAAGGGAAAATTCAAACTTAAACGGGTAACCTTGAGAAATAAGTTGCCCGCTTTGTCAATCCTTACTCTGGGTAAAATCCTCTATAAGTTTTAACAGCTCAGGCCTTCCCTGACCAGTTATTGCTGAAAAGGGCAAGAAACCCTGACAATATTTGAGATTTGGGAGCTGCACTTTTGCACGCGCAGTATGCGCGTTCATTTTATTCTGAGATAGTTTATCAGCTTTTGTCATTACTATTACATAAGGAATCTTGTAAAATTCCAACCATCCTACCATTATCTTGTCTAACTCCATTGGCTCGTGGCGGGAATCCAGTATCTGGACAACAAGCTTTAATTGTTTTCTATCTGAAAGATATGTCTCAATTAGCTTTGCCCAGCTGGATTTCATATGTTCAGGTGCAATGGCATATCCATAGCCCGGCAGGTCCACAAAAAATAAGGAATCATTTATGAGAAAAAAGTTTAGTGAACGGGTTTTCCCGGGTGTTGAACTCGCCTGCGCAAGATTTTTCTTGTTGCAGAGCTTATTAATCAGTGATGATTTGCCGACATTTGACCTGCCAATGAATGCAACCTCCGGCAGGTCGGTATCGGGAACCTGAGAGTAGTCTACGGCACTGGTGACAAACTTCGCTGTTTCAATCTTCATTCAGCCAATTCCCAATCCTTTCTAACATAGGATAAGAGTGAGAATAAATGTGCATGAATGTTTCATCTGACACCTATACCTCACATAGCACCGCCTTTCATGGGGGACACCCTTCCACAAATGCGATGTGTAAAGGTTGGCCGCAAACCATTAGTGCTGAGGCTGTTCAGCTTGAGCAGCAGCTTCTTTTTGTTCCTGAGGAGCCGATTCTTTTTCCGGTTTGGCAGCTTTTCGCCTTTTTTCAGCCTCGTCTGCTGCGTTAAAATCGACAAGCTCTATAATTGCGACCTCCCCACCATCACCGTGTCTCTGACCCAACTTGATGACTCTTGTGTAGCCACCCGGTCTATCCTGAACTTTTGGCACAATGTCTGAGAAAAGAATTTTTACAGCCTCTTTGTTCTTTATAAATTTTGCAACGAGCCTTCTAGCCGAAACGGAGCCTGTCTTCGCCTTTGTTATTAATGGCTCGATAAATGTTCGAGCTTCCTTTGCCTTCGCCAGTGTTGTTTTAACCTGCTTGTTTATAATCAAACCGGTTGCGAGGGATTCCAGGAGTGCTTTGCGATGACTCGCAGTCCTTTTAAGTTTTCTTCCTGCTCTCAGATGTCTCATTTCAAACTCCAATTACTCATTTTCATCCTTTAGATATTTCGAAACGTCCATTCCAAAGTTAAGGCCCATACTCCCTATCTTTTCCGCCAGTTCAGCAAGTGATTTTCTACCAAAATTTCTGAACTTTAGAAGCTCTGCTTCATCCTTGCTAACAAGCTCTGACAGCGTATGAATATTAGCCGCCTTCAGGCAATTATGTGCCCGAACTGACAGTTCAAGGTCATCTACGGACATTAAAAGAAGTTTTCTTATGCGTGCTGCTTCTTCCTCTTTTGCGTAGTTTTCTTCCGCAGGTTCCTGATGTATCCCTAATTTCAAAAATAGCTGGATGTGATCTTCGAGAATCTTTGCTGCGGTTGTAAGAGCGTCTTCCGGTGTAATCGATCCGTCCGTTTCAACTTCAAGTGTCAGACGTTCCAGTGTGGTCTTCTCACCAACACCCGTTGGTTGAACAAAGAAACGAACATTCTTAACAGGAGAAAATAATGCATCTATCGAAATAAGATCATCGGGCCCTTCCTGTGTTTTGTGCTCCTCTGCAGGTTCATATCCCTTTCCGCGAGCTATACGCAACTCTACTTCTATTTCCCGACTGTCGCTGATTGTAGCTATATGGTGCTCCGGATTCAAAACCTCAACCTGCGGGACCTGCCGCTGAATTTCTCCTGCGGTGAATTCCATAGGGCCATTTAATTTGACCGTTATTTTATTCAATTTCTTGTCTATTACTTTTAAACGGACACCCTTTAAATTTAAAGTAAAATCAACAAGATCTTCGGTCATACCTTTGATTGTAGAGAATTCGTGTAAGGCTCCTGGAATCCTGAAATGAGTGAATGCCCAACCCGGAATTGACGACATTAGTATTCGACGGAATGAATTCCCCAATGTTGTTGCGTACCCCCTTTCCAGGGGTTCAACAATAAAACGTCCGAAATTTGTGCTATAACTTGACTCATCCAAAATTACTGCTTCTGGCATTTGCAACTTCACGGCGCTCATTAGATTTTCACCTCAATTATATTTTCATATTTTTCGGAAGAACGATAAGCTCACAGCTTTTATTTTGAATACAACTCTACTATGAGCTGTTCGTTTACATCGGGCAAAGGTATATCTGCCCTTTCAGGCACATTTAGGAATGTCCCTGCAAGCTGTGCTTTGTCGAGCTGCAGATAAGGAGGCAGCATTTCATCTTTAATACGCTTCAACGAAGAGTGAATAACATCAAGCTGATTACTCCCTTCTGCTACTTTAATAACATCGCCAGCCTTCACAAGGTAAGACGGGATGTTTACTGAAACTCCATTTACAAGGAAATGTTTATGCAGAACAAGTTGCCTTGCAGCCTTCCTTGATGGTGCAAAACCCAATCTGTACAAGACATTATCTAACCGTCGCTCCAGCAGCTTAAGGAGATTTTCACCGGTTCTGCCTTTCTGGCGAGTCGCTGCTTCAAAATATCTTCTGAACTGTTGCTCGACAACACCGTATATCCTTTTTACCTTTTGCTTCTCGCGCAGCTGTATCCCATAATCACTGACCTTAGCTCTTCTCCGCAATCCATGCTCTCCAGGTGGATATGCTCTCTTTTCAAAAGGACATTTTTCAGTATAACATTTCATTCCTTTTAGAAAGAGTTTTTGCCTTTCACGTCTGCATAGCCTGCAGCTGGCGTCAGTGTATCTTCCCATTTATTTTTCCAACTCCTTATTTATTATACCCTTCTTCGCTTGGGCGGCCTGCAGCCGTTGTGCGGAATGGGGGTAACATCACGAATGCTTGTAATTTCCAGACCCGCCGTTTGAAGAGATCGGATAGCTGCCTCACGGCCTGAACCCGGACCTTTAACCAGTACTTCTATTTTCTTCATCCCAAGATTTGCAGCTTCTTTTGCTGCAGCCTCTGCTGCAACCTGCGCTGCAAACGGCGTGCTCTTACGGGAACCCTTAAATCCCATTTTACCGGCTGATGACCACGCTACAACATTACCATAAATATCGGTCAATGTTACAAATGTGTTGTTAAATGTAGCCTGTATATGAGCGATGCCGTGGGCATCAACCTGAACCTTTTTCTTTTTCTTTCCTGCTGACGCTGCCAATATAATCCTCCTGTTTTATTTCTTAGCCACTGCCTTTTTCTTACCTGCGACGGTGCGTCTCTTTCCTTTTCTTGTCCGCGCATTAGTTCGAGTTCGCTGTCCTCGCACAGGTAGTCCTTTCCGATGCCTGAGACCGCGATAACTGCCAATATCCATTAATCGCTTTATATTCATCTGAACTTCGCTTCTCAGTGCGCCCTCCACCTTAAAGTCGGCTGTTATGATCTGCCTTATGCGAGCAATTTCTTCATCACTTAACTCACCTATCTTTTTCGCAGGATCTACGCCGGCCTTTTCAAGGATTTTCAAAGCACTGGTATGGCCAATTCCATATATATATGTCAATCCATACTCAGCGCGCTTCCCTTTTGGTAAATCAACTCCAGCAATTCTTGCCAACTTTTTCTCCTTTGTTAACCCTGTCGTTGCTTGTGTTTAGGATTTTTCTTACAAATTACTCTAACGACGCCCTTACGCTTTATTATCTTGCAGCTGTCGCAGAGTTTTCTGACTGAAGCTCTAACTTTCATGCTTTTTCCTCATTTATAACGATATATTATTCTCCCTTTGCTTAAATCGTAGGGAGATAACTCAACTGTAACCTTATCACCAACCAATATCTTTATGAAATTCATGCGCATTTTACCTGATATATGTGCAAGCACTTCATGGCCATTGTCCAATCGCACGCGAAACGTTGCATTCGGCAACGTTTCCACAATTACACCGTCTACTTTTATCTGTCCTTCCTTAGCCATTTGATAATGTCAATATTTCTGGTTCGCTTTCAGTGACAACAATTGTATGTTCAAAATGCGCTGAGGGACTCCCATCAGAAGTGTAGACTGTCCAGCCGTCCCTCGATACGAAAACCTTATAACTTCCGGCATTGACCATTGGTTCAATTGCCAGCGTCATTCCTGCTCTTAAAATTGGCCCTCTCCCATATTTACCAAAATTTGGAACTGGAGGGTCCTCGTGAAGTTTTGTTCCGATTCCATGTCCAACCAAATCCCTTACAACTGAAAAACCGTTGGATTCAACCAGCGTTTGTATGGCAGCAGAAATATCTTCAAGATGATTTCCTGCTCTCGCTTGCTCAATTCCAGCATTCAATGCTTCTTCAGTTACCTTCATCAGCTTAATCTTTTCTTCCGATACCATACCGACTCCATACGTTCGTGCAGCATCTGCATAGTAACCATTTTTAACTGCACCGACATCAATGGATATTATCTGGCCGTCTTCAATCTTCTTTGATCCTGGAATCCCGTGAACAACCTGGTCATCAATAGATACACAAATGGTAGCGGGGAAAAGATTCCTTTTATCAAATCCATAGCCTTTAAAAGCCGGCTTTGCGCCTTGAGAAAGAACATACTCTTCTGCAATTTGGTCAAGCTCCTTTGTGGTTGTACCTGGTTTAATGTATGGCTTTACAGCATCAAATATCCCTGCAACCACTCTTCCCGCTTCGCGCATTAATTCTATCTCGCGGGCCGTCTTAACCTTAATCATTTTATAATCAAGAATACCGTCGACTTTTCAATCGACCGGTCTTCATAAACCCATCGTAATGCCTCATCACAAGTTGGGATTCAATTTGCTGTAATGTTTCTAAAACCACACCAACTATAATCAGCAAACTTGTCCCACCAAAAAACGATGCAAAACTTGAACTAATTCCAAACCGTACCATAAAGGCAGGGAGTATAGCAATTATAGCAAGAAATATCGACCCTGGAAGTGTGATCTTCGTTAGAATATTATCGATGAAATCCGCCGTATGCTGGCCAGGTCTTATACCGGGTATAAAACCTCCCTGCTTCTTCATATTATCAGCCACGTCTTTTGGATTGAAAGCTATGGCTGTATAAAAATATGTGAAAAACACAATCATTATTGCGTAAAAAAAGGAATAGACAAAAGAAGTGTAGGAAAAATAGCTCGCTATACTTTGCATAAATTCGTTTTCTGGAAAAAATGTCAAAATTGTCTGAGGAACAAACATTATTGACTGAGCAAAAATTATAGGCATTACACCGGCAGTATTAACCCGAATTGGAATGTACTGAGTCACACCGCCGTAAACCTTTCTCCCTACAACACGCTTGGCATATTGAACCGGCACACGCCTTGTTCCCTGTGTAACAAGGACAACCGCTGCAACAATTAGTACCATAAATGCAATAATCACCAGCTCCGTTACAAATCCCCTGGTACCTGAACTGACAAGCTGATACTCATCCAGTACAGCGTTTGGAAATCTCGCAATGATACCAATTGTAATTATCAACGAAATCCCATTTCCGATCCCTTTTTCAGTGATTTGTTCACCAAGCCACATGAGGAAAATTGTACCCGCTGTCAATACAATTACTGTTGTAATTGTAAATCCGAGGCCGCGAACCGCATCGGGGACAACAGGAAGGCCACCGGGTGTCGTCATACTTTGCAGCCTTACGCTGACTCCCCACCCCTGCAGGGCAGACACAAGAACAGTGCCATAGCGAGTAAGCTGTGTGATCTTCTTCCTCCCCTCCTCACCCTCTTTTTGAAGTTTTTGAAAGTAAGGAACAACTGCTCCAAGTAATTGAATTATGATCGATGCACTAATGTATGGCATAATTCCGAGCGCAAAGATTGCCGCAGCCTGAAACGCACCGCCAGCGAATAAATCATAAAGGCCAAATAATGTATTTTGAGCCTGCGTGCGCATAACCTCAGCAAGGAGAGAAGCATCGACACCTGGCAGCGTAATATGTGCGCCAACCCTGACAACAACGAGCAGGCCGGCGGTGTACATAATCCGACGCCTCAGTTCCTCAACTTTGAATATGTTCCTCAGACTATCAGTTAGCCTTGACATCTTCAGCGCTCAATGATTTGTGTTGTTCCCCCGGCTGCAGTAATCTTCCTTACGGCAGACGAGCTAAACGCATTTGCTGAAACAGTTAATCTGGATTTTAATTCACCATCACCAAGTATTTTTACCGGTGACGATTTTTTTGAAATTGCGCCAGTCCTGTATAGCACCTCTGGTGTAACAACACCATCGGTGATCTTACCCTTCTCAACCAAATGCTCGAGGGTAGATAAGTTAACAACCTGATATTCAATGCGAAAAGGATTCTTGAAACCAAACTTTGGTATACGACGATTTAGCGGCATCTGACCACCCTCAAACCATGGCCTGTAAACATCCCCAGATCGCGACTTCTGTCCTTTATGTCCTTTTGTCGCAGTCTTGCCATGGCCAGATCCGACTCCTCTTCCAATTCTTTTAACCTTCTTAATCGAGCCGGGAGCATATTTTAAATTTCCCAGAATATTCATGTGAACTCCTAAACCTCTTCAACTTTTACAAGGTGTGATACTTTGGCTATCATTCCCCTAATTTGGGGTGTATCTTTTTTTATTACAGTCTTCCTTATTTTTCCCAATCCAAGCGCTTTAATAGTTCGCTTTTGATTCTCGGGCCTCTCTATGATACTTCTGACCTGTGTTATTTTTATTTTTTTTTCTTCAGCCATCTTTCACCTACACTGTTTGCTCATCAGAGGATGAAGATTTAAGTTCCACATTTACGGTATTTTTCTCACTGAACAACTCTCTTGTGCTCATGCCTCTACGATTTGCCATCGAATGCGCATCAATTAAACTCAAAAGCGCGCGCATTGTTGCCTTAACCACGTTGTGAGGATTTGAAGCGCCCATTGATTTAGTCAAAACATCCTGAACTCCGGCGGATTCCAGTACAGCTCTCACACCACCCCCGGCAATCAGTCCTGTCCCTGGAGATGCGGGTTTTAAAAGAACTTTTGCCGCTCCGAATTTTCCTATAACGGGATGAGGAATTGTTCCTTTGTAAACGGGGACTCTGACCACATTCTTTTTAGCATCGTCCACACCTTTACTGATGGCATCATTAACTTCATTTGCTTTGCCAAGCCCAATTCCAACACTTCCTTTGCCATCTCCAACCACAACAATAGCATTAAAGCTAAACCGACGTCCTCCTTTTACAACTTTTGCTACTCTATTAATGTGTACAAGCTTCTCTTTCAGTTCTGTTTCGTCAGGTTTTACTCTAATTGCACTTTTAAGGTCTCTTAGTTTCATTTTTTACATACTCTGTTTAAAATTTTAATCCACCTTCGCGGGCACCTTCTGCCAGAGCTTTTAACCTCCCGTGGTACCGATATCCGTTTCTGTCAAACACAACTGTTTGAATGTTCCTTTCGAGAGCTTTCCTCGCAAGAGCCACGCCTACAATTTTGCCAACGCTGACTTTACCTTTAACTAATTTCACTTCTGAAGCTATATCTTTGCTGAGGCTGGATACCTGAACAAGTGTCCTCCCTGCTGTATCATCAACAATAGCACCATAAATATGCTTCAGACTTCTGAACACAACCAGACGTGGACGCTCCGGCGTGCCCCTTATCTTCGCCTTAATACCGCGCTTGATCCTCTCACGCTTCTCTCTTTTCTTTTCAAGTCTTCCCATCTTATATGAACCTCAACTTTTATTTCCCTGCAGCGGCAGCTTTACCGGCCTTCCGGCGCACAACCTCGGTGTCATATTTTATACCCTTCCCCTTGTATGGTTCCGGCGGTCTGAAGGATCTTATTTTAGCCGCTACCTGTCCAACAAGCTGCTTATCTGTTCCAGAAACAACTATATTTGTTGGACTTGGGAGCTCTATATTGACACCTGCAGGGGGTTTAAAGAGAATAGGATGTGAATACCCAAGGAGTAACTGAAGATTGCTTCCCTTCATCTCAGCACGATAACCGACACCGATTATCTCCAGCTTCTTTTGAAACCCGCTAACCACACCAATAACCATATTGTTTAAAAGTGCTCTCCAGAGGCCATGCAAGGCATTGTAAAACTTTCCTTCACCTTTTACCTTTACGAAGACCTCTTCTGGTTTTATTTCAAATGAAATAGCAGGGTGAGCAGCAGCAGACAGCTCTCCTCTTGGACCTTTTACTTTCAAAAGGTTGTCAGTTACCTGAACTGTAACTCCCTTTGGTATTGCGACTGGTTTTTTTCCAATACGTGACACGTTACAAACTCCTTGTTGTTACCATATGTAACAAATTACTTCTCCACCAACATTTTGCTGGCGAGCCTCTCTATCAGTCATCACACCTCTGTTGGTTGAAATAATTGCAACACCTAAACCATTCAGTACACGTGGAAGTTCCGCAGCACCGGCATATACTCTCCTTCCCGGCACCGAAACTCTCCTCAAGCCAGTTAATACGGGCTTGCCATTGTAATACTTCAAATAGATTCTAATTACACCCTGCTTTGAATCTTTTATTTCGGTGTATTTGTCTATATAATGTTGTTCATAAAGGATCTTGGTGATCGCGCGTTTCAGATTACTTGCCGGAATATCCACCCTCCTGTGTCGTGCCCTGGCGGCATTCCTCAAGCGGGTTAAGTAATCTGCGATAGGATCAGTCATCGACATCGACTTCCACTCCTGAATTAAATATTACCAACTTGCTTTCTTGATACCGGGTATTAACCCTTCAAGTGCCATCTTCCTGAAACAAATCCGACATACACCGAATTTCCTATAGTACGCTCTTGGCCGACCACATACGGTGCACCGGTTATGCTTTCTCACCTTATACTTTGGCTCCCTCTGAGCCTTAACAATCATTGCCTTTCTTGCCACTCAATTGCTCCTTTTGCTTTAGGCAGCTTCAGTTTCTGGTTTCCTGAATGGAACCCCAAAACCTTTCAGAAGCTCCATTGCTTCCTCATCGGTCCTGGCGGTGGTTACAATTGTGATATCCATTCCAAATATTCTTTCCACCTTGTCAACATCTATTTCAGGAAAGATTATTTGTTCCTTGATTCCAAGTGTGTAGTTACCTCTGCCGTCAAACGACTTGTCCGGTACTCCTCGAAAATCCCTCACGCGGGGTATTGCAAGATTAATTAACCTGTCAAGGAATTCATACATTCGTTCGCCGCGGAGGGTTACGCGGCAACCAATTGGAACTCCCTCTCTTAGCTTGAAATTTGATATTGATTTTTTAGCCCGCGTAATCGCAGGTTTTTGTCCAGTTATTATTGTCATTTCTCGAACAACGGTGTCAAGTATTTTGGGATCCTGGGTTGCCGCTCCAACTCCGGAATTAACACTTATCATTTCCAGGCGGGGTACCTGCATCACATTTTTATAATTAAACTTCTTCATCATCACAGGAACAATTTCTTTCCTGTATTTCTCCAATAATCGAGGAGTGAGTTTTTCCTCAACTATCTCCTCGGCTTGCTGTACCTGAGGATCTGGCTTTTGTTTCTTTTCCTTCTTTTGCTCTTTTGCCATTTTAAATCCAATCAAAACATTTCGTTACAATTCTTACAAACGCGCATTTTTTGTCGTTTGCCGCTTGTAGATGTTACAGTGGTATATCCAACGCGTGCTGCATTGTTACACTTCGGACAAACCACCATCACATTTGAAGCGTGAATTGGAAATTCGCGTTCGACAATTCCACCTTGCGGCATCTTTGCAGATGGGCGAGTTGCACGCTTTCTGATATTAACTCCTTCAACAAGAACCCTTTGCCTGTCTGGAAAAACGCGCAGGACCTTTCCAGTTTTTCCTCTTGCGTTACCGCTTATTACCAGTACCATGTCATTTTTATGAACGTGCATTCTGAAACCCTCTTCCTAAATTACTTCAGGAGCAAGTGATACTATTTTCATAAACTGCTTCTCTCTTAACTCACGAGCAACCGGTCCGAAAATTCGGGTACCTCTCGGTTCGCCCTGTGCATTGAGAAGCACAGCAGCGTTCTCATCAAACCTGATAAAAGTACCGTCCGAACGCCTGTACTCTTTCCTGGTCCGAACCACAACTGCCTTAGAAACATCTCCCTTCTTTACCTCCGCTCCAGGAATAGCCTGTTTAACAGATACCACAATCAGGTCGCCCAGGCCGGCATACCTGCGGTCGTGACCTCCGAGAACTCTTATACATCGGACTTTCTTTGCTCCAGAATTATCTGCAACTACAAGATTCGTCTCTTCCTGTATCACTTAAAAACCCTCCGCTACTTCGCTTTCTCAACTATTTCGACGAGACGCCATCTCTTCCGTTTAGAAAGAGGACGAGTTTCCATTATCTTAACAATATCGCCGACATGCGCTTCTCTCTTCTCGTCGTGAACCATGAGTTTTGTGGTACGCTTGAAATATTTCTTATACAATGGATGCGGCACAAGGCGCTCAATTGCCACCACGATCGATTTTTCCATCCGATCGCTTACCACTTTTCCTATTCTGGTCTTTCTTAAATTCATTTTGTTCTTTGTCTTTTCCATCAGACAACCTCAGTCGAAGGAGAATTTTGCTCTCCTTTTCTTTTTTCTAATTCTCGCTCACGTAGTATTGTTTTCATTCGAGCGATTTCCTTTCTCAAAAATCTTGCCTGAACAGGATTCTTTACTTCTCCACCCACTGCTTTCTGAAACCGGATCTTGTCAAGGGCTTCTTCATTTTCCTTAATTCGCTGAAGAATTTCCTTATCAGAAAGAGGGCGGATTTCATGGGGCTTTAACATTTTTTAACCCTCGTAATCCATTCTTACAACAAACTTTGTCTTAATTGGAAGCTTATGCGCTGCAAGCCTCAAAGCTTCCTCAGCAAGAGCCTCCGTAATACCGCCAACCTCAAACATAATTGCGCCCGGCTTAACAACTGCAACCCAGAATTCAGGTGCGCCCTTACCTTTACCCATTCTCGTTTCAGCCGGTTTCTTCGTCACAGGTTTATCAGGAAAAATCCTGATCCAGATTTTACCATCCCGTTTCATCTGTCTCGTCAGCGCAACACGGGCTGCCTCAATCTGACGAGCCGTAATCCAGCCCGGCTCCAGCGCCTTCAAGCCAAAATCTCCAAATGCTACCGTACTACCACGGACTGCCTTCCCGCGCATACGGCCTCTCTGTGATTTTCTGTACTTAACTCTTTTTGGCATCAACATTTTCTAAACTCCTCGTTCTTATCTGGGAAGCGGACCGTATACCTCGCCGCGACAAATCCAGACCTTTACACCAATCAGACCATATATTGTCTTCGCAGGAACGCTTGCATAATCAATATCTGCACGCAGGGTATGCAGTGGAACCCTTCCTTCACGGTATTGTTCTGTTCGAGCAATTTCTGCCCCGCCAAGACGACCAGCACACATCACCCGAATGCCTTCAGCTCCCATTCTCATTGCAGATGTAATTGCATTCTTCATAGCACGCCTGAAATTGATTCTTCCTTCTATTTGTGTTGCAATATTTTCAGCAACCAAATACGCATCCAGCTCAGGCCGCTTTATTTCAAATGTTTTAATCTTGACAGCTTCACGACCTGTCAATTTTTTTAACTCGGCTTCAATTTGACTCACATCTTTACCACTCTTACCAATTACAATTCCAGGTCGGCTGGTGTGTATGGATACTGTAAGCTGCCCACCCTTCCTTTCAATAACCAATCTTGAGACACCTGCTTTTTTCAAACGGTTTCGTAAATAGCTTCGAACTTTTTCGTCTTCTCTGAGAAGATCCGAATAACCCTTTCGCTCAAACCAAGTGGAATCCCAGTCGCGCGTTATTCCCAGCCTAAAACCGATAGGATTTGTCTTTTGTCCCAAAAGTTCCTCCAATCAATCCTTTTTCTTTTCTTCCTTTGTTGCTATAACGACAGTTATATGGTTACTTCGTTTCCTAATTCTATAAGCGCGCCCCATAGGAGCAGGCAAAATTCTCTTTGCTGTAGGGCCACCATCTACTTTTATTTCTTTCACATAGAGACTTTGCTCGTCAATCTTTCCAACATCATCCCTGTTCATAATATTCGCTACCGCAGATCTTACCACTTTTTCAGCTTCCTTTGCCGCATGTTTTGGTGAAAAATGCAATATAGATAATGCCTCGCCAACGCTCTTGCCACGTATCATATCAACAACAAGCCGCATTTTACGGGGTGACGAACCAACATATCTTGCTATTGCACGAGATTCCATAATTCAAACTCCTCTGTTATGCCGGCGTTGCTGCTTTTTCTGCCTTTGTCCCTGAATGGGCTCTAAAAGTGCGTGTTGGTGCAAACTCACCAAGACGATGACCAACCATGGCTTCGATTATATATACAGGAATAAATTTGTTACCGTTGTGTACGGCAAATGTATGTCCAACGAATTCTGGAATGATCATACAATCTCTTGCCCATGTTTTAATTACCTTCTTTTGACTCTTACGGTTGAGCTCCTCAACCTTCTTAAGAAGTTTCGGATCTACATATACACCTTTTTTTAATGACCGCGCCATAGTTTAACCGTTACTTTCTGCGTTTAACGATATATTTATTGGACTGCTTATCGCGCTTGCGCGTCTTCTTTCCTTTTGTCTTCCAGCCCCATGGTGAGACTGGATGTGGATTGCCCTGGGGCGACTTACCTTCACCACCGCCATGTGGATGATCTACAGGGTTCATTACAACTCCACGTGACTGAGGCCTGACTCCCAGCCATCTGATTCGGCCGGCTTTACCCCAGCTTATGTTTTCATACTCAGCATTACTTACAACTCCAACAGTAGCAAGACACTCAGTACGCACCATTCTTACCTCACCTGAAGGGAGCCTCAGCTGTGCATAATTTCCTTCCTTTGCAACAAGCTGAGCTGAGTTTCCTGCACTTCTAACAATTTGTCCACCTTTTCCCGCCTTTAACTCTACATTATGCACAGTGGTTCCAACGGGGATATTTTTCAACGGCAGAGCATTCCCTGGTTTTATTTCTGCATTTTCCCCCGACTGAACTATATCCCCAACCTTGAGTCCTTCGGGAGAAATTATATACCTTTTCTCCCCATCAGCGTAATGAATGAGCGCAATCCGTGCATTTCTGTTTGGATCGTATTCTATTGATGCAACTTTTCCGTCGACTCCAAATTTATCTCTCTTGAAATCAATAATCCTGTAAAACTTCTTATGCCCACCACCTCGATGCCTTGAAGTAATCCTCCCCTGATTATTCCTGCCTCCGGTACTTTTTAAGGGCACAATTAATGACTTTTCCGGCTTAGAAGCTGTCAGTTCCTCAAACGTAGAAACAGTATAAAATCTTCTTGCAGGCGTCGTTGGTTTTAACTTCTTCAAACCCATATCAAATTCCTTTCACCCCTACACATTTCCAAGGAGATCTATTGTATAACCTTCCATCAATGTGACTATTGCTTTTTTTCTGTCAGGTCTCCGCCCGTCGAATCTTCCGCGCTTGGTCATGGAAACAATTGATTTTCCTTTAACATTGACAGTACGAACACTCTTTACTTTGACATTAAACCTCTTTTCAATCTCTCCCTTTATAGCTATTTTGTTAGCATCGGGTGACACTTCAAATGCATACTGCCTCTCTTCATGAAGCTTAGTTATCTTCTCTGTCAATAAAGGTTTCTTAATAACCAAACTCATTATGCTACTCCTGCAAGTTTAGATTGCAAGCTCTCAAGCGCGCTGCGCTGGAACAATATCACATCATTGTTAAGTAAATCATAAGCTGAAGCCACATCAGCCGACATAACATTTACACTCTTTATATTGCGACCTGCTAGATACGTCTTCGAATCAAATTTTGAAAGGAGCATCAAGACCTTCTTTTCACTCAAACCAAGAGATTTCAAAATTCCATAAACCTGCTTTGTTTTGATTTCAGGAAGTTCAAAATCCTCCACCACAACAAGACCATTTTCCTTTGCCTTATAAGCAAGTGCCGATTTCCGGGCAAGCCTTTTTACTTTTTCGTTGACTTTTTTCTCGTACTTATGGGGCTGAGGGCCAAAAATTGTGCCACCACCCGCCCAAAGCGGATTCCTTATAGAACCGCTTCGTGCACGGCCTGTGTGCTTTTGCTTCCATGGCTTTTTACCGCCGCCGCTGACTTCAGCCCGGGTTTTGGTCTTGTGCGTACCCTGACGACGATTTTCAAGAAAAGCTGTCACAGCCAGATATATCGCATGATCGTTAGGATCAATCTCAAAGACCTCCGGCATCAACTTGATTACATCACCAGTCTTACTGCCGTCTATTTTAAAAACCTCTAAATCCATCAGCTCAACCTTCCTCACTTGGTAATTTCAATATAACCATTTGCTGGACCGGGAACCGAACCTTCAACCAGAAGAAGATTTGAATCAGCAATTATCCGGACAACTTTGAGATTTTTCACCGTGGAGCGCTTTCCTCCCATTCGACCGGCCATTCTCAAACCTTTGAATGATCGAGAAGGATAAGACGAACTGCCAACAGACCCTGGAGCCCTTGTTCTATCGCTCTGACCATGTGTTACAGGACCCCCTCCAAAGTGATGTCTTTTTACTACACCCTGAAACCCCTTTCCTTTGCTGGTTCCTGACACAGATACCCGATCACCAACGGAGAAAATTTTGTCAACTGTTACCACATCTCCCGGTTTGAACAACGATGGGTCAAAACCCTTAAACTCCTTCAAAATAGACGGCGGCTTTACACCTGATTTCCCGAAGTGACCTTTAAGAGGCTTGTTCACCAGACGGTCAGGCCTCTGCCCAAAGCCGACCTGGAGAGCATCGTAACCATCCCTCTCCTTGGTCTTAACCTGTGTTATTGTACAGGGACCAGCTTCAATGACAGTAACAGAAATCGAATTTCCCTTTTCATCAAAGATGTTTGTCATTCCAAGTTTTTTTCCAAGTAAACCGCTCATTTTAAATGGCTCCAGTTAATCAAGGGAAACACTTTAAACTTTCATCTCAACTTCTACGCCAGCCGGCAAATCCAGCTTCGTCAGGGAATCCACAGACTTAGAGGAAGCATTGTATATATATATCACTCGCTTGTGCTGACGAAGCTCAAACTGTTCCCTGCTGCGTTTGTCTACATGAGGTGAACGTAAAACCGTGTAAACAGTCTTTTTTGTCGGCAACGGGATCGGACCTGAGACAATGGCCCCGGTAGACTTAATTGTCTTCACAATTTTTTCGGATGATTTGTCTATTAGAGCGTGATCGTAAGATTTTAACTTGATTCTTATTGTCTGACCAGGCACGGCTTACCTCGTTTCCCTTAATGATATTTACTTATTCAATGATCTTTGTAACAACACCCGCGCCTACAGTATGTCCACCCTCTCGAATTGCGAAACGCAACCCTTCTTCCATAGCAATTGGCGTAATTAACTCAATCCGAAGGTTGTCAACATTGTCGCCGGGCATAACCATTTCAGTACCGGGAGGCAATTCAGTAATTTGGCCCGTTACATCAGTGGTCCTGAAGTAAAATTGCGGGCGGTAATTTTTGAAGAACGGGGTGTGCCTACCACCTTCTTCTTTACTTAAGACGTAAACCTGGGCGATAAATTTTGTATGTGGAGTGATAGAGCCCGGTTTTGCCAGAACCATTCCCCGTTCAAGCTCATTTTTCTCAACACCTCGAAGCAAAACGCCAATATTATCTCCCGCAATACCTTCATCCAATTCTTTACGGAACATTTCAAGACCTGTAACAACAGATTTCTTATGTGCACCCAGTCCAATAATTTCAACCTCTTCACCAACCTTGACCTTTCCGCGTTCAACCCGGCCAGTTCCAACAGTCCCACGACCGGTAATTGTGAACACATCTTCTACAGGCATCAGAAACGGTTTGTCAACATCGCGAACAGGCAGCGGAATGTAGGTATCTACAGCATCAAGCAAATCATAAATACATTTAAAGCGCGGATCATCAGGTTTGGTGTTCGGATCCAATCCAGCCTCCATTGCCTGTAAGGCACTACCGCGAACAACAGGAATTTCGTCTCCTGGAAACTCGTATTTTTTGAGTAAATCACGTACTTCAACTTCCACAAGATCAAGCAATTCAGGATCATCAACCATATCGACTTTATTCATAAAAACGACAATTTTTGGTACGCCAACCTGACGTGCTAAAAGGATATGCTCACGAGTTTGGGGCATTGGACCATCATTAGCGGCAACAACAAGGATAGCTCCATCCATTTGGGCAGCACCCGTAATCATGTTCTTAATGTAGTCCGCATGTCCTGGACAATCGACATGTGCATAGTGTCTCTTTTCTGTTGAGTACTCCACATGGGCAGTTGCAATTGTTATACCTCGAGCCTTTTCTTCAGGCGCATTGTCGATACTGTCAAAACTTCTTGCGGCGGCCAACCCCTTCTTTGCCAGTGTCAGAGTAATGGCAGAAGTAAGCGTTGTTTTGCCATGATCAATGTGCCCAATAGTACCGACGTTAACGTGCGGCTTACTGCGATCAAATTTCTCCTTTGCCATCTAAATTCTCCTTATGATTTTTTCAAACTGTTTTTTGCCATATATATCCCGGAATAATTAAGCGGGATCACAACACTTCTTAAATAAACTATAAATTTATTCATGCCGCTACAGATTCCTTACCTCGCACCTTTTCCACAATTTGTTCCGCAATACTCTTTGGAACTTCATCGTAGTGTGAAAATTGCATCGTAAAGATCGCACGACCCTGCGTCATAGAGCGAAGCGCCGTTGCATAACCGAACATTTCAGAAAGTGGAACCATTGCCTTTACAACCTGTGCATCACGCCTCGTGCTGATTCCTTCAATCCTTCCGCGACGGGAATTTAAATCGCCCATGACGTCACCCATATATTCTTCAGGTGTCACAACTTCAACATCCATTATGGGCTCAAGAAGGACAGGGTCAGCCTTCCTGGCACCTTCCTTAAATGCTATACTCCCTGCAATTTTGAAGGCCATTTCACTTGAATCCACTTCGTGATATGATCCGTCAAAAAGCTTTACCCGAACATCCACCACAGGATAACCTGCTAAAACTCCCGTTTGAAGAGCTTCCTGTATACCCTCTGAAACTGCCGGGATATATTCCTTAGGGATCACACCGCCTACTATAGCGTTAGTGAACTCATAGCCTTTTCCCTTTTCATTGGGTTCTATCTCAATCCAGACGTGCCCATACTGACCACGCCCACCCGATTGTCGGATGAATTTTCCTTCCTGAGTAACTTTTTTCTTAATGGTTTCCTTGTAAGCTACCTGCGGTCTTCCCACGTTCGCTTCCACCTTAAACTCTCTTTTCAGTCGATCAACAATTATCTCAAGGTGAAGCTCTCCCATCCCACTTATAATTGTCTGACCGGTTTCCTCATCAGTAGCCATCCTGAATGTCGGGTCTTCCTCTGTTAGCTTTTGAAGTGAATCAACAAGCTTTTCTTGATCGGCTTTTGTTTTTGGTTCAACTGCCACATGAATAACGGGTTCAGGAAACTCCATTTTTTCAAGAACTATTGGAGCACTCTCATCACAGAGCGTGTCACCTGTCTTCGTATGCCTCAAACCAACCGCCGCAACAATGTCACCCGTATACGCCATATCAATATCTTCACGATGGTTCGCATGCATGCGCAGTATTCGCCCAATTCTCTCCTTCTTTCCCGTTACAGAGTTGAAGACATAGGAACCGCTCGAGAGCGTACCGCTGTAAACTCTAAAAAAGGTCAATTTCCCAACATATGGGTCAGACATTATCTTAAACGCAAGAGCTGAAAACTTTTCGTCGTCGCTTGGCTCCCTCTTAATCTGCTGCCCGGTGGCGGGATCGTGCCCGATTGTCGCTCCAATGTCAATGGGAGACGGTAAAAAGTCAACAACAGCATCAAGAAGCCGCTGAACACCTTTATTTTTAAAAGATGCCCCGCAGGTAACCGGCACAATTTTCAAATCAATTGTCGCCTTCCTTATTGTCGATATAATTTCTTCTTCAGATATTTCCTTTCCATCCAGATATTTAACCAATAGTGTATCATCGATATCAGATACAGCTTCAAGCAACTTTGTCCTGTACTCGGCAGCAATCTTTTGAAGATCATGAGGAACATCGTATTCCTCCCACGTCGTACCGAGCGTAGACTCATTGTACATTATGGCCTTCATGCGAATTAGGTCTACAACCCCTGCGAACATCTCTCCCTCTCCAATTGGAAGCTGGATTGGAACAGGATTTGCGCCCAATCTATCGCGCATCATTTGCAAAACATTAAAAAAGTCGGCTCCAACACGATCCATCTTATTGACAAAGGCAACCCTGGGAACACCGTATTTATCGGCCTGACGCCACACCGTTTCGGACTGAGGTTCCACGCCACCCACTGCGCAAAAGAGCGCAATCGCACCATCCAGCACCCTGAGTGATCGCTCGACCTCTATCGTGAAGTCCACATGACCGGGAGTATCAATTATGTTAATGCGATGATCTCTCCAGAAACAGGTTGTTGCAGCAGAAGTAATGGTAATACCTCTCTCCTTTTCCTGCTCCATGAAGTCCATCGTCGCAGCACCGTCATGCACCTCACCAATTCTGTGTGTCTTGCCTGTATAAAAAAGAATCCTTTCAGTTGTAGTTGTTTTACCGGCATCAATATGTGCCATTATTCCAATATTTCTTGTCCGCTCTAACGGATACTCTCTAGACATATATGTTAAAAACTACCTTTCAAATTCCTTTACCATCTGTAATGTGCAAAGGCCTTATTAGCCTCTGCCATTTTGTGTGTATCTTCTCTTTTTTTAATGGCGTTACCTTCACCATTTGAGGCGGCTATGAGCTCAGCAGCAAGCTTTAGTGCCATTGATTTATCCTTTCTCTCTCTTGCATAACGAATCAACCACCTCATCCCAAGGGCAATGCTGCGTTCAGGTCTCACTTCGCTTGGCACCTGATAGGTTGCACCACCTACCCTCCTGGCACGCACCTCGATAATTGGTTGAACATTATTCAGAGCTTTTCGAAAAACATCGAGCGGATTTTGCTTCGTCCGCTGCTCGACAATGTCGAAAGCATCGTATAAAATACGACGAGCCAGATGTTTTTTTCCTCCGCGAATCAAATTGTTCACAAATTTTGCCACGAATACATCGTTATATTTAGGGTCAGGGAGTACCTGACGCCTTTCAGCGCGCTTTTTCCTCATAATGAAAAAACTTTCTTAATTGTTTTATGCTGAAGCTTTCGGCCTCTTGGCACCGTACTTTGACCTGCCTTGCTTTCGATCATTAACACCGGCAGTGTCAAGAGTACCTCGTATGATGTGGTAACGCACGCCGGGCAGATCCTTCACACGACCGCCTCTAATGAGTACAATCGAGTGTTCTTGAAGATTGTGCCCCTCGCCCGGGATATAGGCAGTGACCTCGATTCCGTTGGTCAGCCTCACACGCGCAACCTTACGAAGAGCCGAATTCGGCTTTTTTGGGGTGGTGGTGTAAACACGCGTGCATACACCTCTTTTTTGCGGGTTTCCCTGAAGCGCAGGGGATTTACCTTTTGTCTCCAGCCTGGCTCTCCCCAGCCTTATCAGTTGATTAATTGTCGGCAATGTTATCCTCCGATATACGTACCTTCATCATAGAGAACTAAATATAATTTTCTTTCAAAAAACATGCAAGACACAAAAAGTGAAATTCATCAAAGCCGCGACGACATCCCTCATCTGCTAAGCCACCTCCTGCTGCTCGTTTACTGAAACGGACTCCTTTGATTTCTCTAACATTTCTTCTTCTGTCAGAATTAAATTCCTGAATTTCTTTAAACCTGTCCCGGCCGGAATTAGCTGACCAATAATGACATTTTCTTTAAGCCCTATAAGGCGATCGATCTTACCTTCTATTGAAGCATCTGTCAATACCTTCGTGGTCTCCTGAAATGAAGCAGCTGAGATAAAGCTGTCGGTCGAGAGAGCTGCCGAGGTGATGCCAAGCAGGACATCTTCAGCAGCAGCTGGTTCAGCATCACGGAACTCGATTGGTTTCTTCTTTGCTCTCTTCAGGTCGCGGTTTTTCGACATTACCTGAGCACGTTCAACCAGCTGTCCAACGCGATATTTGGAATCCCCTTTTGCAGTTATTATCACTTTTCTGGAAATAGCAGCATTTTCTTCACGAATCCTGTGAACATCAACAATGTCGCCTTCAAGAAATGGAGTGTCGCCCGAATCCACAACGCGCACTCGCTGGAACATCTGACGAACAATAACTTCAATGTGTTTATCATTAATAGTTACATTTTGCTGGCGATACACTTCCTGTATTTCATCAAGGAGGTACTTTTGAACATCGGCCGGTCCCTTTATCCTCAAAATATCATGTGGGTCTATTGGACCATCCGTCAGGCGCTCGCCTGCCAAAACAAAATCGTTTTCCTGCACCAGAATGTGTTGACGCAGGGAAACTTTGTAGGTTTTCCTGTCCTTTTCATCAGCACTTGTCACGATGATTTCTTTTGTGCCTCTGGATTGACCGCCAAATCTGACATAGCCGTCTATCTCGCTAACAGTGGCAGGATCCTGAGGAGATCGGGCTTCAAACAACTCCTGGACCCGAGGAAGTCCTGTTGTTACGTCACGTACGCGTGATAGCTCCTTTGGCTTTTTCGCCAGGGTTTCTCCAGATTGCACTTCCTCATCATCATCCACAACAATGTGAGCACCGACCGGTAAGTTATAAGTACGCTTTACCTTACCACCCGAAATAATCTCAATTGCAGGAGAAACGTTTTTATCAGCACTTTCTATCACAACTTTCTCAACCTGACCTGTTTGTTCATCCGTCTGTTCACGATAGGTCTGGTCTTTAAAGAGATCAACCCACTTTACTTTTCCGCTAAATTCGGTCAGGATTAAAGTATTATAAGGATCCCACTCATAAATCAGCTGACCGCGAGTTACAACATCACCCTCGTTTACCAGAAGATGGGCTCCCTGTGGTACATCCATTTTCTTGACCATACGGTTATCTTTGTCAAGTATCTGTATGACGCCATGCCGACCAAGAAGAACCTTCTCTTCCCTGTCAAGCGAGCGATTGTGATATTCAACAAGCGGCATCATATTTTCAAATTTAAGTTTTCCATCAGCAGGTGCAACGACATTTGACTCCTGCGATTCAACACTTGCTGTTCCACCTGTGTGGAATGTCCTGAGTGTAAGTTGCGTTCCCGGCTCTCCAATACTCTGGGCAGCAATAATACCAACAGCATCACCAATTTCAACCATCTTGCCTGTAGCGAGACTTCTACCGTAGCATTTGACGCACACGCCCCGCTGAGCTTCACATGTGAGAACAGAACGGATATCAACGCTGTCAATGGCTGTGTTTGCAATTTTCTCGGCCAGGTCCTCTGTAATTTCTTCCCCACCTTTTACAATTACTTCGTTTGTAAGGGGGTCAATCACATCATAAAGGGCAACGCGTCCAAGAATACGCTCTACAAGCGATTCCTGTACTCTTTCACCATCTTTTATAGCACTTACTGAAATTCCCCGTATGGTCCCGCAATCTTCCTCGGTAACAACTACATCCTGTGCCACATCGACAAGCCTTCGGGTAAGATACCCTGCATCAGCAGTCTTCAGTGCAGTGTCCGCAAGTCCCTTCCTTGCACCATGAGTTGATATGAAGTATTCAAGGATCGATAGCCCTTCGCGAAAGTTTGCAATGATCGGGTTTTCAATTAAATCCCCGACCTGCCCGGTTAAAGATTTTTGCGGCTTGGCCATCAAACCTCTCATAGCAGCAAGCTGTTTAACCTGATCTTTCGAACCACGAGCGCCAGAATCAAGCATCATCCATATAGAATTAAAGCCATCGTTTGAAGCCGCAAGTGTCTTGTATGCAGCATCGCTAACTCTGTTAGTTGCCTGCTGCCAAACATCGATGATTTTATTGTATCTCTCTCCGGCGGTGATGTATCCATCTTCATAGCTGGCTTCAATTTCTTTTACCTCGTGCTCAGCCTTCTCGATAAATTTCTTTTTCACATCAGGGATTATGACGTCATTGACATTAATTGATAATCCGGCTTCGGTTGCTGTCTGAAAACCAAGATCTTTAAGATCGTCAAGGAACCTGGCGGTCCTGAGTGGACCAGCTTTCTTGTAAGATTCAGCAATTATACTTATCAGCTTGCTCTTCCCAACCAGCTCATTAATAAAGCCCAGTTCCTTAGGAACAATCTCATTAAAAAGAATTCTACCAGCAGTAGTAATCTCGTACCTGCCATTTAATTTGTATTTCAACGGCTCATGATATGAAAGCTTTCCAAGAGATACTGCAAGTCTAACTTCATCCACAGAGGCAAAAACTTTCTTCGGTTCACCCTCAACTTTCCGCATTTTTGTAAGATAGTATAGACCCAATACCATGTCCTGCGTTGGATGGACAATAGGTTTACCATGTGCAGGCGATAGTAAATTATGACTTGAGAGCATGAGGATTCTTGCCTCAAGTTGCGCTTCATAAGAAAGCGGTACATGGACAGCCATCTGGTCTCCATCAAAGTCAGCGTTAAAAGCAGTACAGACGAGCGGATGGAGTTTGATAGCTTTGGAATCTACAAGGACAGGTTGAAAAGCCTGAATACCCAGCCTGTGTAATGTCGGTGCTCTGTTCAGTAAAACAGGATGGCCTTCGACAATTGAAGGTAAAACCTCCCAGACCTCCCTTACCTTTCGATCGACCAATCGCCTTGCTGTCTTAGCAGTCTTTGCATCTCCGCGCTCAAGAAGCTTGCGAATTATCATTGGTTTGAACAGTTCAACCGCCATATCCTTCGGCAGACCACATTGATGAAGTTTTAATTCTGGTCCCACCACAATTACTGAACGACCGCTATAGTCTACTCTCTTTCCAAGCAAATTCTGTCGAAACCGCCCCTGTTTACCCTTTAACACATCCGATAAAGACTTTAAAGCTCTCTGATTATCTGAGTTGACAGCGCTAATCCTCCTGCTGTTGTCAAGCAAAGCATCGACAGCTTCCTGAAGCATCCTTTTCTCATTTCTTAAGATTACTTCAGGAGCTTTTATATCAATCAGTCTCTTTAAGCGGTTGTTACGAATAATTACCCTGCGATACAAATCGTTCAAATCGCTTGTTGCAAACCTTCCACCTTCAAGTGGAACCAGCGGACGAAGTTCAGGTGGAATGACAGGAATTACGTCGAGCACCATCCACTCGGGTTTGTTTACAAATTCCTCACCGTCACGTGTACGAAATGCTTCTACAACCTTCAATCGTTTCAAAAGGTCGATGCGCTTTTGCTCTGACTTTTCAGTGCGAACCTGCTCACGCAACTCAAGGCTAAGCTGATCTACGTCAACGCGCTTCAACATTTGTTTGACTGCGTCACCGCCAATCTTTATTATTATTTTGCGCGCATCTTCGTCATCCAGTTCGTTGTTGTGAGGGTATTTTTCCAATATCTTGTAATAATCATCCTCCGAAAGGAGTTGATGTTCCTTCAGTTCATCTTTAGCAACACCTGGCTGTACCACGACATACGATTCATAGTAAACGATTTTTTCAAGATCTTTTGTCGACATTCCAAGAAGATTTCCTATCTTGCTTGGAAGCGAGCGCAAATACCAGATGTGGACCACAGGTGTGGCCAGTGTTATATGTCCCATTCTCTCTCGCCGCACGCTCTTTTGCGTTACTTCAACACCACACCGGTCACATACTATACCTTTATATCTTATCTTTTTATATTTGCCACAGTGGCATTCCCAGTCACGCACCGGGCCAAAAATCTTCTCGCAAAACAAACCATCTTTTTCAGGTCGATATGACCTATAATTGATAGTTTCAGGCTTTGTCACTTCTCCATGGGATCTGTCAATTATATTATCCGGCGACGCCAAACTTACTCGGATTGCAGTCACCACTTTCCTTGTGGCTTGCTGTTCCTTCCCAAAATCAACGTTAGGCATTTATAATACCTCCAATTTTTGGATCGGCAATTCTTAAGATTCTCTTACTTCTTCTCATTGCTGCGATCAAATTCACCATCATGCATAACTTTTACTTCCAAACCAAGCCCTTGAAGTTCACGCACCAGAACACTGAAGGCTTCAGGTATACCAGGTTCAGGGGTGTTTTCACCTTTTACGAGCGACTCAAAAAGCTTTGAACGCCCGGGAACATCATCGCTCTTTACTGTCAGCATCTCCTGCAAAACGTGTGCTGCACCATAAGCTTCTAACGCCCAAACCTCCATCTCGCCAAACCTCTGTCCACCGAATTGCGCTTTCCCGCCCAGGGGCTGCTGAGTAATAAGTGAGTACTGACCTGTAGACCGAGCGTGAATCTTGTCTTCGACAAGGTGGTCAAGCTTCATCATATACATATATCCTACAGTAACCTGATTTGTAAATGGCTCTCCAGTCTTCCCGTCATAAAGAACGGTCTTGGAGTTTTCATCCAGACCAGCAGCGCGTAGTTCGGCTTGAACTTCTTCCCATGAAGCACCATCAAAAATTGGAGATGCGTACTTTATCCCGAGCCTTTTTGCAGCCCAACCTAAGGCTGTCTCATACAGCTGTCCGATATTCATACGAGAAGGGACGCCAAGGGGGTTTAAAACCATCTCTACTGGCGTACCGTCCGGAAGAAAAGGCATATCCTCCTGGGGTACAACAATAGAAACCACACCTTTGTTACCGTGCCTTCCAGCCATTTTATCACCAACCTGAAGCTTCCTCTTGGAAGCAATGTAAACCTTTGCCAGCTGCACTATTCCCGGCGGCAGCTCATCACCTGTAATTGCTTTATTTCTCTCACGGCGAGCCTCTTCTTCGAGGTCCTGTATACGCAAACTGTAATTGTGATAAATTTGCTCTACTAACCTATTCTTTCGAGGATTTTCAACCCAGTCTTCACTCGGATCCAGTTTCTCAATACTTGGCACTTTTTCAAAAACTTCCCTTCGAAGAGTGGTCCCGCTTCTAATCACCACCGAACCATCTTTATCGCGAATCCCTACAGATATCTCCCCATCGAGTACCTGCTCAAGCTTGTCAATCAACTTGGCCTGAACCTCTTCTTTTGCAACCTTAAGCCACTTTTCAATCTCCTCGAGTCGCTTTTTCTCTTCCTTTTTTGATTCGGCATCTTTCTTCTTTCTTGAAAAAAGCTTCGTGTCAATTACAACGCCACGCATCCCCGGGGGAGCCTTAAGGGAGGCATCTTTCACATCACCAGCCTTATCTCCAAAAATTGCGCGAAGGAGCTTTTCTTCGGGAGTGACATCAGTCTCTCCCTTTGGTGTAATCTTCCCCACAAGGATATCATTTTCAACCACTTCCGCGCCAACCCGGATTATTCCATTTTCATCAAGATCTTTCGTCATATCTTCAGACACATTTGGAATATCCCGGGTTAATTCCTCTTCACCCCGTTTGGTATCTCTTACACTTGTTTCAAGGGCCTGGATGTGAATCGATGTAAAGGCATCCTCAGCAACAAGCTTCTCACTAACTATCACCGCATCTTCAAAGTTATATCCGTGCCACGGCATAAATGCAACCAGAACATTTCTCCCGAGCGCCAACTCGCCATTTTCAGTAGAGCAACCATCTGCTAATATATCTCCCTTTTTAAATCGCTGGCCTATCCTTACAAGAGGCTTTTGGTTAACGGTAGTGTCCTGATTTGTCCTGAAAAACTTCCTCAGACGATACTCCGCCGTGGTCAGGTCATTGAAACTTGCAATGGCTTCATCAGATTTCTCGTTAATGTCATACTTAACAATTATTTTTTCACCGTCCACATACTTTACTACACCATCGTGCTCTGCAATTATTAGAGTGCGGGAATCTACAGCCACTTTCTTCTCAAGCCCTGTTCCAACAACAGGGGCTTCTGCCTTTATCAGAGGCACTGCTTGCCGCTGCATGTTGGCGCCCATTAGAGCCCTATTTGCATCGTCATGCTCAAGAAAAGGAATGAGAGCTGCTGCTGGACTTACAATTTGATTGGTCGCAACATCCATGAATTGAACTTTAGATGGACTCTCCAGAATAAAATCACCATGATAGCGTGCCCTAACTCGCTCTGCTGTAATCCTGCCTTTTGCATCAACCGGCGTGTTTGCCTGTGCTATCTTATACTCATCTTCCTGAGCTGCACTTAAGTAAACTATTTCATCTGTTACAATACCATCGACTACCTTGAAATAAGGGGTTTCTATAAAACCAAAATCGTTTACGCGTGCGTGAACTGCCAGCGAAGAAATAAGACCTATATTTGGACCTTCGGGAGTTTCTATTGGACAGAGCCTGCCATAATGGGTATAATGAACGTCACGGACTTCAAAACCTGCCCTCTCGCGTGTCAGTCCGCCGGGACCCAGAGCGCTCATTCTCCGCTTGTGAGTCATCTCGGCAAGGGGATTTGTTTGATCCATGAACTGTGATAACTGACTGGTGCCAAAGAATGAGTTCAGAACAGTGGTAATAACTCGGGCATTTACAAGTCCCTGAGGTGTGAAGTTTTCCTCGTCATGAATGTTCATTCGTTCTTTGACATTACGTACCATTCTTGTAATTGCAAGATTAAACTGACTTTCAAGCTGCTCACCTACTGTCTTGACACGTCTGTTTCCTAAATGATCTATGTCGTCAATTTGTCCTTCGTCACGTCTCAACTTCAACATATAATCAACAATTGCAACAATGTCTTCTTTTGTCAGAACAGTGACATCTGTTGGGACATTTAGCAATAGTTTTGCATTCATCCTGTAACGTCCAACACTCCCAAGATCGTATCGCTTTTCGCTAAAGAACATCTTTTCAAGAAGTCCACGTGCGGTTTCTGCATCCTGAGCCTCAGCGGATCGAAGTTCTTCATAAATTTTCTTCAGAGCTCCCTCACTTGAGGATGTAGAATCTGCACGGAGAGTATTGAGAAGAAGCACATCCTCACCTTTGTTCTTCGTTGCTCTGAGAAAATTTAATTTTTTTACGTTAGCCTTCTTAATTTTTTCAATGTGTTCTTCAGTCAATTTGCACTCATCCACCGACGAACGGAGAACATCAATAATTACTTCACCTGTTTTAGGATCAGCAACATCTGTAACCAACCTGCGCCCAATATATTCATTAAGATCAATTTTTGAGACAACAACTTCCTCAATTTGATTAAAGAGCCGCAGTATCTCTTCATCACTTTCATATCCGAGTGCCCTTAAGAAAGTACTTGCATAAAATTTCTTTTTTCGATCAATATAGACCCAGAGTATATTGTTAATATCAGTTGTAAATTCAAGCCAGGCGCCCCGCATTGGAATAACACGCGAACTCCATATTCTCGCTCCATTTGGATGCTCTGTTTCAACAAAGAAAACACCTGGTGACCTGTGGAGCTGACTTACCACCACACGCTCAGCGCCGTTAATTATAAATGTGGCGCGATCAGTCATATAAGGGATGGAGCCCAGATAAACCTCTTGCTCCTTTGCCTCCATGTACCCTTCCTTTGTAGGATCCGGGTCTTTACTGGCAAGGCGCAAATGGGCTTTAAGTGTAACGGCGTAGGTTAGACCTTTCTCAACACATTCATTAACCGAATACCTCGGTTTTTCTATGCTGTAATCTATATATTCTAAAGCAAAATGTTCTTTGTTATCGTAAATTGGAAAGTTTGCTTTGAATACTCCATGCAAACCCATTGGCTTTCGCTTCTTTGGCGGTACATCCTCTTGCAAAAATTTTTTGAATGACTCAATTTGAACATTAAGAAGATCGGGATAGTCAACTCGCTGAGGAATCTTCGCAAAATTTTTGCGTTCTGTTTCTAATCCGTTTGAATTGTTAGTCTTCAACTTAGTCTCGCTCCTCTAAAAATTTTTCCTGAGAAAAATATAGGTAATCCGGCCCGGATGCACGAAACGGATTACCTTTTACCACTCCCGGCTTCAGATGATAAACGTTCAACAGAATGCTAAAGTTCGTTTACTTCAGCTCTACTGTTGCACCGGCCTCCTCAAGCTCCTTTTTCAATTTTTCGGCATCTGCTTTAGAGAGGGCTTCCTTAACCACCTTCGGCGCACCATCAACCAGGTCTTTGGCTTCTTTAAGCCCTAAACCTGTTGCTGCCCTGACAACTTTAATAACGTTAATTTTCTGAGCTCCTGCACTAATTAAATGCACATCAAATTCGGTTTTCTCCTCAGCAGGCGCTGCCGTGCTGGCTGCAGCCGTTCCAGCTGTACCAGCAACCATAACAGGTGCCGCTGCTGTTACACCAAATTTTTCTTCGAGGGCTTTTTTAAGCTCCGACGCTTCCAGTAAAGTTAATTTGCTTATTTTCTCAACGAGCTCTTGAACTACTTCTGACATTTTTATTTCTCCTTTTAAAATTTCTTTTAACTCTTCGCTGCCGATAGTTTTTTCGATACTTCATCTATTACAGAAACAAGGTCACGCATAACCGCAGATATAGAACCTGCAACGCCGGAAACCGGCGACTGTAGACTCCCCAAAATAGAAGCCATAAGTTCGTTCTTAGAAGGCATGCTGGCAAATTCAGCTAACCTTTTGCCATCAAAAACCTGCTTTTCAACCACAAATACTTTGGTCCTTGGTTTCTGGCCTTTGTCAAAAAATTTCTTCAGGACTTTTGCTGGCGCCACAGGGTCATCAAGTCCAAAGGCTATAGCCGTTGGCCCTTCCAGGTATTCAAAGGTTCCTTCACCATAGGAAGTTCCTTTTAACGCCTTCTTTGCCAGCGTGTTCTTAACAACCCTATACTTTACACCACTTTTCTGGAGTTCCCGCCTGAGCTCATTACTCTCAGCAACCGTCATTCCAGTAAAGTCCGTGAAGAAAAGGCTACTGGCACCAGATACAAGCTCTGAAACCTCGGCTACCACCTGTTCCTTTTCAGCCTTTTTCATCTTTTCCTCAATTGTTTATTGTTCACCCTTAGGGCTTAGAAGCATTTAGTGCGTAAACTCTTTATTATTAATGAATACTTGAAGCGATAGATTTGTCAATTCTCACTGAAGGACCCATAGTGGAGGAGATGGCTACATTCTTAATGTACTGTCCCTTTGCTGAAGCAGGCTTCAGACGATTAACCGCAGCTAAAAAAGCTCTCGTGTTCTCAATAAGCTTCTCCTTTTCAAAGGAAGCCTTCCCAACTACAGCATGCAAATTTCCTGCTTTGTCAACTCGGAACTCAATCTTCCCGGCTTTGATTTCAGCAACGGCTTTACCCACATCCATTGTAACAGTACCACTTTTTGGATTGGGCATGAGCCCTTTAGGCCCAAGAACTTTCCCCAACTTTCCAACCTCTCCCATTACATCGGGAGTAGCTACTATTACATCAACGTCGGACCACCCTTCCTGAATTTGCTTTATGAATTCATCGAACCCAACATGGTCAGCACCGGCAGCCTTCGCCTCTTCCTGTTTTTGAGCTTGCTTTGTCAAAACCAGCACGCGAACCGTTCTGCCAACACCATGAGGGAGTGTAACCGTCCCTCTAACTGCCTGGTCAGCATGACGCGGATCAACACCCAGGCGCACGGCTATGTCTATAGACTCATCAAACTTAGCCTTTGCTGTTTCTTTGACTTTTTCGATAGCTTCTTCAATTGAGTACTCTCGCCTCCTGTCAATCAATGACTGGAGCGATTTATACCTTTTGCTCGTTTTCATATCTCAAAACTCTTTTTTATCCTTCTACTAAAATTCCCATACTGCGGGCGGTTCCTTCAACCATGCTCATAGCCGATTCAACATCTGAAGTGTTCAAATCCTGCATTTTTGTTTCGGCAATTTTTCTCACCTGTTCCTTTGTGACTTTGCCCACTTTAATTCGATTGGGCTCGCCCGACCCCTTCTCAATCTTCGCCTCTTTCATGAGAAGCACAGCAGCGGGTGGAGTCTTCGTTATAAAAGTAAACGATTTATCAGAGTAAACAGTAATTACCACAGGAATAATCAAGCCCTGCTTATCCTGAGTACGGGCATTAAATTGCTTGCAGAACTCCATAATGTTTATTCCCTTTTGACCCAGCGCAGGGCCAACCGGTGGCGCTGGGGTAGCCTGACCGGCGGGGATTTGCAGCTTAACAAAACCTACAACTTTTTTAGCCATATTTCACCCGAATTTATCTTTCTAATTCAACTTCTGTAAAGCTCAATTCAACAGGAGTGGGCCTCCCAAATATCGTCACAGTAACCTTGAGCTTCATTCTATCTTCATTCACTTCAGAAACCTCTCCTTTAAATGTAGTAAAGGGGCCGCCTGTTATCTTCACTTTGTCACCGACTTTGTAAGGAACTTCAAGAACTTGCTGCTCCTCGCGTTCATCAAGACGCCCTTTAAGCCTAACTATCTCATCAGGCCTAAGAGGGCTCGGCTCGCCTTTTGGACCGACGAAACTGATAATTGAGGGGGTACTCAAAATAAAACTTTTTACTTTGTCATCCATCTCTGCCTCAATCATCACATAGCCTGGCATAAAGTTGCGAGTCTTGACACGCTTTTTGCCGTCTTCAGTAATAACCGGTACTTTCTCAGTTGGAATAATTATCTCGCCAAACTTATCAGAGAGTCCGGATTCCTTCATTTGGCTCTGCAAATAGGCAACTGCTTTACTTTCCTGACCTGTATAAGTGCGTACAACATACCACTTTTTTGTCGATACTTTAGCTTCACTCATAAAATAGCCCTTAAAAGCATATTCACAATCGTATCCACGGCATAAATAAACACTGCTATTATTAAAGTTCCAATTAAAACTATACCTGTCGAATCCTTTAACTCATCCTTCGTTGGCCAGGTTACCTTCTTCATTTCTTTTACAACATCATCAAAAAAAGCTATAATCTTCTCTCTCATAATAACATACCTGTCTGTGTGCACGTCAGGAGGGACTCGAACCCCCAACCTGCGGTTTTGGAGACCGCTGCTCTGCCAATTGAGCTACTGACGTATCGCAAAGCTATTTCGTCTCCTTGTGGGGAGTGTGCTTATTACAGTTGGGACAATACTTTTTATATTCCACCCGACCGCTTTGTTTACGCTTGTTCTTGGTTGTTGTATAATTGCGATGTTTGCAAACTGTACATTCTAATGTTATTATGTCTCTCATCTTTTTCCCTTAACTTTGCCGAGCTCACGACGGGACTTGAACCCGTGACCTACGCCTTACCAAGGCGTTGCTCTACCAGCTGAGCTACGTGAGCAATAGCCGAGCAAAAACATAATTAAACGTGCGACTGGAGCGGGAGACGGGACTCGAACCCGCGACCAACAGCTTGGAAGGCTGTGACTCTACCAACTGAGTTACTCCCGCAGCTTTGCACACAATCTCAAAAAAACAAAAAGAAATGGCACTAACTGGCGACGCTCCTTCAACCTCTGCCGGTGCCACATGTAACTTAAACCTTACGTGGGCGGCGAGGGATTCGAACCCCCAAAGGCGTAAGCCAACGGATTTACAGTCCGCCCCGGCTCTCCAACTCCGGCGTCCGCCCGACAGATTTTTAAAAGAACTTTCGACTCAGTTCCGAGCTGGCGAAGGGACTTGAACCCCCGACCTGCTGATTACAAGTCAGCTGCTCTACCAACTGAGCTACGCCAGCCTTACACTTGAGCCAATAAATTTAATAAAAGTAGATAAAAAATCAAGGCAAAAAAGAATTTTTTACAAGTTACCTTATTTCAATGAGATGTGCCTGCTTACCTCCTGCTCCCATCAGCATCGGCCTACTCTTCGGCACCAATTTTGTAATCGCTACTTCTTACTTTGAACCCCAACCATTTTTAAAAAGCACTAAATCAAAATTTCTCACCTTTTGCCTCTCTTATTGCGCTACCAATAGGCCTTATCCTCCCCCAGATCGAATAGAAAAACAAAATCATCGATGCAATTTGTCCAAATCCAGAAATGAGATCCAGATAAGTCAAAATCAAAAGATTGACATAAGCCATTCCAACTTCTACCAGAAACCTCAGTGCCGTAAATGCAGTCATTGTAAAATATGTAAACCGAATAAGGTCAGGGTTGTACCTTTTATCCTCTTTTTCAGGTCTCGGGAAGAACCACAAAGCAACACCCATTATCATCATCATTACTGAGCCAACCAGAATTATGTGCGTATGCGCCGATACAAGACTGTACCCATAACCAGTATGAAATAGGTATTCAGACAGCATAATATGAAGACCTGTCAGCATGCCAAGTATTAGAAACACTATGCTCGTCTTAATAAAGTACCTAACGGTCGAAAACATATTTACTTTCCTTTTTTACACTTATCATTTAACGAAATTTATTTCAACATAATTTAAATTGTCATGATAAAAGTTAATTGCAAAACACATTCGCGTCAAATCAACCTCCGATTTTTACGAAATTGAATTAAATTGAAATATGTATATCTCGAAAGAAAGAATTTATGCATCGCTTCATAAATTTTTTGGAATTAACGACTTCCGCCCAGGACAGGAAGAAATTATAATCTCAATATTAAACGGATTTGATACACTCACCGTGATGCCAACAGGAGCAGGTAAATCAATTTGTTATCAACTGCCTGCACTTTTGCTGGACGGGCTCACTGTTGTCGTTACTCCACTTATTAGTTTGATGAAAGACCAGGTAAAGCAATTAAATTCTTATGGGGCATTTGCTACCCATGTAGACAGCACACTTGAGTGGACTGAGGTTCAAAACCGTATTCGCTCTGCAATTAGAGGAAAATTCAAGTTGCTGTAC
>JBMFVE010000001.1:158023-786705 GCA_049966155.1 Candidatus Kryptoniota bacterium
TGTAGACAGCACACTTGAGTGGACTGAGGTTCAAAACCGTATTCGCTCTGCAATTAGAGGAAAATTCAAGTTGCTGTACGTGGCACCGGAAAGATTGCAGGGAGCAAGATTTAAAGAACTTTTATCAAGCACAAAAATTTCTTTCATTGCAGTAGATGAAGCTCACTGTATAAGTCAGTGGGGACACGACTTTAGGCCCAGTTACCTGCAGATTCCATCATTTGCCGAATTTGTCAAATCCCCTCCACTACTCGCCCTGACGGCAACAGCAACTCCAGATGTGCAAGATGATATTATTACTCAACTTAAGATGCGCAGTCCACGGGTCTATGTAACCGGTTTTGCTCGCGACAACCTGCATTTACAGGTTTTATCCGAATCCAACCGGACAAATTCAATCACAAAATTTCTAAGCCGTCAAAATGAAGGAGGAATAATATATGCTGCAACCAGAAAGAGCGTAGACGAACTTTTCGAAATACTTAAAGCCAGAGGTTTCCAGGTACTCCGTTATCATGCAGGCTTAACAGAAGCCGAGAGATCCAGAGCTCAGCATTTATTTTCTGAATCCAACGCTATCATGATAGCAACCAATGCGTTTGGAATGGGAATCAACAAGAAGAACGTTCGCTTTGTTGTGCACTATGAAATACCGGGCTCGCTTGAATCATACTTCCAGGAGGCTGGTCGGGCCGGACGAGACGGCTTGCCTTCAGAATGTCTGCTCCTCTTTCACGAACGGGATGTCAATGTTCACAAATTTTTTATAGAAACATTGTATCCACCAGAGGAGGATTTCCTAAGGGTCTATAAACATATTTTTGACTCTTTTCAGGTTCCTGTTGGCACAAGATTGAACGAATACATTACTATATCGACAGCGGAAATCGGGAAAAAACTGAATCTGAACTCACGCACTGTTGACTCTGTTCTTCGAATAATGTCACAGCACAATTTGATTAAGATTATGCCCGGTAACACAGGTTTGGGGACAGTAAGATCAATTCTGGATGTCTCTTCCGTTCGACGCGTAATCGACAGGACGTCATCAATTGAGACAAAGGCAGTACTTGACTCATTACTCCGTATTTATGGTTCTTCAATAGCATCGGCACCACATTACATCGACTTCGAAGAATTGTCAAAGAATACAGGGATCTCCCCTTCGTCAATAGAGAAAACACTTGTAATTCTCAACCGTTCAGGCATCATTAATTATAAACCCGTTTCTGACGGAACAACTTTCATAATGTTGAAAGAAAGACTTGATGAAAAAACCCATCCTTTAAATTTTAAAATCATTGAACAGCTAAAAAAGAACAATGAACTCAAATTAAAGCAAATGGTTGAATACGCTACAACCAATCAATGCAGAATGAACGTGATTCTTGAATATTTTGGTGGAGATAAACTTGAGAATGGATGCGGAAACTGCGATAACTGTCTCAAAGAAAGGAGGTTTACATCATCAGGTTCTGTGGAAAAATCAATTGTGATGAAAATTCTGGAGATGCTGATGCTGGCAAATAACACAGTTGACGGAAATATTATATTAAAGCTTCTAAAAGGGTCATTGACAAAAAGGAAAACCCCGGAGCAACTGCAGAAATTCTATGGCATTTTATCTGAATATCCTGAGGACAAAATTGCTGGGGCTTTAGATTTCCTCTTGCGGCACGATTATATAAGAAAAAACACAGGTTTGCATCCACTACTATCTCTCACTCAACGTGGGATGACATTCCTTTCAAAAGGTTATGCCCCGCCTCAAAAAAAGGTAGCTGTATTTCAAAAGTCCCTTTATCGTGCGCTTAGAGAAGAAAGGAGAAATCTGGCGTCGGAGTTTAAAGTGCCTCCGTTTGCAATCTGTTCCGAAGAAAATCTCGTACAAATGTCAAATTTACGACCGTTGACCGAAAATGAAATAATGAAATTTTTACCCTCGACATTTTCATCAAACAAGAAAATTGTAAGCCGATTTTTGCAGGTCTGTATCGATTTTTCATATCCGGAGCCTGTAGACCTTCTACCTCCTTTGAGAAGACTTTATGAGCTTTACCTTGAAAAATTAACCATGACGGAAATTGCTCAAGCGTTGAACCTCCCTGTTCAGACGATACTGGACAAATTTGAAGAGCTTGAAAAGGTGGGATTGACTGTCAATTACAAGCAATTAATCAGACGGGATAAATTTGAGAAAATCGCAAAGGAGCTCAGTATTGGAACCGATGTTACTGAGATACGACGCAAAATTGCTGACTGCGAAATAGCCGAAATTAACCTTACTCAAAAAATTATCAGCGGGGGACGATAAATGAGTTTTTGTTTCTTGAACCTATTTCTGATTCCACTTTAACAAAAAGACTCTTCCATCTTTCTGGTGACCTGCTGTACCAATCAATCGTTGATTTCACTTGTTCTCTCGAAACATCGAAGGATCGAAGCAAAGAGTCTATTTTTTCACGGTGCAATTCATTCTGTTGTCCGTACCTGATATCGAGCAGTTGAAGCTGTACATATATTTTTGCAAATTTTTCCTCAGGTATAGGAGGACGCTCAACACATCCACCAAATAAAATGCCAGATGCAAAAATTAGGCTAATTGCTGCCAGGCGCATCAATGACAAGGATGAATTCAGCTTTAAACGGAGCTTTAACAAATTCTTCATAGACTGATTCAAGGGTTCCTCGCATAATTTTCTCTGAAGGCATGGTAAGATCCACTGCCACCATAGCTCTCCTTTTCCTCCCAAAAGTCTTAAGACAATCTTCAACCAGGGGTCGAAATCTGTACGGTGCTTCCATTATGACCGACACGGTTTGCATTGCAGCTATATCTTTAAGCACCTGAATCCGCTTGTTCGCCTTCCTTGGCAAAAAACCTGCATAGTAAAATTTATCAATATTAAAATCACATACAACAAGCGCTGTCATTAAAGAAGATGGACCCGGCACCGGCACAACCCTCACGCCCTTTTGAAGGGCAATATGTATCAATCGAGCACCCGGGTCTGCAAATACCGGCGTACCGGCGTCCGAGATTAGAGCAGCATCTGCCCCCTCCTTTATATGATTGGCTGTCACCTCAGCATCGGAAGCTTCGTTGTGCTCATTTAAAGCCTCTAAAGGTTTATCAATTCCGTAATACCTGAGAAGCCTTTTCCCCTGACTCAATTCCTCACAAATTACGAAATCAACGCTTCTTAATACGTTCAGCGCCCGCAATGTTATGTCGTCGTAATTTCCAATTGGTGTTGAAACTACGTAAAGTGTAGAACTCATTCCCGCACCCTGAAATTAAGTTCATAATATTTGCGCAAAGCAATTATGATTGCTGTCGTCGGCACAGCAATTAACAGCCCCAGAAATCCCAGAAAGTAACCAAAAATAAAAAGAGCAAGAATTAAAACAACAGGATGAACCCCAATTCTCGAACCAATTATTTTCGGATAGAGAATCGTAGTCTCTGTCAGATTCATTCCAATAAATGACACAAGAACCATAGCAACCTGGAACCCAGGATTGTCTCCAAACAAAGCTATCAAAACAGCCACAGTTGTGCTGACAATGATCCCAAAATAAGGTATCAAATCCAGCAAGCCTGATATTAAACCAATCATCAAAGGATATTTCACACCCCATATCGTCATTAGAGATGTAATTACAGTTGCGTTGACAAGAGAGACTGTCAACGCACCACGAAGATAGCTGCCCAGTATTTTATCAATAATTATGTAAATCTCTGAAGCTCGCTGGCGATATCGTTTGGGGAACAGCATCTTTACCCGATGCTTAATGAGATCATAATCCTTCATTATGTAAAAACTTAAGAACGGTACAAGAACAAGATTTAACATCTTGGTTAGAGCATAAACCACCTGACCAACAAAGCTCAAAATCCCATTTGGTATTGCTCTTACAATCTCCTCAACTCGGCCGGATATTTCACTAATTACCCCCTGCTGTAAACCCTGATTTTCTGGAGTGAACACAAAAAAACCTCTTGCAACGACCGCGTTAAGTGAATTTCTGACTTCGCTGACGAGAGTTGGGATGGCATTGAGAAAATTTTGAAATTGACTGAATACCATTGGCATAACCACAACCACCAGTGTGCCAATAGAACCCAGCAGGAGTACCAGCACAATTGCAATTGCAATTAAGCGAGGTACTTTGGCTTTTACCAAAGCTGAAACTACAGGAAGAAAAATAAAGCTTATGATAAACGATACTATGAAAGGAAGAATAGCTCCGGCAACCTCAACTGTAAACCAGTATCCAAATACGATGGTTGCCAGAAAAATTAAGTGGCGGATATACCTGTCGCGCCTTAAGGGATAAACAGCTAACAGGAAAAAGATGTAGGCGAAAATAGGACTGAAAACCTGTCGGACTGAATAGCCCAGAACTACAAGTGCAAGTGAGCCAATCAGCAAAAGAACCCACCCCGGATGCTTGAAGAAGAATATTTGACTTTCAGCAGATTTGTCGGCTGATATTATTTCTTCTGACTTATCTTCAGTTGTGGTCACTGTTCACAGGCAAATTTCTTTATTAACCTGAAAACCATTTTTCGACAGAGATCTTTTAGCTGAAATTGCAGAAAATGAGTGAATTGCATCTGCAATTGCTATATCTGCCCTGTTCATCTTTGCTTTTCTTATTACTGCAGCAGCTGTGTCATATCGGTAGACAGGTATTCGGGGAATAACTCCTTCCTTAGAAAAAGAACCGAGCCCAAAGAAGGATCGATAGCCAACTTCATTTCCAATCTCAATCACTCTTTGATTAAATCTTCCAAATGGAAAAGAAAGCGAACTTATTTCCCTGCCTGCTATGTCCTCAAGAACTTTTTTGGATTCTTCCAATTCACTTCGCACTCCTGCCGAGCTAAGCAAAGTTAGATCATAATGATGCATTGTGTGACTCCCTACCTCATGACCCATGGCAGCCACCTCGCGAATTTGTCTTCTATCCATATGACAATACCTCTTGAACGAGAGCTTTATATCCCAACTGTTCGTCAAGCCGACAAAACCAGCTATGGGGAAGACCATCGCTTTTATACCGAATTCATCCAGAACCGGTACCACATTCTTATAAAAACATTCATAGCCGTCATCAAAAGTGAGCTTAACAGAATTCGACAATAAGTCTTTAAACGAAAATCCGGCTTTTATTAACCCACAAATATGCTTTCGAAATTTGTCCGGTTTCGTAGTTGTCATGCCAAATTCGAACTTGGTGTCAACTTTGTGATATGCCAGGTAAACCATACCTTTACCTTCCTGTAGATCCGAATCCACCCGATCCACGTACCGTATCTTCAATTGAAGTGGATTCTTCCCACTCAACAAAGGCGTACCTTGCGACGACCATCTGCGCTATCCGATCTCCCCGGTTCACGGTAAATGCTCTCTCTCCAATGTTGAAAAGGATAACTTTTATTTCACCCCGGAAGTCGGAATCAATCGTACCAGGAGAATTTAACATCATTATCTTATGGTTTGCAGCAAGTCCACTTCTTGGGCGGACCTGGGCTTCATATCCTGCAGGCAACTCAATCCTTAAATTTGTCGGAATTAAAACAGCTGTCATCGGCTCGATTACAACAAAATCCTCAACAGCAGCGAACAAATCCATCCCGGCAGACCCGGTTGTCATGTAAGATGGCAAAGGGATATCTAAAAATTTATCAGACACCCGACTTATCTTTACTTTAACCCTTTCTGAGGACACTCCTTAAGACACCTCTTCTTACAATAGAATATAATACTTCGTTGTGACTTTCAGTATACTTACCCCACTTTCAGGTTGAATTTCTTTGTATGCCGATTAACCTAACCGTATTAATAAAAACCTCATTGCAATTATCAGAGCTTCAGCCGGGATACTTGCCGGTCAAATCACAGATTCAATATCAGACTTGCGGACAAGCATTAAAATTGAAGAATGTGATACGATATAGTATTTCAGTCCTTCATATTCTATTTCAACCGCATTTTCTCTCAAAAAAAGGGCATAATCTCCAATTTCTGCCTGCAGAGGAATGTATTTGACAGGTTCCCTGGGGGAAGTTGACCATGGCTCCTGATCAATATAATTTGGATTTGCAATTGCATATCCTGGACCAACCTGAACAACCATACCGCCCTGAACTTTTTCCTTTTCCTTGACGCCTGGCGGAAGATAAAGTCCATGCTCTGTCCTGCTTTCTTCCACATCGGGTGCAATCAAGACCCTATCACCAACCAAAATTATCTTTTTTCGGGTTGTTAGTTCCATTACGTTAACTAAATTTCATTTAATAAGTTTAGAATTTCAAACCAGATCATCCTCTGTATGCAGTTAGCCAATTTAATTGTTATACATTCAATGATTAGGTTTATGATATAGGGCTTCCAGATATTTTTCTGCATCTATTGCTGCCATGCAGCCGGTTCCAGCAGCAGTGACTGCCTGGCGATATTTCTTATCTGCAACATCACCAGCTGCAAAAACTCCAGAGACACTCGTCTCAGTCGAACCTGGTTTTGTAATTATATACCCAACTTCATCAGTTTCTATCTGACCTTTGAACAGCGACGTGTTTGGTTGATGCCCAATTGCAACAAAAACCCCATCGCACTTCATCTCCGTCTTTTCACCTGTAACGACATTTCTAAGGATTACTCCACGGACCCTCTTTTCTTCCACTCCAAGAATTTCGTCAACAACAGAGTTCCACACAAATCCTATTTTAGCATTGCTGAACGCACGTTCCTGCATAATCTTCGACGCACGAAGTGTATCGCGCCTATGCACAACAGTTACCTTGCTTGCAAATTTTGTAAGGAACGTTGCTTCTTCCATTGCAGTGTCTCCACCACCGACAACCACAACCTCCTGGTCTTTAAAGAAGAATCCATCACATGTGGCGCATGCAGACACTCCGTAACCCATTAGCTGCTTTTCAGACTCTATCCCGAGTAGCTTGGCTGAAGCTCCTGTGGATATAATTACGGCATCAGCTGTGTAAACTTCATTACCACTTTTCAATGTAAATGGCCGTTTTGAGAAATCCACTTCTGTTACATCTTTAAAAAGGCATTTGGCACCAAACTTCTCAGCTTGTTTTTTCATTATGTCCATGAGTTCAGGCCCCATAATGCCCTCAGGAAAACCCGGATAATTCTCAACTTCGGTAGTTATGGTAAGCTGTCCACCAGGTTGACTCCCTTCAAAAACAATAGGTTCCAGCTCTGCCCTTGCCGTGTATATTGCTGCAGTAAGCCCTGCCGGACCTGAACCAATTATAACTACTTTCTTATGTGCCATATTTTCTCCTTAAGGTTAATATTCTCTATATACCTCATTGCTGGAGGCAGTGATATTTCGTTTCAAACCAGTGAGCTTTGCCCGCTTTACCGGACTTTTCCAAAAACGGGCATTGAACTCTTCTAATGACATTTGATGAACATCTTCGGCTTTCAGATTCAAATTACCTTTGCGTGGATAAAACTCACTTTCTTCTGTAGGTTTCTGGAATTTCTGATTCCATGGACAAACCTCCTGACAGATATCACAGCCAAAAATCCAGCCCTCTAAACGACCTGCAATATTGGGTTCTATATAACTTTTCTTGTTTTCAATTGTCAAAAAAGAAATACACTTATTGGAATCAAGTACGTATGGCTCAACAAGTGCATTCGTTGGACATGCATCAAGGCATTTTCTACAGGTTCCACAGTGATCCATTGCCTGGACATCATATTCATCACACTCCACGTCCGTAATTATTTCTGAAAGAAAGAACCATGAACCGATTTCTTGATTTATTAAATTGGTGTTCTTTCCCACCCATCCCAACCCGGCGCGATTTGCCCAGGCTTTCTCCATTACAGGTCCAGTATCACAATAATAGACAAAGTTGCCTTCCTTAGACTGCTCTTTCAATTTAACAACAACGTTTTTCAGCTTTCTGTTTAAAATTATATGATAGTCATCACCCCAGGCATATCGCGAGATTTTAAGTGAACCGCCGCTTATTGAAAATGGTGTATAATAGTTCTTCCCAAACGATATAATAGTTTTAGCATTTTCGAGAATCCTTCCGGGATCCACCCTTTTCTCATAACTTCGCTTTATCCAGTCCATATCTGCATCATATCCCCGCCGAATCCATTCTCCAAGCCTCTCAGCTTCAGGGTCTAATCGGGATATCTTGGATATCCCTACGAGGTCAAAGCTTTCTTCTCTGGCTATACGTTTAATTAACTGTGCACTGATCATTTACCACATCTTTGTCAAATCATCAGAATTTATAAAAAGTTCATCCCCTTTAACCTCCAGCTTCACAATCCTCAATCTCCCGCTCCCCGTCACACAGTGTCCATTTCTAAGATCGTATGACCATCCGTGCATTGGACAGGTTATAACACTACCGTTCCTTTGACAACCAGATGAATCGACCAACCTTGTATGCTGATGGGGGCAGGAATTAATAAACGCTGAAACTTCGTTTCCCAGATCGACCACTGCAATTTCTATGTTTTCTATTTTGAACAAAATACTTCCTTTGCTGCGAAGTTGATTGGAATCAGCAACCTTTATCAAACCATTTTTTACCATATCCACCTGGTATGTCATCTACGGCCTGAGTTAACTATTGTAAAAGTTTCTTGAATTTAAAAACTAACCACATGACCCGCCCTGAATCCCTTGCCTGTCCTCTCAATGTAAGCACCGTCAACCAGCGGGTCGTGCTCAAAGAAAACCACCCATCTTTCGTCCACACAACGTGAGAGATACCTTTTCTTTTCTTCAAGCGTAATAAGAGGATAATTATCATACCCCATAATATAAGGCAATTGAACATGAGTGGAGGTCGGAATCATATCACCCGGATGAAAAATGGTTACGCCGTCACCTCTGATAATAACCAATTGCTGTGCAATTGTATGTCCATCAGAAAGTTTAATAAATATTCCAGGATAAAGCTCGACTTCACCATCGAGGAAGTTGACCTGCCCGCTTTCCCAAATTGGTACGAAATTCTCCATAATGAAGCTGGCCTGATCCTTTTCTGTAGGCTTAAGAGCCCATTCATATTGTCTTTTTTGAATGTGATAAACAGCGTTTGAAAAAGCTGGAACAATTTTTCTATCTTTGTCGACAGAGACTGCACCTCCAACATGGTCAAAATGAAGGTGGGTAATTATAACATCAGTTATATCAGCTGGCTTCAGCCCAAAACTTTCTAAAGAATTTTGAAGGCTGTTTCGAGTCTGGTCTACAGCATATATTTCTCGAAACTTACTGTCCCACTTTGTACCAATTCCAGTGTCAACAAGTATGACTCTCCCCTCGCCCCTGATTAACATCACGCGTAATGCTAACTCAATCCTGTTCTGTTCGTCTGATGGATTTGTCCTACTCCAGAGTGCTTTTGGAATAATCCCAAACATTGCTCCACCGTCGAGTCTGAACCTTCCCCCATCAAGTGCCCTGACATCATAATTACCTACCCTCATTGGCTGTTCGACTCCTCTCGTACAATTTATATAAAGAAGGTCGGGACCTTACCAGCCCGACCTTTATACGGTTAGTCTAGAAAACTGAATTTTATTTGCGATATTTAGAATTTGCTGCAGAAAGTTCAGTGCCTGCAAGCTCAGGATTTAGTTTAATCGCTTTTTCAAAAAGTTGTTCTTCAGTTTCGACGTGATTTGGATCAGGTACACAACAATCTACTGGACACACTGCTGCACATTGCTCTTGATCGTGATGCCCTACGCATTCAGTGCACTTGTCCGGAACAATGTAATAAAAATCATTTGAGAGAGCTGGGTGCTTCTCTCCGAAGAGCTCCCACTCGACGCCGCCTGCATATATGGCCGTATTGGGACATTCCGGCTCACATGCACCACAGTTAATACACTCTTCAGTTATCATTGTCGCCATCAGATAATCTCCTTTTTGAATTGAAAATTCAAGCTGGTTTTTTCCTTGCTTCTAATATCCTTTTCGGAATACTTCATAATATATTTGATATCCTTAAAAGTTTCAACGTAGTTGAATAATCAACTATTCAAATGTATATTTTTGTTAAAAGGTGAATTAAAAATGGCAAGAAAAATAAAAGGGATGAGAAAGACCGAACGAAGGCGAGCAAAGGTACCAACTGAAATGCCTTTAAAACCTGCTAACTATAAGATAATCGCTGCAGGTGCAATTTTAATTGCTGCTACTTATACCTTGCTTGCTTTAAACAATTCAGTTTACGGATTTATCCCACTTTACCTCGTTCCAATCCTTCTCTTTATCGGCTACCTTATAGTAGTTCCTTTTGGAATTTTGTACAGACCGAGAAAGACAGGATTAACCCAGGAACAACAAAAATAAAGTAAGCCGTTCTCTTGCTTAACTTCATCACCAATCAGAATCCACCTGAGATGCGTGGATTACTTAAGTAGCCTTCTTCAAAGCGTTGTAATTAGCCTCAACTGTCTTTTCAATATCTCTCTCCGTGTGTGCAGTTGAAATAAAGGCTGCTTCAAATTGTGATGGAGGGATATAAATTCGCTGATTAAGCATTTCAAAAAAGTAACGAGCAAACTTTTTTGTATCACTGGTCATTGCTGAATCGTAATCGTAAACTGGAGCTTCTGTAAAAAATAATGTAAACATACTCCCGACGCGATTAAACTGCCACTTCAATCCGAGTTTTCTCAGATTATCTCTGATCCCATCTTCAAGGTATTCCCCCATTTTCTCAAGTTGCTTATACAACATTTTATTTGAAAGAAGAATTTGCAGCTGTGCCAGTCCTGCTGCCATTGCAAGAGGGTTACCTGACAGCGTACCTGCCTGGTATACGGGCCCCTCAGGCGAGACCAGCCGCATTATATCCGCCCGACCACCATAAGCACCGACCGGGAGTCCTCCACCAATAATCTTACCAAATACCGTCAGATCGGGAATGATCCCGAATAATTCCTGTGCACCCCCTGGTGCCAGCCTGAACCCCGTCATAACCTCATCGAAGATTAATAAAACACCTTCCGACCTGGTAATTTCTCTTAAATCCTGAAGAAAACTGCCAGCAGGCGGTATAACTCCCATATTTCCAACAACAGGTTCTAAAATTACGGCAGCAATGTCATCTTTCCTTTGATCGAAAAGCCTTTTGACAGAACTTAAGTCATTAAAAGATGCCAGGAGGGTCTTTTCAGCAAGTCCTTTTGGAACTCCAGGTGAATCGGGTGTCCCGAATGTGGCAACACCTGAACCAGCTTTAATTAAAAAACTGTCGAAATGCCCATGATAACAACCAGAAAATTTTATGATACATTCCTTTCCGGTGAAGGCTCGTGCCAATCTTACTGCACTCATTGCAGCCTCAGTCCCGCTGTTAACCATCCTTACCATTTCCACAGAAGGGAGCATCCGACAAACAAGTTTTGCCATCTTAATCTCTTTTTCCGTCGGAGCTCCAAAGCTCGTTCCATCTAATGCGGCAGATCTTACTGCACCTACAACAGATGGATGAGCATGGCCAAGTATTGCAGGTCCCCATGAACCGACATAGTCAATGTATTTGTTCCCATCCACATCATAAACAAACTGACCCTTTGCCCTGGTAATAAACAGAGGATCACGACCAACAGACTTAAATGCTCTAACCGGCGAGTTTACACCGCCTGGGAGAAATTTCTTGGCTTCTGTGAAAAGTTTACTGCTTTTCCTCGTAGCCAGATTGACATGTTTCGATTTATCCTTTTTCATCTGCACCTCAAATTAAATTTTGACTCTTATACCACGCGTATGCTTTCTCTATTGCTTCTCTTATCGGGCGATAAGTGTAGCCTAATTCTGATTCTGCTTTTTTCGAAGAATAATAATGAGGTATTTTTGAACTGATAACATGGCCCGGGGTCAGCGCTGGCTGAATCCCTGTCAGTGTTGATAATCCCTCCAGAATTTTTGAAATACCGTATGCAACAGTTCTTGGAACCTTAATATTTACAATAGGACCCGACCCATCCAGAACCTCCTTGATAATTAAGAACAGTTCCAAAAACGTTAAATTTTCACCGCCAAGAATGTATCTTTCTCCCTTACGTCCTTTATGCAGCATTAAAATTTCACCCTCAACAACATCATCGACCCCAACAACACACATTCCTCCTTCCAAATACGGAATGAACCTTCTCCCCTTCAAAAACTTTAACAGAACCCCTGAATGAAAATAAATATCTCTTTGTCCAAAAATAGATGCTGGATTTGCTATTACAGCATCAAGCCCCCTCTCTACCATCTTCATAATTTCCTGCTCTGCAAGGTGCTTTGTGTCACGGTATGCAATACCTAAACCAGATGCGTTATAAAAGGTATTTTCATCTATTAATTTCCCATCGTAGCGAAGACCTAAAGCTGCAACCGTGCTGGTGTGGACCAATCTCTTTACACCGGAATGGAGTGCAGCTTCGGCAACATTACGTGTTCCCAGGACATTCACTTTATACAAATCATTGCGCAGTCGATTGTCAAAACTCACCAGTCCAGCAGTATGAAAGACATAATCGATCCCTTTCATTGCACGAAGTAAATCATTGATATTTAAAATATCTCCATATGAGTAACTTCCGCCAAATTCCTCAAGAGTCAGAAGATTGGATACCTTTCTGACAAAAGCGGTCACATTGTATCCACTCTTCTGAAGCTTTAGAGAGAGGTTCGACCCGAGGAACCCAGTAGCTCCGGTTATCAGTACACTTTCCATGAAGTTTTTTACAAATAACAGTATACCTGCCCCTGATGAGTACTGAAGAAACGAATCATGGTTTTAAAAGTCTTGCCGCTTCCACTGCGTAATAGGTGAGTATCAGATCGGCCCCAGCACGTTTTATTGCGGTGAGGGTTTCCATAATTATTCGTTGTTCATCAAGCCATCCGTTACGCGCTGCTGCTTTAATCATTGAATACTCACCGCTGACCTGGTAAGCAGCTGTGGGCATGTTATACTCATGCTTAACCCGATAAACAACATCGAGATATGGCAACGCAGGCTTCACCATGACAATATCAGCCCCCTCCTGAATGTCAAGGAGCACTTCACGCAAGGCTTCATTGGAGTTAGCAGGATCCATTTGATGGCTTTTTCGGTCTCCAAACTGTGGAGTCGACTCAGCTGCCTCTCGAAATGGTCCATAAAAGCCAGAGGCATATTTTGCTGCATAGCTCATTATCGGGATATTGACAAACCCATTCTCATCTAAAAGTTGTCGTATGGCCCCAACCCGGCCATCCATCATATCACTTGGCGCTACCATATCGGCACCGGCTGCAGCATGGGTTAATGACTCCCTGGCAAGAAGCTCCAATGTTTCATCATTTACAATTTCAAATTTACCTTTGCTAACCTCTTTCACGATACCGCAGTGGCCATGAGATGTATATTCACACAAACATACATCTGTGATAACAAACAATTCCGGCAACTCACTCTTCAAAGCACGAATAGCTTTTTGAACAATTCCGTTTTCATCATATGCTTCTGATCCAAACTCATCCTTGTGTGAAGGAACTCCAAATAAGATAATCGATCTCACTCCAGACTTTATAACATTTTCACATTCCCGGACGAGTTGGTCAATAGAAAGCTGGTAAACCCCAGGCATAGAAGAAATTTCTTTCCGAAACTTCTCACCCGGTACCACAAACATTGGATATATGAAGTCGGATGGCTTTAATACTGTCTCCCGTACCATTTCACGAATTGTTTCGGTCATCCGCAACCTTCTCATCCTTACGCCTGGAAAGATTCCTGCGGTTTTAACTTCATTGTTACTTATTTTATTCACTGTCTCATCTCCCATTCCTATTTTTTAATCTTTTCGCCTTCCATGACTCTCTCGGCAACCTTCTTGCCGTTTAAAAGACAGTCTGCTACAGAGACACCATCCTTGTAATTGCTGCAAACATAAAAACCAATATTTTCTGACTCTGTTCGATTGATTTGTTCCATCACTTCAAGGTGACCAATATTGTACTGGGGTATAGCTCTATCCCACCTGGTAACATGACTGAAAACCGGCCCAGCCGATATCCCCAGCAATTCTGCGTTTTCTTTATGAGCAATTTCTACAATTTGTTCGTCCTGCAGCATTGCAATTTCCGGCTGCCTCGAACCACCCAAAAAGGTCGTCAGTTCCACACTCCCTTCAGGTGCACGGCCGGGAAAAATGCTGGAACTATATATACTCCCGAGTATTTTGCGGTTTTCAACTTCAGGAACTAAAAATCCAAATCCGTTTACATTAGTTTTCACATCTGACGAACGGTAACCAAGTACTGCTACCGCAACTGGCGGATATTTTATTTTGAGTAATTTTTCGGCTAATGTTGAATTCCATTCTATTACCATTCTCGCCGCTGAATATGCAGGTACGGAGAGGATAACAGCATCATAAGAAAGCGAGCCATTATTGCGGAAGGTCACGACAAAGTTTTCGCCTGCAGGGAACACCCGCTCAATTTCAGTACCATAAACAATATTATCCTTTAGCCGATTTGCTAAAGTGACGGGCAAAATTCCCATGCCACTCCTGAAGGAAAAAAGTCTAGCTGATATCCTGGCCTTTTCGGGACGCTTTTTCCTCTCACGTGCACCCTTTATCGTACCTTTAATAAGTCCTCCATACTTCTCCTCAAGAGCATAAAGCTTGGGAAAAGCAGCGCGCACGCTGAGTTCAGAGGGGTTTCCAGCATATACTCCTGCAACAAACGGATTTATTCCATAATCCAAAATTTCTCTGCCCAAACGGCGCTCAACAAATTCAGCAATTGATTCCTCATGATTTCCTCTTCCAATAAAAGGCTCAAGAAAAATCCTCACTTTCCCTCTCAACGACCAGAGTGGTGTTGCAATAAAGCTGATAGGATTTTCCGGCAGTACATTTAACCTGCCATTGCGAACAATGAACCTATGCTTGGAATTATCATTAGCGTAAACAAGCTCCCCCTTAATTCCCAGTTCAGTAACCACTTCGTCAATTACGGCATTTGTTTCTGAAGTACTGTTTGGCCCACTTTCAACAAGAAAACCATTAATATATTTCGAATAGATCGTACCCCCTGGATAATCGTTCTTTTCATAAATAGTAACGTCTGCACCGTTCTTTTTCAAAAAGAACCCTGCAGAGAGACCTGATATACCGGCTCCTATTACAGCTACCTTCATTACATCACCTTTTTAAACAACTAAAATTTAATACCTATTCAGGATTTTTCCTGCGACTGGAGCCATCAAAACTCTTTTAGCTTTTCAATAACAAGCCTGGCCAGCGCATCAATAAATCTTGGCGAATCATTTAATGCGGGCATCATCTCAAATTGAAGAATGCCAGACGATTCTGCCTGCTGACGAAAAAGGTAATTTATCTCATATAGCGTTTCGGAATGCTCATTCACAAAACTTATTGGAACAACCAGCAGATATTTCACCGATGATTCAGCAAGCCTTTTAATTTCATTCATTGTCTTTGGACCGAGCCATTTGACAGGGCCCACTCGACTTTGATAAGAAAGAGAGTATTTGTTATCAAACTTTTCTCCTACAAGCTTAACCGTCTCCTCAATTTGTGACTTATAAGGGTCTCCTTTTTTGACAAGGCTCTCTGGAATCCCATGTGCACTGAAGAGGATATGCACATTTTGACGAACGCTAGCTGGAAATTTTTCCAGGGTTTCAGAAATTCTGGAAGCAACTGCTTCAATGTAGGGAGGAAAGTTATGGTAGCTCTCGATTTGCAAGACCTTCATCCGATCTAATGCGTCACGGGTAACTCTGTTCCACTCCTCAAAACTTGACATGGTTGTAGAACGAGAGTAATGCGGATACAGAGGAAGAAGAATAACCTTTTCTATGTTATCTTTTGCCAGTGCCCTGTAAGCATCCTCAATAGTTGGTTTGAAGTATCTCATCCCAACATAGGTCCTTACATCAGCAACTGGTTTGAGCTTGTTTTCAAGAGCGCGCGCCTGTTTTAAAGTGAGCTCATACTGAGGAGATTTGCCCCCCATCACCTCGTAGTAAAAGCGCGTCTTTTGCGCTCTGCGCCTTGCCACAAAATGTGCAAAAATGCGCCTTATTGATATGTTGACTGGCAAATTTATAATGTATGGATCCATAAAAAGGTTGTACAGGAATTCCTCTATGTCATCCAGAGAATGTGGACCACCAAGGTTGAAAAGCACAATACCAACTTTACTCATCTCTCCCTTTCTTTGCCATATCCAGCATAATATTATCGATAAAATGCTAACGCAAATTCATTATTTTTGAATTCAATGATAAAAATTCCTTACAAACTCTACCAAGTCCTTAACATTTTCAAGAGGGGTACCTGGCATTATCCCGTGGCCTAAATTAAAAATATGCCTTCCCCGTGGAGCTGTCCTAAGTATATGATTGGTGTGCCTGACAATAGTATCTTTTGAAGCAAACAAAATAGCAGGATCAAGATTGCCCTGCACAACCTGAGAAATTTCGATTCCAGCAATATCAATTGGAACCGTCCAATCGATAGACACCGCGTCAGCTCCGCAATGCGATATCTCCCTTAGCAGGCGGTTTACCCCTTTGGGAAAAACAATTACAGGCGCATAGGTCTTTACGCTATCAATGATTTCTTTAACATATTCAAGAGAGAACTCTTCATATTGTTCCTTTGATAAAACTCCAGCCCAGGTATCAAAAATTTGAAGCACATCCGCTCCTGCATTGCACTGCATTCTTAAATAGCTGATAATAGAGTCTGTTATCTTTCTTAGAAGTTGATGCGCAAGAAGTGGTTCCTCGTAAAGAAGTGCCCTCGCCCTTACAAAATCACCCCCCTTTCCTTCAACCATATACGCCATAAGTGTCCAGGGTGCACCGGAAAATCCAATTAAAGGAACACGCCCGTTAAGTCGAGCTACGGTTAATTTTATCGCCTCGGCCACATAACTCAAATCCTTTTCTGAATCGGCAATATGTACCCGTGCAATATCTGATGAAGTCCTCAGTGGATCTAAAAGCCTCGGCCCACCTCTCCCTTCTTCAACCAGTAATTTCATACCCATTGCTTCTGGAATAACCAGTATATCAGAAAAGATTATCGCAGCATCAACACCTATTATATCAACAGGCTGGATCGTGACTTCCGAAGCAATTTCCGGGGTCTTGCACATGGTAAGAAAATCATATTTAGCTCTAATTGCTCGATATTCCGGCAAGTATCTGCCTGCCTGCCTCATGAGCCAGACTGGTACCCGCTCAGACTTTTGTCCTTTCAATACTCTTAAGATTAAATCATTTTCAAATTTTTTCATGATTAACTTAAACCTTTTTACTGGCTACAATCAGACTTTCAATAAGATCATCAATTGTGGAATTACGAGGTTGAATGGATACTGAAAGTCCAATTTCCTTAGCTGCTTTTGCAGTAGTTTCGCCAATAACTGCAACACTTTTTCCTTTCAGAACTTCTTTTCCAAACAACTGGACAAAATTACTAGCTTGCGACGGACTGAAAAAAATTGCTGCATCAAATTCCCCCCTGAATACTTTTTCCTTTATATCTTCCTCGATCATGTCGTTTGGAACAGTTTGGTATACAATAACCTCGTCAACTTCTGCTCCGAATGACCGAAGTGCAAAAGCAAGGTCATGCCTGGACATACTTCCTTCTGGAATTAATACCCTCTTGCCTTTCCAATCAAACTTTTCCATTGACTTAATTAATGAATCTGAATCGTATTTGTCAGGTATGAAATCCACAACAAAACCAGATTCGTTCAGTGAAGCTGCGGTTCTGCTTCCTATCGAAATTACCATCTGTCCTAATCGCTTCTTTCCAGTTACATTAGCGATAAAGTACCTGACTGCATTGGCAGAGGTGAAAATCAAAACATTATAGTTCTGATAATTTAAAATACAATTTCGTTCGAACTCAGTCAGCTCCCTGGGTAAAATCTTAATCGTAGGAACAACTATCACATTTGCCCCCAACAATTGAAGGCGTGCAACTATTTCTCCCGACTGTTCTTCTGTCCTCGTAACAAGGAATGTTTTTCCTGAAAGAAATAACGACCCGCCATTGAAACCTATCATAGTGCTCCATTTCTCCGTTTACAAAACTGTAAGAAGGGATTATCGATTGAAATATTCAAATCAATTAAATCCATTCAATGTTGAGATTAGTCAATCGATGCACGAATTTGCTCCAGAATCTTATCTGCACCATTTTGCAGCAACGTTTCAGCCAGAACTTTACCGCTTACTTCAGGTTTATCTCTATCAAGTTGAATGGACTTCTTTACAACGACTTCACCATCCAATGAAGCAACCAGTCCTGTAATCGTAAGATTCTCAATTGAAGTATAAACTCCAATGGGAACCTGACACCCCCCTTCAAGATGCCTGAGAAAAGCACGCTCCGCCAGAGCAGCTATCTCAGACTCTCGGGAGTTGTAATTTGCAAGAAGCCCGCGAATTTCATCATCCTCATACCTCGCTTCTACCGCAATTATTCCCTGTCCCACTGCTGGAAGAATTAGGTCCGTACTGAATACCTCACTTATTCTGTCGAGCATTCCTAACCGTTTAACGCCGGCGTATGCAAGGACAATTCCAGCATAACCATTTTCCTGAAGTTTTTTTAAACGAGTTTGCAGATTTCCCCTTACATCAACAAGAGTTAAATCACTGCGCAAATGCAGCAACTGCGAACGTCTTCGAAGACTACTTGTTGCAATCGATGCACCTTTTTCAACCTCGAGAAACCTGCGCTTGTCCGGAGATATGAAAACATCCCGCACGTCCTCCCGCTCTCCATAGGCTACAAGAGCAAGCCCGGGTGGTAACTCAGTTGGTACATCTTTAAGACTGTGAACCGCGCAATCTATTTTATTATCCAGCAAAGCCTTTTCTATTTCCTTCGTAAAGAGTCCTTTGTCACCAATTTTTGACAGAGGTGAATCAAGTATTCTGTCACCCGTTGTTTTTATCCTGACAATCTCCACCTCAAGATCTTTGAACTTATCTTTGAGGTAACCTGCAACAACGCCAGCCTGATAAAGAGCTAACTTGCTCCCTCGAGTTCCAATCCTAACCTTTTTCATCTTCTTCAAGCCCAAAGAGAATTTTTACCATCTTTACCCGATCCACTACAGGAATACCGTTTCCGGAGTTCTTTAAATTTGTTAAAGGCTCATGGAGTATTTTGTTTACCAGTGCACGTGTTACTTCATCAACTGTTGCAATCTCAGAATCTCTTAACTTGCCCTTGTACCGTTTGAGTTCCTCGGCCCTGATCCGTTCAATCTTATCACGAAGCATTTTTATAGTAGGCCCGACGTCTAACGAGTCATACCATTTTATAAAATCATTTAACTCCTCTTCAATGACCCGACTGACGAGCGGAATTTCTGACATTCTCATGGAAAGGTTTTTCTCAACAATCAGGTTCAGGGAGTCAATATCATTAAGAAAAACATTTCCTATTTTTTTAACAGTCGGATCTACATTTCTTGGAACCCCTATGTCGATAATTAACAAAGGATTGTTTTCCCTCCCTTTCATAGCCGAAGCAACCATATCCCGGGTAAGAATGTGCTGTGGCGACGCGACACTTGATATTACTATGTCAACCTGTGGCAGTTTAGCTGGAACAGCCTCAAGAGGAATAGCAAAACCAATTCCAATTTGCTTTGTCAAATTCTCAGCCCGTTCCTGTGTGCGGTTTGCTATAAAAAGTTTTGATATCTCTTTTGGAACTAAATCTTTAGCTGCCAGCTCAGCAGTTTCTCCAGCACCAATAAGTAAAGCCGATCTTCCTTTGAGATTGCCAAATATTTTCTCTGCCAGTTCGACGGCAGCGTAACTTACTGATACTGCACCCTCGCTGATGCGAGTCTCGGATTTTGCCCTTTTACCGGCCTTTAACGCGGCCTGGCACGCATGGTGCAAAATGGTCCCGACCATCCCTAATTCGACGCCTGTGTTATATGCATCTTTCACCTGGCCAAGTATCTGAATATCCCCTACCAATTGCGAATCAATTCCGCTGGCAACACCGAAGAGATGCCTGATTGCTTCAAAACCTTCATAAGTCTCATAACTCAGCTCTACATCATGACGATTCAAATTCTTCCCCGATAGGAGAAGAGAAAATAACTGGTCATGGGTAAGGTTGTGAACAGTGGGAATTGCATAAAGTTCCGTCCGGTTACATGTTGAAAGGAGCAATGCTTCACGTGTTATCTGCTTTATTTTTTCCGAGATTCGAGAGATTTCCTCCGCGGAATAAAAAATCTTTTCCCGTTCACCAACGTTTGCGGTTCGGTGATTTACTGAAACCGCTGTTAATTTTAGCATCTCTGAAATTTATTTAAAGTTATGAAAACTCGGTAAAAAGACATTAACAACAATCATGGACACGATAGTTAGTGCAAACCCAACCATGGAAACAATAACAACGGTCCGACCTGTTAATCGCATCAACCTTTTCGATAATAGAGTAAAGAGATAGATTAACCAGACAATATCTGTTAGAACAAGCTTGGGATCAAAATACGAAAAATCTTCAAATGCCCGGGGTAGCCAGACGTAGCCTACAAAAATTACCAGGGATAAAAAGACAAAGCCAAAAATTATTGACCTGTAGCTAAGCTTTTCTAAACTCTGGAGATCCGGCAGTTTCCTGTAAACCAAACCGAAACGACTCGATCTAATCTCATGATACATCATGAGATATAGGGCTCCATACACTGCAGAAATTGCCAGTGCACTGTACCCTAACATAGCGCTGATTACATGTAAACTTAGCAGCCATGACCTGAGCACAGGTTTAACATCAACAACATCACTTACCAGTGCAGATGAAACAGTTTGAAATAAAAAAGCTATCGATAAAATAAACATCCCGGTGTTTTTAATCCTGGAAACATACTCTATATAAAGATATGCGCCCGATATTGCCAGAGCTACAACACTCATTAAATCAAATACGGTCGTCACAGGTGGATGACCTGTCAGTATTGAACGGGAAATCAAATAGACCACATGAATAACCAGTGTTGCTGAAAGAAACCGGGTCTGGTTCCGAATACCAAACGGCTCATCAAGAAAAAAGGCCAGCCCGTACATGAAGAGGGTGAATAAATACAGGACAGGCAATGCTATTTTCAGCAAATTTACCAAGTATTCCATAATTGCTGGTGTAAATTAGCCAACCTGAGACCAAACTTCAAACCAGAATGGAGATAGACTCTATTGTGTTCAAATTCACATTGTCTGAGTTATTGCTTGATTCAAATTTGTGCGAGGCGTATATTCGTTGTGCAATGAGGTATGCATTGGCAATATTGACATTGTTGACAGCGGCTTTCAGCCCAACAGCTTTCCAGGTTTCAATTATTAACTTTAACGGAAGCCAGAGCAACGATGGAATACTCCTCAAATGGTCTACTACAACAGAAGCTGGAGTAGCCCGCTTTGTAGTCGAAAAAAAGTCTCAGGTTGATGGCGAATTTACTGAAGTTGGCACTGTTGCTCCTAAAGGTGCCGGCAGCGATTACCAATTCTTTGACAGGTATGTCTACAAAACAACATCAAGCACTCTCTTCCAGTACAGAATCAGGGTTGACGCTACTGATGGCAGCCAACCATATTACTCGCCGCAGTTGTCCGTCTCATATACTTACTCGGCAAGCTTATCGGGTGTTGCCAAAAGGACCTGGGGAAGCATCAAAGCAATGTTCAGATAGGCCAAAGTTCACGAGAATAGGCCACCTGTCCTCCGATTTTTATTTATTACCCTTATTTACTTTTTATCTCATCTCTATTTGTGTTTTCCCTTTAAAAGCTAAACCGACTTACCCAACTTCGGAGCCGATCATAAGAGTTTGCCTCAGCGACAGCAGAAACAATTTTGTCATTAAAGTTAACGGCACTTATAAAGTGGTATATGATGGGACTAGCATTGCAGAAATTTCAAACACAAGTTTTAAATGTGCGACGAAAAACATTAAACGCAATGATAGTCTAGTTAAGTCAGTTTTATATCTGCCAGACCATAAGGTGGAATTTACATCACCAATCAAATTTGTAGCTATGGCAGATTCAACCCCCAATCACCTGTTTACAACAAGAGATACATTTAACTTTAACGGAAAAACATACCCTGGAAATATTGAGCTTATCCCGGTTAAATCCGATATCTTAATAATAAATCTCGTTGGCCTTGAAACTTATCTTAGAGGTGTTGTTCCAAATGAACTCGTAAACAATCTGACCAATGATGAACTGCAGGCATGCATGGCACAGGCAGTTGCGGCAAGAAACTATGCCATATATAAAATGTCTAAGACAGACACCAGCAATTTTGATGTATATTCTGATACACGGGATCAGGTTTATTCTGGAATCGAGGGTTATCGGTCACTCGCTGACAGTGCCATAAGGATGACCTCCGGAATTATTGTTGAATACAACGGCACGCCGGCAAGATGCTTTTTCCATTCTACCTGCGGTGGACAGACTGAAAAAGTTCAAAACGTGTGGCAGGGACAACCACCCCTCCCTTACTTACAGGGCATCCAGGATATAGATTCAACTACAGGAGCACCGTTCTGTATTGATTCACCACACTTTTATTGGACTGAGAGTTTTTCTATTGATACTCTGGATAACTTTATGAATAAATATCTGAGTGTCGCTAATCCGGGCTACTCAAACAGGATAATATCCGACAATATTAAGGATATCAGTATACTTAATAGGTTTCAATCGTTTAGAGTAGATTCATTGCAAATCACCACAGTTGACGGGAAGAAATACTTTATCAGAGGTGACAGAATCCGATATTTCTTTCGCCAGGATGATGGGTCTCTTCTTAGAAGCAACATGTTTAGAATTGAAGCAAAGAAAAATAAGTCTGGAGATCTTCAGGAGCTGACATTAAGAGGACAGGGAAATGGACACGGCGTTGGCATGTGTCAATGGGGTGCTATAGGAATGTCACGAAAGGGTTTTAATTATAAAGAAATTCTGTACCATTATTATCCAGGAACAACAATTAAAAAGATATATTGAATGAAGTTTCAGCCAATTTACCTTGCATCCAGATCGCCTCGCAGACAGGAATTGCTCAAAGCTATTGGTATCAAATACACCGTCCTGGAAGTGGAAGTTGAAGAGAATGACCACGGCATCGATAACCCGAGCGAGTATGTGCTGACTGTCTCTCTTAAAAAAGCAAGTGCTGCCGCACACAAAATTAAGTCGGGAATAGTTGCTGCTGCTGATACGATTGTTTATCTTGAGGGAAAAATCTTCACAAAACCTTCCAGTGCACAAAATGCCATTGAAATGCTGCGAACACTGAGCGGAAAGACCCACCAGGTATATACAGGATTTACGTTGTTGAAAGTTCCATCAATGGAGCTCCTTCAGCATTGCGAAGTTACAGAGGTGACATTCCGGTTGCTGAATGATGATGAAATCATTGAGTATGTAAGGACAGGAGCACCAATGGATAAAGCAGGTGCTTATGGCATTCAAAATGACCTGAGTGCCGTATTTGTGGATAAAATTCATGGGGACTTTTTTAATGTGGTGGGCCTACCTTTAACGAGATTTTATCTTGCACTGAGACAATTTCAAAATGCTTGATCAGCTGAAGACGAAACTTTTTATTTCAGTTGCTGTTGCTCTGGCAATCGGACTAATCTTTTCAGTTTGGGCAAGTTTCGACCACATCAAGGAAGCAATTGAGCGCTTCTCTTATGAACTGCTTCCAGCGATCCTTATGCTTTCATTGTTAAATTATTCCCTTAGATTTGCGAGGTGGCAAATTTATCTTCATGCACTGGACATAAAAATTCCAACTGGTGAAAGCCTCGGAATATTTATCTCAGGCCTGGCAATGGCGGTGACACCGGGTAAAATGGGAGAAGTTCTTAAATCTTACTTTCTGAAAACACTTAATGGCACGTCAATTAGCAAATCAGCTCCAATTATTGTCGCAGAAAGACTGACAGACCTGCTGGCATTGACCACAATAGCCATTGTTGGTGCATATGTAATAGGATATGCAAAAGATCTTGTCCTCATTTTTGCGCTCATTTTTGTAGCAGGGACAGTCCTTATATCCATCCGGCCCGCTTCGCTCTTCATAATTAAACTCTTTGATAAAATATCTATCGTCTCAAAATGGACCAAAAATATCGAAACAGCGTATGAAAGCTCATATACGGTCTTAACTGGGTCAACACTGTTCTTCTCTTTACTAATAAGCATTGCAGCCTGGTTCTCCGAATCCCTCGGCTTTTACTTTGTCCTTCAGGGGCTAAATATCCATCTGAGGATTTTGTCAGCCAGCTTTATATATAGCTTTTCAACAATCATAGGAGCTATTTCATTCTTACCGGGAGGCCTGGCGGCAACAGAAACATCCCTGACCGGACTTTTAGTACTCGCGAAAATTCCAAAAGGTATATCAGTGGCTGCAACCCTCATAGTCCGCAGTGCGACTCTCTGGTTTGCTGTAATAATTGGGACCTTTGTATTATCTTATATGCAGAAAAGGTATGCAGGCAAACTCAAGGATCGTCTTGCTGTTGAGCAGCAGAATTCAAATTTATGAGGCAATATATGGAAAGGAAAATTAGAGTTCTCGTTGCAAAAGCTGGTCTTGATGGACACGACCGTGGTGCAAAAGTCGTTGCGGCTGCGCTGAGAGATGCGGGAATGGAAGTTATTTACACCGGCCTCAGGCAAACACCAGAAATGATTGTCGAAGCAGCAATACAGGAAGATGTAGATGCCATAGGTATCAGCTTGTTGAGCGGAGCACATATGACAATCTTCCCAAAAGTACTTAAACTTATGAAAGAAAAAGGGATTGACGACGTACTTTTATTTGGAGGAGGAATCATCCCGGAGAAAGATATCAAAGCACTGAAGGAAATGGGAGTGGGTGAACTTTTCACCCCTGGAACATTGACAACAGACATAGTTGATTACGTCAGAAAATGGGCAAAAGAACATAAGGGGATAGAGGCTGAACAACAATGAAAACTGATCCATTACAAAAATTGGCCGAGAAATTAAACTCCCTATCTGTTGACAGCTTTTGGGATGTTGGAAAGTTTCTCGTTGAAAAGGTTCTTCCGTATGCAAAGGAACAAAAGCTCTCAGAAGAAGAACTTTATAAACATCTTTCGGCTTACCCTGGGTTTAAGTTCCCTTCGACACTCCTGAAACAATGTCATCTATACTTCAGTTATTACCCGGATGTAAAAAAGCGGAAGCTCCCTGAGAACTTTTATTTCGAGCTTGCTTCAAGGGTAAGTGATCCTGACAAAAGGGCTGAATACGAAAAACTGGCTTTCCAAAACAAATGGACAATTTCTGAATTAAAGAAAAGAATCAGGCAAGATTCCCTGAGCGAGAAGGAAAACGAGCGGACAAAATTTGGATTTGATTTAAAAAACAGCGATGTCTGGGCATTTGAAGTCCCCGATCCACGTTTTGGAAAAGCTGGTTACAGAGGTAGACTTGCGGGGCAAATTGTTGCAAACGCTATCTACCATTTCACTGAACCAGGGGCATACATTGTTGATCCATTTGCGGGAAGTGGAACTATCGGTGACGTAATTGAAAAAATTCCAATTTTCGGAGATAGGCGATATAAAATGTATGACAATGAACCCGCCGACGAAAGAATTATCCAGAACAATATTTTTTTATCTGGCATTCCTGAACAATCCTCAAGCGTTGACTATGTATTTCTCGATTTTCCCGAGGAATTTTATTCGAGCATCGAAAATGTCGATGTGGCGCTATCAAATTTTCGGGCAAAGGTGAAGACAACCCTGCGTGAAACCAAGAGAGTCCTCCGGGCCGGCGGAAGGGTTTCCGTCGTTGTTAGCACTGATATCGGTGAGCAGGGCGTTGCTGACTATCCGTTTGAAGTAAAAAAGATGTTCGTTGAGGCAAACTTCAAAACTGTAGCTACTGTTTACCTTCCTGAGCGATCCGGTAAGAAGTTTAACTATTATGAACGCAAGCCTCTGGTTTCAGAGATGCGGGAATTACTCACATTTGAGAAGCTGCCGGATGCAATTGCGGAGTAAGTTGCTATGAACAAAATAATTGCCGGAGAAAGTGGTCTTGCTGAAATAAGAGAGATTCTCTAAAATCAACCCTCTTACGGAACAATAATCTTTCTAATGCTTTTTGCTTCTTTTGGCCAGTCTTCACATTGAATCAAAGCTGGGACCGCATTAATTTTTCCACCGAAACCAATGTTGCGAACAACAAACATTTGCACAGGTTCTACCTTTACCCGCTTAAGTGCTTCAACAAAAATCCTTACATTTGCTTTATCTGCCAGGTCAGCAACATATTTAGCAATTACATCGTTTTTCTTCTTTTCAAGAGCAATTTGTTTGACTAAATTTTTCTCATTTATTATTAATGAGTCAGATTCTGTGGTAGCTCGCGATATCAGCCTGTAAAGGACAAATTCACCACCCTTTTGAACAGGTCCGTAAATTGCCCCTGGTTGACTTTCCAAAAAGGCTATGCCGGTAGAACCGAACAAATAAGCGTTTCGCCTCAGGGTATCGACTTTTGTTGCCATTGCTATGGCAATTGTGTCAACGGCGTTTCTTTCCCTGTTAAGAGCTTCAAAGGCTTTTACTGCTGCATCAATGGTTGGTAAATGAAATTCCTCCAGAACCATATCAACCTTGCTGAGTTCGCTCGACCGGTAATCTCTCATAAATTTGCTTATATCCTCGTCTGAAAGCTTTACTGTATCGGTAATTGCTTTCCTCATTTTATCAGCAAAATAAGACCTCATAATCATTTCAACATTGTCCCTAACTTCAGGCAAATTCGCAAATCCTGAATCGCGAGCCCGTACTGCAAGAAGATGGTATTCAACAACACGCCGTAAAGCAGTCCTCAGAGCAAGCATGACAGATTCCCGCGTGGTGTCGGTCGTCCTGAACTGAGCTCCTTCAAGGCCATTAATGGCTGTACCAAGTAGCATAAGTTGTGGATTTTTATCAACTGTTGATCTGTAGATCTTCAATAATGGCAAATTAACATTGTCATTGAGTTTATCCAGAAGATCAATGGTCAGGGTGCGATTAAGTAAGTAAACACCCCCTATGTAAGTTGGTACTTCCATTCTTAAAATAGAGGCCAGCGAGTCTGCCAACATGGACATTGCTGACGGATTGATTCTCACCCTGATCCGCCCGAATAAATTGCCGACGTAGTTCTCTGTTCTTAAAATCTCATAACGTGTTTGCAGCAATTTGCGAACAGTAATCTCTTTCTGCTGATTTGACAGTTTAGAGAACTCAGGATCGTAGTTCCTTTCAAGTACCTTTATTACAATGAACTGACCCTGTCCTCTTATCGGTTCTGTCACAAATCCGGCTTCTCTTCCCCAAAAGGCTTCTTCTTGATTCTCAAGAAGATTCCCATATCTGACAGTAACCGTATCGATAAAAATTCTGTTCATAACCGCTACAGCATTAAGACTGGCCGAATCAAGTCTGCTGCATTGATGATAAAAAAGAGCGGCATTTGTACTGTCCCTGAAATGAAATACCTCAACCTTATAGACATACCCAGCATTTACCAATGCCTGGCGCACCATTTCATTTGTTATTTGAACCTTGCTAAGCACCTCTTCTCTATAAAGCGCATCACGCAAATAAGTATCGACTGCACTTTTTTCCAATTGCTGTGCTTCGGAGTTCATATATTTACCCGATTTAATTCCTTCATCCGCCAGCAACATCTCGGCTACCATCGACAAAAGGAACTTTTCCTTAACTGCATCAATGCCGGAAAAGGTTTCCTTCCCGGGATAAATAGAAAGGTCAAATCTCTTCTTGAATTCATATGCGGTGATTGGTTTCCCATTGACAAGAGCAAGTGTGTCCCCGCTCATGTTATTCTCACCTGCAGAGGCAACCTCAACCGCCGTTACAAACAAAATTATAAGGAGGATAAGTCGACTACCAATTCTTTCGCAAATCATCTTAAATCCGGAGTGGTTTCTGATAGTGTCATAGACTTTAAAACTTTTATTGAAGTGGAAATCACATCCTGTGAATTACCTCCTGCAAATATGTCAAATTCTCCAGCCTCGACAACCCGTTTCATATCGGGGTTTATGAACGATAACTCATATGGCGTCAATTCAAATCTAACAGTCTTCGTCTCTCCCGGTTTGAGAAAGATTCTCCTGAAACCTGCAAGCTGCTTAACAGGTCTGGTTACCGAAGCGCATCTCTGATGGATATAAAGCTGCACTACTTCATCACCCCCTCTGTCCCCTATATTGGAGACATTAACCTTTACTTCAAAATAATCCTCTGACCCGGCTAATGGTGATGCAGTGAGTCCTGAATACTTAAATTTCGTATAACTTAAGCCATACCCAAATGGGAACAGGGGAGACGAAGGGAGGTCAATATATTTGGACGTGAAATGATCGTTATTGGATGGCGGCCTGCCGGTGTTCATATGATTATAATAAATTGGTACCTGACCGACTGCCCTGGGAAAGGTCACAGGTAACTTTCCCCCTGGGTTGTAATCTCCAAAAAGTACATCCGCTATTGCATTGCCAGCCTCGGTACCAAGGAACCAGGCCTCAAGAATAGCGGGGACATGCTCGGCAGACCAATTTAGGGTTAGTGGTCGACCGTTCATAAGAACTTCAACTAATGGTTTTCCAAGCCTCATAAGTTCACTCACCAACCTTTCCTGCACACCTGGTATATCCAGACTTGACCTCGACTCAGCTTCACCGCTCATATTACCAGCTTCACCAACAACAGCAATTATGACATCAGATTTGCTCGCTATTTCCAGCGCCTTATTAAATAAAGCTGTGGAAGTATCGGTGATTCCACATCCTGGAGAATAAAACACTTCTGTGTTTTTGCCCACCTTATTCTTTATCCCATCGAGCACTGTGACAGCCATTTTGGGATCCCCCATGCCTGCCCAGCTGCCAAGTATATCATTTTTACTATCAGCTAAAGGGCCTATGACAGCAATTCTCTTTAAATCTTTAGACAGAGGAAGCAAATTTTTGTCATTTTTCAAGAGTACAATTGCTTCCCTCGCTTCATTTCGAGCCAGCTTTCTGTACTCTGGCAAAAGCAAACTTCTATTTGCAATTCCTGTGTCAACATACGGATTCTCAAACAAACCTAACTTAAACTTAATTCTCAAAATTCTCCTGACTGAATCGTTTATCAACTCTTCGGAAACTTTGCCCTGTTTGACGAGCTGAATAAGCTGGTCGTGATAGGGGCCTACCATATCCATATCTACACCAGCCAGAACAGCCTTAAGTGCTGCTTGAGAAGAGTCACAGGCTACTCCATGATTGATTAACTCTGAAACTGCATCCCAATCACTAACCACAAAACCTTTGAATTGCCATTCCCCTTTTAAAATCCCCCTTATCGCGTATTTGTTTGCAGTGGCGGGAATCCCATCAAGATCATCAAATGCACTCATTATTGTTCCCACTCCAGCATCGACAGCAGCCTTAAATGGGGGAAGGTAAATTTCCCTCAACGTCCGCTCGCTGACCTCTGCAGTATTGTAATCTCTTCCACCTTCCGCAGCTCCATAAGCCACAAAATGTTTGGCGCACGCGATTAATTTACTTTCGGCTGACAAATTAGGCCCCTGATACCCTTCCACTTTTGCTTTTGCCATCATTATCCCGAGAAAGGGATCCTCGCCAGCTCCTTCGGCTATACGACCCCACCTCGGATCACGGGCAATATCCACCATTGGTGAAAATGTCCACCTGATCCCCCGAGAGGAGGCTTCTCTGGCAGCAACAGCAGCACACGATCTTACCAGAACAGGGTCCCATGTGCTCGCCTCTCCCAGGGGTATTGGAAAGATAGTTGAAAACCCATGTATCACATCGAGGCCAAAGAGCAAAGGTATGCCAAGTCTGGAATGCTTAATTGCTTCTTCCTGCAGTTCATTAATTTCCTCTGGCGAAACAACATTCAGGAAAGAGCCGACAAGACCTCTTCCAACCAGTTCCCTGGACTGTATGCTAAAACCCGAATACTGACACATCTGTCCGATCTTTTCCTCAAGTGTCATCTTTTGCAGCAAATCATTTACACGTCTTTCGATTAAAGTATCAGGATTAAGGTTAGATTGCTCCTGTTTCACGGTCTCATTAATATCTGAATCTTTCTTTAATACCTTTCCCCAACAGTTGGACAGATCGGCAACAGCAGAGAACAGTGCTAAAAGCATTACAGCATATGATGTCATTCCAATTGAACTTTTGAACTTGTGAAAAGCCATTAAAGATTCTCCATTGTTAACTATTGTACACGCTTGTCCGACCGCAAGCCATTAAATTTCTGACCATAATAATTTATCAGATTGATCAGGAAAAGCTGCGCCACAGGATCAGGGCGACGTGCATAAAGCTTCGTGTAGCTTTCTTCAGTGGAAATTAATCTCCCATTAATTTCTACACTCGAGATCACCACAGAACCTTTTCCAATTCTCTTTTCCAAGAGCACCGGCCTGTTCAAACCTATACCAGACCTCGCTAACACATTATAATCAGAATTAATTCTTAAGTCTACCTCTGGAATGATCTCTCCTCCGTAGGCTCCATTGAACATTCTGAGATCAACTTTTCTAATCCCGCTCCATATGGGATGTGACAGATCATCCGGGATAATATAGGAGTCATATCCTCCGCGATCTCGATCCATTCTCGGTGCAATCTGGACCACAGTACCATCAGGCAATAAAAACTCCATCTGTTCCTGGATGTCCTTTTCTGGTTCAATAAAAAGAACAGCTCCTCCGTCGAGAACCCAGGATTTTATCTCGCTGTAGTGCTGTATGTAATTTACAGCAACCTGCACTGAACCGGCAACGATGAGGACATCAGTTGAACTGAGAGTCTTCCAATCAATAATGTCGGTTTGAAAGCCTATTGAATTCAGGTATTTACCGATTTCATCAGATCCATTAAATAAGCTAACCTTAATTTTGGACACAACCTTATCAATCCTGGGGACCTGATAAACGCTGGCCAACTTCTGACTTTTCATTGATTGATGGGTGTCAAGATCATGTACGGCTGCATATACATAATAATCCCCGGGCTTTTCGGGAAAACTCAAAACAAATTCTTCTGTTACATGCGAAAATCCCGGCAAGAACATATAAATGCTTTGATTTAACAGCCATTCTCCAGTAGTTCCCTTTAGACCAAACTCGAGTTTGCTCTGCGCACCATGATTGTAATCATTGAATACATGCACAGAAATCTTTCGATTCTCTCCAGCATAAAAATGCCTATCCCATAACTCTACACTCACCCCAACCGGTTCAAAAGCATTTTTGAGAGCCATCATTATAGGCTTTGGTTTTAGCTTTTCAATTTCCCCTTCAAACCAATGAGATGTTGGGCCCTGATTTGCGCTAAGGTATACAAAGGGTTGGATGCATCTTACATCCAGCCTTCTGAACAATTCAGTCAACTCAGAAGCCAGAAAGGATTGATGATTAATGATTTCGTCTCGAGTACAATCTTTACCAAGCCAGCGGGGAATTATATCTCTCATTAGTTCAGACGGATTATAATCCTTGTCAAGCCACCACCACAGGTACTCATTTACCTGTGATGGATAGTCGGACTTTTTAATTTGATCAAGTGACCGGGAGTATCCAAAACTGCGACTTATTAATACCGGTCCAAGCGAATATATATATGGATGATCTTCAAAAAAATCGAAAGACTCCCATGGCCTCGTCGGGTCTAACTTTTTCATTTCAGGGATTATCTCATTTTGAAGCAATTCGTCGGTCGATTCGTTTAATGGGTCCCAGATTACGATACTTGGATGATTCCAGTTATCCATCAACCATTGGGAAAATTCCATCATGATTTGTTTCTTTGAACCAGATGTTCGCCAGAACTGCCACTCGTCCTGAATTAAAATTCCACCCTCGTCGGCAATATCATACCACCGATTATACATATGACCTAAGTGCGCCCTGAAGAAATTAAAATTGTGTGCTTTTGGAATATCTATAAGTAAACTCTTCACCCAGTCAAGCTGCCATGGAAGGCGGCCCCTGTCCGGATCTGAAAGGAATCGGTGAAATGCAATGTTGCTCCCCCTTAACAAAATTTTCTGATTATTAAGATAAAAGTCGGAACCAATGATTTGAAATTCCCTCATTCCAAAAAATGTTTGAACCCGGTCGCACACTTCACCATTGGTGCTTTGAAGAATAATAACCATTCTGTAGAGAGCTGGTGATTCAGGAGACCAGAGCTTCATTTCCTTTAACAAAAGATGAACTCCAGTTAGCTGAGTCTCGTCCGGAAGTATGTTTACATCAAACGATTTTTGAGCGGATGCAAACCCGGTATTCTTTTCAAGAACTGTGATATGGGCAGTAATATGCTGGTGATAAGACGAAAGGTTTTCAATCCACAAATTCACTTTCAATTCAGCAGTTGAAATAATTGGAATAGTCTGTACAAGTTTTACTCTTACCTTACCGACGAAATACAATTTTACATCTCCCCATATACCCGGGATAAAAGAAAGACGCTCCTGGTCGTTCCCAACGGCACTTTCTGCCGGCAATGTCGATCTGTCCCCTACCCTTACTACTAACTTATTAACCGAATTGTATCTGAAAAACTTTTCTACTCTGTACTCCTGTGACGTGTAGCACGATATTGACTCACCAACATAGTTGCCGTTAAGCCACACAGCAGTGCCAAACATGCTTTGTTCTAATTTTAAGAAGGCCGCCTTCCCGTGCACTCCATCTGGTACAAAAATTTCTTTTTTATACCAGTGATATTTAAAACTTTCCCACTCATAACGTGGAACAGAGCAATCTACAACTGAGGGGACCTCAATCGAATGGGTAAAATTTGACGGGAGCAGGTTGCGCTCTCCAGGCTCTATTTGCCATATTCCGTTCAAATTAATTTCATATCTTCCCGGAACTGATCGGTTTTCCAAAAGTGTCACTTCTCCTTTAAATGAATTCTGATCTGGAATATATAATCACTCTTTCAGACTCCCTGCAATTAGCCCGCTGATATAGCTCTTTTGAAGAAAGAGAAAGAGGATCATTATAGGCAGGGTGGTTACAACTGAACCAGCCATCATTAATTCGGTATCGGGGGCATGTTCGCCCATCAGGTTTGCCAGGGCAACAGGAAGGGTATACATCGAATCTTTATTCATAACAATTAAAGGCCACATAAAGTCATTCCAAGTACCTAAAAAGGTGAAAAGTCCAAGGGTAACTAAAGCAGGGCGCGACAGCGGCAAGATAATCTGCCAGTAAATCCTAAAATCGCCACAGCCATCAATTCTGGCAGAATCTATCAATTCGTTTGGAATAGTTATCATATACTGCCTGAAGAAGAAGATGCTGAAAGCACTGAATGTACCCGGCAAAATCAATGCCCAATAAGTATTGAGAAGCCCTAAATTCCTTAAAATTAAAAAAACTGGGAGCATCCCAACCTGTCCAGGTATTGCCATGGTCGCCAGAAAAGTGGAAAACAGGATTTTCTTCCCCTTGAACATATATTTTGCAAATGCATAACCTGCCAATGAATTAACAGTCAGGCTCGATAAAGTTAACAGGCTCGCAACTGTAAAACTATTTAAAAAGTTTATTGTAAAATGAAGACGTCTGAAAAGAATTTGGTATTGTTCAAGAGTAAAATGTTCTGGTATAAAGCGCGGTGGGTATGAAAAGGACTCTCCAGAGTGCATAAATGATGTGGTGAGCATCCATATGAATGGTATGAGTACCACAACTGCGGATACAACGAGTGCTAATGTGTAGAAGAAAACCCTGTACTTTTTTCTGCTCATGCCTGCTTTCCGAGACCCTGTATTCTCATCTCAAAAACTGTCAGTATAAATATTATCCCGGCAAGCACAAAAGCTATTGCCGTCGCATATCCCATTTGCCAGTAACGAAACCCTTCCCGATACATTAGCAATACAATTGAAAGAGTGGAGTTCATCGGTCCACCACCTGTCATTATGAATGGTTCTGCAAATAACTGCAAATAACCAATAAGAGTTACCACTGTTACAAACAATGTGGTCGGCGCAAGCATTGGCACAGTTATTTTCCAGAACTTTTGAAATCCCCCTGCTCCATCAACTTCAGCTGCCTCGTATAAGGTATTCGGAATTGTTTGCAATCCTGCTAAAAAAATCATCATGGTGTAGCCAAAATTTTTCCAGATGGCAAACAGTATTATAGCTGGCATCGCCCAAACAGGATCACTTAACCAGTCACGAGCCTGAATGCCAAGAAGACCCAGCGCAAAATTCAATAAACCAAATCTCGGGTCATAAATGTATTTCCAGACGACCGAGACGGCTACCAGTGTTGCCACCACGGGGGCAAAATAGCTGAGTCGCAAAAGAGATTTAAACCTGACGAGTTTTGAATTGAGTATTACTGCAGAAACCAGAGCAACAAAGATTGTCAGTGGACCTGCCACGGCAAGAAAATAAAAGGTGTTCATCAGTGACTTCCAGAACAACGGATCGGACAATAAGTTCAAATAGTTCTTTAGCCCAACAAATCTTGCGTATTCGAAATTTGCAAGAGAGTAAATATCGAAATCAGTGAAACTCATTAGAAAAGCAGCTGTAACAGGTATTACAAAAAAGATAAGGAGGAGTAGTATAGATGGGGTCAGGAAGAAGTATGGCACAGTAGAAGCGGTCCTCTGAAAAGATTCTCTTCCTCGGTGTAACATTAGCTAATTACCATTTTTAAACGTATGTTTTAGCCATCTCCTCTTCTCAAGAACCCTGTTGATGTCTTTATTCATTTCCTGAACTGCTCCAGGTAGTGCGCTTCTTTCAAATACCGCTGTCTCAATCCACTGACCCATCTTGTCGGTCACCTGTTCCCACTCAGGGATACGCGGAAATGGGCGAGAGGACTCAAGCTGGGTATAAAAAACTGAAATCATAGGGTTATCAAGAAGAGATGAATCGGCGGTGTTCGACTTTTGGTACCAGGCATTCTTAACTGCGGGTAAGTCAGATGTGGAATAATAAAACTTGCGCTGGATATCCGGTCTGGAAAGGAATTCAATTAGTTTCCACGATTCCTCTTTTACTCTCGAATTTCGGAAAATTACCAGACTGCTCCCACCGGCATTTGCATCCCTGTTCTTATTTATCGGTAACGGGGCAACTGCCCAACCCCCTGACAGGTATCCAATCCGATTGCGAAGCTCATATATGTTCCATGGCCCACTGATAAACATCCCAATATAGCCTGTTCCGAAAGCTTGATAAAGATTGGTTGTAGCATTTACTTCTTTAGGAGCATATCCAAGCTGAAAGAATTTTAAATAGAACTTAAATGCTTCGATATCTTCTGGTGAAGTTACATTTGAGTAGCAATCATCGTCCTTAAGGATCGTTCCTCCGTTTTGCCAGACAAAAAATATTTCAACCCACTCAAGGCCAGGGTTCACGGGTAAGTAAATTCCGTAGCTCTTACGGCCGTTTAATTTAGTGGAGTATTCTGTAAGAAGTTTGGCAGCTTTCAATAGTTCGTTCCAGTTGCGCGGCGGGTGATTCATCCCTGCTGCAGCTAATAAATCTTTGCGATAAAAAAGGACACGTGTTTCAACGTACCAGGGTATTCCGTAGACTTTTCCACCAATACGGTTTGTTTCCCAGATTCCGCTGAAGTAATTGTCGCTCTTGACCACCTGAGATGTGGAAATCAAACTGTCAAGTGGATATAATGCTTTCATTGCCTGTAGTTCAGGAATCCATGTATTACCAAGTTGACAGACATCAGGTGTAGCGTCCCCCGCGTAAGCAGTCAGCAGCTTATCGTGTGCCGATCCCCACGGGATTATCTGCAGGTCAACAATAATGCCGGGGTTTTCAGATTCGAATTCCTTTATAAGCCCTCCAACGTTTTCTCCTTCTGAACCCATGGCCCAGAATGTTACAACTTTCCGTGCTTCTTTAATTGAACCACACCCTGAGGTCTGGAGAAGCAAAATAAAAAGGATTCCCGGGATTAGCAATTTTCTCAAGAGCCTTTTCGGGTCATATAAATTCCTTGACAACATCGACGCGCTTAAAACTAATAATACAGCCGCAGAACAATAATCGTAGATTGCGGCTTTAATGTTACTGCTTTACCATCTACTCTTTGAACCTGAGCCCCCTGGACGTTTACATCCTTAATGGGATTTTCCTCTGGAGAATGAACAACCACAGCAAAATGCTTAATCTCCTGACCGCCATGCATAATGAATTTCAGACAGTTACCACTCTTATAAATCTGATAGCTGATTTTTCCATAATATGTTGGAATATTTTTCACTGATATGCTCCTGTTGTAATTTAACCAGGTGAGCGGGATTCCTGCGCCTATATGCAAAGTTGAATCATCTTCATAAATAAAGAAAGCCCTCACAGAGCGAAGAAACTCAGCACCAACCCATGCATGCGGCAAATCGCCAATAAATCGGGGGGCATTGCGATCCTTCCACACAACCTCCGCCCAACCGTTCCATGTTTCGGGTCTCCTGTAAGACATAAAATAATTAAGCAGTTCGTATCCCCTCGCAGGTTCATCCATTTGAATCAGTGATCCTATTATTCTCATCTCATATGGTGTGTAATCAGTCCAGTTTATTTCATTGTTCTTTCTTTTCTTAAAATATTCATAGTATTTTTCAAAAGTATTCTTAAATGCCTGACGCAGGGGAGAATTATACATCCCGACAGGATCTACACCAATTGATGTCGACGTAGGATCAAAATCACCAAGTTCAACACATCCAGGTATGTAAGGTATCTTTTTCAACTGCATGGAAAGTTCTATCGACCTGATTAAATCTCCCTCAAATTTATCTCTTTCTTTTTTTAAACTCACTTCCATTGCACTATCGCCAAGCACGTAAGCAATGCGAGCAGCATCTTTTAGCCCAAGGAAGGTGAAAAAATCATCCCAGTATGAATGCTCTGGATTGTTCGAGTAACCTTCGTGACTTATTGATTCTGGAACAAGTCCATAACATGCTCTGTTCACATCTGATCCTTCAATATACTTTGCTGTCATTCTCTGTGACCGCAAGTAGTTAATGTAATTGACAACCCGTTTAATCACTGGCAATTTTTGCCTTAACCAGGATGTGTCGTGAGTAAAATTAAAGTATTGCATTATTGCATAAATAAATTCTCCATGACTGTCATTTTCGGGTACAGGATCGGCGCCACGTGAGTCGACAACACATGGCACATTGCCATTATTGCCGATAAATTTAGAATACCAATCGATATATTCCTTCACCTCTTTTGTGAAACCAAACCTCAATAGAGCAGCTGAAATCAAAGCTCCATCCCGAATCCATGACCTGTCGTAAGCCCGCGAGCCTGGTTGCAATGCATAACCATTTCTTGATATTAAAATGTAAGCTAAATTTGTTCTGATCGTATTCAAAATGATCTTTTCTGAATCAGGCATATTAAACTCAGTGCGATTTAATTCATCCTCCCAATAATGTTTAACGCAGTCCATCTGATGGCTGACGTTGTATAAAGGGTATTTTCTGTTTGGATTGACAAGAAGATGCCGATCGTGAAATGGGCACAGCACATCAAATTCCCTTTCATCACCCGGCTTCAACAGGAAATCATATTCCAGTGCCCCGGATGCACATCCGAAATGGTCATTAGCATATTTTGAACGAGGGAGTATCCCTCGGGATAGATATTCAATAATTTCCCCATGGTCAAACGTAGTCGCACCAAATTTAGGAGAGCGAGTCAGAGGTATAACGAATCGCTTCCCGTTGTTGACTTTCACAACTCCATCTTTATAACCAATATTTGTAATATTTGTAACACCCCCGGGGTTATTTAAAAACTGCCAGGGAGGATTAACCTGGAACGGACGGATTGCAAGAAAAAGCTTTCCCTTTGCTTGATCCGAACCGCAGTTTTTTACGGAGTACCTTGCAATAATTGCTGATGAATCGGGGGTCCCTACCCCGAATGCTGTTATTTTAAGTTCAAGCGAGCCATTTTTCCATATAACAGAAGGGACGGGGAGGTAATCATCAAGAAGAGTTTGGGTGGTATTCACTTCCGCCCATGTTATGAGGGAATCGTGAATATAAAGAAATGGTTCAAGCGAAAACCCCGATTTACAAACTTCAATTTGCCCCTGCTCATTCATCAGCCCACTTTGTGAATCACCGTTAATTCCCACGAGTGTCCAGTACGATTGCCTTCCATAAAAATATGCTGGATACCAACCAACGGGTGATTCTTCAGCAAGAGAGTCAAAAAATGAGTTCAGAGAACTGGCAAATTCCGCTGAACGAAGTCTGACACTCGCCACAGCATAAGTGCTACCATCATGCGGTTTGAGGAAGACCAGCTTAATGAAGCGGGTCAATGTCTCCGGGAGGTAAATGTTGTCGACACCCCCGTTTCCACCATCCACCCTGTAAGCTATGCTCCACATTTTCCCATTATCTGATAATTCAACAGCGTAATTCTCGGCAAATTGAGAACCATGCCAGTCAATGGTAATCCCTCCAACTTCCCTCAAAGATTGACAATCCAGCAGCAACCACTCTCTTGAATGATGACTGGAACTTTGCCAGTATGTGGAAAGCGATGTATCAATTGCAGCCCCGGGAGGATGACGAGGGGAAAAACTTGAAGCCGCTATCTTTGGCCAGGGATAATGAGTAGAATCGGGGGGAAGTGTCTGTAACTTAAAGTCATCAATGTACACTATTCCCGATCCACCTTTTCCCGCAGAAACCACAAATTGTATTTTTGCAACTTTTTTTATATATCCTCCTCCGGATGGACCCCATGCAAAGGAGATATCTTTCTTACGTATTGCACGCATGGTCCATTTTTTGGGGTAATCGAGATTTAACTGCTTTATCCAGAATACATTGCCAGCCGAATCAATAAGTTTAAACTCAAAATTGTTCAGGGGAGTTTTTCCTCGATACCAGAACGTAAACCTATAATTGGCAGAAAGATCGATATTGAAATCCTTTTCAGCAATCGCATACCCCGTCCCCTTTGTAAAATTAAATCGAATTCCAAGTGCCGAACCATTAACACCCGGGACTTTAATCAATGACAATTTAACGCCTTCGGATGCAATACCGTGCCATCCTCTTAATGAATCAAAATTGTCAAGAAGGATGGTTTGGCCGTTTAAGGATTTCAGCAAAAGGAGACTGAAAACTATAAATACTATAAATAAATGAAACCTGATCATTTGCAATCACTCCCCAACCATCCCCCCGAAAATCCAGCTTCTTTGAGTCCCTTCAGAATATACTTGTTTTTCTTCATAACTTTCCAGACAAACTCACTCCTGTAGTTTTCAGTCATAATTAAAATCGGACCCTGGTCGATTCCCAGATAATCGTGGTCAAACCAACCCATTCCATCCTTTGATGGATAAGTGGGGTTAAATGCATCAAAAAAGCCATATTTACCCCAGACTTTGCTACCATATTTCCTTTTCATTGCCTTCAGAGCTGAAATACAAATTTCCGGCGCAAACGGAATAGAGCCACCTGCAGCTGCAGGAGTAATTGTACCGTCGTCGTTTATCCAGTCAAATGACACCCCGTGCGCAGTGTAACCATGGAAGATTCTCTTTACGCTATTCATAACAATTGTTGTGTCACCAGGTCCATCCGATGCGGTAAAACCCCAAATTGAGTCGCTGTAATCCTTATAATGATATGGGTTATCAATTGCATAGTCCCGCTGCGATAGCGTTGCGCGACGGGAGTTTTCAAAATAGTCAATACCCTTTTTACGCATATATTTATCTTTGATACCGCGAAAATCTATCCAGCACTGAGAATACTGATGCCCGAAAAGCGGGCCAAAACTTATAAATTCTCTCCCATAGAACTTTGCCCAGATATAAGTTCTGGTCCATGCATCCCACGCAGTCGAATCAACAGGAAAAGATGGCGATCCCAACGCAAGTATGTAGAGGAGAGCAGCTTCGTTTAAGCCCTGCCAGTTAAGCTGAGCATAACCCTCTTCAGGAGTCCACCCCATATTTATGAGAGGTTTATCTCTCTGCATAAAGTGCCAGTCCATCCGATAATAGAGCGAATCAGCCAGCTGACGTATTTCTTCTTCATATGGATTATCCTTATTAAAGTAGGTCTGGCAAAAAAGGACACCATACATCAGGATAGCGGAATCAATTGATGATAATTCTACAGTATCAAACCTCGTCCCTTCCTTGAAAGTGAGAAAATGGTAATAAAATCCTTTGTATCCTGTCACATTTGATTTATCGGGACCCATTTTGGCAGACCACAAGAATCTCAGTGTAGTCAAAACACGATCAACGGCCTGACTCCTTGTGATGTAGCCTCGCTCGACTCCGATAGGATATGCTGTCAGCGCAAATCCAACAGCTGCAATGCTCGAGAACGTTTTTGTTGGATAGCGATCGGGGGTTAGGCCATTTGACGTATCTGTTGTCTCCCAGAAGAAGTTAAAAGTGCGACGCTCAAGCTCCTCAAGAAACGGACCATTTTTATCCTGCGCATGTGTGGTCACCACAACAAACAAAACAAAGAAGGGAAATAAATTGCTCTTCCTCATCATAAAATTTACAGTCCTTATTTCGTAAGGATCATCTTTTGAACAAACCTTAAACCATCAACATCTAATGAGCAAAAATATACTCCACTTGGGTAATTAGTGGCATTAAATAGTGTCGAATATGTGCCTGGCAGCTGCAAACCGTTATACAGTTCGTCCACTTTTCTGCCGAGAACATCATAGATTCTTATTATTACATGGCTTTTTTCGGTTATGATGTATTGAACTGTTGTGGTGGGGTTGAAAGGATTTGGATAATTTTGGAATAAATATGGGACAGGTACAAAGCCTGACTTATTTTGTTTTACTTCAGTGACAGGTGAAAAATACAAAGCCTTTAGCCCTATTTGAATGCTGGCATTTTTCATGAACGTGCTCCAGACCTTTCCTGTTCTATAGTTTTCAATCATAATTGCAATAGGCCCCTGATCAATTCCTATATTATGGTCGTCAAACCATCCCTTTGTTGGATTAAAGGCATCCGCAAATCCATAAGGGGTTGCTAATCTTGTCCGATATTTGTTGTACATTGCGCGTAGTGCAGCAATTGATTCCTGCGGGGTAAATGGAATTGATCCTGCTGCTGCCGTTGGGGCAATTGTGCCATCATCGTTTTGGCCTGGTGGTCCACCCCGCGCTGTATAATATGAAGGTGGGGGGCCATCACAGGCAGTCAATCCCCAAACTGAATCACTGTAATCGACAAAATGCCCGGGATTTTCAGCGCAATATGCTCTATTAGCAAGGGTTGCTCTTTTCGAGTTCTCGAAGTAGGTTATGCCCTTCTTACTCATCCAGGGATCATTGATGTTCCGATAATCGATCCAGCAATGTGAATATTGATGCCCAAAGAGGGGTGGGAAGATAACATAAGAATAACCATAATATGTACCCCATTGATAGCCGCTAGTCCATGTGAGATACAGATCCCCTCCGCTGGCGGGGTGTGTTGGAGACCCCGCAGCTAAAGTATTCATAATCATTGCTTCACAATAACCTTTCCACCAGCTAACATCATTGAACCTGCTTTCAGGTGTCCACTGCATATAAATTCCACCGTGATTGGCAGTTGCTTCCATCCATCTCCAATCAACACGCTGATATATGGAATCCGCCAATGAGCGAATCAGCTGATCTGCGGAGTCGGACGTGTTAAAAAATTGCCTCACATAAATCACACCTGCGAGAAGTAAACCCGTATCAATTGATGAAAGTTCTGAATTCCTTGCTCTGAGTCCACTCTTCATATCAAGGAAATGATAAAAAAATCCTTTGTAGCCAGCATATCCTGTTGAGCCATCTCCCTGCGGCAATGTCCAGAAAGTCTTCAATGTATTTAAAACTCGCTGTTGACCCGCGTCACGAGGAATCCAGCCACGGTCTATACCAATACAGATAGCAGTAAGTCCAAACCCAACAGATGCAATGCTGCAGGGTGAATCTTGAGTGCTGATGTCTTTTATTAGACCGTTGGACGGATTCGCTTCATACCAGAAGAAATCAACTGCGGCATGCTCCAGGAAATCAAGGAGCTCATCGTCAGATAGTAAATGCGGAGTTGCATTAACGTTATTTGAGGAATCGCTCTCCTGCCCTGTCACACTGACCGCAGTCACATAATAAAAATATGTTGTATCATTCTGAGCTGTCACATCTGCAAAACCAGTTATAGCCAATCGTTGCTGGTTTATTCTTGAGAAGCTACCGGTCGGGCCTGCACGCCGATAAACGTTATAACCTATAACGCCTGGCTCACCTGAAGCAGTCCAGTGCAAAACAACAAGTCGATCTGCACCCACAGCTGCAGCATCATGAGGCGGAATGACAGCATAAATAATTGAAGCGGGAAAAAAGAGGAAAAATCCTATTAATAAGGACAACCTCATCTTGCCATCTTTCTCAATTTATTATCTTTTTTCCTGACATTCCCAAGTATAACCAGAACATCATGCTCAAAGCCATCGTTAAACGTAGGAAGGATGATTCCCCTGCCTACGTTTGAAACATCTTTTAATGTTTGACCGTCCACATGGACACTCACCACGCCACAGCTTACATGATCAGGGTTGACAACTTTAACAGTAAACGTGGAATTCCTGAATCGCCTCGTGACAGTGAAGCCTTCCCATTCGGTTGGAATGCATGGATCAATTAAAAGTCCCTCCATGGTTGGCCTGATCCCGAGAATATATTCAAGACCCGATTTAAACAGCCATGCTGCAGAGCCCGTATACCACGTCCAGCCGCCTCTGCCGTAAAAAGGAGAATCAGGACCATCTATATTACCGGGTGTAACATACGGCTCCGCACAATATCTGTCCGGGTTTTTAGCACTGTTGATTGGATTGATTTTCGAGAACATCCTGTATGCCTCGTTGCCTTTCCCAAGAAGTGCCTCGGCTATCACTGCCCATGTTGCCGCATGAGTATAAACACCTCCATTTTCTCTCATTCCTGGTGAATATCGGGTCAGATACCCAATTTCAGGATCAGGAGTTTTGTAAGCAGGATAGAGGAGAAGTGGCCCTATTTCTTTTTCGAGATACTTTTCAACAGAAAGCATTGCTATTTCAGCACGATCACCAGGCGCAATTCCTGAAATAACCGACCAGGTCTGAGCATTTAAGTGAATTTTACCTTCTCTATTGTTGTGCGATCCAATCTTCTCACCAGAATCTTTTGTTGCACTCCAATACCATTTCCCATCCCATCCAAATCTGTTCACCGCATTGCGAATTTTCAATGATGCAGCTATGTACTTTTTTGCAATTCTTTCTCTACCTGCACGGCTAAGTATGGCAGAATAATCAATCAGCACCTTATAGAGAAACTCAGCCAGCCAGATTGACTCACCCTTCCACTTCAACCCGAGAGCGCTCAGACCATCATTCCAGTCACCCGCACCAATTAGAGGCAATCCTCGACTGCTTAAGCGAGACAGTGAGCGGTCAATTGCACGATTACAATGTTCAAGAATGGTAGCCATCCTGCCGTTTAGAAAGAATTCCCTGTCAAAGAGTATACCTGCATCCCCTGTCTCCTCAATATACCTCACAACTAAAAAGGGAAGCCACAATAAATCATCAGTCATATTTGTGTTCAGACCTACTTCAGAGAGAGGGTGCCACCAGTGCAGAACAGTACCATCAGAATTCTGATGCCGGGCGTGCAACTTTATTTGCTTCCGTGTTAAGTCTGGGTCAATTGTAAGGTATATCTGGCTATCCTGTAATTGATCACGGAAGCCAAACGCCCCCCCAGTCTGGTAATATGCAGTGCGCCCCCACAGACGACCTGAAATAGCCTGATATTTTAACCAGGTATTTAATAATATGTTAAGGGATTCATCTGGAGTTTTCACATAAACCGTTGATAAAAGCTTTTTCCATCGATCCAATACATTTAAGAATTCTTTTTCAACATTGGCGGGAACTGCATACTTTCTTATAAGTGTCCCGGCATGTTTATAATCGTCAGCTGCTCCGATGGTAAAGTAAATTATTCTTTCTTCACCGGGCATAAGGTCAACATCTACATTTAGCGAGCCTATGGCATCCAGTGAATTACCAGTCAAACCTGCTTTTTTTGAACTTCTTGCAATTGCTGGATTCCTGATGTCGCCATATAACCCCAGGAATTCTTCCTTGTCGGTTTCAAATGAAGAAACGCGCTCGCTTGACGAATGAAAAGCTATGTAAGGCCAACTTACATTCCAATGGCCGTTCTCAGCTGGAACTTCCCACAACCTCTTGGTAGCAATAATTGAGTTAAGGGAATACTCAAACCGTGTATTGATAAAGCACTTATGAAACTCACGATGCCAGTCAGGAGCCGCACCGAGCCCCCACTCGAAAAAGGTAAATATTTTCAACCGCCTTCGATTCATCCCGGTGTTCTTAATGACAAGTTTCCATACCTCAAGCGGATCATTGTTGGGAACAAATACGAGCAGAGAGGTTTTGATGTTATGGTAAAGAGAATCAATTTTAGAATAGCCTGTTCCATGGATGCACCTGTATTCATCGGGATTAGCGCAAACCGGTTTCCATCCTGCAGACCAGATATGTTCGTTGTCCGGATCAAAAAGGTAAATGTATTTCCCCCATTCATCCCTGATAAGGTCCTGATCCCACCTTGTTATTCGATTCAATCCAGCGTGTGCTCGCCAGCTGTATCCACTACCCGCCTGTGAAATAGCCAGACCGTAATCACCGTTGCTGATTACATTTATCCACGGGCGTGGTGTTCTTGGAGTTTCGATTACATACTCTTTCCCGTCGGCAGAGAAATGGCCATACTTATTGATGAGTTTAGACATTTACCACCTTTCGATCACCAAATCATTATTAACCTCTAAATTTTCTTTCATTTCCCGGGGCCCGTGAATAATTAGAAACATTTTAATTGCTGTAAAAATCTGAAATGGCAATAATATAGGCACCGGCCCCAAATCCAACCATTGGAACAGCACCATCATAAGTCGACGTTTCCCTGTTATAAAGTTCCGGAATTAATCCAAAATTTAATGATGCCTGGTCAGTTACCCATTTGATTAAAGCCAGTGCCTCGGTCTGATCTCCAAAATTTTTAAATGCACTTGCTGCCCTTAAATCAAGCAATATCCATTCGGCTGTCTCATACCAATCGCCATTATTAATCCGGGAAAAGCCATGTATTCCACCCGGAACTCCCAGAACACTTCTGTAACTTTTCATGTGAGATTCAAATAGAGCCTTATCAGTTATTAGTCTTAATGCAAAGGCTTCAAACGTTCCGCCGTCAAAGTAGTCATACCTGCTTGGGTCTTTTGCTTCCGCGTTTCCTTTAATTAATTTACGGTTTACAATTAAATTCTTTTGGATGCCATTTAATAGTTCAACATATGCTTCCCTGTATTGCTTTGCATCTTTCAAATTTAACTTATTAGCAAGAGCATAGAAGTCTCGAATACCTGCTGCACATACGATGCTTGTATAGGCGAATTGTTTTCCCGGGAGATGTCGTTCCCACGGACCGGACTCCTTTCGAATAAGGCCGTTCGAATAAATGGAATGAACAATTGGATTTAAAACCTTTCTGGATATTTTTTGATAATTATCCAGAAAAAAGAGGGTGTCCTGACTTCGATTTACATAATCAGACAGAGCAATCAGGATTAATCCAAATCCGTCGAGTTCAATATTGGGTCCATCCTGATTAAAATCAGATTCCTCCTTGCCAATTCCAAAATATCGGCATACAGAGATTTGATAAGGAACACCAACTCCGTAATCTTTCCCGTCCGTATAAATGAAATGATCATAGTGGTTGGATTCTGCGTTTAACATAAAAGAAAGAAACTGACGGGCTTCATAAAACAATCCTAACCTATTTAACGCAAGAATTGAATAAGTCCCATCACGAACCCAGGATATATTCCACCCACCTGGTGGGAGAGAAGCTAAAATTTGCCCCCGAGCCAATGGGAAGACTTCACTTTCTGATACCTGTGCCATCTTAAGAACAGCAATGGACTGCTCTGCAACCTGTCGTTCTGGCAGGTTTAGTTCCTTCAGAATTTTACACTTAGCAAACACCTCTCTCATATAAGATATTTCGCGCGTAATTAAATCTCCTCCGTTCACAACCAAATTCCTTTTAACTTCCCGCACAATCTCAACCCCATTGTGAAGAGAGTCGGAGTATCCAAAGATGTAATATTTATCAGTCCTTTTGGTAGGATAGAGAAAAACAGTAGAGTCTGAAACAACCCGGGCAGTCCCTTCCTCGTATGAGAAGCTGACTTTCCCGACATCTTCTTTCCTCCCCGAGACGTACACGCAGAGAACAGGCTTATCAATTGTAAATGGGGCAAAATAGCTAATTTTTAAATGCGGATAATTTACAGTAATGACATGTGTGTTATGGTCGTAGTATGTCCTTATAGGATTTGAATCAATTGAAGGAGTTAATCGCAAAATGAAAGGTTTGACAGCACGAGAAGAATCGTAAGCCTGGAAGATATGTGGGAGGGCATATTCAATTTCCTTTCTTTGTTCATTGTACACAGCTGCAACGAGTCCATTAGATGTAACCAGCTGATGAAAGGACTTTTTTGGTCCGGGTGGCGGATTAAATAGGGCATGAAAATCACGGTCATTGAAAATTCCAATCGGCCCACGAACAAGTCCGCCAGGCCCCATCATATTGTACACTCTTATTGCAAGCACGTTATCTTTTTTTAATAATTTTCTGGAAATCTTGTAAATTCTTAGCCTGTCATAAGCTGTTTGCGGATCTGGTGGAAACTTACCCATCCCACCAATTTTTACTCCATTTAAATAAGATTCGTCCGCGTCATCTATCATTCCAAGGACTAAATAAACACTGTCGTCCTGTAAGCTTTTGTTTATTCCAAAGTGTGTTCTGTACCATGCTACACCCAGGTAGTCCCAGGACGAAGGGACATCAACAACCTTCCACCCGCCGTCATCAAAGCTTGGTGTGGAATATGTTAAACTATCGGTTGTGGAAAACAACCACCGCTCAGGAAGGAGAACGGTTTGTGCAAAGCTGAAATTGCTGACAAGAAATAAAGCTGGTAAAAAGAGTAAAGTCTTTACTGACAAAGCAATCCTCAACAACATATCAAAAAAGGAAAATGTATCATTAAAAAGCCAACCCAACTGTAAATCGCTGAGTCGAGCCCAATCTCCCCGCATCTGCCCATGCATAGTCAAAATGAAACATATATTTGTAAAGATCGTACTTAATTCCGGCTCCTAAAGTCAACCCCATTTCGGAATCCTGCTGAAAAAGATTTTGATATCCCGCACGGAATGAAAATATATCCATGAATTTCCATTCCCCGCCAAAGCTTATGCTTTCTGTATTGTCACTCGGGTGATACGCATCCATGACAATGTTAAATTGATTTGATGCACCGATATTAAGTGTGTATCCCAGGCCAACCCGGAATAACAATGGAAGCGGGTAGCTGTCGGTAAGTGCTTGACCTGGCAAAGTATTGTTCGAACCATTCATATCAGGATTTGGAGCATAACGAATTTGCAAATCTGTGCCCTCATATTTACCTCTCGTTCCAAAGTTTGAAATGCTTGCCCCTAACCGGAGTGTATTGGGAATAATGTCGTAGAGTGTCCCAAAATCAAGAGCAGCTGCACTTAACGTGCTATGCCAGATTGTTTCCTGCACATACTTTACATGAAGGCCAACTGAAAATCTGTCGGTAATTCGCTGACCGTAGCCAAGCCCAAGGGCTAGATCAGTGACCGAATATTTTTCGCCAGTTCCCATAGGTTGATTCACTGTTCGCACATTTATCTCCCCTGAATTCAGGGAAGTCACACTTAAAAGAAGTGTATTTTCCTGACCAATCTTAACCGCTGCAGCCGCATAATCAAACATAATACCGGCCAACCATGTGGAATGAGTGAATTCCACATCAGTACTCTGTAAAACGCCAAGGGATGCTGGATTAAAGTAAGCAGATATTGCCTCATTCATTCCTGTCACACCAGCATTACCCATAGCAGCTGTTCGCGCGCTTGGTTCAATTAACAGAAATTGCCCAACAGTTGTCCCTGTCTTTGTTTGAGCCAGTGATGATGATATATGACCGGCATATGTGAAAAGAAGGACAATGACAGATGTAATAATCCGGAAGTGACTTATTGCTCTCTTATTCTTTTTAAAGCTCATACGACTCACCTCACTTAATGATTGCAAACTTGCCGGTATAAGTGCCCACCTGACCAGCATCAACCTGATAAATATAAAGACCGGGAGCTACGTCGAGGTTGTCCTTGGTTCTCAAATCCCAGGCAACCATACCAGAGTTTGAATCATCATGATAAAGTGTTCTCACCAGATCTCCCTTTACTGTATATATGCGTATTGTGCAGTTCCTGGGAAGATTTCTAAATTCCATTCTTCTCTCACCTCGCCCAAATACTGCGTAAAGGGCAGGCTCAAAGCTTGCCGAAGCAACGTAAGGATTTGGAACGACATATGGTTCACTTGAAGCAAAAGCACTTTTAGCCTTCGATTGGTCTATATACTCTGCTTTTGTTCTAAAAGAGAAAGTATCAGCAGGAGTGAGGGGCATGTGCAAACCAATTTGGTAAACGTCACCCTGTCCCGGAGGGACAAAAGGTTTTCCGCCTGCCAATCCTGTAGTGTCGAACTGTATTTTCCACGTCGGCTGGTACTTGTTTGTATATTTGTCGAATGTTGCAAGACGAATATAATCTAAAATGCCATCGAATTTCCCATTTTTGTTTTGATCATAAAAGTAACACTTTAAATGAACATCCCCGCTATCAGTATGAGCCACAGCTCTAAAATTCACAAACTCCGTCGGCATTCCAATAGCCGGTAGGGTAGTGTCAAGAGGAACATTACTGAAGGTAACGGTTACATTCCCCGGATAACCCTGACGGCGGTAATTCGAAGGGAGCAGACCGAGGTAAGTCGGGATAAGGTTTGTCAGGTTTGGAGTTGATTGTGCTATAAATCCAGTTGTTGTTGAGTCAATAGAAACAGTTGAAATAGATGAGACTACTGGAAGAATTCCGTCTGCAACTGGACCGGTACCCGAACCGCTGAAGTCAGTTCCCCCGATAATCACATTTTGATGTGTCGTACTGTCGCGTAAATCATAAAACTCAGCACGAACGCTGTCCGGACTGCTCGTTCGGAAGGATAACAAATATACGTGGTTCTCTGGAACGAGATCTGAATTGACAACCTGAACGTTTAATTTCCCAACCCCGTTGCCTGAAATGTGCATGGTGGAGTCAACAGCAGCTCCAACAAACCCAAGTACTTTTGCTTCCGGCCTTACCTCTACAACATTCTTGGGGAGAATTGTACCCCCAAGCGGAGTGCGGGAAACTGATATGGCATTTTCTGATGGATAGTATCCAAGCGAATCCGAGCCATAATTATACGCTGTAACAGCATAAAAATAATCCTGTCCATTTGTGACAGTTGTGTCAACAAAGGTGTGTGTAAGTCCTGATTCATTACCAAGGTAATATGCTGTCCCGTCTACAGTCGTTTTTGAATATCCCTGAATTCCATCCTTCAGGTCAAACTGAGCAATTGGTTTACCATTTCCAATAAAACCTGTACCTCTGGCGTTTGTAATTACACGGGGATCGAGGAACTCAGGATCGGTTGACCTATAAATTCTATACCCTTCGAAATCATTTCGGTTGGTTATTGGGTCTATTCCATATTCTGCCACATCATCCCATGACAATCTGACGTAGTGATTGCCGGCCTCAGCGTGTAACGTAGGCATTGGGGGAGGCACAGCAAATTGATAATTGGCATTGTATATCAGCTGCACAATGTGCACTGTCTCTTCAAGCTGAGTTAGGTCGCTTCCAAAGGCAAGTGCCAGACTGAAGCGCTCATCATTCCCTGCCTTAAGTACGAAAGGCCCTGAGGCAAAAAGGAATGCAATATTATAATCCAGTACAACAGGTGAGTCCCAGCGGTCGGAATATATTGGGGATGTCCACATGGTGTACAATCTTTGAGGCCAGTTATTTTGGTCTGTAAAAAATACAATGTTGTCAGTTGGACCATTGGGATTATTTGCTCCAGCTGCTATCCTGTTCATTTTAAATCCTGTCAGACCAATCTGGTCGCTTTCATCTTTGTCTGTAATATCAAAATGCGGTTCACCTTCAGTAGGTATACCATCACCTTCACCAATATCATGGGTATTGGGAACTCCATCTGCCCCAACATCGTCATAGCGGTAATCCCAATTCATATTCTCATCTCCTGTCCACCAAACTCCAACGCGATATGCAGGCCTTTGCTCTATCTTGCCATAGTATTTTTCAAACTTGGCTATATTGTATTTTTCAGGGTGAGACTGTATATATGCCATAATATTTGACTGTCCAACGATCTTCTCACCAGGGCCGCTGTGCCGACTTTCATCAGTGATGCCATCATTATCATCATCTATCCCATTTGTTGAATTACCCGGGGTCTCCAGGTAAGCATACCCAAGGTATCCTGTACTTCCACAATTGCTCGTTAAGTCAACTCCATGGCCGTAAAGGTCCCATGTGTATGTCAGGTTTATCTTAATCGAATCACTGCCATACTTGAAATAGGGAGTATAGTAAGCATTATCATCATCCGACTCATAAACCCCATCGCACGAAAGCATCGATCCCCCAACTCCAGAGTCACAGTAAATTCCAAAAATTATATTGTTGTTGTAATCAACAGTACCTTCATTATAAATATCATAATGCCAGAAAATTACGTTTTGAGACTGAACATTTGCCCATTGAAATCCACGAACTTCGACTCTTAAACCCAAACCCCGCCTTGTAGAATCGCGATAATCAGGATAATACTTCCATGCATCATAGTAATCATCATCCATAACAAAATAGCTCTCTTCATCTGCTGATGGTCTTTTTCCGAAGTATCCATCCCACGACCCTGGCCAGCCCGGGTCGGTTGCATCATTTGCCCTGTCCGGCCAGCTTGCCGGCCATGTGCGGGGATCATTGCTAACTGCAGGTGAACGCCCTCTGTTTATTGAAGGGTCTGCCTGGAAATAACCAGGCCGCGGTTCAAATCTCATTACGCGAGGCGGAACATGAAAAGGACTTATGGCCTGTCGTTCACGATACCCTGTTTCCATTATGTAGGCAGGTATACCGTTTGTCTGAACTATCCTGGCCAGCACAAATGGGGTGGTTCCATCCGTGTAATTCATTCCACTCCCCTTTGGCACCTCAACGGAATGGAATACGCTTAAGTCTACATTACGAGGATCGGGTGGATAATCTCCAACCATACCGAAATTGTAAAACATTGTACGGATATTATTGGCATCGTGAGTCCCCATTCTCTCCGCGTTAATCTGTCCCCGCATGTTCTGAGGAACTACAGGAAGCAATTGAGCACCAGCCAGCTTGCTGAGAAATAACAGAACGGCCAGAGCTAACATCTTAATCGACAAGTTTGATAAAAATTGAGAAGTCATATCAACTCCTGGTTAAAGCCGGCTTTGCTATGGATTGCGAAGCGACAATCCAATTTCAATGCGGCGAGGTGGATAATACCTACTGGGATCAGCAAGTGCTATCATATCACCTGTGTGATTTAGAGAATAATCGACACTTCCAGTGCTTGGAAATACAAAACCGTTTGAAAAATTTGTATTAAATAAATTGTAAATCCGTGCAAATAAGCTCAATCTCACACCTGCAAATGAAAAATACTTTTCAAACAACAGGTCTGCAATAAGCGAGCTGGGCTTTCGTCCAGAATTCGGCTCAAGCTGTCCTCCTAAAACTGTTAAGTTTTGAGGGGTATATGGAACGCCGCTCTGGAATCGAAAGATGCCTGTAAAGGAGTAGCTGGTTGGGTCAACTATAGAAAAAGTGGCATTCAAAGTGTGGCGTTGATCCCAGTTCAGTGGCTGCACAACCGGACGGGAATCATACCCGGCTTGATCCCTGTTAAATGTTTCCATCGGATCACTTGAATTGCCCATGGCAATTTGATAAGTGTAATCTATTCTCGCCCGAACCATTCCTATGTTTCTTTCTATCAAAGAAAGGGTAAAACCACTTACATTCCCAAAATCGACATTTGTATACCGGGCATATAAAGCGTCGTTATAAGTTGAAATAAACTGAATACCAAGTAAGTCGCGAATATCCTTGTAGAAAAGACTCAAATCCACCCCCAAATAGTCCGTCAATTCTGCTTTGAATCCAAATTCATATTGAGTGGTAAATTCAGGTCTCAGGTCTGGGTTACCCATTATCCCCACTCCATAGTTGTACGAGCCTGCCTGCAGATCTTTCAATATGGCGTAATTTGCCGAAGAGTAGAGATTGGAAAGGCCTGGCATTTGATAAAAATGTCCATATGAAAAATAAACTGAGCCGTTGGCAATTACCGGGAAAGAAACTCCAAGCCTTGGCGCAATATCAAATTTTCTTGTTGTGCGAATGGGCACAGATAAAGGTGCCCCAGGTATAGAATTTGCCGGGTTTTGCAAATTGCCCGGGACAGTCGTCCTGGCATCAAATGATTCAAACCTGACTCCCGCATGAACCGTTATTTCTTTCCATTCAGCAATGTCTTCAATATAAGTTGCAAAAGAAATTGGATAATAGGTTTGTACCCCGGGGTAATTCGGATTGTCGATGAAGGCCTGAAGCTTCTGCACTCCGTTAACTGTTGCCTGAACAAGAGTGCCTGGAGGACCGAATGAAAGAGCTGAATATTGAAACTCCAAACCAGCCTTTATCAGGTGATTTCTTAAAATTTGATCTGTATATGACCCCTTAAAGGCAATGGCATTCGTCTCCTGCTCAAACCTTGAAAGATCTACACCCTGAACATATACACCAAGGTTATAAGCCAGTGTCCCCATTGGCATGCCGGCCTGGAAGTATCTGGGGTCAAAAACATTTTCGTAAACATAATTTGTGTATTTAAAGTAATTTTGTCGTAAGCTTAATGTGTAAAATGCATTATTTGATAGTGTGTGTGTAACGTCAAAACCATGGGTAATCGAAAGGTTGTGTTGTGAAGGCTCGCCATCTGGATTGAGCCAGAACATATAGTTGTACGTTTTGTACCTCTGGTCATTTAACAAAATTTGATAAGAGATTTGAAGAGAACTAATTGAATGGTTGGATATTTTTAACGCACCCGACCAATCGTATTCAGGAGCCATTGGCACGATCCTGTTATCTCCGGTTGGGTGAAAAATATTTCTTTCAAAATCAGAGCTGTCGGTAGGTACGAATCTCCTCTGACCAAATAAATAACCCTCATTTGTAAACCTCCGTGCGTTGAGCATGAACGTGGTCTTAGGAATGAAGGCTGGACCACTAAGAGTGATGGTATAGCTTTGTAATGCGGTTGGCATAAACTTGTTATTTATAGGGATCCGTTGATTGTCTGCTGGACTGAAATAATCACCTACATAGCTCTCGAAATTCCAATCAAAATGGTCATCCGAGCCACTCTTCAAGACAGCATTAACAACTCCGCTCATTGCCTGGCCATACTCAGCATCAAATGTACCGCTAACAACCTGAACTTCCTGTAAAACCGACCGATCAAGCGGCATTGTCGATGAATTGTCGTAAGGATTGTTAACCGTTACCCCATCTATTTGATACTGAACCTCCCCAAGCCTTCCACCCCTAAAATGCCCTGCCACAACTCCGGCTTGCAAATTTACTATATCAGTAAGGGATTGAACCGGTAAAATTGAAATTTGACTTCTATCAAGGATGGAAACTGCACTTGTTTGCCTCGTGTCAACCACAGGCCTTTTGGCGACGACGACGATTTCTTTCGCTTGAATCGCCTGTTCACTCATAACGGCATTTATAGTTGTAGTTTGGCCAGCCTCAACTGATACTCCCTTGACTACAAGAGGGGTATACCCTACAGCAGAAAACTTTAATTCGTAGGTCCCCGGTAGTATATTAATGATGCTGTAGTAACCGTCAATGTCTGTTGCCGCTCCTAATGAAGTCCCGACAATTTGAACAGATGCCCCTACAATGGGTTCTTTCTTCTCATCCAGAACTCTTCCAGATATTTTCCCTTTTGTATCAGCCAGCAATGCGGAACTAAATACAACAAGGAACGTCAGAGCAAACAATGCCCCCGATATAGCGCAGACTACTCTTTCCTTTTTTTTCATCTTTCTTTCCTTCAACCTGAAACCATCAATACACATTTTATAATGCTGAGGGGCACGAGCAGCCCCTCAGCACCAAACGAGAAAGCTGTTACTTTAAAAGGAGCATCTTACCTGCAGCAGTGGAGATGTTTTTCCCTGAGGGGGTCTCCATGCTCAGCCTGTAAAAGTACACGCCTGAACTTAACCGGCCGGCATTAAAGGTATAATTTTTCATGCCAGCAGATTGAACGCCCAGATCGATATTTTGCACCTGCTGACCGAGCACATTAAACACAGCCAGAGAAACCCTCGACATTGTCGGGAGGGAATAACTGATGGTCGTTGTCGGATTGAAAGGATTGGGATAATTTCCAATTAGAACAAATTGATTGGGTAATGTATTTGAACCACCATCTCTTATACCGGTGACAAGAGTGTTTGGATCCATAAAACACCAGGCTGGCCCGGCAGAACCATCCCAGTTATTCTCACGTTTATACCACCAGGTTACAGTTCCTGTATTTTGCGTTGTATCTGCATAAATGTCACCGTCGAACATTGCAACCCCAAGCCAGAGAACACCATTGTCCAGACCGTGAGGATAGCCCAGTTTTGTAAGGTTAACAGCTGCTTCAACCGTGTATCCAGTCCCAATGTTAGTCACGTCGTTAACCTTTGTTCCTGGTTTTAACTTAAGTGCCGCACGAAGTGCTTTTACGGAATCAGAAGCCAGATAAGGGGCATCACCTTCCAGACGCGCCTTCCCTGAAGTGTCTACTCTTATTGTTATATTCCATGACCTCATTTGGTTATAAGTGCTCGCTGTATCAATCCTTGAATGGTCGTCGATGGTAAAGCGGATCCCGTCCCATTGCTGTGAATTTGTGACCGAGGTAACCACCTGGTCGGTGACATCAGCAGACAGGTAGAGGGTATCCCCAATGAAGAATGTCTTTATCGTAGCTACGTTTGGATCAAGGACCGTTGCCGTCTTTCCGTTTATCGCATACTGCATTGATCCGCTGAGAAGTGCGCCAGCCTGCCCATAAGACTGCCGAATTTTTCCGGATGCTGAGTCGCCATATTCAAGCACAAAGCCGTGCACGTTGGGCCAGACCGGGTCGCTTAAATCGCCATCTATAATGGGCGCCCCAAAGTTCTTGCCGTTGGCAATAACCAAGTCAGGATTAATAGTTGGCTCAGGTCCGGAATTAACTGTAACACTTGGACTGGTGTAAATCCGAAGGACATCGTACCAGGAGGCGTTTCCCCATGGCCCCTGTATCCAGGCGTGATTTGTGCTGATTCTCGTCGGCTGTACCGGCCACTCCCAATCAGCATCATATATAGCCATGTTAAAGAGCACGACGCCTCCATTTTCAACATGATAGCCACGTGCTGCAAGGTTAAAATACATTTCTATATAATATCCAGTATCAGGGCTGAATGTTCCATTTGCGGCTGTGTCAGTATTTGTGGTACCCAGGACGTATGATCCGAAGCCCCATGTCGTATCGCTTGCTGAACCACCAATCTTCTTTGGCGGAGAACCAACCTGCCCTGTTGTTGTATCTGCCCAGGTCTCAGTAACCCAGCCCAAAAAATACTCGTGTGAAGATGGAGCCAGTGGATTATTAACGTCCCGCATATTCATTAAGAAGCCATCAAAGAAGTTAAACAGACCACCTCCTATCGAGCTATCCGGTACCCATGCTCCGACAAATAGGGTATCACCTGAAACCAGGAACTTAACAGTGGCACGGGTAGGATCAGTTGGTGCATTGCTGTTGTTTTCATTTGCCCATCCACTGCCCGGTACTCCTGAACTCTTTCCATAGTAAATATGAATGGAGTCTGCCTTAGCCCAGGCTGGTTCATTCAGATGACCGTCGATCTTAATTGTACCCGGAGGAACTGTCCGTGCCCATATGGCATCAGTCCTTGGGATACCTTGAGCGCTTGCTGAAAGCGACCACCCAAGTAATCCCAGGACTATAGCTGGTAAAAGTAACTTTTTCATAACTCTCTCTCCTAAAAGATTTTTTAAAAGTCTGGATTAGTTGATTTATGTACACACTCAAACGTTCCAGAATCCGTTAGAGTGCGAAGCCTCGAGAACAAAGGCTCTTTACTAATATTCACTCGCTTTTATCACCTCCTTTGGTTATTGGTTTGGAACTTAAAGAGCAGCCACATGACTCTCTCTTCACAACTGATGTAGGCAATAAGAGGGGGGTTGACGTTTTACCGTTCTTTTTTTCAATAACAGTAAACAAGCGCTCTGCTGCCATACTGCCCATTTCGAAAATTGGCACGTGAACAGAAGTTAAAGACGGCAGAACATACCTTGCAGAAGGAATATCATCAAAGCCTGCAAGGGCAATTTCGTGAGGTACTATGATGTCCTTCTCATGCATTGCTCTTAGTGCCCCAAGCGCCATGGAGTCGTTTGAACAAAAAATCGCAGTCGGTTTTGATTTTAATTTTAGTATCTTTAACATCGCTTCATAACCCGACTCTTCCGTGAAATCTCCCGGAATTTCAAATTCCTCTTTCCGAGCTATCTTGTTCTCGCTTAAGGCATCCAAGTACCCACTGAGCCTTTCCTGAGCATCGTAGTTGTGCTCATCACCTTTGACAATTGCAATTGCCCTGTGGCCATGCTTAATGAGATGGTTCACCATCTGGTAAGCCCCGTTGCGGTTGTTTATAGCAACCGAATCAAACCGGGAACTGCCAACATATGAATTGACAAATACTACTGGACTTTGCGGAAAGAGCTGCTTTATTACACCACCTGTCTCAACGTGAGGTGACATGATTATCATACCATCTACATGGCCGCCCTGCATAACTCCAAGCATCGACTCAAGTTCGTATCTGTCGCTGTGCGTGCTCGACACTATAATATGGTACCCATGCTTGCGTGCGGCCATGTCTATCCCACGTATTAACTCAGAAAAGAATTCGCTGTGGACATCCGGCAGAATTACACCAAGGAGATTTGTCTTCCGAGTAACCAGTGCACGGCCAATGGCATGAGGCATATAATTGAGCTCCTCAACGACGGCCATGACACGGCGTCTGGTATCCTCTTTGACCAGGTTGCTCCCGTTGAGCACACGGGAAACAGTTGCAATGGACACTTTTGCCTTCTTCGCTACTTCCTTGATGCCGCTTTTCATTAATTATTTTAATTATATGCAATGTAAACGTTTACATTGCATGTTTATTATAATAGTTTTTTAAATTAGTGTCAAGTAAAATTTTTATCCGGTGTGACAAACTCAACATGTATCAGGAACATGCTCTGAATTACCCCCAAATCCGTTTCCAGTTATATCTTTACTGCGCCAGCCTGGCGATAATCTCATCAAAATTAATTACACCTTCGCGAACCAATCTTACTTCACCTGAACTGACGTCAACAACAGTAGACGGTTTCCCCGATTCAAGTGACCCACCATCTATAATTAAATCAACCGCATCCCTGACAGTCTTATTAATTTCATCAATTGAAGTCGGATTTGGCTCACCGGACAGATTGGCACTCGTTGAAGTTATAGGAATTTTACAGATGTTTAGAAGCCTCTTACAGAACTCGCTGCTCGAAAGTCTGATACCAATTTTTCCACTGTTTGCAGTTAAAATTGGCGAAACAACCGGTGCAGCTTTGAAGACCAGTGTCAATGCACCCGGCCAGAACACTCTTATTAACAGCCTGGCAACTTCCGGCACCTCCATTACAAGGTCATCGAGCGACTCTTCATCAGGGACCAGGACAAGAATTGGCTTCGATCTGTCCCTTTGCTTTATTTCAAAAACCTTTTCAACCGCTTCGATATTTAGTGCATTTGCGCCAAGCCCGTAAACTGTTTCTGTTGGATAAATAATTACCCCGCCATTTAAAATCGCCTGCGCTGCAGCTGTTGCACTCAACGCTTGCGAGCTCTCTAAAACTTTCTTTCCCATACGTTAATATAACAATAAACTACGATCTTTCAGCAAGCGTTATTGCTGCTTCCGCAACTGTCTCCGGTTTTATATTATTCATACATTCAAATGTCGAAATCGGGCAACGGCGTCCACCATGTAAAGAACAGGGACGACATGACAATCCTTCAATTTCTATGACAAGAGAATTCTTATTATACGGGTAAAAACCGAAATCTCTTATAGTCGGCCCGAATATTGCAACCGTCGGGGTTCCAAAAGCAGAAGCAATATGGACCGCAGCAGAATCATTCGCTACAATTACTGAAGAGCGCCTAACAATTTCAGCAGAAGAAAGCACCCTTAACTTCCCTGCAGCCATTACCACCCTTTTGTCAGTTACAAGATTTTCCGCCGCAGCGACGTCTCCTTTTCCACCAACAATGACCACATTTTTAAAATACAAAAGGAGTGCTTTAACAACATCTCTCATCTTACTGACAGGATATTGCTTTGTTGGCCAAACAGTCCCGGGGGCTACAACAGCAAATGGCGATTTAACATTATTAACCAGGAGGAATTTCTCAACAGTCTCAATGTCCTCATTAGTGGGAAAAAGCATGGGTGGTTCCCCTCCACATTCAAGACCAAGAGCCCCTAAGAGTGACATGTTTCTATCAATTTCATGAACTCCAAATTTCCAGGGCACCCTTTGTGTAAAAACAACTGGCAGGGCTGAGTTTTCAAAACCAATTCTTATACTGGCCCCCGACATAGCGGTTATTAATGCGCTCCTTAAAGAGCGATGTGGACAAAGGACGATATCGTAGGACTGCCTTCTTATACTTTTACCAAAAGCATATATTGATGCGAAATTTCTTTCCCTGCCGTGTTTGTCCAGAATAAACACATTATCAACAAATTTATTGTTCTGAACTATTTCCGCAGTCTCAGGTATCGTTACAAAATCAACAGTGCTGTTTGCCTCTATCTTTTTCAGCCTCTGAACCACAGGAAGGGTTAATATTACATCGCCTAAAAAGGCTGTCTGAATTACCAGAATTTTTTTAAAATCAAAAGCCGACATTTCTCATTTAATGCCTGATTGCAGAAAAAGTCTCCTGAAACGACCTGAGATGCTTGAATCTTCTATGAAACCATAACCAGAGATCCGGATAACGACGAATATAATCTTCCAGTAAGGTTACGTGGCGTTGTGTAAGAGCAACAGCTTTTTCCTCATCTGTCCCTTTCAAATCACTATAATCAATTTCATGAAGCTCAAACTTATACCTGCCGTCAGACTCTCGTACGAGAAATCCCATTTGAAGAACCGCGCCTGTTCTGAGAGCAAATGTAGCGGGCCCCTGATATGTAGGTACTTCCAAACCAAAAAAATTTGAAACGGCCGACTCTCTTGATGCGCTTTGATCTGCCAGCAATGCCAGCACCCCATTTCCCCTAAGTGTGCTTAAAGCTGCCCTCACTGAAGCGTCCATTGGTACTGTAACGTTGCCCAATAAAGACCGATATCGATTTACAATCTTATCCACGAACCTATTGTGGAAAGGATGAACGATAACCATCGGCTTCTTTGCCAGCGCATTTCCAACTGCAAGCGCGTTTAATTCCCAGTTTGAAAAATGGCCGCTCATTAAAATCAAACCCCTCCCTTTTTCAAGCGCTTTGTTCATCATCTTGAGAGCACCTTCCGAAATTTCAACCAGGTTCTTTAATCGTCTTTGATTGAATTTTGGAAAATAAAGGAACTCAAGGAGGACAGTTGCAAAGTTTATGTACGAACCTTTTATAATTTGTTCTATTTCTTCACCAGTCTTTTCAGGCAGGCATATTCTTAAATTAGCAAAGGCAACTTCCTTTCGGAAGGGGAAAAGGTGATATGCCATGAAGCCTAAAAAACTTGCAAACCGGTGAACGATAGAAATTGGGAACAACCTGACAAACCCACCAACCACAATTAAAATCAAAGCCTCAAAACGATCTTTTAACCTCAGTTCAAAACGCATTTTTTGGTATCGGTCTAACAGTTTATTCATTCATGAAAAGATAATAAACAAGAGCTGCAGCACAAACCTCCATCACAGCCAGACTCGCGGCCGAAATACGGTCGTACTGATTAACTTTCTTAAGGAGCCGATTGTCATAATAACCGCTGAATGCTTGAGACTGATAGCTTGCAAACATTTTGTCTGCATTTATCTTAAAGTAAGCTGCTGCTATACCCGACGCAATTCCTGCAGCGCTTATTACTGAGACAGGCACGCCAAAAAGCATACCCTCGCTTTTCTCCTGTCGATTGAACCCAGGTTCCTTTAGCATCTTTACCATCATAAGTCCTTCTTTAACTGACCCTGACGGTATCACATAATCCTTAAACCCCGCATGCCTGAGAATAAGTGGGACATTCCTGGTACAATCAATGTTAATCGAAAGAGGAGTGCGCCCCATGACCCTTGCCCCAACATATACATCCGCGCCCGGCGGAGATGAGATAATATAAGTCGACACGATACATGAGTCTGTTTGTGCGACTGCAACCATCATGGGTAAAAAAAATAGCATTAGAGATAGGGCAAGTCTTTTTTTCATTTCTCCATTTTAAAACCAAAAAGCTTTGAATCCTCTACTCCTACAACAAGATAATCTCCGTAAACAGCAGGTGCTGTCCTTACCCTACCACCAACAAAAATCTTTTGCACCACCTTACCTGTTTTCTTTTCCAGAACATAAAGGTACCTGTCCTCGCTTCCAAAAATTACATTCGAGTTGGTCAATACCGGAGATGCAGTGATTGGTGCACCTGTTTCTACCTTCCAGACAAGATTTCCAGTGTGATAATCGAGGCAATAAAAATTTTTATCTATGTCCCCAAATAGCACATAAGTTCCATCTGACACAGGAGTTGAAACTATTTTGCCTTCTGTATCAAAGTTATAGCATAACCTGCCGTCAACATTTAGCGCCATAAGTTTTCCTCCGTTCGTCCCCGCGAATATAACTGTATCGTAAACTGAGGGGGTTGACCATATGGCAGACCCGGCAAAAAATTTCCAGCTCAGTTTTCCCGTATTAATGTTAAAACACTCCAGATATCCTGCATCTGTCGCTACTATGCAAAGGCTATCCTTTAAAGTAGGAGAAACCCGTGATCCACTTTCTAATTTGATTTGCTCGCGAATCTCGCCGTTATCCGCTGAAATCCTGTAAAGGAATCCTTCGATAGAAGTTAAATAAACATCCCCCTTAAAAAGGACAGGAGGGGCTTCAACATCGCCAACATTTCTTGCCCAATCCCGCTTACCATCATAAAAGTCATATGACAGGATGCTCTTGTCACACCGGGAGCAGGTAACTATCATCCTGCTTACACCAGCAATGACAGGAGACCCAAAAATTGCACCTCCAAAGCTCTCCGAGCCGAGCTTCTCACCCATGGTAACATCTATCAGCTCGACCTCACCCCTGAGATTTCCAACAAAGACAACACCTCCTTGAATAGTCGGGGAAAAATCTCCAAAACCAGCACCAACATCGTATTCCCATATTTTTTTCAAGCTCGCTAAATCTATAGCAACATCTGATGTGTGCGCTGAATTTCTTCCAAACATTGGCCAGTCATTACCTGACTTAGGCAGGGTTCGTGACAATTCTATTACATTACACGATTCAAACATAATCATTATTGAAATTAGAAACATATATTGTTTCATTTCATGGTACTATCATTCTTAACTTTATTTTAACTGACAGCCTTTGTAGGAAAATATCGAGCTGAAAGGAGGCCTACTATTATTGTTGTCAGAGATCCAATTACTGTGTACCAGGTCCATGCAATTGGGGTAAAGAAAAAAACAATCACGAGTATTATTAAACCGGCAGTAAACCCAATTATGGCGTCTTTTTGCTGTGGTGATTTAAATAATACACCGAGTAGAAAAGTACCAAGCAAACCACCGTATGTCACCGATGCAATTGAGAGCGCAATTTCTATTACAGCCTCACTTGACTTAATAAAAATGAAGGCTGTTGCCACGAGTACAATAGTCCAGATTACACTAAAAAGTTTAGAGAGTTTTAAATCCCTCGCATCATCATCACCCTTCGCAAAATATGGCTTGTAAAGATCAATTAAAGTCGAAGATGCCAGCGAATTTATGGAACCGCTGAGAGAACCCATCGCACTCGCAAAGAGGCCTGCGACAATTATTCCGCTCAGGCCTGTGGGAAGCTGCTCAACAATAAATTTTGGAAAGACATGGTCACCGCTTTGGACTGGTGCTCCTGCATAAAAAGCAAACAAAGCCAGTCCAACGATTAAAAAGAACAGGAATTGTATGGCAACGAAGATCCCGCTTGCAATTAAGGCCTTTTGACTGTTTTTCAGCGAATTCGTTGCTAGAAGTCTTTGAACAATTAGTTGGTCTGTGCCATGTGATGCCATGGAAAGGAAAGCACCACCAACAACGCTGGCAATAAAAGTATACTTGACTGTGAAAAAGTGAATTAATCCACCGCTAAATCCCCAATCAATAAACTGAAATTTTGAATTCCTGTCGGCCATCTGCACTACTGTATGCCACCCTCCGGGAAGACGGGACAATATTAAATAAAAAGCTATTGCTGCTCCACCGAGATAAATGAACATTTGAACAACATCTGTCCATATTACAGCTTTTATACCCCCGGTGTATGTGTATATGAACGTGAAGAAAGTGATTATAATTATCGCAACAGTGTAAATGTATGTATCAGGTAGTCCAGTGAAAATTTGATAGCCTTTAAATATTATTGCAAGCGGAATAGCGGTCGTGAACAATCTTACACCTGTGGCTAATGTCCGCGTGATAAGAAATACTACCGATGCATAATTCCTAGTTTTTTCGCCAAAGCGCTTCTTCAAAAGCTCATAAGCCGTCACCAGCTCACCCCTGTAATACGAAGGCAGAAATAGAAACGCAATTATCGTCCTACCGACAATATACCCAATAGCTATTTGCAGAAAATTCAAATTCCCAAGATATGCAAGTCCAGGTATTGAAATAAATGTTATCGCACTTGTTTCAGTAGCCACAACTGCGAACGAAACAGCAAGCCATGGAATCTTCCTCCCCCCTACAAAATAATCCTTTGCAGTTGCATTTTTACCCCCGGTTAAAACTCCAAACACTGCTACTCCAACTAAATACAAAAAGACTATAATGTAATCAATAATTGTAAATCCCATTTTACCTCCAGAGAAATATAGGGAAGTTATTTTTTGATTTTGTCAAGTGATGAATGGATAAAAAAGACCTTATCGAGTTGTGTGATGCTAAAGAGATTTCTCACCTCGTTATTTGGGACAACCAGATGTGTTGTACCATTTAACTGCCGCATTTGCCTTTCAGCAACCAGTAGTGCACTGAGACCCGATGAATCACATGAATCAACCATCGACATGTCAATGACAAGATCTTTGATGGGAGACCTGCAGAGTAAGACAAACTCCGCTTTTAGCTTTGAAGCAATTTGAGCATCCAGTTTATGAACATTTAGCTTTAGAACTGCACGCTCGCTTTCCTTATTCACTGTAAAGAAATTCTTTTTCATTTTTCCTTAAACATTTTTACTGTATTGACCATCCCATCATAAGCTTTTTGAAGATCACTGGCTGATCCTGCACGCACCTGCAAATCATAAAAGTGATCACCATAAGACTTCTCAAACCCAACGGTAATCTTAGCACCTATTTTCCTGCACAGTGTTGCCATGAATACATCTTCTGAATAACTGAGGTCAAATACTATGTCAAAACTTCTGTGTCGCAAGCTCGAGACAAGGTGGTGCCGCGGAAGTTTGAGCCATGTCTCATCTGATGGCGAAATTGTAATCACTTCTCTTCGAGTGGAAAAAAGAAGATCGGCATTCTCTGATACGACAACGACAACCTCGTTAAAATATCGAGAAAATGACTCAACAGCCCCACGAGCATAGTAAAACTCCATACTCATTCGTGGCATCAAAAATATAGCAAGCTGCGATTCTTTAATTGTGTCATTAAAGTTCAGTTGCTTCCTTTTGTGTTTTGATTTTGATTTTGCTATAGCAAGTGCCAACCTATTTCTTAAATTCATTTACCCTCTATTAACTTAATTAATTGTTCTTCAGACAGAATGGTTACTCCTAATTTCAATGCCCTATCATACTTGGAGCCCGGGTTCTCACCGACCACTACAAAATCTGTTTTTCTGCTCACCGACTCAGTAACCTTGCCACCTAACGACTCAATTTTTTCCCTTGCCTGTTCACGCGTGTACTTTGACAGCGTTCCTGTTAACACGAATATTTTGCCTGTGAGTTTTGATTCGACTTTTTTCTTTTCGCTTTCAAATTTCAACCCGGCGCGACCCAGCCGGTCGAGCAGCTCCTCATTGCGTTTTTCGCGGAAAAACCTGTAAATACTCTCGGCAATTTTCGGCCCAATTTCGGGTACAAACTGGAGCTCCTCCAGTGAAGCTCTTCTTATATTGCTCATTGAGCCAAAATGGTCTGCGATGAGTTGAGCTGTCCGCTCACCCACATGACGGATGCCAAGCGCATACAATACCCTGCTGAACTGCCGTTCTTTACTCTTCTCAATTGCAATCATCAAATTATCAACACTTTTTCTTCCCCAGTGCTCGAGTTGCGCCAGTTCATCCCTTCTTTTGTATAAGTCATATATATCTGCAATGTTTTTCAGATATCCCAGAGTGACCAGCTGGTCAACCACCGCCTCTCCCATTCCTTCTATATCCATCGCCCGGCGTGAAGCAAAGTGCTCAATTCTGCCGCGCACCTGCGCGGGACATTCATAATTCTCGCAGTAGTATGCGGCTTCTCCCTCCGGCCTAATGATTTGTTCCCCACACACAGGACACCTGTCGGGGAATTTAAACGGCTTTAAATTTGACTTTCGCTTCTCTTTCACCACACCAACTATTGCCGGAATTACATCGCCGCTTTTTTCTACAATAACCACATCTCCTATTCTAATATCCTTTTCAGCAATATAATCTTCATTATGCAGTGTGGCTCTGCTGATTGTCGAGCCAGCCAGCAAAACAGGCTCAAGTTCCGCAACGGGGGTAATTGTACCTATTCTGCCAACCTGCAGGGTAATTCCTTTTAAAAGAGTCTGAGCTTGCCTTGCTGCAAACTTATACGCAATAGCCCACCTTGGGTTCTTCGCAATTGCACCTAATTTATCCTGCTGCTCAAGGGAATTTATTTTTATTACATTTCCATCGATTTCATACACAAGCTCATCTCGATGTTCACCCCAGTATCTTGTCGTTTGAATTACCTCATCGATATTTTTGCACAATCGGGAATGCTCATTCACAGGTAATCCAAGTTTTTTCATGATTTGGAGATTCTCCCACTGTGTATTTAGCTTAACATCAGAAGACATTAAATAATACGCAAAAAAACGAAGCGGCCTTCTGGCTACTTCTCTGGGATCCTGAAGTTTCAAGGTACCCGCAGTTGCATTTCGTGGATTGGCAAAAGTCCTTTCTCCTGAACTTTCTCTCTCCCTATTCATTTTTTGAAAGTCGGCCCTGTTCATATAAACTTCCCCACGCACCTCGATATTCGCAAATTTATCTAGCTGTCCTGATAAATTGAGCTTCAGCGGAATTGCTCTGATAGTCCGCGCATTGGCAGTGATGTCGTCTCCACGCTCACCATCACCTCTGGTCGCAGCCAGCTTTAATCTCCCATTCTCATAAACAAGGCGCAAAGCGACGCCGTCGAATTTTAGTTCAACCACATATTCATATAACTCATTACCCAGAAGGGACTGGACACGCCGGTCAAAATCGCGCAATTCAGCCTCATTGTAAGTATTTGCTAGACTCAGCATTGGAATGGAATGAAGAACCTGGGGAAACTCTTTAGTTGGCTCTCCGCTAACCCTTTGTGTAGGACTATCAGGGGTTACGATTTCTGGGTATTCTTTCTCAAGATCACTGAGCTCCTTCATCAACATATCATATTCATAATCACTTATCGTTGGCTGTGCCAGGACATAATAGTTGTAATCGTGCTTGCGAATTTCTTCCCTGAGCTCTTCAGCTCTTGCTGCTATGGATGAAGGAACCTTTGATTTTTGCGCTCTCACCTCTTGATTGTCCCGTCTTTCATAATGGTAAGATTCCTTATAACAATTCCTCGCTCACCGAGACTGGGCAGCTCTCTACCATTTAGTGAAATTACCAATCCACCGGCATTCCCAACTGTCATGTTGAACTTTTTCCTGCCATAAAAAGATAAACTCATCCCGGGCTTCATTAAGAGGTCGTAGGTTTTTCCATCATCTATCACCAGGTTCACCCATACGGTATCCACCGCCGAAAGCTTCAGATGTGCACTGTCAGGTTGCCCCTGCACAAATCCGGAAGCAGGTTCATAACCTTTTTCAGAATCCTGCAGCTGTTTCTCAAATGTTGCTGATTCGACTTGAGGCTTCTTTTGCGGCGAAAATGCCAGATAAGATAGGACGACGAGCACTGCAACAGCAATTGCACCTGCAATGGCCTTTTGTGTCCGTGAAAGAGATGAAAATCCGTGAAGCTGAGGCCCCCTCTCAGAGGCCCTGGTTTCTTCAGCATCCTTGACCCGTTGAGCCTCCATAAACAGGTTGTATCTATTAATCGTTTCGTCAGGGTCGAGCCCGATAGCCTTTGCATAGTCCCGGATGAATGCCCTTATGTAAATCTCGGGCATTACATCGAATTGTCCTGACTCAATTGCCTGCAGATATTTGATGCTTATTCTGGTTTGTGCAGCAATATCAGAAAGCCTGATTTTCCTTTCTTCTCGCTGCTTTTTTAAATGCTCTGCAAAGCTCTCCATGGCCTTTCTGTATTCCTGAATCTTAATCTAACCAAACCAGCTCACTGAATCAACGAGAAGGGAACCAATTATATTAGCCGGGTCCTATCAGGCGAACTTTATGCAAACCATTGTAATGTCATCACTTTGAGCAGCTGAGCCAGCAAACTTTACAACTGATTCCAATACCCTTTGAGAGATTTCCTCCGCACTTCTATCCTTATTTGCTAATAAAACTGCTTCCAATTGATCTTCACCATATTGTTGTCCACTCTCATTTAACGCTTCGCTGACACCATCAGTGAACATGAATAGTAAGTCCCCACAACCAATTGGCAGAGATTCCTGGCAATATTCGGCAGAAGAGAGAACACCCAGAACTATCCCCCCTGATTCAAGCCTTTCAACCTGGCCATTATTCCTGATCAAATAGGGGTAGTTATGCCCCGCATTTACGTAGCTAATTGCTCCATCCGCGGGATTATAAAATACACCAAAAAAAGTAACAAACCGATCAAAGTCCGTATTTCTGTAAATTATCTCATTTAGCCTCCGGGTAATCTCTGAAAGTGGAAGACCTGCCTCTGCAAGCGCCCTGAACGCTGACTGAAGGTTTGCCATGAGCAATGAAGCAGGGAATCCCTTGCCTGACACATCAGCAATTGCTGCACAAAGCGAATTATCTCTCAAAGCCATTATATCATAGTAATCCCCACCGACCTGTTTTGAAGGGAGATTTAAAGCTGAGATTTCACAGTAGTTGAATTGGGGAAGTTGACGTGGAAAAAGGTGTTCCTGAATTGTCCTGGCGAGATTCAGCTCCTCTTCGAGCCTTTGCTTCGCCAGAGACTCCTGGAACAGCCTCGCATTTTCCACAGCAATTGCAGATAAATTACATATGGATGAGATCAATTCTATTTCTGCATCGGAGTATCCTTGCATACTGATCCTCTCTCCTAGAATAAGAATGCCCACGTGCTCACGTTGAAACCGAAACGGAACCAGCACCTCAGCCCCTAGATTTTGTAGCCTTTTAATTAGTTCATTATCACCGACGATCTCAGACAGCTTAATGGGTTTTTCAATACCGCACAGATCTCCAAATTCTATCTCTTCAATTCCTTTCATCCTGTTTACAACCACACGGGCTCTACCGTTTCCTTTGGGGTCGTTAAGACAAATGGCATACCTTCTAACACCAGTCTGACCCATTATTGCAAACTCGAGTGTCCTCACCACTCGGTCCTCATTTACTATCAGGCCAAATTCTTTTGAGAGATCAAAAAGAGTCTGAAGCTCCTGGATTTTGCGCTGGAGCTCAATATTTGAAAGCCTGTACTGCTCAAGCACATCTGCATTTTCAATTGCTGCAGCAGATATATTACATAGAGCAGTAACAAATTCTTTTTCGTCGTCAGATAGTTCTTCTGCTAGCATCTTCTTACCAAGAAAGAGATATCCAATTAGTTTGCTAGCAGTTCTAATAGGAAAGATATAACTTGTCATGTATTTAGCAAGTTCCCTGAAGTGTCGGTTCGCACTTGCCGTCACAAAAACAGGTCGATCAATATCTCGAAGAAAAAGCTCATTTAAAATATCAGCTGGAATTCGGATCCCCTTTTCTATGGACACCATCTTACCTGAGGCAAGCCTGACAACAGAAAGACTCTTACTAACCATCAACTTGCCCATGGACGCAAGCATAATATGGTTCAAAATAAACTTGAAATCTAAAGACGATGTGAGTATCGTTGCCGTCTCTATAAAGGAAGACAGCTCAATAAGTGCTTTGTTGACTTTAAACTTATCCTTCTGGCTCATCCTTTAAATAACGCACCAGCCTGACTTCGTTTACAGCTTCTTTCTCCCGGTATTCAACGCTATCCATCAATTTTTTCATGAGATAAATCCCAAGCCCCCCGCGTTTGTGGATCCTCGCATATTCACGAACGTTGGGAACTGGAACTGAAGCCGGGTCAAAACTCAAGCCCCAATCGCGGACAATGATTGAGAACTCAGATTTGTGTGCACGAATGATCACTTCAAATTGAGCTTCCTTTTTTCCCTTATACGCATGCTTGATCACATTGGTGCAGGCTTCATCTACAGCCAGCGATATTTCTGATGCCTCCTTTTCACCAAACCCAAATTTCCTGGCATTTCCAGTTACAAAGGCACGGACTTCCGACAAAGAGTCAGTACTGCTTTTAAATATCTTTTTTTCTTCTATTTTTTCGAGACGATTCATTAATCCGGTAGTTTAATCATTTTAATTGAATTAGCTATTGAATTTCTCCAGTGCTTCTTCTTGACTGGAGTAAATTTCATAAAGGATTGGAAATCCAAGTAAGTCAAATACATTGTAAACCTTCGGCTGTAGTTCTGCCAGCTTTATATCTCCATTGTTACTTCGAACCTCGTCAATAAATGCCATAAACACTCCAAGTCCTGCACTGGATATATAGTTTAAATCCCTGAAGTTCACCACAATATTAAATTTTCCACCCTTTATAAGCTCTGAAAAGACCTTTTCAAGGTCAGGAGCTGTGTGAGCATCGAGAAAACCATGTAATTTAACAATAACCGCTTTTCCTGAATCTCTGGTCAGCACTTTAAATTCGTTCATATATATCTTCTCCGATTTTATTGATTCCTTGTGTTAATGATATTTTGTGCATGATAGCCTTTGTTTCCTCTACAGGCCTCAATTGAGTTTCCATCATTTCCACTTTAAAATCAACACTGTGGTGTCATCTACAGCATCTACCCCCTGAGAAAACTCAGCAAGCGCACGAATAATGCTCCCCTTTATCTCGGTGACTGCCTGGTTCCTGGCTTCTTTTAGTAAAGCGTAAAACCTTTCTTCTCCAAAGTCCTCACCGGCTGAATTTCTCTGGTCAGTAATTCCGTCCGTGTACAGAACCAGCAGGTCTCCAGATCTGAGCACAAAATCAGCTTCCTCCAGATGTGAACGAAACATGCCTGAATCCTCCATGCCAAGCCCTATACCCGCCGGACGGATTAAGCTTATCCCGCCATCATTCACCAGAACGGCTGGTGTATGTCCGGCACGCGCGATCAAAACACGACCAGTGTTACTGTCGAGAAGAGCATAAGTTAAAGTTATAAAGAAATTTCTCTGTAAGGTATTTTTAACTGCCTCATTAGCAGCCAACATAAAAGCTACCGGAGAAGGGGTTGAAAATGACAATGACTGGAAGACCCCCTTCATATAAGCCATATAAAAAGCCGCAGAGGTTCCCTTTCCTGAGACATCACCGACAGCAAAAGCGTACTTCCCATTCCCAATGAGCGCATAATCGACATAATCTCCACCTACTTCAAACGCAGGGAAAGAAAAAAAGTCGAGTTCAAACTTTTCCGAATATGGAGCAGTAACAGGTAAGAGCTTTACCTGCATATCATGCGCAACGGCGAGCTCATGATGCAGGCGTTCATTTTCCAGACTCTTTGAAAAAAGAAGGGAGTTCTGAATTGCAACAGCCGCTGTATCGGCAAAAGCAGTTATTGTCGATACCTCCTCATCATCATACGCATTTGGGATATTGTGACAGGTATATAGTATACCAACGAAACTCTCATGCGCCATCAGAGCTATAGCCAGAAGTGATTTTCCTGTTGTATTATTCAATCCAAAAGAGCCCATTTCCTCATTATTCTGCAGGATAATCCTCTTCACATCTTTTATTTTATTCCTTATTGACTCCATAGAATGACGTGATACTTCTTCAACAGTACAGTTGTAGACCGCCCCGATGCGGTATTTTTCTCCTGATTGATTTTTCCCGGTAGCATCATCAAAAAGCTCAATCCATACCTTACTGGCCTGCGTCACTTCTCCAATTACGTTAACGGTGTTTTTCAAAACTTCCATTGGGTCAAGAGCATTTGTGATAATTCGGCTGAGACTTTGAAAAGAGTCTAGCTCTCTTTTTTTTCTCTCAAAGGCTCCGGTTGTCGGAATGTGAAATATCGTGACGAAGAACGCCATTGAAAAATAAATACAAACAAATAAAAGAAGATTAATTACAAAACCAGACATCGGGGCACTGTAAAATAACAGTACCTCTCCGGCAGGATCCTGTGACCTGAGAGCCCCAAAACCGTAACCCGCAAGAATTGCTAACAGCAATGAGTAACCTAATGCTTTATACTTCTGCTTCCGAGAAAGAAAAACAATCCAGTTCATGCTCACGATGTGCCAGATTGTTACAGCAACGAGGATCCAGACAACTATCTCCCAGAGGGTGGTCCAGGTCCTGCTATTGGGAAAGAGTTTAATTATAGACCCCGATATCAATAATATAAGAAGTACATTAAACCGTCGTCTTACCTTACGATCTGCTTTAAATAATATCAAATCACCAGTCAGTAATAAGATTATAATTGCACCGGTTCCAGCTGTAAGTCCAAAAAGAGTTACAGCAAGCAATATGAGCATATTAGGGGGGTAATACGCCGTATGTCCCGCTGTTTCAAATGCAAGTGAACCGGCAGCAGTTATGGCTGTGAATATCAAGGTTAACCCGGCCATGTTGCGCAAAGTGGTCATCGCCCCCTTTTGTTTTCTTTGCCAAAACGAATCCAGAGCCAGGTAAATAAAAAGGTATACCAAAATTGAAAACAAATACCTTATGAAATTAAGGTTAGGTTCGTCAAGATGAATTGCGATCCTTACCACATCGTAGAAGAGTAGAAGCGCAGCCAGTGTACCTGCCGAAGCTAAATAAAGGGTATTTTTTAAGTTTATTGCCATCGCCTTAAAATAATCTAATATTAATATTACTATACGCCAACTGTGATAATTTGTAACAGGGGAGTTGCAATATCAAATTTGAGAGATTGACGGAAAAACGCCAGATAAAGGGGTATAAATTTGATTAGTATGATAATTAACCAATTATTTTAAGGATTTTTTCGTGCACATAAGGATTAGCAGCCAGTCCAGTACCACCGTAAATTGTTTTATTCCCCTTGAAGTCTGAAAAAATCCCCCCGCTTTCTTCTATTAATATTTTAACTGCGGCAACATCCCATGGCTTAATTAAAGGATCCACCATTGCCTCTGCTCTGCCGGACGCCACAAACGTGTAGCCAAAGCAATCCCCAAATCCACGATCATGATAAGCACCACTAATTAACTCCAAAAACCGTTTTTCGTGTTCGCTCCCCATGAAGTACTTCAGTCCTCCATGGACTATTACTGCCCTGGAAATGTCTTTAACCTTGCTTACTTTTAACCTCTTCCGATTTAAGAAAGCCCCCAAACCTTTTGCTGCGTAATAAGTCTCTTTAATGCCAGGCATTTTAACCACTCCTACAACAACCTCACCCCTGTACTCGAGTGCTATTAATGTACCCCAGAACGGTATACCTCTTGTAAAATTTTTCGTGCCGTCAATTGGATCAATTATCCATCTATACTCGCTGTCGCTGGTTGATTCACCAAACTCCTCACCATAAAAGTCATGGTGTGGAAACGTTCTCTTTATTTCCCTCTTAATGCTCTTTTCGCATTTCCTGTCTGCAATGGTAACAGGGCTCGAGTCGTTTTTGTAATAAACCCTGAAGGAAGAATGAAAATATTTCATGGTGACGCTTTCGGAAAGCTTTGCCAGCTTCAGCGCAAATTCCAATTCAATGTTGAATTCTTTCTTTTGTGACATTTAAATCTTCTCGAGCCCCCTATCCGGCACAACCAATCTTATTTTTGCTCAATTAATTTAAACTGAACTTTAAAAAAGACTACAAAGGAGTATTTTTCTGGGCAGATTTTTTCTTCTGTTCACTTATCCTTGACTTTATTGTCTTCTCTCTCTTGTGATGTTTTTTTCGAACGATTTTCATCTTTTTATTCATTTAAGCTCCTTACAAAAAGTTACTCTTTTTTATCAACTATGGCTATTATTGTAGATGGTATATACACCGCACTACCGGAGCAAGAGCACCTGTGCAAATGTAACAAACAGATCAATTTGTGCTGACGCCGGAAAGATTCGGATCCTTATGCTCAGTTGATGACTTTTGCTCCACAAATTTTAGCTCTCCAGTTCGCTTGTTGAGTTTGACACTGACTGTCATTCCTTCAACGAAAGTGCCTTTTAGCATCTCCTCTGCAAGCGGATCCTCCAGGTACCGTTGAATAGCTCTTCTAAGTGGTCGTGCTCCAAAAGCTGGATCAAAACCCTTCTCGGCCAAAAATTCCTTGGCCTGCTTCGTAAGCTCCAGCTTCACACCAAGTGCAGACAGTCGCTCACGCAAACTTTCGGTATGTATATCAATAATCTTTTTAATGTGACCGGTATCCAGTGGGTGAAAAATAATTACGTCGTCAATTCGGTTGAGAAACTCAGGATTAAAAAGCCTCTTCATCGCTTCTTCAATAACGCCTTTTATCGTGCTATATCTGTCCTGTTCTGTAGGCTGCCCAAATCCAAATGAGCCTGCTGGTTTGATCTCCCTTGTCCCGATATTGGTTGTCATAATTAAAATGGTATTCTTGAAGTCAACCCTTCTTCCAAGGCTATCTGTAAGCACACCGTCATCGAGCACCTGCAATAATATGTTGAAAACATCGGGATGCGCTTTTTCAATTTCATCCAGCAAAACAACACTGTAGGGTTTTCGACGGACCTTTTCAGTGAGCTGGCCACCCTCTTCGTAACCAATATACCCTGGAGGGGCACCCACCAACCGACTAACATTAAACTTTTCCATGTACTCAGACATGTCTATCCTGATGAGGGCGTCTTCAGAATCAAACAAATATCTGGCTAAAGCTTTGGCAAGTTCTGTTTTTCCAACCCCCGTGGGACCCGCAAAAATAAACGATCCAATTGGACGCTTCGGATCTTTAAGTCCTGCACGGGCACGCCTGATTGCCTTTGCAAGTTTTTCAATTGGTTCGTCCTGACCCACAATTTGCTTCTTAAGCTCGTCAGACATTTTCAGAAGTTTCGCTGATTCACTTTCAGCTATCTTGTTCACGGGAATCCCTGTCATCATTGCAACTACATCGGCAATGTGCTCCTCGGTAACCTCGTGTACCGTGGTTTCAGATTTCAATTCCCATTCTCGCTTCGCAATTTCCAAATCAGACAAAAGTTTCTTTTCAAGGTCTCTCAGGCGAGCAGCCTCTTCAAAATCCTGTGTCTTGACAACCTTATTTTTCAGCTGTTTAACCTTTTCTATTTCTTCCTCAAGTTCAACAATCTCCTTGGGAGCAACTATATTTGCAAGGTGAACTCTCGAACCAGCTTCATCCAAAACGTCAATGGCCTTGTCAGGCAAAAATCTATCGGTTGCATACCTGTCACTTAATTTGACAGCAGCTTCGATAGCTTTCTCAGTATACCTGACGTTATGATGCTCTTCATATTTTTGCTTGATATTATTAAGAATCTGGATGGTTTCTTCAACAGTGGTCGGTTCCACCATAATTTTCTGAAATCTACGATCGAGGGCACCATCTTTCTCAATATACTGCCTGTAATCGTCAAGAGTGGTGGCACCTATACATTGGATTTCTCCGCGTGCAAGTGCAGGTTTAAACATATTTGACGCATCAAGCGAACCTGAGGCCCCTCCAGCCCCAACTATCGTGTGCAGCTCATCAATAAAAAGGATAACATCCCTTGCCTTTTCTAATTCATTTAGCACAGCCTTCATTCTCTCTTCAAACTGACCGCGATACTTTGTCCCGGCAACCAGCGCAGCCAGATCAAGGGTAACGACTCTTTTATTGTGCAACACCCTTGATACCTTTTTCTGAACAATCCTGAGAGCAAGGCCCTCAGCAATTGCGGTTTTCCCAACTCCCGGCTCACCAATTAAGACAGGATTATTTTTTTTACGTCGGGCAAGCACCTGAGCCACTCTTTCAATCTCTTTTTCACGTCCGATGATTGGATCAAGCTTGTCTTCCATGGCTAGCTTTGTCAGGTCCCTGCCAAAATTATCAAGAACAGGGGTCTTTGATTTCTCTACTTTCTTTTCACTGCCCTGAGAATGTTGATTAACTGCTGCAGTCGCTTGAGATGGTTTGCCATTTATTATGTTGTCAAGTTCCTGCCTGACTGAATCGTAACTGACATTAAACTGGTGAAGTATTTGAGATGCCACATTATCATCGTCTCTCAAAAGAGAGAGAAGCAGGTGTTCCGTACCAATCACGTCCGACTTGTAAAGCTTTGCTTCCAAATAAGTTATCTTTAAAACTTTTTCTGCCTGTTTCGTAAGCGGAATATTCCCAATGGTAAGTGTACCGCCAGAAGTCCGCACAGTGTCTTCCACCGCTTTCTTCAACTTGTAAAGGTCTACACCTAAATTTCGCAAAATCTTTACAGCTATCCCTTCTCCTTCTCTTATAATCCCGAGAAGTAGATGTTCCGTGCCAATGAAATCATGACCGAGTCGAAGAGCTTCTTCTCGACTTAACCTGATCACATCCTGCACGCGATTAGAAAAATTTCCTTCCATTTTCAATCCAATAGTTTTATTTCATTTCTTTCATTAACAATAATCAACACATCCGGGTTTCGCATTTTAAATCAACTCCTTTTCAAAAAGTCTCAAGTAAATTTAGCGATAGACCTCCGTTATGTCAAAGGTGGATCTTTTCCCTTTGTCCATGTGCTCCAGTCGTAATTTCGGAATCTTTACGAGAAAATCAAGGCAAAAATACGGGGGAGGAAAAAATTGCCGATACTACCTTTTTCCAGAATGTAGCGGAGGAGGGACTCGAACCCCCGACACGTGGATTATGATTCCACTGCTCTAACCAGCTGAGCTACTCCGCCTTTCTTAACGAATTTAAATAAACCGGATACTCCCTTCAAGGCTCTATTTAAATGAAGCTATGCCAAAATTTTCAGTCTTCCAGATACGCTTTATCAACTATTTTATCGCCCTGGAAACTATACACAAGAGGCACCCCCGTAGGGATATTTAGTTCTAGAACCTGATCTTTCGTAAGGTTGTCCAGATACATAACCAACGACCTGAGACTGTTTCCATGTGCAACAACCAGCACATTTTTCCCCGCCTTTATATCGGGAAATATCTTGAATTTCCAGTAAGGGAGAACTCGTGCGGCGGTATCTGCAAGGCTTTCACCATTCGGTGGAGCGACGTCATAGCTCCTGCGCCATATCTTCACCTGTTCATCACCAAATTTTTTTGCTGTTTCAGCTTTGTTAAGGCCCTGCAAATCACCATAGTGTCTTTCATTTAAAGCGGTGTCGTATTCTACAGGCAAATTCAGCTGACCAATCTTTTCAAGAACAATCTTTAGTGTGTCAATTGCCCTCTTGAGTTTTGAGCAATAACCCTGGTCAAATTTGTAGCTTTTTAGCTTCTCCCCCGCTGATTCCGCTTCCTTTAATCCACGATCAGAAAGGGGTACATCAATCCAGCCGGTAAAACGATTTTCGAGGTTCCACTGTGACTCCCCATGTCTCAATAAAACAAGTTTGGACATTGAATCTCCATCATATTGTTTCTCAATTACTTTAACTTACTCAAGCCTTTACGTATTAATATAACAATCATACTGCTAACGTTGAAATGAAAATTTGGCCAGTTCGTCTTAGTTGACGACAAATTTTAAATGCCTTAAGTCCTTTATCTGTACCAGTTTTGTCTGGCGTGAAATCACTACAAAAAGACTTACAAATATGACCCCGGTTAGCGGAAACCGAAAGTATACGTTTTGAATTGCATAGTTTACCACATAAGCTGGAATGAGGCAAGCTACTGAGATTACTGAAACACGTAACAGTGTGTTCCATGGAAAAAAATCTCGCACTGTTGTTCCCAGTGAAGAAATCAAAATCCATGCAAGAAATAAAATCTCAATATATGTAACGACAACTTTCCCAAGTGCGGCACCTTCAATTCCAATTAACCTCATTAATATGTATGAAGCTAATCCACTTAAAAACATGTCGGCAATTGAAGTATACATGTATAATTTTTGCTTCCCAAGGGAAAAGAGCGCCTGACTATAAAAAGCAAGTCTTACCGGCATCATTAATAAGAATATCCTGAAGACTCCGGCACTTGAAAGATATTTTTGTCCAAAGAAGAAGCCCATGAAATCTGAGGCAAAAGCGAAAAGAAAAAACGAAATTGGAAGCAAGAATAATCCGGTTTTGGAAATTGAATTTTTCCAAAACCCGACGAAATTATCTTTTTGATTTTTTAAACTTAACTCACTCAATTTAGGAAACAATACGGTCGAAGCTGATCCGGTGACAATCGCTATCAGTGGAATTTCCTTTGCACCAATGGCATAAACTGCATAAATACTGGAAGAAAAACTCGCTGTTACAAGATATTTGTCCACCTGTCTCGATATCATTCCCACAATACTGCTTATGACAACTGGTAAAGCATACACAGCCTGACTCTTTAAATTTGTGCCTATGCCGGATAAAATCAGCATTTGACGGTTACCAAGAAAGAATATCAAAAATAGAGATTTTATAAAACCAACAATTGTGATAAAAACAAAAATAGAATTCATACTCTTAACTACAACAGCACCCACAGTTACTGCAGTAACTATAGCAATTGCGATAACCCCATTTATAAAAAGCAGCAATCTCACTTTCTTTTCGGTGATGAGGACAGATTCTAACAATAATGAAGGACTGGAGAGAAGAGCATAAAACGAAAACACTCGCAAATAAATCGCAATTTGTGGAGCATTGAAAAAAAAAGCTATTGGCAGCGCGAAGACCAACATTACTGCACCTGTGACAAATCCAATTAAACAGCTCAAGACAATCGACGCTGAAATAACTATCTTTAAATCCACCCTGGAAGAATAATAGTATAATGCGCTTCCTAAACCGTATACAAACAACGGAACCAGTGAATTGTAAACCAGCCATACCTGCTCGTAATTGCCATACTCGCTTTGTGACAGTGCTCTTGTTAAAACAATAGATGTCAACGCCATCCCAAAAACAGAAACCAGCTTAGCAATGCTGACCAAACCTGCTTGTTCCGTCAATGACGTAACGCTAGCTTTTTCCATTTAAACCCTTATAATAAAAGAGCCTATTTTAGCCAGCCAGCTGTTTGCACGCTGTATGCGAAAGAAAACTTTGAGAGACGGGCCAAAAGAAGATTTAAAAATGTTTATTGATGGAGTGTTTGCACCACATAAATCTACGTAATTCTTCCCTTCAATAGCTGCAGTCTTAAATACATGGTGATACAGCAGATGCGATGAGCCCCTGTCATTTTCAACTTCAGTTCCGCTGACGAAAAAGTAACTCGCATCTTTCAACTCCAGTGTTGCCAAAGCTGCCAGCAAATCGCCACTGGAATTCCTGACGGAATAAATCTTCAAAAGTGAATCATTATGTAAAAGATTCAACAGCGATGTCATAATTGACGAATCGACCGGAGGCCTTCTATTGTGCCGCTTGTAACTTTTTATCTGCAAACTTATTAGTTCATCGATTTCACATGTTGAGGGTTGCAAGTTTGCTTTTATGGCGTAGTGCAGCACCTCCAGAAGGGATTTCGTATATTTCTTTTCAGAAAATTCCGGGAGTTCCATCACATAAGTGTACTGAGGCAAGACTTTCGCACCTGACCACTGAAATGGCCTTATGTCTAAATCAGAGGGTGGAAGATTCACCTGATAAAACCCGTACTGTTTTGTCAGATAATTTGAAAGTAATTGGTAGGATTGAAGCCTTTCATACTCCCGCTTCTGGCTCTTTGAATTATCAAGTTTTCTAAAACTCAATCCATCATATAACCTCATAGGCATGAGTTTTATATAACGACTCGAAAACTTTCTACCAACAAAAAAGGAGCCCACAGCAATAAGTGTCTCTCCGCGAGCTATTCCAAGTAATTCATACGCAGAGTCAAAGGCTTTTGAATATGCCTCCAATACCTGTGGCAACAAATACGGGATATGCGGTGGATTGGCTCTCAAGAAGTTTGAATAAGTATCGATCCCGATCCGGTATACAGACAAGTCAGACATCCGCTAATTAAATTAGTTGAAAGCAGAGATTACAGTATATATTTACTGAGGTCACGGTCCTTTACAATTTTGCCCAGCTTATCACGAACCATTTCCTGTGTAATCTCTATTTTTTTCTCTTTAATTCTGTCGGGTACATCAAAAAGGATATCTTCCAGAAGTGTGGTCATAATTGTATGAAGGCGCCGTGCACCTATATTCTCAACTTGATCGTTGACTTCTGTTGCGACCCTCGCGATTTCCCTTATTGCTCCATCAGTAAACTTGATTTCCACTCCTTCTGTTGCTAATAGTGCAGTATACTGTTTGACAAGCGCGTTTTCCGGAAGGGTAAGGATTTTGTAAAAATCATCTTCATTCAAACTACTCAGTTCCACTCTGATGGGAAATCGGCCTTGCAACTCTGGAATGAGATCTGACGGTTTGGCAGTGTGAAAGGCACCACTGGCAATAAAAAGGATGTGATCTGTCTTCACCATACCATATTTTGTCATAACCGTCGAGCCCTCAACTATTGGAAGAAGATCCTTTTGTACACCTTCTCTCGACACGTCCGGGCCATGCGTTTCCCCTTTGCTGGCAATTTTATCAATCTCATCAATGAAAACTATGCCGCTGTTTTCTACTCGACGAAGCGCTTCTTTAATTACCCCATCCATGTCTATCAATTTTTGTGCTTCCTGCTGTGTAAATATATTGAAAGCCTCAGGAACAGTAACCCTCCTCGATTTAGTTTTTCTTGGCATGATATTGTTCAAAAGGTCTTGAAAGTTTGGGCCCAGGTCATCAATTCCAAAAGGGCCAAATACCTGCATCATCGACGCAGGCTCTTCAGCCGCTTTAACTTCTATTGTCTTGTGGTCAAACTCTCCTGCCCTTAATTTCTCACGAATTTTTTCCCTCGTTTGCGAATAACTCTCATCTTCGCTCCTCAGTCCCTCCCTGAATCGCTCCGCACCTTCGCTTTCTACACCTGCTGAGTCTTCTTTCCCTGAAACCTTTACTTTTCTTGAGGACTTTATCGGCAGGAGTTCATCCAGCAATCTTTCTTCTGCGAGAACTCTCGCCTTATCCATAACCTCTTCAGTACGTTCTGCTTTTACGGCAGCAACAGCAATTTCTACAAGGTCTCGTATCATCGACTCAACATCCCGGCCAACATAACCCACCTCGGTGAATTTTGATGCTTCCACTTTCACAAATGGAGCATTTGCTAACTTTGCAAGACGGCGTGCAATCTCTGTTTTTCCTACACCGGTCGGGCCAATTAAGATTATGTTGTTAGGCATTATTTCATCACGCAAATTATCGGGCACTTGCAGGCGCCGCCATCTGTTTCTCAAAGCAATAGCTACAGATTTCTTGGCAGCGTCCTGACCTATGATATATTTATCAAGTTCATGAACCACTTCTCGTGGGGTGAACTCTCTGTGAGAAATTTCGTTTGATTGCTTATGTGCTTGTTTGGACATATTAAAGTTCTTCAATGGTAAAATTTTGATTGGTATAAATACATATCTCAGATGCTGTCTGCAATGAATGTTCGACAATGTCTGCAGCCGAGAAATTGGTAAACTTCGATAAAACCCGGGCAGCAGCGAGTGCGTAATTCCCTCCTGAGCCAATAGCAACTATCTTATCATCCGGCTCTATAACATCTCCATTTCCAGAAATTATAAGTGCAGTCTCACGGTTTATTACTGCCAGCAAAGCTTCCAATCGCCTGAGGTACTTGTCCGTTCGCCATTCTTTTGCAAGCTCTACAGCAGCACGACTCAGGTTCCCATGGTACTGTTGCAGTTTATCTTCAAAGCGCTCAAATAATGTGAATGCATCGGCCGACGCACCCGCAAAACCAGCAAGAACAGAATTATTGTAAATTTTTCTAACCTTTTTGGAATGGTGCTTCATCACAGCATCACCGATGGTCACCTGGCCATCCCCCCCAAGTGCACATCTTCCATCCTTAATAATTCCAATGACAGTTGTCGAATGTACTTTCATCCTCAATTTTCCCTGTGTGAGTTTGAATTTTTATATGCGCCTCATTCTCGCTGGTGGGATCTTTAATTGTTCTCGATACTTTGTAACAGTGCGCCTGGCAACTTTGTATCCCTGTTGATTCAATAGATTTGTTATCTTTTCGTCATTGAGAGGTTGTGATTTGTCCTCACTTTCAATCAATAACTTTATCTTGTTTTTAATTTCCCTTGTAGCAACTTCATCGCCTTCATTAGTCTTAAGTCCTTCGCTGAAAAGGTCGCGCAATTTGAAAACCCCAAAATCAGTTTGAACGTATTTTGAACTGACAACTCTACTAATTGTAGATATATCAAAACCGGTTCTTTCAGAAATATCTCGATAAATGAGCGGCCTTATGTGGTCTGGCCCAAGCGTGAAAAAATCCTTTTGAGCTTCAACAATAGCCTGCATAACCTTCATCATCGTATCACGCCGTTGCATCAATGCAGTGACAAACCATTTGGCGGATTCCAATTTCCGCTTTAAAAACTCTTTTGTTTGTACATCTGTCTTGTGTGTCCTTGAATCCCTCATCATATCCAGGTAGCGCGGACTGATCCTAACGGATGGCATGTCGCGTTCATTTAATGTTATTACAAGCTCACCATCATCGTTTTCCGTCACAACGAAATCCGGCACAACAACCGTTGTTTCAAGTGGAAGTATAAATCCATCTCCCGGCTTGGGATTTAGCTTTTTTATTATAGAATCCGCCTTTCGAATTTCTTCAAGGCTTACATTTAGCTTTTTTGAGACCTGATCGTAACGTCGATTGGAGTAGTCTTCAAATCCCTCTTCAAGTATTTTTAACGCAATACTCCTATCAGATTGAGGAACATCCGTTCGCATCCTCAGCTGAATAAGTAAGCATTCCCGCAAGTTGCGTGCCCCTATCCCTGGTGGGTCGAGCGTTTGAATTTCTGAGAGAACTCTCTCGGCATCAGTTATCGTAAGATCCAATCCAAATGTCAGATTTGTGTCCTCCACAATCTTTGCAAGATCCTCTCGCAGATAGCCATCATCATCTATATTGCCTATAATTTCCTCGCCCAGCCTTTTTTCTTTTTCGTTTAAATTAAGTAACTGTAACTGTTGCAAAAGATGATCATACATGGTCTCCACCGCCGGTGGAGCAAATTCGTAATCCTCATTTTCAGGATGCGACCTGTGTCGAACTTCCGTTTCATCATTTCTGAATTCGTCAAGCTCAACATCACTGAACTCGGGATCGTCAATAGGATCTTCAGGCTTTTCATCAACTTCTTTTAAGTCAAGTTCTGGCTGTTCAACAAGCTCTTCTCCATCCTCAAGTTCAAGCACCGGATTCTCGTCAAGTTCTGTCCGCAGTCTTTGCTGTAAAGCAAATATAGGTTGCTGAAGCAAATCATAGTAAAGTATTTGCTGCGGCTGTAAATGCAACTCCTGACTTAAACGCTGTGTTTGCCCAAACTTAATCATACCCTGGCAGTTTCTTTAATTTTTGTTTCTTTTCCTTTAACTTTTTTAACTTCTTTTTGAAGTTTCCTGTACCACTCATTTCCAAATGCACGAATGAGGCCATCTTTTACAAATTCAGCCACCACAACGTTTTGTTTATTTCCATATTCTCGTGCAGAGGCACACTCAATAATTTCATGATATTTTAAGACCGGACCACCAAAGTTAATCACGCGGATGGGGTAAAGATGACAGGAAATGGGTTTGCGAAATCTTGTCTTCCCATCAATGTATGCTTTCTCTATCGCACACTTAGAGATCCCGTTTTCATGGTATACGAAAACACAATCTCTTTCATCAATACAAGTTGTTGCAAGGTCGTTCAGCGCCCCTTCGAAGAATCCATTTTCTTTGATCTCGGTCTGGTTCCTTTTGTCAAGATAAGGTAAAATGAATGGCAAAGCCTCTTTTATTTCATCAATTTCGGAGTTTAACAGAGGCGCACCCCGCCCACCCGGAATACTGCAACAGGCACCTTTACAAATGGAAAGCTGGCAGGCAAAGCTCTGCGCAACTACTTTGCCGTCCACCACTATGCCATCTATAACCAAAGGTCCTCTCATTTCACTTTAAATTAACAACTTAGCCTTTAACATAAAAGATGGTACAAAAGTTGTTACATGTTTTAAAACACCGGCATAATATCCTCGACCTTTCTTCAGAATCAGCTGCGGTGGCTATCCTGCTCCATATCTCTTATTTCACATTGGCCTCCTTTAACGGTCAATTGCCAGACGGCCTGCCACGCTGTACAAATCCTTGTCGCCTCTACCAGAAAGATTAATTAATATCTTCCTGCCCCTTCCTTCCAGCTGCGCCAGCTTAATTGCATACGCAATTGCATGTGCAGATTCCAAAGCGGGTATTATCCCTTCCAGCCTGGAGAGTTCTACAAACGCAGCAAGCGCCTCCTCATCGGTGACCGACACGTAACTGACCAGTCCTGTTTCTTTTAAATAAGAATGTTCAGGCCCTACTCCAGGATAGTCCAAACCCGCTGAAATTGAATAAGCATTTAGCACATTTCCATTTTCGTCCTGTAACAAATACTGCATAGAGCCGTGCAACACGCCCGGCCTGCCAATTGATAATGAAGCCGCTGTTCTCCCCGAATCAATCCCCTCACCTGCAGCTTCAACTCCAACAATCTTTACTGTGGGAATGTCTTTAACAAAATTGTAAAAAAGACCTATGGCATTGCTCCCTCCGCCCACGCATGCCACAACGTAATCTGGCAATCCTCCTGTTTGCTGCTGAAATTGATTTTTGGCCTCAATTCCAATTATTGATTGAAAGTGTCTAACAATTTTCGGATATGGATGCATCCCCACCACTGAACCGATGATGTAAAAAGTATCGCGGACATTTGTAACCCAGTCACGAATTGCTTCGCTGGTAGCTTCTTTTAAGGTACGAGTACCTGCCATAACAGCTTTTACTTCAGCACCAAGGAGTCTCATCTTGAAGACATTTGGTTCCTGCCGACGCATATCTTCTTCACCCATATAAACCACGCATTGCATTCCCATTAAAGTCGCAACAGTTGCTGTCGCAACACCATGCTGTCCTGCACCTGTTTCAGCAATAATCCTTTTTTTTCCCAGATACCGGGCCAGAAGCACCTGTCCAATTGTGTTATTTATCTTGTGAGCGCCGGTATGCAGTAAGTCTTCTCGTTTAAAATAAAAATCAGCACCATATTTCTTACTCATGTTCTTTGCGTAATAGAGCGGGGTCGGCCGCCCGGCGTAATCCCTGAGAATCAATGAGAGTTCATGAGTAAATTCCGGATCATTTTTCAGTTTCTCAAATGCTTCATTTAATTCATACGCTGCGCTTACAAGTGTCTCTGGTATAAACATGCCACCAAATTTTCCAAAATGCCCATGCTCGTCTGGCAGGGTATAAAATTTCTCGATTTTTTCTTTTAAATCCATCTCAAATAATGCCCTTTGCTTTCTCAATAAACTTATTAACCTTCTCCTTGTCTTTTTTACCAGGGTAAATCTCAACACCCGAAGCTACATCAACTCCATATGGTTTAAGGATTCTTACAACTTCTGATACATTTTCCGGTGTCAACCCCCCAGAAATCACAAACTTAAAAGAAAAATCCATGCCGCTCGAAAGCAGTATTTCATGGTCAATTGCTCTCCCCGTTCCACCATATTCTCCCTCTACAAATGTATCAAGGAAAATAAGATCGCCGGGCAACTTAGATGCTGCTACAATGTCATTAGCCGATTTAACTCGTATAGATAAATAAAGCGGTTTGGAAAGCGAGTAGTCATACAAATTAAACTGTGGTTCATACACCTGAATTCCATCCAGCAATAATTCGTCAGAAATCCTCATAATCTGTTCCAGATCCGGTTTCACAAATAATCCGACCACGCGGACAAAAGGCGACACTTCTCTAATAATTAAATCTGCCACTTCCATTGTAACGAATCTCTTGCTTGAAGGATAGAAATTCAACCCAATTGCGTCAGCACCACTTTCCACACAATAATAGGCATCTTCTATGCTGGTTATACCACAAATTTTCACAAACATTATAATAGTATCCTTCCTTTTAACCCAGCTTATTCCATGTAAGCTCAAATGTTACGAGAAACAAACTTCCTCACTTCGGATACCCTATCACGTGCACGCATAAAATGTTCCCCTATCAGAACAGCATCGTATCCAAGACTCATTATATAGGAGAGCACATGTGGATGATCTATTCCGCTTTCGTAAACCTTGATTACATCCCTCGGAATCATCCCAACCAATTTTTCTCCCAATTCCCTGGAAACCTTAAACGTCATCAGGTCACGACTATTTACACCAATTATTTCAGCCCCTGCATCAATTGCCCGTGCCAGTTCTTCTCTTGAGTGGACTTCTACAAGAGCAGGCAATGACTTCGACTTTGCTATTGAAATAAAATTCTCTAAATGAAAGTCAGTAAGAGCAGCCGCAATAAGCAAGATAGAATCAGCACCTATGAGTAGTGATTCGTAAATTTGATATTCATCAACAATGAAATCCTTCCTGAGAACAGGTAACTTAACCGCATCTCTGGCAGACTGGAAATCTTTATAAGAGCCTTTAAAGAAATCAGTCTCGGTCAGTACAGAAATAGCAGCAGCACCCCCTTCTTCATAATCTCTCGCAACAGTCGCAGGGTCAATGTCACTGACAATCACCCCCTTTGATGGAGAAGCTCGTTTTATTTCAGCAATAACTTTCAACTGCCAGTCGCTACCATCATCTGCAGTAATGGCTTTACTAAAATCCCTACGTGGCTGGATATCCTCCACAAGACTTTGGAGCTCTGCTAATGTCAATACTGTTTTTGCTTCTTCTACAACTGATTTCTTTCGATTAATAATGGTTTCAAGAAAATTCATTTCTTCTTTTTTTTCTTTCGTGCAGTATGACCTTTTCTATTTACTCTAACAGATCGTGCGGATTTTCCCTTAACGGCTTTAACCTCACTGTCCACATCAATTGTGAAAATCTCTTTTTTAAATTCCATAGACGATGAACGTTCACCGGTATCGTGCATGGTTTGGGATTCAGCTGGCCTTGCTTCTTCATGGGAAATCCTTAGCCGCTTAATCCTGTGGCGCGCCACATCTTCAACAGTAAAGAATATGTTCTCATGCCTATATGTTTCACCTTTTTGTGGAAGTTTGCCAGCGAGCTTTTGAACAAATCCAGCTATAGTATCATAATCCTCAGCATGTGGAACATTTGATTCAAAAAGCTCATTAAACCTCTCCACAGTCATTGAGCCGGAGACGTATAGCTCCTCATCTTTTCCGTGTATAATCTCTTTGGTAGACTCATCATATTCATCCTGTATCTCACCAACTATTTCCTCGAGAATATCTTCCAGGGTAACAATGCCTTCTGTCCCTCCAAATTCGTCAACCACGACTGCCAGATGTACTTTGTCCTTTTGCATCTCACGAAGCAATTGACTGATTTTTTTTGTTTCAGGCACATAATATGGCGCTCTGAGCAGATCCTGAAGAACCAGAACCGAATCCGAATCAAACATTGTTAACAGGTCTTTTGCATATATTATACCAATTACATTATCTATTGACCCTCGATAAACAGGAAGTCTGGAATAGCCTTCCTCTATCACCTTCCTTAGAATTTTTTTTGAATCCTGATCAATGTCAATTGCAACTATATCTGCCCGCGGTACCATTACCTCGCGAACTATTTTGTCACTGAACTTCAGTACGCTTTCTATTAGCTCTCGCTCAAGGTTGTCAATTTCACCTGATTGGGCCGTTTTATCGAGTATTTCATCAATGATTTCATCCCTGTCCGATTCAGATGGCTTTACACGCAAGAGCTTGTTCAACACGTATGTAATTCTGTACTTAGCAAACCAGAATCTAAAAGCACTTCCTGCCAGCAGTGGTCCTAAAGTGACAAGCGAGTAAATGCTGATGGCAACTGCAGTTAAAGCTTTAATTTGATCGACAAACAACGCAAAACTCAACACGGAAATTGCGACAGCAATAATGCAGAATGTTATTCGATTTAATTTTCCTCTTTCCGTTTGTTCATCAGATAACCCGATAGCCCATGCTGCAGATGAAAGCAAAAATAAAAAAAACAATCCAATTATATGGCCAATCATGCTGCCATCTCAATAAGTTGCTTGAGTTTCTCTTCAGGAAGCCTGTTTGAAATTGTTAATCGTGCTACCGATATTCCAGAACCAATATCAGGAGCAATCCCGGCAACATAAATCGCCGCCCCTGCATTTAACAATACAGCATCATAAAATGCCGACTTCTTTCCACGAATTGCTGCAAGAAATGCTTCAACAGCTTCATCTTGATTGCGAACGATAAGGTCTTCTAACCTCACCCTGTTAAAACCAAAATCTTCAGGCTCAATTTTATATCTTAAAATTTTTCCGTTTTTTAGTTCTGCCACTTCCGTTGTTCCACACAGAGAAATCTCATCCATGGTGGGCTCGCCGTGAACGACAAGTGCTGCTTCGCTGCCCAGCTCTTTCAAAACCAATGCTACAGTTTCAACCAGATCTCGACTGTAAATTCCCATCAACTGCCTGTTTGCACCAGCAGGATTGGTCAGCGGACCAAGTAAATTAAAAACAGTTCTTACCCCTAAATCACGCCTTACAGGTGCAGCAAATCTCATAGATTTATGATGCAGGGGAGCATACAAAAAAGCTATCCCGATCTTTTCAAGACTGGCCTGAGTCTTTTCAATACTTAGTCCATCAATGTTCATTCCCAGAGCCTTTAAAACATCTGCACTTCCTGATTTGCTGGACACTGCACGGTTGCCGTGCTTTGCTACAACTACACCAGCAGAAGCTGCTACAATTGCAGCGGCCGTAGATATATTGAACGTCCCTGATGAGTCCCCTCCGGTACCGCACGTATCCAGAATGATCTCTTTTTCAATTTTTAACCGATCCGCCTTCTCACGCATTGCCATAGCACTGCCGACTATCTCATCGACCGTCTCACCTTTCATTCTTAATGCAACGAGATATCCGGCAATTTGAGCTTCGGTAGCCTCTCCGCTCATAATTGAGAGCATGGTTCGATATGCCTCTTCTCGAGACAAACTTTCTCCTGAAACAAGTTTAGCTATACTTTCTTTTATCATGGATTAAATTGAAATTATTTTATGAACTGTTGCATATGCAGGAAGTTCTTTCGTCAGCTTATCAATAAAACCATCTCCATATTTATTATAAAAGTAAGAGAAGTTTATGACACGTTCCTGCAAATCACGATTAGGATAAACAAATTGTTGAAATTTCCTCACCTGTTGCAAAACCTGATCGTTTTTTCGTCTATAAGCAGCAGTCGTCTTTTCCTGCAAGTGCTGCAAATGGTAAAGCATTCGTGACACGGTTGAATCAAGAGTCCCTTTTAATGTCGGGTCTATTCGCGTGACTAAGGGATCAAGCGTGTGGACTCGGCGAGCAACTTCATCGGAAGCTCTGGCAAATTCCCCTGGAATGTCTTCTGCACTGACTGCTGCCAATGCCTTTTTCACAAGTTCGTCGAAATCGGCATAAGCATCTGGAAGGCTCAGTTGATACCTCTCCATTATCTTTTGAACACCATGCTCCAGAATTGTAGCGCTTGGCCTTGGGAAAATTGGTGGCATATCAACTTCAAATAAATTATATACCCCTTTTAGCTGCGCAAAATAAGCAATCTCAGCAGGCCCGCCGACGTAAGCTGCTGTGGGAAATATGTAATCCTGGCATATCGGCCGAAGAACAACATTTGGGCTGAACAGTTCGGGATTCGTCTCAATAAGGGTCCTCAGTTGCTCCCGCATAAGCTTTCGCTTTGTCCCGCGTAGTGAGAACGCATTCCCAACGGGCTCTATCGATCGCCGTTTACCGTTATCCAGATAGAAGAGATTTATTACTTTTGGTTTAACCTGAACGTGATAAGTTTCTTCCAGCTGGGCACTTGATTTAATAACCTCCTCACTGGCTCTTGGAAAGCTTGAGAGTTCTCGATCAAATATTTTTCCAAACATGTGCTTGGCTTCCACGTCCGTAGGGTCAAAAATCAAGAAAGGTATATTTTGTAAAAAGCGAGTAATTGTTTTCGAAAATGCAGACATGAAAGTCTCTCCGCTGGCATAAAACTCCGACAGCATTTGAATAAGGCTTTGCTTGAAATCTGACTGTCTCAAAATAGCGTCGAGCTGTCCAATAACATCCTTAAATGCACCGTCAATTTTAACCTGACTCATCGGGGTAAGATTCTCTGATTCGGGGTCAGATGTCATACCGCCAATCTTAACCACCTCTAAATTTGAATTAAATAAATGTACGTGATTGGTCTCATCTAAATCATGGTCATCCCCTTCCAACCAGAAAACCGGAACAAACTCAAACTCAGGAAATCTTTCTTTCAAATTACGAGAAAGATTGAATGCTCCTATTGTCTTATAAATTGTGTAAAGAGGACCTGTAAATATCCCGACCTGCTGTCCGGTGACCACAGCGAGTGAATTCTCCATTGAAAGAGCTTCCAGTGCAGATTGATATGCCAACGACTTATTCAATTTATCATTCTGCTTGCGAAGTAATTGGATTAAGCTTTTCCTTTTATCTCCATATCCAGCCAACACTTTTTCAAAATGAGCATGAAGTTCTTTATCATCCCTATAATCTATCCTGTAAAAATTTTCCACGACTGGAAAATGAGTAATATAGTCCACCGAAAGCCGCGTCTGATGCGGAAGCTCTGCAAATGATAGTTCCATGGTCATGCCATTATTGAATTTTCGGTTTCGCTGTCAAAGAAATAAGCACGGCTGGTATCGAAGTACATTTTTAACTCAGTTCCAGGCTGTGGGTCGACCAGTTTTGTTACACGTGCAACCAGCTGTGTAGTCTGCAATGAAAAGTAGAGGTAAACCTCATTCCCCATCGGTTCAGAAATTTCCACCTTTAGATTTGCATATGATTTCAAATTGCCAGGATGGTCATCTCCCAAATAAATATGCTCTGGCCTTATGCCGAGATAAATTTGCTTATTATAAAAGTGGCCAATTTTTGATTCAAATGAAGAAGGCAATTCCAGATGAAGCCCCCCCTCTGCTTTCTGACCATTTGAGCCTTCAGAAAAATATATACCATCATCTTCCCTGCCAATGAAGCCTTCAAAAAAGTTCATTGCAGGACTGCCGATGAAACCCGCTACAAATTTATTTCGAGGGTTATTGTACAAATTCAATGGAGTATCAATTTGTTGTACAATACCGTTTCTCATTACAACTATCCGATCGCCCATGGTCATCCCTTCAACTTGATCATGTGTAACGTATATCATCGTTGCACCAAGCCGTTGATGCAGCTTGGAGATCTCCGCTCGCATTTGAACTCTCATCTTTGCATCAAGATTAGAAAGGGGTTCATCAAATAAGAAGACCTTCGGTTTTCGAACAATTGCCCTCCCCAGCGCCACACGTTGACGCTGGCCTCCAGAAAGCGCTTTGGGCTTTCTGCTTAGATATTCACTTATTCCAAGAATTTGAGCTGCTTCCTTAACACGCATATCGATTTCACTTTTAGAAAATTTCCTCAGCCTCAATCCAAAAGCCATATTCTCGTAAACTGTCATATGGGGATAGAGTGCGTAGTTCTGAAAAACCATTGCAATGTCTCTATCCTTTGGCGGAACATTGTTCACAAGCTGATTGTCGATGTATAAATTCCCACTCGATATTTCTTCAAGGCCTGCTATCATCCTCAGCGTGGTCGTTTTCCCGCATCCGGATGGACCTACCAGTACGACAAATTCTCTGTCCAGTATCTCAACGTTAACATCTTTAACAGCCACCACACCACCCTCATAAACTTTGGAAATATTTTCCAGCTTGACACCTGCCATGATTAGCTCCTGACAATTAATTTTTCAAGTATGGTGAAGAATTCCGGGAAGGATATGGATGCCCACTCAGCGTTTTTAACAATAGTCTTCCCTTTTGCACAAATACCGGCAATTGTAAAGGCCATTGCCATCCTGTGATCCTTATATGAGTCGACAATTGAACCAGACAATTCCCCCGTTCCCCTGACCACGAAACCATCATCGAGTTCTTCAACGTTAGCCCCCATTGACGCGAGATTATCTACGACAGCGACAATTCGGTCGGACTCCTTCCTCCTCAAATCGTGGGCGTCTCTGACAACTGTTTCCCCTTCTGCAAATGCCCCAACAACAGCAATAATGGGAAGTTCATCAATTACGCGAGGAATTATGTCTCCTTTAATCTCAATGCCATGTAACTCAGAATGTGAAACAGTAACATCCCCGATGGGTTCATTGGCAACTATCATTACGTTTTCAATTACAACTTTTGCCCCCATTTTTTTAAGAACCTCAAGAAACCCTGTTCTCGTCGGATTCACCGTTATCGCACGGGCTGTAACCGATGAACCCGGCAAAATTGCAGCGGCCGAAAGGAAAAAAGCTGCTGACGAAATATCACCAGGAACAGTATACTTCATTGGTTTAATCTGATATTCGCTTTTTATCTTTATTTGATACCCACCTGGAACCAATTCTTTTCTCAGACCCAACATTCTTTCAGTATGATCCCTGGATTCTACTGGTTCAACAATAACTGTTTCCCCCTCGGCAAAAAGGCCTGCAAACAACAGAGCCGATTTCACCTGGGCACTCGGCAGGGGAAGTTCGTATTTGATTCCTTTCAATCTATCAGATGGGAAAATCCTGATAGGTGCGGTCATATTGTAAGTGGGAACAATATTGGCACCCATTTGCAACAGCGGATCTACAATTCTCTGCATTGGCCTGCGTCTGAGGGTTTCATCACCTGTTATTACAGACTCAAACTTTTGTCCCGCAAGGACTCCTGTTAAAAGCCTCATCGTAGTCCCGCTGTTCCCGGCATCCAGTACCCCAACCGGCGGGGAGAACCCACGCTTGTTTTTTCCAGTGACAACAACCCCTCTTCCTGAATCTCCTCCATCTGTCACCTTTTTAATCTGAACACCCAGGGCTTTCAAACAACCTTCCGTGCTCCTGACATCGTCACCTGTTGAAAGTCCGTATATCTCCGAATCACCGTCAGCCAACGATGCCAACAACAGCGCCCTATGAGATATTGACTTATCTCCAGGAACTGTGAAGGTACCCTGAATAGATGCTGCAGATTTTACCTCGTATTGCATTTTAATCAATATAAATGCAAATGCGAGATTTTTCAATAATATCGCTGCAAGGCCAATGACGAGTGTAACTATCGACAGTTGTTCAATTAAATGAGTTCGGGCAGGTTTGCTTCAAAGCAAGCTTTATGGTGAAAATCCGCTACTTGTTATTGGGAAAAAGGGTACTTACAATTGGCTTGCAGATTGACTGACTGCAAGTGTTCGAAAATTTGCCTATTTCCAAATTTTCACATAAAATACTCCGGCCGACGTAGCAACACCTCTGAACATTCCGGAGGTATTGAAATCCATTGCATAATTCCCATTTCTGTCAACTGCAATGACTCCGCCATCACCTGGCTGCAGAACCTTGTGTATTACTTCATGCACCGCTTCTTTTAGCGACAAACCCTTATATGCCATCAAAGCCGATATGTTAAATGCAACTGCGTTCTTTATGAATTTCTCTCCCCAGCCCGTCCCGGATACAGCACAGGTTTGATTGCTGGCGTATGTACCGTCACCAATGAGAGGAGAATCACCTATTCGACCAGGCATTTTTCCTGTCATCCCACCAGTAGAAGTCCCGGCGGCAAGATCTCCGAACTGATCAAGAGCTACACACCCAACTGTGCCGTGAAAGTCTTTTTTTATTTTATTGATGTACTGTTCCCACTCCTTTTTCCTCTGCGGTGTATCAAAATAGCTATTGGGCACAAGCTGAATGCCCATTTTTTTTGCAAACTCCTCAGCACCCTGATAAGCAAGAAGTACGTGAGGTGTCTTCTCCATAACCAGCCTTGCCAGAGATATTGGATGTGCAATGTGTTCAACTCCAGCAACCGCACCACAGGAAAGATCTCGTCCATCCATTATCGCTGCATCCAGCTCGTGATTACCGGCCGATGTGTAAACCGCTCCAATTCCCGCATTGAATTTCGGATCGTCTTCAAAATATCTTATTACCTTCTCCACAGCTTCAAGGCTCTTCCCGCCATTTGCAAGCACGTCCCTCCCTATCTCCAAAGCATGCCTTAAAGATGATAAATATGCCTGTTTAACTGAATCTGGGATTGATTCACTGATTGTCCCCGCACCCCCGTGTATTACTATCGTATATTTGCCGGACTTCTCCTGGCTATATGCATCATCCGATGCTACGGTATAAAAGACGAAAAAAAGAATCAATGCAATAGCAAATGAAATTTTGATTCTCATTTTGCACCTCCATTACTTGTTACGGCACTTGATGTTAACAACTTGCTGTGCCAGCGCCCATAGGCAAAATATATAATAAGACCGATTGTCAGCCAGATAAGGAACCTGAACCATGTAATTGTCGGGAGACCCAGCATCAGGTAAAGACAGGAAAGAATTCCAAGTATAGGTACGGCTGGGACCAATGGAGTTCTAAATCCTCGCCTGGCATGAGGCTCCTTTACACGCAGGATTAACACACCGGCACATACCAGCACAAATGCAAATAGTGTACCTATGTTTGTTAACTCAGCAGCCTCACTAATGTTGGCAATTGCTGCAAAAAATGCAACGAATATCCCGGTCAAAATTGTGGTGACGTAGGGAGTCCGGTATTTCGGATGAACTTTTGAAAAACTTGGAGGCAGCAATCCATCTCTTGACATCGAGAAAAATATCCGGGGCTGACCCAATTGGAATACAAGCAGTACAGCTGTAGTTGCTATGACAGCGCCAAAAGCTACCACACCAGCAGCCCAGTTCAAATGAATAAGATGAAGTGCAAGCGCTAATGGCTCGGCAGTAGCTAACTTCGTATAAGGCACCAACCCAGTAAGTACAAGCGCTACAGCAATATACAAAACCGTAGAAATCAATAAAGAAGCTATCATACCTATGGGAAGTGTTCTGGATGGATCCTTTGTTTCCTCTGCTGCTGTCGAAACAGCATCAAAACCAATATAAGCAAAAAAGACAATTGCAGCGCCAGTTTGAATTCCTTTCCAGCCGTTCGGGGCAAAGGGAATCCAATTTTGCGGCTTTACGAAGAATGCGCCAACTCCAATAAAAAAAAGGAGTATCAAAATTTTTATAGCAACCATTATGGAATTGAAACGAGCGCTTTCTTTGATGCCTATGACGAGAATATAAGTAATAAAGGCAACGATCAGAACTGCAAACAAATTGAAAACAATTGGAATTCCAAATAGGTGCGGAGCATCATTAATGCGCCCAGGCTGCTCAAGTGTAGTCCGTATATCAGTCACAAGATACCATGGAATCTGAATTCCAAATCCGCTCAACAATTCTTTAAAATACCCCGCCCAGCTAATGGCTACGGCAATATTGCCGACAGCATATTCCAAGATCAAATCCCAGCCAATGATCCATGCAATTAACTCGCCAAGTGAAGCATAAGAATATGTGTAAGCACTCCCTGCAATGGGAATCATAGATGCAATTTCAGCATAGCAAAGAGCAGCAAACCCACAAGCAATTGCGGTCAGGATAAAAGATATAACAAGAGCCGGCCCGGCACCTGCATACTCCGAACTTCCAGCTGCAGCGGTTCCTGTCATTGCAAAAATCCCGGCACCAATTATTGCACCCACACCTAAAGTGGTTAAATCAAATGCATTTAAACTTCTCTTCAGTTTATATTCTGGTTTTTCGCTATCCGCTATAATGTCATCAAGCTTCTTGGTACGAAAAAGGCCTGGCAAGTTAACCTCACAAATTTTTTAACAATTTGCAATCTATTGACATCCTGTCAGAAATGCAATGAAATTCACATCATGCTGAAATTGGTCATTGGCAGGCAGACTCAACAGCAACGGTTAAAAAAATTCCACGGGTTTCTCCATAGTCACAAACCCTGTCATTTCTTGCACAATCATACGTTTTTTTAACTTTTAACTTGATTTTTATTTGCCATATCCATACATTTGTATGGTATTGATAGGAGAAATAAAATGGCAGAGGTTACAAAACGACAGCAAGAAATAATCAGTTTCATCAAGGAATTTACATATAGAAAAGGATATGCCCCGACTTTAAGGGAGATTGCCGATGCATTCCATGTGTCGGTTGGATCGGTTCAAGATGTAATAAATGCTCTGCTGAAAAAGAATTTAATTCAAAAAGACAAAAGGCTTTCAAGAGCAATTAGACTTGTTGAGAAAGATAATCGCATACCCCTTTACGCATCAGCGCGGGGCGGCACTCCACGAATTGTTGACGAAGAGCCCAGGGAGTATCTTGACCCTGAAACAATGCTTGGAATTAAACCGGGCGATAAAGCATTGCAAATAGTTGGTGACAGCATGATAGGAGCCGGCATAACCGACGGATCAATCGTCTTATTTAGACCTACAAAAGATGTACGTGATGGCGACATTGTGGTTACACGCATAGAAGATGGCGTTACCGTGAAGACGCTTGCACACCACGGAAAAAATATTTTACTCAAAGCTGAAAATTCCAACTACAAACCCATAATACTCGAACCATCAGTAGACAACTTCGAAATTCTCGGGAAAGTGATATGTGTCATAAATCGATTTACTAAATTTAAAAAGCTAAAGTGACAGCGCATGACACAGAGAAAACATATTACACCGTATTACGTAAAGGTTGGCACTGCCGGCTGGAATTATGATGATTGGGTTGGTGTGTTTTATCCGGAGAGTAACAGGAAAAATTTCTCAAAACTAAAATTTTATTCGGAATTTTTTGACTGTGTAGAAGTTAACAGCACATACTACCGGCACTTACCTTATAAAATTGCAGAAAAATGGCTTAATGAGGTTGCCGGCAATCAAGAATTCGAATTTATTATAAAGCTTTTTAAAAATTTTACTCATGGTACACAGAAAACAAATTCTCAATTCTATAATGATAAAGAAGCAGTGAAAAATTTCCTGTATCCATTCATCGAAAGAAAAAAACTGGCGGGAATGTTAATACAATTTTCAGAATTCTTCTTGGCTACCGATAAATCAAAATCGTACCTATCATTTCTTATGGAAGAATTTTCCGATGTCAGGACTTTCCTCGAACTGCGACATAATTCATGGTATAGGGATGATAATATGGAATTTCTGAAAAGTCTTAACACAAATGTAGTAACTGTTGATCAACCTGCTTTAAAAAATATGGTTGGTTTTACAACGGAAGCTGCCGGCAAAGTGGGATATTTCCGCCTGCACGGCAGAAACTATGACAGGTGGATGGAGAGCCGAAAAGCACTTACAAATGGGATAACAATCGATGACTCACAGCGGAATGAGCGCTACAATTACCTTTACAGTAGTGAGGAAATTGACGAGATTGAAAAGAGGATACGCGCTATTAAGGAAAAATGCCAAGGCATATATGTGGTGCTAAATAACCATCCTCTTGGTAAAGCAGCCGCAAATGCACTTGAACTATTAAAGCGCTTAAAGAACAGGGAAAAAATTAAAGTACCGTCGACAATTTTACGGTTTTTCCCAGAATTAAGAAAATTTGCCGACGAGGTTAATGTGAATCAAGATGACAGCCTGTTTTGATATAAACTGTAATGTGGCATTCCGCCAAACACTGCACACAGATGATCTGCCATCCACTGTAGATTCCATATTAAATTCGGTTGGTAATCGATTGCCGGGCAAAACATACCTTCTAACAGGAAGCCGTAACGTTTATAAAATGTCATTGGTAATCATGTACCAGCTCTTAAAGCGCAATATGTGTGTTGTACTTGTTGATGGCGCAAATCGTTTTGAATTATATTCGTTGACCCGGCAGGCTGAAACGGATAATATTGAACCTTATCAAATCTTACAAAAAGTTTTTATTTCGCGTGTTTTTACTGCTTACCAAATGGATGGCTTGATAACAGGTGGCGTGCAACCATTTATGAAACAAATAAACTCACACGCGTTGTTCATTTTTGGTCCTCTTCATACGTTTTATGATGACCATGTACCACTCAAGGACTCTATTCAAAGTCTTGATCGGATAAGACTCACACTTGATTTCATGAAGGAAGAAGGCGTGTCAATTGTTATTGCCTCAGAATTTCTCGTCCCTTCAAAGAAGGATAAAACAATTCTCTTCAAGAAAATGACTTACATGTCTAATGAGATATATAAACTCGATGATGAATCGTTAAAACTAATTCCTGTTAGGAGGGTGTGATAATGGGACGTACAGTGCCGACTTTTACAATGGTTATACAAGAGCATCAATTAAGATGGAAAAAATTTAGGGAAGCTCTAAGGAAAGAGGATCAGGAAATATTTGATGATCTTTTCCGAGCTCCTAAAATCCATTTAGCTGCATGTGCTTACGCTGCTAATCCAGTACCGTTTGAAAACATAGTTATGTCAATGCTAATTGAAGAACATAAACATATAATTCAACTTGAAAAGACACTCTCAAAACTCATGCTTCAACTTCAAACGCTGGAAGAGAGCCATAAAGAAATAATATGAAAGGATGGTTATTTGACATTTATGCTTCTCCCAATGGGATGACACTCTGGTTTATCTCTGAAACGGGAAAACGTGTCTCAGCACACGCACCTTTTATCCCCAAATTTTACATCCATATAGATGAAAACAAAATTGGTCTGATAACAAAAATAGCATCCCGTCTTGGACAGTGTTGTGAAATCTCAAAATGGAAAGAAATGGTCGAAATATACAGCGGCCAGTGCATTAAAGTTCTCGAAATCCTCGTTAAGGACACAATGAATTTTAGTAAATGCGTTAAGGCTTTTGAAGCTGAGCTTCCTTACTATGTGTTTTTTAATACCGATCTTTCTCCTGTTCAAATGTTTCTGTTTGAAAAAGATCTGTTTCCGCTTGCCTATGGGGAATATACAATTTCCGGTGACGGAAAGGTTGTTGAACAAAATACACAAGATAGTCCCGATGCTCTTGATTATAAACTCCCGCCGTTGTCAATTATGTATTTGAAACCATCTATACTTGAGATAGCACCGAAATATCAGCAAAATATAACACTTGAAGTTGAATATGATGACAAAAACTACATTATTGAAGCAGAAGATGCACAGGAACTGCTCACAAGACTAAATTTTCATATTGAACGCTGTGACCCCGATTTGATCATAAGCCATTATGGAGATAGCTCTATCTTTCCCTGGCTGGTATCACTGTCAAGTAAGTTTAAGGTACCACTTAAACTAAACCGCGATCCGACTGCACCATTTGCACGCAAACATGACGTTAGTTACTGGAGCTACGGACAGATAATTTATAAGGCGGGGTCCTTTGAACTTGCCGGAAGGTGGCACCTCGACGTGGAAAACTCCTTCATAATAGACCAGTCCGATTTGCCCGGACTTTTTGAGCTTGCAAGATTAACCAGGATCCCTATCCAGAGACAGGCACGGGAAACAATTGGAACTGGATTGTCATCGTTGCAGCTGGCCTGGGCTTACAAACATAACATCCTTATACCCTCTAAGAAACAGGAGTGGGAACAGTTCAAATCAGGATATCAGCTCCTTCTTTCCGATCGAGGTGGACTAATCTTTCTTCCAAAAATTGGCTATCATGAAAATGTTGCTGAACTCGATTTTGCCTCAATGTATCCAACCCTTATGTGCATTCACAACATCTCGCCCGAAACTGTAAATTGCCAGTGTTGTAGCAACCAAAAAGTACCTGAGCTGGGATATACCTTATGTGAAAATAGAAAGGGGATTGTACCTGAAACACTGGAAGCTGTTCTGAGCAAAAGGACTGCATACAAAAAGCGCGAGAAGGAAGCAAAAACCAATAAAGAGAAAAGCGAATATCATCAAAGACAAATAGCCCTTAAGTGGCTGCTTGTAACATGTTTCGGATACCTTGGATATAAAAATGCTCGATTTGGAAGAATAGAGGCTCATGAATCTGTCAACGCCTTTTCCAGAGATGCGCTTTTAAAGGCTAAGGCAATTGCTGAGGAGCGGGGATTTGAAATTGTTCACGGAATAGTGGATTGCTTATGGTTAAAAAAGGATGGTGCCAGCGCTGATGATTACATCAAATTGAGTGATGAAATATCAAAGGAAACAGGTGTAAGCATAAGTTTTGACGGAATATATAAATGGATACTTTTTCCAAACTCGAGAACCGATCCGGAAATTCCCACCTCTAATAGGTATGTGGGAGTATATACAAACAATGAGTTGAAAGTGCGAGGGCTGGAAGTACGCCGTGGCGATGCCCCACTTTTCGTAAAAAAAGTACAAGCAGATGTACTTAAACTTATGACAACCGCCTCTGGAATAGAAGAGCTAAAGCATATGGCATCTGAGATTATCCAGGTAATGAAGATACATCTTGAAAGACTTGCAACTGGTCGCGTTGATCCTCTTGAATTAGTTATTAAACGTACAATTTCAAAAGAAGCAGATGAGTACATGAATCAAAGCATGCAGGCAATTGTCGCAAAGACAATGGCAGAAGAAGGTGTTGCATTAATGCCTGGAGAGACAGCTGAATTTATAATCATAGACAGTACGGGTAAAAAATACCCACAAAAAGTTAAACCTTTTTTGTTTTACAAACCCGAAGATGGATATGACATTGACAAATATACAGAGCTTACCATCAAGTCAATAGAGATCCTGCTAAATCCTCTTGGATACGATTACGACTGGATTGCAGAACAGCTAATTACCAACATATTTACCAATCCATCCCAGCACGGTATCGTACCACAACTTTGAATCCAGCGGTTTTGTCACAAAATGATATTCATTTGGGAAATATAGCATCTCTGAGGGAACACCTTGCATTTGAAGTGCAGTGAAGAGCTGAAATCCTTGACTGACATCGAGGCGAAAATCGTTTTGACTGTGAATTACGAGCATTGGCGTTTTGAAGTTCCTCACGTACGTGCTGGGGGACCATCTTTTGTACATCTCGGGATTTGACCACGGGGTTCCTTTGAATTCCCACAACGGAAACCAGAGTTCTTCGGTGGAACCGAATGCACTTGCCGCATCAAATAAGCCATCATGGCTCACGAAGCATTTAAAAATCCCGCTGTCATTGTGCCCCTCCATCCAGTTAATCATGTAACCACCATACGACGCACCTGCAGCTGCAATCTTGTTTTTATCGATAAAGGAATAATGGCTGATGACATAATTGACCCCTTTCATGAGGTCAGCATAAACCTTGCCGCCCCAGTCTCCACTTATCTCATTTGTAAATTTCTGCCCGTAACCGGTTGAACCTCGTGGGTTTATCATGACTGCAACATATCCGGGCGCAGCAAAGAGTTCAGCATTCCATCTGTAGTGAAATTCGTCCATCCATTGCCCCTGAGGTCCTCCATGAATCAGCAAGATCATGGGGTACTTGCTCCCTGGCTCAAAATGCGGTGGTTTAACTATAAATCCCTCAACTTTTGTCCCCCCTGCGCCGGTAAACCAAAATGGTTCCCAGGGATTCATTTCAAGCTGTGTAAGAAGCGAATCGTTTGCATGCGTAAGCTGTGTAATTTCATGTGTCTGCAAGTTCATTTTGTAAATATCATTCGGATGAGTTACCGACTGGCGAAGAAAAACGAGATACTTGCCATCAGAGGTAATCCTAAGTTCAGTGATTGTGGAATTGTCTGTTATCTTCTGAATTTTACCAGTTGATACATCAACTTCAAAAATATCGTGATATCCCTTATCGTCGGAATCAAAATAGAGCTTCCTGCCGTCTGGCGACCATACCACTTCATCGACTGATCGATCGAATTTTTCCGTCAAATCAATGGTTTTTCTCTTTCCTTTCACTCCATTTGGAGCCCTTCTGTCGTACAACATTAACCTTTCTCTATCAGATTCAAAACCTGGGGTCAATTGTGCTCTATAGGCAATATAACGGCCATCAGGGGAATAAATAGGCTGATTGTCATTTCCCTTGTTGGTAGTAATGCGCCTGGATACACCACCATTTAAGCTTACAGTGAACAAATCATTATTGGTACTAACGGCTATCATTTTATCGGTATTTTTTACATAGCATACCTCTTTGCTATCAGGGGAAAAGGAATAATCGATTCGGCCTCCAAGGTCAATTGGAGGAGTGTCGTAATCTCCAGGCGTCAAATCTCTCGTAGTACCGCTGTCGACGCTAACTACAAACAAATGGCTTCGCTTGCCATCTTTCCAGTAATTCCAGACTCGATACGGAAGTGTCGTAAATATTTTTGCCCTGACCTTCCCGTTTTCAAGTTCTTTTTCACGTACCGCGTTTGCAGAATCAGTTTTGCAATCTGGAAAGACGCTGGAAGCAAACGCAATATATTTGCCATCTGGCGACCACAATAGTCCGCTCACACCAAGCACAGTGCTTGTGATTTTTCTCGGATTTCCTCCGTTCACTCTCTCAACGTATATTTGCTGCACACCATCCGTGTCATCAGCTACAAAAGCCATTTCCCTGCCGTCAGGCGACCATGAAGGTTCACTAACTGATTTCAGTCCGGTCTCAAATTTTCTCGGAGTACCTCCATTTATAGAAACAAAAAAGATTCTGCTCGTTCCACTATTAGTATTCATATTGTAAGTGGTAACAACGTATGCAATCGTTTTTCCGTCAGGTGATACCTGTGGATTGGAGACTCTCGCAACCTTCCACATGTCTTCAACTGTAATGGGGTGTCTCTCCTCTATTTTAATTGAACGATTATCAATTTGCGCATAAGCAATGATTGGGATTAAAAATAAACTCAAAGTTAAGAGATTGATCAACCTTTGCACAACAGCTCCTTTTTTTGAAGGGTTAACTAATGAAAGAATTAAAGGCCTCATATATCTCCTTTTTTCGCATCGCTGACGTTAGTGCCATGCATCTTCATCAACCGTGATTTGGTTGTGACTTCTCAATCTTTGCCCATGTATCTTTCAATGTCACTGAACGATTGAATATTATATTGTCAGCTCTGGAATCATCGTCTACACAAAAATACCCCAGCCGCTCAAACTGAAACCTGTCCTGTGCTTTAACTTTTGTTAAACCTTGCTCAGCCTTACATCCCTTAATTATCTTCAAAGAATCTGGATTAATATAATCTCTCCAGTTGTCACCACCAGGATCCTCTACAGTAAACAATCTATCATACAATCTTACCTCCACATCAATTGAATGTTCAGCGGAAACCCAGTGAATTGTTCCTTTCACCTTTTTTGAGCTTCCCGGGAGGCCGGTTCTTGTTTCAGGATAATAAATACAGCGGACTTCAATTATCTCCCCACTATTTTTATCCCTCACCACATCTATACACTTAATGATGTAAGCGTATCTTAAGCGCACTTCAGCACCGGGAGATAATCTGTGATATCCCTTTGGAGGGTTTTCACGAAAATCGGCCTGTTCAATATAAAGCACGCGTGAAAACGGGATCTTTCGAGTTCCCATTGACAAATCTTCCGGGTTGTTTACTGCATCAAGCTCTTCGCTCTTGCCTTCCGGATAGTTATCAATCACAAGCTTAAGTGGATTTAAAACAACCATTGCACGGGGCGCTCTCTTGTTAAGATCATCTCTCAGGCAATTTTCGAGAACCGACACATCAATTATGCTTTCCGCCTTTGAAACCCCTATTCGATCAGCAAACATACGGATAGATTCAGGTGTATAACCACGACGCCTCAAACCGGAAATTGTTGGCATGCGCGGATCATCCCACCCGCTTACATATCCTTCCTGCACAAGCTGTAAAAGACGTCTTTTACTCATTACGGTATAGGTAAGGTTCAACCGTGCAAACTCGACCTGCCTTGGATGATGAATTCCCAGTTCATCAAGAAACCAATTATATAGAGGACGATGGTCTTCAAACTCCAAGGTGCAAATAGAGTGAGTGATACCTTCTATTGAATCTGATTGTCCGTGAGCCCAGTCATAAGTTGGGTATATACACCACTTATTTCCAGTTCTATGGTGACTTGCATGGAGGATACGATACATCACCGGGTCCCTCATATTAAGATTTGGAGAGGACATATCGATCTTCGCCCGCAGCGTTTTTGATCCGTCAGGGAATTCCCCCCTGCGCATTCGTTCAAACAAATCAAGATTTTCTTCCACAGTTCGATTGCGGTATGGACTTTCCTTTCCTGGCTCTGTCAGTGTACCTCTATACTCACGAATTTCCTCTGCACTGAGATCACACACGTAGGCCTTTCCTTTTTTAATCAGCCTAACAGCGTATTCATACAGCCTTTCAAAATAGTCGGAGGCATAATAAAGCCTATCCCCCCAGTCAAATCCCAGCCACCTGACGTCTTTCATAATAGACTCAACATACTCAACATCCTCTTTTGTTGGATTTGTATCATCAAATCGCAAATTACAAAGTCCGTTGTAATCTTCCGCAAGCCCAAAATTAAGACAAATTGATTTTGCATGTCCAATATGCAGATATCCATTAGGTTCGGGGGGAAAACGAGTATGAACAGTTTTGTATCTCCCAATCTTCAAATCTTCATCTATGATATCACGAATGAAGTTCCTTCGCTCAATTGGTTCGTCTATGCCTTTTCCTTTTTCTGCATCTGTAATTTCTTTCATAAAAACTACTGAAGCCTTTCTATTGCAAGATTAATTCTGCGTATTGTCTCGTCTTTACCCAGTATCGATACTATGTCGAATAACCCGGGGCCTTCTCCTTTTCCGGAAACTGCCAATCTCAAAGGATGGGTGAGCTCGCCCCTCGGAACTTTAAGCTGAGTGGCAACTGAATTCAAAGCAGCCTCGTAATCCTCCTTTTGAGGATTCACCAATTTTGAAAATTTGTCCACAATTAATCTAAGATACTCTGCGCTCTCTTTCTTCCATCGCTTTCTGACAACTTCAGGATCATATTGAGAGGGTTCTAAAAAAAAATAAGTGCACTTCTCAAAATATTCACGAATAAACGAGGCCCTATCTCTCATCACTGCAATAACCTTAAGCAAATACTCATCAGAAAAGGATGGAATGTTTTGAGATAATCTGGAAAGGTATTCCTTGAACATCGACAGAATTTCAGCTTCTGATTTTCTTCGCAGGTGCTGAAAGTTCAGCCAGTCAAGTTTCTCTATGTTAAAGACTGCACCCGACTTATTTACCCTTTCAAGGGAAAATTCCTTTACTAACTCGTCAAGGGTGAAAATTTCCCTGTCATCACCCGGGTTCCAGCCAAGAAGAGCAACAAAATTTATAAGAGCTTCTTTTAAGTAGCCTTTTGCCCGATATTCTTCGACAGCAACATCACCCTGTCTCTTGCTCAACTTTGATTTATCGGGATTCAATAAAAGGGGCAAATGAGCAAAAGCCGGCCTTTCCCAACCAAAATAGTCGTACAAAAGAACGTGCTTTGGCGTACTTGAAAGCCATTCTTCTCCGCGAATTACGTGAGAAATAGCCATCATATGGTCATCGACAACATTAGCCAGATGATAGGTTGGATAACCGTCTGTCTTCAGCAGCACCTGATCGTCTATCTGCTCACTTGAGAACTCAACCTCACCACGAATTAAATCTATGAATTTTATCTTTGTATGATCGGGCACTTTTAGGCGAATAACAAATGATTTTCCTGAAGCAATATTTGCTTTAATTTCCTCATCTCTCAACCTGAGACACGTTCGGTCATATTTTACAGGAAGCTTCTGGCGTTCAAGGTCCTTTCTCATTCTTTCCAGACGCTCAGGAGTACAAAAGCAACGATAAGCAAGTCCTTTTTCAACCAAAACATCCGTGTGGCGCTTGTAAATATCTAGCCTCTTGCTTTGCACATAAGGACCATACTCGCCTCCGACATCGGGGCCCTCATCGTAATTCAATCCAGCCCACTTTAAACTCTCTATCAGGTTCTCAATAGCATCTTCGACATAACGACTGCGGTCTGTGTCTTCTATTCTAAGGATAAATCTGCCATTTGATTTTCTAGCAAACAAAAAATTATAAAGTGCCGTCCTGAGACCACCAACGTGTAAGTATCCGGTCGGACTCGGAGCAAATCTGACTCTAATTTGTTCTGAATTTTTCATGTATTCTTCAATCTGGGCTCAAATTTAATCTTCAGTTGCTGCATTCGATACCTGAGTCTTGAACGGGTAAGGCCAAGAATTTTTGCCGCCTGTATTTGATTTCCATTTGTAATCTCAAGGGTTTGTATTATAGCCTCTCTCATAATGTCATCCATACGCGCTCCGTTTGGAGGTATAGCTACCAATGGATTTGACGACATCATTTTTGAAGCTGAGAAGTTTGGATGAAAACTTAAAAATGTGAGATGCTCAGGCTTTACAACGGTGTCTGATTCTAACAGGACTACCCTTTCAATCGCATTTCGGAGTTCCCTGACGTTGCCTGGCCATGTATATTTTTCAAGAACCTTTAGAGCATCCGGGGTAAACCCTTTTATTGACTTGTTAAACTTCTTGTTAAATTCGTCTAAAAAGGTATTGGCCAGAAGAGCAATGTCCTCCACCCTCTCTCGCAACGGTGGGATATGAAGCTGTGCAACATTTAACCTGTAGTATAGATCTTCTCGAAATTGGCCATGCTCAACAGCTATTTTCAGGTTCCGATTTGTTGCGGCAATTATCCTCACATCGACCGCAATTTCTTTTGCGCCACCAAGCCGATAGAATTTTTTAGTCTCAAGGATTCTCAACAGTTTCACCTGAGTTTCAGGAGAGAGCTCACCGACCTCATCAAGCAGGATTGTCCCACCGTTTGCAAGTTCAAACTTCCCCTGTCTCATTTTATCCATAGCACCAGTAAAAGCTCCCTTTTCATATCCAAAAAGTTCGCTTTCAGCAAGTTCCTTCGGAATAGCACCACAATTAATTGAAACAAACGGTCCATCTGAACGTTCACTTTTTTCATGAATTGCCCGTGCTATCAATTCCTTTCCCGACCCACTTTCCCCTATCAACAGGACAGTGGTATCTGCCCGTGCAAGCTTTTCAGCTGTGTAAACAACTTTTTTCAAAACCTCACTTTTTCCAACTATAGAATAAGGACCTATTTTTTGATAAAGCTCCTCTTTCAATATCTCATAGTGCCGTTCAAGCTTTCGCCTTCCCAGGACTTTTTTTATCAGTATATCCAGTTGTTCAAGGTCAAGTGGTTTGAGGACAAAGTCTTCAGCACCTAACTTTATTGCCTTTACGGCACTGTTAACGTCAGAAAATGCAGTTATCAAAATAACAGGTATGTCTATGTTCTCACTACGCAGCTTTTGTAGTATATCCAATCCTGTAATAGTGCCGAGATATAAATCAAGCAAAATCAAATCGGGCTGGAATTCCTGGACTTTACCGAACGCCTCTTCCCCTTCTGTAACCGATAGAACATCATAGCCTTCCCTCGATAATACTGTATTCAGTGAATTATTTAAAAGCTCATCGTCATCAACTATCATTACTTTGCTTGGCAATATCAATCACCTCTTTTAGTCATAATTTATCGCTCTCGTGCAATGCACGAAAATGAATTGAAACAGCAGTACCTTCGTTCTCCTTGCTCTTTATTGTAATTGTTGCATCGTTTTGTTCCAATAACCTCTGAGCGATTGAAAGTCCCATGCCAATTGCATTCGCTTTTACTGAGAAAAGAGGTTCCATGCAGTGACCCAGTACGTCCTGCGACATCCCGATCCCGGTATCCTTTATAATTAAAGTTATCTCGTTTAATTCCCGTTTACAGATAAGCGAGAAAGACAATTCGCCCCCATTAGGCATGGCCTCGATGGCATTCTGGCTTATATTAAGGAGGGCATGGACAACCTGAGTGCGGTCGACATTTACCATGTCATCAGAACCATGAAAAAAAATACTAGACCTTATCCTATTCTTCTGTAAAGTTGTCTTGAGAAGATTTTTTACCTCGTAAACAAGGTATGACAGTTTTACTTTCGACTTGTGAGGATCTCCGGGTCTGGCAAAATCCAGCGTCTCACTCAACACTTTCTCTATCATTTTAACCCCATCCAGGGCAGATGAGACTAATCGGGCATCTGGAGAGCCCTGAGGATAACTTCTGCTAAGTAGCTCTAAATTCATTGAAATTGCACTCAATGGATTCCTTATCTCATGAGCCAAACCAAATGACAAATTACCCAATGCGCGCATTTTGTCCGATAGCATGAACCGATCAAGGATCTCCTTGCGGCGCGTTGTATCATGCAATATTACAAGGCTCACTGATCCATCCACACCTATTGAACTGCAACTTAAATCAAGATATACTTCGTGATTCCCTTTCTGGTATGTGGACTCAAATTCAAATGGCGCTTTCCCTTCAATCCTGAAAAGTATTGCCTCCCCGAAAGGTTTAAGGTCTGATAACCTTGATCCAACCAATTCATTTTCACTAAAGCCAAGAATTTCAAGTGCCCTGGGATTAGACTCAAGAATTACGCCATCTGAATTTCTGAATAAGATAATGCCATCATTTGCATATTTGAAAAGCTGTGCATACTTCCGGCGCTCCTGTTCAGTCTTAAAATGTTCTTCAACTAACTCACGGTGAAGCTTCTGCAATTCCAGAACTTTTTTCTCCAGATTGTGCATGAGAACAGCATTGTATTCCCGAAGGTATTCATTCTCGGTTAATTGAGTTTTCGTTCCATTGTCAGAATGGGAATCAGCAGGCAGGTGAAGTACTTCCCGTAATGCATCAAGTATTACCTGCTCGTCGGCAGGTTTCCTCAGTAGTTTTGACGCACCAACACTTATTGCAAACTCTTCATCTAATTCGTCGGTATAATGGGCAGTCAGAAATATAACCGGGAGATCGTTATGCACTCCGTCATTCTTCAATGTACGGCAGAGTGTAAACCCATCCATTCCCCCCATCATCAAATCTGAAATTACTGCATCAAAATGCTCAGTACTTATGATATCCAGGGCTTCAATGCCATTTCGGGCTGTTTTTACATAATACCCGCTGGACTCCAGGATTTCCGCAAGTATAGATGAGGCTGCGGTATCGTCATCAACCAAAAGAATTTGCATTAATTGAGATTCTGGTTTATTAAATTTTAATAAACCTATCGAAAATTAGCAATCACCACTCTAATTCATTTTAATAGAGAGCAATACCTTATATAAAAAGCTCCCCACCTTCAATTGCTGCCCCAACCTCTACATCATAGCCATTTTGTCTGGCATACTGACAGGCCTTTTTTAACGAAGAGTCTACCTCATCGTCGTCATTGCTCGGATCATAATGATAAAGAAAAAGCCTGCGAACATGCCCCCTCCCTGCTAAGTTCACAGCAAACAAATAATCAGAATGCCCCCACCCAACATGGTCAGCATACTGCTCTGGAGTATAAGTTGAATCATGTATAAGAATATCTGCCCCCGAAACGAACTCAACTATCCTCTGATTGGGGTCTCCGTTGTAATTCAAAAACAAATCAAGCACTTCCTTTTCGTAATTTGTATAAAATTTTAACTTATCAGCATAAAATGGCTCATTGTCACTTATGTATACGATAGATTTCCCCGCCGAAGTTATCCTATATCCAAGAGTAACACCTGGATGATTAACAATTATACTTTCAACCGAAGCACTGCCAATTTGGGTCCTGCCTTCCTTGAGGGGTATAAAGTCTATCTTTGCCCCAAGTTCCGCAAGCCGGAGCGGAAAATAAACTTTGTTCATTTGATCTGCTACCAATTTTTTCAACGGTATCTCACGACCATCCGGTCCCAAAATAGTGATCATATTGCCATTCGAAAAAGCAGGCCGGAAAAATGGAAAACCCTGAATGTGATCGCAATGAGGGTGGCTGATTAACAGGAACGCATCCACCTTCCTGCCTTTCGATGTTAAATATTCTCCCAGACTCCGTATTCCTGTCCCGGCATCCAGAATAATCAGCGTCCCATCGTCGAGCTCAAGCTGGACACACGCCGTATTTCCGCCGTACCTGACGGTGGACTTCCCAGGGGTCGCTATTGAGCCCCTCACTCCCCAAAATTTTATTTTCATTCTCCTACTTTCCCCTTTCTAACCCTGAGTTTGAAATAGATAATCCGCCGCGTAGCGGACATAACGTGCTGCGGATTCTTCAAGTTTTACTATTTCATCATCAGTCAGTTCTCTTATTATCTTTCCCGGCACTCCCGCTACCAGAGATCTCGCAGGAACCTTGAACCCTTCTCTTATAACAGAGCCGGCTGCAACCAGGCTGTGGTCACCAATTAATGAGCCATCGAGGATAATTGCACCCATGCCAATCAAACAGTAATCCTTTATTTCGCAACCGTGGACGACAGCACCATGACCTATTGTCACGCCACACCCTATTTTCACCGGATATTTTCCGTTGGTAACATGAACTACGCAATTGTCTTGGATATTGGTCCTCTCCCCAATTCGAATGTAGTGGACATCTCCACGCAGAACAGTGTTGAACCAGATGCTTGACTTAGCTCCAATTATTACATCACCAATAACCTTTGCACCCTCAGCAATAAAGACGTCCTCGCCGATTTGTGGAACAGTACCCATATATTCAAAAATCATTATTCGGCGCTCCTGGGAGGAGTCCACCGACTCCGATTTTGTGCTTTCAACTGAATTAAGACACTGCCCAGAAGCACTTTAACTTTTCCCTTAATAGGAATTGAAGCAGGATCGTTAGCAATCCAGCCTTCGAAGTACCCCGTAACACCAAAGAAACCCTGAAAGCCTATCCGACCATCGAGATAGTAGCTATCAATGGGGTAACCGTATGCATCTATTTCACATGCCTCTCTCTTCTTGTTTAATGTAAACTTTATATCCGAACGAGTTGTATCCACCATTATCGGAACATCATAGGAAAAACGTCCTCCGTTGGAGAGACTGAAGAGCTTTCTAAGATAATAAATAAAACCAACGCCATCCGTGTAATTTTTGTCCAGAGGAAAATAGATTTGCTTTGTAATTGAATCATTGATTCCCTGCTCGTAAATGATGCGACCGCTTCGGTAATTAAACTTCTGTGTTACAAAAGACCATCCATAGCTTTCTTTTTGCAATCCACGAGTGTAATAGCACTTGAAGTTATCTTTATCAACGGTTGTTTCAAAAATTGCGTGCATGTTTACAAAAGGTACGTTGTACGAATTTATATATGCAGCCATCCTGTAAACATCCCTCCCGTCGTACTGACCTTCACCAAGAAATTTAAATTTCACAGCACCTATTTTTAAAAACAAGTAGCTCACTTCGTATGTCAGCTCTTCACCTGGGTTCATCATTAAGCTTTCATCAGCTTTCCTCCATCCTGATGAAATCATGTAATTTTCAAATTGATTAAAACCTGCAATAGCATAAACCGTGGCTACAATTGTAAGAACAATTGCTGAACCTATGACGACAATTGAGAATCGAGTAACTGCTTTTATTAAAGTCTTCGATAGTCGCAGATTCATCTGTAATCATTTCCTTCAATTCTGACAATTTTGTTGTTCCTGACTTAAGAATATCACCAAAAAGTTCATTAATAAGTGTGATGCAAATCTCACCTCAAAAGATATACTGATCGGGTGGTTTGCTTTGGCCTGGTATTAACGCATCTGTGCTGTATATCGCTAATTCAATCCTGCGATTTTCTCTGCCTCCGGGAAAAGCGACATAGCTTTTAGAAATTGATCATCCATTCCTAAAACAACCCTATACCATCCCTCATTACCCCACAGATTGCGTGCAATTTGCGCCTTTATAAGCATAGCCACATATTTTTCCTGACTTTGAAAATCTTGCTGACTGACCTTCACTCCTTTGGAGCGAGCAAGAGATATAACCCTATTAAGCATTTCGTTGCTCACCTGATACTTTTTGTTAAAATCCTCAGGACCAGAATACTCTTGCTTGATTTTATTACCAAGAGTTCCAAGGAAATTATCAACATAATCAAGTATAATTCTTTTGCTCTGGAGCTCATAAACAAACCCACTAACCTTCGGCATCTTTACAATATAATCAGGAGTTATCCCGCCACCACCATATACCGGTCGACCTGAAGCGGTTTTATAAACGGGGCGTGAAGAGTCACCCTCAAGCGTGTGCTCGATGTTCGCCCCGGCTCTTTCACTGCTATCAATTGCCGCTATTTGACTGAAGTACTTTGCATGATCTTTTCCGTATGGTCTCTGAATTAGTCTGCCGCTCGGCGTATAATACCTTGCAATAGTAATCCTTACAGCAGAACCATCGCTTAAATCAAATTGGCGTTGCACCAGGCCTTTTCCAAAACTGGTTTCACCAACTATCAGTCCTCTATCAAGATCTTGCACTGCCCCTGAGACTATTTCACTGGCTGAAGCAGTTCCTCCATTTATCAGAACAATCAGGGGCAACCTTGTGAATGGCCCTCCTGAGGAAGTAAAATATTCATTAGCCTCAGGAATCCTGCCTCTTGTATAAACTATTGTCTTCCCGGCAGGAATAAATTCGCTGGCCACGTCTACCGCTTGATTAAGATATCCCCCGGGATTGTCCCGTAAATCAAGTATTAACTCCTTCATTCCTTGCAGCTTCAGCTTGTTGAGCGCTTCTTCAAGTTCTTTCTGTGTATTTTCCGCAAACCTGTTAACATAAATATATCCAACTCTGTCGTTTACCATGAATGCAGCGGTCACAGAATAAATTGAAATTTTATCTCTTGTGATTTCAAAGTAAAGCGGCTTGTCAACGCCAGCTCTGATAACTGCGACTGTAACTTTTGTCCCTTTCGGGCCACGCAGTTTTTGCATAACCTCATCACGGGTAATCCCTATGCAGGACTTCCCATCAATTTCAACTATCTTGTCTCCCGCTTGCAAACCGACGAGTTCACTCGGTCCACCAGCAATTGGCGACACGACAAGCAGGGTATCGTTCAACACATCGTACTCGATCCCAATCCCCTCAAAAGAACCTCGAAAATCTTCAGCAATCTTCTGAGCATCTTTCTTGGGGATATAAACAGAATGGGGATCAAGCTGGCCAAGCATTCCGGTAATGGCAGCATCCACCAGCTTCGGGGTATCGACATTTTCGACATAATATTTTTGAGCAAGACTGAGAACATCCTTGAACTTTTGCAGCTGTTCGTAGATGCTATCACCACTGATAACATTTTGGATTTGGGTTCCGATTAGTATCCCAAAAACCAGCATTATCACTGCCCCGGCAGCTGAAATTCTTCTTTTCAAGATCTAACTCCTTTTTTCAATCGACTCATTCGAATAACAACTTTGAACTCCATTTTGTTCGTTACTTTGTTACAGACGACCGCAGCCGACCTAGAATCAGCGAAAAATTAACACTGTACTCTCGCTGTAATGTAACGTCGGAATGAAAAAAAATCACTGAACTCTGATAAACCCGCTCAAAACCGGATTCGGATAGAGAAACCGTTTCAATTGGAAACCTCCACAATGATTGGGGCTTGTCAACATTAACTTCAGCATATATACCCTGCCATTCATCTACTACAGATACAGCAGATACGCCATAACTCTCCCCTTTACTCCGCAATCTCGAATCAGATGGCTTTTTCCCATCAATGAGGTAGTACCTGTCATGTGCGTCTCCAGCAAGGAGCCCAAAATTGAACTCCACGCCAAAATTCAAATCAATTTCATTTTCTCCAAGGTTGGTAATTTTATATTCACAGTTTATAAGTGGCTTCCTGTCAAAAAAGAAGAATCGCTTCAACAGTTTTATAGGCAAATCTCTTCCGTCTTTCCTGACGATTCCGTTCCTCGTAAAAGTCACCACAGCCCTGTCCTTTTCACGACTCACCTGAAAATCACATTCATAAGCACCGGCAACAAAATTTCCCTGTTCTTCATAATGAGCACTGGCAAATTCCTCCAGAGATGTATTTCCAATAAAATGATCCACAAAAGATGCTCTTCTATACCAGTCATAGTATAAAAGCTTTTCAAGACCTTCCTCCTTGTAAATAACCATATCATGAATACTGTGAATTCCTTCCCCATTTTCACAATCAACAGGATGCTCGGTCAACTTTTTGTGGTACCCTTCCGGTCTACGGCTAACTATATCGAGAAAATTAAATGCTGCAGGTTTATAATCAAGTTCGAACAATGAAGCTCCTCCATCCGGTTTGAAGTATGCGTTGACAGTGCTCGATTCAACCAACACCTCCTTTGAGCCATCCAGATCAAAATCCTCAAATGAAACAGACAGGCCTGATTTCTTTTCCAGTCTGTCAAGCTCGTTTTCAGCCTGAATTAAACTTTTGTAAACAGGGTACCGCAAATTTGGCAAATAGAGACCGCCGAAAACGCCATGCCAGTAGGGGTCATTGCATTGAGCAGCCCATATTTTGTCGAGTGCCCGATCAACCTTAATGCCGCGCCTTTCAAGTTTATGAGCGCGCTCCGAGAGTCGATTCATTTTCTTATGAATGTTGTTTGACTCAGGATACTTTACGAGAAAATTTCTCCAGTAACCACCGCGGACAAATTCTTCATATCGAGCGAGCAATCCGTCTTGCCTTAACCTGTTCTCAAATTCCTCGTATTTCAGAAAAAGTTCTGACGGCAACGCCCACTGCAACATCTCAGCATATGATGCATTTTGCAAGTAAACTCGACCAATTGGTTTAATCCTTTCCAGAATTTCAGAGAAATGGACAATATTTATCCAATCTGAATTTTGTTCAAGAGCTTCAAAGAACTGCTCAAGCCAACCATCCGTATATACATGTTTAAATGTGTTTGGCCAAACACCAAATTTTTCACCGTCATCAGCGTATACCGCAACTCGTGTCCCATCTTCACTGGCAATTGAGTGAAGATAATCAATTGTCTTCTCAACTGCTTGGAAGGGTATCGTGTACCTCAGCATCTTGCTAATTGGAAAGACATTTAACGCTTTACCTTGTTCTTCTGTCACATAGTAACCCAGCAAATCATCGTCTTTAAGCCCCACATATTTGAAATGTGTGTCATCAATCACGACATACTGAATGCCGGTTTCAGCAATTGGTTTCACAATGTGCTGCTCCCAAACCCTCTCAGCCAACCACATACCAACAGGTTTGAAACCAAAATTCTTTCTTATATAGTCACTGAGTTTCCTTATTTGTCCGAGTTTGTCTTTATCGGGTATTATTGCAAGGATTGGTTCATAAAATCCACCTGTCATGAGGTGGACCTGTCCGGCTTCCACGAGATCTCTAACTTCATTGAATATCACCTCATGATTTTTTCGTAGCCACTCCAGAAGAAAACCGGTGTAATGTATTGAAACCTTAACCTTTGGGTATTTTTCAAGCACCTTAAGGAAGGGCAAATATGCCTTTTGATAAGCATCTTCCAGAACATGGTCGAAGTTGCCAATTGGCTGATGATTATGAATTCCAATAACAAGGTTTATCTTTTTCATTCTAAATTTTATCTTTCTGGTTTCATTTGTGGAAAGAAGATTACATCACGTATTGAATCCTGGTTGGTCAAGAGCATTGTGAGTCTGTCAATTCCAATTCCTAAACCTGCGGTCGGCGGCATCCCATACTCGAGTGCCCTCAAAAAGTCCTCATCCACCACCATCGCTTCTTCGTCCCCCCTTGCCCGTAATCGAGACTGTTCTTCAAATCGCGTACGCTGGTCCAGGGGGTCATTTAATTCACTGAAAGCATTTGCAAGTTCATGGCCATTACAAATAACCTCGAACCTTTCAACCAGACCAGGCTTTGCACGATGGCGTTTTGCAAGTGGTGACATTTCAATTGGGTAATCAATGACAAATGTGGGCTGAATTAATTCCGGCTCAACAATCTCTGAGAAAATTTCATCAATGAGTTTCCCGTATCCACTCATTTGATCAACTTCCACATGAAGACGTTTTGCCAACTCAAATATTTCCTTCTCTGACTTTCCCTCAAGATTCTCACCGGTTACTTCCCCAATAATCCCAAGCATTGTAACCCGTTTCCATGGTGGGGCAAATTCTATTTTGTTGTTAGCTACTTCTATCTTTGAGTTTCCATTCACTCCCATTACAATTGAATATATCATTTCCTCCAGAAACTGCATCATCCATTCGTAGTCTTTGTACGCAACATACAGTTCCATCATTGTAAATTCCGGGTTGTGTGATTTGTCCATTCCTTCATTTCTGAAATCCTTCCCGATTTCGTAAACACCAGCAAAGCCTCCAACAATGAGCCTCTTTAAATATAGCTCATCAGATATTCTCAAATAAAAGTCAATATCAAGTGCATTGTGATGTGTGGTGAAAGGCCTTGCCGAAGCACCGCCATACAACGGTTGCAGGATTGGTGTTTCAACCTCAAGATAGCCGCGATCATCGAGAAATTTCCTCATGGCGCTAATTATTCGCGAGCGTTTAATAAAGACATCCCTAACCGACGGATTGACTATTAAATCCACGTACCTCTGCCTGTACCTGAGTTCTTTGTCGGAAAACGGATCGAAAACTACTTTGTTGCCATCCCTATCGGTTTTTTCTTTTACAATTGGCAAGGGACGGAGTGACTTGGAAAGGAGAGTTAACTCTTTTGCATGGACAGATACTTCACCCATTCTTGTCCTGAACACAAACCCTTTAACACCAATTATGTCACCAATGTCAAGGAGTTTAAATATCTCGTAAGTTTTGCCCAGATCATTACTCCTCAGGTAAACTTGAATTTTCCCTTTTGAGTCCTGAATATGGCAAAAAGAGGCCTTTCCCATACGACGAATTGACATTATCCTCCCTGCAATTGACACGTCGCCAAAAGGCAGGTCGTCACGAAAATTGTCCAGAATCTCCTTGGAATAATGCGTAACATCAAAATTGTAAGGGTAAGGGTTTATTCCTTTTTCAACAAGAGCTTTGAGCTCTTCAATGCGCCTTTTTATAAGCTCGTTTTCTTCCTGTAGGTAGTCACCTTCGATTCCCAAATTCTTCTCCAAGTTTATTCCTTTTGTTTTTTAACTTACTCAATGCGCTTTTTAAAACTCACCAGCACAATTTTCTTGTTTCGATTTCTCAATTCTTCATCTCCTTCGAACTTTATATCTTCGACATCAACATGCTGCACAAATTTCAATTGCTTAGTGCGCTTTAGCTCATCAGCAAATTCACCACCCTTCAGAACAAGTAAAGTGCCGACCGGATATAAATTCTTAAGATCTCCCTCTTCTTCACATTTTAAGAATTGTCTCGACCATTTTGCCACATCAAACAATTTTCCAGCTGCGCGTGTTATAACATAATCAAAAACGTGCATAAATTCAGGTTTCACAGAAATTTCTTCAGCACGGCCATTTATAACGGTCAAACCTGCTAAACCCAGCTGCCTTACAATATCGGCGACAGCCTCTGTTTTCTTTTTTACAGAATCTATTAATACTACTTCAAGATCACGTCGGAAAATTTTCACAGGAATTCCGGGTAACCCTCCCCCTGTTCCCACGTCGACTATTTTCGTGTTATATTTCAAGGACTTATGAAATAGGAAAGAGATTGAATTCAGGATATGATTCTCAAAAAAAGAACCTTCGTCCTTTCTTGAAATTAAATTAACTTTCTCGTTCCATGAAAGGATGCACTGTCTCAGTTCCTTAAAGAGGGTTATCTGTTCCTGCAATAGTTCTATGTTATTTCTTCTTAAGATTTCAATAAGCCAGGATATATCTTTCATTTGAAAGAGAAGTTGCATAGTCTGGTACATATCATATCCTGCAGGGCATTGACGGCGCTTGTTGGAACAGTGTAATGATTTACAAAAATGGAAAACGCAAGGGGTTCCCCATCTAGTGTTGTCAAATAGCCTGAAAGAGATCGGACATTTTCTATAAACCCTGTTTTTCCATGGACATTTCCTTGAGCTCGAGTCCCTTTCATTCTAAATTCCAGGGTTCCGTCCACACCCGCAACTGGAAGCGAATCATAAAAGATATTGGAAACCGGGCTTTTTCTCATGGCCTCCAGAATTTCCACAATTGCATGAGGTGTAACCAGGTCCCAGCTTGAAAGCCCTGACCCGTCATTTATCTCGATTTGAGTGGTATCTACTCCTATTGAGTGAAGGAAAAACATTTCTACCCGTCTCGCATTTTCAAATGTACCAATCCCGTATTTCTCCTTCCCAAGTGTTCTGAAAACTTGTTCAGCATAGAAATTCTGGCTGCGCTTATTTATAACTTTTACTATTTCCGATAACGGCGGCGACGTGTAGCTGGCAATAGTCCACATAAGATTGTATGGGGGAACACGAGAGATTTTCTGATATCTCGAAATGTCAAAAGGCTCACCAAGCATCTTTATCCCAACAGAATTCAGAGTCTCAAACAAAACGGTAGCAGTATAAAGGGTTGGATTGTAAACTGTTAACGAAACTTTCATACTATCCAAGGTCCTCGGATAGTTTCCATAAATGTGAATCACATTAGTTGCAGGATCACGATAAAAATCGATTGTGTTAATTGTGTCTTCAGTTGTCTTTGACTCATTGATGATCGTAATGTATGAGGTGGGAGGGGTAAGCGTGTAAAGTACTGGTGCCCCAGGTTTATTTGGTTTCAGCGTGACGTCGATACAATTATCATTAAACGATAGGCCACTGATGTATGCTGCATACCAGTAAACGTCCTCATGCCATGCCAGCCCCCATCCTTCACCAACAGGAACATTGTCGAACACCCTGTCGTCGCCAATCACATTTCCTTTAACAACCTTCACATTCAATAACTTGAGGGTATCCGCCCATCCTTTGAAAATCTTCACAACATCTCCATTTGTAAATCTACCTGAAATTGTCGGGTCACCGCTGCCAACTATGTAAAGGTCTCCAAACAATGTGTCATCCAGAACATATCCATTTGCCATCAGGTACGTATGATATTGATAATTCTCACCAAGTACTGAGAGAGCCGCTGAAGTGGTTAATAATTTCATATTTGAAGCGGGCACAAAATCCTTATCCTGGTTATAAGCAAACAAAACTGCATCACTTCGAAGATCTTTCACCTCAATTCCGATAAAGGCATTGGAGAAAGCAGAGTCTGAAATAATTGACTTAAGATCAAATTGAAGTGCTTTCAGCGCCTGCATTTCCTGGGCTGAAGAAAGCCCAGTAAAACCAACTGCAAAAGCAATAGCTATAACCAAAGTGCTCTTCATTTATTTCAGTCACCTGTTGCAGCTTGATTTTGAAGTCCAGCAAGCCTTTTCAGACTGATCACTTCATTTGAAGTGAGATAACGCCATTCCCCCCTGGATAACCCACGATGTGTAATCCCACCATATGAATACCTGTCTAATTGAACTACATGGTACCCTAATGAGTCAAAAAACCTTCTAATGAGATGATGTTTTCCCTCGTGTACAGAAATCCCCACTTCCAAACCACTGCTCCCCTGTAATATATAAATATCATCGGGAACTACCAGGGCACCATCAACTTTTATCCCCTTCCTGAATATCACCATGTCTCGATCTACAAGAGGCTTGTCAAGAGTGGCTTTGTATACTTTAAGCACATGGAATTTTGGATGCATCAGACGATTCGCCAGTTCACCATCATTGGTCAGCAAAAGTACCCCGGTGGTGTTCCTGTCAAGCCGACCAACGCTGAAGACACGCACACCAATCCGAACCAGGTCAAATATATTCTTACGGCCTTTCTCGTCTCTTGCTGTTGTAATGATATCCTTAGGTTTATTCAGCAGCACGTAGACCAGCCGATTTTGCATACTCGCACGTTTTCCGTCCACAGTTATTCGGTCCCGGCTGGGATCAATCCTTACACCCAGCTTGGTTACTACTTTACCGTTAACAGAGACCCTCCCATCCTTTATAATCTCATCTGCCCTCCTGCGTGAACTAACGCCAGCCATCGAAAGAAATTTGTTTAGACGAATGAGACGACCACCTGATGATTTGAGCTTACTGTCCATCTGAATTCCCGGATAAATTAGAAGGCAACTCCGTGTCAGCCGGGACCTGAGATAATGCTGAAATTTCAAGCTGTATCGGCTCTTCGGCACCCCGGCTCTTTATTTCTTTTATGATTTCATCTATCTCCCGAAGTTTCGGTAAATCGTCAAGATTTTTCAGATTAAATACCTTTAAAAACTTCTGGGTTGTCCCATACAATAGCGGTCTTCCAACAGTCTCAGCACGGCCAGTAACTGTAACCAGCTCCTTTTCCAGTAAACTGTGCAAAACATAATCAATATTAACACCGCGAATAGATTCAATTTCCGGTTTTGTAATTGGCTGTTTGTAAGCAATTATTGCAAGCGTTTCCAGTGCAGACTTTGTTAATTTTCTTCGGGAACGTTCTCTGAATAGAAGTGATACCCACCGTGCCATCTCCTTTTTCGTAGCAAATTGAAATCCGTCTGCAATCTCAACTATATGAAAACCAGCTCCCTCTTCTTCATACTTCCTATTTAAAGCTCTGATCCTACCGGTTATAGCATCAACACCAACTCTACCAAATGTTCTGGCAGAATCCAAAATACTCTTGATCGTGTTTGCAGACAGCGGTTCATCAGAAGCAAAAATCAGAGCCTCGACAATGTGGGCAAACTCATCCACTATCTCCTGATGCTTCTCTAACTCTTCTTCTGTCTCATCTGAAAACAAAATCTCTCCATTAGCCTTGTCAAAATCCCTGTTGCCCTCTTCCGAATCTTCCGGGGCATTTTGCTGTGCAATATTTTTTTTCACTGAGTCAAATTCCACATTCTCAGCAGTGCGATCGGTCTGAGCTGGTTCATTCTGCTGTTCTACTGACATTCCCGTCGTTTTCTCCATCATATTTGGAAATGATAAAATCGTTAAATTTACCTGTAGTGTATACTTTAAGCATGTTCCTTTTGATAAGCTCCAGCATCGCTATAAAAGTAACAACCAATCGAATCTTATCATGGATCTGCTGAACAAGTTCCAAAAAATGCATCTCCTTTCGCTCCCTCATTGTCTGAGTGAGATAATCAATTTGATCTTCAATTGTGACATTAATTCTTTTCACATCGTGATACGAGGTCGGCTCAAGCCTCTCCATAACATTTTTAAACGCTGTAATCAAATCGATCAATGAAACATTCATCAATTGCTCATCTTCCGGCAATGCATAGCTTCTTTCGTCAAGCTTGAAATTGGAACGGTAAAACACCTGACTCGCGTCTTCCTCAAGGCGCTGAAAATTATTCGCAGCTTCCTTAAAACGTGCATACTCGGCAAGACGATCAGCAAGCTCTTTGCGTGGATCATCGTCAGGCAGCAGATCATCAACTGTCTCTTCATGTGGAAGCAACATTCTTACCTTAATGTGCATCAAGGTTGCTGCCATCACAATGAATTCGCCTGCAATTTCAAGGTCAAGGGCCTGAATAAAACGAACGTATTCAAGAAACTCCGCTGTAATTTGCGCAATTGGGATGTCGTAAATATCAAGCTGATCCCTCCTTATGAAGAAGAGAAGTAAATCGAGCGGCCCTTCAAAATCGTTTAACTTTACCCTGTAGTTCATCCCATCTTCATCGCCTCATGAACCTGTTGCATCGTTTCACTCGCTTTCACCCTTGCTTTCTCTTCTCCCGATTGAAGCATAGCCCTCACCTCCTCTGGATTTTGCTCCAGCCTCGCACGTCTCTCCCTGAATGGCATTAAAAATTTGTTAATGCTTGCGGCGCATCTCATTTTACATTCAACGCATCCAAGCTTGCCGGACTCACACCCTGATCTAATTTCCTTCTCTTCGATGGCATTGAACTTTTTATGGTATGTGAAAACCAGGCAAATATCAGGCCTTCCAGGATCTCCTTTCCTTATTTTCCGAGGGTCAGTTACAGCCTTTTTCATTTTCTTAACAACATCAGCTTCTGAATCCGAAAGAAAGATACTATTGTTTAAGGACTTACTCATCTTCTTGCCGTCCAATCCAGGGAGGCGTGCAAACCTGGTAAGCCTTGGCTCAGGCTCTGGAAAGACATTTTTATATTGCCTGTTGAAATCGCGGGCGATCTCCCTTGTTATCTCAATGTGCGAAAGTTGATCCTCGCCAACTGGAACCACCTCTCCTTTGTAAAGAAGAATGTCAGCAGCCTGAAGAACCGGATAGCCCAGATAACCATAGCTTATAGGACCGAGGTTTAAATCCCGAACTTGTTCTTTCAAAGTCGGATTTCGTTCAAGCCGGGATTTTGTTATCAACATGGAAAATATCAAATGCAGTTCGGTGTGCTGTTTTACCTGCGACTGTCTGAACACAGGGCTCTGTTCAGGATCAATTCCCGCTGAAACCCAGTCCACCAACATGTCTATCGTGTACTCATAAATTTTCGACGTATCAAGATTTGTTGTTAAAGCATGATAATCTGCAATAAGGTGGTAGTTCTGGTAATTTCCTTCGTTTTGAAGCTGCACCCAGCTTTCAAGAGCCCCTGCCCAGTGACCAAGGTGTAGCTTGCCTGTGGGACGCATCCCACTTAAAATGATTTTCTTATTTGACATTGTCTGGAAATTTACAAAATATTTTTTACTTCATGAAAAGGTAAGGCTTCCACTTTTCGTCTATCCTGCCGACGAAATGTCTGATGAAAGCAACGTGATGAGGCCTGCGGGGTACGGACAAGAGTTTCATACCGGCTTCCTCCGGAGTACGATCACCCTTTTTATTATTGCACCTGATGCAGGCACAAACAAGATTTTCCCACGAATCTTCACCGCCGCGAGTTTTCGGTATGATATGATCAACTGTCAAAGGCAAGTCTCCCCGACCGCAATACTGACAGCGGTTTCCGTCCCTGCGCAATATATTCTTTCGGGAGAGGATCACCCTTTTGTGCGGTACACGGTAAAAAACCGACAGCCGAACAATGCTCGGCATTGGAATTGTTGTTGACACCGAGTGCAACATTTTCCCGTCAGAGCGCTCTACTATTTCTGCTTTTCCAAGATAGAGAAGCACAACAGCTTTTTTCCAGTTGCAGATTGTGAGAGGCTCGTAGTTCTGATTCAGAATTAACACCTTCCCATAGCCGGAGCTATGGTCATCTTCGAATTGTTCATTACGGCTGAAGACAACACCTCCATTTTAAATCGTTACCTTACATGCACCTACAAAGGCTTTGAAGAGTTTATCATCAAAAAGTTTGCTTCTTCTGTCAAAACTTCCGATCTTCACATACCCTGAAGAGTGAATGAACTCTTTCCTCCTTCCACCAATGTACAGGCCTACATGTGAAATATTTTTACCGTTGTACGAGAAAAAAACCAAATCCCCCGAAGATAAATTTTGGGGATTTTTTTTTGATGGTCTTCCGGCCAAATACTGCATTGAAGCATCCCTGGGCAATTCGATACCGACAAACCTGAAAACTGTCTGTATGAACCCGGAACAATCGAATCCCTTGGCGCTTCTACCACCCCAGACATACGAAACCCCCAGGAAGCGTGAAGCAGTGTCAAAAAGGGCCTTCAAAGAGTATTTCTTAATTAGAGGCACTGTCTGGACAAATTTCTTTTCTATATAACCAGTCTCTCCATTTGGAAGAAGAACTTTCAAATAGCCAGCACCTTCACTTAAAACCGACAGTGCTACACCATAAACTACCACCCTGAGGGGCACGCCAAAATGTGCTGGTTCAGATAGTATTAGGGCAACAGATTCTTTGACAAAAGCCTTGGGAAAATTATTGTATCTGTCAAATTCTTCAGGATCCATCAACTGAGTTTGATTGGCAGACGCCCAGCCGAGATAACCATCGGCATGCAGACGAACTCGATGCCATGAACCGATTGACTGTAGCACATCAAATGACTCTCCATAAAGGACTTCGGTTACCTGCTCACTTGTCCAATCGGGATATTTTCTGATAGTACCAACTCCAACATGGCAAACACCTGTTTTGAGGCTGCCAACAGATTTATCAGGTAATATTACTGTCTTTAATTTGAATTTCCAGCTCCCCTTCTCATAAAGCTCAGAAAGCCTTCTTGCCAGGTATATAGAGTCCACGTATGCACAGAAAAAACCCCCTCTTTTTTGGAATTCTAAGACGCTATATCGTGGATCGACAGAAAGGGCTTTTTCTGCTCTCCTCTTAAATAATGCTTCACTTTCCGCTGTTTCAGTGCTAACCATTTCAAAAAAATATATCCAAAGTTCAGAAGAGAATCAATTGCAGACTGGCAAATAAGCATTTAATAACTCTCTTTTGCAGATGGAAAATTTCCTCCTTTGACATCATTAATGTATTGAGAAAAGGCATTGGAAATCTCATTTGCCATTTCAGCATATCGACGCACAAAACGAGGCCGGAAGTCACGGGTCAAGCCAAGCATGTCTGCATATACAAGGATTTGTCCGTCACAGTTTGGCCCGGCACCGATTCCAATCGTTGGAATAACCAGAGAGTTGGAGATCTTGGATGCCAGAGATGATGGAATTTTTTCCAGTACAAGTGAAAATGCTCCTGCCTCCTGTAATAACTTGGCGTCCCGAATAATTTGCCTGGCCTCTCTCCTATCCTCCCCTCTCGGTTTGTAACCCCCAAATTTGTGTATTGACTGAGGAGTAAGTCCAAGGTGGCCCATAACTGGGATACCCACTTCTGTCATTTTTCTAACCGAATCCACCACAGCCTCTCCACCTTCAATCTTTACAGCACTGGCTCCAGTATCTTTAAGAATTCTCCCGGCATTCCTTACAGCTTCTTCGGCATTAACCTGATAACTCATGAATGGCATATCGACGACCACCAGAGCCCTTTTTACAGCTTTCCTGACGATCTTTGCATGATAAATCATTTCTTCCATTGTTACAGGTATCGTCGTATCATTACCCTGAAAAACATTCGAAAGAGAGTCGCCAACCAAAATAATGTCTATCCCGCTTTCATCAAGCAGTCGTGCAATTATTGCATCGTAAGCTGTTAATGCCGCAATCTTCTCACCCCTTGCCTTCATTTCAACAATTGTCCTCGTTGTGACAATCTTCTTTTCCTTTCCTGATTCAGTCATGCAAGTTCTCTTTCTTGATTAAGAAACAATCTTTGGCCATCATTGAGAAGATCGTTTCCTGGGTTGACTCGTTCAAACCGGATTTCCAGAGTCTCAACAAATCCATTTACAATAGATTTTTTTAACTCCTGATAATCAACTTCCTGATTAATTATTTCCTTGAGAGTAATTGTATGATTATCAAGGTTTTCCTTTACTTTTTCCAGTGTGTATGCATCACTTTTCAAATAACGAACAATCTTCTTATGAAACTCACCAACCAGAATCGAGCCGTGCTGAAGCACAATATTGCCAAATCTTCTTTGCGCACTCCCGACAAGTTTTCGCCCACGATATTCTATTTCAGATTTTGCTGAAGTCACGAAACAAACTACTGAATCGGGTTGTCTGAATAGTTTCCTGAAATCAGGCATGCTTTCTGCTAAGCTTATTTCCGCTCCACTGGAATTGTACTTCTCGACATAATTTCTTATTCCATTTGCGAGAGCTGTGCTTAACAGGTTGTAACTTTCCGAAACGGAAAGCCCATGTGAATCAGTTACCACACTGTATGTTAATTCTTCAGCATGAAGCACAGCCTTCCCACCTGTGGGTCTGAAGACAATATCTATTCCGTCACGACGAGCAGAATCGACATCGATCTCGCGCTGTAATTGGTTTTTACCGAGCGAAATGCAAAACGGTTCCCACCTGTAGAGCCGTAGTACAGGGATTCTGTTTTTCCTGAACTCATCCACAAGGTTGACATCAATTTCCATATTAACCTCACCGCACGCGCTGCCGGTGTCCAGCAAAAGCCAGCGCCCCGAAAATGTATCTTTTATAGATTGAATGAAATTCAGATTCACATTTTTACCGTATTATTCCTCGTGAGGAAATTTTCAGGAAGTCAATGATTGCACTTACTTCAGGAGTGGCATTAAAAGATCTCTCCAGTTCCTCAATAGACTCTTTCATTGTCAGACCCGATCTATAAACAATGTGATAGGCTTTTTCGATATTCTCAATTTGTTCAGGCGAAAATCCTCGGCGCCGCAGCCCAACTATATTCAAACCCTCATATTTAAGTGGCTCACGGCCAGCCAGCACGTAAGGCGGCACATCTTTTGTGACCCTGTATCCTCCACCAATCATGACATGAGAGCCTACGTGTGTAAATTGATGAATTGCAACGAGTCCACCGATAGTCGCCCAATCTCCCACATGAACGTGCCCAGCCAGCGTCACGGCGTTTGCAAAAATGCAGTGATGGCCAACCCGACAATCATGAGCTATATGAACATAAGCCATTAAAAGACAATTGCTGCCAACAATTGTTGCTCCAGTTTCACGGGTGCCCCTATGCAATGTGCAGTATTCACGAACCACAGTATTATCACCAATTTGAAGAACCGTTGGTTCATTTCCATACTTGAGATCTTGAGGAGCATTTGAGACAACAGCCCCATGATGAATTATGCAGTTCCTTCCTATACGCGCCCCATTGGCAATGTACACAGCGGAAGCTATTCTCGTCCCATCGCCCACTTCAACATCACTTTCAATAATTGAGAAAGGACCAACAGAAACGTCTTCTCCTAATCTGGCCGCCGGGTTTACAACAGCACGAGGGTCGATATAAACACCCATTAAATTGGACTTCCATCTTTGGGTTGCTCACTCACATCAACAATTGCCGCAGTCATTTCAGCCTCGGCTACAAGGACACCGTCAACAAAGGCCTTTCCAACCATGGTGGCTACTTTACTTCGTCTGGCAACCAGGTCAACCTGCATTAGCAACTGGTCACCAGGAGAAACGGGCTTCCTGAATTTAACATTGTTTATTCCCATGAAGTAAACAAGTTTACCACCAGTATTCTCAACCCCGTTCAAGAGAAGTATGCCCCCTGTTTGAGCCATTGCCTCCACAATCAAAACACCAGGCATAACCGGCCTCTGGGGAAAGTGGCCCTGGAAAAACGGCTCGTTAGCTGTCACGTTTTTCAAACCAACAACCCGCTCATCTAATTTGAAATCAACTATCTTGTCAACAAGAAGAAAAGGAAACCGATGAGGAAGGATCCTGTGAATTGCTTCGACATCAAATACAATTCCCTCCTTTTTTTGAAATTGATATTTCTTTACCAGTTTCTTTTGATGATAGAGCTTACGTATCTTTTTTGCAAATTCCACATTGTGCAAATGACCTGGACGCGCGGCAAGTATCTGCGCCTTCATGGGAGCTCCAACAAGAGCCAGATCACCGAGAAGGTCAAGGAGTTTATGCCGTGCAGGTTCGTTTTTATAACGCAGGGTTTTGTTGTTAAGTATCCCTGACGAACCGAGTATGATTGACCCATTTATTTCAAGCTTCTTTGCAAGCCTTTTCAGTTCATCCTCACTCATTTCATCGTCAACGATGACTATGGCATTATCTAGATTTCCCCCTTTAATTAAACCCTGTTCGTGAAGCTGCTCGACTTCTTTTAAAAAACAGAAAGTCCTCGCACCGGCAAAGTCTTTTACAAATTCTTCTTCAAGAGAAAATAATCCTGTGTGCTGACTTCCAAGGGCAGGATTCTTATAATCAATCATTATTGTTATTCTAAAATTGTCGAGTGGAAGAGCAACCATTTGCACTTCTGCTTTCTCATTTAAATATTCAACAGTCTGATCAATAATGAGGTAATCTTTCGGTGCATCCTGAGTTTCAAAACCGGCCTCGAGCAGGACATCTACATATGGTTTTGCACTACCATCGCCAACCGGCGGCTCAGGAGCATCCAGTTCAATTATGATGTTATCTATCTCAAGACCTGCTATTGCTGCAAGGACATGTTCGACAGTGTGAACTCTAACATCCCCAATTCCAAGCGTGGTGCCTCGCGATACGTCAACAACGTATTCTGCCAGTGAAGGTATCTCAGGCTTTCCACCCAAATCGACTCTCCTGAATATTACCCCTGTGTTTACAGGTGCAGGTAAGAAAGTCATTGTTGACTGACAGCCTGTATGGAGCCCGACACCGGAAAGAGAAACTGACCTTTGAATAGTACGCTGTTGTACCAACATTTACATTTTACTCCTTAATTTCAGTTCTTCTAACTTTTTTTGCATCTCGCGAAATTCCTCAAGCAGCTTCGGTAGCATTCTTATTGCTCCTTCGATGCGACGGGCTTCATGAATTTCTTTGGCTGGATAGCCAAAGTAAGTTCTTCCACCCTCTAAAATTGACTTGGAGATTCCTGATTGAGCTGCAACAGTGGTATGATCAGCAATTTCAATATGACCAACAAACCCAACCTGACCGGCAATTACACAATATTTCCCTATCCTTGTACTTCCGGAAATCCCTGTCTGGGCTGCAACAACAGTATGCTCCCCAATCTCCACGTTATGGGCAACCTGTACAAGATTGTCTATCTTAACCCCTCTCCCTATGCGGGTTTCACCCATAGTAGCTCGGTCAATTGTACAATTTGAACCTATTTCCACATCATCTTCTATAACAACAACGCCAACTTGCGGAATCTTTTCATAGGTGCCGTCTTCCTTCTGAGCAAATCCGAATCCGTCACTCCCAATCACTGTACCACTATGAATTATTACCCGATTTCCAACTCTACAACCATTGTAAATTGAAACATTTGGGTAAATGACAGAGTCATCACCAACTGTAACATTGCGTCCAATTACGGCACCATGAGAAATTACAGTGCGATCACCTATCTTTGAGCCATCGGAAATCACGACAAAGGCCCCTATGCTGACATCCCGTCCAAGAATAGCTTTAGGAGAAATGTACGCTGAAGAATTTATCCCCCGGGGAAGTAATTCTTCCTGAGGTATGAGGACTTTTAATGCCTTAACAAACGCAACATACGGATCTTTGGTTCTCAGAAATACAATGTCTTTCCGGGGTGATTTAAAATTTTCAGAGACAAAAATAGCCGATGCCCTGGTGGTCTGTACAAACTTTTCATACTTTGGATTTGCCAGAAAGGTTACATCACCTTCTTTAGCTTCTTCAATTTTGGCAATTCCATATATTTCTAAATCGCCGTTCCCTTCAACTTCAGCACCAGTAAGCCTGGCAAGATTCGAAATTTTCATTTCCCTTGTGGAGTAGCAGTCGCCGCAGGCGTTTTTAACTTATCAAGAACCTTTTGAGTGAGGTCATACTGGTCGTTAGCGTACATTAAAAGTATTTGACCACTCTTGTCAAATATGTAATCGTACTTTAACTCTTTTGCCACATCCTGTATCGCTTTAAAAATTTTTTCCTGTACCGGGCGCATTATTTCATTTTGCCTTTGAAAAAGTTCGCCATTCTGCCCAAACTTCTGGTTACGGTAATCAACAATCTTTTTTTGCATGTCGGAAAGTTTTTGTTCTTCCTGTGCCCTTTGCTGTTCAGGAAGTATTAACCGCTGGCGTTGGTACTGATCAGCTTCCTGTTGGAACTGATTTTGCATTTTGTTGAGGTCCGCCTGCCATTGGGCAACCAGTGCGTCCAGCTTAGACTGTGCCTCTACCGCTTCGGGAAGTTGTTTCATTATCTCCTGAGTATCAATCCAGCCAATCTTTTGTTGTGCATATGATAATGGAACAGTATAAGCAGCAAGCGTAACCATAAATATCAAGAAAGCAACTCTTACAATTCTCATTTTTTACCTGCCCTGCCTGTTTAAGACATCAAGAACTTTATAAGTTAAATCAAACTGTGGATCGGCATAAAGTATAATCGCTATCTCATCCCGCTTATCAAACACAAACTGCATCTTTTGCTCCTTTGCAACCTGTGCTATCACACCGTATACCTTATCCCTGATCGGCTTCAAAAGTATTTCACGCTGCTGTTCGAGCTCACCGCCCTGTCCAATTTTTGACTGACGATAGTTATAAATATTTTGTTGCAGTTGAGCCAGTTCCTGCTGGGCCTGCTGTTTTGCCTGGTCAGTCATCATTTGTGCTTGTTTGGTATAATTATCGAGCTTCGCCTGGTAAGCTTTTGTCATCTGATCAAGAGTGTCACTCCACGCCTTCATCATTGCATCAAGTTTGCGCTGGGCAGCCTGAGCTGCAGGAAGCTGATCTAAAATGGTCCCCGAATTCACATAGCCTATTTTCAACGGCTCTTCCTTTGGAGAATATGCAAACATAAATCCCAAAGCTGATATAATCACTGCCGCTGACAACAATACGATTGATTTCTCCTTCACTTTTAACCTCTTATTTTAGTTGTATGAATCCATTTTTGTTTAAAAACTTCTACCGAATTGGAAATGAAAGTGCCATCCTGATGGCCCTGCACCGGGCGCAATTGGATCAAAACCATACCCGTAGTCAAATCCAATCAAACCTATAGGGTTGATCATTACCCTCGCACCAAAACCAGCAGACCGCTCAAGTTGAAAGATATTTGTGTGATTAAAGTCCGAGTAAACGTTTCCCCCTTCTGCAAATAGAAGAACATATAGTGGAATAGGATCCATTGTTACAGAAAATCTCATTTCAATTGTCTGCTTAAACAATGCCCGACCACCCGTCGGACTGCCATTGCTCACATCGGGTTGCTTAGGACCCACCATGCGGTCATCATATCCACGAAGCGGTGTCGTTGCTATGTAACCAAGCCCCGTTCCACCCATGAAAAACAAATCTGTTGGTGGAATGTAAGAGCTTTTTTTCATCAGGCCCACTGCACCAAATATCGATCCGCTATAAAGTACTAACTTGTTGGAACCAAACAGAGGGATATACCAATCTATTGATAAAATATGCTTGTGAAAGTTCGTTGTACCAGGAAAAATTGGTGCACCTGCTATTTGATCTGTCAGAGAGACATTTGAACCAATAGACGGAAAAATAGGACTGTCCGTACTGTTTCGTGAAATGACCTGAGTAAGGCTCACTTCCGAGAAAATGCCAGTTCCATATATTCCTCCACCATTAGCAATATCGTTCTTTTGAACTGTAAAAATCCAATTACCCCTGAAGTAGTCGTCAGGCCACCTGAATCTTCTTCCTACACTAACCGAACCGCCTGTCATTCTGAGATCGTAAACATACACCTGACGGGTATCAAAAACACTGAATCCGAGGGATGTTGGAGTGTCCATAAACCATGGTTCAGCAAACGACAATGAAAAAGTTCTATAAATGGAGGTCACACCAAACTGCCAGTCAAATGACAGCGTTTCACCGCCACCTCCCTCAAGGGGATGCCTTATGTTAAAGTTGTTGAAACTTATTCCGAGCGCACCGCTAAAACCAAATGCCTGACTGTACCCTACGGACATATTAAATGTGTCGCTCGATTTTTCTTCCACATCATACGAAACATTTACAGTTGAATCATTAACTATATAATAATCTGGTTTTAACTTCTCCGGATTAAAATAATTCATCTGTGATAACTGGCGCACACTTCTAATAATTAATGCGCGAGAAAAATAGTCTCCTGGAATTGTAAAAAGTTCACGCCTGATTACACGATCTTCCGTTTTGGTATTTCCATGAATCTCAACTTCCCCAATGCGAAATTGATTTCGTTCAAATATCTTTATCTTCAGGTCGACCGAATCGGGTGGAATCCTGAGTTCCTCAGGGTCAACATTAAATGTCAAAAAACCATTATCCAGATAAAGTGACGCAACATCTGTTTGATCTTTATTACCACGCAGATTTTCTTCAAACTTTTGTTTATTGTAAACTTCACCTTCCCTTAAACCTAAGCGCTGATTGAGCACATTCGATGAATATCGAGTATTCCCCTCCCAAACAATATGACGAATGTAGTATTTATTGCCTTCCGATATATTTATATGAATAAACATATTCTCCTTGTCGGAACTATACCAGATAGAATCCGATAAAATAGAAGCATCTATGTACCCGTTCTTCCTGTAAAAATCCAAAATTTTCTCCTTGTCGGCCTCATATTTTTTTCTGTCAAACTTTGCACTTCGCCAGAACATCCACCATACCTTCTCCTTCGTATCATCCATCTGTCCGCGCAATTCGCTCGACGAAAAGGCTTTATTTCCACTGAATGTTATTGATTGAATTTTTACTTCCTTTCCTTCATTAATTTTAACAATAAGATTTACAGGTGCATCTGCCGTATCGCTAACGGGGACAAGCTCCGGAGTTATAGTGGCAAGCAAATACCCTTTCTCCTCATATTTCTTCTTAATGTTGTAAACAAACCTGCTGAGATCCTGAGGAGTCACAATTTGTCCCCGAACAAGATTGATCTGGTCTTTGATATCCTTCTCGCTAAGTTCGTCGTTTCCTTTTATTACAATGTCATTTAAACGCGGGTATTCCTTCACTTTGATGAGGAGGAATACTCCATCACCAACCTGATTGTCAATTAAAATTTGTATATCAGAAAAAATTCCCAGCGACCACAGCTGTTTTATCGCCTGGCGAATCTCATCACCACCCGGAACGATTTTTTCTCCAACCGTCAATCCTGAATATCTTATAATAGCAGCGGCATCTGTTAACTTGTTGCCTTCAACCGAAATTCCAAGAATGTTCAATGGTGGTGGTTTTTGCCCCTCCTGTGCGTAAGCAGAAACCAGCATTAGAGTTATTGTTAATGTCACACCCAAATACTTCATTATCACAAAATACTTTCTGTTAAATCACTTTAGCGTCTAAAGCTTTTAAAATTGCTTATTTACAAGGTTTGAGCATCCTTAACCTGTTCACTCACAAGTCCGAAGCGCCGTTCTCTCTTTTGAAAATCCCTTATAGCTTCATACAAATTATTGCGGCGAAAATCAGGCCAATAAACTTTGGATATATAAATTTCAGTATATGCAATCTGGTACAAGAGAAAATTACTAACTCTGAACTCACCGCTCGTTCTAATCAGTAAATCAGGGTCAGCAATATCCTTTGTTGTAAGATATTTTGAGATGACTCCCTCGCTAATATCTTCAACATTTATATTGCCTTTTATAACATCAGTCACAATCTTTTTTACACCTTCAACAATATCCCAACGACCGGAATAACTGAGTGCAAGGTTTAAATTAAGACCTGTATTATGACCGGTTTTTTCAATAGCTTCTCCAAGCTCATGCTGAACAATATGAGGAAGTGATTGAATGTCACCTATAGCAGTCAACCTGACGTTGTTCTCATGTAATTTATCGGTTTCATCTCTCAATGCCTTCACAAGTAAGCGCATAAGGGTGGAGACTTCCTCCTGGGGGCGCCGCCAGTTCTCTGTAGAAAATGCATACAGGGTCAAACACTTCACACCAAGCTGCCCACATGCCTCTACGACATCCCTTACAGAATTGACTCCTTCCCTGTGCCCTGCTATGCGCGGCAGGCCTCGTTGCTTCGCCCAGCGACCATTACCATCCATAATTATTGCAATATGTCCCGGGATAGCCCCGCTCAACCTCAAATTCTCTTGAATTCTCTTATCATCCTCACTTAGCGTGATCAACTTTTTCGGCCTCGAATTTTTGCTGTGCAATTTAAACCCACCTGCACTAAAAATCAAGGTTTTTACCGTAACGCTGGAATCGCTATATTACTTTAACTCAGAAAGTTACGGGGATTTTTTTCTAAAAAAATTTTATCTCCAATCCACCAATTCAAGAATCTTACCGTCTGTTCGAAAAACCGCTGCACCAGAAGAATCTGTTCGCCACACATAAGTTCCTATCCGCCGAAGAGATTCAATAACCTGATAAGATGGATGACCAAATTTGTTGCCACTTCCAACAGATATCACCGCATATTTAGGATATACCGTTCCAATATACGGCTCAGACGAACTGGTTGAAGCGCCATGATGACTAACTTTTAACACATCTGAACGCAAAAAGGGGCCAAATGCCTGCATTAGTTCATGCTCTACCTTTTTTTCAACATCACCTGCCAAAAGAATTGTACTCTTACCAACGTAAATCTTTAATACAATAGATCCGTTATTAAATTTCCTTGAAAAAGATACGCCCTCGTTTCCAACGTAGTGTTTGTTAGGATGCAAGACGTAAATCCTGTACATATTTCCAGAATCAAGGATCGTTCCACAGGCCACATTTCTCATCCTTATACCGCAATTCTTTGCAATTTTATAGGCCTCTGACCAATTTTTCGATTTCGTGCTCTGGTCAGGGAAGAGAAACTGACCGATGGTAAAGTTTTTTAATATGCTGGCAGCCCCTCCCATATGGTCTGAATGCAAATGAGTTACCACAAAATAGTCAATTCTTTCTACTCCCATTCTTTTTAAAAATGGAACAACCACCTTCCCTCCCACATCGTTCTTTCCGAACCGCATCCCGGCATCGATCAATAGATTCCTGCCGTCGGGCAGCTCAATGAAAATTGAATCCCCCTGTCCAACATCTAATATGTAAACAGTTGCCCCTGGCTTACTATTTGAAATCGAAAAAATTAAAATCAAATCTACGCCAAGTAAAACACCAAAAACCGACTTCTTTAGCAAACTTTTTCCACCAAAGCTAATTGTCAAAACAATCCACAGAATATAAAGTACAACAAACAGGATCCTGTTATCGGCTATAATTATTCGACTGAATGGGAAACCCCCGAGCAATTCGTTAACCTTGAGAATGCAAAAGCCAATCCCCTGAGAGGCTGACGCATAAATTGACGCTGCACATGAAGAAAGAGGATTTAGCAAAAGAAAAGTGAAAGTCATCGAAGTAAACAGACCGGCAAGTGGGACTATTAAAATATTGGCCAGCAGACTCACAGTAGATATCCTTCTGAAATAATACGTAATAAGAGGAACTGTCCCGAGACTTGCTGCAAAAGAGAGGACGACCATAGAAAGGAGAAAGTGAACAAATGGCCTTTCGTTAATTGAGGGAAATTTAAATTGCATTATATTTATGATTTTCTTGTAGAAGAACACAATCGACATTACTGCTGCAAAGGAAAGCTGGAATCCAGGTGAGTAAAGCTCATAAGGCTTAAAGGTTAGAATCACCAGCGCGGCGAATCCAAGGGAGTTTAACAGGTTGGTGTTTCGCTGTAAAAATATACCAAACAGTAACACGACAGCCATTATGATTGCTCGTTCAATTGATGGTGTCATTCCGACAATCATTCCGTATAGAAATAGAAAAGGCGATATTACAAAAAACCTCGTGCGATGCGGTATCCTTAAAAAAGCTGCAACAGTCATCAAAATTCCCGTAAGGAAACCAACATGCAATCCAGATACTGATAGTATATGAATTGTCCCAGTATTCATAAAATATTCATTGGATTGAAAACCGATACCTCCCCTTTCTCCTATCACCATCGCACGAGCAAGCTCCGACTCTTCACCCCTCATCAAAGATTTGATTGTCCTTCTCATGTAATCCCTGATCCTGTCAACAATTTTTCCTGTCACATTAAATACTGTCACATTGCGGACAAAAAATATCAGTCCATGACTGTCAACATAGATCCTCCCCGCAATTCCGCTGAGCTCATAGTATGAGCGAGTATCGAATCCATTTGGATTCCGCGGACCTCCCGGTCCGAGAACCTTTCCTCTTAGTAGTAAAATATCACCACGATGAGTATTCAGTACCCTTGAAGGATACACGATTATTTCGCCGTCAATCCTGTGCCATAGTGAGTCGCGTCCAAAACAATTCCCGATAACAAAAGAACCACCTAACGTATCCCTTGGCGACTCAACCACTGTGCCGGCAAAGTATCTGTACCCATCAATGTTTTCTCGTGATGCTTTGTTTATTAAGATTGCCGATAAAAAAGCAAAGGAAAACAAAAGGCCAAATAGTGGTCCAAATTGAAATAGTGTTCCCCTCCTTCTCAATATGGAACCAGCGCTCAGAGAAATTAAGAACAAGCTAATAAAGGAGTAATCCAGGCGATAAGCCGGAAAATTTTTCCCAATAATTACGCCGATAGCAGCAAATATGGCTGCTTTAAATGCTGGCAGCTGTTTCAGTTTTCCCCCGTTTTTAACAACTTTAGTTAAGAATTTTTTTTTTATTAGTCAAGAAACCTTGTGGCAACTTCCACTGAACTCCTTTCATTTATTCTTTCAGCCAGGTAACTTATGGAGTGGAAGCTATTGGTAAAATATATAGAAAGACACATAAGCGATGGATAATGAAAAGAGAGTTCAAATGACACTTAACCAGACCGAACTGGCAAGGATGATTGACCACACAATCTTGAAGCCAGAGGCAACCCAGAAAGAAGTTGAAATTGTCTGCAGCGAAGCTATTGAATACAGATTTGCCAGTGTCTGCGTTAATCCTTCATTTGTACATCTGGCTGCTGATATTCTCAAAGGAAGTGATGTAAAGGTTTGCACTGTCGTGGGATTCCCTTTGGGTGCAACTACCACTCGAACTAAAGCATTTGAAACAGAGGAGGCCATCCAGGCTGGTGCATCTGAAATTGACATGGTTATAAACGTTGGCCGCCTTCGCGGTGGAGACAACCCTTACGTCATAGAGGATATCGAAACGGTAGCCCGGATAGTACATAAATATAACGCATTGTTAAAGGTCATAATTGAAACCTGTCTTCTTACAGACGCTGAAAAAGTGAAGGCCTGCACGCTTGCAGTTGAAGGGGGGGCAGATTTTGTGAAAACTTCAACAGGGTTTAACAGGGGTGGTGCAACTATAGAGGACGTAATTCTTTTGCGAAAAGCAGTGGGAGAGAAAATAGGTGTGAAAGCGTCAGGTGGAATTCGAAGGCGATCAGATGCACTGGCAATGATATCTGCTGGTGCAAACAGAATCGGCACGAGCTCAAGTGTCAAAATTGTCACGGAAACAGAGTGAGGGCATGAATAGGCTCATCGTAACTTGAATTTGGTAGCATCCCCGAGAAAACACCTCCCGGTTTTTGATGCTTTTCTCAGCATCATATGATTAATAATTCAACATACCGCAAATAGCTGTCCATTCGTTCTTTATAGATTTCTCATACACTAACTTGCCTTTCTGCTGTTGAAAAAATTAGCACCAAGCATTTCATAAAATTTCATCGGCTGTCCCAATAGATCTGAGAAATGTAACTTGTTGACTTAAGGGGTATTATATAACAAAGATATGAAAGGGCGATCAAGAACATGGCACAGTAATTGTGCAACATTGACTTGAGAGTTAAGGCAAACAGCTTCAGCGATAATTCGAATGAAAGGAGGTCAAAATGGTTGCGATATTTGTGGTTGCGACCATAATCGTCTTTGTAACGATTGATTATTTTATCCAGAAGTCTGCAAAACGTAGACAACCGGCATTGTCAGGTGAGGCGTATAGGGTAAGATTCCTTATGCCACACGGCTTTTTCTTTGGGAAGGGGCACACATGGGTTGAACTTCTCCCGTCCGGTAACACAAGAATTGGCATTGATGACTTCGTACAAAAGATAATTGGGAAAATTGATGAAATATTAACACCGTTGCCGGGCAATTCGGTTAAAAAGGGGGACGCACTTTTTACAATTAGACAGGGCGACAAGACCCTGACGTTCAGATCCCCGGTTTCAGGCAAAGTACTGGACATTAACACTGAGATAACCGAAGTTCCGAATTTTCTGAAACACGATCCTTATAAAGAAGGCTGGATTGCCATGATAGAACCAACAAGTCTGCCGGTAGAGATTCGAGAAATGACAATAGGTGAACAAGCAGCAAAATGGATGAGGGACGAAGTGCAGAGATTCAGGAACTTCATCACAGTTGCCAAAGGCAATAGTGAACAGTCACCTGAATTTGCTTCTGTCACACTTATGGACGGGGGAGTACCAATAAATGGTGTGCTTGAACTCACATCAAAAACGTTGTGGAAGGATTTCGAAGAAAAATTTCTTCAACAGGAGTAAGTCGCTATTCAAATAGACAGCCAGATTATACAAAGGAGCAAGTAAAAAATGTCTAAAGAATTAGCTATCCTTGTAGACACGGCGCAGTGCATCGGCTGCTATGCCTGCGAAGAGGCCTGTGCCGATCGGTGGGGATTCCCTAAAACAGAAACTCATGAGCTTTCATCAATAAAGAATACAGTAGTGCAAGATTGGGATGGAATTTATGTCCCAAGACTTTGCATGCACTGTGAAAATCCGACATGTGCCTCTGTGTGCCCCGTTGGGGCATTTTACAAGACCATTGAAGGCCCCGTGGTCTATGATGCAAATAAATGCATTGGATGCCGATACTGTATGCAGGCCTGTCCATTCGCTGTACCGAAGTACCAATGGAATAAACCGGATCCAAAAGTAACAAAGTGCGACATGTGCTATGACAGAATCAAAGCAGGTAAACAACCCGCATGTGTTGAAGCATGCCCGGCGCAAGCAAGAACATTTGGACTGCGCGACGAGTTGCTGGCTGAAGCACACAAAAGAATAAATCAAAATCGCGATAAATACTATCACCATGTTTTTGGAGAGGAAGAGGTGGGCGGAACTTCGGTGATTTACCTTTCGCCAAGGGAATTTTCTGCAATCGGATTTAACCCGAATTTGCCAGATCATGCACTTCCACAATATACCTGGAATATCATGTCCAAGATCCCGGGTTATTTTTTCTGGGGAAGCACCCTGATGACTGGATTCTGGTGGCTCACAAACCGCAAACGGGAAGTAGCAAGATTAGAAAGGCGGATTAAAAACAACGGCAACCGAAGATCCTCTGACAATTATCCAAAGAGCAAAAAATAAAAAAGGAGCTCAATATGGAAAAGAAAATGTTAACCGGAAAAATAATTAGTTGGTTTAAGAACATGACTTTCTGGAAAGCATTTTTTCTAATAACGATGGCATTCGGTGGGTATTCAACATTTATACGATTTGTGTACGGCCTTGGGTCAGCAACACATTTATCAGACAAATTCCCATGGGGTCTCTGGATTGGCTTTGATGTGCTTTGCGGAGTTGGCCTGGCCGCAGGTGGCTTCGTAATAGCAGCAACAGTTTACATATTTCATCTGGATAATTACAGAAGCCTGTTGCACCCGGCCATCCTCACGGCTTTCCTCGGCTATCTCCTGGTTATAGTTGCATTAATATACGACCTCGGACGACCCTGGAACATATGGCATCCTCTCATAATGTGGAATCCACACTCTGTCATGTTTGAAGTGGGCTGGTGCGTTATACTCTACACGACAGTCCTCGCGCTTGAGTTCAGCCCCATCGTATTCGAACGATTCAGATTAACAAAAGCTCAGAGAATAATCCACGCTGTGACAGTCCCTCTGGTTGTAGTTGGGGTAATGCTCTCGAGCTTACATCAGTCTTCACTTGGCTCATTGTACCTAATAGTACCAGAAAAAATGTATCCTCTCTGGTATTCTTCCAATCTTCCTTACCTTTTCTTTTTAAGCGCTGTTGCAGTTGGGCCTGCAATGGTGACAATAGAGTCGTACCTCAGCTCAAGAGCTTTTAATCGTGAAATTGAATTAGTTGTACTTAATAAATTGGGGAAAGTTACCGTGGTTGCCTTATCTGTTTACCTTGTAATAAAAATTGAAGACATTGTTAACAATAACCTTTTCAATTATCTAATAACATTCAATATGGAAGGAATTCTCTTCTGGGCTGAAATAGTAATAGGTGTTATGGTACCTGTAATTCTCCTTTCAAATTCCAGGATTAGAATGAACAAAAACTGGCTTTTTTATACTTCAATTATGGTAGTAACTGGATTTGTTCTGAACAGAATGAACGTCAGTATAACTTCGCTTGAAAAGTTTTATCATGCGAGCTACTTTCCCAAATGGACTGAAATTTCAATCACACTTATGATTGTTGCCATTGGATTTGCTGCATTTAAGTTTATTGCACAGCACTTCCCCGTTTTTCCAGAGCATGAAGAATCTCGACAATCACAGCCATATCGATTTGATGTAATTCTTACAGGTTCTGACAAATTCACGGAAAACTTCGATTATAGCACGCCAATGAAAAATTAAAAGGCTATTCTAGGCAGCCATATGGAGCAGGAAAAGGGAAAACATAAAGTTATTCCTGAAAACGAGTCATTTTGTATCTGGTCGGAGGCTGGCATGGTCTCGTATAAATTGTGCGACAGAAACCATGAATGTGAAAACTGCCCTTTCGACATTGTCATGCGCCAGGATCCAAGCATCCGGAAGTCTCTTATGTCAACTGCCAAAAAAGGCGACATTAAAAACATCTCAGCAATAAGTAGCTTCTCAACCAATGATTATCTCCAAACAATTGTCAACAGCTTCTTTGCTTCAATCCTCTCTTTTCCTATGGCTTACGACCGTCTATACACACACGGCCATCTGTGGATTCTTCAGGAAAAGCCGAATCTCCTTACAATTGGTATAGACCATATCGTATCTCATTTTCTCAAATCAATGGAGGAAATTGTATTGCCTCAGGTACACACTGCCCTCTCTGCTGATAGCCCCTGCATCTGGATAGTTTGCCACGAGGGAACCGTTACCATACCTTCCCCATTGGAGGGGGAAGTCGCCCGGATCAACAGCCGACTTATCGAATCCGCCCATCTTCTCAACTCAAGTCCATACATTGACGGATGGATGATTTCGATTTCCACAAATAAGCCACCTCTTCTCAAGGAAAAATTTTTTGATGCCGATATTGCAAAGACTTTGTATGCTAACGAGATTTGTTCCATTCAAGAAAATATTTTATCTGAACTGAGCAGAGCTTCACCTGAAACTGGACAGACAATGTTTGATGGGGGAATCAGAGCAAAAAACCTTGAGGATGTCATCGGTACAAGAAAGTATTTTTTTCTTCTGCAAAACCTCATATCTAAAAGCAAGAAATAGCGGAATTATGCCTCCTGCCTGTGCTTTTTGCAACAGAGGCGAAAACGTCCTTCCGACCGATGATCTGGAAACCTTAAAATACCGCAGTATTGAGGCATGAAAAGCTGTGCCCGGCATGACTACGGCACATAAGTTGAACTTCGGTAAATGACCGAGTAATCAACCATGAAAATTACAAGATTATTAGCTTTCCGCTTATTTATCATTGTCCTCTCTGTTATGCTTATATCGACTGCAATATTCACAACTATTACAGTAAACTGGAATAAGCAAAAATATCTAAGTATGACTACTGATTGGGCTATGAAGGCAAGCGACATTGTTAAAAAGTCTACAAGATACAGCATGCTGCACAATCGGCGAGAAGATATCTATGAAATCATAAACAACCTTGGATCGGGTCATGGATTCCAGGCTATCCGTATTTACAATAAGAAAGGGGAAATAACTTTTTCTACCGATACTTCGGAAGTTGGTAGATATGTGAATATGTCGGCGGAGGCATGCAACGCATGTCATAAACCGGGGAAGCTGCCTGTCCAGAAAGACACGGCTGCACTTACAAGAATATTCAATTCTTTGAAAGGCTATCGCGTACTTGGCGTTATAACCCCTATCAAAAACGAGCCATCCTGCTCAAACGCCAGCTGCCATGTTCATCCTGAGAACCAGACGGTACTTGGTGTACTCGATGTTATGATCCCTTTAAGCGACCTTGACAAAAGTGTCGCAGAGTTAAAGATGTTCCAGTACCTGGACAGCATACTGATGGTAATAGCAGTTACAGCATTCTCGGGCATCTTTATTTGGATAATGGTCAACAAACCAGTTAGAAAACTAATTCATGGAACAAACGAAATTACAAAAGGAAATCTGGACTATAGAATTGATGTAAGATCAACAGATGAAATTGGCGAGCTTGCCAGCTCGTTTAACACTATGGCTGGAGAACTGAAGAGAGCAAATGCGGAACTGGTAGAGTGGGCAAGAACTCTTGAGGACAAGGTGGAAAAAAAGACAGAGGAATTGAGGCGAGCGCTGTCCAATATGGTGCAAATGGAAAAGATGGCCTCTCTCGGCAAACTTGCCGCCACAGTGGCACACGAACTGAATAATCCTCTGGAAGGGATCCTGACCTATGCAAAGCTTCTGAAGAAGAAACTCGAGAAGACTGCACTATCTTCAGACGATCTGCTGGAAATTCAAAATGAGTTGAGTATAATTGCTCATGAAACTTGCAGATGCGGGGGTATTGTCAAAAATCTACTCCTCTTTTCACGCCAGAGAGTTGGGGAATTTAAACAAACTGACTTGCGCTCTGTAATCGAACAGACATTCAAACTCATTTCCCATCATCTTGAAATGAGTAAGGTCAAACCGGAACTGATATTGCCTCCAGAACCTGTTGAATTAGTTTGCGATCCTCAACAAATTGAGCAGGCTTTATTGGCTCTTGAAATAAATGCAATTGAAGCTATGCCAGACGGGGGCACATTGAAAGTTGAAGTTATAGATGAACGTGAGGAAGGTAAGGTGGTGATCAGGGTTTCAGACACAGGAATTGGGATCCCGGAATACGATATTGACCACATCTTTGAACCGTTTTTTACAACGAAGAAGGATGGGAAAGGGACTGGCCTTGGATTGGCTGTGACCCACGGAATTGTCGAACGACATGCCGGAACTATCGAAGTTAAATCTAAATTGAACCTTGGAACAGTCTTTATTATAACCCTTCCGAAGACTTCAGAAGGAAAGACAACAAACAGTTCTATAAAAACTAATCAAGAAACATGCCCATGAGTAACAATAATATCCATCCACGACAACCAAGTATTTTGATAGTTGACGACGAAATTTCTGTCAGAGACTCTTTAACCAAGTGGTTTACACAAGATGGTTACCGCGTTTCAGCTGCGAAGGACGCTTCAGAGGCTCTCAAACTTATGAACGAAGGGCCATGGGATGTCATTTTGCTGGATATAAAAATGCCCGGGATGGACGGACTGGAGCTGCAAAAACGGATAAAAGAAATTGACCGATCAGCAGCAATAATAATGGTCACAGCATTTGGCGCAGTCGATAGTGCCGTTCAGGCACTTAAAGAAGGAGCTTTTGACTACGTTACAAAACCAGTAGATCCCGAACATCTCTCGCATCTTGTACAGAATGCTCTCCGAACCAAGAAGCTTTCCGATGAAAACTGGAGACTTCATCAACATATATCAGAACTTTCTGGAGTTGAAGAGATTGTTGGGGATAGTCCACAAATGAAAAAAGTAATAGATCTGGCAAGGACAGTGGCTAAAACAGATACCACCGTGATGATTCGCGGCGAAAGCGGAACAGGAAAGGAACTTATTGCCCGAACAATACATGCCTTTAGCGATAGGAGATACTTCCCCATTATCACAGTAAACTGTGGTGCAGTTCCCGAAACGCTCCTGGAAAGCGAACTCTTTGGGCATGAGAAAGGCGCATTTACCGGTGCCCAGTACCGCCGCAAGGGGAAATTTGAAATGGCGGACGGCGGAACAATCTTTCTTGACGAAATAGGAACAATCAGCCAAAAAATGCAGGTGCAATTGCTGCGAGTTATAGAGACGAAACAATTTACGCGCGTAGGTGGAAACGAAATTATCAATAGTGATTTTAGAGTCATCTGTGCCACAAATCGAGATCTTGAGGCAGCTGTGGCTGAAGGATCTTTCAGAGAGGACCTGTATTATAGACTGAATGTGTTCACGGTTTTTATTCCCCCACTTAGAGAAAGGCGCTCAGATATACCGCAACTTGTGACACATTTTGTAAAAAAGTATGCAACTCTTATGAACAAGCCGCCACTTGAAGTTACCCCGGAGGCAATGGATTTGCTGGTTAAAAATAACTGGCCGGGTAATGTCCGCGAACTGGAAAATGTCATAGAAAGAGCGATGGTTCTCGCAAAGCCTCCGGCAATAACAGTTGATGACTTACCCTTCCAGCTGAAGCAATATGTCACTGAAGAAACTCCACCTGACGACTCTCTTGCATCAATGGAAAAAATTCATATTTCAAAAACGCTCGCCAAGTACAAATGGAACATAACCCGTACAGCTGAAGCGCTGGGAATTGACCGCGTGACACTGTATAGCAAAATCTCAAAATACGGACTCAAGAAGCCCTGAATTATGGCTTCCGTACAAATTGTAGCTGTTTCCCCGCTGGAAAACTGCTCCCTCGATGAACTCGTCTCTCCAATCATGGAATCATTCAAAGTCAACGTCAAAGCCTGTTCTCACCAGATTGTAGATGCTTCATTTGCATTTGATATTTCACGAAATCAATTTTATTCGACATTATTATTATCCGCCCTGACTGAAAAATTCTCTTCCAGCGCAGATAAAATTCTCGGATTAACTTCTGTTGATTTGTTCGTTCCTGTATTAACTTATGTCTTTGGAGAAGCACAGTTTGATGGGAAATCTGCCATCGTGTCAACACATCGGCTACATGAGTCTTTTTACGGACTTAATGAAAACCCCCACCTGACCAAATCACGCGTCATAAAGGAAGCTATTCATGAACTTGGGCATACTTTTGGATTACCACACTGTCACGACTATCTATGTGTTATGCATTCATCCACAGGGGTGGAAGAAATTGACCTGAAAACAAAACGATTTTGCCATGCCTGTGAAAAGTTGGTCTTACAAAAAGTTAAATTACTTGATTTGTCCGCTCACCATAACGGATTATAAGGCTTTCATTGATATATAGGAAATTACAGCCTAAATTTAATCCAATGATGCAAAGACTTGACGGGTGGGTGATAATGGTTCTGCTGACTTTTAATTTAACTGCATCAGCACAGCTATCAGATCGCAGATTAGGCTCATCAACTATCTGGGTATTATCACAAAACATGGATAGCGTAACTGTTTGCGTGGCATATTCAATTCCTTTTAGAAACCTAATTTTTGTCCAGGACACCAGTAAAAGGTTTGTAGCAACTCTGAGCTTTAGTGTAGATGCTGTAGATTCTGTCACAGGTGAAAATTTTCACCGATTCGGGATAAATAGAGTGGTTGCCGATTCTTATCAGGAAAGCCGCAACGCTAAATCTTCTGCTGAGGATTGTGTTGTATTTCAAATCCCGAAGTCTACTTTTAGTTTTAATATTGAGGTTAGAGACGATCTGCAAAAGATAACTTACATGAACATTGTTTTGAGGAAACATTTTCAGAAAAACCAATTTCCTATTCTCCTTCAACCAATTTTTCTTGCCTCAAAAACAGACTCTACTTTAAATCCAATTGTTGAGGAATCGACTGCTGAGTTTCCCTTCACCATAAAAGTATTAATCATCAGTCCTGTGGGAATTTCTCAAAAGCCCACAGCTTCTATATTTAAGGATGGTAAGGAAGTCTCACCTGTATCCAGAATCGACCTAATTTCACTGTCCCTTCAACCTACGATACAAAATTCCCAGATCAAATTTTCATTCAAATATAAGACGGATAATGCTCTATTGCTTGAATTCCAGACCGATACATTAATTGAAGGAAAATATGAAATTCACATAAAGTACTCCGGACGAGAAGAAACCTATCCATTTCATTATGTATGGTTGAATAAGCCGGGCAGTTTGCACAACTTTCACTTTGCACTGCAGCTCTTAAAATATATAACTGACGACTCTACCTATTCTTACATTACATCTGGCAACGACCGTAGCGTAAAAGAGAAATTCGAACAGTTCTGGAAACAGCATGACCCTACGCCACGAACTGCTTATAATGAAGCTGAGGCTGAATTTTATAGACGAGCAGACTATGCTGTGTATGCATTCCGCACTGCAACGGCCATAAATGGTGCCATGACCGACCGTGGGAAAATATACATACTTTATGGAAAACCCGATAACGTCGAGCGCGATCTTCGCAACAACGGGTCATACGAAATATGGTCATATTCCCGACTAAAAAGAAAAATGATTTTCAAAGAGGTTAGACCTGGTGAATTTAAACTTTATCAAACGGAGAAATTATGAGTGTTATCGCAATTACAATAGGTGATTACAATGGCATTGGCCCTGAAGTTGCCATAAAAGCTGCTGCCAGCCGATCAATTCGTGCAGACTGCACGCCCTTGCTTATTGGGCCGTATGAGGCATTTGAGTTTTACGCTCGGAAATACGATGTTAGACGAAAAACTTTGAGAGTTACACGACTCGAAGATGCAATAGGCAGGAGTGAAATTACAATTCTTGATATTGGTGAAGGTTTTAAGGAAAAGATTAAACCGGGTAAACTTACACCTGAGAGTGGTAAATGGGCAGGACTGGCAATCGAAAGAGCTATACAGATGTGCCTTGCAGGCGAGGTTGATGCGATTGTTACAGCACCTGTTTCAAAGGAAGCCCTGCGACTTGCCGGCTATAAATATCCGGGTCAGACAGAAATGTTCACCGTTTTGACAAAATCCTCTCAATCAATTATGATTATGAGCTCCGGTTTTGCTAAAATAGCTCTTGCCACAATTCACGTACCAATTTCTGAAGTTCCCAAAATGCTGACTGAAGAGCTGATTAGTTCAAGACTGGAAATTTTCAACGAGTCAATAAAAAAAGACTTTGGGGTAAAGTCACCGCAAATTGCTGTACTTGGATTAAATCCACACGCTGGTGAAAATGGGCTCATAGGGAGAGAAGAAATAGAGTTAATAAAACCTGCAATGGGCAAAGCACAGGCAAAAAAAATAAATGTGAAGGGCCCATTCCCTGCCGATGCATTCTTTGGTACTTACCGAGAAGGATTATATGATGGAATATTTGCCATGTACCATGACCAGGGACTAATTCCACTAAAGATGAAATCTTTCAGTACGGGGGTCAATTTCACTGCGGGTTTAAATATTATTAGAACTTCTCCTGACCATGGAACAGCCTTTGATATAGCGGGAAAAGGAATTGCAAACCCATCAAGTACAATCGAAGCCATAAAGCTCGCTCTTGAAATATCAAAAAACAGAAAGATTTATAAGAAAACGTCACAGTGAGAAAACATGAGCAGCAAATTTCCGGGCTTTCCTGACCTGTTCACAATGAAAGCAATGGAGATGCCCCCTTACACAGAATCTGCGGCCATATATGACCACATGATGCGCATTGTAAATTATTCAGGATGGGCACGCTATTTGACAAACCTTATAAGAATTGCAAACGGATCACTTGTCCGTAAAATGAGTCGCCCCAGCGTAAGGCTACTTGACCTAGCGTGCGGAACAGCCAATTTGTCCCTAATTTTTGCCAGGAAGGGCTACAGTGTAACCGCCATTGATGGTTCACCCGAAATGCTTTCCATTGCTAAATTAAAAGCACAAAAGATGCATCTATCCACAATACATTTCATTCAATCAGATCTCCTTTCATTCAAGAAAGACTGTGAATTCGACATTGCACTCTGCACTTATGATAGCATAAACTATTTGAAAGGTATTGACTCCATTGGTATACTTTTCAGTAATATTTACCAGAGCCTGAAGACCAGCGGAGTTTTTATTTTTGATTTGAGCATGGAAAACAATAGTTTATACGACGCAGACTTGTTTGACCAGAAAGGAAAGCAAAACGGCACTTTTTATCATAGGAAATCATACTACGAGTCATCCAGCAAAACTCACAAGACTTATATCAGGATTCTCAGAAAAGGAGAACTTTTTGAAGAGGTACACAATGAATATGTATATGCTCTCCCTGAAGTTAGAGAAAAATATCTTTCCACAGGCTTCGCGGAAATCGGAGCCTTTGGAGATTTTACCTACCTGCCTGCAACAGAAAAATCTGATCGAGTACATTTTGTATTAATGAAACAGCCGTGATAAAATTATCTAACGTGTCTTTCGCATTTGATAACCATCTCGTATTCGATGGAATTAACCTTACGGTTGATAATGGTGAGTTTGTGTACCTCGTAGGGGAAACGGGATCAGGCAAGACAACTTTAATGCGTCTCATTTATATGGATTTGCTTCCAACTAGAGGTGTAGTAAAAGTCGAAGATTTTTCATCTAATCAATTGAAGAGAAAAAAGCTCTATCTTCTGAGAAGGAAACTCGGAATCATTTTTCAGGATTTTAAACTTCTTGACGACAGGTCAGTTTATGCAAATGTGGTGTTTTCCTTGCATGCTGCAGGATTCAAAGGCAAGGAAATTGACTCAAGAGCTATACGTGCGCTCAATCTTGTTGGGTTAGTTCATAAAAAGGAAGCTGAAATTAGCGAACTATCTGGAGGAGAACAGCAAAGGCTCGCCATTGCACGTGCAATTGCAAAAGACCCTGTTGCAATCCTTGCAGATGAGCCAACAGGAAATCTTGATCCTGTGAGCTCAGCTGAGACTATCAGCCTGCTTAAGGAAATCAATCTAAATGGTACCTCCGTCTTCCTTGCTACTCACAACCACGAACTCATTAGAAAATTTCCGGCGCGAACCATCTCAATTAAAAACTATTCAATTGAAGAACTAAGACACGGCGTTTCAGGCACGTGAAAGCTCCACGCGCCTTACTTTCCCTACTTTCAGAAGCACGGCACGTTCGACCCCCGCTCTCAATGTCATCGGCAAAAGGGGACACACAGCACAGGACCCATGAAAACGGACTCTCAAAATCCCATCATCATCAAGTCCTGCGTAGGATACTTTACCGCCGTCAATGGAAAGAAACTTATTGGCATCTTCAAGTACATCTTCTATGGTGGATCTGATGCTGTCGTCGGAAGCCTCTTCAGTCATGGTCATAAAGATATTTCAACCTTAGATGATTTTTGGGATAAATTCGTAATGCTAACCTGCGCAGCGAGCTGCCTTGCAACACCGACTATAGTTCGAGCTTGTTCTGACTCAGGCTCCATCAGTACAATGGGCTTCCCCGTATCTCCTCCTATACGTATCGGTGTATATATCGGTATCTCACCAAGAAAAGGAACAGCAAACTTCTCGGCTGTTTTTCTTCCTCCGCCATAACTAAAGATTTCTTCTCTCTGGCCACAATGGGAGCAAACAAAGTAGCTCATATTTTCGATAATTCCCAAAATAGGGACGTTAACTTTCTGAAACATCCTGACACCCCGGCGAACATCTGCAAGAGAAACATCCTGTGGAGTTGTTACAATAACCGCTCCTGTCAGGGGAATCGTCTGTACCAACGTCAATTGAACATCACCTGTGCCCGGTGGAAGATCGAATATCATATAGTCAATATCCTCCCACACAACGTCCGTTAAGAATTGCTTCACAGCCCCGCTCGCCATTGGACCGCGCCAGATCATAGGGGTCTCTGTATCGACAAGGAAGCCAATCGACATCATCTTAATACCAAATTTTTCAACCGGATAAATCTTAAAACGCTTCTCATCTATTCTCTCAGTCTGAGGCCTCTCAGTTACACCAAGCATTAAAGGTATTGAAGGGCCGTATACATCAGCATCCACAAGTGCTACCCTGGCACCATCCCTCGAAAGTGCAGCAGCCAGGTTTACTGCTACAGTCGATTTCCCTACTCCCCCTTTTCCACTTGCAACTGCAATTGTGTTTTTTACTCCAGGCAATATTTCTTCGCGCACTTGATTGGATTGCGATGCGACTTGACTTGTCATGGTGACATTAAGGTTGCCGTTAAAACCAAGCTTACGAATTTCCTCTACAGCTTGCGTTTTCATCTCATCCCTCACAGGGCAAGCTGGAGTTGTAAGCTGAATTTCCACATCCAACCTGTTGTCCGTCAATTCAACCTTCTTCACGAACCCTAACGACACAATATCTCTATGTAAATCAGGGTCTTTGATTTTCGCTAACGCTGCAATAATATCTTCTTTTGTCATTTATTTCTCCTGTTGAAAAAAGTTAGGTAAGCAGCCAGCAAAATTCAATTCATCATCTTTCTTAAACTACGTGCACTTCTACCTGTTTTTTTCAGCATGCCTTATTGTGTCAAAAAAAAGTGTGTCAAGCTCGATAGTACCTACATAGGGTACAAAACCAGCTTTGCGGATGGAAGCAATAATTGAACGTCTGGCCACAAGATTGGACGGAGGAGCATACTCGATGTCCAGCACTGCCAATCTGAACTTTCTGGCAAGGTTGGAATAGTATGTAATCATACTATCAACAGACATGGTATTATTCGTGATGTAGCTATCTAGCTCAAAATCGTATTTTCCAATTAAGCCTTCAATACAAATTCCATCAACCGTGTGGCCAAGTTGCTCTACAATCAGTGGCTCATTATTTACAACCAAATGAGTATTGCCTATCCAGGATTTTATTTTTTTTATGAGGTTGACTGAACAGCTTTGTAAATTAGGATATTCGTGCAGTAGTCCGCCAAAATCAGCATATATACCACAAAAACCATCAGCCATGATTCCACGCACTCTTTTTTCAACTATTTTCAACCATAGCGTATCGCACACGTCGACAAAATATCTGCGATTCCAATGGGGGTCAGGACTGAGTGCGATGGATGGGTCAAGAGTATCTACGTATTCACGATATGTCTCAATCTCACCTACATTGAGATATGCAAGGGGCATTGTACCTAGTTTTTTAAGCTTGCCAATCTGGTTCTCAGTATAATTGTCAGGATCAAGAATAACCATATCAAACTTGCTCAAATCTTTCAATGAATCATCCCTGAAGTAAACAGGGGCAAAATTCCTTATTTCCGATAGTGGTTTTGAACAAACCGATCCTTGCTCAATTTGTCCAGCGCAAAGAGAAATTAAGACTGCACCCAATGCCAGCATCAGTTTCATTAAAATAATTTTAACAAAACTCAAATTAACACGCAATCCTTGGATTTTTTTAAAATCCAGTATAAATTCAAACGTAATGGAGCACCAAAATTGATCCCCTGTAACTCTTTCTGTGCTGACTTAAGACCATATTCACAATATGCCGGGGTTTGATATGAACTACTCCGACACTAATACCGAACAATCATCTTCTGGCTCCAGGGACCAACCCCGGATTGAAGACGAGCAGGGAATCCTTTTGTATAGACTCATAGAAAACCTTTCTAATGAATCTCGCCTTTATCTGCTCATTGACCCACAATCAATGCTTATTGTAAAGGCCTGCCCACAGTTCTACTGGTATTCAAACTACAATCCAGACAAGTCCACCACCTTAGAACTTAAGTCGGCAATTGTAACAAGGGGCTCAAACATTGTAGATATAATTAGTTCGACTCTTACCAGGAACAATGTGTTTTACACACCAATGTTCATAAGGCAGCGAGACGGCAACACTCTTGAATTCAAAGCACATGCCTTCAGTGTGCAAATTGCAGGCAAGCCATTCGTGCTGCTGGAACTTGAAAGAATAATCGAAAGACCGCAAACAAAGGAGTATGCTGAACTCCAGAGGGTTAGATATGAAAATTTCATTCAAAACAGCGCTGAAGGAATCTGGAGGATCGAATTTACACAGCCAATTACTGTTGATCAACCTGCTGAGGCGATAGCACAACAAATTGCTGAGCGGTCGGTTATCGTTGAATGCAATGTAGCAATGGCAAAAATGTACGGCTTTGATGAACCTTCCCAGCTCATTGGCAGAAAAGCTGTTGATTTCATTGAAGACCTTGAAGGATATATCTCGTCGAAAATAAAATTTGTCCAACAGAACTTCTCTGTGAGTAACATAGAAAGCACTGAGAAAGACGCCTCAGGAAACATTCATTACTTCGAAAACTCATATCTCGGAGAAATATCTTCGGATAGGAAATTAATTAGAATCTGGGGAATCCAGCGCGACATAACGGAAAAACGGCGCCTTCAGGAGCAATTGAGAGCGTCAGAAAATAGATACAGGAATCTGGTTGAGCAAGCAAACGATATGGTGATTTTGCTGAATCAAAGAGGTGAGTTCTTATTCGCGAATAAAAGATTTTTTGAGATAACAAAATTTCAGGCGGATGAGATTTGGGGGAAACCGTTCACATCGATTCTCCATGTAGATAACGAACAAGATACTTTGCCACTGCTGGAAAATCAGTTTCTCTCTCCTCAGGAAGGAAAAAGATTCACCATAAAACTACTGACAAAATTCCACGAAGAGAGAATGGTGGAATTTAGCATGACACCTATCTTCATCGGCGAAAAGATCACCGGAAACATGGCTATTGGACGCGATGTGACGGACGAAAGAAATGTGCTAAATGCGCTGCATGAATCAGAAGAAAAATACCGCAGCCTTGTTGAACATACACTTTTGGGGGTAATGGTTATTCAGAACGATTTAATTGTCTATGCCAATCACTCTCTGTGTGAATTGTTTGAAGTCGACCTGGATATGCTGCAAAATGCATCCCTTGACAACTTCATTCATCCAAACGACTTCATGCAGCTCTTTGAAAAGCTCACTTTGCTCACATCTTCGCCAAAAGAAGCAATTCAGTTTACTATTAGAGTGCTGACCCCTCAGGGAAAAACAAAGATACTTGATGGGTGGGGAACAAACATTTCGTACCTGGGAAAACCGGCAGTTCAGATTGCTTTTGTCGATGTAACGGAAAAGAAACGCCTTGAAGAACAGCTTATCCAGGCTCAAAAGATGGAAAGCATTGGCCAACTTGCCTCTGGAATTGCACACGACTTTAACAATCTACTGGGCTCAATTTATGGAGCTATCGAAATAATTAAACGCAAACAATCAAGAAGTGGAAATGAACTAAAAAAATATATAGACATACTTGATTCCTCAGCTCAACGTGCAGCTGAATTGACCTCCCAGCTTCTTACATTCTCCAGGCAGCGTGAACGAAACCTTAAGCCTCTTTACCTTAACAACATTGTACAGGAGGCAATGAACATTCTAATTAGAAGTCTGGGGAAAAACATTCGCTTCGAAAGCGCCCTTGACCAAAACATTTACGCAATTGAGGGAGACTCCAGTCAAATTGAACAGGTTATCTTAAACCTTTGTATCAATTCAAGAGATGCAATGCCTAACGGGGGAGTACTGCGGATTGAAACATCCAATGTTGATCTATCTCCAAGACTTGCTCAACAAATACATGATGCTAAACCGGGTAAATATGTGTGTCTGACCGTCTCCGATACAGGCGTTGGGATGGATCAGGACACACAGAGAAAAATTTTTGAACCATTCTTCACTACCAAACCAATCGGCAAAGGAACAGGCCTCGGCCTGTCAATAGTTTATGGCATTATAAAAGATCATAACGGCTTTATTAAGCTGTACAGCGAGGTTGGGCGCGGTACAACATTTAAAATCTTCTTCCCGGCTACCAACAAAATACCACTTGAGGAATCCACTGCGACTCCAAAAGAAATCTCCCGTGGCAACGAAACAATCCTGATTATCGATGATGAAGAAACACTTCTTGATCTTACCCGCGAAATACTTGAAAACCTTGGATACAAAATTATAACTGCGCGGGGAGCAATGGATGGAATTGAAACTTTCCGTTCAAAATACAGCGAAATAGATCTTGTTATACTTGATATGATGATGCCTGAAATGACCGGAAGAGAAGTATATCCTGTTTTGAAAAGTATAGACCCGGAAGTAAAAGTTTTGCTTGCAACAGGTTTGAGCGTTGGAGAAAGAGTAGATGAACTTTTAGCAATGGGTGTAACGCACCTCGTAAGTAAACCTTATTCAGTTGATGACCTTGCCACTCAGGTGCGCCAAACTATTGACGAGAAAATTTAACTCAATTTAATTTAGAAATTCCCAGTTTACACCAATTGCAATACTGCGATCCAACATTGGATAAACCGGGGCAAGAATGTATTGCTGGTTGGTAAAATTATACCATACAAAGTAAACAATTGCGCTGCCAATCTTACCCGTCACAAAAAAATCGGAACTACCAAAGGGACCAAACAAATTCACATTTGATTGATAGTAAACAATCGTTTCGGGATAAAGCTCATACCCGCTGAAAGTACTCATAGCCTTCCCGCGTATTCCGGTTTTCAAATCTAAATGGCCAGAAAAAAGGGTGTCGTGATAAAATATTTCACCAGAAATAAAAAACCTCGGGAGAGAAGAGGTTTTCTCCTGATCAATTTTTTCCTCAATATAATTTAGCATCCCATCAGCTTCAATCTTCCAAATTCTTAAACCAGCAGAAATATCGAAACCATATAATACACGCCTGTCCAGATTCACAACCGAGAGTTTGGGATAAGCAGGCTGACCGGCGTAAGCTGTCCTGTAGTATATAGGTTGATCAATCAACCTATAAAAAGACCTGGCAGAAAGAGAAATTACATCAGGAATCCTATATGATACCTCAAGCTGGATTAAATGATGCCTTTCCTGCTGCAACAATGGATTTCCTGAAAAGTCTTGAGAGACAAAAAATTTTTGAGCAAGGGTTGGCAAATGTTGAGAATAATTTCCGCCAAGCTCAGCCCTGAAATGCGACTCTTCTATTCCAAAACTGGCACCAAACGCGGGGTACAGCTTTGAGGAGACGACATCAGCCCGTCCAAAAAGGCCCAACACAAGAGCTCGAAAACGATATTTATCATCAAAATACATTGAAAATTTATTTAACGATGGCACCACTGCTTGAGAATTGTAATTATTTTCCAGGTGAGTTAAATCAGCTCCATAATTTAATGTATTCCCAAACATCACAGCACTGCCGCGAAGAACCATTCCAAGTTTATTATCCGTATTATGAAGATAGTACGGTCCGCCATCCGGAGATGATACATCTCCAAAAATAAAATTGTCGTATCCGTAAAAAAAAGATAGGTTGATGAATTGTGCAGAATCCAGCGGATCAACCTGTGAATAAGCCGCAACAACATGATGCCTCAAATACGTCAGGTTTGCTGTTTTGCTTCTGAGATTGATAAGATACTGATCAAAGGTATCCTGACCAAGCGCATAAGGCATTGCACCACCTGTCATCCCACCTTTTGTACGGTAGTAAATTTCCGATAACGAAATTTGACGCGTCGAATCTATGCTGTATCGGTACTTGACTCTGACGTTAGCACCATCGTAAACCGAATTGTTGAATCTCCCATTTGTTGTCTGCCGTTCAAACCCCACCTCGACATTTGAACTGATTCCGATGTTTTGCGAGAATACGCCGTCTGTAATTAAATAGTTGTAAGGCTCTTCCAGATGCCGCACCTTGCTGTAAGGCACACTTTGATTGTACAAACTTGTTTGAAGATTTATTAGTCCGCCAGTACCGTTGAATTCATAAATCGGCGACCGGAGTGCATCGATATATTGGACGGCCTTTGTAAATTCCATCGGAATTTGATAAAGGTTTACCACACCTGTCGTTCCATCTCTGTAACTAACTCCATCAATCAAGAATGAAGTGTACTCCACCCCCAGTCCATCAAAGAAAAGATCTGAAGGATTACCTGGCTGAGACATGTCCGCCAGAAAAGTACCTGGCAATTTTTCAAATATTTCACCGGAGTAAGTATAGTTGCTCCATTCAATCTCTGAATCGGAAATCGCTGCTGACGACGAAACACTGAGAAGCCCAGACGTGCAAACAGGCTTCAGCAAATGGTATGAAAAAAATTTTAACGAATCTGCAGTACCTCCTGAAACAGCAACAGAATCTTCTATTTGAAACGCGTACCCGGTAATTGCCCAAATACCAAAGATTAGAGACACACTGACAAGGCTCTTACCATAAATTAAAATTTTTTCCGTAAACTTATCTGCACAATTCACTTATACAGCAGAAACTTTTCTCTGAAGCGAGAAAATTGTTCAGTTTCCTTTTGCCAGGAGCTTATAATCTCACCGGGATGCTTGCCTTCGTATATCATTTTGCGAATTACCGGCGTACCTGCCAGCCTATCCAGCGCCAGTGGCCTGACTTTTAGAGAATCTGGATAAAGCTTCCTTAGTGCCCATAACAAATAAATCCCCATTTCAACCGGTTTAAGCCTGTTTCGATCGGTAACGACAATTTTAACTCCATGGCAAATTTCTCCCTCGTACTTTGGATTGTTTGCCCATGGCAGGGATTCAGGTTTAAAATCAACCTTTTCAAACCTGACACCTTTGATATGTTGCTGATTTAAAAGATTTGCCAATTTTTTTCCGTTGATAAATGGAGCTCCGATATATTCAAAAGGCTTCTCTGTCCCTCGCCCTTCCGAAATATTTGTAGCTTCTATCAATACAGTTCCTGGATAAACTTCTACAGATGCCATATCAGGTAAATTTGGGGATGGCTTTTGCCACAAAAGGCCTGTTTGATCATACCACATTTTCCTATCATAGTTTTCCATTTTTATTACTCTGAGGTTGGCCTTATTTCCACCCGCTATCCATCCCGCTTCGTTGAACATTGTTGCCAACTCACCTGGAGTCATGCCATAGACGCTTGGAATTGGCTGTATGCCAACAAATGACTTTAGTGAATCAACAAGAACTGGCCCATCAACAAAATCCGCCCTTAACATATCAGGTCTATCAAGCACAATATATTCAATACGATTTTCAGCTGCAGCCTCAAGGGTTAAATCAAGTGTACTGATATAGGTATAAAACCTTGCCCCAACATCCTGAATATCATAAATCAGGACATCTATTCCTTTTAACATTTCTGGAGTAGGTTTATTGGTCCTGCCATAAAGCGAAAAAATTGGAATACCCGTCTTTTCATCAACGCCGTTTCCCACCACCGCTCCCGCAGGTGCTGTGCCGCGAATCCCATGTTCCGGACCAAACAATGCCACAACTTTCGTTCCATGGACACCTGCAAGCACATCGACAATGTGCCTGCCATCCTGCAGCATTCCACTCTGATTTGTAATAATGCCGACCCGCTTGCCTTTGATCAGATTTAAAAATCTTTGAACAAAAATTTCATCTCCAGTAAGAACTCTCCCACCTGCTTGACAGGTAGAAAGGAGCAGAAAAAACGACAACACAATGTTGAAAAGTTTAGCTTGTTTCATGGTTTTAACCCATCCATTTTATTGATCGAGTTTAGCCTATCGATAACCAAAGACCATGCCGCTAAAGTCATACCATCCCAGATTTCACCTTTTCTAATCTTCTCCTTGAATTCCTCTTTTGATAAAAGTATAATTTCAAATTCCTCACTTGGATCTCTCTGCCTGTAAGCGGGAGACAAACATCTGGCAATGTATACATTACAAACCTCGTCTGTAATCCCATTCATTGGATTTATCTGACCAACAAAAATCCACTCTCGAGCAGAAAAATTTGCTTCCTCTGCAAGCTCATTTTTTGCAGTCTCCAAAAAATCTCCGTTCTTGACTCCTCCGGCAGGAAATTCAATGCTCACCCGCTGCCAGAGGTAACGCATTTGTCTAACAAAAACGAGCCTTCCATCATCCATTACAGGCACAATAACAGACGAACCTGGAGTATGAACATAGTGGTACTCGCTTACGTTTCCATCTGGAAGAAGGTATAAATCCAGCCGGTAGTCCCAGTAAGGATTTTTGTGAACTAAAGCTGTGCTCAGCCTTTCCAGTCGATGCAGTGACAATTTTATTGTAACTCAACAATCTCTCGTTCAGAAAAAAAGAAACCAACCTCACGCAAAGCGTTTTCAGGGGAGTCAGATCCATGAACCGCGTTTTCCTGTTTGTTACTTGCAAAATCCCGCCGTAGAGTCCCCGGAGCGGCTTCTTTCGGATCAGTAGCACCTATCAGTTTTCTAAACTCCTCAACTGCATTGGTCTTTTCCAGGACCATCACAACACATGGCCCTGACGACATAAATTCAACCAGGTCATTATAAAATAACTTCCCACGATGCACTGCATAAAATTCTCCGGCGGTTTTCTTTGTGAGTCTTACCATTCTCATCGCCAGTATCTTAAAGTTCTCCTTTTGAATTCTTGCAATAACTTCGCCAATTTGATTTTTTCTTACGGTGTCAGGTTTCAATATTGCTAAAGTGTGATCCATGAGTTCAACAATCACCTTTCTACTATTTAATTAATTTCGAGATCTTTTTGTTGAGTTGACAGACACAGTTAATTTCTTTGAAGGCTTTTTTGAAGGCTTTCGAGTAACAATGACAGATGCATTTATTTTGGACTTTTTTCCAAGGACCTTTGCAACGGTCTCACCTATTAAGGCTGGACTCTCAACAACATGAACTCCTGCTTTCCGCATGGCACTCATCTTTTCAGAAGCAGTTCCATGACCACCTGATATAATTGCCCCGGCATGACCCATACGGCGCCCGGGAGGAGCAGTTCGACCGGCGATAAAACCAATAACCGGTTTATTAAAATATTTCTTTATGTACGCAGCAGCCTCTTCTTCAGCTGTGCCGCCAATTTCCCCAATCATTACAACGGCTTCTGTTTGATCATCGTTTTTAAAAAGCTCAAGAGCATCTATAAACTTCGTTCCAATTATTGGGTCGCCCCCAATTCCAACACAAGTTGACTGACCATAGCCCTGGGCAGTAATTTGAGCTACTGCCTCATAAGTCAAAGTGCCGCTTCTTGAAATTACACCCACACTTCCTTTACGGTGAATAAACCCTGGCATTATTCCAACTTTGGCCTTTCCAGGCGATATCACCCCAGGACAGTTTGGCCCAACAAGTTTCGTTCCCTTCTTTTTTAAATAATCATATATCCCAACCATGTCTCTAATGGGAATTCCTTCTGTTATGCAAACTATAAGCTTAATGCCCGCATTCGCAGCTTCTGCTATCGCATCAGCTGCAAATGGAGCCGGTACAAAAATTATTGACGTATTGGCACCTTCATTCTTTACAGCCTCATCAACTGTGTTGAAAACAGGTACGTTAAGATGTTTTGTTCCACCTTTACCTGGAGTTACTCCAGCAACAACTTTTGTCCCGTATTCAATCATTTGTTCGGTGTGAAATGATCCTTCACCACCAGTAATCCCTTGTACCACAAGGCGCGTTGACTTGTCGATAAGTATGCTCATTGTTTTTTCTCTTACCTCTGTGCTGAATGTTCTATATAATTTGCTAATGACAATATAGTTGCTTCATCAAATTGCTTTCCTAAAATCTGCAAACCTACCGGCAAACCAGAGAAATCACTGCCAATCGGTACCGAAATAGCAGGGATTCCGGCAAGATTTGCCGACACCGTATAAACATCAGAAAGATACATTTGCAAAGGGTCGGAAGTCTTCGCCCCGAGCTTGAAGGCGGTTGTAGGAGCGGTCGGCATTACAATTACATCCACTTTGGCAAATGCACGGTCAAAATCCTCTTTAATTAATCTTCTGACTTTTTGAGCCTTTCTGTAATAAGCTTCATAATAACCGGCTGACAGCACAAATGTTCCAAGCATAATCCTCCGCTTAACCTCCGCCCCAAATCCTTCCATCCTGGTCTTTACATACATTTCATTCAGGTTTTCAACACCTTCCGCCCTGTAACCGTACCGTGCTCCATCGTACCGCGCAAGATTTGACGACGCTTCTGCAGTTGCAAGTATGTAATACGTTGCAATTGTATATTTAAGATGTGGTAAATTAACCCGTTCCACTTGCATACCTTCCTGCCTGAAAAGATCAAGCTGCCTTTCAACTGCCTGCTTTACCTCTTCAGAAAGTCCTTCACTGTAGGTCTCTTCAGCAATACCAACGCGAAGCACTTTTACTTCTCGATTAATTAGGCTTGTGTAGTTTGGGACAGGTACCATTGACGAAGTTGAATCTCTAGGGTCATGTCCCGCGATGACTTCTAAAAGCAACGCAGAGTCATAAGCATATTTTGAGAACGTACCAATCACATCTAATGATGAGGCAAAGGCAACCAAGCCATAACGGGAAACTCGTCCATACGTCGGTTTTAATCCTACTACTCCACAAAATGAAGCAGGCTGCCGAACTGACCCACCTGTATCTGAACCCAGCGCGGTGTGGCAATGTCCCGCTGCGACAGCAGCTGCGCTCCCTCCACTTGATCCACCAGGCACACGGGTCTTATCGACCGGGTTCAAAGTAGGTCCAAAAGCGCTGTATTCAGTGGACGACCCCATTGCGAACTCATCCAGGTTGGTCTTCCCTATAATTATTGCATCTTCTCTTATAAGCCGCTCAATAACAGTAGCATCATAAACTGATACAAATTTTTCAAGCATTCTGGAACCACAGGTCAGCTTGCGATTTTTTATTGCAATAATATCTTTGACAGCTATTACCATCCCGGCTAACCTGCCAGCATCACCCGATTTAATTTTACGATCTACTACCTCTGCTTGAGTCAGGCAATCATCATACAGTTCAAGAAAAATATTTAGATCAGCATCAGACTTTGCGGTCAATAAAAAGTTTTTGACAGACTCATATACTGAGGTTTCCCCCGCAAAAAGTCTGCGGCGGTAGCTTTCAAAATCACCTTTGTAGTTGACCCTTTGATCTGCCAATCCCGTTCAGGACTTAATGTCTGTCTTTTCGTTAACTGTTGTCTTGAGTTCTTGCGCGGAAGAAGGTGACTCGATTTGTTTTTGTTGGATGCTTTCCTTCTTTGGCTCTTCTTTTACACTCTTGTCAATCTCGTCCTGAACATCTCTCATCGCCCTCTTGAACTCCCGAATACCTTTGCCTATCGACTGTGCTATGTCAGGAATTCGCTTCGGACCGAAAAAGATTATTATGACAAGTAAAATAAGGATGAGCTCACCAAATCCAATATTTTCAAACATTTCATTTACTCCAGAGCATTAATCTTTTTTGTCATCCTGTTTGTCAACATCATCAGTGTTGACCTCGCGCATCGATTTTTTAAACTCCCTGATTCCTTTACCTATCGACTGCGCAATCTCGGGTATTCGTTTTGGACCAAAAAAAATGACCAAAACCAGGACAATTAGAAGTATTTTCCCTAAACTAAGGTCTTCAAGCATCTCATCTTCTCCAGAGCTCACTCAGCTCTTTTTTTCATCGTTACGTTTATCTTTGTTATCATTATCCTGATCCTGAACTGATTTCTTGAACTCTCTTATACCCTTTCCAATGCTTTGAGCAAATTCCGGTATTCGCTTTGCGCCAAAAAAAATCAAAAGAAATACAAGTATCAGTATAAGCTCAGGAACACCAATTCCATCAAACATAAGTGTCCTCCACTTTCCATCAATTTAAACTCTCCAGAACAGAATTCAAAACCAACATTCCATCTTCACTTCCCAGAATTTTTTCTGCAGCGCGTTCGGGATGCGGCATCATTCCAAGTATGTTCCGATTTCTATTTACTATGCCAGCAATATTCATAACAGAGCCGTTTGGATTTGATTCTGGAGTTATCTCTCCACCAAAAGTTGAATAACGAAAAACAATTTGGCCATGGTCTTCAAGATCCTTCAATGTATCTTCATCTGCATAAAAATTCCCGTCGCCATGTGCAATCGGCATTCTCAGAACCTGTCCTTCCTTAAGTGAGGAAGTAAATGGAGTGGTGGTTGTTTCGACTCTCAGGTTGATATATTTACACACAAATTTCAAATTCGAGTTTCTAAGCAAAGCACCTGGTAGCAAACCAGCTTCCACAAGAACCTGAAAGCCATTGCAAATGCCTATCACCATCCCGCCGCGACGCGCAAACTGCGACACAGCATTCATTATAGGCGAGAATCTGGCAATTGCGCCTGACCTAAGGTAATCTCCGTAAGAAAACCCACCTGGCAAAACAATTACATTGCACTGGTCAACAGTTGTATCTTTATGCCACAAAAATTCCACATTCTGACCCAAAATCTTTCCAAACGCATGATATGCATCATGATCACAGTTTGAACCAGGAAAAACGACAACTCCAATTTTATATTTCTTCATTTTTCTTCCCTCGAACATCCATTTGAAGACTATTTCATGCCGAGTCAGATCCGATGAACCTCATACTCAAAATCTTCAGTGACAGGATTTGCCAGGAGCTTTTTACACGCCGAATCAACAAGCTTTCGTGCTTCGCTTTCATCATCAACATCTATTGTCATCTCAATGATTTTCCCGACCCTGACATCTCGAAATTGGCTGAAATTCAAATTATGAAGGCTGTTTTCAACAACCTTGCCCTGTGGATCCAAAATCTTCTTACGAAGAGTAACCTTTATTGTCGCTGCGTACAATTCTCACCTCAAATGTCATAACCAGTAAATTCAACTTCCTCTTCATCAGCCTTATGTTTCCTCGGAGAGAGGAGTATCTTTATATGCTGAAATATCCATCTCGCAATACCACCAAGGATATAAAGTAAAAAAAGCCAGAATAACGCTCTCCCAGAAGTCACTACCGCGGCAAGAAGGCCTGCAATAAAAATCATCAATTTCAATGGGTGTTCCCTTATTCCTCTCCTGGTAAACTTTGGAACAGTATCGTACTTCACCGTGCTAACCATTAAAAGAGAGACAGCGATAGCCAAATAAACAAGAAATGGCTCAGCGTTGGGAGCCAAATGCCAGGTTGCAGGATCAAAGAACAAAATTACAAACGAACTTAACGTTATAGCACTTGATGGAATTGGAAGACCCTTAAAGTACTCCTTGTCAAATCCAACAAGCTGCACATTAAAACGTGCTAATCGCAAGCCACCAAACACCATTACCATTGCACTGACAAGTGTTCCTATGGGCCCCAGATGACTGAGGCCCAGCCTGTAGATCATAAAAGCAGGTGCTACACCAAATGAAACCAAATCAGAAAGAGAGTCAAGTTCAACTCCAAATTCACTGGATGTTTTCGTCAACCTGGCCATCATCCCATCAAGCGTATCGAAAATTGCAGCAAGGACAATAAGCCATGCTGCCGACAGGAAATCTCTGTCAGCTGAGGAAATTACAGATAAAAAACCTGCAAACATATTCAAAATGGTAAAAAGGCTCGGAACTATTGCTCGTGTTATGTGTACGTTGTGATTTTTCCTCTTAATCATTATAATAAACTCCCAGGACACTTCTTCCGGCCATCGTCTTATCACCAACCTTAACATTCAACTGACAGGCAGTTGACAAAAATATATCAACCCTCGAACCAAATTTTATCATTCCAAAACGTTCACCTTTTGTAACTTGCTGACCTTCTTTTAACTCACATACTATCCGCCTGGCAATAAAACCAGCTATTTGTTTAAAAAGAATTTTTTCTCCCTCTTTCTCAATACCAATTAGCATCCGCTCATTCCTTTCACTCGACTTATTGTCAAAAGCAACAAGATACTCCCCTTTTATATACTTCAAAAAGGTCACAACACCGGAAAAAGGAATTCTGTTTACGTGAACGTTAATTGGCGACATAAAAATGCTTATCATAATTGAAGGTGCCTTTCTAAACTCCGGTTCAACAACCTCGCCAATATATATAACTTTTCCGTCTGCCGGGGCGAGTACAACATTCTCATCAGCTACGTCCGGTATTCTGTCAGGATCCCTAAAAAAGAAGATTGTAAATGCGGTTAGTAAAAGAGCAGCTATATCCAGGCTTAACTTAATCACGAGAGGATTTATAACAAATGAAATGAAAACCAGGACAATGCTTAGAAGAATCACAGACGCAACTACGTCAGTGCCGTAGCGCGCTATCTTTAAAAACATCTTAATCCTCGCTCAACAAAGACGGTAAGATTCGTTCACCAACAAGCTGATAAAGCCTGGAGGCTTCGCGTGAATCTCTTGCACTTGCAACCGATATTTCATCAGCGGTTTCATGATCAATGAGTGTGAAACTCTCGGGGGTGATCTCATCTCCCACCATCAAAGTTCCTCTATGCCTGCCAAACATTATAGAAATATCGACCAGCGTAAATCCCCGCCTTTCAAAAAAACTTTTCATAACAGCATTTATTTTGCTCGCAAGGCGGTTGATAGTCCGGAACTCATCAGGTGTTACAAGCCTCAAAGCATACAGATGGCTGTCATTAACAAAACATTCACCATAATTGTCACGGAGCGTATACTCGAAGATGGGGAAATCTAACGTGCTCTTTGGTTTAACACGCTTAAACCGCTTCGAAAAATCACGCGATGCAATATTTCTAACTGTGACCTGTACAGGTATCATGTCCAGCTTCTTTAAAAAAACCTGCCCCCCGGACTGCTTAAAAAAGTGTGTAGGAACCTGAAAGGTCTCAAGATACGCAAAAATAAACCCCTGGAGCTCTGCAGCAATTCTTGGGCGATCTTTGATCCTGACAGTCTTCTTGCTGTCATACACGAGATCTTGCCGAAATTCCGCCACTACCATATCGTCCTGAGGTAACTCATAAAGGATTTTTGAGCCCCCTCTAATGAGCACAGATTGTTTTTCTTTTTTAGCCAATTAACCTCCGCTAAGTTCGCTAAAATAATAATAAACTGAAAGCGAAAAGTCAAGATGATAACTTATTGAATTTTCGCTACTTACAAAAAATCCTTCTTTTCCACCGTACTTTGATCAAAAATACGTATCTACATTTCATTTTCTTCAAAGTTTTTTTATGGTAATTTAATTCACAGCGGCGTTGATTTACTGTAACTTATCTCAAAAATTGAGCTTTACAGGAGATTTTTGTTATGTTAAACGATGGAATAATCAAACAACTGGAGAAAATTGTGGGAAAAGAAAGTCTCCTCGATTCAATTGAGGATCGAATCGCATATTCTTACGACGGAACAGCGCTAATTAGTTCCCTCCCAGACGCAGTTGTAATCCCTCACTCCACGGAGGAAATTTCAAAGATTTTGAGACTGGCAAATGAGGAGTCGTTTTCCGTGGTTCCGAGGGGCTCGGGAACTGGCCTGAGCGGAGGTTCAATTCCATTAGAAAACTCAGTTGTACTTTTAATGAATAAATGGGATAAGATTATTGAAATTGACCAGGCAAATCTCACTGCATGGGTAGAACCTGGAGTTATTACAGGAAAGCTCCAGTCAATTGCCGAATCATTCGGCCTGATGTATCCCCCTGATCCCGGGAGCTCACAAATTTGTACAATAGGTGGAAATGTGGCAGAGAACGCTGGTGGCCTGCGCGGATTAAAATATGGCGTTACCAAAAATTACGTCCTTGGGCTCGAAATGGTTCTTCCAACAGGAGATGTTATGCAAGTAGGTGGAAAGAACATAAAGGATGTTGCTGGATACAACCTGAAAGATATTATGATCGGTTCAGAAGGCACGTTAGCTGTCTTCACAAAGATTTTGCTAAAACTGATACCCAGACCGCAAACAAGCAAGACAATCCTGGCTTTCTTTGATACAATGGGAGGTGCAGCTGAAACAGTCGCTGCAATCATTGCAAACAAAATTTTACCGTCCATGCTGGAATTCCTTGATAATTCAACAATTCGTGCCGTTGATGACTTTGCAAAATTGGGGCTCGATACGAATGCCGACGCCCTGCTTTTAATGGAAGTTGACGGACCTCAGGCTATTGTAGCTGATGAGGCTTCCGCAATTGAATCAATTTGTAAAAGGACTGGAAGTAAATCATTAATAGTCGCCAGGGATGAAGAGGAGGCTACAAGACTTAAAGCAGCCCGCAAATCGGCATTTGCTGCCCTCGCGAGGATCAGGCCTACCACAATACTCGAAGATGCAACTGTGCCAAGAAGCGAGGTGCCCAGATTGGTAGACTTCATCAATAGAACTGCCCGTAAATACAATGTCCAGATCGGAACATTTGGCCATGCTGGAGACGGTAATTTGCATCCTACCGGACTCACTGATGAGCGTAACACTGAAGAACTAAATAAAATGAAAAATGCATTCGATGAAATTTTCGAGAAAGCAATTTCACTTGGTGGAACGATCACGGGAGAACACGGGGTTGGTCTGGCTAAGAAGGAATTTATGGAGAGGCTTTACAACACACCTTTCATTGAGTTGATGAAAAAAACAAAGCTAATGTTTGACCCAAATTTGGTTCTCAATCCAAACAAAATAGTGTCTGTGACTCCAAGATGTGAGGGGGCTTTGCCGAAAAACAAAGAACAACTTAAAAAATTTGGAGAAATTTATTTTTGAACGAAATAAAAATTTCAGATGATCTGCTCACGCAATGCATGCATTGCGGAATGTGCCTATCCGTTTGTCCAACATATGCCTTGACAGGGTTGGAGCGAAGCTCCCCCAGAGGAAGAATCCGACTGATGAAGAGCGTGATGGACGGCACAATTGCAATCACCACAACATTTGTTGAAGAAATGAACTTCTGTCTTGATTGCCAGGCCTGTGAGACCGCATGTCCGGCTGGTGTAAAATACGGACTACTGGTGGAAACTGCCAGAACAATGATTGATGATAACCGTCGTGCATTTAATTTAAAGCGGTTTATTTTAAAAAATATAGTGACAAAGCGGAAAATACTCTTTTTTACCGCAAAGCTTTTGCGCATTTACCAAAAAATCGGACTGGACAAGCTCGCACTTTTTATTCTCAGTATTATCTCACCGTCACTCAAAAAAAGAGCCGAACTTATGCCCAGAATATCAGACAAATTTTCTATCGAAGTTTTGCCTGAAATCAGTCAACCAGGCGGAGCTGTGCGTGGAACAGTTGCAGTTCTTACTGGTTGCGTTATGGATGTCTTTTACGCTGACGTTAATTTTGATACTGTTGAAGTTCTTCTTAAAAACGGCTGGGAGACAGTAATACCGCATCAACAGGTGTGCTGCGGTTCCTTGAGCGCTCATAATGGTGATCATCATACTGCCAGGGAGCTGGCAAGAAAAAACATCGAGGCGTTTGAAAAAAGTCGTGCTGACTATATAGTTGTCAATTCTGCGGGCTGTGGGGCTTTTATGAAACAATATGCTGAACTTCTCTCCGACGATCCTGAGTTTAAAGAAAGGGCAAGGCTGTTCAGCACCAAAATTAAGGATTTTTCTGAATTTCTTTATGAAACCAGCTTCACGCTACCGGAATCAAAAGTGGATATCCCAATTACCTATCACGAGGCATGTCACCTTGTCCATGCACAAAAGGTAAGCGTGCAGCCGCGTTCAATTGTAAAAGAAATATCGGGAGATAAATACCGGGAGTTGAACGAGGCCTCATGGTGTTGTGGAAGCGCCGGAATTTACAATGTAATCCACTACGATGAAGCGTTAAAGCTACTCGAACGAAAGATCGCCAACATTAAAAGAACCAATGCATCAATTGTCATTACGGGTAACCCTGGGTGCATGGGACAAATCTCTTATGGTGTAAGGAAAGACAAACTGAATATTGAAGTACTCCATCCGGCAACAATTCTCCGTAGACTTTATGACTCTGACAAGAAAAGAAACCAGCTGAACGACAAATGATCCCCCTTAAAGATCGAAACCCGTCATACTCCATTCCTTATGTGAACTACCTCATTATTGGAATCAATGCAATTGTATTTTTCTATGAACTCTCATTAGGTCCACAACTTGACCGATTTTTCATGACGTACGGCTTAATTCCCGATCGCTTTTTTTACCTTGCACGTCATCACGAATTGATGCTGGGGCGTTTTGTTCCATTTTTTACTTCAATGTTTATCCACGGCGGATGGCTTCATATTATTGGGAATATGTGGTTTCTTTTTATATTTGGTGACAATGTTGAAGATGAGCTGGGACATTCTAAGTATTTAATATTTTACATTCTCAGTGGACTTGCTGCTGCAACTTTACAAATTTATATAGATCCAGGCTCTTCCATACCCACTATTGGGGCCAGCGGAGCAATATCGGGCGTGCTCGGCTCTTACATAGTTCTATTTCCACGAGCTAGAATCTTGACCCTTATCCCAATATTTTTCTTTTTTGATATAATTGAGCTGCCAGCTTTTTTGTTCATTGGAATCTGGTTTTTGATGCAGTTCTTTAGTGGAATTGAAGCGCTCGGTATTGATACAACGGGTGGAGTTGCCTGGTGGGCACATGTTGGAGGCTTCATTTTTGGACTATTTATTACACCATTGTTCAAAATGCGATCGTATGATCATTACTGAATGATCAAACTTGACTAAAGTGCTGAACTATGTGAAACCAACCTGAGGATTTTCATCAATATTAAATAAACCCTTTAAAATGAAAACTTTTAAATTGGTTCCCGGGCAACCTCAATGAAAAACTGTAAGTTATCCCTAAATTGATAAAGCTGCAACAATTACCCTTTTATAAGACTGTATGCTTCTCTATCAACCCACCAGTGAGGCCCATCAGTTTTAGACCTGATACCGGCCGCCGGTACCATGTGAAAATCTTCCCCTTTAAAAACTCTTTTTAATGCAGTTGCCTTTTCCTTGCCGGCAACAAGAAAATACGTTCTTTCAGAAGAATTCAAAACAGGATATGTGAGGGTTATCCTTTCACGAGGCTCCACATTGACATTTGCCCCTACGACCCACCTTTCTTTCTCATCTAATGCTCCAGAATTTGGAAACAGCGAAGCTGTGTGCCCATCAGATCCCATGCCCAGCAAAGTTAGGTCAAATGTCCGATCTGAATGTTTAAGGAGACTTCTCAATTCATGTTCATAAGATATTGCATCCTCATTTAATTTACCTTCATGGAACGGCACAGGATGTATATTTTCGGATGGCAGTTCCAGTGCATCAAAAAGGTTTTCCTTGACCATCCTGTAGTTACTTAGCAAACTATCTGGTGGAACATGTCTTTCATCCCCAAAGAAGAAATGAACCTTCGACCATTCCAATTCTTTTGAATATGTTTCGCCAAGTAACCTGTACAATCTCCTTGGAGTAATTCCACCAGAGAGTGCAAAAGAAAAAAAAGTATTACCATTAGTTGCCTTTTTTATAAGCGAGACTATATTTGCAGCTACCGAAGCAATCAGTTCATCAAAATCATCAAAAACCGAAATTATATGGGTCACACTGTCAACCACTTTTCACCATTAAGAAGTCTCTGAGCTTCAACAGGACCCCAGGTACCTGCCGCATACTTGTATACGGGATTTTGCATGGAGAGAAGAGGAGTATACAGCTGCCATGCTGCCTCTGCTTCATCAGCACGAACAAAAAGGGTTTGATCTCCAGATACCACATCAATTATCAATGTCTCGTAAGCTCCTGGCATCCCGCTGAACATTTGAGGATACTTGTAATGCAAACTCTGTGTTAAAAGTTTGTACGGCTCCCCGGGCTGCTTCACCTTGAATCTCAAATCAAAGCCTTCACCTGGCTGTAGCGTTATTATAAGTTTGTTGGCATCAATATCGTTTATATTGAATGCACGAAAGACCGAGACAGGGGGCTTCCTGAACGTTATCCCAATTTCAGATATACTCCTGTATAATCTCTTTCCGGTGCGGAGCAGGAAAGGCACCCCCTGCCACCTCCAGTTGGATATATTTAACCGAACCGCAACATACGTCTCCGTCTGAGAGTCTGGTGGAATATTTGGTTCCTCGGTATAGCCAACTACCTCAGCACCATCAACCGTCCCTTTCGTATACTGGCCGTAAACAACATCTAATGGAGAAATTGGGGAAATTGCCTTTATCACTTTTACCTTTTCATGCCTGACCGCCTCAGATTCCAATGTAGTTGGGACTTCCATTGCAACAAGAGTAAGAAGCTGCGTCAAATGATTTTGAATCATATCTCGCATCGCCCCTACTTTATCATAGTAGCCTGCACGATGTTCAACTCCAATTGTCTCTGCAACTGTAATTTCAACCCTCTCTATCCTGTCCCTGTTCCACAAAGATTCAAACATTGCATTGCTGAACCGGAATGCCAGCAGGTTCTGAACAGTTTCTTTGCCAAGGTAGTGATCTATACGATAAACTTGAGACTCCCTGAAAAATTTATGGACAATTTGATTAAGCTCGCATGCAGAATTGAAATCCTGGCCAAAGGGTTTTTCTATAACAAGCTTGGTTTCCCCCCTGCTTTCACTTAAACCAAGCTCACCAAGGTTCCGAATTGACACTGGGAATATAGATGGTGGTATTGCAAGATAAAATATGCGATTCTCCTCCAGTTGAAACTTGGCTTCAATTTCAATTATCCTTGCAGCCAGGTCTTTATAGTCTTCAAGTCTTCCCGCACCCACTGCCTGATAAAAAATCCAGTCAAGGCTGTCTCGCGAGATTCTTTCGGCATCTCCACTTTCTTCCAGAGCACGATAGACAAAATCGCGATAAGTTTCATCATTATGCACTCTTCCTGTCCCGACCCCCAATAAATAAAAATCGGCAAGACGATTACCCTTTACTCTGCACAAGGCAGGTAAAAGTCCTTTACGGGCTAGATCCCCGGTTCCACCGACCACGATTATTAAATATGCGGGAATTTTTTTCATACTAGTTTCATTTTCCTTCCTCTGTCTTCATCAAATGCCCTCCAAATTCATGTCGCATCATTGCAAGCAACTTGTTTCCAAATTTCTCCTCATCCTGACTTGCAAACCTTTCATACAGGGATTGTGTGATAATCGGAGTTGCTACCCCAAGTTCAATTGACTCAATAGCTGTCCATCTCCCCTCTCCCGAATCGGCAACAAAAGGCTCAATATTGTTTAAACTTTTATCGTTTAATCCATTACCTATTAAGTCCAGAAGCCAGCTGCGAATAACGCTGCCAAAACGCCATATACTGACTACTTGTTTTAAGTCAATGTTAAAATCTTTCTTCTTTTTAATAATTGAAAATCCTTCCGCATATGCTTGCATCAGCCCATATTCAATTCCGTTGTGAATCATTTTAACAAAATGTCCGGACCCTGTAGGGCCAACGTGGCCCCACCCTTTGTCCTTCGCAGGCGCAAGAGCCTCAAAAATCGGCTTAAGGTTTTCAATAACAGACTTCTCTCCACCAACCATGATGCTGTAACCTTCCTTCAACCCCCAGATTCCCCCACTCACCCCGGCATCCACCATATGAATGCCTCGTGCCTTTATCGCCTCAGCCCTGCGAAGTGTATCCCTGTAGTATGAGTTACCACCGTCGACTATCGTATCACCAATTGAAAGATGGGGAATCAAGAGAGAAATCGTGTCATCAACAGGCTTGCCTGCAGGAACCATAATCCATATGACACGAGGAGTATGAAGTTTTGAGACTAATTCTTCGATGGAGTCAGCTCCTTCATTTCCCTGCTCTAAAATCTTCTTTACTGCTTCGACATCTCTATCAAAACCTACAACGCGGATACCGTTCTTGAACAACCGCTCAGCCATGTTAGCACCCATTCTGCCAAGTCCAATTAAACCTAATTCCATCTTAATTTCTCCTTCAATCAATTTTTATCCCATGCTTATATATATATTCTTCGAGATTCATTTTATCAACTTTATAATTAAATCTTCATCAGATGATAACAAAGAATTTTCTTAAGTAGTTTTGCGTACGCCTGTCCCTTTTAAATATTCTTTTAACACCATAAATTCAATGCAGTTATTCAATAAATTGCCGGTGATGTTGAAATGAAGATTGACTCAATCATTCATTATTTTCTCCCAAAACATGATAGGTTTTACAATCTTTTTGAAGATGTCTCACATCTTTTAATCGACGCAACAAAATTACTTGCACAGTTCCCATTTAGCAACGGAACAATGGCCCCGTCGCTGGCAAAGCAAATCAAATTACTGGAGCATCGAGCAGATGCTTTGACCCATACGATTTTTGGCGAAGTAAATGCAACCTTTGTCACTCCATTTGACCGTGAGGACATTCACGAACTCGCGTCTAAATTAGATGACATCATGGACTATATTGATGGAAGCGCCTCTCGCTTTGTTCTCTATAAAGTTGACGCTGATGAGGAGTATATTGTGCAGCTGATAACGATTCTTGGAAAATCTGTTGAATCCGTCAGCAAAGGAGTTGCTCAACTCAGAAATTTCGGTAAATCAGACGATATCCAGTCTATCCTCAGAGATATAAATTCCTATGAAAACGAAGCTGATGATGTATTTGCCCGTGCAGTCGCAAATCTCTTTGAAAATGAAAAAGATGTTATTCGACTCATTAAACTCAAAGAAATTTACGTTGGCCTGGAAACTGCAACAGACAGGTGTGAAGATGTTGCAAATGTGCTGGAAGCAATTCTGATTAAGCATACATAAACCAAACATTCCCTTAAAAATGATTTACCTGACAGTTTTCATCATTTTAATTGCTCTGGTGTTCGATTTTTTGAACGGATTTCATGATTCTGCTAACTCCATTGCAACAGTGGTATCGACTCGCGTACTTACACCACGTGAAGCCGTTGTTTGGGCAGCTTTTTTTAACTTCATAGCGGCTTTCTTTTTCACGCTTCGGGTTGCAGACACACTGGGCAAAGGATTAGTCGAATTAGCTGTTGTCAATCAATATGTAATAATGGCTGGGTTATTTGGCGCTATCACCTGGGATATTATAACATGGTATTATGGTTTGCCGACCAGTTCTTCCCACGCACTTATGGGCGGGTATGCAGGAGCTGCCATTGCAAAGGCTGGATTTGGTGCAATTATCGCGCACGGGTGGACCGGCACACTAACTTTTATTGTTCTTGCGCCATTGATGGGCTTCATCATAGCATTTTTGTTAATGGTTACAATCACATGGATTTTTCATAAACGATCGTCAACATGGGTAAACAAAATGTTCCGTCATCTTCAGCTTCTCTCTGCAGCATTTCTTAGCTTCGGCCATGGTACAAATGACGCTCAAAAAACAATGGGGGTAATTACAGGACTGCTGGTTACTGCCGGCTACTTAAAGACTTTCCATGTGCCTTTCTGGGTAATAATTCTTTGCAACTTCACAATAGCACTTGGGACTTTATTTGGGGGGTGGAGAATCGTAAAGACCATGGGGCAGAGGATCACAAGATTGAGGCCAGTTGACGGTTTTTGCGCTGAAACGGCAGGCGGATTAACACTCCTCATTGCAACTTTCAGTGGAATCCCTGTAAGCACAACCCATACAATCAACGGCGGGATAATGGGAGTGGGTGCTACCAGAAGGGTTTCAGCAGTCCGCTGGGGCGTTGCCGGAAATATTATCGTTGCATGGATACTCACTATCCCACTTTCTGCACTTATTGGGTCACTGGCTTACAAGATCATTTCCCTTTTCCTGTAACATTAACGATGGCTTCAGAAAATTCAGTGCGCATCAAGCCAATTAGGGCCTTCACCAATTTCAACATCGACCGGAACATTGAGATCGACAGCATTTTTCATCTTTTCAGCTACTATCTCTTCAAGTTTTCTTACTTCATTTTTTGGTGCTTCAAATACCAGTTCATCATGGACCTGTAAAATCATCCGCGAGCGCATTTTTCTCTTTTCCATTTCCCGATAAATGTTAATCATTGCGATCTTTATCATGTCGGCTGCAGTCCCCTGTATAGGCATGTTAATGGCCTGGCGCTCTTCTGCCTGACGCACAGCAGCATTTCGACTGTTAATATTTTTTAGATATCTCCGACGCCCCAACAGCGTTTCCACATACCCATGTTTCCTTGCATATTCAATTGTACTGTTAATGTACTCCTTAACTCTCGGAAATCTTTTAAAATAAGTATCAATTATGTCTTTAGCTTCACCCTGTGAGATTCCCAACCGTATTTTAAGTCCATAGGGTCCAATCCCATAAAGGATCCCAAAATTTACCTCCTTGGCTTTTCGCCTCATGTCTGATGTAACCATTTCAGGAGAGACACCAAAGACTTTAGCTGCTGTTGTTCGATGAATATCTTCATGCTTGTTAAAAGCTTCCAATAAACCCTCGTCCTTACAAATATGGGCCATAATGCGGAGCTCTATTTGAGAATAATCTGCTGAGACCATTACCCATCCGTTTTCCCCCGGAACAAAAGCTTTACGAATCTCCTTTCCAATTTCCCCCCTTATGGGAATGTTTTGCAGATTTGGATCTGATGAACTCAGACGCCCTGTGGCAGTTGCAGTCTGGTTAAATGAAGTGTGAACCCTTCCTGTCTGTGGATTTATTAAATTTGGCAATGAATCAACATATGTTGACTTAAGCTTGGCAAGTCTCCTGTAATCCAGAATCTCCCTGGCAATTGGATATTCAGCACTCAACTCTTCCAGTACAAATACATCTGTAGAAAAACCGGTCTTTGTCCTTTTTGCTGACGGAAGTTTCAGTTTGCGAAAAAGGATGTCCGCAAGTTGTTTTGTAGAATTAATATTAAATTCTTCGCCAGCTAACTCATAAATATCTTTTGACAGATTATCAATCATTCTCTCAAGCTCTTTCGAAATTTGCCCTAAAATGTCGGTATCAATCCTGACTCCGTTTTTTTCCATCGAGGCAAGAACTTCTATAAGCGGGAACTCAATCTTTTTACAGAGCTCAAGCTGGTCGGCTTCTTTTAGCCTTTCCATCAGAACTTCACGAAGCTGCAATGCAATGTCGGCATCCTCTCCAGAGTACTCAGCAACGACTTCAACTGGAACATCCCGCATGTTTTTCTGGGCCTTTCCCCTGCCAATGAGTTCATCAATCGCGATAGTTTTGTATCCAAGATACTCCCTGGCAAGTGAGTCAAGATTATGCTGACCATCTGGATTTAAAACATAAGATGCAACCATAGAGTCAAATTCTACCCCTCTAAGATTCACACCATGATTTGAAAGCACCAGCATATCGTACTTGAGATTTTGACCAACTTTTTGAATTTTCTTTGATTCCAGAACAGGTTTAAGTAGCTTTAGTGCACTGGCTAACGGCACACCTCTTGAAGGCGATCCCTGATCAAACAAATCATCCCCGTAACCAATGCTCACATAGTAAGCTTCATTAGGCTTTACAGAGAACGAAATTCCCAATAGTTGAGCCCTCATTGCAGAAATATCTGTCGTCTCAGTATCGACAGAGAGCAGAGTTGCAGATTTCAGCTTTTCGCACAGCTTTTGCAGTTCATTTATTTGTGTTACCAGGTAATATCTGTGCTTAATATCCCTTATCGTTTTCAGTCTCACATCAGAATCATAACTTTCATTTCTTCCTGGTTCACTACCATTTTCCTTCTCACCGCCAGCAATCAAGCGAATGCGTTTTAATAATGATTTAAATTCAAGTTCATCAAATAATTTATAAATTTCCTCATATTTCGGTTGAGATTCCCTTAAACTATGAAAATCGGTATCAAGAGGAACATCTGTTTTTATTGTCACAAGATATTTTGACAGAATTGCGCTTTCCCTCCCCTGTATGAGTTTTTCCTTCAGCGCCTGCTTATCGAGCTTGTTGAGGTTTTTAAATAAATTTTCAATAGAGCCAAATTGCTTTACTAACGGTATTGCAGTCTTTTCGCCAATCCCTTTGACTCCAGGCACATTGTCACTTGCATCGCCAATTAATCCCAGTACATCCACAACCTGATCGGGTTTCACACCAAATTTTTTTTCAACCCCCTTTTCATCTATTATTTCAGCGTCAAAACCGCTTTTGCCGGGGCGATATATGAAGATTCCAGGTGAAACCAGCTGCATGAAATCCTTGTCAGCAGTCACCATAAAAGCCTGAATTTTGTCTCTTGCAGCCTTCACAGCGAGAGTCCCTATCACGTCATCTGCCTCGTAACCGGGTATCTCAAGAATTGGTATCCCGAAAGCATTAAGAATTTGTTTAATCCTCTTAATCTGTGTAACCATATCTTCAGGCATTTTTTCACGTGTTGCTTTGTACGCGGGATATTCCCTGTGCCGGAACGTTGGTTCAGATGAATCAAAGACAGCTACAATATAATCAGGTTTTTCCTCCTCAAGAATCTTCAAAAGGAAATTTGTGAAACCGTATACAGCACTCGTATTCTCTCCTTTGGATGAAATGAGCGGTCGGCCAATCATGGCAAAAAAGGCTCTATAGGCAAGTGCAGTACCATCAAGTATGAAGAATTTTTTCAATCCCATACGAACTCCTCTTTTGATTAATTTAAGAAAGAAACTAACTCCATCGAAATCCTGTCCAATAACGTTGAAAATGTAACAGTTGAAATTCCGGAATCTCGGCGCTATCTTTTAAAAAAGGAGAAAGCGTTATGGATCAATCAGATACCACTGCCAATCTACCTGAACAACCCGGGAATCCCCCCGAGACACGTAGCTTTGTTGACAATGCTGCCGGCATTTTTTATGAACCATCCCGGGTTTTTGAATATTTTAAGACAGCCGGTATAAGAGTCAGCGACTGGCTCATACCGGTTTTGGTTTTTGCCCTTCTTGGCGCGCTTTCCGCGTATATCAGGATGAGCTCACCCGAGCTGCGTAGCCAGATTATCCAGCAACAGGAGGAGGCAATTGATAAGATGGTCAACGAGGGGAAAATGACACGTGACCAGGCCGACCAGACAAAAACTATCATTGAAGACCGATTCTCAACCGGCTCTGTTATCGGCATAAGTACTGTTACAGCATTTGTATTTATTTTCATTATGTTCTTCATACTCTCAGGAATTTGGTATTTGGTCGGCAGGTTTGGCTTGAAGTCTGCTATAACTTATTCTCAGGCGATGGGCATCACTGGAATTACAAACTGGATCCTAATCGTGGGCAGCATTGTCGGTACAGCGATAACAGTTGCTTTAGCCCGTCTTGATGGTGGGCTTCATCTTGGAATGCTCAGCAAAATAAGTACCACAGATAAACTATATCTGGCAATGGCAAAAGTCGATGTCTTTACAATCTGGAGCCTTATCATAGTTTCAATTGGTCTGGCGCGGTTCAGCAGTCGTAAAACCACCGATGCGGCTATATGGGTGTTCGGCCTCTGGATCCTCTGGGGTATCCTCAGCATTTTTGTACTTGGTGGTAGATTCGGATAAGAATGACCATAAAATTTTGGAGTAGGTAATGAAAAATTACTGCATCCCTTTCCCAATTTTGCTATCGTTACCAACAGAACTGAAAAATTGAAATTTACAACTTTCGTTTTTAAACTATGACAGTCAAGAAGAAGCCACGCTTAAGATGAAAAAGGAATTCCTGGAACGAATCAGCAAGATTGCATCTGATAACGTCTCAAGTGCGCAGCAAATTCTTCGTGATATGATTGATCTGGCGATTGAATTTTCTCGAAGCGAATGGGCCTCTTCCAGTTTTGTTGAGGACTTAAAAAGTATATGCGAAATAATTGCATCCAGCCAGTCCCAGATGGCTGCCCTTAAAAACACGTGCACATTTATTAATAAAAGGATAAGCTCTGGCAGCAATCAAAATATATCTGAATATTTACTAAATCTAAAGGAGAAAATAAACAGGTCTTCTCAAATAGCAGGTGAAACCGCATCAAGCTATTTACATGAAGGCCTTTCGTACGCTACGATAAGTAACTCGGAATTTGTTCTACATACTTTTGAATCTGCTGCCAGAGCAAAAAAGTTCTTCCGGGTCTTTGTACTGGAATCGCGCCCACTCTTCGAAGGCAGGCAGACTGCACGTGCATTAAAAGAGATGGGGCACCATCCTGTCCTCGTTGCTGACGCAGCTGCCGGTATCATTGTCAATGAAATTGATTCAGCGGTTGTTGGGGCAGATACAATTTATTCTGATGGAACACTCATAAACAAAATAGGTTCTTTTCCGCTGGCTGCAGCATGTGGTTTTGCAAACAAAAAGTTCTACGCTGTCACAAGCGCCTTGAAATTTGACAGAGCAAGATGCATTGGAGATTTTAAACCCCGTCCCGAGAGCCCCCAGGAATTGTTTGCAAATCCAGAGATAGAATGCCTTAATACATATTTCGACGCAGTCCCGGCAAACTTTATCGAGGCTCTGATTACCGAAGTGGGGATTTTTTTTCCTCGCAATTCCGCTCTGGAGAACAATACCTGGGGTGATGCCATCTTGCGCTCAATGGAAGAGGTGTATGGATAGCAATGCAGAGCTCTTTATTTAAGATGAGCTTCGAAAAGGAGATTACGCCATCAACTATACCCCTGGTCGCATTTGGGGCATCCCTCAACATTGTAATTGGCCAGATGGCCCAATTAATTAAGCTACCTCTTTATCTCGACTCGGTTGGAACTATACTTATTGCATGTGTGGTGGGCCCAGTTGCCGGGATGATTACTGGAGCATTTGCAAATTTAACACTTGGCTTTTTCTTTAACTATGCCTTCATTTTTTTCATCCCTGTGACTTTGGTAATAGGTTTTTACAGCGGAATAGTGGCGCGCTTAGGTGCTTTCAAGAAATGGTATACCGCAATCCTGGCAGGAGTTGTGCAGGGGATATTAGCAGCCATTACATCTGCCCCAATTGCGGCTTTCATGTTCGGAGGTGTTACGATGGGGGGAACAGACTTCCTTGTTCTTTACTTTAGGGCAATTGGAAAATCAATTGTCGAAAGTGTGTTGCTTCAGGGCATTGCCGCTGATCCTGTTGACAAATCTCTCAGCTTCCTGGTTGTGTTTGTTCTCCTTTCGCGTATTCCTCGTCCAATCCTCCTCCGCCTCCCGGGATATGGTAACGCCTGAACAATTTAAGAAATCCTATAACCCGCTGTACCATTATATAACTTTTTCAGCAATTGTAGCTTCCTTTGCTTTTCAAATTCTGGCTCAGGGAGTATATTTAGTTCTGCTACTATTTGTTGCGGTACTATCAAAAAAAAGACGACGAATTTTTAGAGGATTTTTGAAATTTGTATTCCCGTTAATTCTTATTGGATATATAATAAATGGACTTTTCTTTAGCGGCACACCTGCTTTTGTAATTGGCCATCTGGTTTTTAAAAAAGAAGGATTGATATTCGCGACAAGAGTGGGGCTTAGGCTGACTATCCTTGTGACTTCAATCGCCTATTACTTTGCCAGTGTTGATAATGATACAATTTCTGAGTACTTATTAGGCAAAGGAGCTGACAGACGCTTTGTCTATGTCTATTTACTTTCTGTAGCAATGGTACAGTTGCTAAGAGACAAGCTTAAAAGAATTTATATAGCTCAATCTGCACGAGGTCTCGATACAACCCGCAATATCTTTGTCAGGATAAAATACCTGTTCCCGCTTCTCATACCGTTATCACTGACATATCTGGCAGAAAGTCTCGACCGCGGAATTGCACTCCAGGCTGCTGGTTTCATGGCTGACAGAAAAAGGACTGCGAAACCATCCTCCATTTCTGAAATTGTAATAAATGATCGTGGGCGGAAAATTGGAATTATACTCTTATTCATAACGCTTGCAATTGCATTTGCACAATTGTTTATATGAGCATCTTAATTTTTGAAGAATATTCCTACTCTTATGCACCCGATCTTCAGCCAGCTCTGAATGGTATCAATCTGGAAATCAAGAGAGATGAGTGCACTGTAATCGTTGGACCAAGCGGCGCCGGCAAGACCACCTTTTGTCTCGCTGCGGCAAATTTGTTATCATCATATCCAGCTTCTATTTCATCAGGACACCTGAAACGACCGATTCCACACATCCGTACAGCACTTGTCATGCAGAATTTTTATTCTCAAATAACTTATCTTCGAAATACGGTCTTTGAAGAGGTAGGATTCCCGCTTGAAAATATTGGCCTTGCTCGAGACGAAATTTTTAAACGTGTAAACAATGCCCTATCTCAACTGAAGATTCAGCACCTGGCAATGAGAAATCCCCTTGAGCTTTCTGGAGGGGAAAAGCAAAAGGTTGTTATTGCAACTGCTCTCGCTCAAAAACCTGACGTACTTATACTCGATGAACCGTTGAGCCAGCTTGATCCGGAAAGTACTTCGTACCTTTCGGATACTTTGCTTGAACTGAAAGGCTCACTTACCATAATCCTCGCTGAAAATGATCCATATCTTATATTAAAAATTGCAGACAAGCTGGTAGTTCTGTCAAATGGTCAAATTGTCTCCTTCGGAGATGTTGCAACAGTTTTTAATTCCATGGGAGGAAAGCTTGTGGAGCTTCCTGCGTGGTCAATTTGCACGCGGGAAAAAGAAATAGCTGATGGTACACCGACTTCGCATCCAGCTGACTCCATACTCAGTTACAAGTATGCACTAAAAAAATTAGGCGGAAAAATATGAGAGTGGCATACGAAAATGTAACATTCTCTTACGGTGAGTACCCAGCCTTGCACAGGGTTTCATTTGAGATTGAGTCGGGATCAACAACTCTTATAGTCGGAAGGAATGGTTCTGGGAAAAGTACTCTACTAAAGTTAATGAATGGAATCTTAAAACCTTCGCATGGAAAAGTTATCATAGGGCAAACAGATACTCGAGAGAAAAAAGTAAGTGAACTCTCTCGCAGCTGTGCCCTTTGTTTTCAGAATCCAGACGACCAGCTCTTTGCAGATACAGTTTCAAAGGAATTGAATTTTGGAATTAAAAACATTGGCACAGATGGAAATTTGCTCGATTTGGTAGTCACAACGCTCGGGCTAACGCCGCTGCTCAACTCTAACCCTTACTCCCTCAGTTATGCCATGAGGAGATTGGTTGCAATTGGATCAGTCGCCGCAATGAATACCCCCATACTTGCTCTCGACGAACCCACAGCTGGTTTATCTTTTAAGGAGAAGGAAAAAGTTTCCTCACTCTTACAAAATCTGCAAAACAGAGGAAAAACGCTTTTCGTTGTCTCCCACGACCTGAATTTTGCACTTCCGATGTGTAAGAACTTCCTTCTTCTCGACAGAGGCACTGTCGGGTTTTTTGGAAATAAAGATGAATTCTTTTCAAAAAATGATATCAGGCGGGTTATGAGAAGCTCAGGAATGACATTTCCAATTTATCCAAGAATGGCAAAAGCCCTTGGATTGAAACGGCCGGCATTCACATGTAACGAGCTGTTAGCTGCTTTGAAAGCTGACATTGCATTTGAAAGCGACTCAAGATAATTATTTTAAAACCACTCATTAATATTTAAATTGACCTAAAAGAGTTGCCTATGCCATTTCGATTTGAACAAGTTCAGGAAATAAACGGCTTAATTATAATAACGCCGAAAGTATTTGAAGATGAGAGAGGCTTCTTTATGGAGTCCTATCACTCCATTACATTTGGGGAGGCTGGGATAATTTCAGCATTTGTTCAGGACAATCATTCACGGTCTATTAAAGGTGTAATTAGAGGCTTGCACTATCAAAGAGAGCCTTTTGCGCAGGCAAAATTAGTCAGATGTGTCAGAGGAGAAATATTTGATGTCGCGGTCGATATAAGAAAGGAATCGCCATCTTTCGGGAAATGGTTTGGAATTCTGCTCAGTGAAGAAAACAGAAAAATGCTTTACATCCCGCGCGGTTTTGCCCATGGGTTTGCAGTGCTATCTGGTATCGCTGAAGTGCTTTATAAGGCGGATAATTTTTACTCCGCACCACACGAACGCGGCATCAGATACGATGATCCACACATTAATATAAATTGGAATATCCCAACACCACTTGTTTCAAAAAAGGATATGGAATTACCGTTTCTTGAAAGTGCCGATTTGTAAAAAATATAATCCTGGATTTGAACTGTGGCGTCAACGGAAAACTCTTACTCACTTCACATTAATACCGCACTTGTGCGCTCCAGCCAGAGCCTCAAAGCTCCGGTGAGCCAAATTTGTCGGGTGCTGGTTCAGGCAACCCGAATATTAACTAATTAACTTCCCCGCTTTCTCATTCAATGCCTTCACTACCTCATCTATGTACATTTCCTCAGGATAAGCACCTTCAAAATGATGGGTTTCGTTAATTACCACCCGGGGAACACCTCGAACATTATATTTCATGGCCAGATGTGGAAACTCAGTTGCCTCGATCATGTCAGCCTTAATCATGTCGTTGAGAAAAGCAAACTGATGCCCCATGAAAACAGCTCGAGGGCAATAAGGACATGTAGGTGTTACAAATACCTGAATATGTACTGGCTCATTAATCATTTGCAATTTAGTCACTGTTTCTTCACTGAGCTGGTGAGTGGATGTCGAAACCATTTCAATATCTTCAAGAAGCGAAGCAAATTCATATCCCGATGGAATGCCATAATAGCGAATCCCATAATCTTTTTCTGGGGAGGCAATCACGGTTGCAGGAATTTTGTCTATGTTAAATTCTTCGACCTTCTCCTTATCAGATATAAAGTTGTATACTTCAAGAGAAAGCTTATCTGATAGTGCGACAAGCTCTTCCAAAATTTGTCTGGTTTCCCTGCAGTATTGACATTCGAGCGACTGAGTAAAATTAATTATTCGCACTGGATTTATAAGGTTTGCAAATCGTTTCTTTATTTCGTTTTGTGCATGTTGATCTAAAAACATTTTCTCTCCAAGAATTGTTTAAAGTTTTATTTAAAACATCATTGAATTTTAATTTGAATTTCATTTCGTAAGGGAACGGCTTTCTTACCAAATTCTATTCTTAAGACACCATTTTTAAACTGAGTTTTTACGCGCGTCAAATCTGCAGAATCTGGCAACTTAAGCTGCCGTGAGAAGAATCCGGATGGTCGTTCACAACAGGAGTAAACAAATTTTTCATTGCCCTCAATTTCCCTTTCACCCTCAATGTACAGGTCGCTATCGACGACCTTTACCCGGACATCCTGAGGACTGACTCCCGGCAAGTCAGCTTCAACTATAATTTTTGTTCCACTGTCATAAACATCTACCTTCGGAACGAATTCCAGCAGCATTCCTTTCACAGGATCGTCAGGGAAACCATATTCTGCAGCTTCAGGAAAGAGCCGGTGCAAAATATTCTGACCATAATACAAAAGCCCTTTACTCATTCTCTCAGAATGCCTCCGGCTCGCCCTATGTGATGATTCAGTTCCCAAGGTAAAGCTCCATTGGTTCACTGCGGCTGACTTTTACCCTCTTCTTTCCTGGTGGAAATCTTAAATGGCAGGTAAAGTGGGCAGAATCCAACAAAAGCCGTCAATAGTGGAATTAGTCCAAGCCAACCCCATGCAGTCTTGGGGCCAAAAAAGACCAGGCTCAGGAGAACCAAACCGATGACGATTCGAATCCACCTGTCTGCAGTACCGACATTCTTTTTCATTAGTTCCTCCTATTTTGTTATATGTTTGATGCAAAATACCTGACAAGGATTCGCACAGGAAACCTCACTATTAAACAACAGGCTCAATTTACCTTAAAATTCCGGAAAAATTTTATGAAAAAGTCGTCTGTACAGGTGTGAACGATGTTTTGCAATCTTTAAGTGACTTAAACACGGCCTTCGTAAACCGTGAAATGCAATAGAATTTATAAAGCGTCCATTAAAATGACATCAACCCTGTACCAACCGCACAGCAGTGGATGAAATCACGGCAAACAGCGAATTCAGCGGACAATCTTCTGCTTCCCGAACATAACAGAACCCTGATTCGCTTTTATATGCGCAGATGGCACATACTTCCGTACGCAGCGCCACATCAAAATCTTTTTCTGTACCCCCCCACGCCCTATCAAGGGCCTTGATTATCTGGGTCGAATAAAGTTCAAGAACACATTTTTTATTTTGACTTACCAGGCAATTGCCTTCGCTATCGCTTAAATAGCAATCATGGCATACTTTTGATTTGAGCTCATTATAAAGCTCAGGTGTGAACTTCGGCATCTTCTCTCGCCTCCTTCTCCACTTTGGCCGAAATCGTAACGGAAGAAAACTTTAGAGCAACTGACTCTTCATTAAATCTTCTGTATAGGGAAATTATAAGCCCAATAAAGAGTATTACAGTGCCCCCCCACAAAAAACTGATTAACGGCTTCCTGCTAATTTCAACTGTAAGAATCGGAACAATCGACGCAGAAGAAATATCCTGTGAATGCACTACGACTCTTACTGAGGCTTCACCTCCCCCCATTCCAACATTCATATCCATTATTGCAAGGACATTACCAAACGCTTCAGCTGGCACTCCCTTTTGTTGCCCATTCACAAATTGAAGCTCCGGAGCAATTTCTATTTTCTTTCCATCATTAACCGCGTCAATTAATGCTGAAACACCAAAACTACCCTGCATTTCCATAGTGGAGTGTTCACCTCCAATCATTTTAAATCCCTTGAGTATGAGAACCGTTCCATCGTCGAGCTTCGTCGGCTTGTTTTTAACAAGCGTTATTAAATTAACCCCTCCACTGTTCCCATTCAAGTTTTCATTTTGCAAACTTACGGGACTTAAATACAAATCATATCCAAAGTAACTTTTTATGTCCGGTTCTCGCATTGTCCCCTGATTATAGTCACTGTAGTACATAACAGGCCTTAAGCTACTACTATTTTTACCATTGGGCATCTTCACTAAAAAACCATCCTTGCCATCCACCTGGATATTGGAAGAATACACAAACTCGTGTCCATATGCCTTCACAGGTTTGCCTTCAGGAAGCTGAACAGTGACTTTTGACTCAAGAGCAGTTGAAGTCACTACCCCGACGAATATCAGGGCAATTCCGGCGTGAGCTATTGGTCCACCTATGTATCTCGGGTTCCCTTTTACTATTCTTAGCATTGCAGTTGTATGGGCAATGAAAGCAAACATGGCAGCAGAAATTATCAGTATAACTGAGATCTGGGTAACGGAGAGTAAAAGGGCAACAACCGCTGTCACAATTGTCCCTGCCAATGGCAAAAACATGTTTTTTCTGAATGCCTTTTTATCTGACTTGTCCCACCAGACAATCTGAGCAAATCCAATCAGGGTAATAATTAGGAACCCGAGCGGGAGGCTTGTTGTCACATAGTATGAGGAGTCAACTGCAGTTGGTTTTCCCTGGAGCAGTCCAGTGATTATAGGTGAGGAGGTTCCTACGAGGACGAAAAGCGACAGCACAGAGAGGGAAGCTGCGCCTATGAACAGTGCGTTCTCTCGTGACAACAAATTGTGGCCTACCCCCACGCTCGGGATTAATGCTCTGTATTTAATTAGAGGAACGTAACCGAGTATCAGGAATGTTCCAATAAAAACTAAAAGCAATATATACACTTCCCTGCCAGGATCAACAAATGCATGTACAGAGGTGTCTCCAAGCACGCCACTCCTGGTAAGAAAAGTACTGTAAAGAACAAGGACAAAACTTGTCACAGACAAAAACAAACTCGTCTTCAGATACCCCCCTGTCCTTCTTCCAATCAGAATTGTATGAAGAGCTGCAGCTGAAAAAAGCCACGGCACCAACGAAGAGTTCTCAACTGGATCCCAACCCCAGAAACCACCCCATCCAAGTGTTATATATGCCCAGTAACCACCAATGATTATTCCTGCCCCCAATGTCAGCACATTGAGAATAAGCCAGGGCTGCAAATACTTCATCCAGCCCATGTAATCACTCTTTAAAATTCCAGCTACCGCATAGGCGAATGGCACAACAGCAGTAGCGAAGCCTAAAAATAAGACGGGCGGATGTATTACAATCCAGAAGTTCTCAAGGAGTGGATTTAAACCCCTTCCATCTTTTGGTACAAAACCAGCAGGGACATTTTGAAAAGACTGCCATACCTTGAGAAAAGGACTTTTTAATGTCAGCTCCAGTGCAATAAACACAATCACAAGCTGGAGAATAGGCATAACAATCGTTTCGTAATTATGCCTTCGAGAGTATCTCAATAGAAAAACACCGATAACTGCGGTATAGACACACCATAGGAAGAAACTCCCCTCCTGCCCAGCATAAGCAGTTGAAATCAAAAGGGGCGTAGATAAATTATTTGAACTGTAGCTCCAAACATAAGTGTAGTCGTACCTGTGAGACAGAATTAAGTACATGAAGTAAGCAAACAAAACCACAATTGAAAAAGCCGAGATGTAAAAAAATGTACGGGCGTAACTTAAAAAGTTGCCATTTTTCGTGGATTGTATATAATAAGCAATGCTGAATACCGACGCTATCAACGGAATCAGCATCAGATACTGTTGTCCCATGACTATCTCCTTATGGTTCTATTTGAAAATAGAGCTGCTTCAACATTCCTGTATAAACTCCTCATACCACTATTTTTAATTCAATGTTCGTGCCGTTTTTCTCATTTAATGATTGCTCGAAAACAATAGGTATTTTTTTTACCGTGTCATTTAAGAACACAAAGGATGGATAATTTGCCACAGAGGAGCGACATGTAGACTTTTAGAATTCCAAAAAACTAAAAAAGAATGAAGCTGGAAGAACGATATGGTTACAGCCTCATTGTCTTTAAAATTATTGCAATTTAGCTCACTTTTTGCCACCAGCTTATCCCTTTCAATTTTTAATGAATTTGAATTATATTTTATTAAAAGGAGTAAATCTGGAGACCATTAGAATCCTGTTCATTGGCGATATTGTAGGAAATGCAGGGGTGGGGATGGTTACAAACTTCCTTAAAGGCTTTATTGAAAAATACAGGATAGATTTTGTCATTGCCAATGGCGAAAATGCTGCCGATGGAAAGGGAATCACAGAAAAACTGGCACAAAAGTTCTTTTCACTTGGAGTTCACGTAATCACAAGCGGCAACCATATTTGGGATAAGTTCCAAATACACGAATACATGATGAGAGAAAAGAATCTCCTCAGACCTATGAACTTTCCAAAGGGATCGTATGGAAACGGTTATGTGGTTTATTCCCTGGGTGAAAAGGGAAATGTTGGGGTTTTGAACCTGCAGGGGAGAACTTTCATGTACCCGATTGATTGTCCATTTCGCACTTCGGATTGGGCTATTGAAAAAATGAAATCCGAAACACAGATAATAGTTGTCGACATGCATGCAGAAGCAACTGCTGAAAAGGTTGCAATGGGATGGTACCTTGACGGGAAAGTAAGTGCTGTTATAGGTACTCATTCACACGTGCAGACTGCCGATGAAAGGATATTACCAGGAGGAACGGCATATATTACCGATGTGGGAATGACCGGACCGTATGACTCAATAATTGGCATGAAAAAAGAAAATGCACTAAAGAGATTCATTTATGCAACCCCCGCCCGTTACGAATCTGCTGAAAATGACGCAAAGTTGGCAGCGGTAGTAATAACAGTTGATCCAGCAACAGGAAAATCACTGGATATTTTGAGAATACTTTTTCCACCGTTTATTGAAAGAGAATGAGTGCAAAAATAATTGACGGAAAAGCAATAGCCGAGGAGATTCGAAACGAGGTTAAGGAATTAACCCGGGATTTAAAATCGTCTCGTGGAATTACACCTGGGCTTGGTTTTATACTTGTTGGCAATAACCCTGCTTCTGAAGTTTATGTATCAAGTAAAGCAAAGGCCTGTGCAGAGATGGGTTTCTACTCTGTTACAGAGAAAATGCCTGAAGAAACAACCGAATCGGATCTCCTTCGTAAAATAAAAATGTTTAATAATGACAGCAAAATACACGGGATCCTTGTACAGCTGCCGCTTCCAAAACATATAAACGAAATTGCAGTTATTGAATCAATAAGTCCGGCAAAAGATGTGGATGGATTTACACCTGTTAATGTCGGTCGACTCGTCATTGGTGAAAAATGCTTTATACCATGCACTCCGGGTGGAATACAAACTCTTATTGAAAGAAGCGGCATAGATGTGTCAGGCAGACATGTAGTTGTAATTGGAAGAAGCAATATTGTAGGCAAGCCTGTAGCAAACCTGCTCCTTCAAAAAAGAAAAAACGCCAACGCTGTTGTAACTGTTGCACATACTGCAGCCCGCGACATCTCATATTATACCAGACAGGCTGACATTCTCGTTGCAGCAATGGGCAAGCCCCAGGCAATAACAGGAGACATGCTTCGCCCCGGTGTCGTTGTAATTGATGTTGGTACCAACAGAATACCAGACCAATCAAAAAGAAGTGGCTATAGATTGGTTGGCGATGTTCATTTTGATTCGGCAAAAGAAATAGCATCAGCAATAACTCCTGTTCCTGGCGGGGTGGGACCAATGACTATCGCTATGCTCATGAAAAACACCTATCTTGCTGCTGCCGGGGAGATTTATTGAGAATTACCCGATAGCTCAATTAAAGGAGTCTAACTGAAAGGTATTATGAGTTTTTCAAGGAAGCAAAAATGAACAATCTGGATCGAGAGGAACAACAATTGATCCATCGTGCACAAAATGGCGATAAAAGGGCTTTTGGTAAACTCGTTAAGAATTACGAACAACTTGTATATAGCTTTGCTTTTAAAATTTGTCGTGATAAAGAAAAAGCTGATGAGGTCTTACAGGAAACGTTTGTCAATGCTTACAGAGGTTTAAAATCTTTTTCAGGAAAGTCAAAGTTTTCAACATGGCTCTATCGCATCGTCACCAACAATTGCCTGATGATGCACAGGAAAAGATCCAGAGAGCCTGTAATTTCGCTTGACGATGCTGATTTGTATCAGGGCACAAATGAGCTTCAAATTCCTCATAAAGGAGAAACCCCGTCCGATTCTGTGATTAACAAAGAACTAAGGATGGTCCTTGACGACGCTATCAAAAAACTACCTGTTGATTACCGCATTGTATTTGTAATGAGAGATGTGGAGGGCCTCTCGACAGAAGAGGTAAGCAAAGCTCTTAAACTTTCAACTCCCGCAGTCAAGTCACGACTGCACAGAGCTCGTCTGTTTCTAAGAAATGAACTTAACAGATATTTCTCGGAGTAAATATGGCGCCACACAGGAAATATCTAATGGAAATATGCTCAAAAATAGATCTTGACCTTAACTCGCCTGCATGCTCCAAGCTGAAAAGTCACCTGAGCAAATGCCCACAGTGTGCGGCTTATTATGACTCCTTAAAAAGGACGATTATTCTATACAAAAACTACAAAGTGAAGCCAAATAAATCACGTGTTAAACAAATTTTGGCACGGCTCAACGTTGATTCAGGTGCTGGTAAAAATAAGCATAGTTAAGGAACCGTTAGACGTTTCTCGAGTGCTCACAAGAGAGGTTAATGCTCCAGGAGCTTTTTTCTAAGCGAATCGTTTAATGGCTATGATCAACAATTATTTCACATTAGAAGCAATATTAAACGAAATACGTGATGACATAGAAAGCTCGACAATAATTTCCAGCTTTACTAAAACAAAGAGAACTCTTGATATTGTTTTGATGAAAGAAGGACGGAAGCCTTCGTTAATCAAAATCAGTTGCATTGCCAGACAAAGCTACATTTTTTTAAGACGCAACTTATCTTCTATTCCAGGAGGAGCTAATGTTTTTCCCGGCATTACAGGATCCAGAATAATTGATGCTGGCGTTGTAAGACACGAGAGAATCATTATTTTTTCTCTATCCAATCAACAACGACTTGTTGTAAGACTTTTTGGGACCCACTCGAACATTTATCTAACAGACTCCGGCAACAGGATTCTTGACCGCTTTCTCAAGCGAGGATTGGGACCAGGAGAGAAAATCAACTTAGTTCAAAAAGAACTGAATTCTCAAAATAAAGCACCGGGTGATTTAATTGATTTTAAGTCAAATGATCTTTTAACTGCTGAAGACCTTCTACATTTTTTCCCTTACCTATCTCATGAACTGGCTTCGGAGGTAATTTTTCGCTTTAAAAATATTTTAAAATACAGCTCTGTAGATAAATTATCTGACGTTGGACACGCGTCTATACAAACGTTGCTGAACGACATTTTAAATGAGATTCTTGATGAACTTTCTCACCCATCACCTCACATATACTACAAACAAAATAGACCGTACCTGTTCAGCATCATAAAGCTGAAGCACCTGTCGAATCTTGAATGCGAGCCGTGTGAAAGTGTAAATGCAGCTGTTATAAAGTATATCTCGGAATCGGACAGATATCAAGCAACCGAAGATTTAAAGGCGTCTTTATCTAAAACCATTAGAGAAAAAATAGAGGACATAAAAAGAACAATTGAGAAAATTGAAAAAGAAATTGCTGAGCATAGAGAAAGAAAATATCGGATGTATGCTGAAATATTAATGGAGAATCTTACATCAGTAGGAGGAGGATCGTCCTCATACACGGCAAAGTATGGAAACGAGATCGTCACCGTCCCGCTTGATCCAAAACTCAAAGCAATTCAAAATGCGCAACTGTATTTTGAAAAAGCAAAGAAGGCAAAAATATCTCAGTCTCAAACACTGCGTCGTAAGGAAGAGTTAGAGCTGGAGCTTAAGAAATTGGAAAGTGAATTGTCACAGGTTGAACTTCTGGAAGGACAGCAGCAACTAAAATCCATTATCAAGTTGCATGAACAAGGTCCGTCAGCTCAAAACAAATTCCATCAGTTTAATCTGCAGGGATACGCAATTTATGTTGGGAAAAACATACACAATAATGAGGAGCTGACTTTCAATTATGCCAGGCCAAACGACGTATTTTTACATGTTCGTGGTGCCTCAGGGTCACATGTGATAATACGGAACGGAACAAGAAACTATCCACCACAAAAAATCATTGAATACGCAGCGGAACTGGCTGCACACTATAGTAAAGCGAGATCAAGCTCAATTGTGCCGGTTGCTTACACGATGAAAAAGTACGTCAGAAAGGTTAAAGGTCAACCGGGTACTGTGCAGCTCAGCAGGGAGGAAGTAATCTTCGTATCTCCCAAAAAGCCCTCGGCTCACAAGTAATTATTTCAATTTTGATGTAAACTTTACCATCCCCTGTAGAGAAACTCCCTTCGTAATTTAAGCCTCTTTTGTAACATCCTATAAACTAACGACTTACCACATCATTATTCTCAACCATTAATTAGGATTTCCGGCACGGCATTGCAATGTATATGTGTGTAACTGGAGCGAAGGAAATTTAAAATGCTTATAGTATGCAAGACTCTGGTTTTAGTAGAAAGGAAGGAGACAGCAGAAATTGTTTCAAAGGCTTTGGAGCTCCCGAAGTTTGAAACAGTTTTCACATGGTCACCGATGGAGGCAAGGTTATTCCTTGAGGCAAACCCTGTAGACCTATTTGTTGTATCAGCATCGTTTAGAAACAATTGTACAGTTCGTGACTTAGCCTCAGGTATTCCAACTCTTTATATCGAGGCATCCTATATCCCTTTAAATCAATCCAACTGGAGTACGACAGAAGAGGCAGCCAGAGTTAAAGCTTCAGCAGAAAGACTTTTAAGAAAGAACTACATAAACTGGGTCGTTGACGCACTTGAATATACAAATTCATGAAAGCCTCTGGCGACTCTGCTGGTTTAAGAGGAGGGCAATATGACAGAAGTAACTATTTACATTGCCGCAATAGTTTCACTGGTGCTCACAGCAGCGCTTGTGATCGTGAGAAAGAAAGAGGAACTGGAAAACCGATTGAGATCAGCTGAGCGAATTTCTTCAATAGCTGCAATTAGAATTTCACCTGAATTCCCACTTGAAAAGCGACTTAGATATATACTCTTATCCATTATGAACGATTTTAATTCACAATCAGGAATACTCTCATTTAGCAGCAAATCGCTCGGAAATTTCAAAATTACCGAGGGAATCAAAAATCTTGATTCAAACAAACAGACCGGAGTTCAGACAAACATTAACACTTTAACCTCTCCATATCGCATCTCCACCTCTGAACGACAATATAATGAAGTCATCATACCAATCGAAGATATAAATTTTTCATGCACTATTTCGATGAAATCCAGGCATAACGTATCGAGCCTGGAATTCGGTCAACTGCAGTACATCATTAAAGAGAAAATTCAAAATGCGATTTCAGGTACTCTCAGATACAGCATTTCAATGGATTCTGTAACCGACGCCTTTTATAAAGTCCTCGACGAGATGAGTGTAGGTGTTGTATTTATTAAACACGGCGCGGGCAATCCTGGCGATGAGTTCAAAGTAGCCCACATAAACCGATCGTTTTATAAGATATTTGGCCTTGAAAATTCAAACGCCACAAGTGAAGAAGTATCCGAAGTATTGTCGAATTCCATCAGGTTAGAAGAACTCCAGGGTATGGGGAAAGGTATATCGCATGCTGAGAGGCAGATAAACTACATTAGACGGGACGGACTAAAGGTAACTGCACGCCTTATAATTATAAAAGCTGATGATGATAGCGAGATAGTCGTATTTGAACCTGTAGAAAAAGCAAAGATTCTTCAAAGAGGGTTCCAGATTATCCTCAATAGCTTCCAGATGCTACTTCTAAACCATGATATCAAAAAATTTCTGAAAGAACTGCTGGAGGCATCTGGTTCCGACGGTATTGCGCTTGCAACAAAGGGAGAGGAAAATGATGCACTTGAAATTACAGAAAAAGCTGGTTTTATAATAAATATTCCTCAAATAATGCTCGATGAAGTGCAGACTGGAGACATTATAAACTCTCAAGGTTATTATGCTATCCCCTTCTCTGCGCGGGGAAAAGTAACAGGCGCAATTATAGCTCTTAAGCCCCGTGAAGATTCAGCTGAGGTAATTTCAATTTCCGCAAAACTTCTGGGCGCTTATTTTGAAACAGAGCAGCTAATTTTCAGGCTTAAAAAAACCGGTAAATTCCTGGAAGACGAGCTGAGGCGAGCTGAGGTTACAAACCAATCAAAATCTGAATTTCTGGCAAATATGAGCCATGAAATTCGGACGCCACTGAATTCAATTATAGGCTTTGCTCATATTCTTCGTGATGACACGACGGAACTTTCAAAAGACATTATTAAAGAGTTTGCTTCAAATATTCTTACAGCAAGCAAAGATCTTTTAGCATTAATTAACGATATACTTGACCTAACCAGAGTTGAGATAGGTAAAATGCAACTTCAAATTCAGCAATTTTCTGTAAAAGAGGTGGTGGAGAGCGTCAAGAGAATATTAAAACCGACACTTGACGAAAAAAACATAAGACTTGAAACCTTTTATGAAAATGGAATTCAATCAATTTTTGCTGACCCTTTAAAATTTAAACAAATCCTCTACAATATATTGAGCAACGCCATTAAATTTAGCCCACATGATGCCACAGTAAATCTTGAAATCCATAACTCTGGCGAGGGCATCGAAATAAGAATAACAGACAGAGGAATTGGCATAAAAAAAGAAGATATCGATAAACTTTTTAAACCGTTTGTACAAGTAGGCGATAATAGACCGGGAAATGGTACTGGACTTGGCTTAGCTCTCACCAGGCGACTTGTTGAGTTGCACGGTGGAACAATATGGGTAAACAGTGAATATGGCGCAGGCACAACTGTAGTTGTTTATATGCCAAACTTTCCTGTTCCTTCACCATCCAATCAATTTGAAAGTACGTTAAATTCAGAGCCTGGTGAAATCACTTTTGTTAGCGAAGATAATGAACTGTACAAACTCCTCAGTGAAACAATAGGAGAAGGAAGTTTCAAAATAAAGTTCATTGCCCCCAACGAATTTTTCCGCAATCAAAGTGCATTAAATCCATCCGCAAAGCTTATATTTGACGCCAACTTCATAGATCTTAAGAGCGGTATTGAATTTGCAAAGGAAAGTCATAAAATCGTTGTCCTCTCTGAAAAAGAAAAATTTGATGAAATATTCGATAGCGTTGATAACAACAGAACAAACATTAGCATCGTTGATCGCAGAAATTTCACAAAGAGCGAATTACTGAATCAACTGATAAGTCCTGCTGTTCCCAAAAAAAGCTAACAAAGATTTGCCCCCCTCGAGCTGGTGCTGCCTTTTGTGCGCTGGGTGGCACCGGCTTCTTTGTTTTTCTTTGGGATCATGTTTTTGATACAGACAATCAGATTATGCTGGAATATTGTTTCAAATGACTTTTATTTTTTCCCTAAAATATTTGAGCGTCCGTAATAATCCTTCCCGCCTGCTTACCTTTGGCTCCCATCCAAGAATTTCCCTCGCCAATGCGATGTCCGGCTGTCTGACTTTTGGATCATCTTCAGGAAGAGGCTTGAAGACTATTTTACTTTTGCTTTGTGTCAGTTCAATGATTTCTTTTGCAAACTGAAGTATGGTTATTTCATCTGGATTTCCAATATTTACCGGATTAGTGTAACTTGATTTCAAAAGCCTGAAAACCCCTTCAACAAGATCATCTACGTAGCAAAAGCTCCTTGTTTGAGTTCCATCGCCAAAGGCCGTGAGTTCTTCACCTAAAAGAGCTTGCTTCATGAAAGCAGGGAGGACACGACCATCATCAAGCCTCATCCTTGGGCCATAGGTATTAAAGATTCTAACTATCCTTGTGTCCACACCATGATAACGATGATAAGCCATTGTCATAGCTTCTGCAAATCGTTTAGCCTCATCGTAAACCCCACGAACTCCAATTGGGTTGACGTTTCCCCAATAATCCTCTCTCTGTGGATGCACTAAAGGATCGCCATATACTTCACTGGTCGATGCAAGTAAGAATTTTGCACCCTTTGCCTTTGCAAATCCAAGCGCCTTATGAGTACCAAGTGAACCAACCTTCAGGGTCTGAATGGGAAGTTTTAAGTAATCAATGGGAGAAGCAGGGCTAGCAAAATGAAGAACAGCATCAATTTTACCATCTATATATATAAAATCAGTAACGTTGTATTGAATGAATTTGAATCGAGAATTTCCAAAAAGATGCGATATGTTATCCGGACTCCCTGTGATAAAGTTATCCATACAGATTACCTCATCCCCTTCGGCCAGAAATCTATCACACAAATGAGAACCTATAAAACCTGCACCACCTGTAATCAGTATTCTTGCCATAATTTAATCTTTCATTTTGTATGCGTCATTTGCGACCAATGCCATAATAGACAAAACCAAGTTCTCGCAATCTTTCTGGATTATAAATATTTCTCCCATCAAATATGATGGGCTGCTTCAAAGACTTCTTAACAAGTTGAAAATCCGGTTCACGGAATTCCTGCCATTCAGTAACAAGTATTAGAGCATCGGCATCTTTCAACGCAGCGTATTGATCCTTAGCAAAATCTATTCTGCCGGGTTTCAATGCCCCTCTGGTGGAAGCACCCGAGGCGTTTCCGGTCTGAAAAACTTCCTTTGCCCTTTCAATGGCTACGGGATCAAAAGCAACGATATTTGCTCCGGCTTCCACAAGTTCGTTTATGACAACAATTGACGGAGCCTCTCGCATGTCATCTGTCTTCGGTTTAAATGAAAGTCCCCACACAGCAAACTTTCTTCCTGCAAGGTTCTGTCCAAAATGCTTTTTTACCTTTTCCGGAATCAGCCGCTTTTGTTTATCGTTGACAGCATTGACAGCCGAAACAATTGCTGTTTCAACAGAAACCTGTTCTCCCATTTTAATTAATGCTTTCACATCTTTAGGAAAGCAACTGCCCCCCCAACCAATGCCAGGAAAAAGAAATTTTGGCCCAATCCTGTTGTCATAACCAATTGCAGTCCTAACTTTCTCCACATCAGCACCGAGATTCTCGCACAGGCGTGCAATCTCATTCATAAATGAAATTCTCGTAGCAAGGAAAGCATTGGCTGCATACTTTACCATTTCTGCACTTCTTGAATCCATAACCAGAATAGGTGCTCCTGTTCGTACGAATGGTTCGTAAAGTTCGCGCAGGATCTTTTCGGCCTCCAATTCATCGACACCAATGACCACGCGATCGGGAAACATAAAATCCTGAACAGCATTTCCTTCCTTGAGGAATTCTGGATTGGATGCAACACCTATATGAGCTCCTGGATAATTTCTGAAAATATCCCTGAGCTCATCTGCTGTTCCAACAGGGACGGTACTTTTCGTCACCACGAGTTTGTAGTCAGTTATTGAATTTTTGTTTAAAATATCACCAATTTTTTCTGAAACTTCTTTTACATATTTTAAATCCGCACTCCCATCAGCACCAGGTGGGGTGGGCAGGCACAGGAAGATTACATTACTTGAAACAACCGCTTCCTGGAGAGAGGTTGTAAAGCTTAATCTTTTTGCGGTAAGGTTCTTTGATATAAGGGAATCAAGACCTGGCTCGTAAATTGGTGATACCCCTTTTTTTAGTTTTGAAATCTTTTCCTTCATCACATCCATACAGATGACGTGGTTTCCGGTTTCCGCAAAACACGTTCCTGTGACCAGGCCCACGTAGCCTGTACCAATAATAGCTATCTTCATAATGTTGCACCTGCTTGTTGTTTTCTAAACTTTAATTCTAAGTAATGGACGGCAAAACTTCAACCACAAACGAACTGGCCTGCTGTTCCCAGCACTCGAACTCCACCAACGGGAACTCTTACACCTATAATCTTATCTATTCCTTCTATCCTTATAATGAAAGTCTTACCGTTAACTAATTCGATTATTTCACCCTGTAACCCAGTGAGAGGCCCTGATGTTATCTCAGCCCACATTCCTCGATAACTTCCCTCAAGAACCTCAACGTCAGTTGGGTAACATTTTATGATATTTCTCACCCCATCAATTTGCCATTCAGGAACCACACATGGCCGCCCGTTAAAAGTAACAAACTTTAAGAAGCTCTTTACATTGTAAATGGACTCATACTCGCTTGAGCAAGCTTTGACAAATACGTATGAAGGAAAGAGCGGTACCTCAACCCATTTTTTCCTATCACTCCAATCGTGTAGTTCTTTCCGCATGGGAAGATATGCCTCTATTTCCCTCTTAACCAATTCTTCAAATACCTTCTTTTCATGACGGGTGATCACATATATTACATGCCATTTACGGTCTAATGCAGGTGTATCAATTGTCATCTCCAAGACTCCTCCTTAAAACAATTTACTTTCGAATACTCACCTGTGCCCTTTTAGCTTGACAGAGTAATTTAACGAACGACAAATCACCTGTCAATAAAAAGGAGGACCTTTTTCGGACATAGTCAACAACGCATACATGGCTCATGGGCGCCAGAAAGCTCTAGACTAAGTTTATTCATTAAATGAAAGAATCCTCAAAAAAGAGAAAGTTTATTGATGCTGTGTCCTGCCTCATCGTGAAATGGACATTTTGGTTTATTGAATAAGCTAATAAATCACGCTGCATTTTTAGCCTCAATGCGATTAAGTCCTGCCTTGTATAACTTCATGTCACTTATCTTGAGCCTTTCATTAACTCTGCCATTTAGATAATCTTCAGGCGTGAGATAGTAAAGAGCACTATGAAGACGTCTGGTATTGTAGTACTCAATATATAATGCCTCCTATTGCGGCTATCAGTTGCATTCTGCTCGATAGTTATTATTTACTTCTCTTAACCTAATTTCAAGAATGCCTATTTCCGTTAGAAGCAGAACAACAACAGGATCCCTCTGGAAATAAAAAAGGTAGAACTTTTCGTGTAATTGGTTCTACCTTTTTTATTCTGGCTCCTCGGGCAGGACTCGAACCTGCAACCCATCGGTTAACAGCCGATTGCTCTGCCAGTTGAGCTACCGAGGAATTTAATTAAAATATATCTCTAATTGACAAAAAAACCAAAGCTTTTTTCCATAAGCCATCACAAAATCGTATAAACTAACCCAAGCTGCAATCCTTCTTTCATCTGCGTTGTCAACGATTGGTCCTTCTGGTAAACCAGTAAAAAATTAAAGTTCACATTGACAAATGAATTGACCTTTGCTGCCAGAACATTATCCCATCTGACATCCCAGACGTCCAGGCTTTCAAACCTCGTGAACAACCGCAACCCTGAAGTCAACAAAATATTTTCAGCTATCTGAACCTTACCTTGACTGACTGACTCCAGGCCGGTTTCAAGTTTAAAAGCTTCTGCTGCATTTGGCGTGCTAAGATTGTCAGTGTATTGCCTGTACTTATTTGCAAACACTTCTTGCACAGCTAACCCGAGCCTGGTACTCACAAATTTTAGCCTGTTGTATGTGAAGCCAAGGCTTTGTGTGACATAACCAGGATCGAAAAAATTCGCAATTAAGACGGGAGGATTTGTTTTGTAGGAATATCCTCTTGTCAGAGTTGTTCTTATTGAATTACTGATGAATGGATCGGTAGCCCATCCAATTCCATAAGAAAGTACACTTTCCTGAAACAGCTCGTTGTCGTTTGTCATATATTGCTGACTGCCCAAACGCGTTCTACCATACGCAAGCTTCAGCCTGTTTCGAAGTGTCCAGGAGTCAGTCTTGTAATCCAGACCGACGTTAGCAGTAACTGTCCAGGTGAGAGCATTTGACCCCCCCTGCGTCCAGTTGCTGAAGGCAATTTGACTAACGTTCAATCCTGTTACCATGGAAGGTATCCAGAGTCTTGAGTTGCTCATCTTTAAAGTGTCAATTGTTTCAAGATGCTTTGTTGAATCAACCACAGTGGCAAACACTGGTATATTGAAAGCGACCAAAAGTACCAATATTCTTTTCATCTCTTTAAACAACCTCTTGATTTTTAATTTTTATTATTGGATTCGTTTAGCATTGTTTATAAGAAATTTCACCATACTGGTAGCCCTTAAGATTAAATACCTCACACTAAAGAAACTTATTTTTGTTCATTGAGCTTTTGACATTACTTCAAGCTGCTGACTCCTGTCAGCGAGCTTTAGCTGCTCAATTAATTCATCAAGATCTCCGTCCATTACACGGTGCAGGTCGTAAATGGTATAATTAATACGATGATCAGTAATTCTATTTTGTGGAAAATTGTATGTCCTGATCTTTTCACTACGATCACCTGTCTTTACCATTGTCTTTCGTTTTTCTGCAATTTCGTTGTTGCGCCGTCGAACCATTTGATCATACAATCTCGCACGCAAAATTTTCATAGCCTTCTGACGATTTTTATACTGGCTGCGCTCATCCTGACACTGTACCACTATACCGGTCGGAAGATGTGTGATACGAATTGCTGTCTCTACCTTATTAACATTTTGCCCGCCATGCCCACCAGCTCTATAAACATCTATGCGCAGGTCGTCAGGATCGATCTCAACTTCTACTTCTTCAACCTCCGGCAATACCGCTACGCTGGCAGCAGAGGTGTGTATCCTGCCGCTTGACTCTGTAATAGGTACCCTTTGCACTCTGTGCACACCACTTTCATATTTAAGGTCACCATACACGTTTTTCCCGCTTATACTTAAAATAACCTCCTTAAAACCACCAATCCCGGTACCATTGAAATCGAGAGTCTCCACTTTCCATTTCTTGCGGTCAGCATATCTGGTATACATTCGGTACAAATCCGCAGCAAAAAGGGCAGCTTCCTCCCCACCCGTGCCAGATCTAATTTCAATGATGACATCCTTTCCGTCATTAGGATCCTTTGGAAGCAACATCGCCTTCAACTCTTCTTCTTTTTCTGATATCTTTTTTTCAAGTTCATCCATCTCGTCTCTGGCAAGTTGCCTGAACTCTGGATCATCCGCTGAATAAGCAACCTCCTTGGTGTCTAAAAAGGCTTTCTCAAGACCCAGTAAGTCATCGTATACATTTATGATCTCCTGAAGCTCACTGTGTTCCTTCGACAGCTCACGATATTTCTCCTGGTTTGAAGCCGCATCAAGTTCAGTGAGAAGTCTTGTTACTTCCGCATATCTTTCTCTCAATTTTTCAAGCTTTTCTCTCATGCCTCAACTTTCTCAAAAGTTTCCTCGACTGCCCTACGAACACCAGTGCAATAACCGCGCTTATGGCCGACCAGATTATAGAGGCGCTGGTCATTATCACATTGAAAGAAGCCATTTTTTCTAATGGTGAAAGTTCATATACCAATCCAAAAATTATCCAGAGTGAACCAATTACCAGATAAAAGCTCATCAGCATCATCGTTCCTCCGGTCGTCAGCAAACGGGCAGTATGTATGTGAATCATTATTTCTCCAAATTCCTGGTGGAATATGTAAGATTCGTATTCTTTAATAAGATATTGAAAACAAACTCTATTTCAAAAATCTCGTTCCTTGAACTTCGACTGAAGTCGAGTTAGATTTTATCTGAGGAGCTTTTTAGTAAGAGCAATTTAAAATTTGTTCTGGAGCAGGATATGGATCCAATTAATATTGACATAGAGCTTATAAGAAAGTACGATAGACCTGGACCAAGGTACACCAGTTACCCTCCGGCGCCAGCTTTCAGCCATACTTTTACTGAGGCTGATTTCCGTAAGGAAATTCAGAAAAATAATTCTGAGGATAACCACACAGAACTCTCTCTTTACTTTCATATCCCTTTTTGTGACACTCTTTGCTACTTTTGCGGTTGCAACATGCTTGTTACTCACAGCCGACCACGGATAACGGAATACCTGAAGTACCTCAATTCTGAAATTAAGCTAACAGCCTCATTTTTAAACAAATTTAGGAAAGTTGGTCAGCTTCACTGGGGAGGGGGCACGCCTTCCTATCTCGAACCTGACGAGATCTTGTCGCTTGCTAACTCTATACGCTCCAACTTTAATCTCGACCCTGAAATGGAGGCGGGAGTGGAAATTGATCCGCGAGGATTGACATTTGAGCATATGCAGGCATTTCGCGAGTCTGGATTTAACCGCATCAGCATGGGCGTGCAGGATTTCAATCCACACGTCCAAAAAGCCGTGAACAGAATTCAGCCAGAAGAAATTACGCGGGAAGCTGTAGAGTGGAGCAGAAAATTGGGGTTTAAAAGTGTCAATCTTGATATGATTTATGGACTCCCATATCAGACACTTGAGTCTTTTGAGGAGAGCCTGCGCAAAGTTATTGACATATCACCGGAGCGAATTGCTGTTTTCAATTTCGCGCACGTACCCTGGCTAAAGCCACATCAGAAGCTAATTGATAAATCGACTCTTCCTCCTCCGGAAGTAAAGCTTGAAATACTGAAAATGACAATTGAGTTGTTGACTCATTCAGGATATATCTATATTGGTATGGATCATTTTGCTAAACCTGACGATGAGTTATCAATAGCACAAAAACAGAAAACACTATACAGAAACTTTCAGGGCTATTCAACTCACGCTGGCGCAGATCTGTATGCGTTTGGTAACTCTGCGATAAGTCAGTTCGGAAACATATACTCCCAGAACTTCAAGTCCCTTCAGGATTATTACAAATCAATCGAGCAGGGCAAATTCGCCACTGCACTGGGTTACTATATGACACAGGATGACATCATTCGGAAAGATGTTATCATGCGCCTTATGTGTGACATGGAACTGAGCAAAAGCAAAATCGAGGAAAAGTTTGGAATTAACTTCGATGAATATTTCAAATCTTCATTACCAAAGCTGGAGGAATTTGTACAGGACGAACTGCTCGAGCTAACAGATGACAAAATCATTATTAAAGGCATGGGCAGACTCGTGATTAGAAACATTGCGATGGCATTCGACGCATACCTTGAGAAGATGATGAAAGAAAAACCCATCTTCTCGCGGACAGTTTAATTCTTCAGGAGCAATCTTTTAAAAAATGAATTTAAATGAGGAATCTCTCTTTAAAAGAGGAATGACCCGATTAGTCGAGTTAATTCCATTCCCCGCTCTGATTATTAATAAAAAAAAGGAAATTCTCCACCTTAATTTGCACTTGAGAAGATTTCTGGAAAATGGCAAATCTCCAAAATATTTAGATGATCTTTTTGAAGATGCAGAACAAAATTCTCACCTCTTACCACATAAACTGGTTACCTTAAAAACGACAAACGGCCACCTTAGAGTAAGCTGTGAAATCATCCCTTTTTCTACTTCAGCTGGTGATGAATTATATGCGGTCTTGATTAATTCACAAAATAATAGCCCCGGATCTGATGATGTAAGAACAACTCATATAATTTATTCACAAAGCGACTTAATCTTCCAATTTGATGAGCTAGCAAATGTTTATTTTGTGAGTAATAATGCCGAACAAATCACCGGCTATCCTGCATCAGATTTTATATCCGGAAAATTACATCCCATTGAGATAGTTCACCCGGAAGACAGAAAACAAGTCCGGGAACAATTTGAGAAGATCGTCAGGGAACATGTGAGCGTTGAGAACATTACACATAGAATAATCAAAAAAGACGGGTCAATTGCTTATTTGCTTAAATCATGGTATCCCATATTTGATGATAAAAGGAACTTCATAGGAATCATTGGTCTTAATAAGGACATCACCAAGGAAAAGGAACTTGAAGAGAAGACTGAACTCTTCCACAGCGCTTTTATGAACTCGACAGATGCCATAGTAATTACAAATACAGATGGAACAATCATTGAAGTTAATGACGCATTCACAAAAATTTACGGATTTTCAAGAGAAGAAGCTATAGGAAAAACCACGAGAATACTTAAGTCCCGTCACTCAACTCCTGAGCTTTATCGGCAAATGTGGAATTCTCTTAACAGGTACGACCAGTGGAAAGGTGAAATTATAAATAGATGCAAGGATGGTAGGGAGGTCCCTGTCTGGACAACCATTACTCCAATTTATCTTAAAGGGAAGAAGATTGGGTACATGGGGATTGAGTCAGATATAAGCGAAAAAAAGAATCTTGAGCAACAAATTATTCAAACCGAAAAATTAGCTACCGTTGGGCAACTATCTGCGGGGATTGCCCACGAAATAGGAACGCCTTTGAACATAATATCTGGCAATGCGGAATTTTTGCTTATGGACATGACTCCAGAAGACAAAGGTTACAATGAGCTATTAGCAATTGTCAACCAGACCAAGCGAATAACCCGGCTTATTAGGCAAATCCTCGATTTTGCACGTCCAAAAATTATTTCACTCCAACCAGTTGATTTAAACACATTGATAAAAGATGTTCTGGAGTTTGTTCATCTCCAATTCGAAAAAAATAAAATTGAGATTAAAACAAACTTTTCACAAGACCTTCCACTTATTTATGGCGATCCGGCATTGCTCTACCAGGTATTTTTAAACATCATAGTAAATTCTTTCCACGCCATGCCAGCGGGCGGAGATCTTCAAATTGAAACTGAAGCGGATAAATCTAATTCCGGTGAAGAAAAGGTGACCATTATAATAAGAGATACAGGTGAAGGAATACCACCAGAGAACCTTCAGAAGATATTTACTCCTTTCTTTACAACAAAAGAACCGGGAAAGGGAACGGGACTAGGATTGGCTGTGACCAAACGCATTCTTCAAGAACACAACGGGACCATAGAGATTTCAAGCGAAACAGGCAGAGGAACCGTGGCAACAATTCGACTTGATGCAATGCCAAAAGTTAATTCCGATCCTGGAAACTTATAAGGTTGCTTTTCTTTCCTCGTAAGAATAAATTCTTTAACCAATGAGTAAAGAAAATTTCCAAAATATGCCAAATTATATCCTTTTAAAGATAGAAACTTACCTGCGGCAGCAAGCCGACTTGTATGGAGAAGATTTACTGTTTTTTAATAAAGCAAACTCAGAAAAAACTAAATCAAATATAAATTCAGTTGATAAACCGACCGAACAAATACTCTCGAAAGTGCAAAAGAACACCAGCATAACCCCCCCAACAAAAGTGAAAGTGAAGGCTTTGGTAGAAGAGGAAAGCCTTTTTCAGCCAGTTGTCAATAGCAGCTGGAATATCGACCCCCAGTGGAACGAGAGTCAATCACTCGACGAACTGAATTCCAAGATCAAAAACTGCCTGAAGTGTCCGCTTGGGTCTTCAAGAAAGAACTTTGTGTTCGGAACGGGAAACCCAAATGCAAAGCTGGTTCTTATAGGAGAGGCCCCGGGAGCCGACGAAGATGAACAGGGTGCGCCGTTCGTGGGCCGCGCTGGACAACTTTTGACCAAAATTCTGGCAGCAGTGCAGCTGAGCCGGGAAGAAGTTTTCATATGCAACATTCTGAAGTGCAGACCTCCGAACAATAGAGAACCCCTCCCTTCAGAGGTTGAAGCTTGCGAGCCTTACTTAAGGAAACAGCTTAATCTCATAAAGCCGAAGCTGATTCTTTGCCTTGGCAGGACTGCAGCTCAGGCATTGCTTAAAACAAATGCTTCACTGTCAGAGTTACGAACTGGAATTTATAACTATTCAGGTATAAAGGTGCTCGTCACCTATCATCCAGCTGCTCTCCTTAGAAACCCGAACTGGAAGAGGCCAGCATGGGAAGACATGCAAAGACTAAGGAAGTTATATGACGAGGTGGAGTGAAAATGGCAACAAGTTTTGATGAACCTAGAAAAATTGATGCTATTCGTATAGGCACGCCAGTAAACAGGGAATCAGAGGCAAAAGTACCACCTCACGATATTGATGCGGAAAAAGCTGTCCTTGGAGCGATGTTACTCGATAAGCATGCGGTGCCAGTTGCTGTGGAACTCCTCCAGCCCGATTACTTTTATTCCACCGCAAATGAAAAGATCTTTGCTGCAATGGTTGAACTATATGCAAGGAATACTGAAATTGATGTAATCACAGTTAGAGAAGAACTGAAGAAAGAAGGCTACCTGGAAAATATAGGTGGATCGCCTTATTTAAATGAACTTGTGACATCTGTTGTTTCTTCGGCAAATATCGAGGCTCATGCACAAATTGTTGCCGAGAAATACATGCTGAGGAGAATGATCATCTCAATGTCCTACAGCATACACAGATGTTATGACAACCGTGAGGATGCATTTAGCCTGATTGATGATATTGAGAGAGAGATTTTCAAGGTTTCCGAAGCCCGCCTTAAACGCTCTGTTGTTCCGATGCAGCAAGCAATTACCAAAACAATGGAAGTGCTTGAAAAATTACATGGTATGAGGGGCGGGGTAACGGGAGTTCCATCTGGCTTCTCAGACCTTGACAAACTAACAGGTGGGTTTCAAAACAGTGATCTTATAATCATTGCTGCTAGACCTGCTGTTGGCAAAACCGCATTTGCACTATCACTTGCACGCAATGCTGCTGTAAAATACCAATACCCAGTTGCTATATATAGCCTTGAAATGTCACAACAACAGCTGTTGATTCGCCTGCTTGCAGCTGAAGCAAGAGTTGATGCTCAAAAACTTAGAACAGGTACGCTACCTGAAGATGAATGGACAAAAATATCAACAACTGTTGGGAAACTGGCACGCGCTCCGCTGTTCATTGACGACACTCCCGCACTTTCAATCCTTGAACTGCGCGCAAGGTCGAGGAGGCTTAAGACTGAACATAACATCGGAATGATAATAGTTGACTATCTTCAGCTGATGCAGGGTCCACCTAACGCTGAAAGCCGTGAACGTGAAATATCATCAATTTCACGAAATCTCAAGGTACTTGCAAAAGAACTTGATATCCCGGTAATTGCACTATCACAGCTCCGTCGGGCGGTTGAAGAACATTCAGACAAAAAGCCAATGCTGTCTGACCTGCGCGAATCAGGAGCCCTTGAACAGGATGCCGACGTCGTAATTTTCATCCATAGACCGGAACTATATGGAATACAGGAATTCGAAAATGGAGATTCAACCAAAAATATTGCAGAGGTCATTGTGGGAAAGCAGCGTAATGGCCCGACCGATACAGTCAGGCTAACATTCATTAGAGAAAATGCTCGCTTTGAGAACTATCACAAATTTGTCACAGCACCTGATGGTACAGACGTGCTGGACGATGAATCCGCCGATGAACCACCTTTTTAGTAGCAGCTCTTTTTGGGACATAAAACAATTGAACAAAATAAATTGAGCAGGTGATTAAGAGTCGCTCTAAAACTGGCTTATTCTGTTTTTTTACCGCTTCACTTCTGCAAGTTGCTTCTTGAGTATATCTATGTTTTTTACGGGAGTTGGATCAACCCCCTTTTCAATTGCCAAATAATAGCTAACCCAATCCCCAAGGTAAATTAAGCTAAACATTCTGCTGAGAAGGTACTTCCCTTTTGAATGTATTTCCAGAATTGAGCCACAATAATTACTGATGATTTCCTTCATTAAATCAAAGCGGGTTCGAACTCTGGGATGATCTCCAACATCGCGTAAAAAGATCACAAAGAACCTTTTCAAAATATCTTCAAGCGTTGCATACCCTACAATTTCATTATGATTCATTTCTGGCAAAAAATTTCCATAGGCAACAGCCTTTGCGTTTTCTGAAATTTGTCCTCGCCAGCGTAAATTTACCGCATCAAAATGGTCTGAAGCAGAATAAATAATAGGCAGGGAGTTTTTCATCAAGCTGGCTATCCTGAGTGGTTCGGGGGCATTTTCGTATCTTGAATATTCATCTCTTAAAGATTTTAATAAGAGAATTACCTCCCTGGTTTCATTTCGACCCACCTTTATTATTCCAACTTTATCAAACGCTGATAATAAGGTAAAGAACGAATAGCCCAATGCAGCACGTGGCGGCAAACCACCAGGTATCTTAATCCAGTTGTCTGAATTGCGCAGCGCTCTTTTTCCAATAGTGCCGCCGGAAGAAATGACAATAATCTGTGCACCCTTCTTTTTAGCCTGTAAATATGCTGAAATTGTCTCTTCAGTTTCGCCCGAGTAACTTGAGACAACGACCAGGGTATTCCTGTTCACATATCCTGGCAATGTGTAACTACGGTTGATTTGCATGGGAACTCTCAGCTGATTTGCTGAATAGCTCCGCAAAATGTCGCCGCCAATTGCTGACCCTCCTAATCCGGTTAAAACAATGTTTTGAACCTTTCTACTCGATATAGAGAGCTTTGCAGCTGCAGCAATTTCCAGTGCTGCTTCAACTTGTTCGGGAAAGGATTTTATAAGTTCGTACATCCCCGATGAATCAATTTTCGAAATTATCGTACTATCAATCAAAGTTTTCCTCACTAATTGTTGTGTAATAAATTCTTTCAAATCTTTGCTTCAAATACTCACGCAGTTCCCTCCGGATTTCCTCCGAGGACTCCATTTTCAAAATCTGCCTTGCAAATTTGCGGGCGCTTTTGTAATTGGTTTCTCTAATAATTTTTTTCAAAACAGGGAGCACTGAACTTACTGCACTAAACTCGTCCAAACCCATCCCCAATAACATTACAGTGGCAAGCGGATTCCCTGCCATTTCACCGCACATAGCAACCTTTATTCCCGCTTCATGACCTGCATCTATGACATACTTGATAGTTCTAATCACAGCTGGATTAAACTCATCGAAGAGATTTGCAACTAACTCATTAGTACGATCAACTGCAAGAAGATATTGAACGAGATCATTTGTCCCAATGCTAAGAAAATCGACATACCTGGCTATTTCCTTGCTCATCAATGCAGCAGATGGAATTTCTATCATGACCCCAACCTTCATATCCTTATCATATTTTACACCTTTGGAATCAAATTCATGCTTAACCTCGTCCAGTATATTAACTGCTTTAATCACCTCCTCAACGGTAGCAACCATTGGAAACATAATCTTACATTTACCATATGCGCTCGCCCTCAGAATAGCTCTCAGTTGATCCTTTAAAACATCAGGTCGGTCAAGCAACATTCTAATTCCCCGCCAACCCAGAAACGGGTTGGGCTCGGAATGCTCTTCAACAAAAAGCTTGTCCCCTCCAATATCAAAGGTTCTAATCACAACAGGATTTGGGAATGCCGCTTCAACAACCTGTTTGAGAATTTCAAACTGATAATCCTCATCTGGAACGGCATTGAGGTCTATTATCATTGGTTCAGTGCGAAAGAGCCCTATACCCTCAGCTCCGTGCCCCTTGAGCAAAGGGAGCTCCTCCAGAAGCTCAAGATTAGCTTCAACTTTTACACGGTGGCCATCAGTTGTCAATCCAGGCTCTGCTGCCTGAGCAAGTAACTCATTGTCAAATGCATCACATGAGTTCTTTCGCGTCACATATTTCTCCAGGGTTTCCGGCGCTGGATTTATAATAACAGTTCCCCTATAACCATCAAGAATAATTTCATCGCCATCTCTGACATGCCTTGTAAGTTCCCTTAAAGCCACCACTGCAGGTATGCCTAATGAACGAGCAAGAATGGATGCATGAGAGCGAGCCCCACCATAATCACTTGCATAGCCAAGCACTGCATTCCTGCTGAGGAGGACTGCATCTGCTGGCGACAGCTCGCTGGCTACAATGATTGGATTCCCTTCAAAACGAGAACGGAGCTTTGCCTCACTGAGATTTCTTATAATGCGATTTTTTACATCTTCAATTTCAAGTGCTCTGAGTTTAAATATCTCACTATCACTCTTCCTCAGCATCTCCGTCTGCTTGCTGAGTTCATCTGCCACAATATATTCAGCATTTTTCCGTTCTCTGGAAATCCTATTCTTCACGGTTTCCACAAAGACTGGATCAGAAAGCATCATCAACTGAGCTTCAAAAATGCGTGCTTTGTCCTTTCCGATCTTCTCAAACGCTGTATTGTAAATCTTTTCAAGCTCACTGGCAGATTTCTCAATTGCCCGTTGAAGCCGCATGATCTCTGCCTCGGCATTATCAATTAAGCGCTCTTCAATTACTACACCATCTTTCTTAAGGATGAGAACACGCCCGATTGAAATGCCAGGGGATGCCGCTATTCCTTTTAATCGGATTTCCTCTGGTTTATCAGATTTCATCGAAACCTCTATCAAAAAAATTCACAACAGCCGCAGCTGCTTCCTGTTCATCTGGACCATCGAAAGTCAAAATTAACCTCGCACCCTGCTCTGCTGCAAGAGTCATAACACCAATAATACTTTTGCCGTTGACACTATATCCATCCCTCTCTAAGAAGAAATCAGATTTGAATTTTGCTGCTAATTTAACAAGCGATGCTGCCGGTCTCGTGTGTAGGCCGAGCCTATTCTTTACAACAACTTCTCTTTGTATCATTAAAACTTTCTGAGAACAAGTAACCTGGCCAGTTCAATAATAGCTTCTTTGGCTTGCGACTCTGGAATCTCGGATAACGCATCAATAGCCTCCCGGGTATAATTCTCGACCTCAGCATGACCAGCCATAATCACACCATTTTCTTCATAAACACGACTTACAAATGCAATGTCGTCACTGCTAACTTTAGATTTCGAGTATATGGCATCAATTAAATCAAACACTTTCCTTTCGGTAAGCTCTCGAGCTTTCAAATATAGATAGTTTTTCTTCTTTTCTACAATATCAAGCCCTCTTGGCTTGCCGAATTTGGTTTGATCACCTTCAATATCTAATATATCATCAAGTATTTGAAACGCTATTCCCAAATTCCTGCCAAATTTACCAAATATTTCAACTTGATGTTCATTGCCGCCGCCAAGAAGAGCTCCAAGTTGCCCGGAAGCTTTCAATAAAGCGCCTGTTTTTTTGCAAATCATTTCTTCATAACGCGCCAGCGTTGCGCCATCAACTTTACTGTGATTCTCATCTAAAGCCTGGCCGTTGCAAACATCTGCAACAGCTTTGTTGAAAATCCTGAGAGCTGACTTTAATTTGTCTTCGCTGCACCCACTCATAATGTCGTAAGCTAACGCCATCATGATATCGCCAACCAAAATTGCTACACTTTGTCCAAACAAAACATGTACGGTCTCTTTTCCGCGACGGGTCTCGGAATTGTCCATTATATCATCATGCACGAGAGTGAAATTGTGCAGCACTTCTATTGCAGCGGCTGCGTATAAGACATCATCGTTTAATCTGCCTACAGCTTCTGCGCTCAGCACAGCTATCAAAGGACGAATGCGCTTGCCGCCAAGTGAAAGAACATACCTGACACCGTCCCTGAGAGGAGAGTTTTCAATAAGCGCCATTGAATTTTCAATCGTCAATTCAATCTGCGCTCGCCTTTTACTTAAATAATCTGTAAAGTCTTTCAATCTTTAACCTTCACCAGCTTTTCTCTCTTAAGTTTTTCTATATTTTTATTTCCAGTAAGAAACATTACACCCTTAAGTTCTTCAATCCAGAAATCCAGTTCGCGATTTAATCCCGCTACCCCCCCTCTCGACAACGCTTTTAAAAAAGGCTGAGCAGCAGAGCACATATCAGCACCAAGCGCTATTGATTTCGCTACATCAATCCCATCACGAATACCACCAGAGGAAATCAAAGCTATTTTCGAACGCTCAGTCAAGGAATTTACCTGTACGAGTGAATCGGCTGTAGAGATTCCCCAGTCCCAGAATTTTAACCCGAGGCGTTTCTCCCGGCTCCTTAATGTTTCAACAGCTGCCCAACTTGTTCCTCCCGAACCGGAAATGTCAATTGCAGCAACGCCGGCATTTATAAGCTTCCTCGCTACATCAGAGCTTATTCCTGCACCCGTCTCTTTAACAACCACAGGCACACCACTTTGTTTAACAAGTTTTTCAATCCCCCTTAGGACGCCGCTAAATTGTCTTTCTCCCTCGGGCTGAATAAACTCCTGCAGGGAATTAAGATGGACAGCAATGGCGTTTGCTTCTACCATGTCAATGAGGTTTGTTACAACTTCTTTAGATAATCCGCGGGCAACTTGAACAGCTCCAATGTTTGCAATAACAAATATGCTCCTGGCTACTTTCCTTATAATGGTAAAACTGCCACGAAATTTTGAATTTTCAATGGCTTGCCTTTGACTGCCAATTCCCAATGGGATACTGCGCTCTTCACAAAATCTGGCCAGCATTGAGTTTATTTTTTCACCGTACTTAAAGCCACCAGTCATGGATGAGACCATTATTGGAGCAGAAAAAGTGTGCGAAAGAAACCTCACTTTCGTATCAATTTCCGAAAAATTTATCTCAGGAAGCGCATTGTGGAGAAAAGAAAACCGTTCCAGACCGGTTGATTTTTGATAGTCTACCCTTTTATTTAAAACAATTTCTACGTGATTAGATTTTCTTATCGAGGTTTTGTCCATATGGAATATAAAAAAATAGCCCTGAACACAAAAATAAGCAAGGTTATGGAATCAGTTAAAAGACTTTTCAGCTGGCGCTATTTAAATTCACAAAAAGTTTAGTTAAAATCTTAGCAAAGGCAAAGGTAAGAATCATGAATGCGATGCCGCTAATCTTAATCACATTGGCAGTTTTTGCCATTGTTTACAAATTTTATTATAGCTTTATTGCAGCAAAAGTTGCTGTACTTGATGACTCCAGGGTGACGCCTGCGCACAGGCTCTATGATGGACACAACTACTATCCAATGAGTAAGTGGGTTTTGTTTGGCCATCATTTTGCTGCAATCGCTGGAGCTGGCCCGCTGGTTGGTCCAGTGCTTGCTGCACAATTTGGATTTCTCCCCGGTTTCCTGTGGCTTTTGCTAGGTGTGGTGATTGCCGGTGCTGTACAGGATTTCATAATCTTTGTCGCATCAGTTCGCCACGATGGTAAATCACTGGCGGAAATAGCTCGTTCAGAAATAAGTCCACTCAGCGGTGTTACAGCATCTGTGGCAATTCTGATAATCATTGTCGTGGCACTGGCTGGGCTGGGAATTGTGGTGGTAAATGCCCTCGCTGAAAGTCCATGGGGAACATTTACCATAGCCTCAACTATTCCGATAGCATTATTCATGGGATGGTGGATGTTCAAATTTAGAAAGGGTAAGACCGCAGAAGCAACCACCATTGGAGTCGTGCTTCTGGTCCTGTCTGTTATCTTTGGCAGGTACATCCCAAACTCATTCCTTGCGCCTTATTTTACCTTTGATCACCATACCCTAACAATACTAATGGCAACATATGGATTTTTCGCATCTGTACTGCCGGTGTGGCTCTTGCTCTCACCTCGAGACTACCTCAGCTCATTCATGAAGCTTGGTGTAGTTGCATTCCTGGCTCTGGGAGTTATAATAGTTGCTCCCGATTTAAAAATGCCAGCATTCACAATTTTCGATCGGGGTGGCGGCCCTATTATTCCCGGGACATTGTACCCTTACCTCTTTATAACAATTGCCTGCGGTGCGATTTCGGGATTTCACGCTCTTGTAAGTTCAGGTACTTCACCCAAAATGGTTTCGATGGAATCACACATCAAGACTATTGGCTTCACAGCAATGCTCGCAGAGGGATTTGTAGGCATTCTTGCTCTCATAGCAGCCACAAGTCTCTATCCGCTTGATTATTTTGCAATAAATGTTCCGGTAGAAAAATTCACAACCCTCGCTGTTCAGCTTAAATCAATGGGTTTTAATGCAACTAATCTTGCTGCTCTTTCAAACGAGGTAGGGGAGCAACTTGCAGGAAGAACAGGCGGAGCGGTTTCACTTGCTGTGGGAATGGCACAAATTTTCTCCGCAATTCCTGGACTTAAAGGCTTAATGGCCTATTGGTATCATTTTGCCATAATGTTTGAGGCACTCTTTATTCTAACCACCATTGATGCGGGAACAAGAATTGGCCGTTTTGTACTGCAGGAAGCAATGGGAAAAATTTATGCTCCGTTTTCGCGCACCAGCTGGATTCCCGGGACAATAATAACAAGCACAATAATTGTCTTTGCATGGGGATATTTTATATACACCGGAACGATTTCATCCATCTGGCCGATGTTTGGTGCTGCTAATCAGCTCCTTGCCACAGTCGCTCTTGCAATTGGTACAACATTCATCATAAATCGCGGCCGGGCAAAATACGCATGGGTTACTTTAATCCCCATGACATTTGTAGGGATTACTACAATTACCGCAGGAATTATGAATATCACCAAAATTTATCTACCAATGACGCACAGGCCGGGACTTCTAATCCAGGGTTACGTCAATTTCATATTGACGAGCATCATACTTATCAGCGTGCTGATTATACTCTCCGATGCAACACCAAAATGGATAAGTGCCGTAAGAGGTGAAAGCCGTCTGGTTTCAGAAAGAGCAACTGCAAAATCCTGAAAATGAAAAGTTTTTTTGAAAATATTTATGAAATGGCCATCTTTTCTCTCAGGTTTTTTAAAGAACTCCCACGGCCGCCGTATGAAGGTCAGGAATTTGCAAAACATCTGGAAAATTTTGGCTTGAAATCTTTCCCTCTTGTAAGCGTAATAGGACTCTTGATGGGATTAATCCTTGCCCTTCAGACAAGGCCAACATTGGAACGTTTTGGAGCTGAGTCCTTCCTTCCGGCAATGGTAGCAATTTCTGTTGTAAGGGAACTTGGGCCTGTTATCACTGCACTGGTTGTAGCAGGGAGAGTTTCAAGTGGAATTGGTGCAGAAATTGGTTCTATGAGAGTGACCGAACAGATAGACGCTCTTGAAGTTTCATCAATTGACCCATACAGATTCCTGGTCGTGCCAAGAATTGCAGCGGGAATCATAGCACTGCCTCTGTTGACAGCATATGCGGATTTCCTTTCAATAACGGGAGCTTATGCTGTATCATTTATTTCAGGAGGAACCAGCTGGCAATTATATACAAGTTCAGTAATAAGCTCCCTCACAATAGCTGATATAATACCTGGGTTTACAAAGACGTTCATTTTTGGGTACATAATTGCAGCAGTTGGTTCTTACTTTGGGTTCAATGCTCACGGAGGTACAACAAGCGTTGGAAAGGCAGCTACAGCGTCCGTGGTTTTCGCCTCCTTCTTGATACTCATAACCGACCTATTCGCAGTAAAACTGGGAATATTGATTTTCGAATAAAATGAATAGTGAACCTTTATCAGCTATATACATAACCAATCTTGAAAAAGAGTTTCAGGGAAACCGTGTTCTAACTGGCCTTAACCTTAGTGTCGCTCAGGGTGAAACATTTACTATTTTGGGGAAGAGCGGGACAGGTAAGAGTGTTACATTAAAATGCATAGTTGGATTGCTATCACCTGACAAAGGAGAAATATTCGTTAAATCGAAACTGATTAACCCCAGGAACCGTAAAACAATCAATGAAGTTCGCAGAAGCATTGGGTTTCTTTTCCAGGGAGGTGCTCTATATGATTCCATCAGTGTAAGGGAAAATCTTACCTTCAATCTTAGACGGAATAGGAAAATTTCACCCGGTGAAGCAAATGAGAAGGCCGAACACTATTTAACTTTAGTTGGATTGGCAGATGCAGCAGACAAGATGCCTTCTGAATTGTCTGGTGGAATGCGAAAGCGGGCAGCACTGGCCCGCGCACTAATTACAGAACCTGAAATAATTCTCTATGACGAACCGACGACAGGACTTGATCCAATAACCTCTGTTGAGATCAGCCAACTTATAAGTGATATGCATAGCCGATTTAAAGTAACTGCTATTGTCGTTACACATGACATACTCTGTGCGAGCATAGTAAGTAACAGGGCTGGAGTTTTGAATGGCGGTGTGTTAAAATACAGCGGAACATTAAGCGAACTGGCATCAATAAAGGACCCGGAGGTCGAGGGATTCTTTAGAAGAGCTTTCTGAGCCTTTTACAAATTTAGAAACGTAAAGTACGTCGTAAATATGAAAAAACAAAATGCAGCATTGCTCGGATTATTCATCACAATAGGTGCAATAATTGTTGCAGCTGCAGTTTTTCTTGTCGGCGGCAGAGAAGGGATTTTTACCACCTCCTACCCCCTCTATGCCCGTTTTAATTCAGTTGAAGGATTAAAAAAAGGAGCCTCTGTTAGACTTCTTGGCATTGACGTGGGTACAGTAACCGACATCCATATTTCTAATAGAATTGCTCTTGTGAATATGAAAATTTTTGCCGACAGCCGTAAGTTTATTAAAGAGGACTCGAGGGCAATGATTGAAACGGAGGGGCTCGTTGGAAACAAGTATGTAATATTGACCCCGGGAAGCAACGAGGCAAAAACCGTGCAACCTGGAGACACACTCAACTCAATTGAATCACCACAATTGTCACAAATTATATTGGAAACGCGACAAACTATAGCAAGTGTGAAACAGATGGTCGATGAGTTTACAGGTATACTTGGCGAAGTTCGCAACGGAAAGGGAACAATTGGAAAACTTTTAACAGACGAAGGGGTCTACATAGCTTTAAAAAGAGCAACTTACGAGGCTGACTCAAGCCTCCGTAAAGTATCTGATAAATTTTCGGAGATGTCTAACATTATCTCCAGTTTTGCCGGATCACTAAATGGGCTTATTTCAAAAACAGACTCTATACTGACCGGTGTTAACTTCGTAGTACAAAATTTTGACACAACTTCTTTAACTGTTAAACATGTCGTGGCACAGCTTGATACGGGGAGGGGACTTGTTTCAACATTATTGCACGATAGGGCGGTGTATGACACAAGTCTGAAAGTTGTTACAACAACTCTGGCGGCCGTTCAGGAAGCGCAAACAGGTTTGCGAAGGTTCTCTGAAAATATGGAGGCCCTAAGGCATAACTGGCTTTTCAGCAGCTACTTTGCTGGACAGGCAGAAGATGAGTACACGAAAAAACAAAGACAGTTAAAGGAAATTGACACACAGATTCAGCAGAGAGCCGAATTGCTCGAAAAAATGGAAAAACAACTCAAAGAACTGCAGCAGAAGTTCAACAAAGCGGGTGGTTAATTTCAAAGTGCGCCATTTCAATGATGAATTTGGCAGCAACACAGTTTTATGATTCCATTAAAGTTTGTTAAATTTATCTTCGGAAATTTATAATTACTGAAATAGAGGAGCTGTAATGCTTAGGTATACCAATGAAGTAAAAGCCTTTATCAAACATAATTTCCGTCACTTTAACGCGGCTGCTCTTGTTGATGCTGCTGAAGCATACAGGGAGTTCACCAGAAAAGGTGGCAAAATGCTGTTGGCAATGGCAGGAGCAATGAGCACAGCTGAACTGGGTATCTCGGTAGCTGAAATGATCCGTCAGGATAAGATACATGCCATTAGCTGCACCGGGGCAAACCTTGAGGAGGACATTTACAACCTTGTTGCGCACGATTATTATGTCCGCGTACCCCATTACCGTGATCTCACACCGATGGATGAACAACAGCTTCTAAAAAGGCATTTGAACCGTGTAACGGACACGTGCATACCAGAAGAAGAAGCTATACGCAGAATAGAAGAGGCTGTTCTGGAGCAATGGCAGGAAGCGGACAAAAATGGGGAGAGTTATTTTCCGCATGAATTTATCTACAGAATTTTAAGAAACGGCACCCTTGAAAAATATTACCAAATCAATAAAGAGGATAGTTGGGTCTATGCAGCTATGGAAAAAGATTTGCCAATATTTGTCCCAGGCTGGGAGGATTCGACTACGGGTAATATTTTTGCAGCACATTGCATAAAAGGCGATATAAAGAATGTCCACACAGTGCGCAACGGGATAGAATACATGATGGCTCTCACCAGCTGGTATAAAGAGACCGCCTTAAAGTCAAAAATTGGGTTCTTCCAGATTGGTGGCGGCATTGCTGGGGACTTCTCAATTTGCGTGGTGCCAATGATGAGACAGGACTTAGAATGGAAAGAAATTCCTTTATGGGAATATTTCTGCCAGATAAGCGATTCCACCACGAGCTATGGCTCTTACTCTGGAGCGGTACCAAACGAGAAGATCACCTGGGAAAAACTTGGAATCGACACACCGCGTTTCATAATTGAATCTGACGCAACCATAGTGGCTCCTCTCATATTTGCTTACGTTCTTGCAGACGTGTAAGCAGCAAAACCATTCAGGCATATCTTAAATCTTCCGCCAATACCTCGGTCTTTCCAATCGCCTTAAAATATTCGAACTACTTTGCTATAACATTATGGCCACAATGTGAGATCAGGTGATTTTGAATATACCCCGACTGAATCGTTTGTGTGCTCAGTTTAGCCTTGCAGAAATTTATTCATTTTCTCATTTTTAACTGGAAATGAGTAAGAATTTAGCTTTCATATGCCTTTCCCTGATTCTGACCCAGACTTTTGCACACGCGCAGTTTTACTATTTTGGACAAAACAAGGTTCAGTATACAAAATTTAACTGGCAAATCTTGAGAACAGAACATTTCGACGTCTATTACTACCCGGAAATGACCGAGCTGGCCAAACAGGGGGCTGCTTTTGCTGAAAATGGTTATAGGTACCTTGAAGAAAAATTTGATATGAACGTCGGTAATCGAATCCCGTTAATATTTTATTCATCGCATTTATATTTTGAACAAACCAATACAACCCCGGGCTTTATCCCGGAAGGTGTCGGCGGATTCTTTGAATTTTTAAAAGGGAGGGTTGTAATCCCATTTGACGGGTCGCTATCACAATTTCGCCATGTAATAAGACATGAACTTGTTCACGTCTTTATGAATGCAAAAATTACAAGAGTGCTTCGAGATCACAGACAGAGTACAGATAGAGAGCCACCGCTATGGTTTAGTGAGGGACTTGCAGAATTCTGGTCCACAAAATGGGATAACCAGGCCGAGATGGTAATGCGTGATGCTGTACTGAACAATTATATTGTACCTCTCTCTCAAATGGAAAAAATTTATGGGACATTTCTTATGTATAAGGAGGGACAAAACATACTCCAGTTTATTTCTAAAAGGTACGGCGATGATAGAATCCTGTTACTAATGGAAAACTTTTGGAAATCAAAATCTTTCCAGGATGTTTTCAAGTTAACTATAGGAATGGATTATAAAGAATTCGACAGGGTGTGGATTTATAGCCTTGAAAAAAAATATTATCCTCTCCTTTCAAAAGAGGATATGCCATCCAGGGTCACCACAAACGTTTTTTCATACGGCTTCAACAGTGCACCTGTATATTACAAGACGCGTTCAGGAATTAAGCTTGTTTTATATATTGGGAACCACAATGGTTATACTGATATATACAAACAAAGAATTGACAATGATGGACTGAATAAGCCGGAAGTTGTGATAAAGGGAGAACGAACAAGCGAATTCGAATCATTCCATGTCCTTTCGACCGGAATGTCGGTCTCTTCAAATGGAATTCTCGCTTTCTCCACAAAATCCGGGGAAACTGATGAATTACATTTTTTTGATATCGAAAAAAATAAAATCGTTGGTGAAAAAAGGTTTAACATAATTGTTAATATAAATTCCCTGAGTTTTTCCCCGGATGGAGAAAAACTGGTTTTTTCAGGAGCTGGTAAATCGGGCTTTAATAACCTCTATTTATACGATATGAGGTCAGAGTCTCTTTATCAATTGACATCAGGCTACTATGACGACCTTTACCCAAGCTGGTCACCAAATGGAAACTGGGTAGTTTTCTCTTCAGACAGAGGCTCACAAGGATATCAAGGAGCCTTTAATTTATTCTTGTTCAATCTGAGATCCGGTAAAATTTATCATTTAACTGATGGAGATCAGATTGATACGATGCCGGTTTGGTCTCCAGACGGAAATGCAATTGCATATATCAGCAACATTGATGGGGCCGAGAATGTTTTTGTGGCGGACTTCAAGGACCACGATTCACTGGAATGCCGTGAGATTTCTCATTTTATTACATCTGCTGCAAATCCAGCATGGATAGATTCTTCACAAATTGTTCTCTCAGCATTTGAAAATTACAGTTTCCAGATACGCATTATTGACAGTGTTACTGCTAAATTCAAGAATGGAAATCCCCGGCTCACTTTTAAATTAAGACCATTCAGCAAGTCATGGATTCCTGAAAGTTACGATTCAACCAGAGCAGAAAAAATTGTACCCTACACGCCTCAATTCACTATCGACATTGCCCAAAGTCAGATTTCCACTGATCCAATCTTTGGCACCTCCGGCGGCGCAGCTATGGCAGTTAGCGACATGCTTGGGAATGAACAATATTATTTCCTAATTTATAATACCGCGCAAACTCAGGAAGATTTCTTCAAAAGCTTTAACGTAGCTGTCTCAAGAATTTCACTGGCTGAACGTACTAATCACGCTTATGGCATATTTAACTTCTCCGGCCGACGCTATGACCTGACTGACCCCGATGTATACTTTTACGAAAGACTATTTGGAGGTTACTTTTCCCTGAGCTATCCCCTGTCACGTTTTAGAAGAATCGAAGGCACGGTAAGCCTGGCTAACTCATACAAAGCGAACTATTATGGCATTGGCGAACGTACGGCTATGCTCCTGTCAAATTCTGTAGCTTACATTGCAGACAATTCACTATGGGGGCCAACCGGGCCAATAGATGGCCACCGCATTATGGTCAATCTGGCATACACAACAGACATTCAGTACTCCCTTGTAAACTACTTTACCATAATGCTCGACACGCGGTGGTACTTTCGTTTGAGTCGCACCAGTGCATTTGCAACAAGAGAGGCCCTTTTTTTAAATGAAGGTCAGGAAGCTCGAAGATTTTTTATGGGCGGGAGCTGGGATTTACGCGGCTGGAACCGATGGAGTCTTATAGGAAGAAAACTCTGGTTGGCAAGCCAGGAATTGAGGTTCCCAATTATCGATGAAATAAACATCGTTTTTCCTTTTGGACCCGTGACTTTCCCCGGAATAAGGGGTGCAATTTTCTTCGATGCCGGTGCTGTCTGGGATGAGCGTTATACACAAACAATAGGAGATATAGGATTCGGAATAAGAGTTAATTTGTTCGGTGCACTCGTCTTGAGATATGACATTGGAAAAAAGATCGAAGATAATTTTGAGCGTTTTCAAAAAAAACTTTTTTATCAGTTTTTCTTTGGTTGGGACTTTTAACGGCTCTCTTTTCATCTTAAAAAGGATAACAACATGACAGACTGGATTAGTTCAATAGACATCCAACTCTTGCTCTTTGTAAACTCTCACCATTCATTGCTCCTTGACAAAATAATGTGGTTTTCATCCGAGAAATGGGGATGGCTCCCACTGTATGCCTTTCTGATTGGGGCTGTAATCTGGAAACTTAAATGGCGCTCCCTTCCATTTATTCTCATTCTTGCTTTAACCATTACACTGACCGACCAACTTTCATCTCATGTCATAAAGCCGCTCGTTCATCGACCGAGGCCCACTCACATACCCCAACTAATTGGACAGATCAGGGTTCTTCATAACTATGTTGGAGGACTTTATGGATTTGTTTCTTCCCACGCTGCAAACACTTTTGGCGCCACCTTTTTCTTCCTCTTTGTCCTGGGAGAAAGATTAAAATGGATCCCTTATCTAATGTTTATCTGGGCATCTGTTGTTTCATATAGCAGAATTTATCTTGGTGTTCACTTTCCAACTGATGTGCTTGGAGGAATTGTCGTTGGACTGATTGTTGCTGCAGTAACAGCGCGAATTCAGCTTCTTGTTGAAGCAAAGTTTTATGAAAAGAGATGAATGTTTCCATGGAAAAACAACCTATCTGATTTTCTGCTTATGTCTGATACTGTTCCATGGTTTAGCATTAAAAAGAACAAATTTTGCCAAATTAAAGCTGGTTCGGTTTTTAAGCCCTTTTTTTAGGAGCTTCAAGAAGACCAGACCTCTGAATACCATCGTTTTTAGAAAGCCATAATGCTTTCGATAAAAGTAAAAATATGAAATATAAAACTCCTTCTTCATTTCAACGCTTTTTGAAGTGCTTTTCTGACCAAGATGTTGGACATGTGCGAAAGGAACGAGGTAAACCATGTACCCCGCATTCCGGAGCCTTATAGCGAGATCTTCCTCTTCTCCGTAAAGAAAATAATTCGTATCAAATCCACCAATTTCATTAAATGCCTCTGCTCTTACAAACATCGCACTCCCACTGATCATATCAACAGGAAGAGGAACCTCATACCTTTTATTTAAGTCTGGATAACGATTTTTGTTTACAAGTCGAGCGAAAGAGTATCCAAATAACGTTGGAACCAGGGTTGGAGGGTATAAAAAGCTTGAATGACGCTCCATACTTTCAGTATATAGCTGTGGAGTACAAAGTGCTGCCTTTGGAACTGATTCACAAAAATCGTAAAGGATCCCCAGGCAATCATTTAAAATTATAGAGTCATTATTGAGAAAGAAATAGTATTTTGCATTCGCAAACTGCAATCCAAACGTATGTCCTCCTGAAAAACCCAGATTTACTCTGCTTCTAAGGAGCATTACATTTTTATAAACTTTCAAAACTAATAAAGCTTCAAATTCCGATGCCTCTGAATTATTATCCACAACGATGATGTTATAATTAAGTGAAGACCTGGAGTTTTGTATAAGAGAGCGGACACAATCAATAGTGTGAGGACTTGAGTTAAAGTTTATAATTAAAACGGAGACCTCATTCCCTGATGCTCTGTTCATTTCATGCTCCAGAAAACTAGTTGAAATACATTTAAATTGAATATTGGCACAGTTACAAATAAATTAACCAGTACAAACTAAAAATTTATCTGGCACTCATATCTTAAGTCAAAAAAATGGTGGACATAAATTCAATACTTAACAATGTACCTCTTTTTGAAAAACTGAACAAAAACGAACTTAAAATGGTAGCTAATATCTCAAATATGAGAAGGTTTCGAAAAGGCCAAATAATCTTTTTGGAAGGTGAAACATACGGCGGATTATTTATTTTATTGAAGGGTACTGTAAAAGTATATAAACTTGCCTCAGATGGCAGTGAATTAACCCTTCACCTACTAACGCCATACAGAAGTTTTGCTGAAGCTCCACTGTTCACAGGCACAAAAGTGTATCCCGCCTGCGCTCAAGCTACTGAGGATTCTTCACTTCTTTACATCCCTCAGAGGGATTTTATCGCAATGATGGAGAAAAATCCTGCTGTTGCAGTAAGAATATCTGAAGGATTTGCTGCCAGATTAATGGAGTTAAATCAAAAGCTTGACACTTTTGGCGCACTATCACTGACAAAGCTTGCCAGATATATACTAAACGAAATAACATTAAACAATACAATAAAGTTGCCGGAACCGTTCTTTATCCTTCGGGCAAGCAAAAAAGATCTTGCATCACATATTGGAATAGCTGGTGAAACTCTTTCGCGCAATCTGAAAATACTGAAAGAGAAGAAAATAATTAGAGAAAAAGCCAGGACGTTATTCGTCACTAATTTAAAATTACTCAGTGAACTTGCAAAATAAACAGTATCTGCACGATATGAACTATTCTTACAGCCTTACTTCCAATGCTAATGAATAGTTCCTGATTGGTGCAATATTACCGATCATTTCAACATAATAGTATTCACCAGCATTGTTTATAATTGCCATAACCTCAATTGGGATTCCAAGACCAGCCAGATCTATGCCGGCACGTACGTCCAAGACGTAAGCAGGTACACGTTTATTGCCGTTTTTTACAACACCAAATTCTACAAGCTCCTTGTCGTAGCGTTCAAACTTACTAATGTACCTGAAATCCGCTGAACTGCGAAAGATGCCGTACGAAAAATCCAGAGATGCATAGAGCAATTCTCTTGACCGATATTTTAAAATGTCATTTGCAGTAATATCCTTCGGATAAATATATGTGTAGCTAGCTTTTACACCAACCATTTCATGAAAAAGGTCTGTCTGGGCATCTATCTCATATCCCTGTATCCTTGCACGCGTTACGTTCTGGAAACTAATTTTGCCGTCTGTTCTGAATTGAGGTTCAATCATGTCCCAATAATCGTTTTGAAAAAGTGAAGCGTCTACCATCACATAACCTAAAGGAAAACGCGCGCCCAGTTCACTGGAAAAGCTCTTTTCCGGCAAAAGCAACGGATTTGCTACAATCACCACACCTCCTGTTTGTGTACTTGCGTAAACTTCACCAATGCTTGGTGCACGAAAGCCACTACCTACTGAAGCACGGATGCTTACCAGGCCATTTATATCATAAACTAATCCCAGTTTAGGATTGAACTGGTTGTATGAAGACATGCCTTCTATACGCTGATGATCAAACCTGCTACCAGCATTAATTCGGAATGAGCCAATTTTTCTTTCTATCTGGAGATATGAGGCAAAAGAAAAACTCGCCTTATTAGTAAATAAATTTGAACTTACATAATCGCCCCGTCCTTCTAAACCAAGCGTCAGCACTGTAAAAGGGTCTATACTCGAAGTGGCTTGAATCTCAAGGTAACCCAAATTGGAAGTAGAGGTGTCACCAACCCCATGGGCTGTCTCCCCAAAATTGTCATACCAGTTGTTGAAATAGTAACCGCTCCTCACAGTGTAGAAAAAGTTGTCATTCACTACATCTGTAAATATTCCCCCAATGTTTAATCTTAATGATTTTACCCAATGTCCCAAAGACGATGCAACCGGCTGCAGAGCATGATTGACATCTTGCCAGTAAAGAAAATTCCCTGAATACTGTGAAAACAAATCTCCAAAGAATTTTATCGACCGCATTCTGTCAAGCTTTGCGTTTGTTTGAATAAATAAATTTCCGCGACGGAAAAAATCGTTCTCTCTGTAGCCATCATCCTTCTTGTAGCTAATTGAAGAGACCACACCAACACTTCCAATCTGCTGCGTATGATCAAGAGTAATTCCTTCAAAAAATCTATTTTTGGCAGACCATACCCATTGGCTGTATCTGGGTTGTTCATAAAAACCCCCATAAGTTTTGACTCTGGTAGAAGGTGTTGAACTGGCATCCCTGGTTATTATGTCAATTACCCCACCGAGCGCACTTGATCCGTAAAGTGCAGAACCTGAACCCTTGACCACCTCAATGTGATCCACATCAGTTACTGGGATCGATTCCCACACAGCTTCTCCTGTGTCGCCTGCTAACAGGGGAATGCCGTCCAGCAAAACCAGGACTCTGCTGCCAATTCCTCTTGCAAACCCGCTCGAACCCCGAATATTAGCCTGGTACTGGACAAAGTTAACTCCAGGTACATAACGCAAAGCATCGTCTACAGAGAGAATGTTTCGACGGGACATGGATTTAGATGAAACAAGACTTACACTCACAGGTACTTCGCTTACCGATTGCTTGTATTTACTGGCAGTGACAATAACTTGCTGACTTTCTACCGGAGCTTCTTTAAGGTATATCATAAGATGTATGTGAGACTCTGAACCCAATGTTACCGTATCTAAATAGGAAGAATATCCTATCATAGACACCTGAAGCTCATAATTCCCAGGCACCACCTTTGCAAATGAGAACCTTCCGTGAGCATCAGTCAATGTCCTGAGTTTCGTAACCTGAGCATGATCCGGGATCCTCGTTATTACAACTGTGGCTCCAGCAACAACAGTTGAGTCTTCCAAGCTCCTGATTTCACCAGATATGGACTGGCCGACCACACTATTTGGCAGCAATGCCGCCAGCACCAGAAGGAGTGGGAGGCGTATTCTTAAAATCAACATCAATATTGATTCCATTGACAAATGTGTCCTCAGGGATTATAACTTTCTTTGGTTTTCCAACTCCGTGTTCATAACCGTATGCCCCAACCACCTTCCAATCAGAAAAAAGGTTGGGACCGTATTGAAGTGCAACAACAACATACTCGAATGTTGAAGGATCTGTCTCAAACCTGTAATTCAGCGAATCGACAAACAGAGGCAGGGATGTGCTGCCTATTGGTGGATAAACTTTCGCAGCCCCGGAAAGAACTTCGCCAATTATGTCAACAGGTGGATAATGATAAAAAGCAACTACCCGAATGTCTTTGACGCTATCAGGCGAGGGCCACGCGCTGGTAAAATGAATTGACCCTCCAAAACCGGGTTGCACGCTTAGTGGGCTTATACCATGTGTGCAGCCTGGTGAGAAAATTGCGATAAGGAAAAGTAAACCAGCTATCATTACCTTTTTAAATTGATTTTCTTGGCTCATATGAAGGAGCTCAGGGTGAAAAGTCATTTATTTCCTCTTGCCAAATACCACCCACTCGTGTGATGGCATATCATGTAGATACCTCGCCATCCATTTGTACTGTGGATGCGCACGAAAAAATTTTGCAGCTATGAAGCTCTCACCACATGGGTGACCCATTCGTGCCCACATTTGCAAATGCTCTGCCAGCTTGCTTGTGGTCACCTTTCCCTGAACCGCCCCTCCAGGAAAATACGGTTTCCAGCCCCATTGAATAATCCCCCGATGGTCATCTTCAACGTGACCGCACAACGAACAGCTCCCTGGAAAATCTTTCTTGCGTGTGACATCAAAATGATCAGATTCAAATTGCTTTGCCACTTCGGCATCTATTTTACCTTTAAAACTTTCAATTAACTCATTCCATCGGAGTTTCCGGGCATTCATAGAACTGTTAGGATTGTCTAACCTGAAGGTTGTTTCGTCTTTTATGACTAATGAATCACTGGGGAAGTTTGCACCAGCAAAATAGCCATCTCTTGTCCGCCATACTCTGTAATGTTTCAAACCCAATTCCAGCCGCGCAATTTCGTTTGTCTTGATGTCACCCGCAAGCCAATCATTTGCATAACCGCCATTGTTTTTATCAATCATTATTTTAATAAAGTCATCGATACTACTAGCATACTGTTCAGCTTTTCTTGCCCTTTCAAATTCAGGTATGCCATTGGGGTTGAAACCGTGAAACTGGGCAATTGTAGTCTCCGTGATTAGGATGCCTGCGCTATTTTCTGCAAAATCATCACCGCTGTGAATAAATCCTGGAAACGTATCCATAAGGATCCTATACCCTTTCAAGGGTACAATATCCGCTATTACATTCCATCTCTCTCCAACTATGTAATCTACCCAGGCATTATGACCCATTACAATTTTTCCATCACTGGTGTAACTCCCGGTTGCAATAAAGGCACTGCAATTACCGGGCGATTTATTGACATCAGCACCGGGTTTGAACTTTGCTCTCAAGCTGGGCAGGTAATACTGAGCAAGCTCCATCCAGCCATTTAAAGCTGTGATGTCATACTTGTCATACCTCCTTCCCCTGGCAAGGAGTCCTTTTACTATACCGCTAATTTCATCCTGATATTCTTTATCAAGCTTCGGCCAAAACAGCCTTCGGGCCGAATTCCTGTAGAAGCTCCACTCTTTTTTTGTTCCCACTTTCAAATAGTACCGCAGAGCTCTTATAGCATCATCAATTTCTGGAGCCAGAAGATACCCATGCTGAAAGCCAATTTCTCCTGGCGATCCTTCCAAATGTACGTAAATCCAGCCTGCTTTATCTTCCCGAAATGCCCTGGCAACTCTAGGATCCTCCTTTGCAGATAAACAGGTGTTTATCAAAGAAATCAGGATTATCAAAAACAGTAGCCTCATCTTTACCAATATCTTTCCTCCTTCAACTGGCTTTTATCTAATCCCCATGCGCTTCTTGAATACGTTATCCGGTACAACCCAAGCATTTTGGAAACCACGTGCTATAATAAACCCTGCGGCCTGATTCGCTTCGTATCGGGCTCGAAAATCTCCAACCCTTACCTTGTAATAGGGCGGATCGTAAATCAAATAAATATTGAAACCGGGCAGAAGGGAATCTGCTTTAAGCTGAATTTCATAAGCTTCGGATAAATTTCGAGATGAAAAAATTTGGACCCGGAAACCGGATGCTGTTGAGAGACCAGGACGACTCGAAATAATCACAAGTGAATCTTTCTTTATAACAGTATCTCTTTCCACACTGAAAGTATCACTCAAAACCCTTGCACTATCCTTTCGTACCGATATAGTATCGACAAGCTTGTATTTTTCAGCAACACCTGCATTCGTTTCTGAGTAGTATCCCCTTCCTGCCAGGGCAAAGGGGAAGTACATGAATCCAACTATTAACGTGAAAGGAATACTTCTCATTTTACATTCAGATCGACAAACCTGCCTGCTCCTGCAACAACTTAATTTATGCAAAACAATAGAGCAAAATCAACGTTGATACTATTGCTCATTTTATGTGGCCGGCACATCCTCTATGCATCAAAGGTTCTTACTGATTGCAATACAACCCTTACACGTAAACTAAATTTCCAAGGCACGCTTCTCAGATCTGCTGATGGAGAACTTTAACAAAGGTGGAGTAATGAATGTTGTAACCATTACCATTATGACAATTGCTGAAAAGATGCTGTCATCAACAACCCCGAGAGACCTACCAATTCCTGCAAAAATTAATCCCACTTCCCCACGGGGGATCATCCCAATCCCTACGGTAAGTCTATCTATTCCTCTCTTAAAAACTGCCAGTCCACATACCTGCTTTCCAATAACAGCTGCAACTATTAACCCGGCCGATACACCGATTACGGACGTAGTGAAAAAGGCTTCAAGATGCACCTGAATCCCCATGAGAACAAAAAAGATAGGAACAAAAAGCTGCGTTATCGGCTCAATCATGTCATGAATTCTTAAATTCCCGGCAAAGTTTTTGAAATGTACTTCCTCGAGAATCAAACCACCTGCAAATGCCCCAACAATTGGTGCCAGGCCAATGTAACTTGCCAGCGCAGCGAGTCCAAAGCATATCAAAATCGAAGTAATCAGCATCAGGCCTCTTGTGCGAAATCGTGCAGCAATATTCATTATTCTGGGAACAAATATACTTCCGGCGATGAGTGAACCGACCAAAAACGCCAGAGCTGATCCGATTAGCTTTATTATTTCAGTTGGAGACATTGACGTCCCAGATTCGGCAGCAATCACGATACCCGATACGGTCGACAGTACAAGCAATCCCAGAATATCATCAATTACTGCAGCACCAAGTATTATACGCGCTTCAATTAGCTGCAGCTTCCCCATGTCATTAAAAACCCGAGCTGTTATGCCCACACTTGTGGCGCACAAAGTTGCACCAACAAACATATGAATGTAACTAAGGTTGAAATGTGGCGACATTGAAAGGATCTTTACTGGCACATGAGTAATAAAAATAGCCGAAACTAGATAACCAAGAATAAATGGTGCCACAACCCCTGCAGTAGCTACGAAAAGTGCAGATAAACCAATCTTCCGCATGTCGCTCACACTTGATTCAAGCCCTGCTTTGAACAGCAACAGGATAATTCCAATTTGCGCCAACGTATCCACAGCAATTGCCGGGTGAGAGGTCAGCTGTTCTCTTCTCAATGGTTCAAAGAACGTCATGTGAGGATTTATTAAAACAAGATTACCAAGAATTACCCCTGCGACAAGTTCCCCAATCACCGCAGGTTGACCAATTCTTTCAAGTAGCTCTGCACCCAGTTTTGCACAAAATAAAATAATTACTATGTAAACAAGCACTTCTGCAAATGGAGTTTCAAGTGTAAACTGCGATAATTGAAGGAAAAACATCATTAATGATGGATGAATTGATATTGCTGATTAATCGTTAAGGTCACTTATTGTACTGATTTCATAAAAGCCTGCAGCCGCTTTGCGTCAACAGGATTGGAAGTTACCCCATCAACTTTTACGGATGTGCCCACAATTACACTGTTAGCAATCTTCAAAAGGGCCCTTACATTACGCGCATTTGCTCCACTGCCGACAATTATCTTCGCATCATGAAACCGGTTTCTAATTCTTTGGAGCTGGCGCACATCGACCGGTTCGCCTGTACGTGATCCGCTAATTATGATGGCATCGGCAAGTCCTCTCTCAAGTGCATCAGACACCTGAGCAATTATGTCGTAATTACCTATTCTCACAGAATGCTTCACATCTACGTCACAGTAAATTCTGACATTGCTATCCAGAGCTTTCCTGAGACGGAGAGTTGCATATGCTTTACTATTTATTATACCCTGGTCGGTAACAACCGCGCCAACATGAACGTTTACACGAATAAATTCAGCGCCAACGACTGACGCTATACTCATTCCTGCAAGAGAGTCATTGCGTAACACATTTAAACCGAGCGAAATATTTGGAAAAGTTCTTCTGATCTCTGTGACGGCACATGTCATCGCTGCTATCGTGACAGGTCCAACTTCATCGGGATAAAATGGCGCGTCACCAAAATTTTCAATAATAAATGATGTAACTCCTCCAGCAACGTAAGTGTGGCAATCAGATACAGCACGGGCAATGACTTCTTCCATTGAGCCGCTAAATAATGGTGAACCCGGAAGCGGCAATAAATGGACAACACCGATGACCTTTGCCAGCGCGCTGTTCATTCGTGCTGTAATAACTGTGACTCTACATCGTCGGAGGTAAGCTCTTCTTCATCTCCTTCAAAATCAATCTCTTCGACAGTTTTTACAACCAGATAAGCTACACCTGCAGCAATTGCCGCAGCGCCAATGACTAACAACAACTTCTTCATGCTTTCACCTCCAAAGATGATTTTGCTGCCCTTACAATCCTCATCGTATCAAGTGCTATCACAAACTCCTCATCTGTTGGCAGTGCAAGAACTTTAACTTTTGAATCATCACTGCTTATCACCTTTTCTTTTTCCTTAGAATTATTCTTAACTTCGTCAATCTTTATTCCGAGAAATTCAAGTTCCCTGCAACTTTCTAACCGAACCTCCGGACTATTTTCACCAATACCTCCCGTAAACACAATTGCATCCACTCCACCCATGACTGCAGCATAACTTCCTATATATTTCCTTATACGATACGTGAATACTTCAAAAGCCATCTTAGCTTGATGGTTCCCCTTTTTTGATTCCGCTACAATCTCACGCATATCGCTTGTAAAACCGGAAATTCCAAGAAGGCCACTATGCTTATTTAATAATGTATTTGCTTCAGCAAGTGAGAGCCCTTCCCTCCCAACTATATGAAGTATTATCGACGGATCCAAGTCTCCGCTCCTTGTACCCATCAAAAGTCCCTCAAGAGGAGTAAAACCCATTGATGTGTCCACAGAAATGCCGTATTTCACAGCAGCCATGCTGCAACCGTTGCCCAGGTGCGCAGTAATTATCTTCAGCTCTTCAATAGGCCTGCTGAGGATTTCACTGGCCCGGCGCGACACATAATAGTGAGAGGTGCCATGAAACCCATATCTGCGGATCTTATACTTTCGGTAGAGTAAATATGGTATCCCGTAAAGGTATGCTCTTGGAGGCATTGTCTGATGAAAAGCCGTATCAAAAACGGCTACCTGAGGGGTCCCTGGTAAATGACGTAAAACGGCTTGAATTCCTCTTAAGTTGTGCGGATTGTGTAGAGGTGCCAGTTCAATATTTTCCCTGATATCATCGATTACCTTCTCATCTATCAGAACACTCTCAGAAAAGCTTTCACCACCATGAACAACACGATGACCGACAGCATCAATTTCAGATTTATCGAGGATAACCCCATGGTTCTTACTCAACAGGACTGCAAGTACGTATTCAATTGCCGACTGATGATCAAGTACCTCTGCACTAATCTTCACTTTGTGGCCATCCTCACGTTCATGCGTCAGCACAGAATCACTCATTCCAACGCGATCAACGATCCCTTTTGCCAATACCTTTCGATTTAAAACATCGATAAATTGATATTTCACCGAGGAACTTCCGCAATTTAAAACAAGTATTCTCATTTTTTAATCCAACTCATCTTTAAAAATTTTTCTACGGCTGAAAGTTCATTGTGCAATTCTTCTGCCGGATTCGTCGTATTTGAAGAATCCTTCTCCAGTTTTCTTTCCCAATTTCCCCTCACGAACTTTTCTGCGAAGTATTGGACTCGGGCGATATTTCGAATCCCCAAGCTCATGATAAAGGGATTCCAGCCAGGTAAGAACCTCATCGAGTCCCATTGAATCTGCCATTTCAAGGGGACCAACATTTAATCCATAACCGAGCCTGATTGCAGTGTCTATTCCTTCTGCTGAGGCAATGCCTTCGAGATATACCTGCATTGCTTCGTTGAGCATGGGCAGAATAACGCGAGTCGTCACGAACCCGGGATACTCATAAACCTCTACAACTGTCTTACCAAGATCCTCCGCAAATTTTCTCGTCTTTTCAAATGTCTCATCACTTGTTTTTAAAGCTCTGACAACCTCAACAAGTGGCACACGAGGTACAGGATTCAGAAAGTGCATTCCTATCATTTTATCAGGACGAGATGTCACCTCTGCAAGCTTGGTCAGACTTAATGTTGAAGTGTTTGATACAAAAATTGCCCTTGGGTGACAAATCCTGTCAAGTTGTTTAAAAATAGACTTTTTTGCTGCAAAGTCTTCATCAATTGCTTCAATGACCATGTCACAGTCTGAAACCTGGGTAAGCTCAGTTGAAAATTTTGTTCTTGAAATTATTGCCCTCTTCTCATTGGAAGTAAGTGCCCAGCGTTGAATTTCAGCGTCGAGCATCTCAATGAGCTTTGTCCGGGATCTCTCGAGAGACTCATCATCACGCTCAATGATCAGGACATCAAAACCGACACCGGCAGCTGTTTGTGCAATGCCTCGTCCCATGACGCCGCCGCCAACTATTGCTATATAGCTTATCCTGTTGGCATCCTGCACATTTAAGGTCAAAAAGTCTATAGTTGCCTGTTCTTGTTCCATATTTTTTACTCAAGTTATACAAGGGAAGCCTGTTAATCAAGAAAAGCTCCTTTCCCTTATCCTTTGCAAAAAAGGACCAAAATAAAAGAAAATGGCTTCCATATCCTAATTTATTACTGAAGACATATGCATCCTCTCAGTAGAAGGAATTTCCGCATAGTCCCCTTGATCTGGAGACACCCATTCTAATCAATCAGGCTGTCATCAACAGAAAAGATGGAATGCAAAGATCATGGCGTGCAAATTACCTATCACCATCGCATCCGTTTCCTGAGTGACGTAATTTGAGTGATGTGTTGCTAGCCGTACCATGCGTAGAATCGGAGAGCACTGTCCAGAGTCTATATCCCGCTCTCAGGATGACAGAAAGTCCACATAGGATGAGTATAAAACAGAATACTTTTTCAAAATGCAATTGTCAGCTTGCTATTTTCTGCCGGGCAGTCTCAAGAAATCGAGCTGCCCTGAAATTTTCAGGCGACATTTCTAAAACTTTGCTCAGGGTCAGTACCGCAGAAGAGAATTTTCCCGTCATAATTTGAGCTAACCCGAACATCTCCAGCGATTCCACATCAGGATCTTTAGTAACAAAGGCCCTTTCAAATGCCGCCACTGCACTGGAGAAATCCCTCAGCTTCATTAGGCTCTTTGCAAGGCTTACCAGGACATCGTAATCTGGATTAGATATTTTTCTGAGCATATTAGATGCTTCATTGTACATTTCTAATTCCATACAGGCTGCTGCTGCAATTCTTAATAACCAATCTCTGTTTGAATACTGGGGGTATTCTCTAACAACCTCAAGAATTTTGCCGTAGTCATGTTCCTCTATAAGAAACTCCAAATAATGCTGAATCCTCTGTTCGGAAGGTAAACCGGACAGTGACCTTTTGTAAAATTCATGTGCATGCTCCAGATCACCAAGCTTGTGATATGTCCGGGCAAGTTTTGAGTATATTACAGAAATTTCAAAGATCGGTTCAATTGCTGTTTGAACAATTTTCTGAACTTCACCAGAAACATATTTTTTCAATGCCTCCTCATAGGAGGTGAGCGCTTTCTGGTAGTCTCCTTTTTTTGTATATATTTCTCCTTTAACGATGTGAGCAAACGACTGTCCGGGGGCGTCCTCTAAAGACCTTTCACATTCCTCAAGTGCCCGGTCTAGCTTTCCTTTCCTTAAATGCAAGTCAGCCAGAATACTGTGAATATTAGCTTCTACAGACTTTCCAAATCCACCAACTGCCAGTGCCTGCTCTAATTTATCAAATCCATCGTCAATCCTTCCCAGCATTATTTCTGTCTGACCAATCTGATAAAGCACGTATCCTTTGTTCACCCCGGTTTCAAGTTGTTTCATTAAAAGGGCATAGTTCCGATTTGCTTTCTCTTTCAAAATTTCATCGGCCTGTGCGTATCCAAGATGCTCAATAATGATATCCGTTGGCCTTATCCGCGCATTAACAGCTACAAGACGCGTGGTGATTTGCTCATGCACTGCCCCAACGAAATATACTCCTTTTATTTTCCTGAAAAGCCTCGGATAAGGAGCAATGTGATACTGAGCATCATCCCGGGTCCCAATTTTACTTCTAAGATTGAGCAGGTAAGCATCGGCCTTTCCCGATGAAATTAGTTTTCTTATTTTCTGATGAAACGATCTATCAATGCGTTCATCCGCATCAAGGTACAAAACCCAATCTCCGGTAGTATGACTGAGCGACTCATTTCGCGCTGCCGAAAAGTCGTCTATCCATTCAAAATCAAAGACCTTTGCACCGTATGCCAGAGCGACTTCCTTAGTCCTATCAGACGAACCAGTGTCTACGATAATTATTTCATCTACCAATCCTCTGACGCTTTCAAGGCAACCTGCAAGATTAGCCTCTTCATCTTTTGTGATCATTGAAAGCGAGAGTCTCATCACTCTTTCACCTGCTGAACTGAGTTTACCGCATCCATAATTTTTTTCCGAAAAGAACCCTGTTCAATAGGTTTAACTACAAAATCATTTGCACCAAGCTCAACTGCACGCCTGACATTTGAAGAGTCCCCATAAGCAGTCATTATAATTACAGGAGTACGATTGTTGACTTTTCCAGCACGTAGATTCTTTAGTACTTCAAATCCATCCAATTCCGGCATCATTATATCAAGCAATATTACATCGTATTTTGTGTTGTTAGCAAGCATCAAAGCCTCTGCACCATCAGCAGCATTGTACGTCTCAAAACCGAGCTGCCTTAGATGAAATTCGACAAGTTTACGGATCATGGGCACATCATCTGCAATTAAAGCTTTCATTTTACTACCCTTGTTTTAAGTTCAAAAACGAGGTCTCGTACGTTTTCCCAATTTATGTTTTCTGCATGTACTGCTTCATTCAACCTGGTAGCAAGTTGGGTCACTTCATCATATCCAAAAGAGCCACCTGTGCCTTTAATGTCATGAGTGATTCTTCGAATAGTTTTTACATCTTTATTATTAGCAGCCTCTTGCAGTAAAAACATCTGTTCGTCAAAGTATTTTAAGAAGTCTATTACCATATTTTTTACAACTTCAACGTATTCCTTCTCCTCCACACCAAACGGGTTTTCTTTCGACACGGGTTCCCGTGGCAAAAGCGTACTGAAAAATTCCTCCCCAAAAACAAGCCTGAGCTTTTCTAAAAGGGCTTCTTCACTAAGTGGTTTTGTCAGAACAGCTGAGGCTCCAAGCTTTGCGGCAGAAACGACATTTATTCTGTCTGAAAAACCTGTTATCACAATAACGGGTATTTCTCTTGTAACCTCATTTGATTTCAAAATTTGAAGCGTTTTTAAACCATCCAGCCGGGGCATCTGAATATCGAGCAAAATAAGGTCGGGATGCGAAGAAAGCGCAAGCTTCAAGCCCTCATAACCATCTTCAGCAACCATGACATCAAACTTTAATCTTTTAAAGAGCTCCTCGACAAACCGCTGTACCATCCTTGTATCATCAATTATAAGGGTCTTAAAGCGCTTGGTATCCTGCGGAACACCTTGGGGTATGCTTTGGTTACCCATCAGACTGCCCACCGGTTTTAAATTTAAAAGTCTTTTTTAATGTCCGCGCAAAATCTCGATCTAAATGAGCTACAGCTTCTTTGTTTGCTGCAACAATCTTTTGATAAATTTCTTCGCGATGAACCGGAACAAAATCTGGAGCCTCAATTCCTAATTTTACACTTGCACCATCAATAGCAACAACAACCACCCTTATGCTTTCGGCAATGCGAATTGATTCTCCCAACTTCCTTGTTAGTATGAGCATGACCACCTTCCATGGTTTAAGTTAAAATATGCCGTGTAGAGTATTTTTCTGAATTCAAGATCAGTTGACTGGCAACTCTCTTGTCCTTCCGGACAAGAATTGGAGCTTTGAGATTTACTGTCACTCGCTCGGGAGGCTGATGCAGTATCACAATTACAAATAACACCGAGTTTTCACGGTCCTCCGGGGTCACCTCAGAATAAATTTCTGGAGCTATGAGCGACGCCTCAACTACAGCAAAGCCAACACTGGGATCCTCTACAGATAAAAGCCAATGTAGAGGAGCTGACTCTTCATCGTTTATTATAATAAAGTCGTGCAGTTCTTCAAAACCTGCAGGACCGCTCTGGAAATGATAAACAAGATCGTTGCTGTACTCTATCTCGCCAAATTGGCTTGTCATTATCTTATACTTCTCCACAAATGTTTCCTCCTCATTTCTTTGCATAGCTGTTAAGTATGACAATGTCAACCCTCCTGTTTTCTGCCCTATGTTCCGGTGTATCGTTTGGTACTATAGGATGGTATTCACCGTATCCTATTATTGAAACCTTTTCAGGCCTAATTTTATAATGCTGCAGAAGGTAATACCCTACGTTAAGGGCACGTGCAACAGATAGGTGCCAGTTTGACTGAAACTGATACGTCCTTATAGGAGTGTTATCAGTATGACCTTCTATTCTAATTTCATTTGGAATCTCTTGAAGAAAAAAACCTAGTGTATCAAGGACAGGATAAGCTCCGGGCTTAATATCAGCTTTACCGACATCAAACATGAACTTCTCCAGGAAATGAATTGTAACCCCCCTTTCGGAGTAAGTAATAATTGCTCCAGACTTTTTCAAGGAATTGCCAATTGCTGATTCTACCTTCCTCTCCATTTGTTGTGCCGCTGCATTGGCTGCATTTGACGGTGCAGGTGAAGACATCATTCCTGTTGATCCGGGCATTGCCCCGGCAGCACCTCCTCCCCCAAAAACGTTTTCAAAAGCTGATACCATCTGTCTGAATTTGTTCATGTCAACTTGAGAGCTGGCGTAAAGGATTACAAAGAGTCCGAGAAGGAGAGTAATAAGATCTGAATAAGTCAAAAGCCACCTTTCCAGATTATCGTGTTCTCCTTCTTTCTTTCGCTTCATCAGATTTCACCCTGCTCGCTTGTTGGAAGCATTGACCGCAGCTTTGCCCTGACTATAGCCGGGACCTCACCTGCCTGCAACGACACCACCCCTTCAAGAATAATCTCCATCATTAAATTTTCTTCCCCATGTATGGTTTTTAATTTGTCGGCAATTGGTAACCAGACTATGTTAGCCATAAAAATTCCCCACAAGGTTGCGATGAACGCTGTTGCTATATGGTGGATTAGATCGTTTGGGTCGCCACCGGCATTAGCAAGGGTCACTATTAACCCCATAACTGTCCCAATAATTCCCATTGTAGGTGAGTAACCCCCCATTTTTTGAAAAATAGCAGCGTTCGTCATGTGGCGCTCGTTGAGAAATCCCATTTCCGCTTCTGCTACTTTCTTCATGGTTTCGGGGTCAGTTCCATCTATTGCAAATCTCAACATTTTTTTGAGAAATGGATTCCCAATTCTGTCCAGCTCTTTCTCAAGGGCAAGCAATCCATCTTTCCTCGCAATTGTGGCATAATTTACTATAGATTCAATTAAACCCTCAACATCATGCTTTGGAGGGAAGAATGCAACAACAGCAAATTTCCATATTCTGGCAAACTGTTTAAATGAAGTCCCAATCATAGCTGTGGCAAACGTACCTCCAAATACTATAAGCATCGCAGGAATCATGATCAGAGCTCCAATCTTTCCACCCTCGAGAATAAATGAGCCAAAAATGGAGATGATGCCGAATAATAGTCCTGCAATTGTGCCTATTTCAATTGTCTTTTTCATTCAATCACTTAAGAAAGTTTGCCAGTGAAAGCTGTATAATTCCTGCTCCTGTTTGAAGCGCTGCATTTAAAGCAATTTGTTTCTGCTGCAGCTGAATTACCGCTGCAGCTATGTCAGTATCACCAAGTGCTGAAATAGTCGACTTCAATGAATCGGATTCCGAAGAGAGTTGTTGCTCTATAAGTTGAAAACGGTTAATCATGCTGCCGGCTTTTGCATTTGTGCTTATCATTTGATTTAAATAGCTGTCAATTGTCTCTATATCACCCTGCGAAGGAGCTGCGCCAGATTTCATTTTGTTACGTATTGCAATTAAATCGGAAAAAATCTGTCCATTGCTAAAAGCCTCAGCTCCAGTTATGTTATACTGAGCCTTCATTTGATACCCTATATCAACCTGCAAGGTGCCATCAACACCTTCCGGATTGACCAGCACACCACTTCGATCCGATTTCATAACAAATGGTTGAACGGTAGTTTGTCTCCCTCCAAACACATAGCGGTCGCCAAATTTTGTATTTGCTAAATCGAGAAGCTGGTCGATAAATTCATCGAGTCGTGAGGCATATGCATTCTGATCTGAAGAATTCTGATCATTTGCCGCGCTCAGTATTACTCCCTTGATTTGCGTAAGCAACTGAACACTTTGATCAAGTGCACCGCTTTGTGAGGACAGAAAGCTCACAGCGTACCCTGCATTTTGTCGGAACATGGAATTCTGGTTCACCTGATCTTGAAGAAGCATAAGTCTTTGCATCAGGACGGGATCGTCAGATGGCCTGTTCACCAGTTTTCCACTTGAAATTTGAGCCTGCAATGTGTCAACCGACTGACGGCTTTGTCCAATAGAATAAAGCAAATCGCTGATGAGTTGATTCTCGTTAATCCTCATTTTACACCATATTTATTATAGATTGATACATCTGGTCAACGGTGCTTACGACCTTCGCAGCGGCTTCAAAGGAATGCTGATACTGAATCATATTTGCCAGCTCTTCATCTATTGACACCCCGGAAATTGACTGCCGAAAAGCATTCATCTGATTGGAAGCAACCTGAAACATATTCATATTTGACTTAGCACTTTGTAAATCCAGGCCAACCTGTCCCATTAATCCCTCATAAGCCTTTATAATAGAGGTCCCATCGGACATAACCTGAGCATTAAGCACATTAGAAATAGCAGATGCGTTATCTCCACTTCCAGGATCTCCATTTGAGGAAGCCGCTATATTCTTCAGGCTGGCCAAAATATCAGGAGAAATTTGTATGCTACCAGCTGTGTTTCCTTGGAAAAAGGTTTTTCCAGTCGCAGGCGGTGTACCCCCATTAGATAGCGTATAGCCGGTGGAGTGAAAAGAGTTTACAGTCTGAACAAGGGTATTTGCAATTTCATCAAGACGGGAGGAATATTTCGAAATTTTGTGGTTGTACACATCAAGAAGTCCATATAGCTCACCTGAAGCAATAGTCAAACTTTGGTTAGAATCATACGGCACAACAGCAATTTCATTTGATGTCTGCTTTACAGACAGAGTGTATGAAGTACCGGCAGCAACGAGAATTGCTCCCCCTGCTGATATGTTAATGATACCATTTGCATCCACCGTTACTTTGACATTTACCATCTTACTTAACTGATCAATTGCAGAGTCCATTTGATCCTTGAGATCAGGTGCATCTTTAAATGCAGTGGCATTAGCCAGAATTTGACTGTTTAATTTTGCAATCGTTGCAGCCAGCTCATTTATCTTTTGTACTTCATCTGAGACCTGCAGCCCCACCTGATACTGCAAATTCTTTAATTTCGAATTCAGCATATTAAAGGTGGTTGCCACCTGAACACCTGTCTCCATAACGGTCTGTCGAACTCCCATATCTTCAGGTGTTTGCGATAGTGACTGAAAGGCATTAAACAATGCTGTGAGTTGAGCTGAGAGTCCATTTCCTGTGGTTTCATTAAAAACTGATTCAACCTGAGTCATTGCCTGTTGGTAAATTGTTGATTTACCAAGATCAGAATTCAAATTGCGTGTTTGCTCATCTACAAATGCATCACGCACCCTCTGAATAGCAAGAATATTAACACCTGATCCCAGATAACCGTAGGTTGTTTGAATTGCCTCATTTGGCTGCGAGATAACTCGCTGACGGGTGTAACCATCGGTATTAGCATTGGCAATATTGTGACTGGTAGTGTCAAGCTCTGCTTGACTTGCTGAAAGTGCAGTTTTGGCAATATCCAGTATGCTTGAAATACCGCTCAACTTAATACCTCAAGCTTTTCTATCGACCATCTTTATTGTTCCCCCATCAGTTAGAATGTTAATGTTCTGCTTTATAAAAACCACAGCACGGTTCAGCAGAAACATTACTACGTTGTTTAAATTCCGAACAAGATCAAATTTCTCACGAAAGGTTTTTTGAACTTCTACATATGTTTTCACCATATCTGATCCCAATTCCGCTTTGAGCTTGTTTAAATCATTGGGATCAACTCCCAACTTTCCTAACAGTTCTCTTCTTTCTACTTCAAGTGTCCTGAACCGATTAATCAGAGCCAATTCATTCCTGACAATTTTATCAATATCCTTTGTATCAAGTTTTGCAGCTGCCTCACGTTTACTTTCGAGTAAAGGCAAAAACAGCTCGAGCACTTTGGTTTCTTCTTCCATCAGCCGTAACAATTGATCTGCATTCTCCATACTCATTTCATGTTCTCCTTATCAAAAACATTAATGAAACTTAATACGCGTCTGATATAGTTTCTTGTCTCATTGTACGGCGGAATACCTCCGTGTTTTTCTACAGCGTTTGGGCCAGCATTATAGGAGGCTAATGCTAACTCTACATTCCCTGAAAACCTGTCCAGCAATGATTTTAAATATTTTGCTCCTCCCATAATATTTTGCCTTGGGTCAAAAGGATTTGTCACTCCCATGTCTCTTGCTGTAGAATCCATAAGTTGCATCAAGCCTTTAGCGTTTTTTGAAGAGAGCGAATCTGCCCTCCCTGCTGATTCAGCGGCAATTACTGCTTTTATTAAAGAAGACTTAAGTCCGAAAATTCCTGCCGCCTCATCTATTATATCGGAGTACTTGCCGACATTCTCCAATAATGAGTCGGAACTGTTTGCATTAACTTTACCAAAGCCAGCAGAATGTAAAGGCTCATTAAGGGAAATTTTTTTAATGCCGTCATTAAGATCTTCACCTGTAAACTGCTTATAAAGCATACTTGCGATTCCAAGATTGGAATTCTTGGCCATGAATTCCGAAAGCTCTATATTAAACAGTCCCGTCATTATGTCTTTCCCAAATCCTTCATCCTTGTCACCGTTGTCATCTATTTTTTCAGTCTCCTGCATGGATTTGAGCATGTACTCATCAAATATTGCCTCGAAGCCCTTGACTGCAGCTTTCAGTTTTGTTTTTTGCTCCTCAGTCAAATTACGATGAGCGGCATTTACCTGTTGTATCCTGTCCATTACATTATCACCAATTCAGCTTTAAGTGCACCTGCTGCCTTTAACGCTTGAAAAATGGCTATGATGTCACGCGGTCTTACCTTTAGCGAATTTAACGCATTAGCGATATCCTGCACTGTCGCCGCCCCGTTAATTGCTGTCATTGAATTTTCCTCCTGTGTTACCTGTGCAGTGGCAGCCTGAGTTACAACTGTCTGGCCTTGAGAAAACGGGGCTGGCTGAGAAATGACAGGAAAAGCCTGAATTTCAATGTTTAAGTTGGCATGTGAAATCGCTACCGGTAGAATCGTCACGTTTTGTCCTACTACTACTGTGCCTGTTCTCTCATTAATCACCACCCGTGCGACAACATCGGGAGTAACATCAATTGATTCGATTTGTGCAATGAATTGTACAACTTTATCGGATGGTTGAAATGCCTGAGGTATCCTTACCGAAACATTCCCGCCATCAAGAGCAACTGCAGTCCCGGAACCAAATGCCTTATTTATTGCATCAGCGACACGGTTGGCTGTAGTAAAATCTTCCTGTGCGAGAACTATGGTTAATTTACCATCATTTACAAAATTAATTGGTGGTGACTTTTGGACGACAGCTCCGTTAGGAATGCGTCCGGTTGTAGTAAAGTTCCTGCGAACTTCCGTGCCTGCAGCTCGTATATCAAATCCACCAACAGAAATTCCCCCTTGAGCAGATGCGTATATATGGCCATCCTGTCCAATGAGCTGAGTTAATAACAGTGCGCCACCCTGCAGGCTTGTTGCATCTCCCATTGATGAAACGATAACATCAACTGTTGAGCCATTACTCGAAAATGGTGGAATTGTAGCAACAACCATTACTGCAGCCACATTTCTCAGGCGAAGCTGATCTTCGGGAACTGTTATTCCAAAACGTTTGAGCATACTCATAACCGACTGTTGTGTGAAGATAGTCATTCTTGTATCACCGGTACCATTCAAACCAACAACGAGACCGTAACCGACAACCTGATAATCGTTTACTCCTTTAATATATGATATGTCCTTAATCCTGCTCGCCTGGGCTGAAACAGCTAAGATAAAAATGCATAAAAAAATTTTTCTCATCTCACACCTCAAAATAGCCAGTGAAAAATCCTGGTCAGCCAACCAGGGGATTGTGCACGATCTATTGAGCCTGATCCTTCAAACACTATTTTGGCATCTGAAATGTAAGTCGAATAAATCGTGTTATCAGACAGGATGTCAGATGGACGGATTATCCCGCTTAACCTTATCATCTGATCCTGACCGTTTATGGAGATTAGTCTGCTGCCTTCTATTTGCAAATTGCCATACTGATCGACTTTGACAACTCGCGCACTTAAAACGGCTCTCACGCTCCCCTTTTCACTCGTGGACCCACTTCCTTTGAAGTCGTTACCTGTACCAATTTGTGCACCAACAGAAGGCAGACTCCTCGTGCCATACGTACCTGACCCGCTCCCACTTATGCTACTTTGTCTGCTTGTGTTGGTAGACGCATCCTTAGACGCAGAATTATCTTCAATTACTATTACAGTTACCGCATCTCCAACCTTGGATGCTTTGTAATCAGAGAACATCGATGCTGAAGGATTTTGCATAACCTGACAATCAGCACCAACAGGTATGGACAGTAAAATGGCAATCGATGCACATGCAAAAATTATTTTTCCCATTTTATCATCTCCTCTTCTTGATAAACATCAGTTCACCAGTAGAACCTCGCCTTTTGCTATAACCTTTCCTAAAAGTGGTTCATTATATTCATTGGCTACCTTTATAACCTCGTTCAATTTCCCATCCTGAAGTGCTGTACCGCGGTCTTTGACTGTGACATTTTTCGTCCGGAAAATGATTGCTACGTCATCCCCTCTCTTTATTAGGGGAATCAAATCAAACATATCCGAGGTCAAAATCTTGCCTGCCTGAATCCACCTGTTTGTCCATTTCCCGTCCAGCTGGCCAATACTTGCAACCGGGTTCACAATCTCAGTTGTTTCCGACCGCATTAAGCTTACCGAACTAGAGTCAATTACCTCGTGAGGATGAATCATACGCGTGGCAATCAGAACTTTTTCAAATGTTCTCACCCTGGCTGTCACCGGAATCATAGAAAAATGAGTGCTGGCATTCACCCTCGACTCCGCCTTTACCATAAATGTCACCAAACCTTTTAAAAACAATGAATTCGCAACTGAGACCGACAAAAAAGGATTTGAGAAGCCAACATCATACTTGCTTCTCAAATCCTTAAATTCTATAAAATATTCTGTGGAGGGTGAAATGGCTCTTCTAACATAACTATTAATTGCTGATTGAATCTCGGTACCGGAAACTGATTGTGCATAAATTTCTCCCGATGTAGAAATCATCATTAATACAGTTAAAGCTAATGCCAGGCTTAACAACATATTATGAGTAGCATTCTTCATAGCAGCCTCAATTTATCTCTTAATGTTGTTGGCAAGTTGCATCATATTGTCTGCAGTCTGAATAGCTTTTGAGTTAAGTTCATATGCTCGTTCAGCTTCAATCATTTTTACCATCTCTTTCACTATTTCAACGTTGGATGACTCAAGATAGCCCTGCATTATAACACCAAAGCCTGTCGAACCGGCTGTTCCGATAATCGGAGTTCCAGATGCAACCGTTTCCTGATACAGATTGCTTCCAACTGCATGCAATCCTGCCGGGTTGATAAATTTGACCACCACGAACTGTCCTAATGTCACTGGAGAACTTTGACCGGATATGGTTGCTTCAACTGTGCCATCACTTTTAACCTGAATCTGTGTAGTATCCTGAGGAATCGTAAATCCCGGTTCGACTATATAACCATTTGAGGTCACGAGATTTCCATCGCCTGATATCTTAAACGAACCATCTCTTGTATATGCTTCACTTCCGTCGGGCAAACGAATTTGGAAAAAGCCATCACCTTGAATAGCAAAGTCTAATTGGTTTTGTGTGGGCTGCAAATCTCCCTGGCCAAAATTTCTTGTTGTCGAAGACGGGACAACTCCATCACCAACCTGGAGTTCAGCAGGTCTTGTCCCCCCCTGCTGATCAGGGATACCGGTTCCCCTTAAAGTCTCGTACATCAAATCCTGAAATTCTGCTCTTGTCTGCTTAAAAGCAGTTGTGTTAACATTAGATAAATTATTCGCAATTACGTCTACGTTCAGCTGTTGTGCATACATTCCACTTGCTGCTGTCTTTAATGCCCGTTCCATCCTTCCCTCCAAATTGAAATTTTTGCCGAAAAAATTTTTAAGATTAATTTAATGTAGCCGGATAACAATGCCGTAGTAAGTGAGCGCCCCTTTCTAACTGCAAAAAGATCCCCGGATGTCAACCTGCATAACATTTTCTTGTCGTCAGGATAAATTGAAACCGTGATCATATCTTTCCAACCTGATTTGCTTGAGCCAGAGAATCATCCTGACTCTGAATGGCTTTTTGACCCACCTCAAAATTTCTTTGTAGCTCAATCAAAGCGATCATTTCGTCTATTGGATTAACATTAGAACCTTCCAGAAATCCCTGCCTGAGGTTCAAAGATTGTGGATCAATGTCATGCAGAATTGCAAGATCTGATATTGAATAAAGCGAATTCCCAACTTTGCTGATTTGCGAATAATCCTGAGGTACAACAACACGAATTTGACCATAAATACGCTGTCCAGCTTTGACAGTCCCGTCACGATCGATTACAAGACTGTCGGATTTCAGCTGCTGCATATTGTCAATCCTAATAGGTCCTCCGTTGCCCATTACAACGGAGCCGTCCCGTGTGGTCAAAATCCCCCCAGATGAAAGGGTGAATGAACCATCCCGGGTCAAACGGACTCCATCGGGAGTCTCCACCACGAAAAATCCATCGCCGCTAATTGCTACATCAAGCGAATTATTTGTTTGTTCAAGCGGACCTTGCGAATAATCCGTGTAAGTTTTCTGCAAAACATCCTTTGCTGTCGGATCAATTGTTCCATCACGAAAAAGAGTTTTTGCATTAATTAGCTCATCAACAAAAGCATCGTCTCTTTTAAAAGCTGTTGTGTTCAAATTGGCAAGGTTATTTGCTACCACCTCTAGTTTTTTCTGAAGTGGAATTAATCCCAGGGCGCTTGTGTATATACCTTTTATCATGACTAGCTCCTTTCTAAATGCTCAGATGTTTTTCTGCCCAAACTGGCAATCTTGCTTCTTTTCAAAGCCAGTATTAGCTGAAGTTCCCCTTTGCCCATGTTCAGCTGGCGAGCAATGACATCGAGGTCACTTCCTTCTGTAACCAATGCAAATGCCTCTTTAAATCTACTGTCTTTCAATCGAGATGCCTGAGAGGCATAAGATATAGCAAAGTTTAGCCTGTCTGTCTCTGTACGGTTTGCTCGGGCAAACTCTTTAAGAGCAGCAAATGAATGGGCCTCTTCTTCCCTTTCAGGAACTCTCACCCGCTTTCGCACGCTCAAAGCTCTCTCTGCAGATAGGGTATTAAGTATCCTCTCAATATCTGAAGAAGAAATAACCGAGTGCGGCTCTGGCGCTTTCCTCACTCCTTTGAAATTTTTTGATAACCTTTCTCGGCCATTAACCTTCATCATGCCCCGGATAAGAATTGCCAGGGCAATAAGCAGCAGTATAAATTCAACAATCAGTACTATATCTGTGATATTGCCAATTAAGGAAGTAATCCAGCTTGATTGATTGACTGGCTCACTGCCGTGAAGCGCAGCCCGATTAATTTCATGTGAAACCAGTGCTCTGATATCTACTTCAGTTGTGTCAATTAAAGCAAATGCAAACATTAGTTAGCCTCCATGTTCACTTTTTGCCTATTAATAGGGAGGTATATCGTAAAGGTCGTGCCATGCCCTTCAACACTATTTACTTTTATTTCACCGCCAAATTTCCTTACAATTCCACGGGTAATTGATAATCCCAATCCTGTTCCTTTCCCCTGTTCTTTCGTTGTAAAGAAAGCCTCAAATATCCTGTCGATATTCTCTTTTTTTATTCCAACACCGTTATCTGTGAACTTAATCACAATGTTTTTGTCATCAAATTCTGTCGTTATTGTCATCTTACCACCGTTTGGCATTGCATCCTTTGCGTTAATCAGAAGGTTTAAGAAAACCTGTTGGAGGTAATTCTTGTTTGCGCGTATAGGAGGGAGATCATCTTCAAAATGCAGATCGAGTTCAATCCCTTTGCTGGTAAACAGGTGATCAACCAAAGTAACCATTTCATTAATTGCCCAATTAACGTTGACAGGCTCATGCTCCAGCTCTTGTGGAACGCTTCTTGAGAAAGTCACCAGCTGACGAGTGATTTGTGCAATTCGCTGTACCTGATTTCGAATAATTTCAATTCGTTGCGCAATATCCTTCCCCTGTCCAATTAATGATATATGACCAAGGAGAATCTGCAATGGATTATTTATTTCATGCGCAATTCCACCTGCGAGCTCACCTACTGAGGCAAGTTTTGCTGTCTGAAGCATTTGGGCCTGTGACTTCTTTAGCTCATCAGCAGTTCTTCGAAGCCTCTCTATATTTTTAATGTTCTCAATAGCAACAGCAGCCTGGTTGGATAAAATCGACAATAGCATCAAATCCTTGTCAGAAACTCCTTCTCGAATAGTTTCTGTTCGTATTATGTAAACACCAATTGCTTCATTTCGAAGAATGATTGGAACAACTACAAAATTCTTCTGACCAACCTCCCCAACTGAAGTATTCAGGTCGGGTACCACAGTGGTCTTTTTTTGTGCCACGACCCAGTCAAGTATCCCCTCTTCCAGGAGATGTTGTGCACAATTCATCATATATGATGAGCATGAAGGAAGAAATGGCTTAACTTCCGGTTTTCCATCTATAACTTCAAATATCATGCTTTCTTCCACCGGTATGACCTGCCGTGTTAAATCAAGAAGGGACGCAAAAACCGATACCGAATCAGTCGCTGTGCTTATCGCATTCGAAAGCCTTTGCATAGCAATTAATTCATCAAGCGATTTGCGCATCCTTGTCTCGCTTTGCTCGTGAAAATCTATCCTATCTTTTAAAACCTGGATCGTTGATTCGAGAGCACGAATGTAGCTTTCGCGAGTTTCCATGAATCTTTCTATCAACACGGCTGGATCAGTCATCTTTTGCGAATCATTTTCCTTTTGCTTTATTTGAATTTCTGTATCTCGTTCCTTCATCAGTCCCTCCAGTTAAACGATGTTTACAAATGTTCGTTCCAAATCTTCACGCAATCTAGAACCAAACGAATCAAGAAAGGATTGTGTGATTTCTGACTCTGAAATGTTCAAGATCTTTAATGCCTCTGGTTCATAATGCTCAACTCTCTCATACGAAAGCGATCCTATATCAAGTTTGTGGCAAAGGTAGTCTACAAAATGAATCAAGCAGGTAAGTTGTGGATTCCTTTCAGATAACAAAGGTCTGTGATGAAACTTTATTGCCTCCACTAGCTGGTCAGGCATATTCCACCTTTCAGCAAGCCATCCCCCAATGTCACCATGAGTAGCAAAGAGAACCGCCTGCTCCATATCCTGAAAAGATGATTTTCCTTCCGTAACAGCCCGTATAATCCTGGCATAATCTTCATGGAAGTATTGATGAGTTACCAGGATCCCTATATCATGAAGCAATCCTGCAACAAAGGACTCACTGCTTATACGATAGCCAAGCTGCCGCGCTAGAGTTCTGGCAGCCACTGCAGTTGCCAGGGAATGCTGCCAGAACTCTTTTGAATTAAAATATTTATCAGGCTTTTTCTTAAATGCACTTATCAAGGACACACTGATCAAAATTTCTTTTAGAGAATCAAAGCCCAACACCATAATGGCAAAATCAAGGGTTGAAATCTTTTTTTGAAATCCATAAAAAGGTGAATTGGCAATTTTAAGGACTTTCGCCGTAAGCACCTGATCAGCGGAAATTACTCTGGTTAACATTGAAACACTTGTTTTTGGGTTATCAATCAGTGAAGCCACCTCCAGAGCTATCGATGGAAGAGCGGGTAACTGAATTATGTTCTGTACCTTTTCTTTTAAAATATCGTTTTCCATTTCTCTAACCTGTTGGTTATAATTGCCTTTTCTGCCATTTGTTGGAGCACGGCAACGGCATTGCGATAATATTCCGCCACCCTTGCTTCATCGTAACCAAGGACAACCGCAACCTGGTGTAAATCCAACCCTTCATAAAGTTTGAGAGTCAAAACAAGCCTTTCAGACGTCGGGAGAAGCTTTATCGCATCCACAAAAAATCTTTTTAAGGCCTCTTCATCAGTAGGGTCTTGTTCATGCGCAAGTCCCCTTCTGTGGCCCTCCAGTCCGCGATATTCAGAAGTAACGCCTTCATCCACGGGTACCCGTATTCTTACCGTCTCAGTTAAGCCATCACGTGCGTACTTATCGTAAAGATATTGTAAAGAATTTCCAAGAATTTGCAGCCCAATTTTTTCCGCTGCAAAGAAGTCGATAGTTAATGGCCAGTTGGAGCATGAATATCCATGAGTACAAGCTATCTGGTTGGCTACGTGCACGACCGAAGTTAATTCAGTGTTGATTTTTGCCTGAACAGGATGGTGATGAAACTTAATTGCTTCTACCAGCTGAGGCGGAAAATTCCACCTTTCAGCAATCCATGCGCCAACATCGGCGTGATTGGCTCCCAGAACTGTCTCTTCCGCAAAAAGGGGTTGCTCTTTGCCCTCCTCTATTATCTTGTAAATCTCCTGAAACTCAGGCCTGAAGAAACGATAGAGGACAAGTGTGCCAATATCGTGCAGTAAGCCCGCAGCATATCCCTCGCCGGGAACCCTGAGACCTGATTCACGACCTATTGATTTTGCAATTAAAGCTGTGTCTAAAGCGTGCTTCCAGAATTTGCGAGGATCGAAACCCTTTACAGGTTCCCCTTTAAAAAGGTCTATTAGCGTCAGAGAAAGCACGGTTTCTCTCAGAGTCTCAAACCCAAGTGCTACAATTGCCCACTCCACAGTTGTAATTTTCCTCGTGAACCCATAGAAAGGAGAATTAGCAACACGCAAAACTTTAGCGCTCAGTGCTTGATCTTTTGACACAATCCTAGCAAGCTCGGCAGCACTACTGTCTGAATCACTCGCAAGCCTCATCACTTCCAGAGCTATTGTCGGAAATGTAGGTAGCTCTCTTATTGCGGAGAGCTTCTCTGTAAATTGACCGACCTCTATCACAACTCAACTGCCTTTCTCAGGAGTTTTCTGAACCTGTTTATCACTTCAGTATGAATTTGAGATACACGCGACTCACTTATGCCGAGTATTTTCCCAATCTCTTTAAATGTCAATTCCTCGTAATAATAAAGTGTCACAACAATACGTTCACGTTCGGGAAGTTCCTTAAGAAGCCGCAAAACATGGTCTTTTAGCTCATTATCCTCATATTTGTCAACCACGCGATCGTCATCAGTTATCATCTCTTCGAGAGTGATATCATTTCCCACAGTTTTGCTTAAAGAAACAGCGTCAGCATTGGCGAGATACCCTTTTATCCTATCGAACTCATTAACCGGCATATTTATTGCCTCTGAAAGCTGATCGTAAGACAGGGATTCAAAATTAATTTTATCTAAAGATCTGGAAGCTCTCTTGTATTTGTCCCTGACCGACCTCGGGAGCCAATCCACTTTTCTAATCTCATCAAGCATTACACCTTTTATTCTCTGGGCTGCAAATGTTTCAAATTTGACTCCACGATGTGGGTCAAAGCGTTCAATCGCTTCGTTTAATCCAATTATCCCGATGCTCATCAAATCATCAGTTGTGAAAACAGATTTTGGTGGAAGATTGATGGATCGTGCAGCGTATTTAACCAGGTTTAAATAAGCAAGAACCAGCTGTTTTTTTAAAGCAGTGCTCTTGCGCTTCGAATATTTATCCCATAGCTCATTCGTGGTCATAATTGCGCCTCAACTTTCTTATGATGTTCATTAGCTATTCTCTCTGCTTGTTCGCGATTCCTTTGAAGCGTCAGTACAAAAGTGAAAGTAAAAGCCAGTATAAGAAGGCTTATGGCAACGCCAAACGAAACCAAAAATGATTTCACAATTGCATTCATAGCATCAAATCCCTCTGAATCGAAATACACAATCCCGAGAAAGAAAATTAAAAGGGGTATCTTCAACAAATTCTTGTTGTTCATCTCACCCTCTCGAGAATTCTTGAAGTGATTTCTTCAATAGCTTTTGCTGCTTTTGAATCTGGAAATTCTATCATCAATGGTGTTTGCACGTTTACCGAGCGCACCACTGCCTCATCTGTAGGTACAAAGCCGGCATAATCTATCCTGGTGTTCAAGAAATGCATTGTGACAATATCAAATTTTTCCTTAACTTCCTCAGCTGTTTGAGCATCAACAACATTATTTATCAGTAATTTCAAATTGGATCCCGAATTTATTCGCTTCAGTGCCTTGACCAGCACGTACGCATCCATAACAGCAGTAGGCTCTGGCGTTGAGACGATATATATATCGTCACAGAGAATACCAAATGAGATTGATTCCTGTACAATTCCGGCGGCGGTGTCGACAACCACATAGTCAAATCTTGGCTCAAGATTGGATATCTCGTTAAACAGTGATGCTATTTCGCCTGAACCAAGTTTCCTGTAAGTACCATCAGATGAACCAGCTATTAAATAAAGATTTTCACTAAGTTTTGTCATTGCTTCTGAAAGATTTGATATTCCTCCCACAACGTCGATTAACCTATTCACAGGTGAAGAGCCTGTAAGTATGTCGAGATTAGAAAGGTTGATGTTTCCGTCAATGAGTAAAACCCTTGCTCCCTTGTAAGCCAGTACATAGCTCATGTTCAGTGCAAGATTGCTTTTGCCAACACCTCCTTTGCCGCTCATTACAGCAATTCGATGCGGGGGCGTCCCACTTAATGAAACCCTTGCTTGAGCTTCAACTATTTCTCTTAATTTTATCGCTTGATCAAGCATGAAACTCAATCCCAAGTCTGGTGTTTTCTTTTTCCGATACCTTCCAGTTAAGCGGTACTGAATTTAGAATCATACCGGCCAATTTGTCTGCAGCTGCTGGCTCAATGTCGTCCGGTACATTCTGCCCATTAGTTACAAATGAAAAAGGAAGTCGAGATTCATTAGCAATACTGAGCAGGCTACCAAGCGACACTCCTTCATCCAGCTTCGTTACCAAAAGACGATTTGGCTTTAAAATCTTGAATTTCTTATAAACATCCCTCATAGTCCTGACTGAAAAATTTGCAGCCAATACCAGATGAACTTCGTTAGGATCAGCAGCGTCGATAAACCTTGAAAGCTCAAGGAGCTTGTCAGCACTTTTCTGGCTTCTTCCCACTGTATCTATGAAAATTGTATCGTGCTTGGAAAACTTTTTTATTGCTGCAATCATCTCATCTGGAGTGTAAACAACTTCAAGCTGAATTGCAGCAATTTCTGCAAATGCCCTTAGTTGATCAATTGCACCTACACGATATGTGTCTGCAGTAATCAAGGCTACATTTTCATTCTTAATGAGTTTGTGTATAGACGCGAGCTTTGCAATTGTCGTTGTTTTTCCGACACCAGTCGGTCCAACCAGTGCAATAGTGTATCCCTTCTTCCCTGGACGCCTTTGTGGTGCTTCTGTCACCATCCCTGCGATTAACCTTTTTACAAAGCTTTCAACAATCCCTGGATTTTCAAGCTCTTCTCCTGCCAGCTTATGATTTGTTGTCCTAACAATGCTCAATGCCAGCTCCTTATCTACGTCCGCCTCGAGCAGTTCTTCATAAATCAGCTTGAGGTTATCTGAAAGGATGGGCACCTGGGAATTTTTTATCTGCTGGACAACTTCTCCTAGGGCATTCTTAACTTCAAACAGCTCCCGTTGCAACTTAAAACTTTCCGGATTAACATGGTCGTCTGCGTTCAAAATTTGATTTGACAATGACCTGGATTTTCTTTTTTCTTCGAACTTGGAGGCAATTTGACGCAAATTTTCAAGAATTTCTGGATTTGAAGATGGAGTTGAAGCAATATTATTGGCCTCTTTCGCCTGCATGGATTGAATTTTCACAGGATGATCATCAATTGCTCCGACAATTTCGTAGTATTCTGATCCCCCGAACCCGAAAACTCCCCCTTTCTCCACCTTACGTGAATTCAAAATTATTGCATCTTCACCTAACTCTTCACGCATCTTTTCTTTTGCTTCATTTAGCGTATCAGCAGTAAATTTTTTGATTCTCATTGCACCATGATCCTTCCAATAATATCTATTTCATTTTTTGCAGGAAGTTCAGTGTATGAAATAACCGGAACATCCGGGAAGTTAGTGTGGACTAACCTGTAAAAATACAACCTGACCGTAGCTGAGCAAATGACTACGGGATCATAACCAAACGACTGAGCTTGTGAGATATTTTGCTCAACCGATGCGTTTATAGCACGAGTTATTTCAGGTGATAATCCAAGAGTGCTTGTAATTTCTTTTTGTGATTGAAGCGAATTTGTCAATATCTGCTCAACACTTGAATCCAGAGCTATTGCATGTATGACACCTGTATGATCGGAATAAAGTGAAGCGATTGTTTCAGACAATGAATGTCGAACATACTCTGTTAGCACGTCGACATTCTTGGTTACTTTGTAATAGTCCAGCAGTGATTCAAGAATGGTCACAAGGTCTCTAATTGGGATTCTTTCCCTCAACAAGTTCTGTAACACCTTTTGAACCGTAGCAAGAGGAAGGGTTTCAGAGCTAATCTCGTCAACAAGAGCAGGATAGTCTTTCTTTAAGTTATCTATTAGAATCTTGACTTCCTGACGACTGATTATCTTGTCCGCATTTCTCTTGAGTAACTCTAAAAGATGCGTTGTCAAAACAGCAGGGGCTTCGACAACTGTGAAACCCAGAACTTCAGCATTATCACGTTGTGATTTTTCAATCCATAATGCCGGAAGACCAAAGGCGGGATCCTTTGTCAAAATTCCAGGCAGGTCGCCTTCTTTCATATTTGGATTCATAGCCAGATATCGGTCGGTATATAACTCTCCTCCGCCTTCAATTATTCCTCTGATTTTAATCACATATTGACCTGGTTGAAGTTGCAAATTATCGCGAACTCGAATCGGCGGCACAATCATTCCAAGTTCAAGTGCAATTTGCTTTCTCAAATTAGTAATGCGCTGGAAAAGATCACCCCCTGCCTCTTCATCAACAAGATTTATGAGGCCATACCCAATCTCAACTTCTATTGGATCTACCTGAAGATAAGATTCAATTTTCTCTTCTTTCTTTGTGGGCTTCTGCTCTGCGGGTGCTTCAGTGGGCGCACCTTGGGCAATCTGAGACCGGACATATCCTGCAGCAACCATTATTGTACCGAGGACGAGAAATGGCACAGTAGGAAGTCCGGGGATAATTGCAAACATACCTAAAGTTCCACCTGCAACATAAAGCGCTTTAGGCCTTGAGAAGAGCTGACTTTTCAATTCAACATCAAGCTGATCTCCAGAAGCACTCCTGGTCACCACCATACCTGCTGCCGTCGAAATGACAAGAGCAGGGATTTGAGTAACCAGACCATCGCCAATAGTTAAAAGAGTATACTGAGAAAGAGATTCTTGAAAGGAAAGACCACGTTGAACCATTCCAATGATGAAACCGCCAATTATGTTAACAAGTATTATAATGACCCCGGCAATTGCATCACCACGGACAAATTTGCTTGCACCATCCATTGCCCCGAAAAAGTCAGCCTCTCTCTGAATTCTTGCCCGTCTTGCCCGTGCCTCTTGTTCGTTTATTAGCCCGGAATTTAAATCAGCATCAATACTCATTTGCTTGCCCGGCATGGCATCAAGGGTGAACCGAGCAGCAACCTCTGCTATTCTCCCGGAACCCTTGATAATCACAACAAACTGAATTGTCGCCAGTATGATGAAGATAATAACACCAACCACATAATTACCCTGAACCACAAATGAACCAAAAGCGTGTATTACCTCACCTGCGTATCCTCGACTTAAAATCAGTCGGGCAGAGGCGACATTTAGTGAGAGCCTGAAAAGAGTCAACATCAACAACAATCCCGGAAATGCAGATAATTCCAGAGGACTCGTGATGTACATCGCAACCATCAAGAGAACAATCGAAAATGTAATGTTTGCGGATATTAATACATCCAACATAAAAGGGGGGAGGGGAACGATCATCAAGGAGAGTATAAGAATAACAAGCCCGGCAAGTGCAAGATCACTGTTTGCGCCCAGGAACTTATAAGTCTTACTTGCTGATATCTTATCTACCATTGCTGACATTAGTTCAGCCTCGACTTATTTTTTATCTTTTTCATTTGGTATACGTAAGCCAGTATTTGGGCAACAGCCCTGAATAACTCCGGCGGTACTGTTTCATCGATATCTACAGTTTTGTACAAGACCTGTGCAAGCGGTTTGTCCTCCATAATAGGAACATTATGCTCCATTGCTATTTCTTTTATTTTAATGGCCAGCAGATCTTTTCCCTTCGCAACTACTTTTGGAGCTGCCATTTTTTTAGAGTCGTATTTCAGCGCAACTGCATAGTGGGTTGGGTTTGTTACAACGACATCTGCTGTCGGCACCGCCTGCATCATTCTCATGCGGCTCCGCCTGTACATTTCCTTACGAATTCTTGCCTTAACAGCAGGATCACCTTCATTTTGCTTTGCCTCTTCTTTTACCTCTTGCTTCGTCATCCGAATATCTCGTTCAAACTTCCTCCTTTGAAAGAAGTAATCAATTGCTGCAAGCACAACAAACGCTCCGGAAATTCTTACAGACATTGTAAATGCACCGTTTCCCATGTATGAAAGTATCCCAGCAGGTGAACTATCCATCAGCTGAATTGAATCGTTCATCAGGTTCCTCAATGAAAAATATCCTATAATCCCAACAAGCGACATCTTTAAAATGCTTTTTGCCAGCTGCATTAGTGACTGTTCTGAAAATCCTACTCGCTTTAATCCGCTCAGCGGATTTAGCTTGTTACTTTTCGGCAAAATTGGTTGCAGTGTAAACATCAATCCCGACTGAAGAAGGTTTGAAATAATGCCCACAATCATTACAACAAGAATAATTGGTGCAACTATTTCAGCAAACATCAGCATTACGGTAGCTGCAATCTTGGAGATTGAGGTGTCACTTATTTCGTAGCCATTTGACAAACTCAGAAAAGATCTCATAAACTTTCCAAGCTGAGCAACAAAACCCCTTGACACTATGTAAATTGCTACAATTCCGAAAAGCAGGACAGCAGCAGAAGTAAGCTCCACACTTTTTGCAACTTGCCCTTTCTTCCGAATCTCCTGCCTGCGCTTGGGAGTTGCAGGTTCGGTTCTTTCCTGAAAACTCTGTTCTGCCATCACATCACTCTCATTAATTCGACAACATCGTTCTCAAACACTTCAAGGAGTTTCGAAAACACATAAACGAAGAATGGCATGGATACTGCCAGCATTACCAGACCCACTCCAATCTTCAGCGGCAGACCCACGAAGAAAACATTTATCTGCGGTACCATCCTTGCAATAATACCCATCAGAACATCTGTGAGAAACAAAGCAATTAACACAGGAGCTCCAATTTTAATTGCGGTGACAAAAACCATTCCTGTAATTCTAACCATCGCTCCAACCGCACCTCCAGTAATCTTCATTTCAGCAATTGGAACTACTCTGTAGCTTGCCTTTAACGCCTGAAGGAGAAAGAAATGACCGTTCAAGATCAAGAACACAAAGACTGCCACTATATATTGTATTTGTCCAATGACAGGCGCGCTTACACCATTTTGCGGATCTATTAAGCTTGAAACAGAAAACCCGATGTCAACCCCTATTAAATCACCGGCGTAAATTACTCCAGAAAATAAGACACTCAATGAAAAACCTATTGAAGCACCAATCATGAATTCCTGAAATGCATGCACTATAAGAGAGCCTGTATCCAGTGAAATCTCTCCTGACTGCACAGCAACCAGCGGAAAAAGTGCAAAAGCTACAAATGCCCCCGCCCAGACTTTTACAATTGAAGGGATGGCACGGTTACTGAACATTGGGGCTGTTCCAAAGAGAGCAAGGATTCGAATCAAAACCATAAGAAACATCACAAATTTTTCTGCATAAAAAGTCATGGTTACTTAATGTTTGGAATTATATTGAAAATATTTCTTGTGAAAGTGAGAAGCTTGCCAAGTATAAATGGCAGCATGAGTATCATGACAAGAGCAACAGCTATAATTTTAGGAACAAAGGTCAAAGTCATTTCATTTATTGAGGTTGCAGCCTGAAAAATGGATATTAACAGCCCGACAACAAGTGCAACTACAAGCGCCGGTCCGGAAATAATCATAACTGTCATAAAGACATCACGTGCCAGTCCAATTACAAATTCTTCAGACATTATTTTTTCCTATTTAAAACTTTGTACAAGTGAACCCACCAATAAATACCATCCATCAACCAGAACAAATAAGAGAATTTTTAATGGAAGCGATACCATTACAGGCGGAAGCATCATCATCCCCATGGACATCAGTAGACTTGATACAATCATATCTATCATGATAAATGGTATAAATATGATAAAGCCAATTTCAAAACCTATTCTTAATTCACTTATCGCAAATGCCGGAATTATGACATAAGTTGGGATGTCTTCAGCTGTCTTTGGCCTGTTGAGATTTGCAAGCTTCACCATAAGGGCAAGATCTTTTTCCCGTGTCTGACGAAGCATGAAACTTCGCACTGGTTTTATTCCTTCTGCATAAGCAGAATCGAGCGTTATTTTGTTCTTCAAATATGGCTGAAGTGCTGTCTCGTTTATTTTATTCCAAGTGGGTGCCATCACGAAGAAAGTCAGAAACATAGCAAGCCCAATAAAAATTTGTCCAGGAGGCATCGACTGAGTACCAAGTGCCTGCTTGAGGAAGAAGAACACAACTATTATTCTTGTAAAAGCAGTTGTCATAATGAGAATTGCAGGTGCAAGAGATAAAATTGTCATAAAGAAAAGGATCTGAAGCGTTAATGCTACATCCTGAGGTTTGGAGGCCTTATCGATGCCGAAAGAAACCTTTGGTATTGGAAGGGTTGTTTGCGCAGTTCCTGTGCTTGAAACTACTGTTATTAAGATAAATGCTGCCAATAGTAACCGAAGAACTTTCATCTGATTCCCAGCCCCCTTAAAACTTCCGAAAAGCCGCTTGAGCCACCCTTTTCCGACAAAATTTCTAATTTTTGAACACTATCTGGATCGCCGACCTCTCCCAGAGATGCAATCGCATTGTCACTGACTCCAACAAGAATAATTCTGTTGAGAACTTTGACAAAATATATTGCCTTTTTTGGTTGAAGAGCAATCATATTAAGTACTCTCACTTCACTGTTTCCCTGCTTCGGCTTTGCGAGAAAAAACCTCTTTGCAACGATTAAAAGACCAAACATCAATCCTATAATCAGTAGTAGCGTTATTAAACTTTTTATTATCAACCAGTCCATTTTATTTGCGCAAACCTTTTAGTCGCTCAGAAGGATCAATAAGACTTGTTACTCTGATCCCAAAATGCTTGTCAACAACAACCACTTCTCCTTCAGCCATCTTTTTACCATTGACAAGAATATCAACAGGATCACTTACCAGTTTGTCGAATTCGATTATTGAACCTCTCCCCAGCTCCAGTATATCCTTAATCATCATTGTTGTTCTTCCGAGTTCAACAGAAACCGTTAAATTTAAATCGAGCAAGATGTCGAGTTTTTTTTCGGAGTGGTCTTGCGTTGATAATTGCGTGTCCTGATTTCCCGCGGATGTTGCAAGATCTTCATAAACAGGGTTTTCAACCACCTGATCATTAGGTCCATCTACAGATTTCTTTTGTACCGTTTCTTCTGCCATTTTTAATCTCCAATTTGTTCTTCTTCTGATGCCAGGCGCATAATTTTTACAGCTTTGTGGCTATCTACTGCCCCTACCTTTGCAAAGAATTTGGTCCTGGAAGCTACTTTTACAGGAAGAAGAGAGTCAGTACGTTCCTTGAGAACAATCACATCGCCAGGCTGCAAATTCATCAGGTCACGAAAAGTAATTGTAGCGCTCCCCAGAATAACATTGACAAGTAAATGGGTATTAGAAATATTCTTTGCTACTGCATGAGGTTTTGTTCTGTTTAAATTGCCAGCACTCATAGGGGCAACGTGCTGCAAATTCATTCGGTGAATCACCTCTTCAAGAGCAAATGTCGGGAAGCACAAGTTCATGAGATAGCTCACATTGGCAATCTGTACATCAAACGAGACTACCAGAACAATTTCACTTGCCGGTGCGATTTGCAGGAACTCACTCTCACTTTCAAATCTTTCCAATTTGAACCTCATATCACTAATGGATTTCCACGCATTTTGAAGATCTTGAAGTGCCTTCTCCACAATTCCTTTTGTGAGGCTTTTTTCTATCTCAGTGATTGCCCTCATCTTCTTCGCAGGCTCTCCAGTTCCACCACCAAGCAAACGCTCGACCATTGCAAATACCAGCGTAGGCGTTATCTCGAGAACTGCCTTTCCTTCAGTCCCTTCCATTGTGAAAACGTATAAACAGGTTGGGCTACCCACTGAAAGTGCGTACTCCGAATAAAACAGCTGATCAACAGAACTTACATTGATACCCACCTGCGTTTGCAAACGATTAACAAGGTAGTACCCGAACAACTCAGCGAAGGTTTCGTGAACAGCCTGAAATGTTCTGAGCTGAACTTTTGAAACCCTATTTGGTCTCCTGAAGTCAAAGCCCTGAACATCCTTCTCAGGAGCCTCTCCTGCCTGTTGTTCTGGCTGCGCTTTCCCTATTCCCGCTAAAAGACTATCTATTTCCGATTGCGACAGAACTTCTGGCATTTTACCCTCACTGAATTATGAACTTACTGAAGTAGACATTGGTTATTCTACCTGTCACAAGATCCCGGTTAATATTTCCGGCAATTTCAATTTTTAAGGAATCTCTTGATGATGGATTGTCAAGATCTATCAGCGTCTTACTGGTCAGAATCTGGATAATGGCATCCCTGACCTGCACATCACGTTTCTCAAGCTCCTTCACCGTTTGCTCTGATGTTGCTTCGAGACCTATTGTGGTCAGCAAAAACCTCAATCCATTTGTACCGGCAGGGTTAACTATCAAGTCCTTGACCACATAAACGTGATCGAAATCAGGATCCCCGGTACGGTTGCCATAGGATTGTGGAGCAACCGTTGCTTGCGAAATCCCGTTTTTTTCGGCAACTGAACTGTCTTTTCTTAAAAAGAGGCCTATTAAGAAATAAGCTGCTATCAGTTGAACAATAACAACCAGCACTATGATGATTAGCTTGCCGCCTTTGCCTGAGTCAGGCTTGACAGGCGCTGTTTCTTGAACTGTCTCTGCCATTTTTCATCACTAACTTTTTTTTCACTATAGTATTCGCAATACCTGTGCCACTGAAAACATTTCAAACGAATCGAATTTTGAAGGTCTTTGCTCTGGATTCTCACATTTTTGATTAATATTGTTCAACTGGCTAATATTGTTAGCCTCTGGAGAACGGATAAAATCCGCATGCTGAAGGAGTGGTCAGTTAGCTAATTTCTTTCTGTTCAGCCCGCACGGGTCCAGCGGCTATGTAACCTGTTTTCCGTCGATACTCGATGACTCGATCAATAATCTCATCCACGCTTTCAGTAACCCTGATTTTCCTGCCGGTTGTAAGAGTGATTATTGTATCATGAGACCTGTCTAACGTTTCAATGAGATCAGCATTGACGACGATTTCCTGACCATTAATTTGAGTAAGCTTGACCATGGAACCCTCCCTTCTGATTCTTTAATTTATATGAAGCCGGTTATGGTGTGGTATCCATAAGCGGCTTCATTTAACCTCATTCAAGAATCTCTACCTGACCAGATTCACTAATTCATTTAAGAGGTTATCGCTGACCGTAATTACTCGTGAATTGGCCTGGAATCCCCGCTCAGCAATTATCATATTAGCAAATTCAGTCGCAAGATCAACATTGGACTGCTCCAGAGCACCGCTTACTATTTTTGTTGGAATTGCAGTACCGGCTTCCCCTATAATTGGGTTACCTGTGCTGGCTGATGTATTGAAAAGATTACCACCAACTTTAACAAGCCCGCCGGGATTATCAAAAGTTGCGACCATAACTTGTGCCAGAGCTCGGGTTGTCCCATTGGAAAAGACACCGTTGACCTTCCCGTTCTCATCAATTGAAAGCCTGGTGAGTGTACCCAGTCCGTAGCCATCCTGTTGCCCTGATACAGTAGTAGAAACACCTGTCATTTGCGTAAGGCCCGAAAAATCCCCGGGCTTTCCCGCATTGAGAGTCAGGCTCATCAAGTTTGCACTGAGATTGGCCGCGTTCCCAACTTTTCTCGGATTTATTTGCAACGATGCTGAGCCATCATCGTAAGTGAAAGATCTTAACGAACCATCATTATTAAAAACAGCTTTGCCAGACCCACCGCCTGTGATTTCGGCCGGATCGCTAACGGATGCTTTCCATCTCCATGTGTTCGGTTGAGTTACATCCCTTGTAAATGTCAATGTTACCGTGTACTGGTTTCCAAGAGAGTCATAAACTGTCGTCGATATGCTTTGCTGAACATCTGTAGCTGCCTGAATTTGAGTCCAGTTGCCAGGAGTAGCGCTGAACACCGTGTTGAAAACGGCAGCAGAATTTGACGCATCCGTGATATCGACGTTCGTGATTGCATTGGCAGTCCCTCCATCACCATTTATGACAAGTGCACCTGTTTGTGAATCAATTGTTGTGGCAGTTGAGTTGGAGATCCCAAACGCAGTGCTGACTCTGTTTGCTAGATCTCCGTACGTTGAATTTGCGGCAACAGAAAGAGTCCCTGATGTTACTGCTTTCCCTCCCACCTGACCGTTGACCACCAGAGATTGACCGGCAATGATTTGAAGGTTTTGACCTTTCGCATTACGTAAATTAGTGAGAAGATCTCCTGCAGCTGCAACATGGCTAAATTGCTGGGTTGTAGTAGATCCCGAAACAGCAAGCGTCGTGGGAGCAGTCAAACCAAATGCTGCTTGCAGCACAGGATTTGTACTTACTACTTGCAAAGTCTGCGGACTGCTGCTGTTGTTCGAAAATTTTATAGATCCGTCAGCGTTAAAAGTAGCCAGACTACTGTTGTTATTCAATGAGCTGAAATCGTTGTTTATTTCTGCAAGCAGGTCACTCAGGGTATGAAAGTCACCTTTTCCTACTCCCGCATCATTCGTCACATAGGTATACGTCTTAGTACGACCAGCATACGTCACACTGAAAGTCGTTGAATCCGGCACCATACCGGTTATGACGTGGTAAAGACTTCCGGATCCATCGGCAGCAAGGAGACCTTCTACGTCTGTGCTACCACTATCTATCGCATATACTGAGTTTGAACTGAGAATTGTCCCTAAAGGGGTCTTTGAAGAATCCAGATTCCCGGTCAATTGAATATAGGTAGATGCTTTTGCAGGGGACTTCTGCCCAAATGGAATAACTATATCCTGCACCGCAGACCCAACAGGTAAATTTCCCATAGAATCGGCCATTTTGCCCTGTACAATTGCTCCAGTACCCGGATCGATGAGTCTGCCCTGAGCATCAAATTGAAATGCCCCTGCACGGGTGTAATATTGATTCCCATTTAAATTGACGACAAAGAAACCATCCCCCTGCAATGCAAGATCCGTATTTTGTCCTGTGGTCTGGAGGTTTCCCTGAGAAGTAAGCATGTCTATGGAATGAATGGTCATCCCAAGGCCGATTTGAATTGGATTTGTGCCCCCACTTAATGCCGAAGGACCGGTTGCATCGCGAAGAACCTCGTCAAATGCTTCGCTGAATGTTACTCTGTCGGCTTTGAATCCAATTGTATTTACGTTAGCTATATTGTTTCCAATCGTGTCCATCATTATTTGATGGTTAACCAGACCGGAAACTCCTGAGACGAGTGACCGAATGAATGGCATATTATCCCTCCTTGTTTTTTACAGGTGCGTCAGTCAGTCGGCACCTGAGAGGGGCTTCCCCGCTCCTTGCAGTTCTCATTGCAAAGAACGGAGGCCAGCCCTTTTTGTTATTGGTTGTTTATTAAAACCGCACTGTCTATGTTGGTGAAGACGTTCTCATTCATATTTTCACCATCAATAGCAGTGACGACTGTTTTATTTTTTACATTTACAATAAAAGCGATGTTGTTCATTACAACTAACGAATCTTTCGAGCCTTTTTGTTCGGCGCGATTCACAGCGTCCTGAAGCAAACTCATTTGCGTATCTGATAATCTTATGTTCCTTGATTCAAGCCTCGTCTTAGCATGATGGGAAAATTTTATCCCATCAAGTTCTTTCTTTAGAATTTCCTCAAAAATTCCATTTTGAGGAATAGTTGACAGGTTGTTATTGTGCTGCCCGTCAACTCCTCCAACAGGTATAAATGGAACTTTTATACCGTTGATTTCTTCCATTATTAACTCCCTGAAACTTCTTCAACATCTGAAAAACTTATTTCATTACCATCCACAATCAGGAAAGCTCCGTTTGAACTAAACTTCACACCTTCTACAGTCCCTGTAAAATACTGATTAGCCTGCACAGGCTTTCCACTGGGATCTGCAGCTGAAACAGTAAAGGTGTACTTCCCCGCCTGCAGATTTCTCCCATCATCACCTTTACCGTCCCATCCCACTCTACTATCTCCCGCAGCCTGAGAACCGGCATTTATAGTCCTGACCAGGTTCCCATTTGAGTCGTAAATTTTTATTGTAACATTTGACGCTGCGCTTGAGAGGTTGAATCCAATAGACAGCGGGTTTTTACCATCGAAATTTAAGTTTGATGTGTTTGCCTTTACCTTTTTTCCAATTAACGTAGCCGCCATTGTATTGTTAATCGATTGTGTCAAGATATAATTAGCATTCATCGAGCTTTGAACGTTCTGATTTAGGGCAGCAAGTTCTTGAACTGAACTGAACTGCGCTAACTGTGACGCAAGCTGAGTACTATCTAACGGATTCATCGGGTCCTGGTTCTGAAGCTGAGTAATTAGCAATTTGAGAAAGTCATGCTCACCGAGAACAGGTGTGTTCTGAAGTTGTGTCGCTGACGAGGCCGAAGCACTTGTGGTAGATACCTGGTTAAGCTGCATGTGATGCCTCCTATATTTTCATTTCCATAGTGTTATAACCAAAATTCCTCACTGATTCTTCAATGTCAGTGGACATTTTGTAATCGTAATGCTGCCGACTCTTCCACCGGGCAAAATTTTGATGATTCCGGCCGGTAATTGAATTTCCAAGGAGATTCACGCTCATATTTTGCATGGGAATTCCACTTCCTGTAAGGATTTCTCTCATTTGTGGCAATGCTGACTCGATATATGCCCTTGCATCCTGTGTACGCACATTAAATTCAGCACTAACTTTGCCATCTTGACTTGCCACCTTTAAGACCACGCTTCCAAGAGACTCCGGTTCCAGCTTCATGCTGACCTCCGATTTCCCATCCTGAATCATTAATTTTGCTTCTCTTAAAATATTCTGCGCAATTTCGTAAAGCCTATCTCTAAATACACTTACGTTTACCCCACTTTCTCTACCCATGAGCGAATCTGCTTTCAAAAAACCTTCGTCTGGACGGGAGGTAATCATTAAAAGATTTGGATTAATCTGTTCCTTTGAACCTCTATTGTTCTGACCTCTTACAGTTCCCCCTCCCTGTATGTCCAACCCTGCAGGAGGTTTGTATATATACCTGGCGCTCTCTCCAGAGGACTGCGCCGATACATCAGGGTTCTTGAATGAGGAATCTGGCAGCTGTGGGCTGGCGTCTTTATTTTCTTTATTACCGGTAGAGCCCTCCTTATCTTTCATTAACATGGACAGAATGTTTGTAACAACTTCACCCGGTTTTATATAAAATTCCCTGGTAGAATCCAAATTTTTAGACCGTGCAGGGTCACCTTGCAAATTACTTATTTGGACGGGTGGTGTTCCCTGCGTTGCGGGATTTTCCGTCTGAATCTTTCCAGCTTTCTCCAGCACCTGCAGGTCAACCAGCACACTGCGTGATCTTAAGTCCAGCAACGAAAATCTAATTGCACGATTCCCTGTATCAACCCAGGTTCCAGGATTTTTCGCAACAACAGTGCGATCGCTTCCAGACGGTGACCTACTTATTTGGGGATCAACCTCTGGAGAAATACTTTCTAAAAAGTTTGTGTCAGAAATGGTTATCACCCCTGCGGATGTTATAACCTGATCCGCTTTCTGAGGCTCAAAAACTACCGATTTATCGTTCTTCTCTATCAGAAAGTTCTGAGTTACTTTATCGAGCCCATCTTTTGTCAATACAGGATTTTCATTCCCGGTGTCCTGGCTGGATGCCACTGATGAAAAACCAGCATATTCTGCACCGGAGAAATAACCGGCTATTTGGCCTAAACCAGCATGCAGTAAAATTTTTGCTAAAGCACCTTTCAACTCGTTTTCTTTTGATTCACTATTTGCAAATTCTTTTTGTACTTTTATGTCTCCAGCCCGTGGTTGGCATGGGGGAATTGTCGAACTGGAATTATAATTTGAAGCTTGCTGACCAAAAATTACTGCAAACAGCTGCATTAGAGCATCAGCAGAAATGTTCTTTGACAAGCTCACAATTTTCAACAGGTTCTTCTGAGGTGGATATTGGCCTACTGATGTAAGAGGAAGATTCATTTCATCTGTGCGTTTTGCTTAAGTCTGTCATTAGCTTCGCTGCACGAGCAGGATCAATTGAAGATAGAATCCTGGCTACCTGTTTCTTTTGAACATTTGATAATATGAAAATTACATCGCGATCATTCATTTGTGTGAGAATTTTGGCAGCAGAAGATGGATCCATGTCGTTATAAGCAGCCGCCAGCTCTTTACGTCGCTGATTGTTAAAGTCATTTGCTTGATTTTGGAGTTGCGCAATCACGTTATTAGCATCGGAATTTTTTTTCTGAAGTTGAACCAGTTGGTCGACCAGGTTTTTCAATGAATCCCTGTAAATCGTCAATGAATCATTTTTCACTGCAAGGATGTGTTTCAATGTACTGATTGTTTCACTCGTATCCTGTGAGGCGCTTTCATTTAGCCCAACAATTGGAACCGAATTTGGCTGGATAACGGGCGGTGATTGTTCATTTTTAGAGGGTGAATTTACCTGGGAAGTAATCCCAAACATCCATGGATACTTTTGCGACATAAAGTACATACCACCTGCTATAACTGTAAAACTCACGCTGAATCCAAGAGCATACACAATAAAAGTTTTCATAACTCCTTACCAGATTTGTCCCTCATCCACTTAACCTCTGTGCAATGGCATCAAGTAAGACTTGCTCCTTTTTTTCCATCTCCCTCTTAAATTCTTCGAGTCGTTTTTCCTTTAAGAGCTCAATTGCTTCCTTATTCTTTTTTACATCCAGTACTTCGTCAATTTTTTTGCTCTCAGACCTGGCTAAGTTTTCCAGGCGAGCATTTTGAAACTGTATCTCGTCTGTAATCTTGCGCACGTAATTTTCATGTACAATTGCTTCTGCAACTGTGATCTTTCCGTCCAGATGGCGTGAGGAAGTAGCCTTTTGCTTTTCATCCTCCAGAGTATCCAGTCGCTGACGCTCTTGAAGGATCTTCCTTTTTATCTGTGCCAGTTCACGTTCAATTCTCTTTTCCTGTATTTCTTTTACCTTGATTACAGTCTGCAGTCTAAATATAAATTTTGCCATTTATCATGCCTGAGCTTGTTTGTAAAGTTCAAAAAGCTTTTTTAGACCATCCTCAAGAGTGGATATTTCATTCATCCCCTGTTTTAAAAAGCCCCGTATGGAATCTATCATTGCAATTGCCCTGTCTATTTTTTGACTGCTTCCTCTTACATATGCACCAATGTTTATTAGGTCTTCCGCTTCACGATAAGTCGAAAGAAGATCCAGAATTGCAGAAGCCGCATTTCTGTGTTCTGGGGTGGTGACATCTGGCATAACTCTCGAAACGCTTTCAAGCACATCAACAGCGGGGTAGTGTCCTGAAGAAGCGAGCTTTCTGGAAAGAACAATGTGTCCGTCAAGAATCGAACGGGCAGCATCTGCTATTGGCTCATTCATATCATCGCCCTCCACAAGGACAGTATATAGACCCGTAATACTTCCTTTCCGAGAGTTTCCTGCTCGCTCAAGAAGACGTGGCAGTAGCGCAAAGACGCTTGGGGTATACCCTTTTGTCGTGGGTGGTTCCCCTATTGCGAGACCGACCTCACGCTGAGCCATTGCAACACGAGTAACAGAATCCATCATCAATAGAACATCCAGGCCCTTATCCCTGAAATATTCAGCAATCGTAGTCGCAATTAGAGATGCTTTTACACGTATTAGTGAAGCTTGATCACTCGTTGCAACAACCAAAACACTCTTTCGCAGGCCATCTTTTCCCAACTCTTTTTCAATAAAATCTCTAACCTCTCTACCTCTCTCTCCAACAAGTGCAATCACATTTACATCTGCACTTGAGTTGCGGGCTATCATTCCAAGAGTCACACTTTTCCCAACTCCACTTCCTGCAAATATTCCAATCCTTTGTCCTTTTCCGACTGTCAACAAAGTATCAATTGACCGTATGCCACTTTCAATGGGCTCAGCTATTCTTTTCCTCTCAAGTGGATTTGGAGGCGAACTATATATTGATCGTAATTCCTCCACGTCAACCGGGCCCAATCCATCCATTGGCCTGCCAAGACCGTCAAGAACTCTGCCAAGCAAGCTCATTCCAACTTGAACAGAGAATGTTCGGCCACTCGCCACAATTTCGCTCCCCGGTCCGATATTGGATGCACTCCCCAGAACCATTGAAAGGACACGGTTGTTACGAAATCCAACAACCTCGGACAAACAGACTTCCTCTCCATCTCTGGACTTTATACTGCAAACTTCACCAAGTGAGGATGTAGGTCCAATTGACTCGATAACCAGACCAATTACCTCAGACACTCGCCCATTGACCTTGATAAGATCAAGATGGTTGAGCTGGTCAATATATCTTTCAACCCTCTCCACGGTCAAACTCATTTTCTTAACACGCTCAATAACGCTTCTTCTATTATTTCAAATTGAGTGGACAGGCGAGCATCTATATTCCCAAGGTCGCTTTCTATTATGCAACCACCTCGCTCGACTTTATTATCAGATTCAATAACAATCTCGCGAACAGAGTCCGCATGTGACAGTAAATCACTTCGGTGTCTCCTTACATATTCTTCATCGGAAGGGTTGACATGAATCTTTATCTTTTCTACACCTATTACTTTACGAATGGCTTCTTTTGTCCTTGCCAGAACAGCTCCTTCATCAATCTCCAGTTCCCTGACAACAATCCTGCGTGCAATTGAAATTGCAAGTTTAACTATCGCTACATCAAATTCGTTATAAAACTTTTCAACTTCTGCCGAGAACTGGCGGACAACAGAGCTTAATTGCTCCGAGGCTTTATCAAGCTCAATTTGAAACGATTGATCCAGTTCATTAATTGCCTGATTTTTCCCGTCTAAAAATCCTGCCCTGTATCCCTCCTCATAACTGTGGGTCAGCCTTTGTTCCAATGATTCGCATTGATCAACTGTTGTTTCTTTTTCTTTATTTATCTCATCTTTTTGTAAAATGACTGCTCCAACTTCCCTTTTCATCTCCCCAAATGCGACTTTCCCACTGATTATTCTGACGTTCTTGGGAATTGAGTTCGATTTTAATACGGTATTTGTAACCATCAAGCATTCAAGCTTTCACAATTAAACAAATACATCTTCTGCACGGCCCCTCCCACCTACTACAATTTCCTGATTTTCTTCCAGCTGCCGGATCACTTCTATTATCCTCGCCTGAGCTGCCTCGACATCCCTCAACCGCACAGGCCCCATGAACTGCAGTTCTTCCTTGATCATCTCTGAAGCCCTTTCAGACATATTTGAGAAAATTTTCTGTTTTAGCTTTTCATCGGCTATCTTCAGAGCATATGTCAAGTCCTTCTTGTCCACTTCACGTAAGATTCTCTGTACACTACGATCGTCAATGTAGAGAATATCCTCAAACATAAACATTAGCCGCTTCACTTCGGCAGCAGTTTGAGGATCCCGTTCCTCAATTGCTGACATTAATGCTTTGGCCTGAACAACGCCAACTTTATTCAAAATACCTGCTACAACTCGTGCTCCTTCGGTGACTGTCCCCCCCTCATTAATCACTTCATCAGCAACGCTGTCTACCACGTGTTCTATATCTGCTATCAAATTCGGAGATACCCTGCCAAGGGTGGCAATTCTAAAAACCACATCAGCACGAGTATCTTCCGACATGTATTCAATTACTTCTGAAGCTTGTTCGGCAGGTAAATGACTTAAAATCAGAGCAATTGTCTGAGGATGTTCCTTCTGAAGAAAATTAGCTAACTGTTTGGGATCAGCTTTCTTAAAAATCGAAAAACCTTTGATTGTTGTAAGTTCTTTAACCTTCTCAATGATTTCACCAGCTTTAATGGCTCCCAATGCTTTTTCAAGTACATTGTGTGCGTACTCGATTCCACCTTTGACTATATATTCCTGAGCAACTGTAAGTTGCTGGAACTCTTCCATCACCTTTGCAATTACACTTGAGTGAACACCCTGCATATTAGTAATCTCTACAGTGAGCTTTTCAATTTCACTTTGATCAAGTTGTTTAAAAATATGGGCTGCACTCTCAACATCGAGAGCTATCATTAGCACTGCCGCCTTCTGGCGCCCATTTAACTGATCATAAGTTATTGCACGGGCCACTTCCCTTGCCATTAATCTTCTCCCTCTGTCAACCATACTTTCAACAGCTTCGCTGCATCAACTGGATTTGTCTGGATGTATTCACTGACATCCTCTTTAATCTTTTGCTGATGCAATACCTCCTCACTGTACTCAGCAGCTTGAATTTCCTGTGGTGCAACCTCAGACTGCACTTCATGCACCCGACCTGGCGCAGGTTTCCCATGTCCAATCACTGCCGCCTGTGGAGTCAAAAGCTCTTTCTTCTTCATCTTCCCAAAAATTGACAGGAAGACAATAACCGCACCCAGCATCGCAGCAGCAACAATGAACTTGTCGACGTAATTTCTAAACTGGAAACCCTGTTTATGCTTGAGAAGAAATGACTCGTCCGTATTTTCAAAAGGAATGTTAACAACGGAAACTTCATCTCCTCTTTCTGAATCAAAACCAACTGCTTTTTTTACAATGTCAGTCAGCTGCGCCATTTCGTCACTGCTCCGCGGTGTATATTGAATGGTTTTTTCGCCGTTCTTGTCTATTTCGGTATATTTACCATTAACGAGGACGGCAACAGCCAATTTTTTCACATCTCCCTCCGTCCCAATAACCCGCTCCACTGTTTTTCCAACATCATAATTCGTCACTGTATTGGTGTGAACAGAAGCAGAAGTTGAAGTATCACCCGGGACTGAAGTTTTATCCTGGTTTGTTTGCTCACTAAGAACAACAGTGTTAGGATCGTATTGTTCCGTTGTTTTCTCAACGTGAGTGAAATCAAGGTTGGCACTCACTCTGACTATTGCATTTCCGGGACCAAGCACTGCATCAAGCATTGTTTGTGCTTTGGTAGACAAATAAGATTCTACCTTGCTTTGCAAATCGTACTGGGCTGCTGTCATTGCATCCAATTCGTCGGTCTTTTTCGATAGCAGGTTACCCTTCGAATCGACAATCGTTACATCGTTTGGTTCAAGACCTTCAACACTTGATGCAATTAAGCGCTGTACCCCTCTTATCTCGCCAGCTGACAGCTGGGCGCCATCTTTCAGCTTCACAAAAACAGAAGCTGTTGTCTTTTTCTGCTCACTTTCAAAAAGAGCCTTCTCAGGAATTACAATGTGTACGCGCGCACCTTCAACTTCATCAAGCTGGAGAATTGTTTTCTCAAGTTCACCTTCAAGCGCACGTTTATAGTTAAGTTTTTCTGTAAAATCGGTCATTCCAAATGAAGGCTTATCGAATATCTCATACCCGACAATACTTGACTGCGGGAGGCCCTGACCCGCCATTTGCAATCGTAGTTCGTAGACTTTCTCCTTGGGAACAAGTATTGCCTTACCATTGTCACCAATCTGGTAAGGGATTGACTGTTGTTTCAGCTTATCAACGATTTTTGACGCATCGGCTGGTTCAAGATTTGAAAATAACACTGAGTAACTTGGCCTGTTCGCCCACGTGACGAGCAATATTAGAGCTGCAATTGAAACGAGAACGGATCCGCCAATACCAACTTTTTGCTTAAGTGTAAGCTTTTTTAATGCAACTCCGAATTGGTTCATGTGGTCAGAAAATGAACTGGCCATGGCTTAACTACATCTGAATCTGCATGAGTTGCCTGTATGCATCCAGCATCTTATTGCGAATTTCCAAAAGCAGGTCAAAACTCACCTTTGCCTTTTCAACAGCAATCATCACTTCGTGTACATCAGCTGCCCGGCCAGACGCCATGTCATCTATTGCTGAGTTAGCCTGGTTCTGTAAGGAGTTGACACTTTTCACAAAGTCGTTAAGCGTATCTTCAAACGACCGCACAGACTCGTCTACGTTTTTGGAAAGTGACGAATCCTGCGGCAATTGAGGCCACACTTGCTGAATATCACCAACTTTCATATCTTATACCTTCCTATTTATTATTTGCCCAGGCTCCACAGCAACATTGAGACCCTTTGTGGTGTAGGAATTATATCCGTTAATTTGCCTTGCCTGATCGGGAAATAGGCTCGCAAACATCTCACGTTCTTCGCCGGTTAGGCCAAATTCGACTGTTTCTGTTTTTGGCGACTCTTTAAAGTCACCTTGTATTTGATGTGGCAATCTTTTTTCTGTGGGTTTAACAACATCCTTTATAAGTGAGTAACCTGACACCGAATCAATTTTCATTGATCACCTCTCAAATATCTAATGAATCTTTAATGATGGTCTTAGAAGCGTTTATTGCCGTCACATTTGCTTCGTAAGCTCGGGTGGTTGCAATCATATCTACCATCTCCGTAACGACGTTTACGTTTGGTTCAGTGACGTATCCATTTGAATCGGCACGGGGATTAGATGGATCATATACCCTCTTAGTTGAAGATGAATCCTGGACGATCTTGCTCGACACTTCCCGAACACTGTAATCCGAATTTAACATTTCCCCTGATGTCGGTTCGATATGCCTCGAATCTGAGGTTCTGAGTGGTAAAATATTCTCTTTAAGCTGCTCACTGAAAGATATCGCCTTTCCGGGTACAGAAAGCACTTCCTGCCTCTGGTAAGGTTTGCCATCAGGTCCTATTGATTCCATGTTTGCAAGATTACTGGCAATTGCATCCATTTTTTTCCTCTGCAGAGAAAGTCCTGAAGCACTTATATCAATCGCTGAAAATATTTTTCCTATCTTCATTGTGTGCCTCCTCCTGTTATGCTTCTGTCGATTAATTGAAATGTTTGCGACATTAACCTCGCTGCCATCTGGAAGCGCAATTGATTCTTTGCCAGCTCAGCCATTTCCTCATCAATATCAACATTGTTCGCGCCACTGGTTAACACCGCACTTCTGTCTATTTCTATCTGTGGTTCAACCCTTTTGACGCTATTACTGAGGCTTACATCATTATCTGATTGATCCAGGGCTTGATTCAACTCCTTTTCGAAAGTCACGTCAGCCCGACGATAGTTAGGTGTTTCAATGTTTGCTATATTGTTTGCAATGATCTTATTTCTCAAAGAGTACGCATCCAGAGCCTTTTCCAGCAATGGAATCCTGCTCCTGTCAAAAAATGAAATTTTCATAACTCACACTCCAAGGTAGTCTTCGGGGTTCTGTTCATCATATTGCACAATATTGCTATCGGATTTGTGGCTCATCCTCATGAATACCGCAATGAAGGATGCTGCGGCGACAAGTCCCATTAACAATACCAATCTTTTCATTCCAACGCTCCTTGCATGCTATTCCCGTTCAATCAATGTGCCGCACGGAAAGCTTCCTTTTTTTTACAAATTTAAAGAGAGGCTGACAACAGCTGTCCAATATTCAACAGACCTGCATACTATTCGCCAGTTCATCCTGCATCGTATTACCTAAAGTTCACCAAATAATGCTGTGCCACTTCAGATACCTTACCTGTTGAAAACAGACTCTTCCATCGGATGCTTCACCAGGATTAAATGCCGGGGAAGTTTTTTCCTGACTGGCGATTATTGAGCAGTCTGCTGGCTAATATTCTTCTTTTGATTGGCGATAAAGTACGGAATCCTCATTTTTTTTGAAAATTTTAAGTTTACTTGTCGGCACAGTACTTGTTCTTTAATTCTCTAAAAGGAAAATACCCAAGGAGAAAAGAGATGTTTTCTAAACTTTACAGGTTTCTTTTGACTCTGACCGCTATCTTTTTAATGTTTGCCTCACCTGAAGCGCTTGATTCAAACGCAACGCCACTTCAACAGCTCTACATCATGAAAGAACTAATCCCGAACCTGCAAACCGTAGGTTTAATCTGGAAACAATCATCGGTGAACTCCAGTGAGCTGCTTCCCAAAATCCAGAGGGCTGCTGCTGCTACCGGTCTTAAAGTTGTAATTGCAGACGCTGAAGAATTGAGAGAGATAGCTGAAAAATTTCGTGATTTGACTGATAATTACCGTATTCAAGTCCTATGGATCTTAACTAACGATGATTTAACGGGAAGTTCACTGAGTCAGGATTTTTTAATTAAGAACGCTGTTATAAAAGGAATTCCCATTTTTGCACCAAACACAGATTGGGTCTCTAAAGGAGCATGCGCTACACTTCTTAACGAGGGAGGGGCCGTAAAGCTGTTCGTTAACAAGAAAACAGCTGACGTCCTTAAAATTAAAATTCCTGAAAAATATATGGCGACTACACAGTTTCTTGCAACCAATTGAGGAAATACCATGACTTCAAAAGGATATCTTTCAGCAATGAGCCTTCAAAAAAAATTCCTCTTTATGCTGGGCGGAATCATAGTCCTTGGCTGGGGATTGTTTTTTTACTACTCTCAATATTCTATGAATATTGCACAAAAAGAATTTGAACAACGTGCAACATTACTGGCACAGACAATTGGTGCAAATTCAAAGTACGGAATGATGATGGGTGATGCCGGAGGTCTTTCCGATAATCTAAAAAATATAATGGCAGATGGCGATGCTATCGCCGGAGGATTTTTCGACCAAAACGGAAAGCCAATCGCCCAGCTTGGACTTGATTCCCTTTACTGGAACAATAGCAATGTCAAAGCATCAGCAGGTACTGTTCAAATTGCTTCGACAAAAGATGGTAGGCCTGTACTAATAGCGGTTTCAAAAATTGAAAACAAAGCAACTAATCAAATGTTAGGATATGTTGTGGCTGCAGTACCTGCTCAGGCGTTACAAAGCCTTAAGACAAATGCGCTCGTCCTTCTGGCAATAACGGTTCTCCTCTTTCTTGCGTTTGGCTACGCTGCACTTACTTTCATTAACCGTACAATTGTTAAACCTGTGAACATACTGAAGGATGCTGCAGAACGCGTCGCTGCAGGCGACTTCGAGGCAAGGGTTAGTATTAACCAAACCGACGAAGTAGGATACCTTTCCACCGCCTTTAACATTATGGTCGAAAACAACAAGAAAGTTCTCGATGAAGTCAATGCTCAGCGAAAAGAGGCGGAAGAGGCAAGGAAACTTTCAGAACAAATGCAAATGGCTTCACAACAACAGCAGGAATACCTGCAAAGAGAATTTGCACGGATTTCTGATGTGATTGAAGCTGTAACTGCAGGTGACTTGACCAGACAGCTTGACATAGAACGCGACGATGAAGTCGGTACCCTGATGAAAAAAATTAATCAAATGGTAAATGACCTTGGAAAACTGATTAGCGAAGTCCACATTGCCGGGAATTCGCTTGGCGAGGCATCAGAGCAAATTTCGTCCGCGGCAGAAGAAATGTCCTCCGGATCATCCGAACAGGCAAACCAGACAAACGAGGTGGCGACTGCAATGGAACAAATGTCGCGCACAATCATTGAATCTTCAAAAAATGCAACTGACGCTGCAGAGATGGCCAGAAAAGCAGCCCAGCTGGCAAATGAAGGCGAAAAAGTATTCCAGGAAACGATAGGCGGAATGACAAAGATTGCACAAATTGTGAATAAATCTGCTGAAACAGTCGATAAGCTTGGGAAATCAAGTGCTCAGATTGGAGAAATTATCCAGGTCATCGATGACATTGCAGACCAGACAAACCTTCTTGCCTTAAACGCTGCAATTGAAGCAGCACGCGCTGGTGAACAGGGCCGTGGTTTCGCAGTGGTTGCTGACGAGGTTCGCAAACTTGCCGAAAGAACCACATCGGCTACAAAAGAAATTGCTGCCATGATCAAGCGAATTCAGTCAGAGACAACACAGGTTGTTACCGCAATGACCGAGGGAAACATTGAAGCCGAGAATGGCATGAAGCTGGCAGACAGAGCTGCAGACTCACTCTCTGAAATTATAAGGTCTGTCAACAGTGTAATGAGTATGATTAATCAAATTGCAGCTGCTAGTCAAGAACAGTCTTCAGCAAGTGAACAAATTTCGCACAACGTAGAAAGCATTTCCACAGTGGCAAAACAGGTTTCGAATGCAGCTGCTGACATGGCAAAAACAGCAGAAACATTAAACTCATTAACAGCGCATTTGCGCTCATTAATTGAACGATTTAATACAGGATCGACTCCACAAATAAGGAGCACTTACGAAGTGAGAGCAAACGGTAAGATTGTTCCGTCTTCAAAGGCTAACGGCAATGGAATCCCAAGGAGATAAGGATGGAAACCAGCACAATAATCTCGAATTCAATTTTACAACTTGTAAGCTTTGTCATAGGAAACGAAGAATTTGGAGTAAATATTTTAAAAGTTCAGGAAATAATTAGAAGCGTTTCGATAACAAGGGTGCCGAAATCACCCGATTATGTTGCAGGTGTCATAAATCTCCGCGGCAAAATTGTCCCGGTAATAGATCTTAGAAAAAGGTTTGCGCTTTTGCCAAAAGAAGCAGACAAAGACACCAGAATCATTGTGGTGGAGCTTGACGACAAGGTTGTTGGGTTCCTCGTTGACAAAGTGAAAGAGGTCATCCGTGTCGATAACGAGATCATCGATCCCCCACCGGATCTTACAACTGACATCAGTACCCATTATATCACGGGGGTAGCGAAACTTCCCGACCGATTGCTTATTCTCCTTGATCTTGATCGCATACTCAATGCCTCCGAAAAAGAACAGATATCGGAAGTCTACCCGGAAGCTTCCCATAACCATTAAACTGAATTCGACTGAGGTGGGCAATGAAAATTCTGGACAATATAAAATTATCAGTAAGGATCTTAATCTCATTTGGAAGCGCAGCGGTAATTATCATAATGCTTGGATGGCTCTTGACATCAAAATTCAAGATGTTCTCAGCTTCAGCTCAGGATCAATTACTTAGTGTGACATCCCGTGTGACAGAATTCAACACCTTGCGAATTCCCGTACTACGTCTGGAAACAATGCTTTCTAATACCCAGGGAGTATTGACTTCGCGATATGTATGGAGAAACTTAAGCACAGTTCCCGCCACGCTGGCCATTTACTCCAATGAGATCTCAAGGTCAAAGAACGAACTTGACTCCCTGTTGAATACTTTATCAACAAATTCAACAGGGGAAATTGATACCAAAATTCTTAAACTCAAGAGTATGGTGGATGATTTTGCTGCCAGCCAGTCCACTTCTCCCGTTGCGCCAGGACCCATCACCAAAAGCTGGCTGCAGCAAAAATCAGTTGCACTTGACCAGGCTGCTTTTCAGTTAAAAGATATAGAAAATAAAATTAATGACCTGGTAAATGAGGAACGGGCTTCAATAGGAGAGGCAGTTTCAATTAACAAAGCTGTCGGTAACCGTTTTCAAAATTTTGTATGGACACTTGTTGCATCTCTCGTGCTGCTGATTGCGGTTGGTGGATATGTATGGTATGTATCCCTTACAAAACCACTCAGACTTCTAACGGAGACAACAAAGCGGATACAGGCAGGCGATTGGGGCGCTCAGGTTGACATTCATACGGCAGATGAATTTGGAGTCCTGGCAAAGCATTTCAACACAATGTCTGCCGATATTGGGAAACTGGCGGCTTACATCGATCAGGTCGGAAACCCTGTCTACGCTGTCGATAAAAATTTTGTAATCCAGTTTGCAAACAAAGCTGCAGCGAACCTGGCCGGTAAACAGCCCTCTGAATTTGTTGAAAAGAAAAAATGTTACGAAATATTCCGACTCCCGCTTTGCCAGACCAAACAATGCCCTGTGGCAAGAGCATGGAATACTCATGAAAGTATAACAGGGGAAAGCAACTGTCAAACAAACGGCACATCGATTCCTGTTCTTTACCAGGCTGCGTCGGTGACTAACAAAAACGGAGAAATAATCCGCGGTGTTGAAGTGCTAACTGACATTTCGAATCTAAAAACCCTTTCGCAAAATATTGAGGCTGAGCGAACCTACCTCTCTAAAAGTGTGGATCTCCTGCTTGAAAAAATGGAGAAATTTGCGCAGGGGGATTTAACAGTTTCATTGAATTCAACTGGCGATGATGTCATTGGAAGATTGTACAGAGGATTTGAACAGGCTGTAACAAATGTTCGATCAATCATTGAACAACTATATTTCACAGTGCAATCCATAGCAAGTTCATCAGCCCAGATTAGTAGTTCTACAGAAGAGCTTGCAGCAGGCGCTCAGGAACAATCATCACAAGCTTCTGAAGTTGCATCAGCTGTTGAAGAAATGACGCGTACTATCATTGACAATGCAAGGAACGCGACAAAAACAGCCGAATTCAGCAGGATTAACGGAACGGTTGCCGTTGAAGGGGGAAAAGTTGTAGAAATGACAATAAACAAAATCAAGGACATCGCTGCCGTAGTAAACAAGTCCGCTGAAACAGTAGAACATCTTGGCATATCAAGTGAAGAAATAGGTGAAATCATTTCTGTAATCGATGATGTTGCTGACCAGACGAATTTACTCGCCCTAAACGCAGCTATAGAAGCAGCACGTGCGGGTGAACAGGGTAGAGGATTCGCTGTTGTAGCTGATGAGGTTAGAAAACTGGCAGAAAGAACAACGCAAGCTACAAAACAAATTACAACCATGATTAAGAATATACAGGCCGAAACCTCATCTGCGGTTTTGTCAATGAGACAGGGAAGTCAGGAAGTAAATGAAGGGATTAAACTGGCTGACCAGGCGGGAGAATCCCTCAAAAAGATTATTGATAACGCAACAAAGGCAGTAGATATGATTAATCAAATAGCAGCTGCAAGCGAAGAACAATCTGCAACAAGCGAAGAGATATCCCGCAGCATTGAAGCAATCTCTTCTGTATCAGCAGAATCAGCGTCGGGCATCCAGCAAATTGCACAGGCAATTGATGAGATGAACCGACTTACCGAGAATCTCAGAAACCTGACAATGAAATTTAAAGTGAACTCAACAAATGTTAATCCCATCACAACCAATATATCTTTTCAGGCAAATTCCCCCACATCTGTCAATATAAGGAAGCATTGAGGAGAAATTCAAAAAATGATTGAAACCTCAGTTAAGAAGTTCAAGCTGGATGTTTCAAAGGACAAATACCAAGCTTATGTAACGGTTCTTGAAGAAGGGGTTGATCCCCAAGACGTTGTTGCGGCTCTGGAAGCAAACGGTATTGTATATGGAATAGATAATGATGCACCATTTCAAGCTGTTGTTAAAATAGGAGAAAAGGTTCTTGTTGCAGCAGGACAGCCTCACACGGATGGATCGGATGGTTTCATAGAACTAACAAAATCTGAACAGGGCATGCCTTGTGAAAAGAAATTCGGTTTCCGAAATGTTTATGCCGGGGAAATTATAGGCATCATACACAAGCCAACTGAAGGAAGCGTGGGGATTGATGTCTATGGGCAAAAGATTTTGCCACGCAAGGGAAGATCGGTTAAAGTCTTCACTGACACTCATATCAAGCGCAACGAAACTGATGACCGTATTATCCTTGAAGCACTTGCTGACGGTAATCTTAAAACCTCGGATACAATTATTGAAGTAGACCCTGAGTTTGTAATTAGCAGGGATATCGATTACTCAGATGGGGAAATAGAGTTTGCAGGAACTTTGCGCATAAACGGCGACATTAAAGGCAAATCCTGCATCAAAGTAAAGCACGACCTCCTTGTTGCTGGATCAGTCGAAGATGCTGAGATTATTGCCGGAGGCAGCGTCACCATAAGAGGTAGTTTCGTTGGACGCGGCGAAGGAATAATTCGTGCTGGTCGCAATGTAGAACTCAATGTAGTTTTAAACCAGATGGCTGAAGCGGGCGATTCAATTGTGATAACTAAGGAATGTGTAAATGGAAGTCTGGTTGCTGCAAACGCCATTAAAGCCCCTCGTGCAATAATTATGGGAGGCTCCGCAACAGCAGGCGAATTAATAGAGGTACATGACCTCGGTGGAGAACTATATTCCACTACAAGAGTGAAACTCGGGTTAAGGGAATTACTAACAGATAAGGTAAGGGCTATAGACAAAGAAATCGATTTCAGAATAAAGGGATTGGATGAGATTAAAGAACAAATTTATGTACTTGTCCGCGAAAGGATAGAAAATAACAACTTCACATCCGAAAAGGCAGAGCAGCTGAAACTCCTGCAAAAGAAATTACAGGAGGAAAATGGAGCAATTGCTGAACTGAACAAAAGAAAAGAGGAGATATCAATTGAACTGACCAGAAAGCGCAGTCCAAAGCTTGTTGTCAACGGCGTCATTCATCAAAGCGTAATCGCGGAAATAAACGGCGTCAGGTTCGCGCTCAAGTCAAGTTATCGAAACGTTACGTTTGAGGAAGTTCGTGGCGAAATAATCAGGACAAAAAATCTTGGTGAAGAATAATGAGCAATCAAAACCTCTCGGGTAAATTAGCACCATCCGAAAAACGCCTTGCTCTCGAAACACTGTTTGACACACCATGTGATAATCAGGCAATAATGAATGCGGCATTGCTATTTACAGATCCAGATAGAGGGGTACGAGAAGCGGCTGCTAGATTATTAGTACTTTGTTCTAATGAATCGGCAGCAAATGTGGTGGCGCCTTATATTGAAAGTATGAATATATCTGTACGTAACTTAGCAGGTGATGCTCTCATTCGAATGGGAATAAATGCTGTTAAACCGGTTCTTAAATATGTTGATTCCCTCAATAAAGATGTTCGGAAGTTTGCAATTGATATATTGGCACAGCTACCTGCTTCATCAGAAGCAGACAAAATTGCCAGGCACTTAATTGACGAGGACAAAAACGTCATCTGTGCCGCCATAGATGCACTTGGAAGTCTGCAGGCCACTTCTTATGCAAAAGAGTTAATTCGGCTTTATTCACAATATGAATTTGCCAGACCAAATATAGTTCACGCGTTGTCAAAGCTGGGAAACAACGTACCCGTAGACTTTTTTTTAAACTCGCTTTCTGATGAGGATCCCGTTGTCCAGCTCGCAGCAGCAGAGGCCCTTTCATTTCGGGGCGATTTAAATATAGTGAACTTATTAATTGAAAAATTGGAAACAGTTTCGCCGTTGGCGAAGCCCGTACTTCTTCACTCAATTATAAAAGTTATCGAAAGTTCACTTCCTGCACAAAAGCCCCCAGATTCTCTAAAGCCTTACTTAATTGAAATGCTGGGCGACCCCGACCCATTATACATTAGAGCTGCTATAAGAGGTTTAAAATATTCATCTGATGACGACATTTTAAAGAAAATTATCGGACTCTATCGATTAAAGAATGATTCAATCGATATCACAATCGTCGATGTCCTGAAGGAACATCCCTGCAGCACAGGTATAATTATAAATGAAGTTAAACATGGTAATATCAAACCGACTAAGGCAATTTCTCTTATATTGAATTTATTACGGGACGATGGTACATGGCAAGCAATTAACGAGTCAGACCTCTTTAACAATCTCTGTTCAATTATAGAAAAGAACTACCTTGACATCGAAACGGAAACTAGAGTAGCAGCACTCGAGTTTTGCTCAAGAATCTTGTCCGAAGAGTCTGCACGAATCATCAGGCTTGCTCTAAAAGATAGTGAATACATCGTAAGATCCTATGCTATTGATATAGTACGGGAATTTGATCCAGAAAAGTTTCTTTTCGAATTAAAGGTACTGTGTGACGACTACAATGAAGATATTAGAGACGCAGCCACTGAAATGGTACAGGCAATTGCGAAAGGAAATAAAAATTGACTCTGTTTAATCAATTTGATCCGATGTCGTCCGGTGCCGTGATAATGACTGATGATTACTTCAGTAAACTGAGAAAATTTATTTACGAACACACAGGGATATTTTATGCGGATAATAAGAAATATCTCCTTGAAAGTAGAATTAGCCGTCGACTTGCTGCACTTCGAATGCCAGGCTTTGCCGAATATTTATCTTATCTCAATAATGGCGGTGCATCGGATGAATTGACTCATCTGGTCAACTCCATTACAATTAATGAAACTTTCTTTTTTCGAAACGAACCACAGTTAAAGGCCCTGGAGAATTCTATTATCCCTGCCATAATTAAGAAGAGAACAGGCGATCCAGGATTAAAAGTCAAAATCTGGAGCGCTGCCTGCTCAACCGGTGAGGAGCCTTACACGATTGCAATGATAATTCACGACAAATTCATGGCCCACCATCCGTCGGTCAATTTTGAAATAATTGGAACAGATATAAATACTGCTGTAATAGAAACAGCGCGCAGGGGCATTTATAGGGATTACTCCGTTAAAAATGTTCCGATGTACTATCAACAAAAGTATTTTACTAGAGATGGTGAGAGATATATCCTTTCTGAGGATATCCTGGAGATGGTACAGTTCAGAAGCCTCAACTTGTTTGACAGCCAGGCTATGAAAGAAATGGCCGGTTTTGATATAATAATTGCAGCTAACGTACTCATATATTTCGATATAAACTCAAAACAGCGAGTGGTGACCTCGCTTTATGATAGCTTGAACAGCGGTGGTTTTTTACTGCTCGGATTTTCAGAGACACTTTATGGAATCAGTCAGGCATTTAAGCCTGTTCATTTCGACAGGACAATTGCTTATGGAAAGGAGTAGGGGGATGCCAAAGGCAGTAATGGTTGTCGATGACTCTGAGTCCATTAGAAAGTTCCTCATCTTTGCATTAAGGGCTTCCGGCTACGTTGTCATTGCAGCAAGAGACGGAATGGAGGCTCTTGAAAAACTAACTCAACACAAGGTTGATCTTGTTATTACTGATTTAAACATGCCAAACATGGATGGATATGAACTCATTCAGGCCTTAAGAGAAGATAGTGAATATTCAGAGGTTCCTGTTATAATCCTATCGTCGCTTTCCAATGAGGAGGACATCGAGCATGGCTTAAAAATTGGTGCAAATTCATATTTGATAAAACCCTTTGATCAAAAAAGAATCCAGTACGAAGTTGCAAAATTCATTAGCTAAGGAGAAGAAAAATGAAGTTTCTTGTGGTTGACGATTCTCAAACCATGAGGCGAATAGTTAATAACGCATTGAGAAATATTGGCTATGATGATATCGTTGAAGCTGAAGACGGAAGGGATGCACTGACAAAATTATATGTGGAGAAAATAGACTTTATAATAACCGACTGGAATATGCCAAATATGAGTGGCCTGGAATTTACGAAGGCAGTGCGAAGTGATGAACAATTTGGGAACCTTCCAATCCTTATGGTAACGACACGGGGACTGAAAGAAGATGTGATGGAAGCACTTCAGGCTCGAGTTAACAACTATATCGTAAAACCGTTCACACCGCAGGTGCTGAAAGAAAAAATTGAACAAATTTTAAAGACATTGTGAGGAAAACATGAATTCAAAAGACCTTGGTGGAATCCTTGATAAAATAAACGAACTGAGAGCATTGTTTGTCTTCGGTCAAAGAGTTGTCCCATTTCTTGAAGACCTTTTTTATTTTGTTCATGATATGGTCCCTCTTCTTGAAGAAATTAACACCTCGCTGAAAGAAAGTACAAACAAGATGCCGCGAGTGTCGTCTCAACTTGACAAAGTAACACAGGCAACTGAGCTTGCTACAACAGAGATACTGGACAGCGTCGAAAAGATGAATGACAAAATTAAAACTCTCAGTGCCAGTTTTGAAACCGCTGTAAAAAACATTAACGAATTCAGACGAATTGAAGATCATACCATGGAGCTCCTCACTGCTGAATTAGCCAAATCTCATCCCGATTTACTTAAGGCTCTACAGGGGCTTTACCAACAAAAACAGACATATCTCAACACCATTTACAACGATGCTGCTCTACTTCAAAAATCAATACGCCTCGTGCGAGAAGAATCTATGGAAATAATGATTTCGCTCCAGGTTCAGGATATCACCTCACAACAAATTGCTGCTGTAAACCACCTCATAGATTCAGTCCAGCAGCGGCTGTCCGGTTTAATAAGCAGGTTCAAAGTTGGCGAGGGGGACTTGCTTGAGCAGCTGGATGCAAAAGAAGTTGCTTTTAATCCCGATGCTACTTATGATAGGTCTGACAGCAAACAAAAAGTAGTTGACAACCTGATCAAGCAGTCCTCTCATCCTGGCGATCATAATAATGCAAACGGTTCAATTGCATCTCAGGAAGAGATAGACAAACTTTTCCGTAAACCGGAGTAAACATATGACTACATTGCATCCCATATTCACCGATGAAATGAAGGAAATTGTCGAAAGCTTCATTATTGAAACAACAGAAATTTTTGAAAAACTCGACAACGATCTTCTTCAGCTTGAAAAAAATGCTGACGATAAGGATTTGGTGAATCGGATTTTCCGCGCTGTTCATACCGTAAAAGGTACTGCAGGATTCCTGAGTTTGGATCAAATGAGCATTCTGGCTCATAAATTCGAAGATGTGCTTAACAAACTCCGCCGTGAAGAGCTGAAATTTCAACCAGCAATGATGGATGTGATGTTTGAAGCGTTCGATCTAATGAAGGTTTTATTAAAGCAGGTAATCGACCGAAGAATAGAAGAAATAAATCTCGATCAGACAATTTCAAAGCTCGAATCAATATCCAGAGGTGACACTTTAATTAAAGAAGGAAGTAATCCAGTTCCTGCAAAAGATCAAACAGATATTTCTCAATCATCCATGAAGGATAAGGGGGCAAAAACCCGGGACACAGTTGGGCAGGATGAAGCATGGCAAAAAGTTCGTGAACACACGACTTTAACATCCAGCATATCGAAAAGCAAAAGCGATCGGATCACAGAAAGCACAATTCGAGTTGATATTACCAGACTCGATCATTTGATGAATCTCGTAGGCGAACTGGTGCTGGGTAGAAATCGCTTAACTCAAATTGCATCGACATTATCGGAAGAAGACAAAAACGACGAGTTTACCCGGCAGCTAACTGAAACCAGCACCCAAATTGATTTCATCACAACAGAGCTCCAGTCAGCTGTAATGAAAACAAGAATGGTACCAATTGGAAGAGTTTTTAATAAATTTCCGCGATTGGTTCGTGACCTGTCAAAGGAATTCTCAAAGGAAATTGAATTAATCGTTGTTGGAGAAGAAACGGAGCTTGACAAATCTGTCATAGAAGAGATCAGCGATCCGCTTGTTCACCTTATAAGGAATGCTGTAGATCATGGCATAGAGAATCCAGACGAGCGTTTACGTATGGGCAAGCCAGCAAAGGGAACTGTTATCCTGGCAGCCAGGCACGAGGGGAATCATATCATAATAGAGGTGCAGGACGATGGAAGAGGACTGGACCCGGACAAACTGAAACAAAAAGCTATCGAAAAAGGTTTGATTTCTGAATCGGAAGCTCGAGAAATGAAAACCGAAGATTGCCATGATTTAATTTTCCTGCCTGGATTCAGTACCGCCCAAAAGATCACAAATGTATCCGGACGGGGTGTCGGAATGGATGTAGTGAAGACCAACATTACAAGACTAAACGGAATTATAGAGGTTGATTCTTCAATTGGACGGGGAACTAAGTTTACACTGAAGCTCCCTTTGACCCTGGCAATAATCCAGGGATTGCTGGTAGATGTAGGACCTGAAACCTTTGCAATTCCACTGAACAGCGTGGTTGAGGTGGTAAGGACTCCCCAGGAGGAGGTTCTGACTGTACATGGCAGGGAGGTTATTCGACTTAGGGAACGTATACTGCCGCTCCTTAAAATATCGGAAGTTTTAAATGTGCCATATTTTAAAGAATATGAAAACAAAAATTTCTACACTGTTGTAGTGGCAATAGCCAATAAGCACTTGGGTATTGTCGTTGACAGGCTCGTTGGGCAGAAAGAAATCGTTATAAAGCCATTAGGTGCTTACCTGAAAAATATCCCTGGAGTAGCAGGGTCTACCATACTTGGCGACGGAAGAGTAATTATGATCCTGGACACAGGAGAATTGCTTAGATTTGTTCAGACAGAGAAGAAGAATAATTTTGACTTTCATACGAGGTCAGAAGCTACATTAATAAAAATGCAAGCTTGAAAATGTCCATAAGAGTCTTGGTCGTTGACGATTCTGCCTTCATGCGTAAAGCAATATCAATGATGCTTGAAACAGATCCGGAAATAAAGGTCATAGCCACTGCACGAGACGGATTTGAAGCAGTAGAGAAGAATCTTGAACTCAAACCAGATATTGTCACTCTCGATGTTGAGATGCCTAGGATGGATGGCCTAACAGCACTGAAAAGAATTATGAAGGAAAACCCGGTTCCAGTACTGATGGTGAGTTCACTGACAATAGAAGGTGCCAGAACAACCGTGGAAGCGTTAGAAGCCGGAGCAGTAGATTTTATCCCAAAGCAATTGTCCTATGTTTCTCTGGACATTACAAATATTAAGGACGACCTGATATCCAAAGTTAGAAGCATTGTAAAAACACGAGCTCATTTTTTTGAAAGAGAACTCCGATCCGTCGTTAAAGAACAGGAGCTTATTTCTTTTAGACATGCAAATGCACAAATTGTTGTAATCGGCATCTCTACAGGGGGTCCCTTTTCACTTCAGAGGGTAATACCAAATATCCCCAAAACATTTCCAATTCCTATAGCCATTGTGCAACATATGCCGCCGCACTTTACCAGGTCACTTGCGGAACGACTTAATGCGACGAGCCAGTTAGAGGTAGTTGAAGCTGAAGATGGGATGGAGCTGACTTCAGGAAGGGTTTACATTGCACCAGGGGGTTTTCATATGGTTTTTCAAAAGAAAGGATCTTCCGTATTGATCAACGTTTCAAAAGAACCTTCGACTACACTTCACAAACCATCGGTGGATGTAATGTTCTCATCGGCAAACACCGTTTACGGCGGAAAAGTGATTGGAATTATAATGACAGGCATGGGAAAGGATGGCCTTGAAGGAACAAAACTCCTCAAGAAATCAGGTGCCAGGATTATTGCTCAGGATGAAGAGAGTTGCGTTGTATACGGAATGCCTAAAGCCATCGTTGATGCAGAACTAGCTGACGCCATTGTGCCACTTGAGGCTATTGCGGAGACACTAACCAATGCCGTTAACCACGTAAAGTCCACCAACGAAAAATAATTTTCATGATCAATATTACTTTTGCGCTGCGGGTTAAGATTGAATTAAGTTGTATTCCTTGATCTTCCTGTACAGTGTCTTTCTATCTATACCTAAAATTTGTGCAGCTTTCGATTGATGCCAATTGGTTCTTTGAAGGATTTTCATAATATATCTTTTCTCTATTTCAGAAAGCGGCATACTTTCAGACGCAAGTTCTTCTATCATATCAGTAGATTTCATTTGAAACAGATGATCGGGCAAATCACGACAATCTATTACATCTGTTGATGAGAGTGCCACAGTTCTTTCTATCACATTCTCAAGTTCACGCACATTTCCTGGCCAGGGATATCTCATCAGGCAATTTATTGCCTCCTTTGAGAACTTAATATTCGGCTTTCCAAACTGATCCCCATATTTCTTGACAAAGTGGTCAATTAGAATAGGAATATCTTCGGGTCGCTCACGAAGGTCAGGAACAAGAATTGAAATCACATTCAGGCGGTAAAATAAATCTTCGCGGAACTGGTCATGCTTTATCAGTTCCTTTAAATCTCTGTGCGTAGCTGCAATAATTCTCACATCAACTTTTTTTACGTCGTCGCTTCCCACAGGCCGTACCTCTCCGGTTTCGACAACTCTCAAAAGTTTTGCCTGCGAACCCAGGGGCATATCTCCAATCTCGTCAAGGAACAACGTGCCGCCATTAGCAGTTTCGAAAAGGCCTCTTCTGGACGTAACCGCTCCTGTGAAGGCACCCTTTTCATGACCAAAAAGCTCACTCTCAAGAAGCGATTCTGGAATTGCGCTGCAATTTACAGTAACAAGTGGCATCGCTTTCCTATCACTGTTGTAGTGGATTGCCTTCGCAATGAGCTCTTTACCTGTGCCGCTTTTCCCCGTGATGAGCACATTGCTCCGGGCATGTGATATCCTTTGAATAAGGTCAAAAATATCCTGCATTGCCTTGCTTTTTCCAATGATATTCGAGAAGGAGTACTTTTTTTCTACCTCCTGCCGAAGTAATTCAACTTCCCTTTCAAGTCTTCTTTGCTGCGTGGCTCGTTCGAGCAAGGCAAGAATCTCATCAATATTAAATGGTTTGCTGATGTAATCGTAGGCACCTGCCTTCATTGCATTAACAGCGGAATCTACTGAGCCAAAGGCAGTAATCATCACGACCATCGAATCACGACCCAGATCACGAACTCTCTTCAGCAAGTCCATACCTGTTGCCCGTGGCATCTGGATATCAGTTATTATTATATCGTACTGGTTTTCCTCAACCATAGCAAGTGCATTTACACTATCTGATGTTGTTTGAACTGAATAGCCTGCTCGCTTTAAAAACTTTTCTAACATTGCAAGCATGTTTACATCATCATCGACCACCAGCACGGAAATGTCTGATCTCATTTTAATCAACTCCAATATTGTAAACAGGGAAAATTAATGTAAAAGTTGTTCCTTTTCCTACAGTACTCTCAACGCTTATTGCACCTTTATGATCGCTCACTATTCTCTGCGCAATTGCCAGACCAAGACCCGTTCCCTTACCAACCTCTTTCGTTGTAAAGAAAGGATTGAAAATTTTGGGAAGATTTTCTTCTGGAATTCCACAGCCAGTATCGGTAATCGTCACTTGCACAAAATCACCTTCTGGCTTTGATACTGAACGAGTTAATATGGTTAATTCTCCACCGCCCTCCATTGAGTGTACAGCGTTGACAATAAGATTTACAAAAACCTCTTGAAGCTGTGCAGCATCTCCAAAGATTAGAGGCAATGAATCCTGTAACCTTAAATCCAGCATTATTTTTGATTTTTCAATCTGGCTTTTTAAGAGTTGCAGTACGTTGTCTATTTCCACATTTAACTCTACCGGTTTTGGACGCATCTTTTTGGGCCTTGCAAAGTCGAGAAGTTGCTGAATAAGTTTTGCAATTCGATTAGTCTCGCTGACTATCACTTTTAGCTCTTCGTAATCTCTCTCACCAGCCTTCCTGTCCATCATTAAATATTCAGCATTTCCGAGAATTATATTCAACGGTGTACCAATTTCATGTGCAATCCCTGCTGAAATTTGTCCTATAAATGAAAGTTTCTCTGTCTGACGAAGTTCAAGCTCGTATTGTTTTAACTGCGTTACATCTCTCATCATAAGGGATGTTCCAATAACAAAGCCCTGTTCATCCTTCATCACACTACCGGTAAGGCTGATAATGATTCTTTGACCAGATTTTGTAATGCAATCAAGTTCAAAATTTTTTATAACTTCCTCCTTCTTAATTCGTTCAAGAATAACCTCATCATCACCAATTAATCTTTTTTCAGGGGGAAGCAAAATTGAAATTGGCTGTCCAACAGCTTCATCCTGATGATAACCAAAAATTAATGTGGCACCTTTATTCCATGAGATTACTCGACCGTTATTGTCCAGACCAATTATCGCATCAGCTGAATTTTCAGTAAGAATGGATATGTAACGCGCTTTTGAAACGACCTCTTCCTCTAACAAAAACCGCTTTAAACCATAACCCAGCTGGTCAGCCATAGATAACAAAATGTTCAAGCTTTCGTCCTGTATCTCTGTTAAAGCTGTTGACCTTACCGGTCGAGCTTGATAAGCAAGAAGCAAAACGCCTATTAATGAATCCCCTGCAGCAACAGGTAATATCACTATCGTTCTTCTCTGCCCATAAACTTCCTGAGTAATTGAAAAGCTACGACGAGCGCTGGACTCAAGAGCAAATTGATCCCCAATAGCCCTCAAATATTCACGTGAGGCGAATGTAAACTGCTCGGGGACCGCATACTTACTGACGAGTTGGTGTGAACCAACATCGAAGGAGAAAAATTCCACTGCTGCTGCCTCAGACTCCTCTTTAATAACCTTCACAGCGGATTGCAGGGCAGAGTCATAAGAGGATGCGGAACCAATTGCATCTGTAAACCTGAGAAGGGTTTCACGCTGACGCTCAATCACTTTCCTTCTTGCTGCGCTGAGTTCGCTTTGAAACTCCTGGTAAGCACTTACATATCGGTAAATTATCTCATGAAAACAGGCGTCTATTTGACGGGAATAGTAAAAAATAGAATCCTGCCCAGACATTTTTTCTCTAACAATTGAAATAATTGCTTCCTCACCAAGCAAGAATGTTTCATGGACCGACATCAAAGTCAGAAGACCATTATACGGAGGCTTAACAATTCTTTCCATGAACCTCACAAGTCGCTCAGGCCCTTTTCCGCTCAGCAAATCAACGATACAATGAAGGAGCTCGGTTATTTGAGTTCTAAAAAAAACAATTTGAGTCTCGCCAACATATTTTGGCAATGAGGAGATTTGAGACACCCATCGATCTAACATCAAATCAAAATTGTCTCTGACAATTTCAACAAGCTCTTCCATCCCTTGATTTACGATTTGCCCACATAAAGTGTTGCGATTCCAAAAGTCAAAGGTATTGATTTCACCTCACGGAACCCTGCTTTAGCCATTTCTCCTTCAAACTCCTTCCCATCAGGAAATGCCGATACAGATTCAGGCAGATAGTTATATGCCTTCCCATAAGGGGAAAATATCCTCCCAATGAGCGGCAAAATTCTTCTAAAATAAAAAAAATATAAGCTTCTGAAAATAACTATTTTGGGTTTAGAGAATTCCAGAACCACCACCCTCCCATTTTCCTTAAGTACTCGATGCATTTCTTTTAGCCCTGCTTGCATATCTCCAAAATTCCTTACGCCAAAAGCAACCGACACAACGTCGAATGTCCTTCCATTAAATGGGAGTTTTTCTGCATCTGCTTGAACGATTTCTATCATCCCATCAAAATTGGATTTCTGCTTCTTCTCAATAAATGCAGCTAACATTTTTTCAGCAAAATCAACTGCTACAATCTTTCCCGGCTTTCGTTTCGACGCTTCAATTGAAAGATCGCCTGTTCCACAGGCGACGTCTAAAAAGAATTCTCCCTGCTTCAAACCAGAAATTACAATCGCTTTTCTTCGCCATCGCTTATCCACCCCTGCACTGAGTAAATGGTTCAGGAAATCATACTTGTCAAAGATACCGTTAAACATCTCCCGAACATATCTCTTCTTTTCTCTTGACGAGGTAAAGCTATTCATTTTGGTTGCCTAACTTTCTCTTCAGTTCGGCTATCTTTTCATTGTAAAGTAGCGCGCGGTCGGGCTTCTTTATCACAAGTAGGCGGTATGCTTCAAGAGCCGTTTCAAAATTCCCTTGCTCCTCAAGGATTTTTGCAAGGGTTTCCGTAACAATTTCAAGAGTCAACGCCAATCCTTCACCCTGATCATCCGACCAATCTCTAACCGTGGGCAGGGGCTTTGCGGATTCCAGCTCCCGTGCCAGTGAAGCGATATCAATAAATCCCCTGTCGTCAGTGGGCTCTACGTTGAGTTTCATCTCCCCTGCCTCTTTCAAATTCCTTTGATCTTCGGTCTTATCGCTATTTGAAGGGGGCTCATGATTCTTGCCAAGAAAGCGATCAGGTATAATATTTTCGTCCTTTTTTCGTCTTCCACTTACAAGTACTTCCAATCCGGGGATTAATGAATCATCAGGAGACCTTTCAGCTGTTTTGTTACGAATCGCTTCGGCAACTTCTTCCATTATACCCCTTTTACTCAGAAATTCCTCAGCTAATTTCATCCCTATTTCGTCAGCCCGCTCCTCCCTTTCAAGCTCTGCCAGCAATTTACCAATCAAGTTAGAATTAGGACGTAGTTCTCTGGCTATCGAGATTTCCTTTTTTGCCTCGGAATAAAATCCAGCGCGCATCAGGGCCATTCCAAGGACAGTATGTCCAGTTGAATACGTCCGATAAGCTATAACACCGCGTTGTGCAACGGAGATGGCTTCGGCAACTTTCCCAACATCAAGGTAAAAGTAAGCTAACATAGCAAAAAGAGGATTCGTTGCGTTTTGACTTACTTTTTCCTGAAGAAAGTTCAGTAATGCCAAATCTCGTCCGCCATATGCTAATTTAAACTCCTTCTTTTTTTGCTCCTGCTGAACCTTCAATCCTTCTCCTCACATAGATCTTTGAGAATCAAACCGTTTATAACCATCTGCCAGCATCCTGAAAAACAGTTTGCGGATGCGCAGCCTTAATAGTAGCAGTCTTTCTCGCAAGTAACGCCTGCTTTATCGAAAGGTAAGATATTGTTCCGTAACCAATTAAATACAGGAGTTGAAAAGGAACGGCTGCAATTTCAAGAAAAGCGATTGAAAGAACAATTCCTGCTAATGAGTAGAGAGCTAAAACAAATTCAATAATTGGGACCATTTTAATCTTCCTCTGTGTATATTTTTTATCTGCCCAGCTACCCTGTTTCCCTGTAACTCCATACTTCGGCGTTCTAACAAATTCACTCCTTTTCCCAATCAGTCCCTCCAACACCGCCTTTGTATTGTTGACAGAAAGGCCCATGCTCCCTGCCATAAAGATGGGGAAGAGATATATCCTCCTTCGCCAGTCCGTGTAAACGTCCTTTTGGCTGTACAAATAAAACATAAATGACCCAAAAAATGCAAATATAAACCCACTCATCATCAGGAAAGTTGTATCGTGGTGTCCTGCATGTTTTATTAATACTATGGGAAGTTGAAGTAAACCGATAGCAAATATGAATGGATAAACAAAACTTGCCGACAGATGAATTGTCGAATGAAATTTTATACGCAGCGGTAGTTTTGACTTCCATACCTTCGGCATTAGTTTCTTTCCGGCTTCTACCATTCCTTTCGTCCAGCGAAATTGTTGCGAACGCAATCCATTTATATCAGCAGGAAGCTCAGCAGGTGAAGTATAGTCTTTCAGAAAGACGAATTTCCAGCCTCTGAGCTGAGCTCGATAACTCAGGTCTAAATCTTCAGCAAGAGTATCAGCTTCCCAGTTTCCTGCATCTTCAATACATTTGCGCCGCCAGATCCCGGCAGTCCCGTTAAAGTTAATGAAGAATCCTGCCTTGTTGCGCACCTGTTGCTCAATGACAAAATGCCCATCAAGAGCAATTGCCTGTGCACGGGTTAGCATTGAATAATCACTATTTATATGCTCCCACCGGGTTTGAACAAGACCAATTCTATGGTCAGAAAAATATGGAAGCGTCTCCAGCAGAAAATCGGGGCGTGGAACAAAATCCGCATCGAAAATGGCTACATATTCTCCGCGGGCAAAAACAAGGCCATATTTTAATGCACCCGCTTTGTATCCTTCTCTGTTTCCGCGCCTGATATGTTTGATATCAAATCCCTGAGCTTGTTTTTCAGCAACTTTCCGGCTGACTATTTGAACAGTTTCGTCAGTTGAATCATCCAGGACCTGAATCTCAAGTTTGTCTTTTGGATATTTTAAATTGCATACCGAGTCAATCACTCTATTAGCAACATACAGCTCATTAAAGAGCGGTATCTGGACTGTGACATGCGGATACTCGTCCAATTTACCTTTTTGTGCAACTGTCCGGTTTTTGTACTTAAAATAAAAGTAAATCATAAGAAAGCCGTTTGATCCAAAGATGAACGGGAAACTAAGAACTATTATATAAGTTATTAACAATGCGTCCTCGACGCGCGGTGACATTTTTATCGCTCCTTTTTCTTTTACCAGTTAGTTACTACGGCAAGAAGTATATCGTCAGATATTTTATCTTCTGCCTGTTTTAAACCCAGTTCTCTGTTCGAAGCACCCTGGCTGGGGTCAAACTCCCCCCAGTTGGAGAAATCCTTCGTCCAGATAATCTTCTGCGTTTTTAAATTTTGATACTTTACGCTGACGTTTATCGTAACTCTCCATTTATTAACCTGCTCGCTCCCTTGAATGGCTACAGGCTGAGAGATTACACCCGTTACCGTTCCGACAATAGCCACGTCTGCAGTTGACATATTTGCCACCTGGAGTGTATTATCATTGGTAAACTTGTTGACAAGGTCGTTTGTGAGATCAATGCGAAGATTGGGATCTCCAAAACCGCTCCTGTCGTCAAATACAGGAATTGCGATAGAATGCACACCAGGAGGTAATGAAGCTCCTCTGAACGAGTAAGTGCACCCACCTGCCAAAAATGCCGCAACCACAATATAGCAAAACCTGGTCATTGATCCTGTATATCAAACTCTTTTAGCTTACGGTACAAAGTGCGTGGACTTATACCTAGTGCCTCAGCAGCAAGTTTTTTGTTGCCGTGAAACTTTTTAATTGCCTCTCGAATCATCGTTCTCTCCATTTCTTCAATGTTCAAGCTATGTCCGTCGCCACCCTCTATAGAGTGACCCTCTGGTAAAGAAAGGGCCTTTCCGCCTACGCTGCTTGAAACAATGTTTTTCAAATCAATTATGTCATTCTTAATTTCCCAGAGAGCGCGCAGTATTAATTCACGTTCCGATTCTTCAGGCGTTTTATTTAACTTCACCGGCAAAAAATTGTTTCTTGAATCGTACACATATGCCTGTCGTGGAAGATACTTTTCCAGTGTTGAAGCATTCACCTCTTTTCCTTTTTCCAATACGATCACAGATTCAACTATATTCTTTAACTCGCGAACGTTTCCTGGCCAGTCGAACTCTACAAGCATTTCCATAGCATCTGCTGTAAAACCGCCGAAATTTATCTGGTTTTTTTGACAAAACTCAGATGCAAATTTTTCAACAAAGATTGGAATATCTTCTTTCCTCTCTCTTAGAGGCGGAATTGACAACTTAACTGATCGAAGACGGAAATAAAGGTCTTGCCTGAAATAACCTCTAACCACCTCCGCCTCAAGGTTCTTGTTTGAAGCAGCTATAACCCGAACATCTACTTTTTTGGTCTCAGAGGATCCAACCCTCATAAACTCCCCCGTTTCCAGGACACGCAGGAGCTTGACCTGTGTCTCCAGAGGCATTTCAGCAACTTCATCCAGAAAAAGTGTCCCTCCATCAGCTATTTCAAAATAGCCTTTCCGTGCCTCAATGGCTCCGGTGAATGCTCCTTTTTGATGACCAAATAATTCAGACTCCAATATGCCTTCCGGAATTGCCCCGCAGTTTACCGCAACCATTGGCTGACCTGATCTAAGACTGGCTCCATGAATTGCCTTGGCTATAACCTCCTTTCCAACACCGCTTTCCCCGCTAATCAGTACAGTAACACTTGTTGGAGCAATCCGCATAACGATTTCAACAACCTCTTTTATTGACTGAGACACCCCAATAATACCAAATTTCTCCTGGAATTCCTCTACGCTCATTTCCATATATCAAAACCTACAACTCAAAAGTTTGGCCATCGTAAACTAAATTTAAATGCTGAATACCCAGCCGCGCCTGAAGCTCCTTTCTCCAGGCACCACCTTCTTCAAGTTCCTGGGGAACGTGAGTGAATGCAACATTTCCCCTTTCAGCACCAGCAAGCAAGGAAATGTCATCAAGACTTAGGTGAGTGCTATCCACAAACACCAGGTCTTGATCCAGAAAATCTTTGACCTCGGAAAAGGATTCAATATCGCCCGTATAATAAAAACCGTGACCATTTTCCTGCAGAAAGATAGAAAAGCTCTCCATACCGAGGTTCAAACGCCCAGCATAATCAGAATACTTAATTAGATGACTCGAGGGAACAAAGTTTACTTTGATCCCATTAAATACCGAAGGCACAAGATCAACAATTGGATAAAGACCGATATCAAATCCCATTCGCTGTGGAAAAATGTACATATTGGAAAGCCATAATGAAACAAAATCGATCTGGCTTTTTGGAACAAAAACTTGTAACGGTTCCCACCGCCTCATTACTTGCATTGCAGTCAACACCGCTGGCAGTCCTCCTGCGTGATCTGCATGCATATGAGTGAGGAAAATTTTTTGAATCCTGAACATATCAACTTTATACTTTTGAAACGCACGAAGCGCGTCAGAGCCACAGTCGATAATGAAGCAACCTTCTTGGGTCTCAACAAGATAGCAACTGTTAAAGCGCGACGGGTCTGAATAAGCAGAGCCTGAGCCAAGTACTGTAATTTTCATTTTTTTTCCACAAAACAGTTTATCGATCTGGCTTTTAAAGATGCAGCAAATTGATCCGCAGCTGCCCGATCAACAAACTCCCCAGCACTGACAGCATAAAAGGTTCTTTCATTCACATTTTTTTTAAAAACAACACATTTCAAACCTTTTTGTGCAATCTTTTCAATGTACTGCAGTGCATTCTCTCTCGTGGAAAAAATTCCCACCTGCACCGCAAAATGCACATTGCTTCCTTCTGAATAAGAGGCAGTCTCAATCCCCGGCTGGGCAATGGCGTTGCTTTCATTAGCAACAGCGTTTAATCGCGGTAGAGTATCTGAAAACCCAACAGGATCGATAATTTGATGCGCCAAAGGAAACTTTTGCAGGGCAACATAATCGAGATGAGCAGATTTATAGTCTCCTATTGCATAATGATAGTTGTAAAGCTGCATTAAAGCATCATGGTAAACTGGCCAGTTTCGATTCTGTGAGACAATATCACTATAGATATCAGCTGCCTCTTTGGCATTCTCCGTCAGTGCGGCGCGAACATACATTGCATATGGGTCAGTGTTGTGAGCTGAGTCAAGATATGCACGGGATAGGGAAATATTACCCTTCTTGTACGCAAGATATGCTTCAAGTGAAAATTTGTCGGCTGATGTAGCAGTTTGCGAACTCAACTTACCGCTCGATACAAATGAAACAAGCATTGCTGGAATAACAAAATATTTTCGATAAATAATCGTCAGTTTAAAAGCATTCATTTTTCAATCCTGCCAAACAAAGTTGCCGATGAAGCTCTCTCTATCCTTACTTTCAAAATATTTCCAGGCTCAATACCATTTGAATAAAAAATGACAGTCTTGTTGGTCGTGGTTCTCCCACTGAGTTGAAGGTCTGACTTCCTGCTGGGGCCGTCAACCATTACTTCCAGAACGTGACCAACAAGGGAATTATTTTTCAGATCTGAGATTTTTTGTTGTAAATTAATTATTTCACCGAGCCGACGCCTCTTGACAGTTTCAGGAACATCATCACCCATCCTGAATGCAGGTGTCCCTTCGCGAGGGGAGTACTTAAACATGTATGCACCATCAAACTCTATTTCCTCCATTAAACTGATTGTGTGTAGATGATCTTCTTCCGTTTCTGTGGGGAATCCAACTATTATGTCAGTGGAAATAGCCACATCCGGTATCCTCTGCCGGATCTTCCTTACGAGTTGGATATAGTGATTTCTCGAATAAGCACGGTTCATCTTATTTAGAATGCGATCAGACCCGGACTGAACGGGTAAGTGTATGTATTTGCATATATTATCGTGTGTAGCTATTGCGTCGATGAGCTTATCTGACATATCCTGTGGGTTGGAAGTTGTAAATCTCACCCACAACCGAGAATCGACCCGCGAAACGGCATCAAGCAAGTCTGCAAAGTCATATTCACCATCTCGATAGGAATTAACGTTTTGGCCCAGGAGCGTTATTTCCCGCACACCATTCAGTGTAAGTTGCTCAACTTCTCTTACAATGCTGTTAAGAGACCTACTTCTCTCTCGACCCCTGGTAAAAGGAACCACACAAAATGTGCAAAATTTATCACAACCTCGCATTACTGCAATCCATGCGGAAATTCCTTCGTGCCTGAGAGGAACGATATCATCATATGTTTCTGTCCTGGAAAGCCTTACCCCGACTCCCTTTAATCCAGAAACAGCATCCTCTACTAATTGAGGTAGTCTTCTATATTCATCCGGCCCAACTACAACATCGACAGTGTGTTTTTCAAGAAGCGTATCCCTAAATCGCTCAGCCATGCACCCAAGAACACCAACAATTAAGTTTGGCTGGCTGCTCTTTCTTCGCTTCAACTTTCCAAGACGCTGATGAATTTTCTCTTCAGCATGTTCACGTATGCTGCATGTGTTTAGCAGCACAACATCAGCTTCCTCTTCAACATTTGTATGTGAATAACCCGACTGACTCAGAATACCTAAAACAATCTCAGTATCAGCAAGGTTCATCTGACAACCATATGTCTCTATATATACCTTCATTTTGTCTTGAGTACTCATAATGCGCCAATTTGTCACACATAGGTTAACTTTCGGCAATAATTTAGCCTTCCGCGATTGAAGAATCAATTGAATACGTCCATCAGGCAGAAAAGACTTCGCATTTTGCTCTAATTTGCCTCAGAATCCTTCTCTTCGTTCAATTAAAATTTGTTAATATACAAAATTGCAATGCATTCTGCCCAGATGGTGAGGGACTGATGAGAGTGCCGGGGAGAACATCCCTCCCGATGTCGCAACGCGGGTTATACAAAATAACTTCATTGGTCTACCGTTCACTACGTAAACTGCAGACGATCTTTCGTTGAGTAGTGCACCCTCGTTGCGCTAAAAAATAAGCGCCTGTCGGCTGGTCACAGGCGCTCGTCGTGGAGCTATTCGCTCTCTTCCCCCTTTGTAATGGGCAATATTCCCCTGTTTGTAATAAAAGTAACAACATATTCTTGGAAAGTCTTTGATCTATCTCACACCATGCAAAAAGGTTCAAAAGTATTCATATTGGAACTGATTGTTTGTATTTTGAACTATTGTTGAATAATTTGCCTGAAAAATCAGGAGTGAAATTGAAAATTGCTGTGCTGCTCGGCGGCAGTTCACCTGAGCGATTCGTATCAATATCGTCAGGAAGAGGAATTGTCAAAGCTTTGAGAGAACTTGGCCACGATGTATCTGTAATTGACCCTGCAGCCGGTCTGAATCAGAAACCGGAAGCAGAAATTTTCCTGGAAAATGTTGGCGGTGGTCCACCAGCAGATGAATATATGACCGGCCTTTCTCCCCGGAATTATATAGACGCAATTGGTTCACATCTGCTGGACGACATCGACCTGGCTTTTGTGATCTTACATGGTAAGTGGGGGGAAGACGGAACCGTTCAATCCCTTCTTGAACTAAGAGGAATAAGGTATACCGGTTCCGGCGTGATGGCCAGCTCAATAGCCATGGATAAAGCCATGTCCAAAAAACTATTCCGTCATCATGGCACACCTACAGCTGACTGGTACAGCTATAACAAACATAAATCAAAGCGTGATAAAATCAAATCCGAAATAATAAGGAGGATTAAACTCCCTTTTGTTGTAAAACCAAACGACCAAGGCTCTTCAGTTGCGATAACAATTGTGACAGACCTGTCAACCCTGGACTCCTCGCTCGATGAAGCGGAAAGATATTCGGATATAGTCCTGATAGAAGAGTACATAGAAGGGGCGGAGCTTACCGTCGGGATCCTGGGTGACCAGCCCCTGCCGGTCATTGAAATAAGACCACACAACGGCTTTTATGACTACAAGCACAAATATACAAAAGGGATGACCGACTATCTTGTACCTGCGCCGGTTGACAAAAGCTTTGCGGTAAAATTACAGGATACTGCTCTGGAAACATTTAACGCTCTGGGATGCAAGTCATTTGGTAGGGTAGACTTTAGAGTTGGAAAAGATGGAACCCCATATTGCCTTGAGGTCAATACAATTCCGGGAATGACTGAAACGAGTCTTGTCCCGAAAGCAGCTGCCGCTGCTGGATTGAGCTTTGTGCAAGTTGTCAGGAGAATAGTTGACCTGAGCTTTGAGGAATAAACGCAGGCTTAAATTAAATGAAAAAAAGAAATATTGAGAAGTTCATAAGAAAGATGAAAATGCGGAATGTACTTCTCATGATCCTTGGCACTTTAATCGTGGTTTACTTTTTATTTGACGAACGAGGGCTGATCCAGCGAATTAGGCTTGGTGCAGAAAGAGCATCTTTAGAGAAAAGAATTGAAGCCTTGCAGAGGGAAAACACGGAGCTCAGGATTGAAATCAACAAACTCCAGACCAGTGACGAAGAGATTGAACGCATAGCGCGAGAGAAGTATTTTATGCGTAGAAATGGCGAAGAAACCTATAAAGTCGAATCAAAATAAGAAGTCGCTGGTTCCGGAACCGAGGCTCTTCTCACCACCGGACTCTGTGATTCCGCTGGCAGAGAGAGTGCGCCCTACTACCCTCGAGGAGTTTACAGGACAGGAACACTTGATTGGTAAAAATGGTACCCTTAAAATGATGCTGGACAACGGAAGTGTTAGATCAATGATCCTGTGGGGCCCACCTGGAACTGGCAAAACAACTCTGGCAAGAATTATTGCCGTTACGGTAAAGGCAGAATTCATACAACTAAATGCTGTTTCGTCAGGGGTTGGCGAATTGAGAGAAGTGATTTCGCATGCCCGGAAATCTCTGGAAATAGGGAGACAGACTATTCTTTTCATTGATGAAATACATCGTTTTAACAAAGCTCAACAAGATGCCCTGCTTGAGAGCGTGGAAGACGGCACAATTATCCTGATTGGTGCTACAACTGAAAATCCTTCCTTCGAGGTTATTCCCCCACTGCTATCTAGGTGCCAGGTTTACTCATTAGAAATTCTAAACAAAAAACATTTGCAAACGATCCTCCAGCGAGCACTGACGAAGGATGAGGCCCTTAAAAAGATTGCTATTGACCAGGATGCAGCAAATGAACTCATTCGCCTTAGCGGCGGAGACGCACGCGTAATGCTCAATGCGCTAGAGGTTGCAATGGATTTGACATCCACATCCACATCCGATAACATTCGCATCACCAAAAATGCGGTGCTGGAAGCATATCAGGTCCGGCATTACAAATATGACCACAGCGGGGAAGAACACTACAATTCAGTTTCTGCCTTTATCAAGAGCGTTCGCGGAAGCGATCCAGATGCTGCAGTTTATTATCTTGCACGGATGCTTGAGGCTGGGGAAGATCCAAAGTTTATAGCACGCAGAATGATAATACTTGCATCTGAAGATATTGGAAATGCAGACCCTTATGCATTAACCCTCGCCACATCATGCTTCACTGCCGTTCACTACATCGGCATGCCTGAGGCCAGGATTGTCCTGGCTCAGACTGCAACTTATCTTGCAAGCTGCCCAAAAAGTAATGCTGCTTACCTATCAATTGAGAAAGCACTCAAAGATGTAAAGGAAAACCCTTATCTTCCTGTTCCACTTCATTTGAGGAACGCTCCAACGAAACTAATGCAGGAGCTTGGTTATGGAAAGGATTATATGTATGCCCATTCTTTTCAAAATCATTTTGTGGAACAACAGTACCTGCCTGATGAGTTGAAAGACAAAATTTACTACTTTCCAACTGAAATTGGCAGGGAATTAAATATAAAAAAATATCTGGAATCCCTGTGGAAAAAAAGAAGAAAATCGTGAATAAATAAGTATAACTAATGGAGAAAAAATGAATTACATAATTGGCGTAGACTTAGGCGGAACGTATATCAAAGCGGGCGCTGTATCAACAAATGGCGATTTATTAAATGAAATTTCATTACCCTCCCATGCGGAAATTAGTCCAGACGCTGTTGCACAGCAAATTGCTAAAGCAGTAAAACAATTGCAGTCTCAAAGACCAAATGATAATGTGCTCGGTGTTGGTATCGGTTCACCGGGCATGGTTGACATGGATGGCGGTACGGTAAAATACCCTCCAAATTTCGCCAACTGGCAAATATTTCGCCTCGGAGAAGTGGTTTGCAAACTGGTCAACTTACGCGTCGAGGTGGAAAATGATGCTAATGCTGCTGCGATAGGCGAATTGAAATTTGGCGCGGGAAGGGGTCTAAACAACTTTATAATGATCACACTGGGAACAGGTGTTGGAGGTGGATTTATCGTTGATGGAAAAATATTTAGAGGAGAAAAGGGCGGCGCTGCCGAAATTGGACACACAACTATTGACTATAACGGTCCTCTTTGCAACTGCGGTAATCATGGCTGTGTAGAGGCTTATGTGGGACAAAAGTACCTCTCAAAACGTGTTGCAGAGCAACTTCGCTCTCACCCCGATTCTTTGATCAACAATTTGATTAATGGAGACATGGAAAAACTCGAACCAAAAGTAATAAGTATTGCTGCTTCAAAGGGAGACGAGTTTGCACTGCAGGTTTGGAAGGATGTTGGGATGTACGTGGGAATCGCAGTTGCGTCTACTTTTAACCTTTTTGACATTGCAACACTTGTTGTTGGCGGAGGAGTCTCCAGAGCTGGCAAACCTCTTTTCGATTCTATAGAACAAACGGTAAAGGCACGTGTACTTCCACCACTTAAGCCGCGGGTCAGGGTAATTCGGGCTGAACTTGAGAATTCTGCAGGTATTCTTGGAGCTGCGGCATTAATTGCTCAGTAACCGATTGTACCATAAATGTAAATCGAGTAAGCAGTTGTCAAAAAGAACACTGATCTTAACGTCTTTACTAACAATACTAATTTTATTAACACATGAGAGCCCAGCACAGAATTCCGCTACATCTGTAAAAAGTCCGGCAGACACTTCTTCAGAAGCTCAAATTGATACTGTTGTAGCCTATAGTGCTGTAGATTCTATTGTGTACTCCATAGCTTCTCGTGAGATGACCCTTTTTGGCAAATCGGAGATGACCTACCAATCATTTAAACTCAACGCAGCAGTAATCTCAATCAACTGGGATACATCAATACTGTCTGCCAATGGTTTGCAAGATAGCAGTGGAAAGGTGAGAGATGAGCCGGTATTTAACGATGGAGGTGAAACATATAACGGATCTATTGTTACATACGATTTTAAGACTCAAAAGGGGCGGGTAAAAGTGGCAACAACTGTCATAGATCAGGGTTATTATAAGGGCAGCGTTATCAAAAAGTTCGCCAAAGACCAGCTATACGTTGCAGATGGAAGTTTCACTACCTGCGACAGAACAACACCGGACTACTATTTTCAGAGTTCTGAAATGAAAGTTATTCTGAAAGATCAAATAATTGCCAGACCTGTTATCTTTTACATAGAGGGTGTCCCTGTATTTGCACTCCCATTTGGGGTATTTCCAAACAAATCGGGTCGGCGAAGCGGCATAATCCCTCCAGCCTATGGGGAGAGTGCACTTCGGGGGCGATACCTCTCACATTTCGGGTACTTTTGGGCAATTAATGACTATGCTGACCTCACCACAACAGCTGATTGGTACACCAGGGGGGGATACGTGCTCAGAAGTGGTCTCAGATACGCATTACGCTACTATTTCTCAGGCAGTCTATACGGTGCTTATAGCTACCTTTACACGGGAGAAAGTAAAGATCCTGACAGAACTCTTGACAAGGAATGGAATCTCATCCTCACCCACGACCAAACCATTGACCCAACCACAAGGTTGGTTGCCAATTTTAACCTGAGCTCTGGAAATTATTATAGAAACACCAGCATAGATTATAACCAGATTCTTCAACAAAACATAGTATCGGATGCTTCTCTATTCAAAACGTGGGAGGGATCGGGAAATAGTATTTCGTTAAACATCCATAGAGACCAGAACTTACAAACCGGTGCTGTCACAATGAACCTGCCCAGTATCTCATTTAACCATTCCCAAAGCTTCCCGTTTCGGAGCAGTGAAAAGATGAATTTAAACACAGACCAGCTTTCCTGGTACGACCTGCTTGGATATTCCTATTCAGGGCAATTTACCAACACAATATCCAACCAGCCAGTTGCCTCCATCCAACAAAGAAATGTGTCTTACGGTGCACTGCACCAAATTACCATCAATGCCGCACCAAAAATCGGCTATATTAATATTTCGCCATTCTTATCGCTTACAGATAAGATGTACGGTTCAAAGTCAATCGAAACTAACCTGATCAACCCTCTTACCGGTACAGATAGTATTGTGTCAACAACTTTACATGGATTTTATAACCTCTGGTACTTTGCTGCAGGAATCTCAGCAAGCACCAGACTCTTCGGAATAGCTCAACCGAATATCTTTGGAGTAACAGCCTTTCGTCATACAATGCAGCCAACAATAACCTTTACATACCAGCCTGACTTTTCAGATCCATTCTGGAATTATTATGGCACTTACTACCTGGCCAATGGAACCAAACAGCGATACAGCTATTATCAGAACAATATTTACGGTGGTGCTCCACAGGGAAAAGCTATGTCAATAGGAGTAAACATTGGCAATAATTTTGAAATGAAAACCCTTGCTAATGACACATCAAGTATTGAAAACAAATACCAACTTCTCAACATTGGAATTAGTTTTGCCTATAATTTTGCAGCAGATTCTATGAGATTGTCCCCGCTTTCAGTAAATTACCGTACAAATATCGCTCAGAAAATCGACATTGGAGGTGGAGCCACTTTCAATTTTTATCAATTTAACCCGACAATAGGAACAAGGGTTAACCGATTTTTATGGAATGTCGGACATTTGCCAGATTTGACAAATTTTCAATTTAGCATATCCACTTCCTTTCAAGGCGAAAAAAAGAAAAACGAGAAGGGAATACCCATTCAAACATCGGATGATTCACTGAAATTCGCTAACCAATACAATCGTTTTTACCAACAAATGCAACCACCAGATTTAAGCATTCCATGGAATTTAAGCGTTGGATTTGATTATAATTTTGCCAAACTATCACCATTTGTAGTGAACAAATACGCCAATTTAAGGTTTAACCTTGATTTCAATTTGACCGAGAACTGGAAAATAGGTTTCAATGGCGGCTACGATTTTATTCAGCACCAGTTAGTCGTACCAACTGTGAATGTTTATCGAGATCTGCACTGTTGGGAAATGTTCTTTCGCTGGAATCCAATTGGCTACTATCGTGGTTTTAATCTTGAAATAAGAATTAAGGCACCACAACTACACGACATAAAAATTACTAAGAGGGAAGATACAATTGTCGGTTACTGAGATAAAAATTCGCCGAGCAAGAGTCCAGGATGTGACTCAAATTGTCAGCCTTATCAACTCTTACGCAGAAAGAGGAGAGATGCTGTTCAGGTCACAAAGCCAGGTTCTTCAGCAAATAAGAAACTACTTTGTTGCAGTAAGGGATGAAGAAGTGCTCGCTTGCGGATCCCTGGATATTACCTGGACTGACCTTGCTGAGTTGCGCTCGCTTGCGGTTAGAGAAGATGTGCAGAGTCATGGACTTGGCACAAAAATCGTAAATGCGCTTATGGCTGATGCTGTTGAGCTCGGTTTAAAACGGGTATTTGCATTGACATATAAACCTCACTTCTTTGAACGGCTTGGATTTAAGATTATTGACAAACAGCTCTTGCCCCATAAGGTTTGGAGCATCTGCATAGATTGCCTGAAGTTTCCGGTTTGTGACGAGGTCGCTATGCAAATTGAAGTGAAAGAATGGGCTGAGTCTAAGATGAAAAGTGGTTGATTTTTCTATTTTGCAATTTCACGCACGACCACAGCTTCAAAAGCCTTTCGTCGGGATCTGTACGCTTCTATCGCATAAATCATCCCTATCATCAAAGATATCATAATCACCGCTGCTGCTGCTGCAAGCCATGGATTCACACCACCAGCAATCAGTTGTGCCAGACCAATGTTAAATGGCGACCCATAAACTATCATCAGGTGAACAACGTACACCGCCAGAGAATGTTTTCCGATAGCTGGGAGTATCTTTGGAAGCCTTTGAACCCGTCGGGTTGAATAACCTATGAAGGCCCCAACAAGTGTTACGATGCCAAACCTTAAAAGGTTTACAGCCGGAAGTGCCCTCCAGTAATCTACATAAGGCGAAACATAGATAATTTGGATCGGGAAGAAAAGGCAGAAAGCTGCGATTGAAATTAGTGATGTCCAAAGAAGACTTTTTGAGACAACAAAGGTTCTTAATTCCTTCGGAGCAAGTAAGGCTGTTACTCCAAAAGCTGCTCCTGAAAAGAGATATCCCGAGAAAGGGAAAAACGTAAAAAAAGAGCCTGCACGAAAAGTCATATACGGATAAAGAAAACCGGGAAGAAGTCTTTCCCATTGAACAGGCTCCGTGATAGGAGCAAGTATTAGTGCAAGGAATGCAAAGGCAATGTAAGTTTTCTGCAGGGTTTTCAATCTCTTCACAAAAACAGCAGTTAAGAGGATAATTAATAACGAGAGTGAAATGATGTGCAGAGCATCTACCAGCAAAAATATTCTCCACTCTGCACCAGATACACTTGATATATCATATAACAAATGTAATGGAAAGTGTAAACCGTACCCAAGAAGTAATAGCGTGAGTATTCGCCTGACCCTTCTCAAACGGGTTCTTTTTGTCACCATGGTCATACCATTGTTTTCCTTCACGGATGCTATTACGAAGGCAAAACCAGATGTGAAAAAAAAGAATGGAGCTGTCAGTCCTCTAAAAAATGTCCAGAACTGGAAAACAAAATTCGAGCCATCTTTATAAACAGGGCTGAGAACAGCATCAACAGTGTGTCCTTCGACCATCAATAAAACTCCAATTGCCCGAAGCAAATCAAGCAATACTAAACGATTCCTGGTTTCCATGTGGTACTACAATTATGCAATCACCTGTATTGCCTCAGAAATTCCAGCCTCTCCCTTAAATGAGAAGCGGGCACAAGTAACCTGTCTTTCCCGAAAATTGCATCTGCTGGATCCGTAAATGTAAGTTCAAAATCTTTGCTCATAACTATTGCCTCTTCAGGACAAACCTCTTCACAAAAACCACAAAATATACAACGCAACATGTTTATCTCAAACAATTCAGGATAACGTTCCTTATCAAGCTCCGTCTCTGCTGCCTGAACCTGAATGGCCAGTGACGGGCAGACCCTTGCACAGAGTCCACAAGCAACACACCGTTCAACTCCTGTCTCATCTTCAACGACAAGAACAGGCCTGCCCCTGAAAATTGCTGGTGGATCCCAGCGCTCCTCTGGATACTGACGGGTGAACTTTGGTCTGAAAAGGGCCTTAAATGTCAGTGACATTCCGCGCAATATCTCCGGAATGTATAAACGTTCCCATAATGGCAACTTTTTATTCACTCTTCTTACCTTACTGGATCCATTACTCTTGTTAGACATGATAATCTCCAAAAATTCCTCCTTTTACTTCCTAACGAGAAGAAGCACTGCACCAGTTCCAAAGACGTTTACTATCGCAAGAGGAAATAAGACTCTCCAGCCCAGATTCATTAGCTGATCATAACGGAATCTCGGCAAGCTCCACCTAACCCACATGTATATAAAAATAAAGACCCCGGTCTTTAACATTATGGTCAGTATTTGAACAATAGCTGCGATATTTGGGTTCATTGCCGTATAGTTAACAAAAGGCAACTGCCAGCCGCCAAAATATAAGGTTGCCATAAGAATGCTTGATGTAATCATATTTGTATACTCAGATAGGAAAAAGAGCCCCCAGCGCATTCCGCTGTACTCTGTGTGATATCCTCCTACAAGTTCAGGCTCGGCTTCAGGCAAATCAAACGGCAACCTGTTTGTTTCCGCAAAGGCGGCAACTATGAATACCAGAAAACCAAGTGGCTGATAAAGGATATTCCAGTGCCATCCCTGCTGAGCCTCGACCACCTTATCAAGCTGCAGGGTACCATTGACCATCAGAATACCAATTATGCTCAGTCCGAGTGACAATTCATAACTAATCATTTGTGCGGACGATCTCAATCCCCCAAGCAAAGAATACTTATTGTTTGATGCCCACCCGCTGAGAGTAATCCCATACACTCCCAAAGAAGACAGAGCAAGAATAAAAAGTATACCGACATTAACATTGGCTACCATTAAGGTTATCCTGTGTCCACCAATTAACAGGTAGTTACCGAAGGGGATTACCGCTAATGCAGATATCGCAACCGTTATTGAAATTATTGGTGCTAATGCATGCACAAATCCATTGGCATTGGCAGGCACAATTAACTCCTTCAACACCAACTTCAGGACATCAGCAAATGGCTGGAAAAGCCCTTTTGGCCCGACCCGATTCGGGCCAATTCGATCCTGGATATAAGCACTTACCTTTCTTTCAATAAAGACCAGATAAGCTACCGTACCAAGCACAACCAGAACTAAAACAGCTATTTTGATAATCGATTCTAGCACCATGGTTTTAAACAATTGCCTCTTCTTTTGTTTTTCTTGCCTTCACATCACCCTGAGCCAGAAAAGCACCGCGGTCACCAAGCTTTGCATATGACAGGCCCTTAAACGCAGGTATACTCTGTGCAATCTCGTCAAACACGTCTTCGGCAGAGTTATATTTCATCTTTTGACCCATAAGACCGGCAATGGACGAAATTATTTTCCATGCTGGCTTTACGTCTCTACGGAGTCCTTTGTTCCACTTATCAAATGGGCTGCCAAACTTATCAAGCCTGCTCAAAGTAAATCTACCTGGCACCCTTTCCTGTTCTACAGTAGCAACTGCTGGACGAAAAAGCTGTACCCTCCCCTGAAAATTAACAAACGTTCCATATTTTTCAGCAAAAGTTGCACTGGGGAGAACAACGTCTGCCAAGGCCGAAGTCCTGTTTCGCCCCCAGTGAACCAGAGCAAGAAAATCCAGCTTGCCAAGAAGTCTCTCTCTCTCATCCGAAGCCGCCACTTCATCTTCCATCACAAGAAGAGCCTTAATTTTACCAGCAGCAACTAACTCAAATATCTTTTCAACATTTATGCCTTTCAGTGCAGTAACACCAACTTCTTTTGCTCCAAAGCTGTTTGGTGTTTTGTCGGCTCTAATTAAAATATCGTCTTCGTCTCCTTCCAGAATGTGAGGAAGGAAATCAATATTTGAAGTACCGAGTACCTGTCGCGCAAATTTCTGAAGGACAAAGTTATCCTCGTTGGTAGAATATGGTGATCCAATTACAGCAATCTCATCTCTTGAAAATTGCCTTAAGCCTTCGGCTGCATAAGCAAGTGCTTCATCCCAACCGACTTCCTGTAAAATGCCATCTCTTTTTACCATAGGTGAGGTAAAGCGAGTGGCAGAATTGACGTGCTTGAAACTGTTCAATCGACCATTATCGCACATCCAGTAACTGTTTACGTAAGGATTATAACGGGGGGTCAATCTCATTATCTCATTATTGCGAACCCAGACATTGATGTTGCAACCACGTGCACATCCAACACATATACTTTCTGTTGATGAGGTTTCCCACACCCTTGCTTTAAACCTGTAATCACGATTCGTAAGGGCACCTACCGGGCAAAGGTCAATAACATTCATCGAATATGGGTTATCAAGTTCCATTCCAGGAAAAGTATCTATAAATACGCGGTCACCTCGCTCAACAAAAGTAAGTGTCGGCTTCTTTACAATCTCATCAGTAAACCGAATGCACCGCGAACACATTATACACCTCTCGGCATCGAAAACAACATTTGGCCCAAGAGCAACACGTTTTGGCTTATGGTTTTTCTTTTCTTCGAAACGACTTCTGCCCGGCCCGTGGCTGTAAGTGTAGTCCTGCAAATTGCATTCGCCAGCCTCGTCACAAATCGGGCAATCGAGCGGATGATTGATTAAAATAAATTCGAGCACTCCTCTGCGGGCTTCCACAGCTTTCGGAGAGTTTACATGCACAACCATTCCATCTGTCACCTGAGTTGCACAGGCAATTACTAGCTTTGGCATCTTCTCTACTTCAACAAGACACATTCTGCAATTACCTGCAACGGATAATCCTGGATGATAGCAAAAATGTGGAATATCTATACCAGCTTTTGCTGCGGCGCGAATTATTGTCGTACCAGGTTCAACTTCTACAGTCTTACCTTCTATGGTTACTTTCGGCATACTTTTTCACCAGTCGTTAAATTTTCAAACCTTAACGGAGCACCTCGTCAACAGGTGTATATTCAAATCCAAAAGCGTCGGCCACACCTTTATATGTAATTTTCCCAAAAGCCATGTTCAGACCAGGCTTAATTTCATGATTAGTCTTACATGCTTTCTCCCACCCACTGTCTGCAATTTCTATTGCATATGGAAGTGTGGCGTTAGTTAAAGCAATTGTTGAGGTAAATGGCACTGCTCCCGGCATATTGGCAACACAGTAATGCAGCACACCATCAACAACAAAGGTCGGATTTTCATGAGTGGTCGGCTTGCAAGTTTCGATACATCCTCCCTGATCAACTGAAACATCAATGATAACTGCTCCATCTTTCATGTCTTTCAACATATCTCTGGTAATCAACTTTGGAGCTTTTGCTCCAGGAATGAGAACTGCACCAATTAGCACATCAGCTCGAGAAGCGGCCTTTCGAACATTATGAGGGTTGGATGCCAATGTCACCACATTTCTTGGCATTACATCGTCCAAATAACGAAGCTTTTGCAAATTCGAATCAAGAATTGTGACGCGAGCTCCCAATCCAGCAGCAATACGGGCAGCATTCTGACCAACAACTCCTCCGCCGAGCACAACAACATCTGCGGGTTCCACTCCCGGCACCCCACCAAGCAAAACTCCTCTCCCCCCCATTGTCTTTTCCAGATACTTTGCCCCTTCCTGTGGAGCCATTCTACCCGCTACCTCGCTCATTGGAACAAGAAGAGGAAGAGAGCCATCGGATTTCTGAACCGTCTCATAAGCAATGCAAATACTTTTTGACTTCATCATTGCTTCAGTTAACTTCTTACTTGCAGCAAAATGAAAATAAGTAAAAACTATCTGGCCTTCCCTGATTAACCCGTATTCAGGTTCGATAGGCTCTTTGACCTTCATTATCATATCCGCTTTTGCATACACTTCAGCAGCTGTTGGAATTATCTTTCCACCAGCCTTTTTGTAAAGTTCATCAGGGAAACCACTTCCTAAGCCAGCATTCTTTTCAACCAGTACTTTATGTCCGTGAGCAATGAGCAATTCGACACCCGCAGGGAGCAGAGCAACCCGGTTCTCGTTTGGTTTAATTTCCTTGAGCAACCCGACAATCATTTTTATTCTCCTTGAGTAATTTTTTCTGAAAATCTCTCAATACGCAAAGTGCTGCTTTTTGGGAAGACCTGCATTTGAATACATTCTTATTTAAGCCATGGTACCGATGTTCATAATCATCAGTCAAAAAATATACCCAACGGGGGTTGAATAAGCAATTTACATGCTCGGTATACTTCTTAACGGAGCACTAAAAGCCTGTTTTCTTCTCTTCTATTGATGAAGAAGAACCCAGAGCTTAACTTCAGCTGAAAATGCCGCCATCAATAGTTGACTCATTTAAAATGGAGAGTATAAAATTGGGCTACAAAGATGAACTTTTGAACAAAATTGAATCAAAAAAGGCAAAGATTGCAATCATTGGACTCGGTTATGTCGGGCTTCCACTTGTGATTGAATTTTCAAAAAAAGGTTTCAGTGTCATCGGCTTTGACATCGACCCGGTTAAGGTTAAAAAACTCAACGCGGGCAAATCTTACATTAAACATATTAAGCCTGATACGATAAAGAGTATCAGGAATAATTTTCACGCAACAGGTGATTTTTCAAAGCTCTCAACCTCAGACTGCATCATAATTTGTGTCCCAACCCCTCTTGGCCAGCATAGAGAACCTGATATGACATTCGTTTTTGGAACTGGAAGAACAATTGCAAAATATCTTCGGCCCGGTCAACTTATCTCACTTGAATCAACAACCTACCCCGGAACAACAGAAGAGGATTTAAGAAGGATCCTGGAAGAGTCTCAACTAAGAGCTGGCATAGATTTTTTTCTTGCTTTCTCCCCTGAGCGTGAAGATCCAAATAATAAGAATTTTACCACCAGTACAATTCCAAAAGTTGTGGGCGGCATTGATGAGGATTCTCTTGAAGTGGCAAAAGCTCTTTATGATCAAATTACAATGCAAACCGTGCCAGTCTCTTCAGCCCGGGTGGCAGAGGCAACAAAACTTCTCGAGAACATTTACCGTGCTGTAAACATTGCCCTGGTAAATGAACTAAAAATACTTTTTGACAAAATGGGAATAGATATCTGGGAAGTAATTGAAGCAGCAAAAACCAAACCATTCGGATTTCAAGCGTTTTATCCAGGACCAGGACTGGGTGGACATTGTATCCCGATTGATCCTTTTTACCTTTCCTGGAAAGCAAGGGAATATGGTTTTGTCACAAGATTTATTGAATTGGCGGGAGAAATTAATACCCAGATGCCTCTTTATGTCGTTCAAAAGACAGTTGAAGGATTAAATCAAAGGGGAACAAGTATAAAAGGTGCATCCATTCTGGTCCTGGGTATCTCATACAAGAAGGATGTGGATGACCTGCGAGAATCACCATCTCTGCGGATAATTGAATTGCTAAGACAGAGAGGTGCACTTGTTGATTATAACGACCCTTACACTCTAATAATGCCCAGAACACGGAATTACAATTTTGAAATGGTTTCAGTGGAGCTAACCGCAGAAAACCTGAGAAAGTACGATTGCGTAATTGTAGCAACGGATCATTCGGTTTATGACCCTGAATTTATAGTTAAAAATTCCAGGCTGGTAATAGATACACGAGGCTTTACAAAAAAAGGAGGGATATCTTCCAACAACGTGATACTAAGCTAAAATGCCTGTGTATCTCTCCATTGCACCATATTTGGTTCTTGTTGAACTAAGCCATTGAACTCTTGAGCCGATAGGATGACACGATCGACTTCCCCCTTAGAAATTACTTATGCGACCTCGGTGGGAGTCGAACCCACAACCTACGGCTTAGAAGGCCGTTGCTCTGTCCAGTTGAGCTACGAGGTCATCTTATCCTTAAATTACCACTATATTGGCCTACTTTCAAGAACCATCCAATTCTACATCTGAGGCAAACTGAGATAAATTAGATTTTAAGAAGTCTGATTACGGCAAGAGGAAGAAAGAAATAATGATTTTCCCGACAGATTAGTTTAAATTAAGCTCGATATGCGTATTCTGGTCGTCGAAGATGAAATGAAAACAGCTTCTTATTTGAAAAAAGGGCTATCAGAAAACGGATTCCTGGTAGATACAGTCTCAAGAGGGACGGAGGCGATGTCTTTGATTAAAAGTTCCAATTATGATCTCCTGATCCTTGATGTAATGCTTCCTGACTACAACGGGTGGGACATTATCAGGGAAATACGCCGGCAGGGCTGTCAAACACCGGCAATTTTTTTAACCGCCCGGGACTCGGTCAACGACAGAGTTCATGGCCTCGAATTGGGCGCTGACGATTACCTTGTCAAGCCATTTGCTTTTTCTGAACTTCTGGCACGAGTAAGGACGATTCTCCGACGCGCACCTGCACGTTTGAACGAAATTCTCACTGTTGCGGATCTGGAACTCGATTTAAAGAGAATGCGGGCAATTCGCAACGGAAAGGTAATTGATTTAACCCCAAAGGAATTTTTGCTTCTTTCCCTTTTTGTAGAGCACAAGGGAGAAGTCTTATCCCGCACGCTCATCGCTGAACAGGTTTGGGACATGCATTTCCATAGCGATACAAACGTCGTTGATGTCGCAATCCGTAGACTCCGCCAGAAGGTTGATGATCCTTTTTCTAAAAAACTGATAAGAACAGTCCGTGGTGTCGGATACATTCTTGAGGATCCTGAAACTTAAGTGGTGCTGCTCCGCCTAATATGAAAAGAAACATTTCAATTAAGGCAAAACTGACCATCCTTTTCTCATTTTTTTCATTTTTAATCTTGACAATTTCTGCACTGATCCTGAACTGGACACTCTCAGCAAACCTCGGCCGAGAGGACACTGATTTCCTAATTGGAAAGATACATGTCCTGCGGTCAATATTGAGCAGACATCCGACTGACAAGAATATGCTTGAAGAGGAGGTAAAGTGGGAAGCGGGTCCTCTTGAATTTACCCGTTACTACGCAAGGATAATTAATGAAAACGATAGTGTACTAATTGAACGCTCTGAAATGCAAAAGCTTCTCCCTCCCTCAGTTTTCCCAAAACCTGTACCGTATAATTCTGTTGCCAACCCCGCGCTTATATGGAAGTCACCGGACGGAAAAACATTTGAAATGTTTTCTGCATACGCCAAAGTCGGTGGTGGTTTAGCAAAGATTTATACGATCCAGGTTGCACTGGACATATCTTATGAAAAACGACTCCTGCGTAATTTTAGATCCGAGCTTTTTGTCATCCTGTTTCTTGGCGTACTTCTCTCTGGAGCTGCTGGTTATTACACCGCAAGAAAAGGACTGGAACCTCTGCAACGAATGACAGCGTCAGTCACCAGAATTTCTGCCAATAGACTCAGTGATCGGATTCAAAACAAGCATTTTCCGGGAGAATTAAAGACATTGGCTGCCTCTTTTAACGAAATGCTTGAACGCCTAGAAGAATCATTTGAGCGCCTCTCGAGGTTTTCCGCTGATATTGCACACGAATTGCGTACACCTATCAACAATTTGATGGGAGAAACAGAGGTGGCACTTTCGAAGACACGCACAGCAGATGAATACAGGGAGGTTCTGGAATCCAATCTTGAAGAATTTGGAAGATTGTCAAAAATGATTGATAACCTCCTTTTTATCGCACGTGCTGAAAATGCAAGGGAAGTCATTACAAAGTCGTCACTTGACATAGAATGGGAAGTCAAAACAATTTTTGACTTTTATGAGGCACTTGCCGAAGAATCGAGAGTCCAGCTCTCATTTAAGGGGGGTGGATCTGTATTTGCTGATTCACTTTTATTCAGACAGGCGCTTAGCAACTTAATTTCAAACGCAATCAGGCATGTACAGAGCGGAGGATTGATAGAGGTCGGCACATCGACCAATAATAAATGGGTGGAAGTTTATGTTAAGGACAACGGGGCCGGTATTCCCAAGCAGGATCTGGAAAGAGTCTTTGACCGCTTTTATAGGGGAGAGCATTCAAAGAAAGTTGAAAAGCCCGGCATGGGACTGGGATTGTCTATAGTTAAATCAATTATGCAGCTCCATGGAGGAACCGTTTCGATTAAAAGTGAAACAGGAAAAGGAACGACAGTAACCCTTTCATTTCCCGCTCAAGGCTTGATAACATAATACCTGATCATTGAAACAGAATATTACTTAATGTTTGAAATGGCCAAATTTAAGTGCTAAGGTTGGGAGTACAATAAGGTTTAGCAGTGTAGACGTAAAAAGGCCACCCAGTATAATAATTGCCATCGGCCCTTCGATTTCGCGTCCGGGCGCCCCGCTGCCCAGTGCTAAAGGGAGTAATCCAAAGGCAGTAACAGAGGCTGTCATAAGTATTGGTGTAAGCCTTTCCGAAGCACCGCGCACTGCTGTATCCAATCCCCAGACTGCTCCTTCAAAGTTAACTAGATGGTCATAGTGGGAAATCATCATAATAGAGTTTCTCAGTGTTATCCCAAAGACGGTAACAAAGCCAACCAGAGAACCGACAGAGAAATCTCCACCCGAAATCATCGTCGCGAGCACACCGCCCACCAATGCAAAAGGCAAATTTGCTACAATTAAAACAAGATTTCTCCAGCTCTTCGTCACCAATGAAAGCATAATTAATATGCCAATTGCCGCAACAGCAGAATGTAAAATCAAATCTTGTTTTGACCTAGCAGATTCCTGGGCTGAGCCAGAATATGTTACGTAAGTTCCAGGCGGCAGCACAACCTCCCTGTCAATCTTCCGGCGTGCTTCACTCATAAATTCTTCTACCCCTTTCCCGTTCACATTACATGTAACAGTCTGAACTCTCCTCGCTCCATCATGCAGAACGACATAGCTACCTGTTGTTTCATAAATATTGGCAATTTGGCGAAGTGGGATATAAACTCCATTTCTATTTTTAATGAGAAGGTTCCCTACTTCATCCGGCATATTTCGATAGCGAGGGCTCAGTATAACATCGACATTAAACATCTCATTTCCGTCGTAAATCTGTCCAACAATGTCTCCCTGATATGCAGTTCTAATTGCATCAAGGATATCCACCGGTTCAAAGCCCCACTGCAGTAGTGCGTCCTTCCGTAAATTGACTGTGAGTTGAGGCATCCCTGGCGGAGATTGCACCTGTACGGAGCTAGCACCCTTTACTTTCTCTAAAATGCTTGCAATTTCTCTTGCCTTTTTGTTAAGCACATCAAGGTCATTGCCATAAACGTTAACAACAACAGGACTGGTGTATCCTGATAAAGTCTCATTCACGCGCTCGGTAAGGAAAGTATTTATTGACATTGTTGCACCAACGTAATGAGAAAGTGTATCGCGAATGATATTTAGAGCTAAATCAGATTGATCGGCACTTAATTTTTTGAGACCAATTTCAATCTCTGCACTTTGCGTTCCCATTATGTCGTCACCAAGCTCAGCCCTCCCTATCCTGACCCCGACAGTCCTGACATATGGAATCTTCAAAAGAGCATTGCTTATACTCTTCTCGATTCGTTCTGATTCACTTAGCGAAGTTCCAGGTACAAATGTCGCATGCGCTATGAAGTGTCCCTCTTTAAGCTCCGGCAAAAAAGTTCCACGCATAAAAGGGATAAGAAATAGTCCCCCAATGGTCAAAATAGCAATTACAGTTACCACAATTTGCCAGTGATTTTCAATCCTGTATAAGACATATCTATAGTATTTTTTTATCTGTAAAACAAGTGGCGAATCGACAACTCTTAAATAACCCTTGCCAAGAAGAATTATAGATAGCGCAGGGGTCAATGTGAGTGCAACTAAAAGTGACGCCAGAACAGACAGGATGTAAGCATATGCAAGGGGGGAGAACAACCGACCTGCAACACCTCCCATTGTGATCACCGGGACAAAGACCAGGACGACAGCAAATGTGGCGTAAACCACCGCGCCGCGGACCTCAATGGAAGCGTCCAGTATTACCTCAAGTACCGGTCGCTGAATTGCCAACGAACGGTTTTCCCTTAATCGACGCAGAATGTTCTCGACATCAATTACTGCATCGTCCACAACTTCACCAATTGCTATTGCAAGACCCCCCATACTCATTGTATTTAACCCGACGCCTAAATATCCAAGTACGGTAACAGCAGTTAAAAGAGATAAAGGAATTGCAAGAAGTGAGATTGCTGCTGTCCTAAGATTAAAGAGAAAGAGAAGGAGAACTGCTATGACAAGTGTAGCTCCAACCCAAAGAGAATTCTTAACATTCTGAATTGCAGTTTGAATAAAATTTGAAGCTTGGAATATCTGTGGATAAATTTTTATTCTTTCAGCGTTCAAAGTAGGTTTGAGCTCTTTAAGAGCTTCTTCAATTCGACGGCTCACTTCGAGAGTATTTGCACCGTATTGCGACGATACCATGAGAATAATTCCACGCTTACCCATCACTAGCGCTGAACCAATTTGTGGAGCGGGTGCGTAACTTACATCGGCAACATCCCCAAGTGTAACAGGAAAATTTCCTGCTTGTTTGACCAAGACACCGGAAAGCTCCAACGGCGTTATTGATTGACCATTTGTCTGAATTGTAATTCTCTGATTTTCATTCTCAATGAAACCAGCTCCTCGGATGCCGGTGGCTTTCCGAACAACGGGCACAATCTCATCCGTCGATATACCGTATCTCATGAGCTTGCGTGGATTTATTTGAACCTGCAATTCCTTCACCTCACCACCATAGACTGCGATTTTAGCTACGCCAGGTACAGCTAAAAGTCGCTGTTTAATCGTCCAATCTGCAACTGTGCGCAGATCCATTAACGATAGTGAATCAGACGTGAGTCCGATTGCCTGGACAACACTCGTTGATGTGGTAAGAGGTGTTATGATTGGCAAACCCATACCTGCAGGAAGCTGGGATCCAATTGCCGCAAGACGCTCAGCAACAACCTGTCTATCTCGATACACATCAGTTGCCTGCTTAAATACAACATTTATTATCGATACCCCCTGTATCGATCCGCTTCTTAAGGCGTCTACACCCGGGACACCATTTATTGCGCTTTCAATCGGTCGTGTGACAAGCAGCTCAACTTGCTCAGGTGAAAGCCCCGGACATTCGGTTTCAATCGTAACCTGCGGGGGAGCAAACTCAGGGAACACGTCATATTTAGCGACCTGAACAGAATAAATACCATAAATGAGGGCTACGACAGCCAGCGAAATAATAACGCCACGATGCCGCAATGAAAAAGATACAATTCTGTTCAGCATGAGCATCCATCAGTAGTGATTCTGTCAGTTGCTGTCCTCATCACCATCAGTCGCTAATCCTCAGCCCTGATTTGAGATTTAAATTCTTCCGATAGTAACAGTTGCGCCCCTTTTGATACTATCACATCTCCGGGTTTAAGAATACCAATTGCAAAATAACCATCTTGTTGTGGGAACGCATGCGAAATCTCTACTCGGCAAAATTCGCCTGGGTCTTTCTCGTAATAAACCCATGGTATACCCCTGTACCACACGACGGCAGCATCTGGAACAAATACTCCAGTGCGCACGGAGCCGGCTGGCACATTTGCAATAACACTCATTCCGGGAATCAGGTCTCGACAGGGGGCTGTGGTTAAAAAGAACACTGCCCGGCCCTGGAACACCGGATCAGCTACACTCGAAAAACCAAAAAATTTTGCTTCAACACTGCTCCCTGAAGAAGTGGTTATCATAGCGGTTTTATATGATTCGATAGAGGCTCCGGGCAAAGGGATCCCAGCCTCAATTATCTCTAACTTTCCTTTTATCAGTTTGGACAATATTTCATCATTCTCAAATATCCAGCTTGAAATTCTATCTCCCCATTTGAGAAGTATTCGCGACTTTACGAGCTCAAGATTTTTCAGCGCCGATGCCTCGCTACTTTTATCCATGACAAAATGGGATTTTGCTTCATCCAGAACCTTATCAGAAACATTTTTAGTTTCATTAAGAATCTTCAGCCGATGTAATTCTTTTTCAGACACAACTCTCCGTGATTTCGCAGATTCATAAACGCCCTTTGCTGAGCTAAAATCTGACTCATCACTTAAAATATTTTCTGGATTAACGACACTTCCATAAAAAGATGTAGATACCGTGCCTGTTCTTGCAGAAAGCTTCATCAATTCAATTCCATTTCGATTTAATGTCAAACTGTCAAGAATAACATAAGTAACTCCCTCCTTAATCAAAGTCCTTTTCTCGGATTCGACACCCTCCTCATTCCTGTCTTTGTCAGCGTAGCCTCTTGACCCCTTTATAAACAGAAAACCTGCCGCAAACAGGGTGATTAACGTCATTGCAATTGCCCCTATTAACATTCTCCTTCTCATTTTACAATCCCCCTCTCAACTCCTTTCTCGTAAATAATTGGATTAATTTCGCACTGTCCAAGAGGAGCCACAACCTCGTCTTCCAAACCAGACAGAGCCTGCTGTACCTTCTCAACGGCATTAATTAGTTGAAGCTCAGCATCCAGCCTTATAACAAGATAATTGTATTCATCCAACTTGCTCATCTCACCTTCCTTGACCATCTTTTCCATGCCATTATACAATGAATTCACAGTACGCAGGAGTGAATCGGATCGGAGATAATTACTGAAAGCTATCTGATACTGGTTCAGAGCACTTTCCGTCCCCACGATGGCTTCAGTTTGCAACTTCATGAAATTTGCTTCAGCCCTTTCTCTTTTTGCCTCAGCTTCTGCTATTGGACCGGCATTCATGTTGAAAATTGGAAGACTCAGAGATATCGCGATATTCCATTTATTAATGCCCTCATCCCATTTATATCCGGGGCCAATGGTCACATCAGGATACTGTCTGGATATCTCAAGCCTCAGGTTTGATTCAGCTGCCTTGTAAAGGCTCAACGCCGACAGTATGTCAGGCCTCCGCAATAATGCCTCTTTTATAACTTTACCCCTTGGAATTTCCGAAGTATCGGGAATCTTGTTCAAAAAATCAAACACAATTCTCGGCTCGGGGCTAAGAAGGTCTGATTCCAGATGGGCTTCAGTTATTCCAACAGCAGAAGCCACTCTACGCTTTGCTTCTGATAGATGGGATTTAGCTTCCTCGTAAGATAAACCCGCCGAGATAAATGATGTTTGCACCACGTTAAACTCATCCAATGATATCTCACCTAACTGATACTCCAGTTTTGATAGCGCTGAAATTTTACCTTTAACCTCCAATTCTCTTCTCAGCAGATCAAGTCTTCGTTCTGCGATATAATAGTCCAACAAACTTTTTCGGAGATGACTCCTGATGCTCCATGCTTTTTGAAGCAGGTTGTAAAAATTCGACTGCTCTTCTGCCAGTGCCACAGAAACTCTATCGTGTCTTTTCCCAGCTGTTTCAATTTGCGCACCCGTTCCAATCGCTGGTGCCCACGGTGAGAGTAAGCCGGGATTTGATATAAATTCGGGTACCAGAGATACAACAGGATTTGGAATTTGTTTTGCCGTAATCACTTTAGCCTTTGAAATCCCAAATTCAGCCTCTGCTATCTTTATATCTTGATTATAATAAAGGGCTGCAAGTGTGAGCATGTTGAAGTCCCATTTATCTGGAGGCCATTGAGCAAAATGCCGTTTCAATCCGTTTTCAATGAAAACTTTAACTTCTGGATCCCTCAATGATCGACTGGCTATGGCTTCATATGTTTTGGCTGGATCCACAGGTTCCGATTTGAATGTGATGCAACCAGCCATCAAAAAAAATAAAACAATCGAGGCAAATAAAACTGATTCAGCTTTCACATATATAATATATACGCAAAAGTATTACAGGCCGATTTCGGATATATTACAATTTTGTAATGATTGTAGACCCCTTAAAACGTTTAAGGGGAGAACTCACTCTCCCCTTACTTAAAAATCTATGATTAAATTCGATCAATCATCAGGATGACCGTCATGATTATGATCTTCTCCTCCGCGCCCCTTTTCAAATGAGTATCTAATAGCTCGAGAAATTGTCTCGTACATTTGTTGTGAACTATTGGTGGGATCAAGTAGTGAACCGCTCATCGGGTCAACAAACCAGGAACCCATGTTAAAGTTAAGCGCTATATTGACGGTGTTCGTAGCACTATTTACAGTAAAATTACCCTTTATCTTGAACTCAAGTTCTTCTCTAAGACGATATGTAAATGGAACCCATGAACCGTTCTTCTTGACAGCTCCCCACACAACTATGCTGGATCCTGTAATTGAAGTATCATTAGGCATTGTATTGTGATGGTGGTTGAATTCATCGCTGTCCTCTCCTTGCTCGCCCTGCTGCATCCTGTGAATTTTAAATTTTATACCATCATAAGTTCCGGGAGGCAATGTTTGCGAGGCGAAATTTATCGCCACGGTATCACGAACGTGAACGATAAAGGGACCCATAAAAATAACATTGAGATTAGAATCGTCCTCCCGATCAAAGTTTCCCGACGTATCTATGACCACACTGTCTATGTGTGATTCAAATTTTATTCTTTGGAAAACAACAATTGCACTGTCAATACGTATTGAATCAACAGAACTTGCACCAGAAGTTTTCATAAGGGTAACCGGAGCCGCATTTGTAGAAAATGCAACCGACAGGTTTACAGGTGTTGCCGAAGATGGACTTACAGGGTTGCTCGACTTTGCACAACCGATAACCGCAGCTGCCAGAGCAGACCCAAGCAATAAACGAATGACCAGCACTTTATAACTCATATTTCCTCCACTGTTTTTAAGTACTTTGTTACAGAAGGTACAATAATCGTGCCGCTGCAAGTATCAAAACTGCACTGAAGTAGAGGCAAATATCTATCAAGAGCGCAATTATAGCGTCACGATGCGCAAAATATGCATATGACTGCTCCGGAAAACGTTTCAGGGTGAAATCAGTTATTACTTGACACAAACTCAGATATCTTTCTGACAACCCACTCAATCTGATCTTCATTCAACTCTGGAAATATCGGCAGAGCCAGTGAATGCTCAGCTGCAAAATTTGAATGCGGAAAATCTTCATCACTATTATTTAAATATGAAAAGCATTCCTGGCGGTGAAAGGGGACAGGGTAGTAAATTTCAGTACCTATCTCATTCTGTGCCAGATACTCCTTCAACTGATCACGCTTTTGTACCCTTATCACATACTGGTTATAGATATGATAGTTCTTGTGTCCTGAATATTTGTAAACCGGCTCAGGCAAAAGCACTTTATTCCCGTTACTAAACTCAATAACCCCTTCCTTTTCAGCAAGCCCTGCGTTTATGAACAGCCGAGAGTAAATCTCGCTATTCTTGCGTCTTCTGTTAGACCAATCATCAAGATAAGTTAGTTTTACATTCAGTACTGCTGCCTGAATTGCATCAAGTCTAAAATTCCCACCAATCACCTTGTGAAAATACTTCGGCTTTCCCCCATGTACTCGCATTATCATTAAGCGTTCAGCTAAATCATCGTCATTTGTAACTACCAAACCGCCATCGCCGTAACCACCCAGGTTCTTGCTGGGGAAAAATGAAAAACATCCAATATCGCCAATCGTCCCAACACACCTCCCATCTTTATACTGCGCACCAATTGCTTGAGCACCATCTTCAATCACTTTCAGCGAATACTTGTGAGCTATTTCAACAATTGGTTCCATATCAGCGCTCTGACCATAAAGGTGAACAGGTATAATCGCTCTGGTGCGGCGGGAAACCTTTCGTAAAACATCATCAGGATCAATGTTAAAAGTAACAGGATCAATATCTGTAAACACAGGAATTGCATTCATCCTCGCCACAACGCCTGCTGTCGCAAAGAAAGAAAACGTTGGTACAATAATTTCGTCACCTGGCTTTATACCTATGGCCATAAGAGCAATGAGGAGAGCATCTGTCCCGGACGACACCCCGATTGCATATTTGGAACCAAGATATGAACAGAGTTTTTTCTCAAGGTTTTCAACTTCAGGACCAAGTATAAAATGCTGTGACTCAACGACTCTCAGGATTGCCTGGTCCAGCTCCTTTTTATGAGCTGCATATTGTGCCTTCAAGTCTAAAAGCGGAACCCTCATTAAGTTCTCCTTGTGATCAAAAATTTCTCAAAATTCAGCCAGTTTAAGTGTAGGTTTAAAAAATATTCAAACTTCAATTACCCTTCCGTCTTCAAATTTATACCTTTTTTGCGATTTTTCACAAAACGCGTACCCATCCTGGTCAAACTCGAGCTTCTTCCCTGCCTCACTGACCCATCCGACAATACGCGCAGGGTTGCCCACAACAAGCGCAAAATCGGGGACATCTTTAGTTACCACAGAACCGGCACCAACAAAAGCATACCTACCTATTGTGACACCACAAACCACTGTTGAATTTGCTCCTAATGAAGCACCTTCCTTTACAAGTGTCCTTACGTAATACTTTGATCCTGCTTGTGGATATTTTGACCTCGGGTCTTTAATGTTTGTAAATACCATCGATGGGCCACAAAAAACGTAGTCCTCAAGAGTTACTCCCTCGTAAACTGAAACGTTATTTTGTATCTTGACGTAATTCCCTATCACAACATTATTGGCAACATTGACATTCTGACCAAGTGTACAGTAACGGCCTATTCTTGCACCAGACTGAATATGCGAGAAATGCCATACTTTTGTTCCCTCACCAATTTCAACATTGTCATCAACAACCGCATATTCATTTACATAGAAATCTTTTTTTATTTGCTTCTTTTTTTCACTCATAAGCTTTCGCCCCGCTTCTTCCAAAATCTCAAGCACTTCAATTGCCTGATCTCCGCCTGTTAATGGCTTACAACCGTTCTCAACACACTCGAAAAAGTGCTTTTGTTCAAGGACAAGTGGTTCCTCCTGCTCAAAATAAACAGATTCGAAGTCACCATCGAATTTCTCCAGAAGACCATTAACCTTGCTGTAACCTTTTTTGTAAAACTTTAGCTTGTCTTTTGGATTGCTGTCCTCGAAAACAATCATCCCCCTATCACCAATTACAACGAGCCGCTGCTCTTTGAACGGGTGAAGCCAGCTCACATAAATATGTGCGTGAATATTGTCGGGATATGAAAGATAGGTCAAAGTTGTATCTTCCACATCATTTTGTAAAAAAACAGCACCGTGGGCTTCAATTTGAATCGGCTTTCTTCCAATGAGATACTGAATTACGGATATATCATGAGGAGCAAAGCTCCACAGGATATTTTCTTCGTTTCTGATAGTACCCAGGTTTAACCGATTACTGTAAATGTACTGGATCCTGCCAATTTCCCCCTCATCGATTAGTTGCTTGAGCTTCCTTATTGCCGGATGATATAGCAATACATGACCCACCATCAGCTGCAGTTTCTTTTTGTTCGCCAGGTGAATGAGCTCCCTCGCTTCCACAGAACTAAGTGTCAGCGGCTTTTCAACAAGTACGTTTTTACCAGATTCAAGCAATTCTTTCGTAATTCTATAATGGGTCTCAGCGGGGGTGGCAACAATCACCGAATTTATTGAACTATCAGTTAAAACCAGATCCATACCTGTACTGAATTGAATCTCCCTTGAAATTTCTCTTACCCTTGCTTCTGCTTCCGGATTTGAATCCACAACCAGTCTTAATTTCTCTGGAAAAATTTTGAAAACTGTACGCACATGGTTAATTCCCCAACGACCACATCCAACAATCGCCAATTTACCGCCCTTACTGCTCATAGCATTTTCCTGACCGAGTTTAACAGAGAAATTTTTTTAGTTTATTTTAACACAGCTAAATTAGGGCTACAAACAGAGAGTATCAAGACAATTGCCACCGTCATATTGAAATGAATTCCCCAGCAGAATTGAAAGTCAACGACTAAGCGTGTTAAAGAGCACTTTCGACGATGCATAGAGGAAGTAAAATGCGAGTAGAATCAGAAAAATACCCAGCATATGGTTTAACTTTTTCATCAAGTTTACAGACAGGAATTTTTTTGCCCAGTGCAATGTTGCGGCCAATGCGCAGAGATAAGATGCCAGACCAAAACCGGCAGCAAGCAAAAAGATAGCTGCAATAGTCGTATTGAAATCAACCACCAGCCCAATTTCCTTAACAATCTGTGCTTCCAGTAACCACCAGAAAATCATCATCGGATTTGTAACTGCAAGACTGAAGCCCGTAATAAGAGAAATATGTTTGCTCTTCAAAATAGCATCAGGTTCGTCTAAAATATAGTTGGTTTTACTTTGCTTGAAAGTCAAATAAGCCAAGAAGAGCAGTATCAATGCACCACCCAGTTCAAATCCAGCCTCTACAGTTTTGCTCTTCATGAATGGTGCCAGCCCAAAGAAAGCAATCACACCATACATTACATCGGATGAAACCGATCCCAGGACTACCATGAATGCAGGCATCAGCTGCCCGTGCAGGGATCGCTTTGCTATCTCAATTTGCGTGGCTCCAACAGGAATCGCTGTTATGAAACCCATTACATATGCGACTATTATAAACAACAGAAAGTTCATGCTTCTGGAATTAACTAACGAGAATTGTCCGGTTGTTCACTTTTCTCATTGACAAGAAATGCAGTATATTCATTGAGAATGCTGCTAACATCATTGATAATTTCTCTCAAGTCCAGCCTGTCAAAGCACCTGACCTCCCTGCATGTCTTTGCCATTTTGTTGATGCATGTTATATTCCGACATGCGCTTTGAGAAACATAGACATGTGAAGGGGCATGCTGATTAGCCCTGTGGTAACCGACTAACTCTGAATCGTATCCATATATGCGCGCAGGGGTAGCTCCAAAAACTGATAGCACAGCGGTGCTGTTCCGAAACTGAATATTCCCATTCCGACAGTACTTACGAGAAGCAGCAATATGAAGAGGCCCAGCATCGCCGGAAATATACACTGCACTGAAATCGATTAAAACGGAGTACACGTCCAGTGGAATTGAAGCTGGAACGACAAAAAAATTCTCTCTCTCCGATTCACAAAGGAATTCCAGAAGTCTTTTCTCAACATTTGGATCGCTATGTCCAGCCCCCAGGAGTATCGGAACTGATAATTTTGACAATTCTCTCAGAATCTCTATCTGAAGAGGAAATGGAATTTGAGTATACCTGGTGGACGCATCTGGATTGTACATGATTAACAGTTCCTCTTCATCGATACCTATTGAGTGTAAGAACTTCCTTGCCCCTTGAAAGGCACTTTCTGCGACAGTTGTACGAACTCCGATAAATGGTTTGCGTCGTTTTGGAGAAAGAATATCTGAAAGGAGGACGTGAACGAATTTGTGCATTTCATAAATCATATGCACTTTCCTGTGTGGGGCCATATAATCTCTCACAACCTGAAGCGCCAGACCGGTGAAGTCGATGACTTTAGTTCCTTCAATTTGAAATTCGTGACCACTAAAATAAGGTGACAGGCTAATTACAAGGTCGAATTGCATTTTCTTAACCAGCTGCTTAATTTGCCACGAATCATTACTCGTAGGATATGGAGACCCCGAAAGAACTGGGAAAAGTTTTGTTACTTCTGGATTCCCTTCGATAACTGCGGCTGCCACTCTGTTAACAACAAGGTCAATTTCGGATTCAGGAAAATAATCTCTTAATCCCGCCACCACAGCCTGGGAAAAAACTGCATCTCCAATATTTAAATCTGATATGACAAGTATTCTGGTAATTGTTGAATATGATAACCTCTTGATTGCATGCATATTGATAAAGTGCTCAGATCGTGATAACATTTTACCCCCAATAACAGCGGCTGTAAGTTCATCAAGTAATCGAGCACCTGACCTTGGGAAATATTCAGTGACCAAGCTGGCAGCGTGAAAAAATTCTTTGTAAAGGCTTTCTCTGTCCATGCCTTTCCTCTAAGTTAGTAACGTCTTTGCCACCACTCCCTTTGCTCACCCCCACCCGTTTGCTCGCCCATTACTCATGTTGGTACGCCAAACCAACGCCAGTTAATTTAAATAACTATGTGCTTTGTACCAAGTCAATTCATGTGCACGGCAGATTGAACAATGAGCTAGTTGTTCTTTGCTCCCTGATTTATCCATTCTTGTATGGTCTGTATATCCGTCTGTGACAGCTGTGGCCTTGAATATGGCATCCTTGCCCCTGTGATTCCTGGTGCTCCAATTATTTTCATATAAAGGTAGCTGCTATCTGAATTTGAAGGTTTCACTCTGTAGTACAAATGATTCTCATGACTCGGTACATTGACTATGCTTGCATATGCATTCCCGGTCGATAAATCCAGGCCTTGTTGCGCGCCTGGATTTATATGACACCCACTTGTAGCACAATTTGCAGTGAAAATAGGCTGCACGTTTATCTGAAAACTTACAGTTTGTGTAGTCGGTGGTGATGATGGCTGGCTCGGATATAGACTTCCCTTCGAGCAACCGTAAGCTAACCCGGCAAACAATAAAAAGAGATACCTTTTCATCTCGAATCTCCTTTTCAATTTGCAACAAAAACTATTCTATAAGTAGTTCCCCTCGCACCCCCTGCCGAACCTGACAATAGTCTTTTACCTGAAAATCAACACCATAAGCAGAAAAAAGATCTCTTAGTCACTTTTTCGAGAATCCTTTTTAAGCAAAAAATGTTCTGGCTCAACAAAACCCCATCCTGCACGTTCTACCGGCTTAACAAAGTGGAGGTTGTCCAATTCCACAGGATGAGGATCTGCTGCAAAAAGGAAATCGGCCCCAATTGATTTTCCATCTTTTTCAACAGCTATGGAATCAGAGTAAACAATAATTTCAAATTTGTGTTTTCCTGTAATTACAAAAGCTGTTCGCGCTTCGCGGTCTTTTGTTACCATTAGAAATAATCTCACGGTGGTCCCTTGAACACTGTCAAAAGGAATGACTTCGATCCTCTGTGGATTCTCTTGAAGCTTATATGAAACGAGGAATCTCTCCCTGTTGCCGCCATTAATCATGAAACTTGTATCCCCGAGCTTCTTTGGCAACCTCGGGATGATTGAAAGAGAGTTTTCCAGAGCATTTACCCTGACACCCAGATAGCTTTGATAAAACGCACGAATGAACTCGGCGAGACTCCACGCTTGTGAATATGCTCCAGACTCTTCCGGAACTGATTTTCCTTTTCTCGGAAATGCATCGAAAAGTTCAGGAAGCGTTCCAGCTGTCTTTCCGTGCAGCAACTCATCCGAGAGCATCTTTGTCAGCTCAAACGCAAAATCCTGCTCCCTGAATTGAGTTAGATAAGATATTAGCTGCCCGCTTAACCATAGCCAGACCGTACCGTTATGATATGCGGCATCGGGTACATATGTTGGCTCATTATGATGATAAGGATGGAAATTCCTGTCGCTCTGCACCAGAGAAGCAACTCCCCAGGGAAAGGTAAGCTTTTCCACAATGGTTTTCAGCACGTTCCACTGAACCGATTTGCTGTCAACCATCCACAAAGCGAAAAGCTGATTTGGACGCAGGCTTGTATCAGGAATGCCCGATTGTGAAATATGATCATAAAGTAACTGGTGGCTCTTATCTATAAAATGTTCATTGAAACTTTTTAAAAGTCTCTTTGCCATTGCAATTGCTTTTTCAGCTGTTGCGTAATCGCCAAAATATTTTGCAAAATAATTAGTCACCAAAAGCTGCTTAAGCCACAAAGACTGGATTTCCACCGCTCGATTTCCCCTGGGAGTATATGGACCGTCGGGACCCACCGCATCCATCCAGGTCTCCTGATCGCCGTGTGTTAAGAAATAATCCGAATCCATATGAAACTTCACAGTGCCCAGAAATGCACGCTTGATAACTGGATAAACAGCTGACGCAAAGGACCTGTCACCTGTCATTGTGAAGTAGTCAAATGCTGCAGAAACAAACCATGGTGTGCCATCAGCCGTGTTGTAAATTATCACATTTGGCCCAATTAAATTCGGTATCCTGCCAAAATTGGTGCTTGTAGAATCTGTATCCTGCCTTGCAGCATAATCCATTAAAATTTGCCTGGCGTTTTCAAAACTTCCCAGCATTAATGCCGCCCCCGGTAATGAAATGAAGCTATCTCTTCCCCAATAGTTATTGAACCAGGGGAGACCTGCCCAGATCCCTCTCATTCCCTGTTGCGTTATCAGTGCATCAACAGACAGTTTCGCCCAGGAAAGAGCTTTGTCAAACTCTCGATTTCCGGTTTGAACAAACGAATCTTCAAGCAGTTTTTGCATTCTGTAAGCACGTTCTTTTTCCATCTGTAAGAAATAGCGCATTGCATGAATTGCGGCGATTCGTGCTTCCATTTCAGACCTTCCACTTGTTACGATAAATTGAACCTTCTTACGATCTGTCTGAATTACCAGTGGAGATACCAGGGAAGCAACTCGCTCGAACAATTTCCTTGCTATTGAGTTTCGAGCAGCCACAGCAATCCATCGGCCTTCACTAGTGTCAGGAACTAACTTGTTTTCTACAGTGGAAATTAGACCGGATTTGACGGCAAAATCACTTCCATTTCCTGAGTTCAGCAAGATTCTAAAGGCAATCTGCCGTCCCTTTGCTCTTTGTAAACTGACCACAAATGCGTTGATACTGTCAAGCAAGGTAAAAGTCTCAACCGTACCATCAGCATATGTACGGACTAATTTGTCGGGATATATGATCGCTGAAGCATCACCCCTTTTCAACATTTTACCATCTACGGTGATAGAGTAATCTTTCAAAACCATGTCCCCGTATACTGTCCATCCCTGATATGGCAGCATGTTTAAGCCTTTTGCTTCCCCAAAATAAAATCCCGCTTGCTTGTTGGTATAACTATACCATTCTGTCCTCCCCTCTGCTCTTATACCCAGGCTATCCAGGGGTAAAGGGTGAAATTGCAGAGCATTCAGAACTGACAGGAACAAAAATCCAAGCATTTGTATACCTCTAATTCCTTTGAATTAATTGCAGACGCCAATTTTATCAAGATTTGGACAGTGACGGCGAGGAAGCCTTAAACGCTTTCGCGGCATGACATAAACAACAGGCGCAGGATCCCTTGGCTTGATATCAACATTTGTAATTGCCATATAGAAAATTAAAGCAATGAAAAACACCAGAGCTTTCATGTCTTTAATTTAATTCAGTTGCTCCTTAATTTAAAAATAGCAATGAAAAGATGGCTTTGGGAAATTGGACTTCTGAGCATAGTGGCATTCGTTTATGTTTCGTGCAAGAACACTGTCAGCGGCCCGAACGGACAAACATCAATTGTCTTTCCACCGTCAAACGTGAGCTACATTAAATATGTTCAGCCTTTATTCAATATTGACTGCAATTACTCTGGCTGCCATGATTCTGGTACCAGAGCAGGGGGTCTCGACCTCACAGATTACAACAGTGCAATGTCCGTTCCAGGGGTAATAGTGCCGGGAAACTCGAAAAACAGCATTCTTGTACAGCGTATCACAGGAGCTCTTCCTATTATGCCACCCCCTCCCCTGCCGACGTTGACACCCAACCAAATACAGGGTATTAAGACGTGGATTGATGAGGGTGCTAAAGACAATTAAAAGAGTTTGCTTAATAAGGTAAAGATAGAGTTCTCACCATTTCAGAGGAACATTTCATTCATTTCGCCTACAACAGCCATCTGTGCACTGAGCTCAGCAAGCTGCCGGGTTAATTGTTCCTTATGTTGTCTCTCCATTTGGGCCAGCGAGAGAAAGAAATCTTTAATTCTTGTATCAAAAGCCATTTCTGCCGCTCTAAGGTATTTCTCCTCTGAATCAATTTCACTTTTAATTGCATCTTCAAGAATTGAAATTAGATTTTGCTCCACTGCCGACTTGCTTTTCATGCATACCCTCCGCTTAAATTAAACCATCAATTACTTCTATAACAGGCAAAAAGTCTTTCACTTTCCCCTGATTCCTGACGGTATCTTTAAGAGCATCAATTGGAAAGATACCTGTCAGCTTTATTGCAGCGGATATCCCGCCAAAAGCTGCTGCAGTTGCAGACAATTTCTCTCTCAGTGGAAGACGGCGAACAATTCCGGAACATTCGGGTAGTTTGAGCGAGCTGTCAGAAATTATGAGTGTGGTTTCAGTTGAGCGACTGAAAACACCCTGAATGATTAACTCTCCCACACCGTCATCCGAAACAACAACTATGATATCTGGACTGTCAATTCCAGTATAGTTGATTTCCCGCTTGCTTAACACAACTTCAGAAAGCGAAAAGCCGGTACCCTGGGTCACAGGGTTGTCGTTTTTCTGCGTCCCATTTGCCCCGCTCAGCACAGCAGCTTGAACAAGCAAATGTGCTGAATATTGAACCCGCTCTCCTGCGGTTCCAGCAATTACAAATCCAATCTGGTTATCAATGGCATTTACATACTTTGGGGTGATTCCTTCTTCCTTCGCTGATTTCACAAAATTGGATGGAAACTTTTCTTTATACGCAGCGCCAAAGTCTTTTCTACCTTTAATATTTAAAATTGTTCCCATCTCAAGTATTTTTCCCGGATAGACTTCTGCTAACTTATTTCCACGAATAGAATTGCCCCTTAATGCATATTCAGTGCAAAGTTCGAGCACCTCCACCAGAGCAAACCCTGGATATTCGATCGCTTCAGCAATCGTGTCAGAGAGGTCTTTGTCAGTTGCTGCTTTCCTCGCTAAAAATCCGGCATTTGCTCCTTCCAGAATCTTAATAATGTCAACAGGTGGGATGATGTTGCCATGCGGTGTTGTAGTGGTTACAAACCCCATTGGTGAAAAGCCGGAATTCTGACCCCCAGTCATACCAAAGAGAAAATTGTTGTAAAGGATCACTGTCAAATCAACATTTAACTGAGCAGCGTTAACCAGATGGAGCAAGCCGATTAAAGCACCGCCATCGCCAATCACAACAATATTTTTTAAATTTGAATCGCCAAGAATCGAATCCGCTAACTCTATACCGGTTGCAAATGCAGTTGACCTCCCATGAGTTGTGTGAAAAGTGTGAACTGCATCAAAGAGCGCATCAACAAGGCCAACACAACCAATGTCGCTTGTAATGTTTACCCTCATCGGATCTAACTGAAGCATAATCAATGCATCATTTATTGCACGAGTTACATGATGATGCCCGCAGCCTTTGCAAAACGGAAACTGTGCCTCTGCTTTAAGATATGTTTTTTTCACCATTTCAGAATTAAATGTTCCTGTATCTCTCATTTTTTATAATTCGCTATTAAGAATTGCTTGCTCTATTTCACCCGGAGTAATCATACGTCCAACAGCATTTACTCGAATAATTTCTTTCCCGGGAAACAATCTCTCAATCTCCTGCTTGTACAAACCCATTATATTCTCTTCCGCAATTACAACCCTGTGCATCTCTTTTGTAAGCTCCAGAAGCTGATTTTCAGGAACAGGATAAAGTGTTTTCAAGTTGATAAGAGATACCTTACGGCCACTTGCTCTGATCCTCCTGACCGCCTCTTTTGCTGTTCTTGCTGTTATGCCGTAACTTAAGATTACAATATCTGAACCTGCCTGCAGATCTGTTCCCAGTGTTATAATCTCTTGTGCATGCCCTTCGATTTTCTTCTGCAAATGCCTCAGTACATCTATAGTTTCCAATGAATTCTTTTGCAATCTTCCTGATTTGTCATGTGCGGATCCGGTAACGGTTACTTTCACCTTCCCTCCTACCGGAGCAAATGGCGGTACGTCTTCTAAAGCCTTGAAATCATATGAACGAAAATTCCCTCCATTGTTTGAAGCATAAAGGTTTCTTGGCGTAACCTGACATGTTGGAAGACCTTCGTAGTCAACGTTTTCCGACGTCATTCCAACTTCCTTATCTGTCAACAATACAACGGGAGTACGTAATTTTTCTGAAACGTTAAATGAATGTATAGTAAGTTCATAGGCCTCAATTGGTGTGCTCGGACAAAAAACAGGTATGGTATAACCACCGCCTATAGAATGGCCCACGAACAACACATCCCCCTGTCCACCTTGAGTAGCTCCCCCCGTACTGGGGCCGAGCCTCTGCACAAAGGCAATTACCAGAGGTGTTTCAGTCATGACTGCAAACTGAAGAGTTTCAACCATAAGTGAAAAACCGGGGCCGGATGTTGCAGTCATGGCTTTGAAACCTCTTTGCGATGCCCCAACAACATACGCTAATGCGGTTATTTCATCAGGTGAAGATATTGCAACATCCCCCCTGGCAGAAAGCTCATCTATCATCTTCTTATAAATTCCCGAAGCAGGTGTAATTGGGTAACCAGCAAAAAATCTGCAGCCTGCTGCAATTGCGCCCTCAGCTATCATCTGGTTCCCGCTTCTAATCCTAAAAGTTGCCAACCGAAATCTCCTCAGGTTATCTTCTCATTTCAATTATCGTGTTTTCTTAATGGCTTTTTCTTTTTTTCTCGACATCCGAACTCTCTCTTCAAGCCTTTGCCATTCCTCATCGACAATTTGCTGGATTCTCTCTATGTCAGTTTCATTTAAATGGCGAAAGCGCCCCTGGACCCTTATGTACTCTTTGACCGATCTCCCCTCAGGTGTGTGGGTAAACCTGAAGTCAATTCCATCAAAAACTTCGATTAATGGAAAGACTTTACTTTCCACTGCAAGTCTGGATACCTTAATCGTGTCCTCAGGTTCAAATTTCCATCCTGGAGGACATGGAGAGAAAACGTGGATAAACCTCGTTCCCTTTACCATCTTTGCTTTTTGGATTTTTGCAATCATATCATCAGGGTACGCAACCGTTGCAGTTGCTAAGTATGGGATCCTGTGTGCGGCCAGAACCTCAATGATGTTTTTCTTTTGCTCCCCCTTTGGTGATTCTGATGGCGTGGTTGTCGTCCATGCCCCATATGGAGTTGCTGAGCTTCTTTGAATTCCTGTGTTCATATATGCTTCATTATCATAACAAATGTAAATAAAATCCTCGTTTCTTTCTGCCGCTCCGGACAATGCCTGAAATCCAATATCAAATGTCCCCCCATCACCAGCAAAAGCAACAACAGTAGTCTCACGATCACCCTGCATTTCTAATCCTGCTTTAATTCCACTTGCAGTTGAAGCAGCTGTTTCAAAAGCAGTATGAAACACCGGGACTCCAGCCGCAGAATAAGGCACCGGTCCGTCAATCACCGACCAGCAACAAGCAGGTATCACAAGCACTGTTTTGCGGCCAAGTGCTTTCAGCGCATAACGCATGGTCAAAGTAGCGCCGCATCCCGGGCATGCAAAATGGCCAGGGGAAAGGATTTCTTCTGGTGGTAGCTGGTATTTTATCTGGCTCATCTTTAATTCTCCTTAAATTCTGTCACACTTCCTTATGTTTCAAACCTATCCAGATAGTTTCACTTTCAGGCCTGTCGTTCTTAATCATGTAGTTAAACATTTCCTCAATTGTTGACGGCGTGATATCTCTTCCCCCAAGACCTGCTATGAAGCCAAAAAGAGGAGGCCTAACCGAAGAATTGTAAAGCACTGCTTTCGTTTCCTGATAAATTATGCCTGTAGCACCAAAAGAAATATCTCTATCCATCACGCCAATCTTACGAGCTTTCTTCACCAGTTTATAAATCTCTTCATAAGGGAAAGGTCTAAAGACCCGCAGCTTGACCATTCCGACAGGAAAGCCCAAGCTGCGCATTGAGTCTACAACTATCCGTGCCGTACTTGAAGCGGTTGCTGCGGTAATCAATATAAATTCTGCATCTTCAGTCTGATATTCCTCAACCAGCCCGCCGTAGGATCTCCCAAACTTTTCAGTATATTCCGTGTTAACCTGGCGTATTACGTCGCGTGCATCTTCCATTGCCCTGTATAATTTATATCTTACCTCCATATAAGCTTCAGGCCCGATAAGTGCCCCAAAAGCGTGCGGATCAGAGGGATCGACTTTAAAGATAGCCTTACGCGGTGGCAGGAATTCGTCAACTATCTCCTGCCTGGGAATAGCCACAGGTTCCGAAGTATGGCTTAGGAAGAATGCATCCAGATTTATCATAACCGGGAGCAAAACCGTTTCTGCTATCCTGTACGCTTGCAGAACAGTGTCCAGCACCTCTTGATTACTCTCAGCGTAGAACTGAATCCAGCCGGTATCTCTCTGAGAAAGACTATCATTATGATCCACATAAATTGACCACGGGGGCGCCATTGCCCTGTTGACATTCACCATGACTATTGGAAGCCTGCTTCCTGCAGCCCAATGCAAAAGTTCATGCATTAGTGCCAATCCCTGAGAAGAAGTAGCAGTAAATGCGCGAGCACCGCTTATAGAAGCTCCGATGCAGGAAGCCATTGCAGAATGCTCAGATTCAACTTTGATAAATTTTGCTGAAAGTTCGCCGTGGCTAACGATTTCAGATAGCTTTTCCACCACTCCCGTTTGAGGAGTTATCGGGTATGCTGATATCACCTGCACCTTTGCCAGTTTAACTGCATATGATGCAGCGTGAGTTCCTTCAATAACAAGAACCTTATCTACAGATGAATGAAGTAAATTTTCTTTCTCAGCTAAGCCCATTGCAATTCCTCCTCTACCAGTTCCATCGCGTCACGCGGACACTCATTGACACATATTCCACACCCCTTGCAGTGATCATAGTCTATTTTGTAATCTCCAAATTCATCCTTGCTTATAGCAACATCGGGACAAAAAGTCAGGCAAACATCACAGTGTAAACACGTCCCGCAACTAAAGCACCTATCAACCTCACGGAGAGCTCGTTCCTCACTAACTGTTTTGTTAACCTCCCTGAAGGAGGCCTTGCTCTTCGTCAATGAAATGCGAGGCACCTGAAGGCGTTTTTCGTGTGGAAAATAAAATGTATTAATATTTTCCGGCTTAACCACACTTTCCGGCTCAGTGGGTTTATTGGATTTCCAGCCGAGGAATTCATCAATTGCCCCGGCAGCTTCCTTTCCTGCGCGAATTGCATTGACCACCGTCCCATACGGATTCGTCGCTGCATCCCCTCCAGCATATATTCCAGGCACCCCTGTCGAGTGTGCATCATCCACAACAATCCTTACACTTTTCTTTAAAAACGAATATGGAATAAAAGATAGATCTGGATCTTCCCCAATTGCTGTAATAACCGTATCCGCTTCCACAATAAACTCTGTGCCTTTTATTGGCACTGGTTTTCTCCTTCCGCTTTCGTCTGGCTCATCAAGCTGCATTCTCTGCATTTCAATCCCACTTACTATTCCCCCTCTCCCGACAACGCGAAGAGGTGCAATAAGAAAGTCGAATTTCACACCTTCCTTCTCAGCTTCTTCAATCTCTTCGGGAACGGCCGGCATTTCTTTTCTTGTTCGGCGGTATAGAATACTTACATCTTTTCCAAGGCGTAACAAACTCCTTGCCGCATCAATTGCAGTGTTCCCTCCGCCAATCACAACAACCTTTTCTCCAACCTTCGGCGTCCTGCCTGTATTTAGTTTATGCAGGAAATCTACGCCACTGATGACTCCTTCAAGTTCTTCGCCTTCAATGCCGAGTCTTTTACTCCTTGTCGCACCAACGGCAATAAAGACAGCATCAAACTTTTCAAGTTCAGACCATGGGATATTTTCCCCTACTTTTGAATTTGTCCTTATTACTACCCCAAGATTCACTATGTCACCAATTTCTTTGTCGAGAATGTTCCTGGGGAGACGGTATTGAGGTATGCCGTAGCGCAGCATCCCGCCCACTTCGGCTTCCGCCTCAAAGATTGTCACACGATATCCACGCCTGACGAGATGGTATGCACATGATAACCCGGCTGGGCCGGAACCAATCACCGCTACCTTCTCGCTCTTCAAATTATTAGCCGTATGAGGGATGTGCTTGTCAAGATTCTGATCAGCAATAAACCGCTCTATGCTATGGATTGCAATTGCTTCATCATAAGATGCGCGGTTGCATTGGTTTTCGCATGGATGATAACATACTCTCCCCGTTACGCCCGGCAGAGGATTATCTTCCAGTATCTTATACCATGCACGCTCGTACTTTCTTTCACGGACAAGGTCGAAATATTCTGGTATCTTCTCACCAGCAGGACATCCAACTTCACATGGTGATGTCCTGTTCCTGTAAATTGGCCTAACATGCCGCCAGCTCCCGGTTGAAATTTTTCTCGTAGAATCTAAAGACAAAGCCAAAGGCGGCATTTCCTCCACCGATGTAAATTTGTACTGAGCCATTTTGCGCTCCTTTTATTTATGAGGTATGCACCCAGTTACGTGAGATAAATTTCATATCAGGGACTGTTTCATAAGCCTGAACAGCAGCCTCTGCATTTTCATCTGGCATTATAGGCACACCCTCCTTAATTGCCTCAACTACAGCATCAATGCCAACCAGCCCTGTAAATTTTGCAAAGGCACCCAGAATCGCTGTATTGACAATTGGAATGCTCTTTGTTCCAAGATTATGCTGCACAGCAATTTCCGCAGCATCAATGGCAGCAGCAATGTACTTTTCCGGAAAGTGAAACAATTCAATTGGATTTGCGCTGTTGACAAGAACGCTGCCGCCTGTCTTCAGTCCTGAAAGAACATTTGTGGATTTTATCAGAGTTGCATCAAGTATAATTAGATGATCAGGCTCGTAAATTGCCGTGCGCAGACGAACTGGCCCATCATCTATCCGTGTAAATGCCAGTACAGGTGCCCCACGACGCTCAACACCAAAAGACGGAAACGATTGTGCAAATTTACCTTCTTTAAAGAACGCCGCTGCCAGTATTTTGGCTGCAACTACCGCACCCTGTCCACCCCTTCCATGCATCCTGATTTCAATCATTTTGAATCTCCTCTTTAATTGGAGTTCCTCTTACTGCCGCATTCTTCAATCTTAGATTTCAAATGATGCAAACTTTTGGCTTGACATCAACTCACTAAATTTCATCGACCATATTGCCTCAAACCCCGTGCCTGAATGAGTCCATTATTTGAAACTAAATTTTAACGTATCTCAGACCGTTGAGTCAAGTTGCCTCACCGACCTGTGGCATTGCCCAAAGTTGAGAAATTCAACGCCTATAATCTGTGGAAGAAGATTGGCCATGAAAAGATTGTTGATATTTTCGAAATTCTATAAATAAATAAAGGAAACCCATGGAATATTTTGTCGATTCGCATTCTCATATAAATGATGATAAATTCAAATCTATTGATGAAGTTATTCATCGAGCAAATGATGCAAGAGTAAAATATATTATCGTTCCGGGATGGGATATTGAATCGAGCGAAAAAGCCATAAAACTTGCGGAGACTTACGACTCTGTTTATGCAATTGTCGGATTTCATCCACACGAAGCATATAGGGTAGATCATGCAGCACTCAGGACTCTCGAAGAGATGGCGTCTCACAAAAAGGTGGTAGGCATAGGTGAAATTGGCCTCGACTATCATTACAATTTTTCACCACCCGAGGCACAACAGCGCGTTTTCGAGGAACAAATTCTAATAGCGAAAGAGAAGAATTTACCTGTCTCAATCCACAGCAGAGAGTCAGACTTGGACCTGCTTCATATACTTGAACGCCACGCCACAGATTGGATTCTTCCCAGAAGGTTTACTTATCAAATTAAACCGCAACCAAGGGGAGTTTTGCACAGCTTCAACTCGCCATTGAGTACAGCACGCAAAGGGATTGAACTCGGGTTCTACCTCGGGATAAGCGGAATGATCACTTTCACGAAAAGAAAGGGTGAAGACCATCTTTCCGAAATTCTGCGGCACATCCAACCCGAGCACTTTCTCCTTGAGACAGATGCACCATATTTGACTCCATTTCCATTTAGAGGGCGTATTAACGAACCATCTTACATACCATTAATCGCAGCAGCGATTGCTCAAGCAGAACATCTTACAACTGAAGATGTTGCACGCATTACAAGCTACAATGCCTACAAACTGTTTGGAATAGGTGAACAGCCAAAACCGCGTTTTACATATAAAATAAACAACTCTTTATACATTAACCTCACCATGCGTTGTGATTCCGATTGCATCTTTTGCGACAGAAAAGGGGAGGCAATGGTGAAAGGATATAACCTCCACATCGAGAGGGAACCTTCTGTCGACGAAATTATTTCAGAGATCGAAGATCCTTCCATGTACGATGAGATCGTCTTTTGTGGATACGGAGAACCGACCATCAGGCTTGATGCACTTAAGCAAGTTGCGCAATTTGTAAAGAACCACGGGGGTAAAACACGTCTCGATACAGATGGCCATGGAAGCCTGATTAATCATCGGGATATTGTCCCGGAACTTGTCGGCCTGATTGATTCAGTTTCAATTAGTCTCAATTCACTAGACCCTGATGAATATGGCCAACTGATGCAAGTTAAACCTCATCCTTACTTTGATGAGATGATAAAATTCGCAATGGAAGCAAATGAAAAGATCGGCAACGTGACGATGACGGTGGTCGAACTCGACAATATTGATACTGATAAAGCACGCAGATTTGTGGAACAAAAATTAGGGGCTAAATTTAAAATCAGACCTCTATTTTAAAATTAAATAGTAATTTAATGAGCAGCTGAAGATTAAAGTTATGAAAAGAATATTAAGAATTTCTTTTTTATTAGCCTTGCCGCTGATTTGCATTCTTGTTTCTTCCTTTAATTCCCCATACTCCCTTGTATTTCAATATAGTTTTGGAAAATTCTCAAACCCAAAAGGCATAAGCATCGACCCGGACGGAAATATTTACATAGCAGACACAGGCAACAATCTTTTAAAGAGATACAATTTAAAAGGTGAGGAAACAGGTGAAGTGGGAGGATATGGCTGGGGTAACTTTCAATTTGATCAACCTTATGATGTTTGTGCTACAAACGGAGTTGAAATATATGTCGCCGACTATAACAATGATCGAATTCAAAGATTTGACAGGACCCTTGCCAATGTTGCCACCCTTTCCGCTCGAAATTCAACCGATGAACCTAAAAAATTTGGCTACCCATCAGGGGTTGTCGTGTCACGCCTTGGAGATCTTTTCATCTGTGATGATGACAACGACAGAATTTTAAAGGTAAATTCCTTTTCGACTGTTGAGCGCAGTTTTGGAGAATATGGGTCTGGTGAGGCAAGCCTCATACTCCCAAAACAGGTTGATATTGGCCCACACGACCGTGTTTACGTAACTGACAGAGATAGAGTTGCCATATACGATTACTTTGGAAGCTACACTGGCTCCATTGGCAAAGGAATACTGCACGACCCGACAGGAATCGGAATGGATTCAAACAAGTTTGGTGTGTGCGACGGTGATACTCTGTATCTCTTCCGATATGACGGCACATTGTTGGCGCGCTTTTCAAACAGGGACATTATAGGAACAACTGTCTCCAAATTTAACGACATAGCATTTTACAAAGGTGAGGCATTTATACTCACCGACACCCGGGTTGTAGTTGCAAAGGAGATCTTTTAGATCTTACAAACATGACCAAACAAGTGAGATCAAATTTTTGCATAGCTGTATTTAGCTGACCATTTTATTGAAAGTTAAACCACATAAAGTTATTTTTATAAATACATAACAACGAGGCTAAGTAAATGGGAAAAATCAAATTCGGTACAGACGGTTGGCGCGGAGTTATAGCAGACGACTACACCTTCGAGAACGTATCAAAAGTAGCGCTCGCCACGGCAAAATTTTACAAAAAACATAAGAAAGCCAGGAATGGTATCTTAATAGGCTATGACACCAGGTTTCAATCAAAAGAATTTGCGGAACGAACTGCACAGGTAATAGCAAACGCCGGTCTTAAAGTTATTCTTTCCGATGGTTACTGCCCAACTCCTGCTCTTTCACTTGCAATTCCAAGGTTCAAATCAGCAGGAGGAGTAGTAATAACGGCCAGCCACAACCCATCGAGATATAATGGCTATAAATTAAAAGCTGACTTTGGTGGCCCAGAAGAAGTAGAAAGTGTTGCAAAAGTTGAAAAAGAAGCGAACAAAATCTCCAAGAAAGAGCTAAACTCGGTCAAGAGAAGCTTTGAGGAACTTGAGAAAAAAAATATAATAAAAGAGTTCAATCTCCGCGAACTCTACATAGAAGACTTAAAAAAGAAGATTGATATTGCAGCAATTAAAAATGCAAGGTTGAGGATCGTTCATGATGCAATGTACGGTGCAGGCCAGGGTCTACTAACCAACATCATTGAAGACGCAGTTGTTATTCACAATGAATTCAATCCTTCTTTTGGCGGCAACCATCCTGAGCCGATTGCGAAGAATCTAACTGAATTAATGAGCCTTGTACCGCGGGGTAATTACAATGTTGGACTTGCTACCGATGGGGATGCCGACAGAATTGGTGCCGTTGATGAAAAAGGGAATTTTGTCGGTCCACAGGAGGTCTATGCACTGCTGCTGAAATACCTTTACGAAACCAGGGGACTCCGCGGAGAGGTGGTAAAAACTGTTTCAGTTGGAGAGATGGCAGACAAGCTCGCAAAAAAGTACAACCTGCCTTTGACTGAGCTCCCGGTTGGATTTAAATATGTTGCAAATGTAATGATTACACGGGATGTTTTGATAGGCGGTGAAGAAAGTGGGGGAATCGGACTTAAAGGTCACATACCTGAACGAGACGGGCTATTTTTAGGTTTGACAATATGTGAAATGATGGTTCGCCGGGAAAGGACTCTCAGCGAGCTGGTTCAGGAGCTGTTCGACGAATTAGGACCACATATTTATAAGCGCATTGACCTACGAACAACCGAAATACACAAAAAGAAAATTCTCGGCAAATTGAAGAAGGGGCTGAAGCAGGTTGCCGGTTATCAGATTGATCATACACTGACAATTGATGGGTATAAGTACTTTTTCAAGGATGGAGGGTGGTTATTGGTGCGGGCTTCTGGAACTGAGCCACTCCTCAGATTTTATTGTGAGGCACAGTCAGAGGATAAAGTGGATAAGATTCTTGATGCTATAACCAGCATATAAGTAAGGAAAAACCTGTATACCAGGCGGCTACTTTAATTGTAGCCGCCTGTTTATTTTGCTAGTGACGGCCTACCTCTGTAAGTTTATATGGATCCAGAATCTCACTGAGAATGTTTTCATCCACAAGCTTCTTTTCAATCAAAACATCTCTCACGCTCCTGTTGCTCTTGACGGCATCCTTAACCACCTCGGCAGCCTTGAGGTATCCGATATGTGGTGTTAATGCAGTTACAATGCTTACACTCTTTTCAGCAAAGTCCCTGCATCGCTTTTCATCAGCTGTTATTCCGTCTATACATTTAACTTTCATTACTTTCAATGCATTACGGTAAATCTCAAGGGCAAATGTAAGATTAAAGCCAATGACCGGCATCATAACGTTCAGCTCAAGCTGTCCAGCTTGCGCTGCATAAGCAACAGCTGTGTCCATTCCAATCACCTGAAAGGATACCATGTTCACCATTTCAAGAATGCTTGGATTCACCTTGCCAGGCATAATTGACGAGCCAGGCTGTACAGCCGGAAGAATAATTTCAGCAAGCCCTGTCCTCGGCCCGCTGCTCAGAAGACGCAAATCATTTGCGATACGTGTGATGTCGAGGGCTAGATTTCTTAAAGCACCCGATAATGATGCTGCTCCAGCCATGCTTTGCATAGCCTCAAAATAATTTTTTGCCTGCTTGAATTCTATGCCAGTCAATGAACTCAATTCCAATACCATCATTTCCCTATATTTAGGATGTGCATTCACACCCGTTCCAACGGCAGTTCCCCCAATGCCCAGATATGTCAAATCCTCTCTGATTACTCTGAAACGGTCAATATGTCCTTCAATACATGCACCATATCCAGAGAATTCCTGCCCAAGACGAATTGGCGTTGCATCTTGAAGGTGAGTCCTTCCTGACTTAATAATATGGTCAAATTCTTTTGCTTTTTTTTCGAATGATTGTTTTAAGTCTTCCAAAACAGGCAAAAATTTGTCAAGAAGGAGTATTGAGGAAATTCGAATAACAGCAGGAATGACATCGTTGGTGGATTGAGCCATGTTCACGTCGTCATTGGGGCTAACTATTGAGTAGTCACCGCGCTTTCCACCAAGAATTTCTATCGCACGGTTTGCAAGCATTTCGTTTGTGTTCATGTTATGAGATGTGCCAGCTCCAGCCTGAAACACATCCACGACAAACTGATCTGAATATTTTCCAGAAAGTACTTCATCACATGCCTGAACGATTGCATCAGCTTTTTTCTTTTCGAGCAAGCCAAGCTTGCTGTTAACCAGCGCAGCAGCTTTCTTAATGAGAACCGTTGCTTTTACCCAGTCCGGATGCGGTTTAATTCCGCTTATTGGGAAATTCTCCACTGCCCTCTGTGTCTGAACTCCATAATACGCTTCGAGGGGAACTCTCAACTCGCCAAGGGAATCTTTTTCAATTCGGTATTCCATGGTAATTCCTTTCGGTTTTTTAATTGTTTTACAGGTATAAATTGACCTCTAATTGTGTATCTATATTGAAATACCAACCATAATGTGATAAAATGCACCTCATCTGACAAGTTGCTTTATAACCTCAACCCTCAATTCTTTGATGTCCTTCGTTGAGGTCATCCTGACGCCTCTCTTTTTCCACATTTCAAGAAGCTCATTCCCCTTGTCCTGATAAATTGGCTTAGCTGCATCTGTAACAAGATATATTTCTTGTCTTCCTAATTTTAAAAAACCTTCAATGGCATATGCATCGCACACATCAAGCGCTACACCATATACAAAAATCACATCTGGTTTTATCAAATCAAGCACAGGAATCACATTTGGATTTGAGAATACGTCGAATTTTTGTTTACGAAAAATTATTTCACCTTTATGTCTGGCTATCAATCCTTCGAGCTCAGCTGAATCATATTTAACACTATCAATCCACAATGGATTGATCGGACGCGTCGCTTCAATTTTCTCCTGCCCTGCAGTACCTTGCAAACAATGGGCGGGGAAGGTTGTTTTATAATCAGGATGATTAGAAATCTCTTCGTCGGTCTCAAGGTGATAGTCGACAGACCCCATAATCTGTATTCCAAGCCGCCTTGCCAGCGCGGTCAGTTCGCGCAAATTGGGAATAGTGGTCTCTGCCTCCGGCACATACAGCTTCCCATCCGGCATAATAAAATCATACTGGGTGTCCACATCCCAGAAGATTACCCTATCCATTTAAAATTCTCCTTTTATATAATTGGACATTCAGTTTTTAAAAAAGAACAAGGTGTAAAAGAGTTTATTTTGCTTCAAGTTGCTTGAAGCATTCTTCAAGCGTGTGCCATGGTATGGTCGCACACTTTACTCTTGCTGGAAATCTTGCAACGCCTTTTAACGCTACTGCATCTCCAAGTTGTTCGTCCTCCGCAGCATTAATATCCCTGACCAGGCTGTAAAATTTCTCGGCTAACACTTTCACGTCGGCAATTGACTTTCCCTTAACAAGATCGGTTAACATTGAGGCAGAAGCTTGACTGATAGAGCAGCCTGCACCTGTAAATTTAATATCTTCAATTACACCATCCTTTGCTATCAAGGAAATGAATACTTCATCCCCGCATGATTCGTTGTATCCCCTGGAGGACGCTGTTGGATTTGAAATTGTACCATGATTGTGAGGGTGCTGGTAATGATCCAGTATTATTTCAGTGAATAGATCATTTAGCGACATTCTCCACTTTCCTTCTTGGTTTAAACAGGGATATCCCCTTCTCAAGTGCAACAGCCAGAGCTTCCACATCAGACTCATCATTATAAATATAAAAGCTGGCTCTTGCTGTTGATTGCACCTGCAATTTTCGCATCAGTGGTTGTGCACAATGATGACCCGCTCTGATAGCTATTCCTTCGGCATCGAGGACAGTAGAGATATCATGGGGATGCATGTTGTCAGTTGTAAACGAAATCACACCAGTTCCACTCAAAGAAGGCCTGTAAATGTGTATTCCCTCAATTTTACTCAACCTCCTTAAGGCGTATTCCCCGAGATATGATTCGTATTTTTCAATATTACTCATGCCAATTTTTTCCAGATAATTAACTGCGGCTTTTAGTCCTATTACTCCTGCAATATTTGGCGTTCCGGCTTCGAACTTATATGGCGGCCTGGCATAAGTTGAAGTGGCCGGAAAAACCTCATTTATCATCTCTCCGCCACCCATAAACGGATCAAGCTTCTCAAGAAGCTCGTATTTGCCGTATAGCACACCGACACCTGTGGGCCCGCACATCTTGTGTCCGCTGAAAGCAAAGAAATCACAGTCAATGTCGCTAACATCGACCGGAATATGAGGCACACTTTGTGCGCCGTCGACCACAGCAACCGCGCCTGCCTCGTGAGCAATTCTAACAATATCTTTCACAGGATTGATAGTGCCCAGAACATTCGATACATGAACAATAGAAACAATCTTGGTGCGGCTGGAAATTACATTTCTTAAAGAATCTATATCTAAATAAAAGCCCGGCTGGAGTGAAATAAATTTTAAAACTGCACCAGTATACCTCGCAATAATTTGCCACGGGACTAGATTACTATGGTGCTCCATATCACTGAGGACAATTTCATCCCCACTTCGGAGATGGTTCAGGCCCCATGCGTACGCAATTAAATTTATTGATTCAGTTGCATTTCTCGTGAAAACTATTGTCTCGGGCTTCTTGGCGTTAATAAATCTGGCAACTGCTGCTCTGGCGTCTTCGTACAAATCTGTTGCCATCTGGCTGAGTTCATAAGTTCCTCTATGAACATTTGCATTGTATGTGGAATAGTATTCATCAATAGCCTGAATTACCTGACGTGGTTTCTGCGTTGTTGCGGCACTGTCGAGATAAACCAGCGGTTTACCTTTCCTCTTCCAAATTTCAAAAATTGGGAAGTCGTCCTTTCTACACTGAAAGTTCATCTTTCTCCCTTTCACTTGGATTGTGGGATTCTACGGAATAACCACTATATTAAACATAGTTTATTTTAAATAAGGTCCGCTGAAGTTTCAAGGAAGGTCACCTTTATTACCATCACAGGTTTCCTCACCATGCTATATTACTATCAATTTGTCAGCAGAATTAGCTAAAAAGCAACTATTTACCATGGCAATTTTTATACTTTTTTCCACTTCCACAAGGACAGGGATCATTTCTACCAACCTTTACCCCCACCTTAATCGGTTGCCTCTTTATAGCTCCTGAAGCCGGTGACTGTGAAACCGGCTGCTTTGTAGCCTGCAAGCCAAGCCCTATAGCTGATTCATGCTGAAGACGCAGCTGCTCCCTCCTGGGGGCACGTGCGCCTCGTCTCTCGGGAATTTCCTCCGGGACAGCAGGAAACGCTCTGAATACAATTTGAACCACTTCCTGATTAATGCTCTTGAGCATATTGACAAACATATCGAAAGCTTCTGTTTTATACTCAACAAGAGGATCTTTCTGCCCATAGGCTCTAAGATTAATACCTTCACGAAGATCATCCATCTCACGCAAATGTTCTTTCCACTTTTCGTCAATTACCTGAAGCGTTGCCATACGCTCAAGACGACTCATTATCTCTGTTCCAAGTTCCTGCTCCTTGCGATTGTAAAACTCCACAGCTGCAAAGTATGCTCTCTCCACCACCCCTTCTTTGCCAAGTCGCCTAAATTCATCTGGTGTGTACTTCACTTCTATTAAAAATGTCCGCCTTAACTCATCAACAAAGCTTTCAATGTCTGCTTCGTCATAGTATTTTTCAACAAGATCACTGATATGTTCACGAACCATTTCAAAAATTTCATCTTTCAGTCGCTCACCCATCAATGCATGCCTTCGCCGGTCGTACACAACCTCACGCTGCTGGTTCATAACATTGTCATAATCCAGTAATCTCTTACGAATAGCATAGTTGTTTTCTTCAACTTTTTTTTGTGCCCGCTCTACACTCCTTGTGATCATTCTGTGTTGAATGACATCGCCTTCCTTCATCCCGAATCTGTCCATCACGCGAGCTATGCGATCACTCCCAAAAAGCCGAAGCAAATCATCTTCAAGCGAGAGAAAAAATCTCGAGGAACCAGGGTCACCTTGTCTGCCAGCACGTCCCCTCAGCTGTCTGTCAATCCTTCTTGCCTCATGACGCTCAGTTCCAACAATATGCAACCCTCCCTTCTCCACAACACCGGGGCCAAGTTTAATATCCGTTCCGCGACCGGCCATGTTTGTAGCTATGGTTACAGCACCCGGTAAACCCGCTCTCGAAATTATTTCAGCTTCCCTTTGATGTTGCTTGGCATTCAACACTTCATGTGGAATTCCTTTACGCTTTAACATCCTGCTCAATGTCTCGCTGACTTCTACGCTGGTGGTCCCGACCAGAACAGGCCTGGTCTCTCTTCTCATAGTCTCTATCTCTTCGATGACAGCGTTATACTTCTCACGCTTCGTTCTGTAAATAACATCATCATAATCAATTCGACGAACAGGTTTGTTCGTAGGAATCACAACGACATCGAGCTTATAAATATCGTAAAACTCAGCTGCTTCAGTTTCCGCTGTGCCAGTCATTCCAGCAAGTTTCTTATACAACCTGAAATAATTTTGTAGTGTTATCGTTGCCAGTGTTTGCGTATCCCGTTCTACCTTTACCCCTTCTTTTGCCTCTATTGCCTGATGAAGCCCTTCTGAATATCTGCGCCCCTGGAGTATTCTCCCGGTGAATTCATCAACAATTAAGACCTTTCCGTCCTGGACAACATATTCCACATCTTTTTCGTACAGAGAGTATGCACGCAAAAGTTGCGTTACTGTGTGTATTTTGTCACTCCGTTCAGCATAAAGCTTATAAAGTTCTTCCTTTTTCCGCTGCTTTTGCGACACTGTCAAAATCGGATCATTTTCAATATTGCTCACCTCTGTGCCGATATCGGGCAGGACAAACATATCTTTGTCATTCCCGGATCCCGCCAGGAATTCCCTCCCTTTTTCCGTGAGGTCAATTATATGAGTCTTTTCGTCGACAACATAGTAAAGCTCGTCGTCTATTTCATGCATACGTGAGCCCTGGTCGCGCAAATATTCCAATTCAGTCTCTTGCATCAGCCGCTTGTTTGATGGCTCATTTAAAAGCTTTGCCAGTCTCTTATTTTTTGGAAAACCACGATATGCCCGCAGGATTAAAACGCCCGCTTCTTTTTCATTCCCCTCGGCAAGAAGTCTTTCTGCATCCGCAGCAAGTTTGTTGGTAAGCCTTATCTGCTCATTTACCAGGCGTTCTACTCGCGGTTTCATTTCATCAAAAGAGTGTTCTGCTGCAGGAACGGGACCGCTTATTATCAGTGGGGTGCGGGCCTCATCTATTAGAACAGAATCAACTTCATCCACAATGGCATAATAATGGCCCCGCTGCACTATATCATCAGGCTCTACTCCCATATTGTCTCTAAGATAATCAAAACCGAACTCGTTGTTTGTCCCGTATGTTATATCACATTGATACATCCTGCGACGCTGAGCCGTATCCATGTCCGACTGTATACAACCAACCGTCAGCCCTAAAAACTCAAATACTTTCCCCATCCATTGACTATCTCGCTTCGCAAGGTAGTCATTGACGGTCACCAGATGGGCACCCCTTCCTGGAAGGGCATTCAAATACAGTGGCATAACAGCTACAAGCGTCTTTCCTTCTCCGGTTGCCATTTCTGCAATTTTGCCCTGATGAAGAACCACTGCCCCCATTAATTGAACATCAAATGGAACCATATCCCAAACAATCTTGTGTCCCGTGACTTCCCATGATTGTCCAACCAGACGCCTGCATGCTTCCTTTACAACTGCAAAGGCTTCAGGCAAAATCTCGTCCAGTATTTCATCGGTGATTTCATCCCGCTCTTCTTCAAGGTCCTCAATCCTTCGATAAATTCCCTTGCGCTCTTCCCCCTCTATGTCCTCCGATAATTTTCTGTTGAGTTCTTCTAATTCCCTTTCAACCTCTGCAATTTCATCTTTTATTCTCTGACGAAACTCAAACGTTTTTTTACGAAGATCTTCATCTGACAACCCCTGCAACGTATTATAAATTTCATTTATCTGCTCCACAATTGGAAGAAGCTCTTTCACATCACGTTCGTGTTTCGAACCAAAAATGCTTTTTAAAATTCCCGATAACATCTCATCTCTTTTCGGTTTTTAAAAAATATAGCCATGCATTGAAGCTTAATCAAGGAAAGGGGTACCGCACCTTTTTGTAATAATAGAGCTCCTAAGTTATTCTACAAGATAGGATCTTCGTATGGCCCAAAGAAGGGATTATTAAAGGAGCAAAGTATAATGAAAGCATGGGTAATAAAAGCCTCCATTCAGAAGGTGATCTCCTTTCTGCCTTACCTACACAAAGTGAACTCTTTATTCCAGAAATACGTCAGCAGGGGACTGCGTTTGACAGATGAGCTTTTTGACGATAAGTTGAATCACTGTAAGAACCACCTTCTTAGCTTTGAAAGATATTCCTCGACGGCGAAAGGTGCCGCCCTGGAAGTTGGTACGGGGTGGTATCCGATTGTTCCGTTAGGACTTTATCTCTCAGGTTTTGGAAAGGTGGTCTCAATTGACGTATCTTCGCTCACAACATCGAAATTTATCTATCAGACAATCGAGAAATTCATTAATTACTACAAATCCAGGAGACTTTACCTCTTTCTGCCCAACATTGACACGGGCCGCATGGAGAGGCTGTATCAGGTTTCAGCTGACAGCCCCATGCGAGAGATCTTGCCTGGCGAAATGAATATTGAACTCATCGTCGGTGATGCACGAAGAACCGAGTTTCCTGACGATACGTTTGACTTGATATGTTCAAACAATACCTTTGAACACATTCCTCTCACTGTTCTTCAGTCCATTTTATTAGAACTAAATCGAATACTGAAACCGACCGGCGTGATGAGCCATTCCATAGATATGAGTGACCATTTCGCTCATTTTGACAGAAGCTTAAGCAGCTTCAATTTCTTAAAATATTCAGAAAGGCAGTGGCGGTTCATCAATAATTCATTGCTTACTCAAAACAGATTAAGATTATCCGACTTCTTGACACTGTTTCAAGAATGTGGTTTCAAGACCTTAATACATGAAGACCGCATGGGAAACCGAAGCGAACTTTCCAGAGTCCCACTGAACAAGAAGTTTAAACGCTATGCCACAGAAGACCTTTTGGTTACGCACAGCTTAATTGTATCAAGAAAATGAATGTGTTACCTCCAGATGGCACTCTGCATTGGTTGAAGGTGACTTGGGAACCAATTTGAACCACCATGTTGTAGCTATCGTATGGGGTGGTGAAGTCGACGAAATAGCAACCATTTAGAACTGACTTCGAACGCTCAAACCACAGATAGGCATAGGTCTGCCCAGTAACACCGTATGAATCTATGTATTCGGTGCCGTTGCGAGTCATTATTCTGTTCAGATTGGTATTGTGAGAAGACACTATTGCTTCTCGGCGAAAACATATTCTGCAAATCCCAACATATCCCAAAAGACTGAACCTGTGACATAGCCAAGTTTGATCTTGGAAGAAGCCATCAACAGCGGCAACAGTACTATCCGAACCCAGTCCCGACGAGTGCCTGCTGACAGGATCTTAAAACCCTTTTCCAAAAGGAGCGATTCAATTTCATCTAACGTGTAGATCCTGCAATGCGTCGGATCATCATAGAAGTTGAGGCCTCCTTTCATACTGGGAAATTTCGTGCTCCTCGCGGATGGATACTCTATATATATCACGCCTCCCCTCTTCAACTTGGTCACAAGGCACTCAATTACAGCGTCACCATTCTGCAGATGCTCAATTATGTGTGACATCATTATCACATCGAAAAAATCGTCAGATATCAAATCGAATTCTAACCTTGTCAAGTCTAACTCATAGAACGCTTCCATCAGGTTGAAGTCATTATCGTTATTATCATAGTCCCTGGTTCGGTCTATTCCGTAGTACCTGCAAAGAGGAAACCATTGCTTCGTCAGTGACGCAGAATGATTCCCAGCTCCCACATCGAGAAAATTAAACTGTCAGTCACGGTACCTCTTGACAAGTGGCTTGAACTTCGTAGGGAGCAGCTTCAGCATAACCTCGACGCTTTGATCTAGACCTGATTTGTAAATGGCTTTGTGTGGAAAAAGTATAGATCATCTTTAACTCATTGTCAAGTCATGTTTGATGTAAGCGCGCTCTTAACGGTTGCTTTTGATATGCGATCTTAGCGAAGTCCGGCAAACCGCTGATACGATGGTACACAATCAGGTTCTCTCCATGTGTCTTGATGAAGGCAATAGCAAGAAAAATTTTCGTCTTGCCTTCTCGATCATATCCAGCTTCCTTAAACAACTGCAGTTTCATTTTTCCCCTAACTTACAAACATACCGCGACTTTATCAGGCGTAAAATGCTACGACTATAGGGGTACCGCACCTAAATGACAAAGGGCAGGTTTGCTCTCTGGCAGGCCTGCCCTTCGTTTTGGGGTCAAGTGGGACTATTTTACTTTAAGAGCAACATTTTCCTGGTAGCTGTGAAGTCAGGAGTCGATAAACGATAGAAATATACTCCCGTTGGCAGCAATGAACCGCTGCTATTTCGCGCGTCGAAAGTCACTATGTGTGTGCCCGCGTTCAATGTGCCATTCACAAGTGTGGCTACCTTCTCACCAAGTATGTTGTAAATGTCTATGGTAACACGTTCTGTTTGTGGAATGCTGAAGACAATTTGAGTCGTCGGGTTAAACGGGTTGGGGTAGTTTTGCTCAAGCGAGTATGAAGTTGGCTGAATTGGCTTCTCATTTACGGCAGTTGGTACAGGGTTCGCCGTAATATAGGCAGTCGATGGCTGAGGATTGCCGGATGCATCGTACGTTGGGCTCGCTGAAGATGACGTTGAAGTATAACCGACTATGTCAGCCGAAACCGTATAACTTCCAGGAGCAATACCATTAATTGTATAGCTTCCATCTGTGCCTGTGATTCCATAACCAACTATAGTTCCGTTAGCATCGGTGGCATAGACCAGACCTCCGCTTACACCGACTGTAGCAGCACTTTTCATAATTCCAAACGCTGAGGATGAGGTACTGGTCACTGAGCCAGTGATGTAAGTATAACCAGCGTAGCTGCTATTGGATGGCATTACGTAAATGTTGGCACCAGCGATTGAATTGCCATTAATATTGATTAAACTTGCATTCTGCCATTTTGTAGTAAAACCAGCTGTACTGTAAAACGATGGGATGTAACTCCCCAGCGGGATTGCCAGTACGCGGTAGCTCCCGGGAGGAAGGTCTTTCAATACGTAAGCACCTGATGAATCTGTGTCAGAGAAGTATACATTTGCAACCTGGAATTTGAGTGTATCCGAGGCTGTTTTTTCTCTAAATGCTACCAAACGGGCTTGCACACCGCTGCTGGTTACAGAATCAACAACGCTTCCACTAATCTGGCCCAGTACTACCGGGGGTATAGGTGTAAGTACAAAATTAATACCTGTTATGTTGCTGTCTAATTTGATTACATCAGCAGAAAGGAAATTGTCTTTCTGGTTATAAAATACCCTGAAGTAACCTTTGTCCAGCACAAATGCTATATAGATACCCTGGGGGATCTTAAGGCTGTAATTCCCGTTAACATCAGTAGTGGTTTTAAACACAAAAGCAGAATTATTGCCATCTATTCTGAAGTCCTGCATCCCGCTTTGCATCGACATTGCAGACATTTGGTGCTGTTCCTGGAACATTTCCCTGTAGTCTTCGCCATTAATAGACTCCTGGTTTTCGTCGCGTTCAGAATTATAGCTGAATTCTGCCCTTACGAAAATCACAGAAGCACCTTGCAATGGCGCCTTTGACGTATCTGTAACAACACCGGTGACAGTGAATTGGGGCAATAAATGGAATCTGTTCTGCAGTTTAAAATTGACAGCCACGGTATCTGTACTGGACACAACAACGGCTTTTGCATCCTTAAGATGGGTGGCGCCGTCATACCATTGAGGTAAGTAATCCGGCCTCAAAGGGATTGCCCGAATATAATACGATCCTGAATCTACATGAAGAATCGTATATGAGCCGGCGCTGTCAGATACCGCTTTATAATCAAAATGATCATCAACATCTCGCTGGTAAAGCTTTACCATGACATGCGGAATTGGGACTCCATTTGTGTCGGTCACAATCCCTTTCACAACACCGTCACCTGCACCAACTCTAACCCAGAATTCCTGCTTGGCCTTTCCACCTTTGTTGGAAATCGCTTTAACCTCAACCTCTCTCCAACCTCTCGACGTTGGCGTCCATGTTATAAGTCCAGTGGAGTCAATTTTCATATTACCTGGGTGGTCATCAAGGCTGTAGTAGATTTTAGCTGTTGAATCGGAAGAGACAGCCACAACCTGATAAGTGTACTGAACCCCGACCTGTGCACTGTGTGGGGGTTGGGAAACAATCCTTACCCTGTCGTGGCCAAACCAGACAGGATTGAAGTAGACCCTGGCAATTGTACTGCTTAAGTGAACATGCCTTCCACCTGTTGTGTCAAAAGCCACAACCTGGTAAAAAACCAAATTACCGGGCACAAGTGTAGCCGAAGTGTCTTCATATTCATTTGCTCTGGTCGTATCCAATATTTTCAAAGTGGGCAGGGATGTATCATTAACCGCCATTGATATTTGCGCCCGATAGATGACATAATAACTAACGTTAAACTGTGAGGGCTCCCCCCAGGAAAGTTCAATCTTTCCACCATCACTTAGTTTCGCATTCAACTCAAACCCCATCATCATTTGCGCATGTGAGGTTGAGTATAGCATCAGTAGGCCGACTATGCTTACTACCGATAACGTTGAAATTCTTTTTAACATATAATCCTCCAATTTTTAAGCAAGATGCTTCAATCTGCGTGCCAATTTCGTCCTCCATAGTTCAGAGCAATTTGAGGGATCTCTTCTCGTACAATATGCAGAAACTGCATACCCACAGGCATGACCTGCGAACTTATAGCGCTTAAATTTGAGCAGAATATTAAATAGCCAAAGGAAAGCTATCCGGTTTTCCTTTTATAAATCTAAAAATGAATCGATGCCTTTATACCTGATAAATTTCCTTTTCTTTCGTAAGATAAGCTGACATTTGGGGGAAGTTTTAAAAAAGAATCAATTTCGGAATAAACATAAACAACTATAAATGCCGCTACTGAATAGTACTCAGCCTTGTAGTATATATCGTAAGTTCTATATCTTGAAACTGCATCCTGAGGGTTATCTGCAGAAATATAAGATGATCTGGCTTCCCTCCTCAAAATGTCAAAGGCAACTGATGAAGCTACAGCCGCCAGTCCTAAACCAAGTAGCAAGTAACCTTTTTTATTTCTTCCCTGATGAATTTGTTCGAGGCCGGGGAATAAGATTGTGCGATAGGTCACTGACTCAGCCGAAACAGCTGTTTGTGATGTCAGGTGGTTGGGGTGCTCATTAAATTTTGCTGCCTTTTGAGCTTCAAACTTTGTGCGCGCTTCTTGAAAAACAGTGAGTATTTTCGGAGAGGTAAGTACAGGATCCAGATTCATTGTCGAATCAATTTCAAGTGCCGATATGAAATGGTCGACCGCAGCATCGTTCTTACCCTGGGCAACAAGGGCAAACGCAATGTATTTTTGCAGTTGAACTTTTACCGGGTCAGAAGAGGGATTTGTATCCAAAAACCTTCGTGCTTCAATTTCTGCCGTCAGATAAGAGCCACCGTCATACAAATTCTTGATCTTAACCAAAATTGAATCTGCCCCGGAAGTTTGCTGGGCCGTCGTCGAAGGTATCGGAAAGAGAAAACATAAGACAAGCAGGGGAAAAAGCCTGTTTGGCCTCATTTTAAAAGGACCATTCTCCGAACAATTCGTGTCCCATTTGATTGTATTTCATAAAAATACGTCCCACTCGGAAGCATATTACCATTAAAGTTAATCGAATGGTGGCCACCTTGCAAATAACCGTTTATTAAATTAGCTATTTTTTGACCCAGTATATTATAAACGGCAATTTCAACCGATGCTCCTGGTGAAGGCACATCAAAGTCTATTCGGGTAGACGGGTTAAATGGGTTTGGATAATTTTGATAGAGCTGGAACCCTTCAGGCAACGTGTTATCCTTAAGCTCTTTGACAGGGGTTATCGTCAGAGAGCTGACGTAAGGCACAGGAAGGGTGCCGCTGCGAAACGACGAAGAAATTCCACCAAACAAATAAATCTGATTCTCCATACCCTTTTCTGCAATAGCACCCAGCCGGGGCCTGTCTAGAATAACGTTTCGAAGATCGGAGTCTGATTCTTCACCATCTACCGTTAAATTAAGAAATTCCACATCCTGGCGTTCAGAATAATCCGAGGACAATCCAGAAATGATGAATACTGAATCGCCGTCACGTACAGTTGAAAAAAATATCCGTGGATGTGCAACAGTGACTTTGACTACAACGCTCCCCCTGTTTGGATCGTATTTTTCGACTATGTTAAGCGGTCCATAGGTTGTTATTCCGTTGAAAATATAAATTCCAGATTTTGTCCCCACAGATTTATGAAACGCGCGTTCAACATTTAAACTGGCTTTCTTTTCCCATTGAGGGCGCTGAGGATTGTAAGACTCCACTTCTGATAAAAGTGAGTTCATACCTCCCTGGGCACCGCCCAGTACAAAGATTTGGTCCTCCCAGACTACAGCGGAAGCCCCATAACGTGCCAGAAGCATTGGCGCGGTATAGTGCCAGCTATTTGTACTTTTGTCGTATACTTCGACAGTTTTAAGTGCTTCTCCGTCTGGACCCAGTCCTCCTATTACATATATGGAATCGTCCACCACAACCGCATCAGCAAATATCCTTGGAGTAAGTAATGGGGCAATAGTTGTATCCCATTTCATTGTTTGAAAATCAAAAGCGTCTACGATCGCTGTGGGCTTCAATTGACGAACATATTGCATTCCCTGCTGCAAATTTTGCACACCTCCGTTGGTTCCCCCAATAAAGTAAGCTCTGTTGTCAATCCGCACTGCACACATTCCAAAACGTGGTCTGGGCATGTCAGGTACCACGGAGGTTTGCGAAAACGCATTATTCGATAGAAAAACATATGCAAGGCCGATAACCACGGTGAGATATTTTCTAACGCTCTTTCTCAATTTAAGCTACCTCTTTCAAAATAAGGTGCAATGACCGTGCCAATCATTTTTCCGCCTTTGAGATGAAGTTTACAACGAGCTTCAGTGTATCCCCTTTAGCAACATTGACAGCTTTTATGACATCCCCGTAGGAGGGATTGTGAACCCTGATCCTCCTTATCCCGGCTGATACAACGAGCGGAGAGCGTAGGGGTGTTGTATCCCGATATTGATCATCCACATAAACTTCTCCCCATGGCAGAGCATTTACAAAAATATATCCCGCATTGTCATAAAAATTTGCGTCAACAGTGGTAAGAGATTTAGGCTCAACTAACACATTTTTTGTTATGGGCACAAATAGCGGATTTGAAAATGTGACGCTGTGACGACCTGCGGGTATCTTAACTGTGCCTGCGATTGGAGTCGTCCCGGCGTATTCTTCATCAACATAAATTCTTGCCCATGGTATACACGCTATCGAAATATAACCTGAATCTACAGGGTTTACAAAATTAACTGAAGAAACAGACGTGTCGATTTTCTGAACAGTGCTCGCTATTTCATTCTTTACGCTTTTAGACCCGACAACATGGGGAGATTGGATATTGCCGCTAACGACTGGTAGCGACTTATTCGGGTTCTTCACAATCGAGTCAACAGATGAAGTTTGCGTTCTGGAATTTGCGCTTTTCAATGTGATCACCTGATGTGAACGCTTGAACATCAAAAAGACAGCCAAGAGCAGTAAAAGGAATGTTACAAATGTCATAAAAATTATTGTATATGTCTTCTTCGTCATTGAGTTCGGGGTTACCCTCAATACACTCTCTTTTCCGAACTTGTTCAATGAATCGAGGAACTCCAGCGCCTCCTTTGCACTTTGAAATCTCATTTCGCGATCAGGGTTCATCAGCTTTGTAATAAAATTGAACATTCCTTCGGAACATTTCCCTTTGAGAAAATCTAGTTGACCGATTTCAAAATGCAGGATTTTCCCAATGCATTCTGCGTACGAATTCGTTGCAAAGATCTTTTCACCTGTAAGAACTTCAATTAAAGTTACACCAAGCGAAAACAGGTCTGCTCTACCATCTACCAGTTCTCCTCTGGCTTGCTCAGGTGACATGTATGCAGGAGTTCCTACAAGACTCCCTTCAACTGTGATAGCGGGAGTGTCAACCATAGTTGCAAGCCCAAAATCTGTAACTTTTATGGTCCCATTTGCATCTATCAGAATATTTGCTGGCTTTATGTCACGATGAACGACCCCATGCTGGTGCGCATAATCAAGGGCAGTTAGAACATTTTTCGCAATCTTCGTTGCAAATTCTTCGTCTTGCTTTGTCACTTCCGATAATAAGTCTGCCAGAGATTTCCCTTCGACAAACTCCATCACTATTGCAGGTGCACCATCTATTTCGGTCAAACTGTATATCTGCACTATATTCTCGCTTTTCAACATTGCGCATGCCCTTGCTTCACGTGTAAAACGGAGGACAAGATCCTTGTTCCACAACAAATGTTTGTGCAGAATTTTCAGAAGGACAGTCCTGTCAAGTGCGGTCTGATGTGCTTTGAAAACCGAGGTTGTCGGGCTTTCGCTTATCTGCTCTATTATGATGAAGTTATCTTGGCTCATTACTCCACTCTTTAAGACGATATTGGAGCCATCTCAATGATACTCCTAGTCTCTCGGCTGTTTTTGTCTTATTTCCACCCATTTCTTTTAACGTTTTCTCAACCAGCTTCCTTTCAAACGCATCCAGCGTCAACCCACTCTCTATAAGTTCTTCTTCAGAAAAAGGTTGAAGTTGAATATCGTCACCCCTAATCTCATCAGATCGGGTTAACACAACTGCACGCTCAATCACATTTTGTAATTCACGAACGTTTCCATACCACGGGTACTTTAGAAGAATCTCCATGGCAGAGGAGTCGATCCTTCTGATCCTCCTGCCATGAACTTCATTTGCCCTTTTCATAAAGTATTCAGCCAAAAGCGGGATATCCTCTTTCCTTTCACGAAGAGGGGGAAGATGAATTTCGACAATATTTAAACGAAAATAGAGGTCTTCCCTGAATCTTCCATTTTTAACCTCTTCTTTTAAATCCTTGTTTGTGGCAGCAATCAATCGGACATCTATTTTCTTTGTTTCAAGATCACCAACGCGTCTTATTTCTCTTTCCTGCAATACACGCAGGAGTTTTGCCTGAAGCGACTGTGAAAGATCAGCAACCTCATCAAGGAAAAGGGTACCTTTGTCTGCAAATTCAAAGAGCCCCTTTTTGTCTGCATTTGCCCCTGTGAAAGCCCCTTTTTTATAACCAAATAGCTCACTTTCCAGTAAAGTCTCTGGAATCGCAGAGCAATTAATCGCAATAAAAGCTTTACCCCCACGTCGCCCCTGGTTGTGAATTGCCCTGGCAATTAACTCCTTCCCCGTCCCGCTTTCACCTGTTATGAGCAGAGAAACATCTGTATCAATAACCCGCTGAACAAGATCCAGGACGGACTTCCATGGCTTGCTTTTGCCAATTATTCCTGAAAATAAAGCAGAGCTCTCGACTTCATTTTTTAGCCTTGCATTCTCTGAGACTAGATTGTCATACCTGTTTGCATTTTCAACTGCAACTGCCGCAAGGTTTCCAAAAACAGATAAAAACCGGAGTGTTTCTTCAGTAAATTTACCTCTAGACTTGGTGCTATCAAGATAAATAGCTCCTGTCGTTTTGTCCTGGAGCCGAAGCGGGACACAAATTATCGACAAAATTTTCTGATTTGCTATACTCCTTGAGGCCTCAAATCTCTCATCAGTCAGTGCATCAAATGTCAATATGGGTTGACCATCTGTCAGGGTGGATCTTATCACAGATGATGATGCCGCTAACCTATCTGCCTTTGATTCTTCACCGAAATTCCTTGATACAACAACCTTGAATCCCGACTCATGCGTAGAATCCACAAGAACAATCAGTCCTCTTTCAGCGTCCAGGTGGTTCATCGCAATTTCAAGAACGTTCTCGAGAAGTTCAGATGGATTTAAAATTGAGTTAATCCTCTGCGTTATTTCGTATAGAACTGTGAAGTTGTCCTTTTGACCTTCCATAGCTAACCTATTTAACTGAAAACGCGGCTTCTTTCGAACGAGAGGAGTTGCCATAATTGTCGACCACTGCAATCGTCCAGAAATACGTTCCTGAAGAAAGTATCCCAGGAAAACTGTATGAAACCAGTGATGAATTTATCCCCGGTTGTGTCCAAACAACGGTCTGATTGCCAGCATCCATCCTGACCACTTGAATTGTGTAACTGTAGTTAAATGTAATTTGAGGTGGGTTCCATTCAAATGTGGGGGAAGCTTTTGCAGTATCAAGCCCCACTGGATAAAAAGGCGCTGCTTCACTTTCGATAATTCGTGTAACATAAAATGGATTACTTCTCGACACAGCCCCCTCATGGTCACGCGCCTGGACAACAAAACTCCTTCCCACAAGCCACTGAATGTCGTGTTGCGGCAAACTATCTGAGTAAATCGTCACCTCAAAGTCTTTACTGTTGAATGAATAAGCCATAGAAAAATTTATGGTATCAACTATTACATAAACCGAATCGATGTCGGTTGAACCATCAGCATCTATCACAGCTGCCGATACTGTAGCATTGTAAACTGCACCCGGCCACCACTGATCAATTTTGTGAGTCACAACCTGCTCTGCGCTTATCACAGGCAGAGCGTCAAGATGCACCTCAATACTCTGAGTCTTGCCAATACCTATCTGAATCTGGAGAGTGTCTGTAAGATAACCGCTCTTTGTAAAAACCACAGTTACCTGACCTGCAGGCACGTTACGAATCAGAAAGCTGCCATCTGATGATGTGAAGACAGCAGATTGATTCCCGGGAATTGTTACAAGGACATTCGAAATGCCTGCATACGGAGCTGTCAGGGTTAAAACCCTTCCAGATAAGACTCCAGTTCCAGAATAGTTCGGCGATAAAGGGTCTAGCGAGTTTTCATGCGGTGCGTCGGGGGCACATCTGTCCAATGAAAAAGCTATAATTGCCAACACAAGGAATGATTTAAGAAAAGTCATCTGGTCTCTTCTGCAAGATATTTTACCAATCCATTAAAGGAAAATCAAGCATAACAAAGAGCGTAAATAAATATGACAGCCGGTCTGCAAATATCTATTTATAGGGGTGGGAAAAATACGATAGGAAACAGAGACTTATTATAATATAAGCAAAATGAAACCCCAGAACGGGTTACAGCAATCCCCAGGAAAATTAGCTTCCTTTTATTGCTTTAACCAATGCAGCTGCTACGGAATCCAAGACATCTTCATTTGAATAAAAACCGTTGTCGACCTTTTGACGAATTTGAGACAGCCTGTTTTCTACCATCTGTTCGTGCGACTTTATTGCCTCTGCAGACAGCTGAAGCTTGTCTTTAACAGCTGAGGAACCCTCCGACTGCTCGGTATTTTCAGGATTCTCAACTTTCTTTTTGATTTCTGGAGTATTACCTATGCTTAACCTCGGGTCTATTCCATTAATAGCCATAACGCCCTCCCTGGGCTTTGTATGCTGCTATACTCTTCAACGCTGTCATACCTTTCAATTCATTTGTAAGAGCAGCTAATTGTTCTGATGCTAATTTTTTTATTTCACTGACCTCTAAATCAATTTTCATTATCATGCGATCGAGGTCACTCTTTATATCGGAATAATCCCGAGAAACTTTAGCCTGAGCAATTACTCTGAGTTCCTCAACAATCCCTACCCTTTCACCCATGATGACAGAAGCAGCTGAAAGGTCTCTCTTTTTGATTGCTTCAAGCAGGCCCTCGGAATTCTCCAGCAGCCTGGCAAGTAAGTCCAATAATGGTGCGCTCCCCTGAGATTCCTCCATTTTTTATCCCAATGTAAGTCCCATCATAGAATATATTCGATTCATTTGACTTTGTGTTTGATTTAGTTGGGCCATCAGTGTCAGCAGGGCTGTATATTGCCGGCGCATTGCATCTGCCTGCATGTTGATCGAGGTCTGGACCATTTTAATCTGGTCATTAAGTGCATTAACCTGATCCTGTGCACCATTTATTTTCTGGTCAACTATCCCGCCGGCTGATGAATACGAATTAACTAAATTATATATCTGGGTCATAATGCCCCCAGATGAGCTCAATAAATTGCTCACACCATTTAAGTTCGTGTTAAGCATACTTGTCAATGTGCTTGGACTGCTTATGGTCAGTGTACCGTCATTATTAATGGTGATGCCTATAGCGCTCAGCATATTTGGACTTCCACTTTGTACAGTGCTCACAGAACTCATGGCGATTGACTGCAAACTCCGTTGCAAACTCATAAAAGTTATGTCGCCTGCGAGCGGACCCCGAACAAGGGTTTGAGTATTTGTCGTTATATCTTTACTTAAAGCCGTGATCACGGCATTATAAGCATTGATGAAGCTTTGTATGCTGTTTTGAATGCTGGCCGTATCTGCCGCCACAGTTAATGTTACAGGATTATCAGTTGGCTGTTGAACAGCCAGGAGATTTAAAGTAACACCTGTAAGGACATCTGAAATGCTGTTTGTACCGCGAACAACCGGTATCCCGTCAAGGGTAAAATTAGCGTCAAGTGAAGAAACGGCACTGTAAACGTACCCTGCAGTTGTGGAAGTGGATGCAGTTCGATTTGTAATCACAGAGCTTGACCACCCAACACTTTGTGCAAGCGTTCCTGTGACATCTGCAACACTGACAGCATTGGTCGATCCACTATTTGAGCTTGTAAAAACAAGTCGACTGGTAGTCGATGTATCGTTAACAACCGAAGCGACAACTCCCGATCCGGTTGCATTGACAGCCGATGCAATATTTGCCAGGACAGTGGCATTGGTATCCCCCGAATTAACAGTAACATTTACGTTCGTGACCTTGCCGTTGACGGTTATACTGAATGTGAAGGTTCCAGCACCTGTGGCTGTAGATATATCTGTGCCCGATTGTGTCAGGCGATTGGATAATAATGTATCATTCTTGGCAAGCTGGGTTACAAGTAACGTATGGGTTCCCGCAGCAGCAGTCGATTGAGCAGTAGCAGTTGCAATACTGGAATTTGAACTTGATACAGTTTTTACTGCAAGCGGAGAAAGCGAACCCAGATTTTGAAAGGATTGCGCCTGAGAAACTAACGCCGACAGCTTGGTTTTGAGGTCCTGAAAAGTTGAAATTAGCGAGTTAATTGAGTTTTGCTGGTTTTGCAGTTGAGTCAGGGGCTGACTGATTGACGCAGTGTATTGAGCCACCAGCAAATCCAGGCTTGACTGCGTTGATGAAGTCAGACTGCTTAAAAGGCTTAAAGACATTTTTATGCCTCCATCAATTTTTCACTTGAGCTTAAATGCTTCTGCCCATGACCCGCGCAATTCAGAAATTATATTTTCTGCTTCTTCAAAGTTTCCTTTTCGAGCCTGTTCCTGACAATACCTGTACAATTTAAAAAAACCCAATGAGATCTCTTTGTATTCGAAGTTCAAAGATGTGATTAACTGAATAAGACCTGCGTTTACTTTTTGAAGATCCTTTTTCTTGCAGGCAACAATGACATAATCGTAAAGTTTTAAGACAAGCTGAACAGGACTGGCATTCAGTATCTCATTATCTTTGTATTCCTGATATGGATTGCGAGGCTTGTAATTTAAGGCTTCCATTTGAATTCAACAATTTGCGAAGCCCGCCATTCAGAAATGGCGGGCTCCATTCAAGCGCTTACTGGAAAAGTCTCAAAACTGCACTGGGCAAGGTATTCGCCTGTGCAAGCTGGACAGTTGCGGTTTGCTGCAGAATCTGAAGCTTTGTAGCATTCACCTGCTCTTTGGCGATGTCAGCATCCATAATCCTGCTTTCAGCAGCATCAACATTAGTGATGGAGACGTTTAGAACCTGCTGCTTGAAACTCAACCTCGATTCGAGAGAACCAACGTATTGAAGGACCTTTGAAACATTGGTGATTCCGGTATCAACGCTGGTCAGAGCATTTGCGATTTGCGTCGATGTTAATGTCGCTGGTCCGCTGAATGTAAATGTACTTGTTACGCTGGCTATGTTGCTCGAGTCGACAGCACCGGAATAAGCGGTGTTCGTGCTGTCCAGAGCTACGCTCAACACGTCGGCACTGTCAGAGCCGACCTGGAAGACCCCACTAAATCCATTGCCTCCAGCGCCATAGAGAAGCTGCTTCCCGTTAAACTTGGTTTGCTGGACAATCTGGTCAATTTCTTTGGCGTAGTCTTGAATCTGGGTACCAATAGCGGCAATTTCATCGCTCCCCAGGCCTGCATTACCCGCTTGGGTAACCAATGTCTTAATATTGATCAGAATTTGACTGATTGCCTGCAAACCGCCTTCTGCTGTTGACAAAACGCTCTGAGCATCGCCAACGTTTGTCAATGCTTGCGTTAGACCGGCTGCACGGGCATTGAGTTTTGTCCCGATGGTATAACCGGCAGGATCATCTGCAGCGCTGTTGATCCTTTTCCCCGTCGCAAGTCGCAACTGAGTTACCTGCAACTGTTGGTTGATGTTGTTTAACGCGTTGTACGCGTTCATAGCACCGATATTGGTTGCTATGCGGAAGCCATCCTGATAGGATGCCATGGTCTTACCTCCATGTTTATGTTGCTGCGGCATCCATGCCGCAAAAAAGGAGTTACAAAAAGCTTAGCAGGCCGGTGCTCCTTTCACCGTGCCAGCCTTTGTAGTATTATCGGAAAGTAGCCGTGAAACTTTAAACCAAAATTTTTAATATTAAAGTTCTTAGACCCGCGCCAGAAGGAAATGCTACCCCGAAAAACCAAATGAACGGCAAACTGAAATTAATTTTTCAAGCACGCTGTCGTCCCTCAAGCTACTAATACCCAGCTTCCGCATCCTCTGCAAAAATCCGTAAGCCTCAGCGACATTGTTCATGAAGAGAAAAGAAACAGATGTAACCAGCATCGCTATCTCATTTCGTGGGTTTATTTCAAGAGCTTTCCCCTCAAATTGAACTGCATCAGCGTAATTGCCCTTATCAAGACTTAGCTGCCCAAGCTTTACATAAAGTTTCTCTCTAATGTTTGGACTCAATCTTCCTCTATCTTCCAACTCTGCTTTCAAAAGAAGTTCAAGAGCTTTCTTATTTTCACCGGCATACTTGTAGGTTGCTCCGAGCTGGTATAAGATATATGGATTGCCTGGTTCCCTGGCAAGCGCCTTCTCGAGCAAATAGATATTCCTTTCAATTCTATTCCCCTTTCCCTGTACGCTTGCCTTTAAATAGCCATAATGAGTTATCAGTATTTGGGACTTTCTTATTATACCACCAGACCGCTCAATTGAAGGACGGATTTGCTCATGGATGGGAAGCTCATATCTGTAATTAAGCCTGTTTCTAAAAAGCCTTGTCAGCACGATTTCTTCATATTTCACCACATCGTTTTCCGGTAATTTGCTTCTAATTGTAACCTCAAAAGCATCAGCATTGCTGTTTGTAAGCAGTTCTCTCAGTTGAGCTCCACTTACAGCATCAAGCTCTTCATCGGCGTCGAGAACAAATATCCATTTCCCTTTTGCATGACGGATCGACTCGTTTCGGGCAGCGGCAAAATTTCCTTCCCAGTTCGCATTAAAAACCTTAGCCCCCGAAGACCGGGCAATCTCTGTTGTCCGATCCTTTGAACCTGTGTCAAGAAGAATGATTTCATCTACATATTTTCGCACACTGGCAATGCTTTTTGAAATGTATTCCTCTTCATCCCGGGCAATCATGCACACCGATATAACAATATCCTGAGCTCCCGGTTCAATTGAGTTAACTTCAGGCATGGTTCTGCAAAAGTTGTTCGATGCGAAGAGTATCGAGCGGACGGACTACAATTTCATCAATACCATCGCTCTTCTCTTCATCCTCACGATTCGTCAGAAGTACAGTAAAGCATTGAGGCTGATGAGTTTTTATCTGCAAACATAATTCTCTGCCGCTTATTGAGGGTAAACTCAAATCAACGAACGCATATGAGAACATTTCGCCCCTTAACAATTTCTCGGCCTCAATTGCGTCATGGACCACGCGGAGTTGTTCAAACTTCTCTAACAAGACCAGTGATTCTTCCTCAGAAAGGGAACGATCATCTTCTACCAGAAGAGCAGACCCTGACTTTGATATCTGTTCTTTAACTGCTTTTCCAATGTTCTCGGTGATTGAAAGTTGCAGCTGACTGTCATTACCTGTTATTTCCACGTCATAACCCAATCTTTCAAGGCGCGTCGCCATCATACGAATAGAGGTTCCCTCTGTCGGGATAAAATCTCTCTGTTCAGCATCACGATTTTCCGATATATCATTCGATGTTTCGTCAAGCTGAATACTTTTTATATTAATTTGAAGCTTTCGACGGGTCTTCTCAATTGGTTCACCTGAATCTACACTTACCTTCCCTGGCAAAATAAAGGACTCCACAAGAATATCAAGTTCGCGTTGCGGTAGACTTTTTACCGAGGAAACAAATATATCCTTTAAGATATCAAAAGTGACAGCATCCATCTTGAAATCAGCACCTGCTGCTAAATTGAATCTCCTTATCCTACCCGAAACCGTATCGTCTGAAAGTTTTTTTCTTACTTCGCTGACCAACTCTTCTAATGAATACCCTGATTCAACCATATCTAAAGAAATCTCTTTCAGGGCAGCTGCAAGATGGAGTTTGCTTGCCCGTAAGGCCTCATTGTCCGGACGAATGGACGACAGACCTGCAAGTGCTCTGTCAATCTCTATACGGGCATGTTTTATAGCAAAAGGTACTTTTTCTACAGAAGCTCTTAGTTTTAGTGTTTCAGACCTGGCCAGTTCAGCATCTCTGCGGAGATTATTGATATCCATCTGTAAACGTGACATTTCAACAGCAGCAAGGGATCCAATTCGATCAGCAGCCAGGTTTATAACTGAGGATGTGTATTCACCATCAATAGTCGATACTTTTAATACATAACCTTTGATAGCTGTCATATCAACTGTGTAAATTACCTTTTTCCCTTCAACATTCTCCTTTGATATATATAACGAATCGGAATTTCGATAATTGACTTCACCCGGTATCACCTCAACTGTCGAATCTCCATACATCTTGTATAGCGTTTCCTCGAGAATCGACAGGACATCCCTGTCTGAAGTCAGTAAGGTTAACCGATTAATATAATCCTCAAAATAATTTTTCCTTCGATTTAAATCTGCGTTGATTGCTGACTCCCTTTCGGATAATCTTTTGAATTCAGTTAATTCAATGATAGCCTCACTTACAGCAGTCAACTCAAACGGTGCAGGAATTTGTTTACCCAGCTGCACCAGCAGAAGAGAGTTCTTGCTATGTGATTGCACCGCAAAAAACAAATCACCCGCGCCTCCTTCACAAAGTGGGACTGATTGCAAGCCCGAAAAATAAATGCCAAACTTCAACAAATCTATCGACAGGCTTTTTAGAAAGCCGCCAGTATCCGCAGTTAAACGGTAACCTGAGTCTTCCAGCTCATAGTAAGCAACACCGTTACACCCATATTCGGATTTTAAAAACTCAAATGAGAACTTCATTAATTGCTCCGAAGGGAGAGATGCCATTGAAGAGAGGCCGGAAATAGCATGAAGCAGCTTGCCGGTCTGCACGGAATGAAGCGATTCATTGGCCTTCGTGAAAAGTCCCAGAGCAACAGATGCAGCAGCACCAAAAATTCCATTAAGATCAGATACAAGTTCCCCTGAGACGAGGCCAGTGAACGAAGCAAAGGCAAAACCGGCTGTGCCATCAGATGCCGACGAATTAAATATACCGCCAGCTTCAGAAATTGAGAGTACATTGCCAAAGGTTGTGTCAGGGACGTCACTTCTGGAAACTTTACCACTTCTCGTTATAAACGATTTATCATCATCTGTTAATGTTAATGAAAGGGGAGGGTCGATCTTACCTGTATAAGAACTGTATAGGTAAACTTCTGCAAATCCCTTACTTATTTCTCCCAGGCCTATCCCGACAACCTTGGGCAAACTCCTCTCCCGGTACGTTTCAAATATATTTGCTGAAAGATCTTTTAAGCAACTTAAAACCTGTGTATAGTTTTCCGATAAGACAAGGCGCGTCATAAGGGTTTCCCGATCGCGGTGAGTTTTAAGAAGCTCTTTATTCTTCACTTCACCAGTCGCGTTGCGGAGCCTGTAAATAAATATGTTTTGAACTTTCGAACTTTCCAGCTTGTAAAACTTATCGGAAATGTAGTATAAGTCCTCTTCACCGCTGACTCTCATCGGATTGAGAACTGCATTAACATCAACCTCAGCATCTTGATAAATTCCAAGCTTTTCACGGGCAGCATAATTTGTGTTAATTACCTTTTCGTTCTCAACTATAATAACTGGTTCATCATACATAGATTCAAGTAATGCCGATATCCGACTTGCAGAGACCCGCAAATTTTGTTTCAGCATTTCCACTTCCGTCAAATCACGTGCTAAAACAAAAGTACCGTTCCCTCTTTTTACAATTCCGAGCTCGATTGTCCTCCCATCAATACTCTTACACAGCCGGCGAACCGGTCTGCCGGGTTCAAGGCCGTAATCAATTTCCTCAGGTGATTCACCAAGAAAGCGATAAAATGAAGAAAGAGAGTTCTCCGCAGACAGAGTTTCCTTGAAAAGTTCATAAAAACCTTGGTTCCATTTCTCAAATTCTCCCCCTTTAGCAATAGCTGCAGGCATGGAGTGTTCAAATATAGACTTAAAATTTCCATCGGACTCTTTAAGCTCTTCGAGAAGGCGGATTTCCTCAGTGACATCGTTAAAAGCAGCCAGTCTGTAACTACCGGCATTCCAGCATCTAACTTTATAAAATCTATTTTTTTTATCCCTCGTCTCAAAGTGTTCCTTTGAAGTATCAAATTCAGAAAAGCCGTTTGCCTGAACAAAGTCTGCTACCTGTCTGCCATCAGGAATTGATAATATTTCTGACGCCCTATCACTCACTATCTCTATGACCCCTTCTCGGATTCCAATGAGTGGAACAGCAGAATCCTTTAACAAACTTTCCGAAAAAGCTCTCTCTTCTTCCAAAATCTTCCTTGTCGACTCAAGCTCAGAAGTGGCAGCCCCAAGCATGGATTCAAGTTCTCGCTCAATACTGTTTTCCCTCGTTATATCAATGAAGAAAACAGCATCCTCAACTAAAGATTGCCGTTTAAACCCAGCTACCTTTAAAGCTCTAAAACTTTTTTCTCGAAATTCAAATTCAAACGCCTCAGGAGGGGAGTCTAACGCTACAAGCCATGCAGCAAATTTATCTTTATATTTTTCTGCGGGGAGCCCAAACAAAGAATTGCCTTTGAAATCATTCCCAAAGACATGTTCAAACGATTGATTTAATTCAATTACAAAGCCTTTCTTATCAAGCAAAACTGCGGGAATGGGCATCTTTTCAAAAATAAATTGATGGAAAGCTTCTTCTACTCTGAAAGCTCGCTTTGCAGCTTCGAGTTCATCTTCAAACTTTGTTCTGAACTCCTCAAACTCGTTTCGGATACTGCTCAACACAAGGTGAGACCCTATAAGAGCTGCAAATGCTGTAAGCCGCTCCTTGTTTATCTGTTCAGCTTGCCTGGCCAGAATTAAAAGCGAATGACTCCCGGCAGCACCCGCCTTTGCAGCTGCAATCCGGGCAAATCCCATTTCCTTTTTAATCTTCCGTGAGGCTGCCGAAGTAGTCATATCGCTCAACAGTTCAAACGGATCTTCAAATTCGATGTAGTCGTAAGCGAAAAGCTTTCTACGACTCTCAGAAAGGGGAATCAAGCCATTGTTGGACAAAACTCCAGCTTTTATCAGGAGATCAGAAACCTTCCCCTGATCCGCAACATCGTAAGAGATAATTGCTATTGAGTCTCCCCGCCTTTCCAGAATGATCGCGTCACAATCAAATGCGGATTTCAAGCCTTTGATTATTTTTTCGTAGCCATCTTTTAGATTTTCAGCTTCCAAAACCTGTGGCAATGTTCCCAAAAGTGCTCTGTTGAATCGCATAATGTCCTGCTCGCTAACCCTTAAAAAGGTTAAAACTTTCTGACGAAGGTTCTGGTAAATTAAAAAAAGGAGGAGGGCGACTGTAACCAGAATTGCTGCAGAAAATGTCAGCAAATATGTAAGAGTGTTCATTGTTTTGGAAGAGTAAAATAGAAAGTTGAACCCTTTAGTTTGCCAGCTGACTCCACCCATACACTTCCACCGCTTAGCTCAACAATTTTCTTTACAAAAGCCAGTCCAAGACCGCTACCTTCTACCTTTTCAGTGTCGGAAGACTTCACACGCTGAAAAATGGCGAATATCCTGTCGTGAAACTCGGGCGGAATGCCAATTCCATTGTCTTTGACATAGAACAGAAAATGATCTCCTTTATCCTGCGAGCCGAGAACCAATCTTGGTTCAGGTTGATCACCCATGTATTTGATTGCATTATCTATTAAATTCGAATATATCCTTTCTATATATTTTACCACAACATATAGCTTTGGAAAATTTCCTTCCATCACCACCTTAATCTTTTTTTCGGCCAATCTAATTGAAACTTCATTAAGAACGGTATTCACAATTTCACCTATGTCGGCCTCTTCTACGGGGGCTTCAACACTTCCGATCCTCCCGAGCTCTAACAAATCATTTACCAATGAATGAAGGCGCCCAGCAGCGCTGAGGATTGCATCTACCAGAACTTCCTGCTCACTTCCAATATTTTCAACCCGTTTGAGTTCACGTGCAAAGCCTTCAATTACAAGGATTGGAGATTTTAAGTCATGAGTTATTGCGTAGGTAAACTGCTGCAGCTCCTTGTTTTTGCTCTCCAGTAATCTTGTCTTCTGAATAGTCTCTTCATGCAAACGTGCATTTTCTATAGCTGCTCCAATTACTGTGCCTATACCTTCAATTACTTCACGCTGTGAATCTTCGAGGATTCGCTTGGATTCACTAAATAGCGCACCTATTCCTACAGGTTTCCTTTTTGCCCGCAGTGGAAAGACCACAACTGAGCTATAGTGAGAATTTCTTAACGATTCGGGGATTCCCGACGCTACCTTCAGGTTGTCAAGTGAAACTACTCTATCGTCTGAAAATGCTTTACCGAAAATTGTCTTATCGATCAAAGAGCCATGTACTTCAGTTATAAAATCCTCACTCAAATTGGCGCTTGCCGCTAAAAACAGGCGCCTATCTGCCTTGTCCGGCAAGAGAAGCGCACCTGCATCGCCGTCAAAGATCTCCATCGTCTTTCTAACTGAATACTCGAGAACTTCCCGAAAATCTATTGTCCGGTTAAGAAGCATAGATATGTTATTTATTGCGTTTAGCTGAATATTCCGTTGCGTCAAGGTTTCTTCAAGCCGGCGACGGTCTGTGATGTCCACTAAGATTGCGAGTGCACCCGCACGCACATTCTCAGAATTAAATATCGGGGTTGTTGAAATCTGGACGTGACGCCCGTGACCATTCGCATCAACTATGAAATATTCTCGCCCGGATACCGCTTTTCCAGTGGAAATGGTCTGCTTAAAAGGAAGGTTTTCAGGCTGAAGTTTTGCCATTGTCAGCTGATCTCTGAAGCTACTGAAAACTTCACTGGATGCCTTCCTCGGGTTGGTGCCTTCAGAAATACCAAACATCAAGCGTGCCACAGAATTTATGACAACAATTTCTCCAAATGCATTGGTAACAATAATCCCATGATCCAACCCCTCGAACAATTTCGCAAGATCAGGTGGCACAATTATCCAATCTTTCTTTACATCTAAACTCACCTAACTCATACCATCCTTTGTGCTCAAAACAAGTTATGAACCTTCTTCCTCAGATTCAAATTATCTGACGAGCTAAAGCTGGATGACTTGACGGTAAGGAAAAAACGCCTTAATTTAATCTTGTTAAGACCTGTTATTTGACAGACCGGGGCTGTAGCTCAGCTGGGAGAGCGCGTGAATGGCATTCACGAGGTCAGGGGTTCGATCCCCCTCAGCTCCACCATTATTCAAATTATTCATTACAGATGTAGATTTTCAGTCATTCCTGCTGAAATTTTCGGGAAAAGCCTAATTAATCCCCACTTCAGCTCTGCGATCTGGAGGGCATGAGAATTTAAACTCGATTTGCCATAAGGATCCACCAGGAATCTGGAGACTGACTTGTACTCCCCCTGATTTAAAATCTGAACTCAGATCTTCTCTTTTGGCGGTGCACCGAGCTCTTCAACTATCCTGGTTAATTTTGATTTCTGATTAGCAGCTTTGTTCCTGTGAATAACTCCCTTTGAGGCGAGCCTGTCAAGCCTTGAGACCGCTTCTTTGAGATATGTTTCTGCTTTAGATTTATCTTTTTCCGATCTCACTTTTTTAATTAAAGTCTTCATCAACGCCTTGTTATGCTTGTTGTATGTCCGCCTCTTCAGGCTCTGACGCGTACGCTTTTCTGCCGATTTGTGTTGTGCCACTTTTACTCCTTTTTTATTTAATATAATATTTCAATGGATTAGGTTTAAGCCTGCATTCTTCCGCAATCCTGAAAAACTCAATCTTCCTCTCATCGCGCAGCCTGTATAAATTGGGAACAATTTTATCCCTGAGCTCAACCGGCGTCATTGGATTAACATATATGCTCGTTCCACCTTCAAACCCTGCCGGGACATTTACCCTCCACTTAATCATTATCCGCCATGGAGTCTTGTATACTGAATCGATAGGCGTATAATACCATTCTTCATTGCAGGAAACATGTGTACCGCTGGCAGCATGAATGGCATGAACTATATCACTTACACCACGTATTTCTTCTGGAGAGTGTTCCTGCGGCCGTCCCGCCTGTGACTTTGAATATATTTCGATGGTGGGGAAGCGATGGCCTATGCCAACAAGTGCAATTGCAAAATCATTCTCTGCAAAAACAAGATTGTTTTGTGCTGCAAAATTAGGGCCGTACTCATTGAATATATTTGGATCCTCACGAGTGCGCCTGATTTGCTGATCAAGACTCGAACCCCATTCATCCAATGCAACCAGCTGCTTATGAAGATGTTCCACTGACGCTCCTGCCGGCGTTAACCAGTTTTGAAAAATACTTATATACCTGGCATATCTGTTAACTTCAAAAATTTGAACCATTGCATCTATCGTGAATCGAAAATACTCAAAATGCTCCTCAGGGGTCATTTCACCTGAAGAATAAAGCTGATTGTCATACTTCGCATTTGGTACATAATGTCTCCTGGCAATAATTATCTCATGACTTCCTCCAAAAAACGATTCAGCAAGTTCAAGTTTTTCCTCCATCGGAACACGCTGCAAATCGTCGAAAGACTTTCCGAGACGGTTCAATTTGAAATTTACTATGTCAATTATATGTTTTAGCCCTACCGGATTAGCAAGGTAACTATTTCGCCATTCAATTTGCTGCCTGGAAAGCTTGTAGTTGTAGTTTTTCCGCCAGTAATCGAGCGTAACGATTTCAAAAAGGTTGGGCACTCTGCGAAATTCAGCTTTGGTATCAAAATACTTATCTGGAGAAAGATAATCTATTTTCTCATATTTGTTACCATTGCGAACAAGTCTCGATTTTTCAGGAGGCACTTCAAAAAGTCTCGACTCGCAAAAGCTGCAAAAATCTTCATTTGATTTGGGCTCTAATTTTCGAGGATGAACAATCTGCTGAGACGACACTGGTTTACTCCCCCTTCCAGGTACAGCCCAGACCTCTGTCCCGGTAAATGGACTTACCTGTTTAACCGTGCCATCCGGCATTATGTGATAGTAGTTCTCGTAATCCATGGGATTTGTTTTGAGATTGTTTGCCAAGATTCAGTAATGCCAGTAACGCAGCTTAACAACCTCCTCATATTATAAAAAGCAAACTTAACGGCGCATAGAATTTAATTAAACTACTGAAGACTTACAAAATACATCAGTACTGACAACTGACACGGTTTGACTTTGACCTGACACGGCTTTATTTTTTTACACCTGCTACGAGGAATTTATGAATTATACAATAACACTCATTCCAGGAGATGGAATTGGTCCTGAAATTTCAAGGGCCGCTGTTAACGTTATAGAGGCAACCGGTGTTAAAATAGACTGGGATGTTCAGGAAGCAGGATTAAATGCAATAGAAAAATATAAAGATCCACTTCCTCAAAATGTGATAGACTCAATATCAAAAAACAAAGTTGCACTCAAAGGACCACTCACCACTCCAGTTGGCACGGGCTTTAGAAGCATTAATGTAGCTCTAAGAAAAGAATTTGACCTTTATGCCAATCTTCGGCCGGCAAAATCCTTCCGGGGAATAAAAACAAGATTTGAAAACGTTGACCTTGTAATCGTACGGGAAAATACTGAGGAATTTTACAGCGGTATTGAACACTATATTGATGCATTTAAGAGTGCCGCAGAAACAATAGGGATTGTGACCAGAGCAGGCTCGGAGCGGATAATTCGGTTCGCTTTTGAATATGCTTTAAAGCACAATCGGAAAAAGGTGACCGTCGTGCACAAAGCAAACATTTTAAAATACACAGGCGGACTTTTTCTCGACGTTGCAAGAACAATTGCAAAGGATTTTCCACAAATCGAAATGAACGACAAGATTGTTGACAATATGGCAATGCAAATGGTAATGAACCCAAACCAGTTTGATGTGATAGTAACAACTAATTTGTTTGGCGACATTCTTTCAGATCTTGCTTCGGGGCTTGTTGGTGGACTCGGGATGGCACCAGGCGCAAATATCGGTTACCAGGTGGCAATATTCGAGGCCGTTCATGGAAGTGCACCAGATATAGCAGGACAAAATCTCGCAAATCCTTGTGCGATAATCCTTGCAGGTGCAATGATGCTGGAATATTTAGGTGAGCTAAACGCGTCAAAAAGGATCTACGACGCTGTGTCGTATGTTGTAGCAGAAGGCAAAACCGTAACAAGAGATCTGAATCCCAATAATTTCGTTGGAACAGACAAAATGACCGAAGCAATTATAGAAAGGATCTGTCGGTAAAAAGAAATTAAAGGAGGAAAAAATGGATATTAAAACTTCAAAAAAAACAAAAATTCAATGGTTTGGTCATTCAGCCTTCAGAATCATTGCTCCAAACGATCAATCAATACTCATAGATCCTTGGCTGGACAATCCGCTTGCGCCAAAAGGAATTAAAGAAGCCATTTCCGCAGATGTGATTTTGCTTACCCATGGTCATTTTGACCACATTGGAAATACCGTTGAAATAGCATGGCATTCCGAAGCTAAAGTAATTTCTAACTTTGAAATATCTCTGTACTTGAAGAACAAGGGCCTGAAAGAAGAAAACCTCATTGGCATGAATAAGTCTGGTACATTTGAATTGAACGGTATAGCATACACCATGGTGAATGCGGAACATAGCAGTGCTATTACTGATGGTGAAAAAGTCATTAATGGCGGATCACCGGGTGGATTTGTGATTAAATTCACCAACGGAAGTGGACCAACGATATATCACTCAGGGGACACAGGAGTTTTTGGGGATATGAAATTGATAGGCGAGCTATACTCACCCGAAGTTGCACTTCTTTGCATAGGCGGACACTTTACAATGGGACCCCGCGAGGCTGCAAAGGCTGTCGAGCTGTTGCGACCAAAGAAAATTATACCTATGCACTATGGCACATTCCCTATCTTAAAAGGATCCCCTGAAGAATTGAAGAAACTAATTCCGGATAATTTTCCTGTTTCAGTAGTTCAGATGAAGCCAGGAGATATCGTGGAGCTCTAATGAAGAATACTCCTGTTTATCTGGTACTGCTCACTGTTTTTATTGACCTATTAGGTTTTGGAATAATTATTCCTCTTTTGCCTTTTTATGCCCAGCATTTTGGCGCCGGCCCCACTACAATTGGATTGCTTGGTTCATCATACTCTCTGATGCAATTTTTGTTTGTCCCCTTTTGGGGTAGACTATCTGACAGGATAGGCAGGAGACCAATAATCTTGATGAGTGTCTTTGGATCCTTTTTGTCCTATCTTGTATTCGGTCTGGCAAAATCACTATCAGCATTGTTTTTGTCAAGAGCCCTTGCTGGTTTTATGGGAGCTAATATTGCAACTGCCCAGGCATACATTGCTGATGCAACTCCTGTTGAAGAACGGGCAAAATACATGGGACTTATTGGAGCTTCATTTGGTATTGGTTTTATGCTCGGCCCTTTTGTTGGTGGAATCATGAGTCATATAAGCTACGGTGCTCCCGGTTTCCTCGCATCTGGTTTATCACTCACTAATGCAACCCTGGCTTATTTTTATTTACCTGAATCCCGATTAAAGACAACTGCAGCAGAAAAATCAACTTCTCTCGGACGAACAAAAATCGTGGATGTTGACGCGATAAGAATTGTCTGCAAAAAACCCGCTCTTCTCAATCTCATACTAGTTTATTTTCTCTATACAATTTCTTTCTCAACATTGTACATTACGTTTCCACTGTACACAAAGGAGATGTTAAACTACGACGCTGCAGCAAATGGTTATCTCTTTGCTTTAATGGGACTGATTGGCGTAGCCATACAGGGTGGACTCATTAGCAAAATCACAAAGAAACTTGGCGAACGAAATACAATGGTACTTGGAATTACCCTTTTGATTTCTGGACTTGTCTTTATTCCCAATACCCATTCCACTGGAGTTCTTGTTGTGCTCATTGCTGTAATGTCAACAGGAAGTTCCATCCTTACTCCACCTCTGACAAGCCTCATAACCAAATACGCCGGTAGCTCAGAATATGGGTCAGCACTCGGAGTTTCACAATCTTTTTCCAGCCTTGGCAGAGTTATTGGGCCTTTTTTAGGGGGTGCAATTCTCGGTACCGCTGGTTTGAAATGGCCTTTTTATTCCAGCAGCATAATCCTTGTGACAGCTTTTCTGATGGCAAGGAAGATACCGGATTTTTCTAATGCAAAAAAAACAGAATTCGCAACATCAAAATGAATTGCTTTTTGTAAGAAAATTCTTGAGCTTTAATTGAATATGAAACCAGGCAAAAAACATTTAAGAAAAAAAAATTATCCGAAAAAGGCTTTAAAGAAACGGGAGAAAAGTTCCGTTGATGCAAACAGGATAAACCTCGAAATTGAAATTGCGATATTTGAAGTCGACAAAATATTTGAGGGGCAGGGGGATAAGCTGGATGATGGATATATCACCGAATCACTGGCTTCGTTTATCAAACTTGTAGAAGAAAACAGTTTTGTCTTGCTTGCGGAAGATCTTCACGAGGGTGTGGATGATGAATCTGATATGCTTCACATTAACCTCGTGAATCGCATCAACTCTCTGTATGAAGAACTTGATGCTGAAATTGATGATTCCTTCATTGTTGAAGCCTTGAAAAGATTGCTGTCTAAGGTAAAGAAATATAAATCTGCAAAGAACTCCAGGGCTTACCTAGACGCGCTAACAAAAAAAATGAAAGAAATGGGTTATAAATCGGAATTCTATACTGAGTCAGACACGAATGACAATACCCTGAGTCTAGATGAAATAGACGATATTGATGACCTCACTTCTGACGATGACGAATTTGATTTAGACGATTTCAGACCAGAGCCTTAAAAGTCCCCGAAAAATTATTGCCGTGAGCGAAACAAATTAACTGAGATTAGGATCCATACAAATGGGATTTAATTGTGGTATAATCGGCCTTCCAAACGTTGGAAAATCAACAATTTTCAACGCTCTGACTGCAGCCAATATTTCGGCAGAAAACTACCCGTTTTGCACGATAGAACCCAACATTGGAATAGTTCCCGTGTCCGACGAACGACTGACCAGATTAGCTCATATGTACAAAACACGGAAGGTGATCCCCACAACAATAGAGTTTGTGGACATTGCAGGCCTTGTAAAAGGGGCAAGTAAAGGCGAAGGCCTCGGGAATCAATTCCTGAGCCACATTCGTGAAGTGGACGCAGTTGCTCACGTCGTCAGGTGCTTTGATGACGAAAATGTCGTACACGTAGATGGTTCGGTCAATCCCCGACGTGATATTGAGGTTGTCGAGACTGAATTAATCATCAAAGACCTCGAAACCATCCAGAAAAAGCTAAAGGAAGTAGAAGGCAGAGCACGATCTGGCGACAAAAAGTTAAAGGAGGAAGCAGACTTCTATCATCGATTGAGCGAGCACCTTAACTCCGGCCGACTGGCAAAGTATATTCAGTGCACTGAAGCAGAAAAGGAATACCTGGAATCACTCCATTTGTTGACTGACAAGCCGGTGATGTACATAGCAAATGTTGATGAGGCCAGTCTTAAAAGACCAAATCGATATGTTGATGACGTTAGATCAATCGCTGCAAGGGAAAATGCCAAGGTAGTTGTTGTGTCAGGAAAGATAGAGGCTGAGCTATCACAACTAAGCGTAGAAGAAAAGAGCGAGTTCCTGCGTGAGCTCGGAATTAATGAATCCGGCCTTGACATGGTTATTCGAGAAGGATATTCTCTACTTAATCTTATCACCTTTTTCACCGCCGGTCCAAAAGAGGTCCACGCGTGGACGGTCCCTAACGGCACGCTCGCTCCAAAGGCTGCCGGGAAAATACATTCTGATTTTGAGAAAGGATTTATCCGAATGGAAGTCATTAAATACAATGATCTGATACGACTTGGGTCAGAACAGGCAGTTAAAGATGCAGGCTGTCTTCATATAGAGGGAAAAGAATATGTGGTTGAGGACGGCGATATTATCGTAGTAAGGTTCAATGTCTGACAACAGAGGTGAATAAATGAAGTCACTAAAGTTGATTTTTGCCCTTTTAACATTTCTTCCATTACCACTTACTGCACAAAATCAGCAGCGCCTTCAGCATCTGAGGTTCTACTCTTCAAGTATGAACGATACAATGAAGGTTATGATACTGCTCCCATCAGGTTACGATACAACCAAACCATATCCTGTTCTCTATCTCCTTCATGGATGGATGGGAAGCGAAATTGACTGGATCTCCAAGACATCGCTTGAATCTTACACCTCCAGTTTACAGGCTATTATTGCCATGCCAGATGCACGCAACTCATGGTATGTTAATTCCAACACCGACAAAAAACTGAAGTACGAAGACTATATTATTAAAGATTTGCCTCGATTTCTTGAATCAAAATTTAGAATTGACACGGTTCGAGAGGCTATTGCAGGCCTTTCAATGGGTGGATATGGAGCTCTTGTTTTATCATTGAGATATCCAGGGAAGTTCATATTTGCTGGGGACCTCAGCGGAGCTATTTCAATCCCTCAAATTATTGATTCGACTCTTGCAGGCACAACCAACTATATTTACAAATTAAAAACAAACCCTGCATGGCGAAGTATTATTGATGCATTTGGGGAAAATGACAAGATGTTTAGAGATGACCACAACGTTTTTGTATTGCTTGAACGCGACAGAGGAAAACCACTCCCATATTTTTTTATGTCAGTTGGCATCCAGGACGAATTCCGGGACTTTATACCCATGCATCACCTTTTTATCGATTCTCTTCGAGCAATGAGATATGCGTACGAATACCATGAAGTACCAGGGCACCACAACTGGAAATTTTGGGACGAACAGGTAAAAATACTCCTGTCAAGAATGAAAACGGTGATGAATATAAATTAACAATAACCCGGGCCAAGGTGAAAGAAGCAATAGAGACTCTCAATAATGAAGTTATTTCCTGTAAAAAGTGCCCACGACTTGTAAGATGGCGGGAAAAAATCGCAGGTGAAAAAGTCGCAAGATTTTCTAACTGGATTTATTGGGGAAAGCCGGTTACTGGCTTCGGGGATTTAAATGGAAAACTCATAGTAATAGGCCTTGCACCAGCAGCACACGGGGCAAACAGAACAGGGAGGATGTTTACAGGAGACAGAAGCGGAGAGTGGCTTTATAGAACGCTTTATAAATATGGCTTTGCCAGTCAGCCTGTCTCTTACTCAAAGAACGACAGCCTACAGCTGTACAACTGCTATGTCACGGCAATTGTGCGATGTGCACCTCCTGAAAACAAACCAACCCCAAAAGAAATCCAAAACTGCAATCCCTTCCTCACCCGTGAACTAAAGCTTTTGTCGAATTTAAAGGTAATTGTAACTCTTGGCAGGATGGCATTTGATTCAACGATTAAGACCATCCGAAAGCTCAATCTCACAAATCGAATCAAATTCCCATACTTTTCTCACGGCTTAATATTTCCAATTAATGACCGGATAACCATTATCGCATCTTACCATCCAAGCCAGCAAAATACGTTTACAGGGAAATTAACTGCACCAATGTTCGACTCTATTTTTGCCAGTGCAGCTCAAATCCTCAATAAGTAGCAAATTTTAGACACCAGCTCAACTGTTTTGAGAAACTTCCGATAAAAATCTCAGTTGCGTTAAAAAAGTTCGTAACTTGTCACAAAAGGAGAAAGGAAGCGGTCATGGATGACAATTTAGACAATCCAACTAACGACTTCATAAGGCGAAAAGAGGAAGAAGAGCTGTTTGCAGCAATAATAACAGGCTACCTGAAAGACAGAATTGAATTAGACGTTTATCCGGATGGTGTTTTTGTTAGAGAAAAAAATCATCCTGAACGTGGAGAAATATTTTTCCCGTTCGATGATAACGAAAAGGGTGATTCAGAATATGATCAATAAACCTGATCTTTAAACGGAATTAATCTGTCAGTAAAATCCGGACGGTAATGCCCCTGACTTTCAAAGTCCTGAATCCACCCATTTTCAAAACCAAATTTCTCGACAAGATTGAGAACTTTTTCGTATTCTGATTCTCTAATCTGTCGACTGAGAAGCGTTATGGATCCGGCTCTATTCGTCGGATAATACTGAGACATTATCGATAGTGCCACATCGTTCCCGAGCTCATTAGCTATCCATCTTAGTATTTCTTCACTTCCCGCAATGTCATTAGGAAGAACAAGGTGTCTAATAATCAACCCCCTCTTTAACAAGCCATCGTCACCAAATACAAGTTCACTACCAACCTGACGATGCATTTCCTTTATTGAATATTTAGCAAATTGAGGGTAGCCTTTAATCTTTGAGTAATGATAACCGGCTGCCTCATCACTGTACTTCAGGTCAGGGAGATAAATATCTATAATGCCATCGAGAAGCTTCAGTACCTTAACAGAATCATATGCATTCGTATTATATATAATTGGTAAATTTAACCCTCGTCCCACCGCCATGTAAATTGCCCTGACTATCTGCGGGACGAAATGAGTTGGTGAAACAAGCCCGATGTTGTGACAACCTCGTTCCTGCAATTCTAACATTATATCAGCAAGTCGATCAAATGTAACCTCGTTCTTAATTTCTTCTCTGTAATTTTGGCTGATTTGATAATTCTGACAATAAACACATCTAAGGTTGCAATTTCCAAAAAAAATATTACCCACCCCTTTTGTACCCACCAGAGGAGGTTCTTCTCCAAAATGAGGCGTATAGGAACTTACAATTGGTAAATACCTGGAGTAACAACGTGCCATTTCACCCTTTTTACGGTTAACATGGCATTCAAGCGGGCATATGCTGCATGATTCCAACATGGAATCCAATAACTCGATTCTCCTTTCGAGCTCGCCAGTTTCATAAAGACGTACATATGAAGGAACAAACATAATAGACACAAATGTGTTTACAATATCAAATTTTACAATGGATTGGTAGCCCACAATTCCACTTCGCGCACCAGTGCTCGAGGTGGAAGCTTAATAGCATGGATGACGGTGTCGGCAACATCTTCTGCACGAAGTCGGGCTCCCCTACCTCCTTTTAAAATTTGATGAGCCTCTTTCTCAGTCACATCAACCGAGCTCGGTGTTACCACCACCACCCGAACGTTGTATTCACGAACTTCTCTCAAAAGCGCTTCTGAAAATCCTTCTATACCAAACTTAGATGCCGAATATGCGGCAGAATTTGCACTTGCTCTTTTTCCAGATGTGGATGAAATCATGACTATGGTGCCATCCATTTTTTCCATCATTTCAGGCAAGACAGCACGTGATAGAAGAAACGGGCCTGTCAAATTTGTATTGATTATGTTATTCCATTCATCCAGACTCATTTCGGTCACAGGCCTCTCCAGAAACTGACCGGCATTGTTAATCAGGATATCCACTGTGCCAAACTCAGTAAGGGTTTTTGACAGGAGTCTGTGAACACTTTTTTCGCTTGTTACATCTGTCTGAACTCCAATCACCCGCCCACCCATTGCCTCAAGCTCAGCAACGACCACTTTCAAATCCGACAATGTCCGCCCCGCGATTGAAACAAAAACACCTTCACTCACAAGTCGCCTGGCAATAAACTTTCCAAGTCCACGTGACCCGCCTGTCACAATCGCTACCTTTCCTGCAATGCTATTGCTGTTTAGTTTAACATTATTTTCACCTTTGAGAATCCTCTTAGCCATTGATTTTTCCCCGTTGATTTTATTCAAAATCTCTTTCGAAGTACCTGTTAGCTCCTGTGCTACCTTTTTTCTTTTTTCTGATAGCTTCTTGAATTTTCTGGTTAAAGACTTCTGCAGCATCATAATCATACAACCGCAAAAGTTGATTCAATGCGATGACTTCCGCTATAACAGTTATGTTTTTTCCAGGAAGTATCGGAAGTTTAACTAATGGAATTTCGACTCCAAGTATAGAAATATTGTCATGATCCAGACCGGTCCTTGTATACTCCTCCTGCGGATCCCATACCTGCAATTCAACAACGACTTCTATGCGCTTTTGCTTTCTAACTGCTCGGATTCCAAATATACTACGAACGTCAATAATTCCCAGACCTCGAACTTCCATAAAGTGCTGTGCGATCTTTGAGTTCTTACCTATGAGTATATCCTCACCCTTCCTGAAAACACCAACAGCATCATCTGCCACCAGCCTATGCCCCCTTTCAACAAGATCAAGAGCAATCTCACTCTTTCCTATACCACTTTTGCCGACAAACAGTAAACCAACGCCGTAGACATCTACAAGTGACCCATGAATAACGGTGTTTGGAGCAAACACATCGTCCAGAAATTCTCCCAGAAAATAAATAAGCCTTGTGGTTTCGAGAGAACTGACAAAAACCGAAACCTTATGAGAAGTCATTACTCCAATCAGCTCCGGCTCAATTTCGTTACTATTTGATATTATTATGCATGGAATCTCAAATTGCAAAATTGTCTCCAGAGCCCGAATGCGGTCTTCAAATTTGAGTGAACTAAGATACCGCACTTCTGTGTTTCCAAAAATCTGTACGCGATTAAAAGTAAAAAGATCCACATATCCAGCCAGCGCTAGCCCGGGGCGATGAACGTTCTTATCTGTAATTAACCGATGAAATCCGATATCTCCATTTAACGGCTGAAGCTTGGTCTTTTCCCGAACCTGATGATACATCTCACCAACAGAAATGTCTTTTCGCCTTATTTCCTTTGTATCCCATGTTCTCGATGCCATTTCACTTCAATATAAATAAAATTGTCTAAATCCGCACACAAAAAAGCCGCAGTTGATAAGATCAGCTGCGGCTCCTGCACAATTGCTGTAATTTGATTATTCGTGATGAAGCTTTTCTTTAAATTTCTTTAGCTGCATTTCGAGTTTGTCAACAGCCTTGTCAACCCCTTTAAAATAATCATCCGTGGTTTCCTGAGCAGTGAGAATTTTGTTATACACTGCCAATTTTATCTCCACCAACTTATGTGAGCCGTTATTTTTCGAATGATCGGGACTAAATATTACATCGCAGTTCACGACACCGTCGAAGAACTTACCAAGTCTGGAAATTTTTGTCTCTGCATATGATTTCAAAGCTTCATCGGCCTTGAAATGACGAGCTGTGATGTTAATGTTCATCTTATTTTCCTCCTTTTTAAAGTTGGATGCTGCGGGCGTACACTGGATGCATTGCTTAGTTCTTTGCTCGTGGATGAGCTTTCGAGTAAACTCGCTTTAACTGCTCAATAGATAAATGAGTATAAATTTGTGTGGTTGACAGGCTTGCATGACCCAAAAGCTCGCGCACTGCTTCAAGGTCAGCTCCGTGATTTAAAAGATGGGTTGCAAATGTATGCCTGAGTGTGTGTGGCCCTTTTCTCTCAACGTTTGAGAATTTTTTTATTTGTCTTGCAACAATTCTATACACTGAGGAAGGAATCATTCGCTTCCCATTTGAAGATACAAACAGCGGCTGGTCGAATCCCAAATTCATCTCTTCACGACTCTGCAGATAATCCTTTAGAGATTCCACTGTGCGCTCCAAAAGGGGCACCAATCTTTGCTTGTTTCGTTTGCCTGAAACTTTCAAAGTACAGCCGTCTAAATCCACACTTCCGAAATTAAGACCGCATAACTCGCTGACCCGAATTCCCGTACCATAGAGCAATTCTAATATTGCCCTGTCACGATATCCATTTTCCACATCAATGGGTAACGACGATAGCATTTTTTCCATCGCAGCCTCTTCGACATAAACCGGGATTGGCTTCCCCTTACGCGGTGTTGATATGAATCCGGTGAAATCAGCCTGTAAATATTCAAACCGTACCAGAAATTTTGCCAGTGATCTAATACTGGACAGCTTTTTCCTCACCGTTAACCTCGAATTTTTTCTTCGATCCAGCTCCACCAGAAAAGCACGCACAACATCAGCCGACAAGTCCTCAATGGTGACTTCCATCATGCCAAGATATCCTGAAAGGAAATCCGCAAATTCCTGAAGCGATTTATCGTATGTAAGAATCGTCAGCGGGGAGGCAGCCTTCTCCTTTTTAAGATATTCGAGAAACATACTCCTTGCTTTGTTAACGCTGTACTTCATTTGACATTTACCTCAACAGAAGGCGCGGAGACATTTTTCACTTCTTCTGTTGAAAACTCAGCTCCGCATTTTGGACATTTGTAATATGTACCTTTTAATTTTGAATATTTTTTTAAAAGGAACGTGGAATCTCCATTTGGACAAGAAATATTTACCGGCTCGTCCCACGTTGCATACTTGCAATTGGGATAGTTTGTGCAGCCGTAAAAAATTCTTTTTCTTTTTGTAAACCTCTGTGCAAGCTCACCCTTCCCACATTCGGGACATTTTACCCCTGTTGTTATTCCTTTCGTATACTTGCAATTCGGATAATTTGAACAGCCAATGAACTTCCCAAACCTGCTGTTCTTATAAATCAGGTCACCGCCACATTCGGGACATTTCTCTCCAGTAGGACGGTTATTATCATCGTGCGCATCAATTGGTTTGGTGTTTCTGCATTCTGGATAACGGCTGCATGCAAGAAATCTCCCTCGCCGACTCCATTTGATGATCATAGGAGCGCCGCACAAATCGCAAGTTACCTGCTGGCCATTAACATCCGACCTTATTTCATCTATTTTTCCCTCAACGCTTGTAATGGCAGCATTGAATGGATCGTAAAAGTCGCGCATCACCTGAAGATAGTTTTTCTTTCTGCTTGCAACCTCATCAAGCTCTTTTTCCATTTTTGCTGTAAACTCGACATTAAAAAATTCAGGTAAGTTACCGATTAAAATTTTGTTCACATTTACCCCAAGTTCAGTTGCAAAAAGCTTTCTTTCCCGAAGTTCAACATAACCTCTATCTTCTATTGTCGAAACTATAGTCGAGTAAGTACTTGGCCTGCCTATCCCGAGAGATTCCAACTCCTTAACCAGGCTGCTTTCTGTGTAGCGTGCCGATGGTTTGGTAAAGTGCTGACGATGAAAAACTTCATTTAAATCACACCGATCTCCCTGTCTGAGATTTTTGGGAACTCGGTATTTTTGTAGTTCACCTATATCCTCATCTTTAAGGTTGACCTCGAGATCCTCCGCGCTCATGTCATATATCTGAAGAAATCCAGGAAATTTTACATGGGAATCTGAAGCTCTAAACACGAATTTTCCACCCTGCAAAAAAACCGTTATCATATCGTAAATAGCGGAGCTCATCTGTGAAGCAACAAACCTTTTCCATATTAAATCATAAAGTAGAAACAACTCACGTGGTAAATATCTCTTCACGTCATCAGGTGTATATTTAATGTAAGTTGGCCTTATAGCTTCGTGAGCGTCCTGAGAACTTTTTGATTTTCTAAAATGTCTCGGTTCTTTCGGTAAATAATCTGTACCGAATTTGTGCCCAATGTACTCACGTACTGCCCTGACGGCTTCCTCGCTCAACCGAGTTGAATCTGTTCTCATATAAGTAATCAGGCCAACCGGCCCTTCACCCCCCAGCTCTACCCCCTCATAAAGTTGTTGCGCCAGCAGCATAGTTCTCTTCGGTGAAAACCCAAGTCGTGATGCTGCTGCCTGTTGAAGGGTGCTGGTAATGAAAGGTGGTGCCGGACTACGCTTTTGCTCCTTCTTTACAACACCCGACACTACATACAGTGGCGAGATAAGCTCAGCTACCAGTTTGTCAGCTTCCTCTTTATTCCTGATGTAAAATGTTGTGGGGCCGTGGGAAATATCACTCTGTCCCCCTTCGGGGTCTTTCAAATCAATCCCCTCTATTGAATGAAGCTTTGCCTCAAACTCCTCGCCTGTCGCCGCTTTGAATTTTCCAATAATTGACCAGTATTCAACAGGAACAAAGTTTTTTATCGCTTCCTCCCGCTCACACACAAGTCTCAAAGCAACTGATTGGACCCTACCTGCCGAAAGGCCAGGATAGACGGTTTTCCAGATCAGTGGACTGACTTTATACCCAACCAGTCGATCCATTACCCTTCGAGCCTGCTGAGCCTGAACAAGATTTTTATCAATCTTTTGGGGATTCTGCATAGCTCTCTGAATACCGCTCGGGGTAATCTCTGTAAACAAAACCCGCTTTATCTTGTCATCGTTGCCAATTTCTTCAGCGATATGCTCAGCTATCGCCTCACCCTCTCTATCAGGATCTGTTGCCACAAAGATTTCTTCCGACCTTGATGCAAGTTCACGCAGTTTCTTAATTATCTCAGCTTTCCCACGAATGATTTTCAATTTAGGAACAAAGCCGTTTTCAATGTCGACTCCCAATTCACTTTTAGGTAAGTCCTTTATGTGCCCAATTGATGCTTCGACGACAAAATCTTTGCCAAGGTATCTGTTAATTGTCTTAGCCTTTGCAGGTGATTCAACAATAACTAATTTTTTTGCCATGATAATACTTTCAAAATAAAGTGCCTCAATTTATTGTATCGGAACTATCAAGCATCAATCTACTGCCATAATTACCAGGAGCATTGAAATTAAAGAGCACAGCTGCGGCAATTGATTTTATGTCACCTAACCCAACTGAACTGGAACCTGTCATCATTGCTCTCTCGATAATATTTTCCAGATCAAATTTATCGATTAGTCCCAATTCAAACATTTCAATTAAAAATCCTCTAGCTTCCTTTGTTAAAATGTGCTTTTCGACTTGATGAAAAATCCTATAAGATTGCACCTCTGATTTCGTCATGCGCTTCAAAGGTTGCTTTGCATTCATCTTATCATATATCCAGCTCAGGGCTGTAGATATCTCGGTTTGTGTGTACCCAAATTCGGCAAGCCTTGAAACCTCAAGTTTGGAAATCCTATTCCTCTCCCGTAGCTTACCCAAAAGGTACACTATCAGGTCAATGATCCTTTCCTGCATTTTTAATCCTTCTTCACAAATATAAGTCCAATTTTAGCAAAGTCAAGCTACCTTTTTCGGGACATGATTTGAAACCAACGAATATATTCATTTTCGCGGCGTCTCATTCTCAGTTTTTGCGACCTGGTTGCATCCTCCCAGCCGGCAAGATGCAAGAGACCGTGAATTATTAACCTGAGCACCTCGGTCTTTGTCTTAACTTTATACCTTTTAGCCTGAATTCTTGCTCTATCTACGCTAACATAAATTTCCCCGTTAATAATTCCTTTTTCACCAAGATCAAATGAAATAACATCCGTCCTGTAGTCGTGCTGGAGAAATTTCTTGTTTAAATCCAACAGTAAATCGTCGCCTGCCAGAACTACAGTTATTTTTTCTGCTGAATGATTCTCATGTTTAAGTATTTGAGATGCAAGCTTAAAAAGAAGCGTCCGGCGAAATTTGGGCGCTCTTCCATATACCACAAAATATTCAAATGTCATTACTTTAGTTTCGTCTCCGTGAGTGACAGCGCAATACTGCTAAGCATCACCTCCGGTCCAAATCGTGTAAAGTCGCCGGAAAGGACACTTCTATCTACATTGGCATATAATGAGCATCCCGCTTCACGCTCAATAATCAAGCCGCTAATTTTACCATTTGATTCAGAGTAAAAGGTTACTTCTCCAAGCAATTCAGAGGCAAGGTAGCCTGTACATTGGTGCAGTTGTAAATGAGAATTAATAGTATAAACCGAAATCAAATTGCTCTTGTTTTTGCCAAACCGCATATCTGGATATATTTCGAGGGCCAGTTTTCTCCTGGATTTTCTGTCAAATAGTTCGTAGCGATAAAAGTTGCGGTGCCTCTGCATTTTTACCCTTAATACTTCACTAATTGCAAGAAAATCCTTTTCCCTGAACTGAAATCGCTTGATCATCTCTCTGAAACCTCTGTCAGTTCCCGTGTTGTTAGTTTTCTTCTTTCATCTCTATCAAGTTACATGAACTTAATATACAGAAAAACCCATGGACTTATCATTTCCACGGGTTTTTTGTTATCAATATTATATCCGCAGGCACTCAGGGTGGGAATTTTCCCGGCTTGACTATTTTACCGCTGTAACGTTGACTGCCTTCAGACCTCGTGCTCCTTCTACAATTTCAAATTCTACTTCGACACCCTTGTCCAGTGTTTTGAACTGCTTATCAGTTTTAATATCACTGTAATGGACAAAGATGTCTTGCCCACCTTCTTGCTCGATGAAACCAAATCCTTTTTTTCCGTCGAACCACTTGACCTTACCATGCGGCATAAAATTACCTCCTGCTTATGATATTTCAGTTAATGCAAACAACTGCCGGCAAGACCTTTTTAAATTCTCATGTGTTTAAAAGTTAGTCCCTCACGACATAAATGTCAAGTGTACGCATTGGTAAGCGTATCAAATCTCGGTTGGTAAAATTGACATAAGTTGCTGTATTAATTGAAGATGCCGTGATTGTAGCTTTAACAGGGGTATTGTGGAGAGCCGATCCCCTCTTCAATTCTCAGGATCCCATAAACGTAAATAACTTATCCTGAATTCCTGCTCTTTTAACTTCCCAGCGTAAGCGTCATTGAAATTCGGTGTGAATCTCCAAGTGCATCACTATACGAAAATCTTGCAAATGAGTAGTCTATCTCCAACTTTGGAAGGTACAAACCCGCGCCAATTGTAAATTGCCTGACCTCATTATATCCCGCTCTCAAGGCAACTACATTTTCATACGTGACTTCCGCACCAGCACGAAAATCTGCACTGACAGGTCCGGCATGCACCATTGAGGACTTGCGCATGTTATCGATATTGAACACCGCATCGAGGGCAGGTAAAAACTCAAATTTTCCAATGTTAAACTTGTTGGAAGCACCGACTACAAGAACCGGATATGAAAGTTCAGTTGTACCTGTTGTCCATGCCACAATTGTTGTAGTTGCATTCTGGAGCTCTGCCCCGAGTGAAAGATCCTCCGTGGGCGCAAAGAACGCACCTAAGTCAAATCCTATTCCTGTCCCATAAGTTGATCCTATACTCTCTCGAATGAACTTCACGTTTGTTCCGTAACTAAATTTCTCGGAGATCTTTCTGGAATAACTGCCAAAAAGGGCTACTTCAGCAGCTCCAAAATACGATACTTTTGAGACATCTATCCTCTCTGTCACCACGTTAAATGCGTTTACTGTATTGGGTATACCGTTGACACTCAAGACAAAGGCGCTTAACGCTACCGATTCGGTTTTGCTTAAAGGAACAGCCGCTGCACCATAATTGTAACTAACAATATCGTTATACCTTGAATCGTGCATCAAAATGATCTGCGGAAATTTAATTCTGATTAAACCCGCTGGATTCCAGTAACCTGCACTAACATCATTTGCAATGGATGTAAATGCACCGCCCATTCCCAATGCTCTTGCACCAACGCCTGTTGACAAGAAGTCAAGTGTGTATTTCCGAAAGTCAATTCCTCCAGCCTGCACACTGACCGATATAAGAAGCGTCACCAAAACAGTACACATTGAGGTCGGCCAGAACCGCGGCAATATGTTACTCCACCTCCTCTGCACCAAAGTCATCCTTTAATATCTTTATGATCATTTCGTCATAGCCAGCTTTTCCATCATCGCGTGGTCCACTATACTCAAGAGAAAATTCAACAGCAACTTTCAAGCCCAAAAATTTTTGAATCGCATCCTCTAAATATCTCTTAAATTGCCTCAACACAAGGAGTGTTCCTTCATCAGGCAATGACAACAGGAGGAAGCCATTTCCCATTCCTTTTGGTTTCACATTCAACATTTGAGTCCAGACAGCTATCCTCTCCTTTTTAATATTAAGAAGAAGCTCATCCCACCTTGCATTGATCTCCTGAAAAGTAGCTTCATGAACTGAAATTCTATCGGGTCGTAAATTCGTTTTTGACAAATGCGAAGGCAATAAACCGTGTTTCCTTTGATGTGGTATAGCCTTTTCTTCCAAACCAATGTTATTAAAAGAACTTCCGGGAAGATCTGATACAGACAACTGGCTACCCGTTAATTTTTTTTTTAACATTTCAATTTCCTGAAACAGTAAATCAAGTGAAATTGATTTCTCCATATTTACAAGCTGAAGAAGAGTCATCTCAAGTTTTATCCTTGGTTGGGATACGTACCTAATTTGCTGAACGGCGTCAGTAACGACTTTTAAAAGTCGCAACAAATCTGGAGTGTCAAAAGCTTTAGCGGCATCAAGATATCTTTGTTTATAAAAATTAGAAGCTTCCAAAAGATCGGCAGTTTTTGTGCTGCAAACAATCAACAGGTTCCGTAAATGTTCTGCCAGTCCGTTTAAAAATTCAACAATATCATATCCTCTGGAAAAAATTTCAGACGCAAGTAAAATCGCCCCATTAAAGTCACGGTCTACAATAATTGAGGTCATCTTGAAAAACAGCTCTTCATCAACCAGGCTGAGCGCTTCAATTACCGAATCATGCCTTATCTCGCTACCGCAAAACGCCACAACCTGATCAAATATACTGAGCGCATCACGCATTGATCCGTCGCTCTTTTTTGCAATTGCGACGAGTGATTCCTCATCTATTTTTATCTTCTCTTCTGCAGCTATATACCTCAGCCTTTCCATTATCATTTCAATTTCAATGCGCCTGAAATCGAAACGCTGACAGCGTGTCATTATAGTCGGAAGAACCCTGTGCGGCTCGGTTGTGGCCAGGATAAAAATTGCGTAAGGCGGTGGCTCTTCAAGAGTTTTCAGCAAAGCGTTGAATGCCTCCTTTGTCAACATGTGCACTTCATCAATGATGTAGACTTTATACCTCAAGCTGGAGGGCAAATAACGAACTGATTCTCTCAAATCCCTGATCTCGTCAATTCCACGATTGGATGCCCCATCTATTTCAATAACATCAAGGCTTCTTCCCTCAGTTATCTCCCGGCAAACATCGCATTCATTGCACGGCTCACCTTCTTTAACGTTTGGACAATTAATTGCTTTTGCTAAAATCCTGGCAGTTGTTGTTTTCCCAACACCGCTCGGCCCACTGAAAAGGTAAGCATGAGCAATTCTGTTGCTCCGAATCGAGTTCTTAATAGTTATGGTTACATGTTCCTGGGCGGTGACTTCGTCAAAACGCATAGGCCGCCATTTACGTGCTGTGACGAGATAAGTCATTTCTCCCTGTTTTCTGCCTTCCTTGAAGTTTGTGGTTTCTTCACATTAAGATCAAAAACATGACCAAAAGCATCTTCAATTCTTTTAAGTGGAACAATTTCGATCCCATCTTTTACTGCAGACGGTATTTCAGTGAGGTCCCTGAGGTTATCTTCCGGAACAAGAACCTTGCTTATCCTATACCTTTTGGCTGCAAGGAGCTTTTCGTTCAGGCCGCCTACAGGCATTATATCTCCACTCAAGTTTATCTCACCAGTCATTGCAACATCACCCCTCACAGGTCTGCCTGAAACTGCCGATAAAATTGCTATTGCAATTGTAATTCCTGCTGATGGGCCATCCTTCGGCGTTGCGCCTTCCGGTACATGTATGTGAATTTCTTGATCCTTATAAAAATCTCTGGAAAGACCGAATCTCTTCGCATTGGCCCGTAGATAGCTCAGAGCCGCCTGTGCCGACTCCTGCATTACTGTTCCCAATCTACCTGTCATAATGAGCTTGGCAGTTCCTTTTATTACCACAACCTCGACATTCAAAATATCGCCACCTCCACTTGTCCACGCAAGACCATTGGCAACACCAACCCTGCTTTCCCTGTGAAGAAGTTTTGTAAAGAACTTTGGGACGCCTAAATTTTCTTCCACCTTCTTTTCGTCTACTACAATTTGACTAAATGCACTTTGACTGCTATTTCTAATACCAACCAAATCTTTTGCAATCTTTCTACAAATTCCTGCAATTGACCTTTCAAGGTCTCTGACCCCTGCCTCCCATGTGTACTCCCGGATAATTTTTATGATTGCTGCATCTTCAAACACAACATCTGTCGCTTTTATTCCATGAGCTTTCAATTGCCTGGGAACTATGTGCCTTTTCGCAATTTCGAGTTTATCGTATTCGAGATAACCTGGTAAATCGATGATTTCCATCCTATCTTCGAGAGCCGGTGGTATATTATCTCGGATATTTGCCGTTGTTATGAACAGTACTTTGGACAAATCGTAATCCACTTCAAGATAATTATCCTGAAAAGCACGATTTTGCTCAGGGTCAAGAACTTCAAGTAGTGCCGATGCCGGGTCGCCGTGAAAATCCAATGTCATTTTATCTATCTCATCAAGCAAAATCACTGGATTGACAACACCTGCCCTTTTCATCGCCTGAATAATCCGGCCAGGCAAAGAACCCACATACGTCCTTCTGTGACCTCGAATCTCAGCCTCATCTCTCATTCCGCCGAGGGAAATCCTTACAAATTGTCGACCCAAAGCCCGGGCAATTGATTTTGCAAGGGAGGTTTTACCTACTCCAGGAGGACCTACAAAACAAAGAATTTGGGAATGCATCTCCTTTACCAAGTTCAAGACCGCAATTTGTTCAACGATTCTTTCCTTTGGCTTATCCAGGCCATAATGATCCTCATCGAGTATCTGGCGCGCATGTTGAACATCAACATTATCTACCGTTTTCTTAAACCAGGGCACACTGACAAGCCATTCGAGATAATTCCTGGTCACTGTCGACTCAGGTGAGTACGGTTGTGTCCTCTTTAACCTGTCGAGTTCCTCCAGTGCCTTCACCCTCACCTGTTCGGGCATTTTTGCTTTAACAATCTTATCTTTAAGGACACCATATTCTCCATAGTCACCATCCTCACCAAGCTCGTCCTGCATGATTCTAAGTTGTTCTTGAAGATAATATTTCCGTTGATTTTTCTGTATACTGCCCTGAACCTTCTCATCAATTTCACGCTCAATCTTCAGGACTTCCACTTCCTTCGCCAGAATCCTTATTAATTCTGAATATTGAGCCTTTAAGTCTTTGAGTTCGTACAGTGCCACCTTTTGGTCAAGTGACAAATCGAGATGTGCAACTGCATAATAAAGTCTTCTGTCAATTTCCCGGATACTGTCAAAGCTCATCCACGTTTCTGGAGGAATGTCCACACTGTTCTCTATATATTCTCTAAAGAGTTGCGATGCATGCTTGATATGTGCCTCGAGATAATTACTAATCTTTTCTTTTTTAAAATTCATCTGAAAATCAGCATAAAGTACGCCATGAACTTCTGAGAATTTCCTTACAAAAACCTGTGCCAAACCATCTACAAGAACCTTAAAAAGTCCATTCGGAAGTTGTAATATTTGCAAAATCCTTGCAGCTGTCCCAACTTTATACAAATCTTCCTGACCCGGATCCTCAACCAAACTATTTTTTTGTGGAAGAAGTAAAATATACTTGTTGGCCTTAGAAGCTATCCCTACAGCTCTAACAGATTGTTCCCTCCCTACAAGGACAGGAAACAACATGTAAGGGAGAACAACCGTATCGCGCATCGGAAGCACCGGTAACCGCGTGGGTATGTTTTTGATGTCCTCAGCTTCCAGATCATTTTCCATTCCATTAAAGTCGTCCAATTAACACTCCGCAATTGAATTTTGTGAAATCAATCAAAAAAATATAGCAGTATGAAAATGGTTAAACAAGGTTAAGCAGTAGCCAGTTGCACATCGTTGAAAAATCGGTTCCCAGTATCTAACTTACTTCCGCGGCAACATATGAATCTTCAAATAATATGCAAAACTTTCTGGGCTGTTTCCCAATCCTTAAAATAAGGAGCAAATAAAATGAAAATTAGAACCGAGGATGCCCTTCTTTACCATTCTGGTGGAAGAAAGGGCAAAGTCGAGGTAGTAGCGTCAAAACCTTGCTTAACTCAGCGTGACCTCTCGCTTGCATACACACCCGGCGTGGCTGAAGTCTGCCGGGTGATTCACAAGGATCCTGACGCAGTCTATGAATATACGGCTAAAGCAAATTTGGTCGCAGTAGTTTCAAACGGCACCGCTGTCCTGGGCCTGGGCAACATAGGCCCACTGGCGGGCAAACCTGTTATGGAGGGAAAGGGGGTGCTGTTTAAGCGATTCGCAGACATCGATGTATTTGATATTGAGATTGACGCAAGAACGCCTGAAGAAATAATCACAGTTGTCAAAGCCCTTGAACCCACATTTGGGGGGATTAATCTTGAAGATATTAAAGCTCCCGACTGCTTCCTTATTGAGGAGACCTTAAAGCAAACGATGAACATCCCTGTGTTTCATGATGATCAGCATGGTACAGCAATCATTAGTTCAGCGGCACTTCTTAATGCCCTCGAAATAGCAGGCAAAGATATCAGCAATATTAAACTTGTTGTTAATGGGGCAGGTGCAGCAGCAATTGCATGCACAAAACTCTACATCAAACTTGGCCTCAATCCTGAGAATGTCATCATGTGTGATTCCAAAGGCGTTATCTACAAAGGTCGAACAATCGACATGAATCCTTACAAAGAACAATTTGCTGCAGAAACCAGTGCACGGACGCTGGCACAGGCAATTGTTAATGCCGACGCTTTTGTGGGTTTATCAGTGGCTAATGTGGTGACTAAAGAAATGATCAAATCAATGGCTGAAAATCCAATTGTGTTTGCAATGGCGAATCCGGATCCTGAGATCACTTACGAAGATGCAACAGAAGCAAGAAAAGATGTTATTATGGCAACGGGGAGAAGTGATTATCCGAACCAGGTAAACAATGTCCTCGGCTTCCCATTTATTTTCCGGGGGGCTTTAGACGTAAGGGCAAGAACCATTAATGATGAAATGAAGATAGCCGCTGTAAAAGCACTCGCAAATCTGGCGAAGGAACCGGTACCCGACTCAGTGAAGCGGGCTTACGGTGGTGCTGAACTTTCTTTTGGACGGGATTACATCATTCCAAAGCCGTTTGACCCAAGAGTCATCACCTGGGTTGCACCAGCAGTAGCAAGAGCCGCTATTGAAACAGGATCTGCACGAGTCAGCATTGACGACTGGGATAAATACATTTATCAGCTTGAAGAACGCATGGGCATCACAAGAGGCGTTGTGAGAACTGCAATAACAAAATCACAGGGTACCAACAAGAGGATAGTATTTCCTGAGGGTGAAGAAGCTAAAATCCTTTATGCGGCGCAAATGATAATTGACGAAGAAATTGCAAAACCCGTTCTTATTGGGAGGAAATCTGTGATAGAAGCCAAAGCGAAGGATTTGAAAGTCGACATTTCAAATGTTGAAATTGTTGACCCACATGAGTTCATGAAGATGAATGGGTACATAGAGGAACTTCACTTAATTCGCCAGAGGAAAGGGATAACTCGTAGCGATGCCGAACGCCTCCTTGAAAGACCTAATTACCTGGGTGCAATGATGGTCAGAATGGGGGATGCAGATGGACTGGTTTCAGGATTAACTGCATCCTACCCTAACACCATTCGTCCAGCTCTGCAGGTAATAGGGATGGCACAGGGGAGGAAAAGAGTCGCCGGATTATACGCCGTGATGACGAAGCGTGAAACTTTCTTTTTCGCGGACACAACCGTGAATATCAATCCAAATGCAGAGGAACTGGCTGAAATCGCAATTATGACAGCAGAAGTCGTGCGAAGGTTTAATATCACTCCAAAGATCGCCATGCTTTCATTCAGCAACTTCGGAAGCACAAGGTCTCCTGAGTCCATAAAAGTTGCAGAAGCTGTGAATATTGCTAAATCAATTGATCCAGATCTTATCATTGATGGGGAAATTCAGGCCGATGTTGCGCTCTCACCAGACGTCCTTAGCGATGTATACCCCTTCACCATCTTAAAGAACGGTGTAAACACGTTGATTTTCCCCGACCTCGATTCCGGAAACATTGCTTACAAACTGATGGGCAAAATAGGAGGCGCAGACTTACTTGGACCTATCCTCATGGGAATGGCAAAGCCTGTCCATGTCCTTCAGCAGGGCTGTGATGTTAATGCCATTGTAAATATTGCAGCAGTTTGCGCAGTTGAAGCAATTGAGAAGAGTCGTACTTGATGTAACAAGAATCTTCCCACAGTCTCCAGTAAGTGACATAACCAGCAGCTCTTTATAATGCCGCCAGATGCCTCTGGCGGCTGTTTTTTATCCCCTTCAGCAAATTAATCGAAAATTAGCTAACCGTTTGTCCCCTTTTACCACACATGAGCTCTGTTTGTCTCAATGTACAAAGCGACATATAGATTTTTATGAATTTGGGGAAATCTTGCGCAATCTACACCACTTATTGATTAAAAAATTGGGCTCATTCATATGATTTCAGCCATGAAAATTTTAAGGATGACCGGCACGACATATGAAACTCATTGAGAGTCGTGTTTCACTAAAAAAACGGAGGCAAACATGAACAAAATATTGTTAATTCTTGTTTCGTTTATAGGTTTGTGTGAAATGACAGAAGCACAAACAAACAGCTTCCATTTCACACGAGGCGGTAAATATTTGTGGTACAGCGGTACAAATGGCGGAGCTGAATCCATATTTGGAGTTGCATGGAACCAGCTCACATGCACACGGTGTCACGGGGACTCGCTTGCCACAGGAGTTGCTGTTGTGGACTCTACTTACAAGCCGGGCTGCAATGATTGCCATGCATCGGACTTCTCAGTAAATTCGCCTAAGACTTGCCTGAAGTGTCACAGTCGTCAGGGAGCTGTTATTACAATCAGTAAAATAGACACAAACTACACCGACGTGCATGTAGCCGCTGGCCTCACCTGCAAGACCTGTCACACGAAAAATGATGTGCATGCCGATGCATCGAGTTACAAAGCAATGTGGGACCAGTTCAATGATCCCAACAGCCAAAGTCCAAGGTGCGAAAAATGCCACACATCGGTACCTAATACAACTTCCCACACTGTCCATAATGGTACTCTTGACTGTGCAGCGTGTCATCAATATGCATCCATTACCTGCTACAACTGCCACTTTGAGACTGAGCTGGCGACAGATGGAAGAATTAAGAGAGCATATGCGCAGTTCAGGGATTTCATATTACTAGGCAAACTGCCCAATGGGAAGATCTATCCTGGAACATTTATGTCCCTGACTTACCAGGGAAAGTCCTTTGTTGTAGCTGCACCATTTTACTCACATACAATTAGAAAGCGGGGTAGAGCCTGCACTGACTGCCACAATAACTCAATCGTTCAGCAATACAATAACAATCACTTCGTGCCCATAATAAAATGGGATTCTACCCAGAGCAAGTTATTTAATACAAAAGGGGTCATTCCGCTCGCACCCGACTGGAAAGACGCTTTTGGATTTGATTTTTTAAATTACACAGGCAAGCCGGATTCAGCTACCAATCCAACAAAATGGGTATTCCTGAAATCGGGAGCTAACGGTGAACAAATCATCCCATCATACTTCCAACCGCTGACAGCTCAGGAAATGGCTAAGATTTCAACAATTGTGCACGTTGACACCGAACCAAAAAGCATCCCGGGAAACTTTCAATTGTACCAAAACTATCCGAATCCATTTAATCCTACTACGTTCATCAGTTTCAACTTAAAGGTACCGACTACTGTCACCTTGAAAGTTTATGACATCCTCGGGACAGAAGTAAAATCTCTGCTTCAAAATAAACCAATTACGCCAGGAATTCACAGCATAAGATTTGATGCCCAGGGCCTGCGTAGTGGTGTTTATATTTGTAAGATAGTTACCCCAGAATTCACGGCTTCGAAGAAAATGATTCTTATTAAATAGTATCAAATGATACCAGGTAAAGTGCTATGATATCCTGCTTGTGAGTTTGACTGTGACCGAGTTCGTGGTACCAGCCTCTGAGGGATGAGGATACCTTTACGCCTCATAGAGCTCATGTCATGGTTGATGGTGACAACGCTGGAAGTGAGGACGAAGGCGGTATCTTCGTAGGAGAGCACGCCACCCTGCTCTATGGCCTCATTTGTGATGCGAATGATTTTGTGCTGCCTTAGTCCATGCTGTCCGGATTTCTTACCAGGAGCTCAGGTGGCCATCAGCCTTACATAAGTCGAAACTTCTTCTTAAATTTATTTTTGAAGTTTATTAATAAGGCATAAAGGAGCGACGATTCGTCCGATCCGCAACACGAGCAAATGAAGGAAGGAGAAGACTCAAAAATGAAAGCTTACACCGATTATCTGTGGTTCAATACAAAAACCCGGAAAGAGCTGGTAAACATTACAGATGAAGTTGAAAAAGCCGTCAAGGCAAGCAATGTCCAGGAGGGCCTTTGCCTTGTTAGCGCAATGCACATTACCAGCGGTATCTGGGTAAACGACGAAGAATCCGGGCTCAAGCAAGATTTAATGGAGTGGCTGGAAACCATAGCACCGTTTAAGCCAGAGTATAGACACCACAGAACCGGCGAAGATAATGCCGATGCACATCTGAAAAGAACACTTCTTCATCATCAGGTTGTCTTACCAATTACCAAAGGCCGACTTGACCTTGGACCCTGGGAACAAATCTTTTATGCGGAATTTGACGGGCAAAGGAGAAAGAGAGTCGTCATAAAGATTATTGGCGAATAAATCAGAACGGGTTCAGATTATTCACCATCCAGAAAGCGCTCAATCCTGCCAACAAGCGCACTTTTCGGGAGGGCTCCAACAATTTGATCTACCACCCTGCCCTCCTTGAACAACATGAGAGTCGGAATACTCATAATATTATACGCATTTGCAATTTCCCTGTTTACATCCACATCGACTTTTGCCACCTTTAATTTCCCTGGATATTCCTGAGCAATCTGCTCGACAATTGGCGATATCATCTTACAGGGCGCACACCAATTTGCCCAGAAGTCGACAAGAACAGGAATACTGCTTTTTAAGACCTCCTTTTGAAAATTAAAGCTATTAACCACAACTGGTTTCATAAGACAATTATCCTTTTTTACTTAAAAGTTCTCAGAAAGCTATCTTAATATTTTCATGACCAAATATCTTGTAAAGCTCATTCATGATCTTACTGTCGGGATTTACAGAATAAATCCTTGAACGAAAGATTTTCTGCCCTTTAAAATCTCCCGTCAACCTAAAATAAATCGGACAGTCCCCAGGAGAGGATGAAGTTAGCACACTTTTGAGAGAAGAAAGAAGCTCCTTAGATTGCTCGGATGTTTTAATGGAGATGGTTATGCTCCTTGTAAATTTGGCAGAAATCGTATCAATTGGATAAGCCTCACCTGCAAATATTCTTACCGAATCGCCGTTTGACTCAGCTCTTCCACTGACAAAAATAATCGAATCGGGGAAAAGTATACTCTGATATTTCGAAAAAGCATCAGCAAAGAAAAGCACCTCCCCTTTGCCTGTAAAATCCTCCATTTGAACAAACGCCATCACTTTTCCCTTTCTGTCTATCTTTTTACGAACAGCTAAAATGACCCCGGCAGCACGTGCTACAGTTACATCCTGTATAGAAGAAGCGTCCCCTAACCTGACGTTTGTAAAAGCGTTGTACTCGCTCTCGTACTTCAAAAGAGGATGTCCCGAAACATAAACACCGAGAAACTCCTTCTCCCGGTTGAGTTTTTCACCCTGAGTCCAGTCGGTCACCTCCTGGAGTTTTGGATAGGTTACAAACGTATCCTGACCACCTGAAAGCATATCAAATAATGAGGATTGTGAGCTGACCCTGCGGTTCTGCTCCAACTGCCCGAATTGCATGATTTTTTCAGAACTGTTAAATAGCTGTGCACGAGAATAGCCAAGTGAATCAAAAGCACCCGCCTGGATCAAACTCTCCAGCGCACGCTTGTTTACCAATTTCAAATCTATCCTGCTGACAAAATCAAAAATGTTTTCAAATTTTCCAGCTTCATCCCGAACACGCACAATCTCAGCTGCAGCACCTGTCCCGACATTTTTCACAGCTGAAAGTCCAAATCGAAGCTTTCCTCCCTGTACAGAAAAGTTAACCTGACTCTCGTTCACATCAGGCCCCAGCACAGGAATCCCTAGTTTCCTGCATTCATCAAGAAAGAGAGCCATCTTATCAAGATTTCCAATCTCACTGGCAAGGGTTGCAGCCATAAATTCAGCAGGGTAGTAAACCTTTAAATATGCAGTTTGGTACGCAAGAATTGAATATGCCACACTGTGAGATTTATTGAAACCGTAAGAGGCAAATTTATCGATCAGATCAAAAATCTCTGCGGCAAGTTTGCGGTCAATGCCGTTCCTTTCTGCTCCATCCATAAAAAGTTTCTTTTGCTCAGCCATCAGCACTTTATCTTTCTTTCCCATTGCACGGCGCATCATGTCGGCCTGAGCAAGAGTAAAGCCAGCAATTTCGCTTGCTATTTGCATTACTTGTTCCTGATAAACTATCACCCCGTAAGTTGACTGCAAAATTGGTTCCATTTTCGGATGGAGGTATTCTATAGGTTTACGTCCAACCTTGCGGTCTATAAAATCATCTATCATCTCCATTGGGCCAGGGCGATATAGTGCGTTCATTGCAACCAGATCGTCAATTGACGTCGGCTTTAGCTTCTTCAGGTACTCCTGCATTTTTGAGCTTTCAAATTGGAAAACAGCAACAGTTTGTCCACTGGCGAAAAGGTCGAAAACTTTCGGATCGTTGAGCGGGATTGAGTCTATATCAATCTTTGTTCCATGATTCTCTTCAATCTTGCTTAAGGTATCGTCAATTACAGTCAGTGTGCGCAAACCAAGAAAATCCATCTTAAGTAATCCAATTTCTTCCAGACTCTTGTACTCATACTGAGTAATTATTTCGGTAGACGGCGTTTTATACAACGGAACAAAATTCATGATATCGTCGGGGGCAATTACAACGCCTGCCGCATGAGTACCAACATTCCTGTTCGTTCCTTCCAGAACCAGGGAATATTCTATCAACTGCTTTATCTTTGGATCGTTGCTCTCCTTCACCCACCGTAGCTCCGGGATGGTATCAATAGCTTCCTGTAGCGGAGTTACTCTTCCGAGAATTACAGGTATTTGCTTTGTTATGGAATCTATGGTTGAAAGGGGAATTCCAAGAACCCTCCCCACATCTTTTAAAACTGCTCGGGATGAGAGTGTACCAAAGGTAATAATTTGACAAACTGATTCCTCTCCATATTTCTTCTTAACATATTCAATTGCGAGATCTCTTTTGTTATCAGCAAAGTCAACATCTATGTCAGGCATCGACACTCGATCCGGATTTAGAAACCGTTCAAATAAAAGGCCGTACTTGAGCGGATCCACATTTGTTATCCCCAAAGCATATGACACAATACTTCCAGCAGCACTTCCCCTCCCCGGTCCCACCCTCACCCCCATACTCCGAGCATTGTTGATGAAATCCTGGACTACAAGAAAATATGCGGCAAATCCCATTTTTTTAATTATCTCGACTTCATGATTGAACCGATGTTCAATTTCAGGGGTTATCTGAGTATAGCGTTTCTCAAGTCCTGTCCGGGCAAGTTTCTCAAAATACTCCTCAGGGGTTGAAACTTCTGAATCCACAGGGATTGGAAATCGAGGCATTAAATCTTTCTTAAATTCTAAATTCAAATTGCATTTCTCCGCAACCTCAACCGTATTCTCAAGAGCTCGAATTCCAAATTCCAGAGAGGAGAAGGCTTTTTCCATTTCTTCAGTACTTTTGAAATAAAACTCCGGAACTTTATAGCGCAAATCCCTAATTGGGTCTTTTGTACTGTTTGATGACTGTGATATATTCAAAAGGATATTGTGCGGCACAGCATGTTCCCTGCTAATATAGTGTCCATCGTTCACCGCTACCATCTTTGCACCGATCTCACGGGCAATTCTTGGCATTCTCTCAAGAACCCTTTTTTCCTCATCAAGGCCATGATTATGAACCTCGAGGTAAAAGTCTTCGCCAAACAGTTCTTTCAAATATTTCGCCCATCTCAGTGCGCCATCATAATCTCCGTTCACGAGGTTTTCAGAGACAGGACCACTTAAGCAGCCGCTTAATACAACAAGGCCTTCCCTGTGTCTTTCAAGCAACTCGGCGTCGATCCTCGGCTTGTAATAGTACCCCTCCAAATGTGCCAATGAAACCAGCTTGATGAGATTCAAATAGCCGGAATAATTCTTAACCAGAACCGTAAGATGATAATAGCCGTTCTTCTCGAATCGCTTTCCCTTTGCAAGATATACTTCACAACCAATGATAGGTTTTATACCTGCTCTTTTAGCGGTCTTATAAAATTCAACCGCACCAAAAAGGACTCCGTGATCTGTTAACGCAACAGCAGGCATGCCGTAGTCAACTGTCTTTTTTATTATGTCTTCTATGTGTGAAGCACCATCAAGCATACTGTAATGCGAATGATTGTGAAGATGAACAAACTGAAGCATATCAAAAACTCTCCACCGGATATAGTATCAAAGTTGTTACCGTATAATTGGCGAAAAGGTCCCTGTAATATAACTGGATGTTATCCATCGGGCTATAAATTTCTATTGAGTGCCACTCCGCTGATAGTGGAATATACGGCTGAACTGGATTTATACGAGCGTTATCAATTCTAAATTCTGGTGGACCACTACATCCGTAGCAGCCAATGGTTAAAATAGGTGTAAAAGAATTATAAATACTTTTGCTTTTTTCAACTTTAAAAAATGGCTTGTAGTTGACATATACACCTGTCTTTAAAAATTGAATGTAGATATCACCACCTCTCTTCAAATAAATTGGCATACCGCGCACCCACATTTCATTCCCAACGATATCGGCATAGTACCATCCAGTACTTATATTTCTTGCCAGGAACATCTTTTCTCCTGATGATGAATGAATTTGATTTGAACCATTTACATCAAACACAAAATCTGTTTCAGAATCTATATTAATTAAAATCGACATTGTATCGGGGGTTGCCAAAGCTGTATTTATTTCTGCAGGAAATATGTGCACACTAGCGGTTGGTTGAAGCGTTGAACAGGAGGCCAAAACGAGAGCCATAATTATCCCCCATATAATGCCAAGGAGCTTCGATGCGATATTAATAAGGAAAATACTGGTTGACATGACGCCTTTAAGCCCGCTCATAACAATTTCCGTCACCTGGAATAGTTCACCACGAGCAGACGCTGCTCCGTCATCTCTTGAACCGCATAACGAACACCTTCCCTACCAAAGCCAGAATCCTTTATCCCACCATAAGGCATGTTATCTATGCGGTATGTCGGATAATCATTCATAATCACACCTCCAACTTGAATTTCTTCAAAAGCTTTGAAAATTTTCCTGGCGTCGTTGGTGAACACACCGGCTTGCAGACCAAATCGAGAATCGTTAACCAGCCCTATTGCATCGTCAAAAGATGAATAAGGCTGAAGTATGGCGACCGGTGCAAAAGCCTCTTCACAATATAACTCTGATTCAACAGAAACATTTTCCAGAACTGTCGGTTCTATAATATTTTCTTCACGTTTGCCGCCAATCAAAATTTTTGCTCCTGCCCTCCTTGCATTCTCGATCCAGTCAGATGCCCGATCAGCCTCAGCTTTGCTTATCATGGGGCCAACCACGGTATCTTCTTCAAGAGGGTTGCCAACTTTCAAACTAGCTGTTTCATTTATGAATAAATCACGAAACTGCCCGTAGATATCTTTATGCACATATATTCGTTGAACCGAAATGCATATTTGGCCCGCATTCGAAAAAGCACCCATGGCGAGACGCTTGGCAGCAAAACCAAGATCAGCATCGGGTTCTACAATCACAGCAGCATTCCCTCCGAGCTCCAGAAGAACTTTTTTCTTCCCCGCCTTTGACTTTAGATACCATCCCACGCGAGGACTCCCCGTGAAGCTCAGCATTTTAGGCCTTGAATCCGTGCATATCCTTTCAGCTATGAGGTTATTGCATGGAACTATATTGACAGCCCCATCCGGCACACCAGCTTCAAGAAGCATTTTCCCCAGCCGTAAGGAGGTAAGTGGCGTTTGAGGTGGTGGTTTGTGAATTACGCTGTTACCCGCTGCAATTGCTGGTGCAATTTTGTGAGCGACAAGATTCAAAGGAAAATTAAAAGGCGTTATACTCACCAGAGGGCCGATTGGAAATCTTCTCACAACTCCCCATCGGCCTGCCGAATGTGGTGCGAGGTCTAAAGGGATTACTTCACCACCTATCCTCTTTGCCTCTTCCGCGGCGATCTGAAACGTCAGGATTGCGCGCTCAACTTCCCCCTTTGTAAATTGAATTGGTTTTCCGGACTCAAGTGTCATTAATTCGGCCAGGCTGTCTTTGTCACGAAGAAGCCGATCGGCTATGTTCGACAAAATTTCTGCGCGTTTATATGATGGCATGGTCCTTACAGATTCGAATGCCGACATACTTGACTCAATTGCCAGTTCAGCTTCATCCTCACCAGCCTGAAACACTTTAGCAACTACCGTACCGTTGTAAGGATTCACAACCGTTGAGACTTCTTTTGTCTCAATCCATTTGCCATTGATCAAAATTTTTTCTGCCATTTTAATCTATCCTTTCGTTATGAATAAGATCCAGAATAATGAACAGACAGACTAGCCCTGAAGTTAAATTGAAAAAAGTTAATCGCCCTTGAAAAATTCCTCACTTTTTTGAGGGACAACAAATTTCATCATCTAAAACGATGAGACATCTTCTCATTAACATTGTTTAGGTCAATTAGCATCCTTTCTCCGCTCGATCTTTCTTTTAACTCTACCTTTCCTTCGTTTAAGTTCCTTTCACTCACAATCAACTGGATGGGAATCCCGATTAAATCAGCATCCTTAAACTTAAACCCTGGGCTTAGCCCGATACGATCGTCAAAGAGAACATCTATCTCCAACTTTTTCAAATCACTGTAAATTTTCTCTGCTATTTCATTGACGTGTTGATTCTCGGTATTCACAGATATTAAATGGACTTGAAATGGAGCAATGCTGCTCTCCCAAATAATGCCGTTATCGTCATGATGTTGCTCAATATGACACGCTATTATACGCTCTATACCGATCCCGTAGCTTCCCATAACAATTGGACTTTCTTCACCTTTTTCATCAAGGTAAACTGCATGTAACGACTCAGAGTATTTTGTTCCGAGTTTAAATATGTGACCTATCTCAATTGCGTTAACTATCCTCATACTATGTCCGCAGTGTGGACATGGCTCACCATTTTCCACAGTCCTCAAATCATAATAACCGTCTATCTTTACGTCTCGCAGAAAGTCAATGTGGGCAATGTGGTAATCGTCCCTGTTAGCTCCACTTATCAATTCATTAGCATCTTCCAGCCGTTTGTCTGCAATAATCTTGAACCCCGTCAGGCCAATCGGACCAATAGACCCTGCGTTAGCACCGGTGTACCCGGACAGCTCGTCTAAATTCATCGGCACTGGTTGACCACCAAGGATTGTAGTGAGCTTTGATTCATTTAGCCGGTCATTACCCGACATTAAAACAAGTACCGGCATATCACCTACTTTGTAAACCAAAGATTTCGCCAGCCTATCTACAGATGTACCCAAGAATTCGGCAAGCTGGTCAATAGTCTTGATATTTGGAGTGTAAATTTCCTCGAGTTCCTTTGACACAGGAATCCTACCAATAGGTGAAATTGCACTTGAGGCAACCTCCACATTGGCAGCATACCCACAGATGTCGCACACTGCACAGGTATCCTCCCCATCCGGCGATTCCACCATAAATTCCTGGGAACCCGTCCCCCCCATTGCCCCACTTGCAGCACCAACAATGAAAAATTTCAGTCCGCTTTTTTCAAAAATTCTCCTGTACGCCCCAAGATGCTTTTCATAACTCCTGTCCAGGTCACTATAAGTTTTGTCAAAACTGTATGAATCCTTCATAAAAAACTGTCGGCCCCTGATAACCCCTGAACGAGGACGAGGCTCATTTCTAAACTTCGTCTGAATTTGATACCAAATTTGAGGTAAATCGCGGTATGACCTGATGTGATCCTTAGCAATTGAAGTGAAAACCTCTTCATGTGTTGGTGCAAGGACAAGCGGACGATTTCTGACATGAAACATCGTATCACCAAATGCCGCCACCCTGTTTGTGGACTCCCAGAGCTCTACAGGATTTAAAGCAGGCAGGTAAAACTCCTGCGCACCAATGGCATCCATCTCCTCCCGCACTATGTCCATAACTTTTCTCATTACTCGCCATCCTATTGGAAGCCAGGAGTATATACCTGCTCCTAAAGGTCTAATCATTCCAGCTCGAATCATCAAACGATGACTGGCCATTATGGCATCAGAAGGATTTTCCTTTAACGTCGGAATAAAATAATTGCTCAGTTTCATTACTATTTCTCCGCAACAAAACATAAAGGGGAAAAATTTTTCCCTCGAAATTATGGATTAATAAACATGGAACTGGTGCCCCTGGCAGGACTCGAACCTGCGACACAGAGTTTAGGAAACTCCTGCTCTATCCATACTGAGCTACAGGGGCAAAAGTCCAACAACAATTTATTCTTTGCCTGAAAGATTTTCAATTCGCCAAGACAAATTATTTTCGTCCGGTTGATCATTGAAAGAGATTAAAGGCTTCTTTTTAAATAAGACCATCTTTTACCTGTTTCTGTTAAAACTTATATCTTCCTTGTTTTTTTTCACTGTTGGAAATAAATTCGTCGGTATATCTGAGAAAAAGATCAGGCGGGAACAACATGAATTACAAGAGGTTAAATCGCTTAATTGCACTTAGCATATTTTTGTTAACCCTCGTAATGTATGCAATGACCGCACAGTCATCTGTACCTTTCTGGGATTGTGGCGAATTTGCTGCCACTTCCACAGCCCTTGAGGTCCCTCATCCCCCGGGCGCTCCCCTCTGGACATTGCTTGGACGGCTGGCAATGATGGTTCCTGTTAAAGTCGATCCGGCACTAAAAATAAATCTCGTCTCCGGCCTTGCAAGTGCCCTAACAATAATGTTTCTTTACCTAATAGCTGTTAGAATCATCACAAGATGGAGAAGCTTTCCTTCCGACACATTGTCTTCAGTTATTGTCTTCGGCTCAGCGGCAATTGGTGCATTGACCTTCTCGGTAACCGACACATTTTGGTTCAACGCTGTTGAATCTGAAGTTTATGCTACAAGCATGCTTTTTGTTTCCAGTGTCGTCTGGCTCGGTTTACTATGGTTTGAAAAAGCCGATGAAGCGGATAGTGAAAGATACCTGCTGCTCATAGCTTATCTAATGGGGCTTTCAATTGGCGTTCACCAGCTGAGCCTGCTGGCATTTTTTACGGTAGCATTGTTAATTTATTTCAAATACCATGAATTTGAATTGCGTACTTTTATTTACTTTGGAATTATTACAATACTTTCCTTTGCTGTCATCTACCCTGTTATAGTAGAATGGCTTCCTGGCATACTTGACGGTGAAGTGCAAATCGGACCCATTCACATTACAAACAGTGTCATTCTTCAGCTAACGCCGTTAGCTCTTGTTATCCTGGCAATTTACTGGATCTTTCGCGCTGAAAGGCTGAAACAGAAAATTGTCAGTGTTTCAATCATGGCTGCTCTTCTCGTTGTTCTTGGCTACTCAACCTATACTCTTGTACTAATCAGAGCAAATGCTCATCCACCAATAAACGAAAACAATCCAGGCACTTTAACAGATCTGGTAAATTACCTCAATCGTGTCCAATACGGTGAGCAGCCATCAATTTTCAACAGAAGGTGGGACAAAAATGATCCCCAACATGCACAAAATTATCAGAAGTATGAATCGGATTGGGATTTCTTCTGGAAATATCAGTTAAACCATATGTACTTACGTTATCTCGGCTGGAATTTCATAGGGAGAGCAGGTGATATTCAGGACGCACCAGTTGCCTTTATAAAGGCACCCGCAGGATGGTATGACGGGACAAGGGGTTACCCTGCCCGCTATTTTGGAATCCCTCTTTTTATCGCACTCTTCGGGATCTGGTATCATTTCAAAAGAGACTGGAAATTTGCTTTTTCATTCCTGGCTATGTTTATTGTTATGGGACTGGCACTTGTTGTCTACTTTAATATGTACGAGCCTCAGCCAAGAGAAAGGGATTACTTTTTCGTGGGCTCTTTCTTCGTTATTGCCCTGTGGATATCAACCGGAACTGCCGGAATAGTTGAATCAACAATAGAAAGACTCAACCATCCAGAGCAAAAGGTTTATGTTGCACTTGTTACAGTGATTGTCCTTTTTGCCTTTTCGCCAATGTGGATGTATGCCCAAAATGAGTACACACATGACAGACGCGGCAACTATGTTCCATGGGATTACTCATACAACATCCTGCAATCTTGCAAAAAGGATGCAATACTTTTTACCAATGGTGACAACGACACATTTCCTCTCTGGTATTTGCAGGAAGTAATGGGAATAAGAACAGACATCCGGATCGTTAATTTGAGTCTGCTTAATACAGACTGGTATATCCTCCAATTAAAAAATGAAACCCCACACGGCGCAAAGAAGGTTCCGATAAGCATATCTGATAACGACATCAAATCAATTACACCAATTGAGTGGCGAACGACGACCTTTAAATTGCCAGTACCGCCTGACGTATTTCATCAATTTGGAATCACTGATACGAACATCATTAACCGCGGCTATGTTGAATACACTGTTCGCCCTACAATTGGAGGTGGCCAGGTCCAGGGTATACGGGTACAAGACCTCCTCGTCAAAAACATAATTGAGACCAACAAATGGCAACAGCCGGTCTATTTCGCAGTCACAGTAGCTCCCGATAACTTTGACGGCTTCGGGCAATATTTACAAATGCAGGGGCTGGCACTTCAATTGACCCCATTGATTCAGCGAGGGCAGAACGAAGATTACCGTATTGACCCTAATATTATGAAACAGTGCCTTCTTTACACCCCTGGGACATTTCACAGAGAACCTCATTACGGCTTTCTATTTAGAAATCTTAACAATCCTCACATTTATTATGATGAAAATGCAAGAAGATTAACGTTAAACTACCGCAACAGCTTTATGCGACTTGCGGCTTACTACCTATCGCACGGTGAAAATCAAAACGCTGTAGCAACTCTTGATACAATGGAAGCACGCATCCCAATCAAGGTCATTCCTCTCGATTATAGAATCGTATCTGACATAGCACGACTTTATTTTATGGCAGGTGCAAAATCAAGATTTGAAAAATACGCCGTAATCGTGGAGGAAGATGCACGAAAAGCAATTGAACAAAATCCTGCGGATGTGCAAACCCCTTACAATCCGTACAGGATTTTACTGGATTTATACGATATGCAGGGTGCATACCAGAAAGAAATCGATTTACTTAAAAAACTGCAGGGGATATTCCCCCAGGAAAGGAGCATTCAGGACCGAATATCACAACTTCAAGAATTAATTTTAATGCAGGGAAAAAATCAACCGGATACTGCAGGCAAAAGATAATGAACCTGCATATCAGCAGCACATCCACTGCCACCAGAGAGCGAAAGTCGACAAAAGAGCACTGGGAAAATTTTTGGTCAGCAAAAAAACATGTCAACGAAGTTTATTCCAACGCTGATCGTGTGCTGCGCAATATCAGAAAAGTTACTGATCTGAAAGGAAAAAGAGTTTTAGAAGTTGGAGCGGGGACGGGAAGAGACAGCTTTGGGATGGTTCGGCTGGGCGCATCGGTTGTCATGTTAGATTATTCTATGAACTCTCTCAAGATAATAAAAGAACTTGCACGTGAAGAGCAAATAGATGTTTTCGCTGTTGATGGAAATGCATTTTCCCTCCCCTTCCATGATGAAACATTTGACATTGTTTTCCACCAGGGATTATTGGAACATTTTCGTGAAAAAGATGCTGAATCACTGATAAGAGAAAACGTGCGGATTCTCAAACAGGGGGGGCTACTTCTGGTGGATGTTCCGCAGCGTTACCATATTTACACAATACTGAAACATATTCTGATTGCAATGAACAAATGGTTTGCCGGCTGGGAGCGCGAATTCTCAATCGGCGAACTTGATAGATTTCTGAGGTCTGCTGGCCTGCAGATTATTTACCGATACGGCGAATGGATGTACCCGAGTTTGTTTTATAGGGTTATCAGAGAAATTCTCATAAAAGCTGGTATAAGGCTCCCACTTTATCCGAAGCTATCCCGGCTGACCTCTGGCATACGCTACAAGCTTAGGAATAAATTTTCTAGCAGCCTTTCTCTTTATACAGGCATTTCGATTGGGGTTATAGCAAAAAAATGATATTCCACCTCTAATCTATCAAGTCAAATGAAAATTCTGGTTATAAACTGGCAGGATATTAAAAATCCATCCAGCGGGGGTGCCGAAGTACACATGCATCAAATATTCTCGAGACTTGCCAAACGTAACCACGAAGTTACAATACTCTGTTCAGCATTCCGAGATGCCCCGAAAGATGAATTTGTTGACCATATTCGAATAGTTCGACGAGGTAACAGAAACTTGTTTAATTTCTATGTTAAGGAGATGTACCGTCAGCTGCAACGAGAATATAAATTCGACATTGTAGTGGATGACCTGAACAAAATTCCATTTTTTACTCCGACTTTCATAAGGGGGCCACTTGTGACAATCGTACATCATCTTTTCGGCAAAACAATTTATAAGGAGACGAATCCTTTTTTTGCTAGCTACGTATATGCAGCTGAGAGCTTGATCCCTATTATATATAAAAAAGTCCCATTTGTTGCCGTCTCCGATAGCACGAGAAAGGAATTGATTGACAAAGGCATTCCGCAGGAAAGAATCGAAATAATCTCAAATGCTGTGGATCCCACAATTTACAACACCATTGCTCTCCCATCACCGTCTGCAAACAGGCAAATCATCGGTTATGTTGGAAGAATTAAGAAATACAAGAGTGTTGACCACTTAATAATCGCATTTTCAAAAATCGCAAACCAGTTTCCACAAACTGAAGTAACTATTGTAGGGGATGGAGATAATATTGATATGTTAAAAACACTTACTCTAAAACTTGGATTATCTTCAAGAGTAACATTTACAGGTAAAGTAAGCGAAGAGGAGAAGGTTAGATTATTAAGGCAGATGACATTTCTCGTCAATCCATCTGCAAAGGAGGGGTGGGGATTGACTGTCATTGAAGCAAATGCGTGTGGGAAAACTGTCATTGCTGCGAACGTACCTGGACTGAAAGATAGTGTGCTGGACAATCGCACAGGACTGCTTTACGAATACGGAAATATCGAATCACTTGCAAATAAAATGAGAGAGCTTATTACAAATCAAAATCTCCGCGTGCGACTTGAAGAGGAAGCAATAAGATGGGCTGCTAATTTCACCTGGGAAAATTCCGCCGATAAGATGGAAACTTTTTTAGAAAAGGTGATTGCACAGCATTCACGTCGGTCAGACTCCTGACACTTGTTAAACAATGAGCCTTCCGGGAATTCGGAAGGCTCCAGGTTCTTTTAACTGTTATTACTTGTTTAGAAAGCGCAGTTTACCGGTGCACCGTTGCCTGGTTTTACTTAGGCACAGGCCCTTCGGTCACCTCCACAAAGTCATCCGGTCTTAACCATTTCTTGAAAGCTGCCTGCACATCGTTAGCATTAAGCTTCACATAATTTTTAGCTGCAATTGTCGGTTCATTTAAAGGCAAGTCATGAGTTGATCTATATAGCAAGCCATTAGCAATTCCACCAAGGCTCGATTCGGAGAGGGGAATTTCTCTTAATAAAGCGGCCTTCGCTTGCTTAAGCTCATCTTGAGACACCAGGGAAAATTGCATTTGTTTCAAATCGCGAATTATAATATTTCTTGCCACAGATACCTTGTCTGGATCACAACCATAATGAACCGAATAGGTTGATCTCGTTTGCCCAATGTCAAATGTGGAAGAAACATAATACACAAGACCCGTCTTTTCCCTGAGATCTTGGTAAAGACGGGTTGCGTAAAACGCCCCACCCAACACATGATTGCCAAGCTGAAGAGCATAATAGTCAGGATTTGACCTGACGAGTCCCAGTGTTTCAGAAAGCGTCACTTTGTCCTGTACTCTGCTGATGTCCGGCACATTCACACTCGCAGGTTTATTTAGTGGAACAGGGGGTAACAAAGTACCTGGTTTCTCCCCTTCTGCTTTCCAGCTTCCAAAATATTTCTTCACCACATCCTTTACACTGTCCGGATCAATTTTTCCAACAACCACAATTGTAGTTTGATCAGGACGAAATACATGGTTGTAAAAAGCCTTTACATCATCCAGACTCAATCCGGAAACGGTCGCAGGCGTAGTTTCCCGAAGTGTTGGATCATCATCGGGATACAGAGCCCTTTTCAATGCTCGATTCATTAAATAGTCAGGACTTTCCAGCTGGCCGGCAACAGCGGCCGCCGTCTGTCTTTGAACAACTTTAAACGCAGTCTCTGGCAGCGCAGGATGGAGCAAATTGTCCGCAAGCAGTGCCATGCCGCTATCAAAACGATCGGCCAGGACATTTAAAGAAAAGTCGGTCCCTGCTGATTCATCTGCGCCGATATCATCAAGGGCTTTCTGAAAGGCAACCCTGTCGAGGGACAGAGTGCCATATTCAAATAAACGGCCCAGCACATTTGCCACCCCGTCTTTTCCCTTCGGGGTTTGAAGATAAGGCTCGTTCTTAATGTGTCCGACTACCGTAACTGTATTGCTAACCGACTCAGGCTGAAATATCAGAGTCAATCCATTTGAGAGCTTTAAAACTTCTGGATTGACATTTGACTTTGGCACTTCGAGACGGCGGAGAGCTTTTTCAGCCCAGCTGGGCAGTTTTACATATTTGGTTTCTTTTGGGGCAAAAGACTCTCTCCCGCCAAAGGAAGCGGTCGAAATGGGTTTTCCTGAGGCCTGAGGGCTCAGAATTGCAGTGATGCAATGATTAAAATCCAGATAACGCTTAGCAACCCTATTCACATCTTCTACTGTAACCTTTTTTATGGCGTCCAGGTCGTCTTCGGGCGATTGACGCCCCTCAATTGCCACCGCATCGGACCAAACTGATGCTAACCCCGACACGGAGTTCTTTTGAAACTCTGCAGCAGCTATCTCGTGACGCTTTGCAGCTTCGACCAGATCAGCTGATACTCCGTTCCTTACAATCTCTTCGAGAACACCTCGCACATCCTGCAAAAGAGAGTTTGTGTTGCTTCCCTTCGGAAAAACCGCAACTGCATAGCCGAGCCCCGATTTTACAAATCCCCCGAATGCAAATCCAGCGTACAACGCCTTACCTTGAGGAACGAGGGAATATAAACTGCCCCGCTGGTTACTTAATACATCTGCAAGCACCTGAGCTGCCGCATAATCTGGACTATCTGACCCAGGAAACCTAAATGATATAACCACAAACCCATAAGGATAGTCTGTAGTTAAATTTAAGGTGTCAGAAACAACCGGTTGAAAATCGAACTGAGGCCGTTGTGGAATCCTGCCGGGCGGTATGGCACCAAAAAGTTCTTTCACTTCCTGAAGTGTTTTTTCAGGCTGAACATCACCAACAATAACAAGCACTGCATTGTTAGGCACATACCATTTCTTATGAAACTCCTGCAGCATTGCGGCAGTAGTGCTGTCAAATGATGCACGTGTGCCAAGGGCATCATGAGCATAGGGTGTTCCTTTAAACATTGCTTCAAGAAGCTTCGTATAAAACACATACTGCGGATTGGACATGTCCTGTGCAACTTCCTGCTCAATTGCGCCTCGCTCCTGATTCCATAAAGAATCATTCGCAGCTATACTCTTCATCCTGATAGCCTCAATCCTCAAGGCAACATCCAGATAATCAGAGGGAACCGTAAAAAAATACTGGGTAACCATTTGCTGAGTGTCAGCATTGAAGTCACCACCTAAAGCAGCAGATATATTTGCCAGTTGTGCAGCAGAGAGTTCATCGCTCCCCCGAAACATCATATGCTCAAGTGCATGGGCAGTACCGGGAAAACCTTGCGGCGCTTCATCAGAGCCCACAAGATAATTTATCTCTGTCGTCACAACGGGGGAAATTGCATTACGAACAATCACAACACGCATTCCATTACTGAGAGTGTCCTTCAAAACATCTCTGTTGCTCTGAGCTAGAACTGCTATTGAAAAAATAAGAATGCCCACTAATGCAAACATTGGATGAAGTCCCCTCTTTATCCCCTTCATAAGCGAAATTAACCCAATCATCATCCTGAAACCTCCTTTCAGTTATAGTTAACTTGCCGAAAAGATTTCAATATTTTCCAAAATAATCAATACAGCTGTTGCAGGTGTCAAATGCTGGTCAATCAAATTGTTTTCCGGACTAATTTTGCAATGTTGAATTGAAAAACTACATACATCTACTTACATTTTTTATTATGAGAACAACTATAAGATCATTATTTATATTTGCAATAATGGCAGGTAATGCAATTGCACAGACCTCTTCCGGAACAATTACAGGGACAGTTCACGATGTGATTCCACAAATTGAAACCGGAGTGAAGGTGCAGCTCCTAGAAATGAATAGCCATGCTGTTATTCAAGAATCAAGTGTAAATCCGGATGGGTCGTTTTATTTAAGGGATGTTCCCTTTGGGATCTACACACTCAGGATCACTTACGATTCGGATGTACTTGCCGCAAGGGAAGTCTATGTAAGAACGGCGGTCCCGATTTTTGTCAACATTGAGAAACTTTCAGAATACCGGACACCTGAGGTAGTGGTCACAGCTAACAGATCACAAATAATGGACTTTCAGCAAGGATCGAGGACCATTTTCACGGCAAAGTCAATTGATAACTTACCTCTGGCTATCGGTAACAAGAAGATAGAAACCATCCTTCTCAACACACCTGGTGTTGTTCCTGATGAAGATGGCAGACTGCATGTGCGTGGGGAGGATGCACAGCTTCAATATGTCGTTGATGGTATACCAATCACTGAAAACATGACAAGGGTTTATTCCAGCTTATTTAATGCCGGTTTAATAAAAGCAGTAAATGTCCAAACTGGCAGTCTTCCTGCAGAATATGGCATAGAGGCGTCTGCAGTACTGGCAATTACTACAAAATCTGGATTTGACAAACCTTTATTTGCCAATGCAGGGGCATCTTATGGCTCATTCAATAGCCGCAGTGCAAACATAGAAATCGGCGGCAACGTTAACGAAAGGACCGCTGCCTATTTTAATTTCAACACTTTTTCCACAAATCGCTATCTCGACCCTATTACCGAAGGCCAGCCTAATCACGATAATGGCTCTTCATACAACTACTTTGGGAAGTTTACCACATTTCTGGAGCAAAATGTTAGCCTGGATTTGATCTCAATGTACAACGAGACTTACTACCAAATTCCAAATGCCCTTTATAAGATTCCGGAACAAAACCAAGTTCAAAACCTGGACGACTATTTGATAGGGGTTCGGCTTAATGCAACTCTGTCAGATAACTCTTTGTTAAGTTTAGTTACATACCACCGCAGGGCTCAGGCAAGAATTACAAGCGGTGGTCTGATTCAATTAACGCAGGCGGATTACGCTGAAGCCATCGCACAAAATGAAAGATACTTCATCGGTGGGGACAGGGTCGATCAGATGACAGGATTTCAAGCTGAGTTTTCAGCAAAGTCACAATGGATGGGTACATTAAATGACTTTAAAAGCGGAATTGGCGTTCAGATATATCCACTAAGCGAATTTTTCACGTTTGCAGTTACAAATCCGCTTTTGTCAGATTCTACAAGTCCCATTGGTGACAGTAGGTTTCTTCCTTATGATATTACGAAAGGGGGCAAACCTTTCCTGGTCAACCAATCAAGAACAGGCCATAATTATTTTGTATATGCCCAGGATGAGTTTAATTTAAACAGATGGATTTTCAATGTGGGAATGCGGTTTGACGCATTTAACCTTTTCCTGAACGAAAGTGCTTTTTCACCAAGGTTAAATATTACTTACAGTGTCAATCCACACCTCGCCCTTTCGTTTTCCTATAACCGAATTGTCATGCAGGCACCTGTCGAAAATATACTTGTGTCGAGCTCGGAACAGGCCAGGCAGCTATCCGGCATTCAGCAGGGAAATGTTCCAACAGAAGTTCGAAGCGAGCGATCACACGTTATTCAGCTGGCAGGAACGTACAAAATTAACAGCAATTTGAGCTTTGATTTGACAGGATATGGGAAGTATATCAGTGACTTCCTTGTCGAAGTGGAGCTTGGAAATTCAGGAGTTATTTTCCCTGTAAACCTTAAGAAAGGATTCGTTGTCGGTGGAGAATTCCGCTCCGTTTTACATGATTGGAACGGCTTCTATGCATCCCTTAGCCTCAGCACCTGCGTCTCGCGTGGTATCGTCCCGGGTGACGGCTCATCTCCTATTGCTGCTGGATTGATTATCGGCGAGGAGGGGAAAAATTATTCCCACCCATTCTCGGGCGAAGACACATTTCCGACTGAACACAATCAACTTTTTACAGCTGTTTTGAATTTAGGCTATCGTGGTTCAAAAGGATTCTTTGCAAGCGTTGACGGGCGCCTTGATTCTGGACTTCCTTTTGATCTGGTTGGCCCTGATGGACGCGGACTCGATGCGGAACAGTCTCGTCAGCTTCTCTTAGCGCGCGGTTATAGTGAAAGGGTTATTAACTTACTAAACCTGACACCAGAATCACCGGGTTCACCGGACAAATCAGTTGCTCCTCATGCGGTTGTGGATGCAATGGCAGGGTATGATTTTTCACAAATGCTTAACGCCCCTGTTACGTTCACTGTAAGTGTTCTGAACGTTTTTGATACCCTCTTTCTTTATAAGTTTGAATCAACTTTCGGAGCAACTCATTTTGGATATCCCAGGATGATTAACATTACGATGTCTGTAAAAGTCTGATTTTAACTTTCACAATTAGCAGATTGCGCATATTATTCTTCTAATACCAGTGGTTCTATCTCAAGCTTGATCCCGAAGATACTCATGACCTTTTCTCGAATTTCAGTAGCAAGGCCAATTAGTTCTGAGGTGGTGCCGCCAAAATTGACAAGCGCAAGCGCATGGTTGGCGGAAATTCCCACTCCACCTTTTCTGAACCCTCGATGAAATCCAGCATTTTCTACCAGCCAGGCCGCTGAAATCTTGACTCCTCCTTTCACTGGAAAGATCGGCACCTTATCTGATACCCCAAGCTCATCTGCTTTCGCCATAAAAGTGCGAAATTGACCTTCGTTTAGTACAGGATTCACAAAAAAAGAACCAACTGATTTTGAATTTGGATCATCTGGGTCAAGGATCATTGACTTTTTCTTCCTTAAAGTCAGGACAGCTGACCTGACAAGGTTTAGCGTTACCTTCGTTCTCCCCTCCCAAATTTTAAACTGATCCAATAGTTCCGGGTATTTAATTAATGGCGCCCCATGTTTCCTTAAAGCAAATCCTACACCGATTATAATAAACCTGCCTTTATCCGCGAGCTTGAACCGACTTGTTCGATATCCGAACCCACATTCACTTCCATTAAATTTGAAAACTGATTTTGTTGAACGATCAAGCACAGTAACTTCTTCTATTGTGTCAGAGACTTCCTGGCCATAAGCACCGACATTCTGAATAGGTGTCGCACCGGTAAGTCCTGGGATTCCTGAAAGGCATTCCACACCTGCAAGTTCCTGTTCAACGCAAAATTTTACGAAATCGTCCCAAGGTTCACCCGCAGCAATACTCGCATGAACAATACTCCCTTCATCCTCAAAAACCTTACCCCTCAGCCCCACTTTCAAAACCAAGCCGTCATACCCTTTATCTGAAAAGACAACATTGCTTCCTCCACCTATTATCACGCAACTCAACTGCCTGTTTTCAGCAAACTCAAGAGCTTCGATAATTTCTTCAATCGAAGTGCATTCCACAAAATAGCGTGCCCGCCCGCCGAGCTGAATAGTGGTCAATTCGGAAAGATTAACAAATTCCTGTAGCTTCATATGAAATTAATCGTACACAAAATTGATAGAACTTACTTTCCGCGAGATAACCTGTCAGCAAGAAAAAAGGGGAGTCCGGCGGCAAGTATTTTCTCTGCTGGCATTCTGTAATCGTATTCCACCCGCACATTTTCGTACGACATGGTTGCAGTATCTATAATGCCATAACTGGGACGGTAATCACCATCCCGGGGTTGACCTACACTCCCTACGTTAATCAGGCGCCGCTGTTTCCCGTCAGGGAGCCTTTTCTCAAATATTGAAGGAATATGAGTGTGCCCAAACAAGCAGGTGGATTCATTAAAGAAATCCATCTCATAAATAGCATCCTCTTTTGTAATGACATACTTCCACTCCGTTGGATTTGATGGAGAAGCATGGACGGCACGAAAGTCGTCCAGTCTTAAATCTACCGGCAAGCTTTTTAGCCAGTGCAAATTTTCCTCTGAAATTAGATTTTTGTTATACGTTATTGCCGCCTTTGCAAATGTATTCATCATGGAGTACGCAAAATCATCAAAAACTGCAGCATCATGGTTTCCCAATACAGCATACCTGGCTCTTTGACGAATTAACTCAATTACTTCATCAGGATTGGCTCCGTAGCCAACAATATCCCCTAAACAAATCACATCATCTACTTGCTTCCTATCTATCGATCTCAAAACTGCTATCAGCGCTTCAAGATTAGAATGTATGTCCGAGACAATAGCGTATCTCATTATATTCTCTCTGCTCTCCCAGCAACAAAGAAAGAGTCAAGACGGATAACTTCAGCTACTTTTAATCCGCCATACTTAAACTGAGAAATTATATCCCTGTCGAGGTGACAGCCTCCTGCTGCGAATTTCCATAAAGGTGTGACAAACTTTTCAAACTTCGCTAAAGCAGGTTTCTCCGATACAGGATGTTCTGCAAAATAAAATGACCCTCCAGACTTTAATACTCGAGAAATTTCCCTCGCAGCTGCAACAGGATCGCCAATTGTGCAAAAAGTTAAGGTAGATACCACCGTATCAAACGAACTATCTGTAAAGGGAAGCTGTTCTGCTACAGCGCGAACTAACTGTGTGCTTTGAGTAGTTCTCTTCATGGCCCTCCTGATCATATATTTGTCGGGTTCAATGGCTATAACGCTTTCTGCTCTGCTGAAGTACTTGAAATTCAAGCCTGTACCGGTCCCGATTTCCAACACTTTCCCCGTTGCTTTTTCAGCTATCATTTGTCTAACTTTGGAAAAGCCAAGACTGTCTGCAGGCACCATAAAGGTATCGTAAACTGCCGCAACAAAAAGATGAGCGCTCATTTTACTGTACTTTCATAACACGGGTAAGGTACAGAGAGAGTTCCGGCAAATATGTCACAACCAGGAGAGCCAGAACACTTATCGCAAGAAACGGAAGAACTGCCCGATAAACTTTTACTATATCGGTTTCAAACCTCAAACTTGAGATGAACAAATTCAACCCAAGAGGAGGCAGCATATAACCAATCTCAAGATTCAGGAGAAAAATAACACCAAGATGAATGGGATCAATTCCGTACTGAATTGCAATTGGCACGATAAGCGGAACAACAATGATAATTGCTGAAAAAATTTCCACCATGTTTATTACAAGTAAGAAGATATTCAACAGAACAAGAAATAGAAGCTGACTTGATACAAACTTATGAATCAAAGCAAAGAGCTGCATCGGTATCTGCTCATCAATCAAATAGTTAGTCAAACCGAGAGCAGTGCCAAGAACCACAAATATTGCTCCCACAAGCATCATACTCTTTCGCACTATGGTGGGAAGATCTGCTTTCCCGTTCAACTTACCTGCAAATAATCGTATATCCCTGGTGATGAACACCTCAACCAGGAAAACATAAAAAGCCATTATTGCACTTGCTTCAGTGGCGGTGAAGATCCCTGCATAAATTCCCCCGATGATAATAAATGGTAATGGAATTTCCCATATCGCACCTTTAATTGCCTGTATAGCTTCAGATATTGAAAATGATACTCTTGGGGCATTAGACTTCACGCCAGTATATACACTATAACCGGACAACATTAAGATTATCAAAATTCCCGGTATAAAGCCGGCAGCAAAAAGCCTGTCTATGCTGATTTTTGCAACGATGCCGTAGAGAATGATGGGCAAGCTCGGCGGAAACAAAAGACCAAGGCTTCCTGAAGTTGTCATCAATCCCAGAGAAAATCTCTCAGGATACTTTTCCCTGACGAGAACCGGGTAAAGTAAACCACCCAGCGCAACAATTGTTACACCAGAAGCTCCAGTAAAAGCAGTAAAGACAGCGGTTGAAATAAGTGAAACTATTGCGAGCCCGCCAGGCATCCAACCAAACAAAGCCTGAGCCAGTCTCACAAGCCTTTTAGGTGCCTCACTTTCCGCAAGTAGGTAGCCAGCAAATGTAAAAAGTGGTATTGCTATCAGGGCTGGCAGGCTTGCAAGCCGATACAGCTCTACAATTACTGCCGAAGTGTCAATACCAATTGATTTAAACAACAAAAGTGCTCCGCCACCAATTAACACAAATACAGGAGCACCAAATAAAACAAGCAGGATAATTATTAAGCCAATCAATACAAAGATCATCTTATGTTAACCTCTATCTCACAAATTGACCTATCAAACTTTTCCAATTGATGTTCACTAAATTATTTCCGACTTTCTTGGCCCATAAGCACCCACTTCAATCGCTCTGAACAAAAAATGCAGGCCCAACAGCCCAAACCCAATGGGTATTATTACTTCAAAGTGATATGACATAACATTCTTTCCAAAAATCGTAAAAAGAGGCTGATTATTATATTCTATCTCATCCCTGACAAACGAAATTCCCGCCTGAACAAGAAACGAGCACACGACAGCCGATCCGAGATTGAGGAACACCTGTATGATTCTTCGTAACCCTGGAGCCAGTCTTTTTGTAAAAATGTCTATTGAAAAATGGCGCGATTCTTTTGCTGCAAGGGCGGCTCCCAAAAAACCAATCCACAGGACAAGGTGTCGTAAAAAAACATCTGCCCAAACGATCCCTGTTGACCAGAACTCGCGCAGTATGACCTGAAGGAAAGCCATTATCATCGTTGCTGTTAGGAATATCACAAGGAACAAATTTTCAATCAAACCTATCCACTTTTCTAACTTAAAAATTATTTTCATTTTCCGGGGTGCGCCTGACGAAACTGAGATAGTGCTGATTCAACCTTTTTTAAAAAATCGGCACTGTAAAGCTGACCTACAAGCATTTGACGGGCTTCTTCACCTGTCCTGTAATAATATTGTAAATCACTCTTTGACTTTGGCCTTGTAACAATGATTCCCTTGGATTCGAGTGTCTTGATGGCATCAGCATTTTCTTTTCTGCTCAACCTGGTCAACTTTGACAGGTAAATCTGGCCGTTTTTTAGCAATATATTTTGAAGATCGCTTGGAAGAGCGTCAAAGTACTTTTTTGAGATCAGGACAGCACCTGATGAATTTGCAAGAGGAAGATCGAGCATGTACTTAACTTTTGTATACCATTGAAGAGCAATTATTGCGTATGGTGTTGAATAAACACAGTTTATCATACCTGTCTGCAAAGCTGAGTTTACATCAGTAATGGAAAGTGGAATTGGAGTGAGATGCAAAACTTTGAACGACACCTGGGCTATTGGATCGCCCTCCCACATCCACGCCTTTACATCCTTCATGTCTTGGACTGAATAAATCGGCTTTTGAGTAAAAACATTTACAAATCCAACTTCTGCCCAGCCGAGCAACACAAACCCCCCTTTTTCAAAGTCGCTCTTAAATTCATCCCCGAATTTCTCGTAAATGTAATCTATCTCGGCAGCATTCCTAAATAAGAAGGGCGTATCAAGTATTCGCACCTCGGGAGCAATTTCCCCCATACCTACACCGGTAAAACCACCAGCTTGATACTGCCCGATCCTAATTTTTCTCAAAACATCCTTTTCATCGCCAGCAACGCCACCAGCATAAAACTTAAAACCGAGTCTGCCTGCACTTTCCTTCCTGACAGCTGTATCGTATTCTTTCATAACGTTCATCCATGAGCTGCCATCCGGCGCAATAGTTGCAAATTTAATCGTATATTGTTGCGCTTGCAATGAAAAAGCTGCAAATAAGACCGTCAAAAATATTCCTGATTTCATTTCTTACTTTACTTCCTTTCCTTTTCAAAAATAATCATTTTCCTTCTCCAGGAGTGCCTTAGATTTTGATTTTGCTATTGCATTGGCCAGGTCCTGTTGCACTAAAATATGAACAGGAGCATTTACAACTTTTTTTAACAGAGCCCTAAATAAATCCCTGTCCTGCCTCATCACCGCATATGTTTTAGCATAGTAATAATATGCCATTAGAAATTTCCCACCTGAAATCTGTATGGCTCGCTCGAAATGTCTGCGGGCCGATGCTGTATCTCCTCCGAAAAGGGGAGGCAAGCTTGCTTCGATGGTTCCAAAAAACAGATGTGCACCTCCATAAAAATAAGTCTCATCATGTTTTAAAACGAAGCCCATCATTGCCTCAACTTTGGGAAGGTCGGCAATAGCTTCAATATTGTCGCGATTTAAATTAATATAGCTTCCCCATGCATTGGCTGTCCAAAAAATTGCAGGGATGTCCGACTTTCCAAACATAGATAAAGCTTTTTGAAAGCTGTCAAGATTGCCATTAAAACTCATTTTAAAGGCTTTATTTTTGAATAAAATTCTTAAACCGTAATCACGCGCCCGCAAATACATTTCACTTGCCCTGGCTGCAGAAGAGTCCTCAACAAATCCAAGGGCATAACTTGCATATCCCTGTGCACCAAGAAGCAAAAGCTCCTCGTTATCAGGTGCTTTTAAAATCAGTCCATCAAGCAACTTTAAATCAGCGGGGATTGCAGCTGCCGCAAGCTTCAGATCTGTCTCCTGATTCATGGCTTCAAAACCACCTTCCAGTATCCCACTAGTAGCACTTATTGTCAGTGAAACAATACTGCAACTGCTTGCTGTAAACATAAAGCTCACAAAAAATGCCGGCAAAAGAAAATATCTCAACACGGGAAGCGAACTCCTTTCGTTGACATCGTTTCAAAGCAAGAATTTATATGGCAGTCAAACAGACAGCATTTGTTCGAGTATGAGAAGGTCGTTGTCTATTCCTTTCCTTTTTTCCCAGGTCTCCCTCATTGGTACAAGAACAACTTTCCCATTGACCTCCCCCGCCATAACATTGCCTTCCCCCCTTAAAAGAGCATCTACCGCAGCAGCACCCAGCTTGCTGGCAAGGACCCGATCACGAGCTGTTGGAGCTCCCCCTCGTTGTATATGACCCAGAACAGTCACGCGATACTCGAGATTAACAAACTGGCTCATTCGCTTGGCAAGATCCATTGCTCCGCCTTGAAAACACCCTTCGGCAATTACAATTATACTACTCCTCTGTCTTCCACCGGCAGTGAGTTTTTTACGAATTAGTTCAAAATTTGCTTCGGTTTCAGGAATGGCAATATATTCCGCACCTGTGCTAATTCCAACGTCCAGTGCGATAAACCCCGAGTCTCGTCCCATCACTTCAACATAGAAAACCCTGTCATGCGCATCGGCAGTATCTCTAATTTTATCGATTGCCTCCACTGCGGTATTTATTGCGGTATCATATCCAATAGTATAGTCAGTTCCGTAAAGATCATTATCAATTGTTCCGGGAACGCCTACTGTCGGGATACCCTGTTCTTCATAAAGTAAGGTAGCCCCCTGGAAGGTACCGTTACCTCCAATTGCGACCAGGCCATCAATTCCATTCGCTCGCAGGTTAGCTGCTGCTTTTGCCCTCCCCTCAGGAGTACGGAACTCCGAAGACCGTGCTGTCTTCAAAATTGTTCCACCGCGTTGAATAATATTTGATACAGATCTTGGTCCCATCGGCTGAAAATCGCCCTTGATCATCCCGTTATAACCATGCTGGATCCCAATAACCTCTACTTTCCGGTAAAATGCAGTCCTTACAATCGCTCTTATAGCAGCGTTCATCCCCGGAGCATCGCCGCCGCTGGTGAACACACCTATTCTCTTGAATTTGATCATATCTTCCTTTTAAAAAATCGATTCTAATTTATTACCCTGCTCGAGAAAATGCAAAGTGTGCAATTATTTTACCATGCTTTTCAACAAATTTGCGACCAATTCATAAAAAATTTGTGCAAATTATTGTTACCAAAATGATTAACTTTATAAGAAGTGAGAAGTTTTTAAAATAAGTTTTTAAATTAAACACGATGGCGTTAATCACATCATTTATTAGAAGGTTCGCAGGACAAACGAAGAAAATAGACTTTGAGAAGAGCCCAGTGATAAAGGCGTTCTTATTCCTTGCACTAATCGCTGCAATTTCCCTCCTCTTCCCAGCGCCAGAACAATTTCAAAGAAACTACGAAATTGGCACTATCTGGACACATGAAGATGTAATAGCTCCCTTCTCGTTTGCTGTTTACAAGGACGAATCAGAATACCGGAAAGAAGTTCATGAGGCAGCTGCAAACGTAAAGCCTGTTTTCGACAAAATTAATGTGGCTAAATACCGCACAGATTCGATAACTTCATTTATCCGAAGTATTCAGTCGGCTCTTGAGACAGAATTAAAGATGTCAAGAGAACGAAATCCAAAAGTACTATCTTTAGACTCCACTAAGCTACGTTCACAATTGACGGCGCTCCCCTATCAGTTCAATACCTCAGAATGGACACAACTGTTCAATCACTTTTATCGGCAGCGTTCATTTTTTGGCAAAATGAATGGGCTGGCGGAAATCAGCTCCCAGATTATCTCTCAGGCTTATGCCCAGGGTATCATAGACAGACCAAAAAACCAACTTAACTCGCGCCTCTTAGCCGTACGTCAGGGCACGCTGGAGACCTCTGAGCCAATTGACCAGGTGGTGACTATTGATGACCTCTACAGCCAGTTGCTTCAGGCAAATCTTCAACTTTTTGAAGGAGACACAACAGTCGCACAGATTTTAAGCCACGCTATTTCTTTGCAAATTATCCCAAATTTATCTTTCAATCGAACTCAAACTGAACGAGAGATACAGGCTGCCGTTGATTTGGTACCGAGGACAGTTGGATATGTTAAAGAAAATGAGCGAATTGTCAGCAAACACGACAGAATCACACCCGATATAAAATTAAAGCTTGACTCTCTCGAGAGGGCGTTAAGAGAACGAACAGGAAAAACAGAAATGATGCTCCAGTTCTCTGGCAGGTTTCTCATGGTGTTTGTCATTATTGGGCTCTTTAGCCTATACATTTTCCTTTTCAGAAGGAAAATTTTTCAAAACAATAAGATGCTTACACTTATTGCGGTCTTATTTCTCTTTGAAGCAATACTGGCGTACTTTGCATTCACCCAACAGACAAGTCTTCCAGTAGAGTATCTTATTCTTACACCCGTAGCATCGATGATTTTAGCCGTTGTCTTTGACTCCAGAGTTGCATTCCAGGGAACGGTCGCAATTGCTCTTTTAATTGGAGCAATTAAGGGCAACGATTTTGGTGCCGCGTTTGCATCCCTCAGCGCAGGAGCTCTGGCAGTTTACACAGTTCGCGATATGAAGAATCGCACACAGATTTTTAGAAGCCTTGTGTTCATCTTTATTGGTTACTCGATAGCGACACTGGCAATTTCTTTCCAGAGAGCTGAAGATTCTACCCGGATTCTTGCAAACTTTTCTTTCATTGCAATTAATTCAATCTTATCACCAATCATTACATTTGGCCTGCTCATCTTTTTTGAGCGGGTTTTTAACATAGCTACTGATCTTACTCTTCTTGAACTATCGGATTTCAATCAACCTTTGCTAAAGGAGCTTTCTCAAAAAGCTCCTGGCACATTTCATCATTCAATCATTGTTGGTACTCTGGCTGAAAAAGCTGCTGAAGCTATTGGTGCCAATCCAATTCTGGCCAGAGTTGGAGCATATTATCATGATATTGGTAAAACTCTAAAACCTGAATATTTTGTTGAAAACACAATGGACCCAACTAAATCAAAGCACGACTGGTTACCACCTGACATAAGTGGGCAGGTAGTTATGTCTCACGTGACAGATGGCATCGAACTGGCTAAAAAGTACAGACTCCCTCAACGATTGATTGATTTTATTCCAATGCACCATGGCACAACATTGGTTTCGTACTTTTATGGAAAAGCATTGAGGCGACCTTTTGCAACGGGTGACATTCACGAAGAGGACTTCAGATATGAGGGGCCAAAGCCAAACTCAAAGGAGACTGCCATAGTTATGCTTGCAGACTCTGTAGAAGCTGCGACTCGGTCTCTTGCTGACAAGACCATAGAAAACGTCGAAGCAATGATAAATGCAATAGTGAAAAGCCGATATGATGAAGGACAGCTCGACAATGCCGATTTGACTTTCAAGGACCTCACCAAAATTAAAGAAAGCTTTTTAAATGTGCTGTCTGGAATTTATCACAAAAGAATTGAGTACCCTGATCAGGAAAGGAATCAGGAAGAATTGAAACAACAAATTAATGCCGAAGAAGTAAAGGAATTGACCCAGGAAGATATCAACGCGCTCGCGCCTCCCTTAAAGAAACAGGTACAGACCAAATCAAGAAAGATCAAGAGCAACCGGAAGAACCAGAACCCAAGAAAGCAAAATTAGTTGCAAATTACAATGAGATCATCGAATGTTGAATTTAACAGTCAACTTGATCTTTTCTTTGAATTTCTGAAATTCGAAAAAGGGCTATCGGATAATAGCCTGTTATCGTATCAAAACGATTTGAAACGATATGTCGATTACCTTATACATACAGGTAAATCCAGTTTTGATGAGATCACGCGTGATGACCTGAGAAAATTTCTCAAATCGTTGTTCGACTGCGGATTGAAGCAAAGCAGCATAGCGAGAAGCTTTTCATCTGTTAAGAACCTTCATAAGTTCCTGATTTCTCGAAAACTTTCGGAGATTGACCCAACAATTAATCTTGAAAGACCAAAATCACAACGGAAGCTCCCAGAAGTGCTTACAGAAAAGGAAATCAAAAATTTAATTGAAACGCCGGACATAAAAACTACTGTCGGTTTAAGGGACAGAGCAATGCTCGAAACGCTTTACGCAACCGGCATAAGGGTCAGTGAACTTGTAAATATTAGATGCCGTGACCTCATAGCTAACGAAAATGTGTTGAGAGTTTTTGGGAAAGGATCAAAAGGAAGAATTGTCCCGATAAGCGACGTAGCAATTAAATGGATAAATAAATACAAAACACACAGCAGACAAAACTTTATAAAAAAGGTTTCGGGTCAACCAGATCCCGAATTCCTGTTTTTGAATAACCGCGGCAAAAAACTTTCACGTATCTCTGTCTGGAGAATGATTCAGAAATATGCCTGTGGAACAGGTATAGAAAAGAAAATTCACCCGCATACTATCAGGCATACTTTTGCTACTCACTTGCTTGAAGGTGGTGCAGACATTCGCGCCGTACAGGAGATGCTGGGTCATAGTGACATTGGCACAACTCAAATATATTTACATCTGGATAAAAGCTATTTAAAAAGTATTCTGGAGAAATATCATCCGAGAGGTAAAAATGCTTGATGACTTATACGTTCTTCCCGTCCTTCTTTTTTCAGTAATCATTCATGAGATTTCACATGGATATGTCGCCCTGCGAATGGGTGATCCAACGGCTAAGGAGAGTGGCAGACTTACGCTCAACCCAATCCCGCATATTGACCTTTTCGGATCAATATTGGTCCCCCTTTTTTCCCTGCTGACAGTCGGCCATATCCTGATAGCATGGGCCAAACCTGTTCCGGTAAACCCAAATAACTTCAATGATGAAAAAAGAGGTGAAATCTTTGTTTCATCTGTCGGACCGATATCCAATCTGATAATGGCCGTAATATGTTCAATAACAACAATCTTTATTTTGAAGCTTCAGCCGGTATTTGGTACCTCAAACATGGGAAAAGCATTTTTTGAATTTCTTTTGAAGATGTTTTTTGGGGGAATTTCTCTCAATATAATTCTCGCAATCTTCAATTTAATACCTATTCCACCGCTTGACGGCTCCCATGTAATCAAGCCATTTCTCCCTCTGTCGGTTGCTGAAAGTTACGAGCATATTGGTTTTTTTGGTGTTTTCCTGATACTAATTTTAATGAGAGTCCCTGCATTCCAGGCTACCTTCAATGCGGTAATTAACTTTTTTTATATTCCATTGTACCGCTTCGTACTTAATTTTGCATAATTATCACCAATTACCGAACTTAAATTATGAGAGATGGTAATTCAAATAATTGAACTTTAAGCGCTGCAAGCCAACACGTTTTTCAATAACAGAATTTAAGAAGCAAGAAATGATAGTTATGAAATTTGGCGGTACTTCCGTGGAAGACGCCGCTTCAATTGACAGAGTCACCGAAATAGTAAAAAAAGAAGAGAAACGAAAACCAATAGTGGTTGTCTCAGCCTGTGCGGGGGTCACTAATCAACTTCTTAAAGTAGCCGACCTTTCCGCAGGTGGACAAAAGGACGAGGCAGCTGATATAATTAATGAAATAAAAAACCGGCATGAACGCATAGTCGATGAACTAATACATACTGAACTTCCAAGAAATTACCTTAAAGGAAAAATTTCCGTTTATGCACATGAATTAAAAAACCTACTGAACGCAGTATCTGTCCTTGGTGAAGTCACTAATAGATCTCGTGATGCGTTTGCATCTTATGGTGAGCGCATGTCATCCATGATTCTTGCCCAGGCTTTTGAGGAAAAACAAATTAAATCCACGCTGATTGATGCACGAGAATTTATGATCACCGACCATTCATTCACAAAAGCCAGGCCAAACTATGAAAAAATAGCTGCAGCTGCAAAGAAATTGCTCCTTCCCCGGGTAAACGATTGCATCGTCGTAACACAGGGCTTTATCGGTGCAACTGAAGATGGAATAGTAACCACAATTGGCCGTGGAGGATCAGACTTTTCCGCAGCAATTATTGGTGCGGTTCTGAACGCTGAAGAAATCCAGATCTGGACTGATGTTGACGGTATACTCACTGCTGATCCCTCGATTGTACCTCAGGCAAGGCGCATAAAAAGGATGTCCTTTAATGAGGCGTCAGAATTGGCTTATTTTGGTGCTCGAGTCTTACATCCTATGACCATCCTTCCTGCGATTGAAAAAAACATACCTGTCTACGTACGTAACTCCCGTAACCCCGAATATCGCGGCACCCTGATAACCCGGGAGAAGACTAATGGTAATGGAACCCCTAAGTCAATTGCTTACAAAGAACGAATCACCTTGATTAATCTCGTTTCAAGCCGAATGTTTCTTGCCCACGATTTTCTCCAGGCAGTCTTTTCCGTTTTCAATAAATATAAGACCATAGCCCATGCTGTTGCGTCGAGTGAAGTCAGCGTTTCCATAGCAATAGACGAAACGGAACACCTCAATGAAATTACAGAGGAACTAAGCCAATTCTCGGAAATAGAAATATCGAGCAATAAAGCCATAGTTTGTATTGTAGGAGAAAATATCAAACATAACGTTGGCTTTATAGGGCAGGTTTTCTCTGCACTGAGCGGGATTCACATTAACATGATTTCTCAGGGAGCTTCCGAAATCAATTTAAGTTTTGTAGTTGACGAGGAGTCTCTTAACTCAACTGTTAGACTGCTTCACCAGCAGCTTTTTGGAAATGTGTCCCGGCAAAGTGATATTTTTGATTAAAAGGTTTCTACAAAAAACTTTCAATGATGAGAAATTTAATTACTTACAAAGGTACTGAGCTCTACATAGAGTCTTTGCCGGCTTCAGAACTAGCCAGCCGCTATGGAACCCCTCTCTACGTTTACAGTTTGAACACCATAACCCAAAAAGTAGAAATTCTTCGCAGCATGTTGACAGGCGAGATTAAAGCAAAGATCCTCTATGCACTTAAAGCAAACTCAAATGTGGAAATTTTAAGACATATCAGCTCACTGGGGTTGGGGGCAGATACAGTATCAGCAGGGGAAATATTCCTGGCACTTAAAAGCGGCTTCCTGCCAGCTGGCATTTCACTTGCGGGTGTTGGGAAATCCGACAGGGATATTGTTTTTGCAATTGACAGGGGAATCGGGGCCATAATTGTTGAATCAGAGCAAGAAATAGATATAATTTCTGAAATTGCTACGGAACTGCATAAAACAGCAAACATTTTAATACGCATTAACCCGGACGTAAACGCACGAACCCATCCGCACATCTCCACAGGTTTGCGAGAGAATAAATTTGGAATAGATATACGGGTGGCAGATGGAGTCATAAAAAAAGCTCTCCTTTTACCCGGCATAAACTTTGTAGGCCTGCATACCCATATTGGATCCCAGATTACGGATATCGCCCCATATGCCGAAGCTGCCGAATCGGTCTCGGAATTCGTCCGAAAACTATTCATGGATGGAATACGGGTCAAACAAATAGACTTTGGCGGCGGGCTCGGAGTTAACTATCAAAAAGCAATTACTCACAGCTCACTACCGATGGACAACGTATCTGAAACATCTATTGACCTCTTAGAGTTTGCTGCTATACTCAAGAAAAATTTTTACACTTCAGGATGTGAAGTTATAATTGAACCAGGACGATTTATAGTTGCAGACTCGGGTGTCCTGATTACAAAAGTACTTTACAAAAAGAAGTCTCCCGAGAAAACTTTTATTGTTATAGATGCCGGGATGAATGACATGATGAGGCCTGCTCTATACGGCGCTTTTCACCAGATCGTTCCGATCTCCTTACAAAACGACAAAACGGAACTTGTCGATATCGTTGGACCGGTATGTGAATCAACTGATACATTTGCAGTGAATCGTGAGATTCTGCATGTAGAAAGAGGAGATCTTCTGGCAATTATGACCGTTGGTGCTTATGGCTATTCACTATCCTCAAATTACAATTCCCGCCCGCGCCCCGCTGAAGTTCTTGTAGAGAAAGACTATTCCCGCATCATTCGCGATAGGGAAACATTTGAAGATTTGATTTAAGGAGATTTAAAATGATTCATTATGATGTTGCAGTTGTTGGTGCAACCGGACTTGTTGGTCGAAAAATGATACAGGTTCTTGAGGAACGGAACTTCCCTGTTAGCCGTCTGGTACTGCTTGCCACTGAAAAGTCAGTCGGAAAGGAGATAGCTTTCCATGGAAAACCCATAAAGGTACAAAGGCTTGAACCTGGTTCATGCAGGAACGTCAGAATTGCCCTCTTTTCTGCAGGGGCATCTGTAAGCAAACAATATGCCCCACTTGCAGTCAAGGAAGGAGCGGTTGTCATAGATAACAGCAGTGCCTTCAGAATGGAACCAGATGTACCACTTGTTGTGCCTGAAGTTAATGGAAAAGAAATTTTCAAGCATAAGGGTATAATAGCCAATCCAAACTGTTCAACAATACAAATGGTGGTTGCTCTCAAACCGCTCCATGATCGTTATACTATAAAAAGAATAATTGTGTCAACATACCAGTCAGTAACGGGAGCCGGACAAAGAGGGGTTGCACAATTAGAGGCAGAAATCCTTAACCAGAAAGTCGAAAATCCAAAGTTCCCTCACAATATAGCTTATAACTGTCTTCCCCATATTGATTTGTTTTTCGAAGATGGATATACAAGAGAAGAACATAAAATGATTTTTGAGACTAAAAAGATAATGGGCGATCAAACCATAAAAATTACAGCAACTTGCGTTCGTGTCCCTGTGATTGGAGGACACAGCGAGAGTGTGACAGTGGAATTTGAAAAGAATTACGATATTAAAGACGTAAGGGAGATCCTGTCCCACGCACCAGGCGTGGTTCTTCAGGATGATCCGTTGAACAATATTTATCCCATGCCTTTAAGTGCGCATGACAGAGACGAAGTTTTTGTCGGCAGACTCAGACGGGACAACTCTTCGGAAAACTCTCTTAACATGTGGATAGTAGCCGACAACATCAGAAAAGGTGCAGCTACAAATGCTGTCCAGATCGCTGAGGAACTAATTAAAGGGTCTTAAAATAAAAGGCGAAATGAAAAAACCATTCAGGCAGAGACTAAAAGAAGGGGTTATCGTCTGTGACGGAGCAATGGGAACATTGCTTGAGCTTTACGAATACGATGAGAAACCTCCTGAAATTCATAACTTAAAAAACCCGGACATTGTTGAACGAGTTCACAGAGAGTACATTCAAGCAGGTGCGGAAATCATAGAGACAAATACATTTTCGGGAAACAGAATCCGTCTCGAGGTATATCATCTGAGTGATAAGGTTAAGGAAATAAACGAAGCTGCTGTAAACATTGCTAAACATGCAGCTGGCGATAGCGTGTACGTGGCTGGAGCGGTCGGCCCAACGGGGAGGCTCCTTGAACCCCTTGGGAAAATGAAAATCTCAGATGTAAAGAAAGTATTTAAGGAACAAATTCAAATACTGATTAACTCAGGTGTTGACCTCCTTATACTTGAAACATTCATAGACTTGAATGAACTGGATGCAGCAATTGATGCAGCAAGAGAAATATCTGCAGATATTCCAATTATAGCACAAAAAACTTTTTCTGAAGATGGAGCAATTCTTGCATCAAACTTCCCCTTAGAGGTTGTACAGCATATAAAATCCAAGGGCGTCGATGTTGTAGGATCAAATTGCACCGTTGGCCCCCAGAGAATGTACGGAATTATCAAGTCCATTTATTCCGAAGATGTTATTTTATCTGCACAGCCAGCTGCAGGAATACCGACTCTTGTTGATGGTAGATCCATTTACCATGCAACACCTGAATACCTGGCCACCTATGCCAAACAACTTGTTGAAGCAGGAGTGACAGTTGTAGGAGCATGCTGCGGTTCCACCCCATCTCACATCAGAGCTATATCTGAAGCAGTAAGAGGTGTCAAAATTGCGCGCAAACCTATTGTCATAAAAAAGTCAACAACTATTGAGGAAGAAATAGTGGGGCCAGAACCGGCAACCCGGTCCAAACTGGCAAAAAAGTTAGGACGGGAGTTTATAACCACAGTTGAACTCGATATTCCGCGCGGACTTGATATATCCAGTGTTATGGATGGAGCCAAGTTCTGCAAGGAAAATGGAATTGATGCAGTTAACATTACTGACGGCGCACGTGCCAGAATTAGGATGAGCTCAATTGCTATTTCTCATCTGATTCAAAAGCAAATTGGAATTGAGGCGGTTACTCATTTGACCACGCGAGACAGGAATATGATTGGCCTTCAAGCCGAACTTCTGGGGGCACATGCATTAGGTTTGAGAAATCTCCTCCTCGTTACAGGAGATCCGGCAAAAATTGGGGACTTACCGCAGGCTAAATCTGTGTTTGACATTGATTCAGTTGGACTGATTAAAATCACTAAAAGTATGAACACGGGACGTGATTCTATGGGGAACTCCCTGGGGTCATCTACATCCTTTCTCATAGCTTGCGCGGCCAACCCGGCTGCTGAAGATTTCGGATATGAAATCGAAAAGCTTTACCGAAAAGTCGAATCAGGTGCTGAAGTGATATTCACCCAACCAATATATCAAATCGAAATTTTTGAAAACTTCATGAGAGCTCTGGAGCCATTGAGAATTCCAGTTATCGTTGGCGTTCTTCCCCTTCGAAGTTACCGCCACGCAGAATTCCTCCATCATGAAATTCCGGGGATAACTATACCCGAGTCAATTCAGGAAAAAATGTTGCGTGCTCGAGAAAATGCCTCAGAGATCGGAATTGAGATCTCAGCAAGTTTGCTTAAAGAAATAAAAAGGTCAATTGCTGGAGCTTATTTGCTACCCCCCTTTAAAAAATACGATGTCGCAATCCGTGTACTCGAAAAAGCAGGGATTTGAGCATAATTTTGGGGTATCATTTCATTTTTCAGGACGTCTAATATTCTGCACGATGACCTTATGGAAATTGCTGGAAGCCCGATTCTTGCTTAAGAGCCGTGTTATTGTTAGATTATAAATGCATGGTAATAAGTACAAGTTCTTCTGAACTGGTAAATTTTGGTTTTAGTAGAATCTGTATAGGGCTCTTAGCTCAGCTGGTTCAGAGCGTCCCGTTCACATCGGGAAGGTCACTGGTTCGAGTCCAGTAGAGCCCACCGGCTCAAAATAGCGAAAATAAACCTGGAACATGAGGAAAATGAGTTATTTTCTAATCTGCTGGAGGGGAAAAGCGAGACTTGATAATGCATAATATGAAAAAAAGTCTCACAAAAAAACAGGTAAAGGACATGGAAAAGGTAAGTGAACAGCTCTCCTCGGAGAAGAAGCGCGCGACAAAAAAGCAAATCGAGAACCCATTAGACGATATTGTCAGCGATGAAATTTACGAAAAACTTGTGGAAAACGGGCTTCTCGATTACAAAGCTGTCCGCGATTATCAGATTAAACGGCTTTTCAAAGACCTTCGAAATTACATGAATGTAGGGGACGCAATAGAAAAAATACAAGACCGTTACCCCTATCTGCGATTTGACACGATCAGAAAGATCGTTTATAACGCCAAATCTGAAAAGGAAACCTCTGAGAAGTAAATCCTGAGTCGCGATTTTCCTCTTTTATGGGAATTTTCTGAGAGAAAAATCGTTTTAAAGGATAGGTGTATCTATACAAACTGGAGAGTGTCCTATGAAAAAGTATGTATCAAATAGTGACGAATCAGTCAGGATGTTCAAAAGTGATTTCCTGGAATTCTTTTCCCATGTCCACCCTGTGACACCAGCTATAATTTACATCCCGGTCATTATTTATTCACTCTATAAGACGTATACAAATAAAGTTGAACTGCCGGGAGCGTTCGCTCTATTGATATTGGGCATATTTGTCTGGAGCCTTACGGAATATACTCTTCATAGATTTGTTTTCCATTTTACCCCCACGAGCAAGATTGGACAAAAAATTCATTTTGTCTTCCACGGCGTACATCATGACTACCCAAATGATTCAACACGCCTCGTGATGCCACCTGCAGTAAGTATACCACTGGCAGCTATGTTTTACTTTTTGTTTTTAAAGATTCTCGGGACACATTACCTTCCTCCTTTTTTTGCTGGTTTCATTGTCGGTTATCTTGCCTATGACCTTACCCATTATGCGGTGCATCATTTCAGTCTTCACGGAAAAATCTCGCTTTACCTCAAACAGCACCACATGCGTCACCACTACCTGAACCCCGATAGCAACTACGGTGTCAGCTCACCAATGTGGGACTTTGTTTTCGGAACATTTCTGAAGAAAGTTCATGATGAATCAATGTCAATGAGCCGGTAAATACATTAGATATAACCGCCATTTCTCATGCTCAAGTAACCACCCGGTCCTACTATCAAATGATCATGAACAGCGATCCCCAGGAACTCACCCGATTTCACCAAATCTCTGGTGACCTGAATATCTTCCCTGCTCGGTTCAAGCTTGCCGCTCGGATGATTGTGTATTACTATAATACTTGCTGCTTCCTCAAGAATAGCGAATTTAAATACTGCACGCACGTCGACCAGACTTGCATTCAGCGTCCCTTCTGTTAAGGTTTTTACTCGCTTCACACGGCCTGACGTGCTTAGCGCAATTACTTTAAGAACCTCACGCTTCTCCCCCGCAAAATCACGATAAATAAATTTATATACAGCCTCTGGATTGCTCAAAAGTGGAGTCTCTTCACCAACAGATTTCTGTGTTCTGCGCCCTATCTCGAAAGCAGCAGCCAGTGTAATTGCCTTCACGTTTCCAATTCCCGGAATCGAGGCTAACTCAAGCGCGTCCCGCCTCGACAACATTTCCAACGAATTATCAAACATCATCAACAATTCCCGCGCTATATCAATCGCTGTTTGTGATTGATTCCCAACCCTTGTTCCCGTTCTCAAAAGTATGGCTAATAGTTCAACATCCGTTAGTTTCGTTGCCCCAAGCGAAAGGAGTTTTTCACGAGGTTTCTCACTGTCTGGCCACTCACGAAGTGTGACAATCTGCTTGTCTGGCTTTTTCATAGATATCCCCCTGCCTGAACTAATTGGATTTAACTTCAGCTAATTTTATTACAGTTCCTTTCCTGAATTGCAAAATATTCATGTATTTATTTGTATTTCCACCTGAGAATCCAATAATTGAGTGAATGCCGCGATAGGTACAGTTTTGAAGAGATGCTTTAAGCTCTTCACGTGTTAAATTGCCGGAGCGGATTAATTGAAGTAACATATTGGTCACATCATAACCGTATGCAACCGTACGATCAAATTCCTTATCTGAAATTTGAGAAAGCGTGTCGCTAATACTTCTAAATTGCGGAGAAGATGCATCCAGATAAGTGTCACTGCAAAAAATAACCCCGTCAACGTAATCAACATTGTTTGTCAGATGATTCATATCATACCAATCGTCTGTGCCAAGTAATTGAGTTTTCACATTGTAGTATGCCAGCTGAGCTCCTATAATTCCTATGTCTCTGGAGGAAGTCAGCGGTATGAAAATGGCCTCCAGCGAGCGCAGTGCATCAAATTGTGTCAGCGCTGTTCTTTCAGTGATTGGTATTCCCAGTGAATCAGCGAGCAAGTCTGCATCTTTTCCAAAAATATCATACGCATCCATAGTTCCCTTCACACGAACCAGGGAATCTACCAAAGAAGGTGATAGCCCATAAGATTTTAATGCCGATATTTGGTATTTATTCAACTCCCCAAATTCTACATAGGGCTCTTTAAATCTTGCCGCATCATTCTTTATCTGGGCAATTTGCTGAGATAAGTCTGTAGTACCACTCTCAAAGTAAGCCACAGAAATCGGCTTGATCCCCAGTTCATTTAACTTGGAGATAAAGTAACCGGCCATTATTTTTCCGTATGACTCTGACGGAGATAAAACCGCAATACGTTTGAGATGGAGAACATTTACGGCAAATTCTGCCATTACTTCCCCCCGAATTTTGAAATCTGGGTTCGCCTGGAAAACATACGAGCCTGCAGGGGCTAACCCCACCTGAGTCGCTGTTGGAGTAATTAAAGGCACATGCAAGCTGTTAACAATCGGCGCAGCGACACCAACTTCCCCGCTGAAAACAGGTCCCACAATAGCTTTAATATTCGAATCATCTGCCAATGCCCTTATGTCCTCATCAAGCTTTGACAGGTCACCGGAGTAATTTTCTAATCTCAGACCAACTCTTGGCCTGGCATTCCTATTATATTCGTCCAGAGCAAGCTGAATCCCGAGCATGAGTTTATCGCCGACACCGCTGCCGTACTCAAGCGGCAGCACTGCGCCAATTTTTAAATTCGCATTGCGCGCCTCCTTTTCCAACGCCAGCCTGTTCAGCCATCCTTTCACTTCACCAGTAACAGCATACGGATATTTCTGCACAAACTCGTTAAGCATATCAAAAGCAAGCGATGCTTTGTCCGAAAAATACGCGCGCCTGACAAAACCTACTGTCACTATTTCGGCAGAGCGACTGGACCGACAAATAGAAAAAAGTTTTTCAATTTCGTCAAAGCTCAAATTTGTCGCCACAATACTCTGCAGACTTGAGGCTGCTTTCTCAATCAGGGGTGATTCGCCTGCGGAATCTATAACTGAAACAAAAAGGAGTGAGGCACTATTATATTTTGCAAGTTCGTAATCAGCTGCACCAAGTATATACTCCATTTCAAAATAATGGGGGTCCGTTGAAAATAATACAAAAAAGGAGTCTGCTAACTGTTCAACGTCTTTAAAACGTTTCAAATTGAACAGAGATCGAGCTCCATAATAGTAGGCCTCTGCTGATCGCTGGTTGAGTGAATCAATTATAATTTGCTTGAAATGCTGATAAGCTGCGGAGTAATCTCCCTCTCTAAAACTCTGAAGCCCAAGTGCAAAATGGGTTTCGTCAGCTGGACGAAATTGTATTTGGGCATCGGCTGATCCTAACAAAAATATTAATATATTTATAAGAACTGTCGCTTTTATCAATTGTGCCGATTCTCCTTGTTCGATCCTGATATTCTGTCAATAATTGATAAGTCGTCCTCTATAATAGAATCCTTTTTTGCAACTTCGTCGAAAAAACCCCTCGCTGCTTTGAGTTCCCCTGTGGCATTGTACAGATTTGCCATTATTTGTTTCAACTCGTCGCTCTTGGGGTTAATTGAAAATGCACGAGTTAAGTAGAATTCAGCCTCGGCATAGCGCTCCTGTTCAAAGAGGATTTTCCCGCACATAAGCCACCCCGGGAAAAAATCAGGATCAGTGTCAACGAGCAAGCTAAATTCTTCAAGCGCAGAATTTAAATCGCCAAGGAGATAGTACGCAGTAGCAAGTTCAAGTCTAAACTCAAGCGAACCCTCGTTTATCCGAAGCTCCCGATTGAGATACTTTATAGCTTCCGTCAGGGAATTCTGCTTTAAGTAAATCTTGCCAAGAATGCCATTTGCATCTGGGTATTTTGGATTTATCTTCAAAACCTGTTTAGCTTCAGCAATGGCAGTCTTAAAATCCCCTTCCTCCAGCAAAATGGTTGCCATCGCCAGATGAACACCCGGATTTTTCCATGAGCTAACCAGTCTCAAATAAGGCAGAGACTTTTTAAAATCCCCGACACTGTAATACAGACTGCCGATTGCAAAAGCAATGCGTAAATTCGCCGGTAATTTATTAAATCCGTCGAGCAAAATTTTCTCAGCAGCATCGTACTTTTTCAATCCAATGTAAATTTCTGCTAACTGAAGATATGCATCTGCGCATGAGGGGTCATCCTCTATTAATCTCATCAATAACTGAATTGCATGGAGAGGCCTTTGATCATTAAGATAATCTGAAGCTTCATCCAGTATTACCTGATTCTGAGTTCCATTCATAAAATGTATAAAATTTCTGTCATACTCATCTGACTTATTCCCACTCTATTGTGGCAGGTGGTTTACTGCTTATATCGTAAACAACTCTGTTAACACCACGAACCTCGTTGATAATCCTGTTGGAAACATTTGACAAAATATGATAAGGCATTTGGGCCCAGTCCGCTGTCATACCATCCTCGCTTGTAACTGCCCTGAGAGCAACTGTATATTCATACGTTCGCTCATCTCCCATCACTCCAACAGACTGCACAGGTAACAACACTGCAAAAGCCTGCCACATGTCACCATAAATACCAAATTTCTTGATCTCATCAAGAAAAATTTCATCGGCCTGTCTGAGTATTTCGAGCTTTTCCGAAGTAACTTCTCCAATTATCCTCACCGCCAGCCCGGGGCCGGGGAATGGGTGCCTTTCGAGAAGTTCCCTGTCAATGCCCAGCTCTGCACCAACTTTTCTGACTTCATCTTTAAAAAGGAGTCTAAAGGGCTCAATAAGTTTCAAATTCATCTTAGATGGAAGTCCACCAACATTATGGTGTGTCTTAATCTTTGCTGATGGCCCTCTATGTGATTTTGACTCAATTACATCAGGATAAAGCGTTCCCTGGGCAAGGAATTTTACATCCTTTATTTGCCTCCCCATACTTTCAAATATTTCAATAAACGTATTTCCTATTATCTTCCGCTTCTTCTCAGGATCAATCACCCCTTTTAAACGGCTTAGAAAAGTTTCCGAAGCATCTTTATAATGAAGGTTCATCTTAAAATTCTGTCGAAAATATTCGACAACTTTTTTGCTCTCGTCTTTTCGCATTAAGCCATTATCTATATGCACAGCATGCAATTGATTACCAATTGCACGATGAATTAAAACGGCCGCAACTGCTGAATCCACACCGCCACTTAATGCACAAATCACTTTTTCGTTGCCGACTTGATTGCGTATCTCGGCAATTGATTCTTCAATAAAATTCCCCGGACGCCAGTCCCCTTTACAACCACAGATTTGATAAACAAAATTAGAAAGTATCTCCTTACCCTTATTCGTATGTATAACTTCAGGATGAAACTGCACACCAAATATCTTGTTATCCGATGAACAAATAGCTGCAACAGGAGAATTCTCCGTGTGGGCAATTGAAGTGAAGCCCGGAGGGAGTTTTGTTACTTTATCAGCATGGCTCATCCACACTTTTACAACATCACCCACTCCTCTAAACAAATCTTTTGAATCATCGACAATTAGAAGTGCCTTGCCAAATTCCTGTCTCGCGCTTTTGTCAACCTCTCCTCCCAAAAGATATGCAACAACCTGTAATCCGTAACAGATTCCAAGTATGGGTATACTGCTTTCTAGTATTCGCCTATCCGGCAGGGGTGCCCCAGGCTGGTAAACACTTGATGGACCTCCGGAAAGAATTATTCCTTTAGGTAGCATCTCCATGACCCGTTCGTATGAAAGATCATAATTTTCTACCAGACTCAGGACATTGAGTTCTCGGACACGTCGTGCAATTAATTGAGTGTACTGGCTGCCAAAGTCAAGAATTAATATTCTTTCCACTTCAGGTCATCTTTCATACTATCATTTTCACTTAGAGGGTGAAAATTTCTTCAAAAATTTCACAAAGGCATCAATCTCTGTACGTTTTCTTTTTTCTGTTACAGCAACAAGAAGCCCACTTTCAGACGGATCCAAAACGGATATATCTACCCCAGCCAAAAAGTTCTCCTTTAGACCAGCGTCTATGATACTTGAAGGAGCTACAGGCGTCGTTACAAGGAATTCATTGAAAAAGGGTTGATGATATTTAATCTTATATCCTGGGATCTTCGAGATTTGATCAGCAAGGTAATGAGCATTTGCTGTGGATTGAAGTGCTACTTCGCGAATCCCTTCTTTTCCTAAAAGTGACATGTAAATTGTCGACGCCAGCATCATCAACCCCTCATTGGTGCATATATTTGAAGTAGCCCTTTCCCGCCTTATTTGTTGTTCACGCGTCTGTAAGGTCAGAACAAACCCTCTTTCACCGTCTGCATCTACTGTTACTCCTGCCAATCGTCCTGGTATTCGCCTAATGAGAAATTCCTTAACCGCAAAAATCCCAAGAAATGGCCCTCCAAAGTTTTGCTGAATCCCTAAAGGCTGTCCCTCTCCCACAACAACATCAGCCCCATATTCCGATGGCGGCTTCAATATGCCAAGTGAAATAGGATTTACATCAACAATCAATATTGATCCTTTTGAATGAACAAGTTCACTTAACGAAAGCATTTCGCTCAGTGTCCCCAGAAATGATGGAAGTTGAACAATTAATGAGGCGGTTTTATCGTCAATAATCCTTTCAACCGCTCCAGCATCTACAACCCCCCTGGCAGAAGGAACCTCAACGACTTCAAATCCCTGTCCATGACAGTATGTTTTAACAACCTGAACATAAAAGGGGTTTACAGGGTGTGCCACTATAATTTTTTTCCTTCCCGTATAGCCGGCGGACAAAAGTGCGGCTTCTGCCATAGCACTCCCGGCATCGTACATTGACGCATTTGAAACGTCCATTCCTGTCAGGCGGCACACCATTGTTTGATATTCATAAATCGCCTGCAACGTTCCCTGGCTCACCTCTGCTTGATAGGGTGTGTAGGCGGTGTAATATTCTGACCTATTCAAAATTGCCCCGATAACAGAAGGGACAAAGTGATCGTAGGCACCTGCGCCAAGGAAGGAAATGAAATCCGATGTACTGATATTTTTTTTAGCCAGACTCGAAAGATGAGCAAGTACTTCCAGCTCACTCATTGCTTCAGGGATCTTCAAATCTCCTTTTAATCTAATTTCATCCGGTATTTCCCTTATGAGTTCTTCAAACTGCGTAATTCCTATTGTCTTCAGCATTTCACGGCGATCTTCATCCGTGTTGGGATAAAATGTCATTTTAATCTCCCTTTCCCTTGAGGAAATTAATCCCCAAAGTCATTGATGACAAATTGATGGTTTGAACTAATGGCCAATCATCGTTGCATATCTTGAAGCATCTAGTAGGTTGTCCAGTTCACCTTTGTCAGAAATTTTTATCTTAAGCATCCATCCACCACTGTACGGCTCCTTATTAACCAGTTCAGGTGAATCTTTCAGCGCAGCATTAACCTCCAACACCTCCCCGCTGACAGGTGCATAAAGATCGGACACCGTCTTGACTGCCTCAACTGTCCCAAATCGCTTACCCTGTTCGAGCTTAGTTCCGATATCAGGTAACTCAACGAAGACAATATCGCCCAACTCGCTTTGTGCATATTCTGTAATGCCGACAATGCCGATTTGGCCATCTACCCGAATCCATTCGTGATCCTTTGTGTACTTCAGTTCTTGTGGAAAGTCCATTTTATTCTCCTCTAATCTGAAAAGTTAAATGTATCCAGAAAGTGTGTGTCAAATTTACCTTCGCGAAAACGTTCATCTTTCATAACTTTCAAATGAAATGGTATAGTGGTAGAAATTCCTTCTATCACGAATTCATCAAGTGCTCGATACATTCTATCAATCGCTTCCATTCGTGTTTGTCCATAAGCGATAAGTTTTCCCACCAATGAGTCGTAATACGGGGGAATTGTGTAGCCGGCATAAGCATGAGTATCTACCCGAACACCATACCCTCCTGGCATGTGGAAACCAGTTATGGTTCCGGGCGTTGGCCGAAAGTTCTTGTAAGGGTCTTCTGCATTTATTCTACACTCTATGGCATGACCTGTTTGCCTTAGCTTTCTCTTCGGCACGCGTCCGCCAGCAGCGATTTCAATTTGATACCTGACCAGGTCCATCCCAACTACCAGTTCTGTAACAGGATGTTCAACCTGAATTCTCGTATTCATTTCCATGAAGTAGAAATTTTTATACTTATCGACAAGAAACTCAATCGTACCGGCACCTTCATACTTCACGCTTTTTGACCCCTTTACAGCTGCCATCCCCATTTTTTCACGAAGTTCCGAATCAACTATTGGAGAAGGGGATTCCTCAATAAGCTTCTGGTGTCTCCGCTGTATAGAACACTCCCGCTCTCCTAAATGAATCACCTCGCCATGTCGATCACCCAGTACCTGTATTTCTACATGCCGGGGCTCTTCGACATATTTTTCTATATAAACCGCACCATTGCCAAAAGCCGCCTCTGCTTCTGTTTTTGCCATCTGAAATTGACGTTCAAATTCATCTGAATCCCATGCAATTCTCATCCCCTTCCCACCGCCACCCGCTGTCGCTTTAATGATTACGGGAAAACCAACAGATATTGCAATTTCCTTTGCTTCACGAACATCCTCAACAATGCCATCACTACCAGGAACTACAGGTACACCAGCTTTACGCATAGTCTCTTTCGCAAAAGCTTTGTCACCCATTGCACTTATCATATCCGGACTTGGCCCGATGAACTTTATACCGCTACTTTCGCAAATTTCTGAAAACTGAGCGTTTTCTGCCAGAAATCCATAGCCGGGATGGATTGCATCGGCATTTGTAATTTCAGCAGCTGCAATTAATCTGGGAATGTTAAGATAGCTCTCTCTACTTGGTGGAGGGCCTATGCATACCGCTTCATCTGCAAAACGTACATGTAAAGCATCACGGTCTGCTTCTGAATAGACTGCAACGGTTTTTATCCCCATTTCCTTGCATGTGCGAATAACTCTTAAAGCAATCTCTCCTCTATTTGCTATTAATATTTTATTGAACAAGCCCTCCTCCAGAAGTATACCCTTCAACCATCTTATCTCACGAAGGATCAATCATAAATAAACACTGATTGTACTCAACAGGCTGCCCATTCTCAACGCAAATTTTTACAACTCTACCCGCAACGTCGGATTCGATTTCATTCATCAGCTTCATTGCCTCAATTATACACAAAACGGTTCCCACTTGAACGTTTGATCCAATTTCAACATACGGATCTGCGTTTGGAGCCGGCGCCCTGTAAAATGTTCCGACTATAGGAGAACGGACTTCATGATATTTCTTCTCCGTCGTTTCGGATAAACTATCCTTTTGTGCAACAGGTGACGGCTGAGAAGGAGTTGTAATCGGAACAGTAGATGGATAGGTTGTTGGCTGCTGGAGAATATATTGTGGTATGGTTCCGGAGGGCATTTGTACTATAGAATTTGATTTTGACTTTGAAATTCGTACCTTTGTGCCTTCCTCCTCTATCTCAAGTTCATCTACACCGCTCTCATCAACCAATTTAACAAGCTTTCTTAAGTAACTAAGATCCATGGTATTCTCCAATTTAGCAAAAAATCACCAACTGTTCCCCCTCACTCCACTGGCTATCACTTCACACGCTCCACGTATTCACCTGTCCGCGTGTCTATCTTCAAAACTTCACCTTCTTCCACAAACAGCGGGACATTTACAACTGCCCCGGTTTCAAGCCTTGCAGGCTTCATAACATTGCTCACAGTGTCTCCTTTTATACCGGGTTCTGTTTCTATAACTCTTAAGTTTACAAAAATAGGGATTTCCACTCCAAGAATCTCTGTCCCGTTGAACATAATTTGTACATTCTCATTTTCTTTAAGAAATTTACTTCGGTCTCCAACTATTTCTTCCAGCACCTGTATCTGATCATATGTCTCAAGGTCCATAAAAACCAGCATCTCACCATCCCGATAAAGATACTGGTAAGGACGCTGCTCAATACGAACGACGTCTACTGTCTCTCCTGCCCGAAATCTGGTTTCCACAACCTGACCGGTTTTTATGTTTTTCAACTTTGCACGGACAAATGCCCGCCAGTTTCCCGGATTAACGTGTTGAAATTCAACAATACTCCATAATCCATCGTTATACTTAATCGTCATTCCTGATCGAAAGTCAGAAGTAGTTGCCATAACCTCCCATAGTTAGATTTGTTAAAAAATGTTCCCTTTTTGTTGCCAAAAAATATAAATTTGGTTGCCTCCAAAATCAAGGATAAGGGTCAGCCCGAAACAGTCCTTCAAAAACGCACGGCTATTGCCCTTTCATTTTTACAGCCATATTGCTAATATTTACTATACAAATTGTTACGGAGGCCAGAAGCCTTCTATGGCATGATTTGAAGTTTCAAACATTGCATTAAACAGCTATCTACCTATTGGAGGTATAAGAAATGAAATTTTTCATCGACACTGCGAATCTTGACGAAATAAAAGAGGCAGCGGAACTTGGCGTGCTGGATGGAGTTACAACAAATCCAAGTCTGGTGGCAAAGGAGAAATATGACATCACATTCAAGGAACTTATAGGAGAAATTTGCAAGATAGTTAATGGCCCGGTCAGTGCAGAAGTAATCTCGACAGACCTGCAGGGGATGCTTAAAGAAGCACACGAACTGGCTATGATTTCAGACAATGTTGTTGTCAAAATTCCGTTGATTAAAGAAGGACTGAAAGCTGTAAAGCGCCTTAAGGCAGATGGAATAAGGACAAATGTAACACTTTGTTTCTCTCCTACACAGGCTCTATTGGCTGCAAAAGCCGGCGCATCGTACATCAGTCCATTCGTCGGTCGGCTCGACGATATAAGTGGAGATGGAATGGCTCTTGTCCAGCAAATAATCACAATATACGACAACTACGGTTTTGATACCGAGGTTCTTGTTGCAAGCGTCCGGCATCCTGTTCATGTTGTACAGGCTGCCCTTATGGGAGCAGACATAGCGACAATGCCATTTAAGGTTATCGAACAACTTGTTAGACATCCTTTAACAGACGTTGGTTTGCAGAGATTTTTGGAAGATTGGAAAAAGGCAAACGTAAAATGAATAAAACCCCGTTTAATGAGATACATAAACAGTTAGGAGCAAAGATGGTCGAATTTGCCGGCTTTGAAATGCCGGTTCAGTATTCGAGCATTGTCGAAGAACACAAGCGCGTCAGAGAAAGTGTAGGCGTTTTCGATGTTTCTCATATGGGAGAATTTTTCGTAAGCGGCCGGGACTCCGAACTCTTTTTACAAAAGACAACTATTAATGATGTGACAAAGCTATATTATGGGCGTGCCCAGTACTCAGCCCTTATTAACGATGAAGGCAATTTGCTGGATGACCTGATTGTGTATAAAATGCAGGATAAATATATGGTCGTCGTAAACGCTGCTAATATTGAAAAGGACTTTAGAATTTTTTCGTCAAGGATAATCGGTGATGTAAAAATTGACAATGCCAGTGACCGTATTGGTTTATTGTCTGTTCAGGGCCCCAAATCTGTCGAAACGCTGCAAAAGCTGACAAAAACCGATCTCAGCGCAATCCGGTATTACCATTTTGCCGAGGGAAAAATTGCCGGTATCGATAGTATAATATCCAGGACTGGTTACACGGGTGAGCTGGGATTCGAAATATTTTTTGAAGTCAGACAGGATAACTACAGGGCACTATGGAAATCTATATTTGAAGCAGGTGCGGAATTTGGAATCATCCCGGTGGGCCTGGGAGCAAGAGATACGCTGCGCCTCGAGATGGGATATTGTCTGTATGGCAATGACATTGATGAGACAACGAACCCTTTGGAAGCAGGACTGAGTTGGATTACAAAACTCGACAAAGGCGACTTCATTGGAAAAGATGCTCTTCTCAGAGCAAGACAAAACATTACCAGAAAACTTATAGGATTTAAACTGATCGAGAACGGAATACCGCGTCACGGCTACGAGATATTCTCGGGCGATAGGAAAGTAGGCTTTGTCACCAGCGGCACCTTCTCCCCGATTTTACAACAGGGGATAGGAATGGGATATGTGCAGAAGGAATTTTCAAACGAAGGGACTGAAATTAAAATTGATATCCGCGGAAAAAGAGTCAGCGCGAAGGTGGTCAATCCTCCTTTTGTGCCAAAGAAGAACTGAGGCAGGCAAGAATGAGGGTAGAAGTTTTGTTTACACCCGCTGAGGTGGACGAACTCAGCATGCGGAGTAAGAATGTCGTTATTATCGACGTGCTAAGAGCCAGTAGCACAATTTGCACAGCCCTGACAAACGGAGCAAAGGAAATTATTCCAACGCCAGATGTTGAAAGCGCCACGAAAATAGCATCAAACCTCAGTCCCGATTCTCACCTGCTTGGTGGAGAGCGACAGGGGAAAAGAATAGATGGATTTCACCTTGGCAATTCCCCCCTTGAATATAGTGCGGAAAAAGTAGCCGGAAAGACAATAGTTTTTACAACAACAAACGGCACCGGTGCAATTTACAAATGCCGATATGCTTCTGTTGCGATTATTGGCTCTTTTCTCAACCTGTCGGCGGTCGTTCAAGTAATGCGGGAAACGGGGAATGAATGGACGATCCTCTGCGCCGGTCAGCAGGCGAACTTCTCAATTGAAGATGCAGCATGCGCAGGAATGATTCTCTCAAAACTCAATACCAGTCAACTGGCTGAAACAGATGATGCGGGCTTGACATGTATGATTCTTTACAAGAACTTTAAGGGAAATATACTCCGTATGATGAAAAAGTCCAGCCACGGCCAGTACCTGATATCCATTGGTATGAAGGAAGACTTAAAATATTGCTCGGAAGTAGACAAATTATCAGTCATACCTGTAATAGATGGCGTAAGCATCAGGGTAAAATCTAACAAAACAATAAATAATGGCTGAACTTAAAGAAAAATCTAACAGTGGGACGCGACATTCACAAAAAAGATCTCTTGGCTCTGAAATCACAATTTTCTCTTTCCTGGTAATTTCCCTCCTTATTTCATTCAGTATAATATCCTACTCTCCAGCTGACGATGCCAACTCTGAAATTGGTTTCCTTGATATATTTAAGCTCCTTCTGGGGGATGAGAGCATTCGCTCCAGGGCCGATACAATACACAACTGGTTAGGAATCTTCGGCGCATATATTTCTAACTTCTTTGTAAATGCAACAATTGGTGAATATTCAATTGTTTTTCCTTTAATTCTCTTCATCTTTAGCTGGACAGCCCTTCTTAGAAAGAACTATCGATCAGCAGCACGGTTCAGTACAATTGCTTTGCTATATGCAATTATATTAGCAGTTCTGACAGCTTACTTAAATAGCTTCTTTGGCCCAAACAATCTTGGCAAAGAATGGTACGGATTAATGGGAGAGTTTGCGTGTGTATCGCTCCTGCGAACGTTCGGTACATTTGGCGCCGGGGCAGTGATTTTCCTTTATATTTTCTCACTCGTTGTACTCACCTTTAACATTTCGCCACAAAAGCTCCTTTCAAAAATAATAAGTTTCACATCTTCCATGTTTCTTCTGCTCAAGAAGCGCCAGATAGAGAACAATACCTCACCCGCTGAAGATAAAAAGGTGGAAGTAAGCAAAGCCCGCCATCAGGAGACTCCAGTTAAGATAGTTCGTGAAGAAATTAAACTAAAACATGATTCTTCGTTGATGGAAGAGGCAAAAGAACTAGTGAAACGCACCACGTCACGAAATTTACCGGAAGAAGAGGAAGAATTGGAAGATGAAATAAAAATATCGTCAGCTGCACCCGTCGAGATGCAAAATTTTGACGAGGAAATAGATTATACACCACCGCCACTTGACCTTCTCGACGTGCCAGTGGAAGTGGACAAAATATCTGACGAAGAGCTCAGGGCAAATGCCGAATTACTGAGGTCCAAGTTACACGTATTCGATATAGAAATCGAAAGTGTCAGCGTTATACCCGGACCTGTCGTTACACTCTATGAACTTGTTCCTGCAAGCGGTGTCAAAATAAGCAGAATTACAAGTCTTGCCGATGATTTGGCTCTTGCACTTCAGGCCAGAGGCATAAGGATAATAGCCCCCATCCCCGGTAAAGGTGCAGTTGGGGTTGAAATTCCCAACCACAAGCCACAAATTGTCAAGTTTCGAAGCATCGTTGCATCACCAAAATTTCAGGATCTTCGTTATCACCTACCTCTTGCAATGGGGAAGACAATTACAGGAGAAGTGTTTGTTGACGACTTATCCCGCATGCCACACCTTTTAATTGCAGGCGCTACAGGTTCTGGAAAGAGTGTTGGCATTAACACAATTATGATGAGCATGATTTACAAGCTTCACCCTAGTGAAATTAAGTTTGTTATTATCGATCCAAAGAAAATCGAACTATCCCTTTACAAAAAGCTCAACAGACATTTTCTTGCAGTATCGCCCGACATAAATGAAGATATTATCACAGAATCTGACAATGCCGTTCTTTGCCTGAAATCTGTTGAAGCAGAGATGGATTCCAGGTACTCACTCCTTGCAAAAGCAGGGGTAAGAAACATACAGGATTACAATAAAAAGCTTGTTGATGGTAAACTCAGGGATACTGAGGACACAAGATTCATAAAACTACCATATATCGTGGTGGTAATAGACGAACTTGCAGATTTAATGCTTACAGCTGCACATGAGGTCGAAGATCCAATCACCAGACTCGCGCAACTGGCGAGAGCAGTAGGTATACACCTTGTGCTTGCAACACAGAGGCCTTCAGTCGATGTAATAACCGGTTTAATTAAAGCAAATTTTCCTGCCAGAATAGCTTACCAGGTTGCTTCCCGCATTGACTCCAGGACAATCCTCGATCAAAATGGCGCTGAGCAACTTCTCGGAAACGGCGATATGCTATATCTGGCAGCAGGAAGTTCAAAACCCGAGCGTATTCAGAATTCTTTTATCTCCACAGAAGAGATTGAGCGAATTGTTGATTTCATATCTAAACAAAAAGGATACTCAAGGCCATACCAGTTGCCTTCTGTCCTTTCTCGGAAAAAGAACGGTGAGCATGAAAAAGAGGAGTTTGACGAAATGTTTGAGGAGGCTGCAAGGCTCGTTGTACGTCATCAACAGGCTTCCACATCTTTTCTACAAAGAAGGCTAAAACTTGGCTACGGGCGAGCCGCTCGGATTGTCGATGAGCTTGAAGCTGCAGGAATTGTTGGTCCATTTGAAGGGAGCAAAGGAAGAGAAGTGCTGATAGAAAGTGAAGCTGAACTTGATGCTAAACTTCTCGATCTGGGTCTTTGAATATTCATCCTTTAAAATTAAAACCAGAGGTAATTGACAATGAAGAATGCTTTGCTGGGATTGACTGTTTTTTTAGCAACAGGCATTTTATTTGCTAAAAGCAATCCAACCGCGTCGGAAATAATTGCCAACGTGCAGAAGAAATATAATCAGACAAATGATGCCATTATTTACTTTACTCAAACCGTTGTTTATCCACTCTCAAAAATCTCCAGAACTGTCCACGGAACGTTATTCATAAAAAAAGAAAATCACTACAAAATCGTAACTGATGAAAAGACTATCGTTACAGATGGGAAGACATCATGGATCTACTCACCGGAAACAAATCAGGTTATCATAGACAACTTCAGAGAGGACGAAAACACAATTACTCCCGACAGATTTCTACTTAATGTGCCGTCAAATTATTTTGCAGTCTTGCTCACGACATCAAAGGATACTACGGGAGAAATTTACATACTCCGGCTCACTCCCAAAAACGACAACTCCTTTATACGCTCTATAAAAATATGGGTTAATTCAGACTGGACAGTTCGCCGTGCCGAAGTTTCTGATATAAACGATGTCAGGTATGACTACTCAGTCGAAAAAATTCGACTAAATACTAATTTGAGTTATTCAGAATTTAAATTTACCCCCCCAAAGGGTGTCCAGATTGTTGATTTGAGAAATCATTGAGCAGTATTTTATAAAAACACTAATCTTTAATTTTGCCAATAATTCCAAATTGAAAACCAAAAATAAAGCTGTCCGCACTATCATAGGCATTGGAATAGCTGCCATATTTATATTTTTCGCATTCAGGAGTATTTCGCTGACTGTGTTGATAAGGGATGCTTCAAAAGCAAATTTTTATATTCTTATATTAGCAACACTCGTTGTACTTTTCAGCCATTTCGTCAGAGCGCTGAGGTGGCGTGTAATCCTGAATGAAATAAAAGACAATGTATCTGTCTCAAATACATGGGGGAGTATAATGGTCGGCTACCTCTTCAACAACTTTGTTCCACGACTCGGAGAGGTGGTGCGCGCATATACAACAGGGAGGATTGAGGAGATAAGTGTAAGTGCGGTTCTTGGAACTATTGTACTTGAACGGCTTTTCGACATGCTATCAGCGGGTATTTTATTGGGGATCGCACTTCTTACCTATCATGGAGATATCATCAGTTCTTTCCCATTCCTGCGGACGGCCGGAATAATTTTAATTTTCGGATCGGTTACTACCTGTGTTTTCCTGTACATTTCCTCAGCATCGGGACGCTTTAGAAAATTTTTGCTTTCTGCAATAAAGTTCTTCCTGCCAACCAAATTAGCCTCAAGGGTTCAAAAAACGATACTCTCTTTCATGGAATCGTTTTCAATCCTGCGTTCTTCCAAACGCCTGCTCAAAATATCAATTTACACTGCATTGATATGGTTAATTTATGTATACACCATGTATATTCCTTTCTTTGCCTTTCAATTTCAAACTGCACTACATTTAAATTTTTACGATGCCTTTATTTTAATACTTATTACTTCAATTGCCTGGATGATACCAAGTCCAGGTGCTACTGGTGTCTACCACTTATTTATATCAAAAGCACTTATCACTTTGTTTGGAGTTCCAGAGGACGAGGCGCTGGCTTATGCAGTGCTAACGCACCTGTTTGCATACTTGGCAATTACAGTCGTTGGTGCAATTTTTGTCTATATCTTTTCTGCACAGAAGAACATAAAGCCATTAAAAGACATTCCTCAAGAATAAAGGCAGAATTATAGCGGCAATTCTTACCGCACGACTGAGCGATTTTCATTTCATGAATTCTTAACATAACCTTAATAGCATGGTCAACCTCCATATGTAAATTAAAGCAAAAAGGAAGGCCAAAGATATGAAAGCTTTTTTTACCCTTGTGACCGTGCTGTTTATGGGATCCGCCACTTTAGCACAGAATTTACCGAGATTCTCAGGATTAATGTTTGGAGACTACTACTACAATATTAAAAATCATGATCCCGCGCAAAACGATATGCAGGCTTTTGATTACAGAAGGATTTACCTGACAACAGATTATGATATTAGCGATGGCTTTACATCCCGATTCAGGCTCGAATCGGATCCCGGTGCTTCGACTTTGCAAAACGGAAAGCTCACTGTGATGATGAAAGATGCATACCTGGACTGGAAAGGCTTAATTGACAACGGACACGTTATCTTTGGGGTTCAGGGAACATGGAACATAAATTTAGCTGAAGCTATATTCGGATACCGGTCACTTGAAAAAACCATTCAGGATTTACATGGAATAAGCGCTTCAAGAGACATGGGAATTTCCGTCAGCAAAAATTTTTCTCCCGCATTTTCTGCGGGTATCCTGGTCGGCAACAACAGCGGAAATGGATTGTGGACAAATCGTTATAAGAGAGGATATCTATATATTCAGTTCAGACCGATCAGGGAAATGATTATTCTGGTGGATGGTGATTATTCTGGTGCACCGTCAAAAAAATACTTGAAAACTGGGGATATCATTGTCGCCTATACAAACAACTCGTTCAGTTTAGGTGCCCAGGCATACATCCAGAGCAAAGACCACAGCCAGCCCGACGGATCGACATTGACAAGCTACGGGATAAGCCTTAATGGATGGGCCAGGTTAGTTGATAATTTAAGGCTCGTTGCAAGATTAGACCGTTGGGATCCCAATACAAAAATGAGTGGCGGTGTTCAAAATCTTTTGCTCGCTGCCCTTGATTATACTGTTAACAGAAATGTTCACATAATGCCAAATATTGAAACAACTACTTACAGCGACGGTATGCAATCAGATGTAACCTTAAGAGGAACTTTTTATTTCACATTCTAAATCAAAAACAAAAGGAGAAACAAGATGTTAAAAAAAATTATATTTAGCCTGGCTGCTATTGCTCTCATGTTCAGCAATGGCGGGGCACAAACAGTGATTAATGGAGCCGGCTCAACATTTATATATCCAATGTTCTCACTCTGGTCGTCTGAGTATCATAAGATTAAACCAGATGTACAAATTAACTATCAATCTATTGGAAGTGGCGGAGGTATCAGACAACTTATCAGCGGCACCGTGGAAATCGGTGCAACAGACGCACCTCTGACGGACGAACAAATTGCCGATGCTACAAAAGCACATGGACCCGTATTGCACATACCCGAGGCACTTGGGGCAGTTGTTGTTATGTATAACATCCCTGGTGTAAACAAAACATTAAAATTTGACGGCCCCACATTAGCAGACATTTATCTCGGAAAGATAAGAGACTGGAACGACCAGAGGATAAAAAAACTAAATCCTGAAATAAACTTCCCAAATAAACCAATAATAGTTGTTCACAGAGCAGACGGCAGCGGAACGACCTACATTTGGGCTGATTACCTTTCAAAAGTTAGCCCCGAATGGAAAGAAAAAGTTGGAGTTTCCACCAGTTTAAACTGGCCGGTCGGCATTGGAGCAAAGGGAAGCGAAGGAGTATCGGGTCAGGTTGAGCGAACTCCTGGAGCAATTGGTTATGTTGAACTGACATACGCACTACAGAACAACATTCTCTATGCAGATGTTAAGAACAAAGATGGATATTATGTCAAACCGACTGTAGAAAGTGTTACTTCCGCAGCAGCTGGAGCAGTAAAGACACTTCCAAAGGACCTGAGGTTCTCAATTACGAACGCGCCTGGAAAAGAATCATATCCAATCTCAAGCGCCACATGGTTGGTGATCTATGAAAACCAACAAGATTATCAAAAAGGGAAAGCCACAGTGGAGTTCATTGAGTGGGTTGTGACAAAGGGACAAAAAATGTGCGCTGGTCTGCATTATGCACCCATCCCTCCTCAGCTTCAAAGAATGTGCATCCAGAAGCTTGAACTGGCCAAATATAATAACAAGAAATTACTGACGAAGTAATCTTTCAGGGCAATCCGAAGTAATCTTCGGAAAGGGGATGCGGGGCCGGCAGCAACGAGCTGAAGGCCCCGCTTTTTATGAAGCCTCTATATAGAGAAGAGCTATTTTTTTACACCTCGGTAAATACTTATCCCTTCTTAACTGCCCACCTTAGCAAATCGCTGAATGAAGGGCGTTTCCCATAAACCAGTATTCCAATTCTGAAAATTCTGCCTGCCGCAATCATAGCTAAATAAGTAGATACTGCGAGTACCGCAGTGCCTGAAATCAACTCCCAGGTTTCCGGAGATTGTACGGGGATTCTTAATGCCATCATGGTGGGAGTGAACAATGGGAAAAGGGAAATTAACTTTACATAACCTGCGTTCGGGTTTTGAACAATCATGAAAGAAATTATCATGGGCAGGAAGAGTGCCATGGATACATAACTTGTAACCTGCTGTGCCTCCTGTTCAGTGGTTATAGGTGCACCTGCCATTACAAACAATGAAGCGTAAAAAAGATAGCCAAGAATAAAAAAGATTATTAACCACCAAAAATTGTCAGGAACTCTGACAAAAGGCGCAAGCTGTCCGGCAAATCCCACTCCCATAGCTGCCCAGATAGCGAGCTGTGTAAGGCCAAGTAAACTGAGACCAATTATTTTACCAGACATAATTTCATCTGCAGTTGTTGAAGACAGAAGTACCTCCACTATTCTGTTTGTCTTCTCCTCCACGACACTCCTTACAAGGATCTGGCCTGATGTAAGAATTAAAAGAGCAAGAACAAAAATAAACACATATCCCAATAAGAAGTCTGCTCCTGCCTCCGCTTTTTCCTCTTTACCCTCTTTGGATAGCTTCACAGTTACAAGGTCAACAGGCTTAGAAACCTCCTTAACAACATCAGGGTTAACGCCGCGTTTTTCTAATTCCATAGCAATCACAATATCCTTAACTGTTGATTGAATCCTTTCTGTTTCACGAAAGTTGGAAACATTTTCAGAGAGATATTCAAACTTTCCTGTCTTAAAAATGCTTGAATCAATGACAATGTATGCATCGATTGCTTTTGAAATTACCATATGATTAGCTCTCTCTCTGTCTCCACTGCCAGGTTCAATATCCACAACCACATAGTTTGGCTTACCATTTTCAAGTTTATACTTGCTGCTGAGTGCGGCGGCCAGCGCCGGTTCAATCTTGCCTGTTTTATCAATGACACCAATATTTCTGACATGCGTGTCGGGTTTTGTAGCAAGGAGCCCGGGAACAACTGAAAAACCGACTATTAGAATAGGCGTGAGCACGAGAGAGATAAGAAAAGCTTTTGTCCTGACCTTTTCTACAAATTCCCATCGACTTATTACAAGTATCTTGTTAATTGACATTATCCCCTCCCACAACTTGAATGAAAATGGAATTTAAGGATGCCTCCTCAACTGAGAACTTCCTCACATTAACGAGATCAACAACCTGCTTCAATATATCATTTGAGCTAGCTTCACCATCAGTTTTAATTTCTGCATAATTTTCATACAGATCAATTTTTACTGCACCGCGTATATCTCTGAGCTTTGTCGATTCACCGTCAAATTCAAGATGAATAGAGTTGCTGCCGTACTGTTTCTTTATTTCAGAAAGTTCCCCGTAAAGAACCACCTTACCGCGATCAATAAGGCATATCCTGTCGCATAGCTTCTCAGCTTGTTCCATCTGATGAGTTGAAAATACTATTGTTTTGCCCGAAGCTTTCATCTCCCGCATTGTATCTTTCAATACCATTTGATTGACAGGATCAAGACCTGAAAACGGTTCATCGAGAATCAGGAGTTCAGGATTATGCAAGAGACATGAGATGAATTGAACCTTTTGCTGCATGCCTTTTGATAGTTCTTCAACCTTGCGATTGGCGTATACCCCCAATTCAAATCTCTTAAGCCATTCCACAGCTTTCTTCCTTGCTTCAAATACAGGTATTCCCCTCAAACCTGCAAAGTAAACCAGAACATCCAGAACCCTGCTCTTGCGGTAAAGGCCTCGCTCTTCAGGTAAATAAGCAAGTTTGTCCTTAAGTTCGTCCGTCAGCTGTTCACCATTAAACAAGACAATTCCGGCATCTGGCTCTAATATGCCAAGTGAAATACGAATTGTCGTGGTTTTACCAGCGCCATTTGGCCCAAGCAAGCCAAATATCTCACCCGGCTTTACTTTGAAACTGACTCTATCAAGCGCAATTGTACTTGCAAAAGTTTTCCGCAAATCCCTGACTTCCAGCATTTTATTACCTCCACATCATTTTAGCCTTTTCAAATTAATTGAGCAATTACAAACCCATGGCCATGGATGTGTTATTCATCAGGGGGTATTCCTATATATCATCCGCGGGAAGGGAATAGTCTCACGCACATGCTCCAGTCCACAAATCCACGCAACAGTGCGCTCAACCCCAAGGCCGAATCCTGAATGTGGGACAGAGCCGTATTTTCTGAGATCGAGGTACCATTCAAAAGGTGCACGTGGCAAATTGTTTTCTTCGAGGCGCTTTAAGAGTGTGTCATAATCATCCTCGCGCTGGCTGCCTCCGATTATTTCGCCATACCCTTCTGGTGCAAGCACATCTACCGACAGGGTAAGGTCTGGCCGTTTCGGATCGCGCTTCATGTAAAAAGCCTTGCATGCAGCCGGATAGTGATGGACCATCACAGGCCTATCATAGTTTTGAGAAATAATCGTCTCGTCAGTAGCACCAAGATCATTCCCATATTGGAAATTTACGCCACTCTTCGTCAGAAGCTCAACTACTTCGTCGTAATGAAGCCTTGGAAATGGTCTCTTCACAGATTCAAGCTTACTCATGTCGCGTTCTAGAAACTCCAGCTCCTTCCTTGATCTTTTCAGAACTGTTTGCACAATATATTCGACAAATTCCTCGGCAAGGTCCATATCGTCGTATAAATCTGCCCACGCCACTTCAGGTTCCACCATCCAGAACTCTGTGAGATGCCTCCTGGTCTTTGACTTCTCTGCTCGAAATGTCGGACCAAAACAATAAACCTTCCCAAATGCCATTGCTGCAGCCTCTGCATACAGTTGACCGCTTTGTGTGAGGTAGGCCTTGCCGAGATCGAAATAGTCAGTTTCAAAAAGCGTGCTCGTACCTTCGACAGAAGATGGCGTCAAAATTGGTGCATCGACCAGCGTAAATCCCTTTGAATCAAAAAAATCTCTGATGGCTTTGATGATCTGAGATCGCACCCTCAATATTGCATGCTGTCTGGAGGACCGCAACCAGAGATGTCTGTGATCCATTAGAAATTCGATGCCGTGCTCCTTAGGGGTGATAGGATAATCTCTGGCAATTTGAACTATCTGAAGATTTGACAGCTCTAATTCGTAACCACCGGGAGCTCTATCATCTTTGTGAACCCTGCCTGTTACTACAAGAGAGCTTTCCTGTGTAATTAAATCATACAGTGCAAAGATCTCCGGCGGAACATTATTTTTCACCATTACACACTGCACTATACCTGTACCATCCCTCACAAGCACAAAATGTATTTTCCCACTGGATCGTTTGTTATATACCCATCCACGTATTGTCACCTCCAGGTCGTTGAACTCGGAAAGTTGAGATACTGTTACTACTTGAACTTTGTTAAACATATCAGAACGGTTCTGGTCAATCATTGATATCCCTTTTATTTTTAAAATATAAGAAAACTACCTGAGGGGGTCAATTTACAGTCTATACAGGCGTTTTAATAACGGTTGCTCTTATAAACGATTTTCACAAGTTCCATCAACTCGCTCATTTCTTAATAAGCATCATTGACATTAAATTTAGTGTTAAAAAAGGACTATCGATGAAAGCTCTTGTTACAGGTTCTACTGGCTTTGTAGGAAGTCATCTCGTGGAAAAGCTCCTTCAGAGGGGTTATGAAGTCAGATGCTTTGTGCGCCCCGATACAAGGTTGGAATACATTAACAATCTGCCAGTTGAGTTCTTCCATGGAGACTATTCACACAACGAATCCTTAAAAAGAGCCGTTAACGGCATTGACTATGTCTTTCACGTCGGCGGAGTCACAAAGTCGAAAACCAAAGATGGATATTTTAAAGGCAATTACCTTTCCACGGTCAAACTTCTGGAAGCAATCCTTTCTGAAAACTCCTCTTTAAGACGGTTTGTTTTGATCAGCAGTCAAGCGGCAGTTGGTCCTGGTGATTGTGACCAGCCTGTTAACGAAGAGACACCATGTCGCCCTATAACCACTTATGGTTTGAGCAAACTTAAGGCTGAAGAGGAATGCCTTTCAGTCAAAGAAAGGTTGCCGCTGACAATTATAAGGCCGCCGGCAGTTTATGGACCGAGAGACAGGGACATATTTGAGTTTTTTAACTCAGCCAATAAGCACATTATAGCGATTTCAGGCTTTGGCAGAAAAATTTTGAGCCTTATTCATGTTTACGACCTTGTGGAGGGAATCACTATTGCCGCTGAAAACCCACGGGCTGTTGGGCAAATTTACTTCATTGCAAACAGTGAAATTTATGATTGGGACACAATAGCCAGCATAACGAAGGAAATAATAGGAAAATGGGCTGTGAGAGTGCATGTTCCTCATCCGGCGATTTATACAATTGCGGCAATTAGCGAATTGGTTTCGCGAATCCGCGGTCGGGCGGCATTGATAAATTTTGAGAAGGCAAGAGATATGGTGCAAAAAAACTGGACATGCAGCCCGGCTAAGGCTGAAAGAGAGCTCGGTTATAGAGCCAGACTAACAATTGAAGAAGGAATAGAAAACACCATCCGATGGTACAAACAAAACAACTGGATGAAATAGTTCACAGAGGGATATTCCCGTGTTTCTTCTTAGGATTGGTGTCGACTTTTGTCTGTAACATTTCAAGTGCACTAATCAACTTAGATCTGGTCTGACTCGGTAAAATAACCTCATCAATATATCCCCGCTCTGCGGCAATATATGGATTTGCAAACTTTGCCGTATAGTCAGCAATTAGCTTTGCCTCTGTAGCTTCGGGATCATCTGACGCATCGATTTCCCTCTTAAAAATTATTTCGACAGCGCCTTTTGGCCCCATCACAGCAATCTCTGCAGACGGCCATGCGTAATTCATGTCACCCCTTATGTGCTTTGAATTCATCACATCATAAGCGCCACCATAAGCTTTTCTGGTGATTACCGTAATTTTAGGTACAGTGGCTTCACTAAAAGCAAACAAAAGCTTGGCCCCATTTTTAATGATTCCACGCCATTCCTGGTCAGTCCCGGGAAGAAATCCGGGTACGTCTTCGAATACAACCAATGGAATATTAAAGGCATCGCAGAATCGAACAAACCTCCCGGCTTTGATAGAAGCATCGTTATCGAGAACACCTGCAAGCACGGCAGGCTGATTTGCAATAATCCCGACAGAAAATCCGCCGATGCGAGCAAACCCTACTATAACGTTTTGTGCAAATAACTCGTGTACCTCAAGAAATTTTCCATCATCAACCACCATTTTAATCACATCCTTCATGTCATACGGCTTTGTCGGATTGTCCGGAATGATTTCGTCAAGTCTCGCATCCGACCTATCTGACGGGTCTCCTGTTTTAAATCTAACGGGGTCTTCTCTATAGTTCTGTGGTATATACGATAGGAGCTCGCGAATGCCCATCAGGCATTCGACCTCATTTTCAGATGCAAAATGAGCAACACCACTTTTTGTTGCATGAGTGATAGCACCCCCGAGCTCTTCGAATGTCACATCTTCGTGAGTGACGGTTTTGACTACATTTGGGCCTGTCACAAACATATAACTCGTTCCCTTAACCATAAAGATAAAATCGGTTATAGCAGGAGAATAAACGGCGCCTCCAGCACATGGTCCCATAACTGCTGAAATCTGAGGTACAACACCACTGGCAAGGGTATTACGCAAAAAGATATCGGCATAGCCCCCAAGCGACACGACTCCCTCTTGAATCCTCGCTCCTCCTGAATCGTTAAGACCAATTATCGGAGCTCCCACTTTCATTGCCATATCCATCACCTTGCATATCTTTTCCGCATGAGCTTCTGATAGTGAACCACCAAATACCGTAAAGTCCTGACTATAAACAAAAACCAGTCTTCCGCTTATTTTACCGTAGCCCGTTACTACTCCATCACCGGCAATGCGCTGCTTCTCAAGCCCAAAATCATGTGACCTATGCTTGACAAACATGTCAATCTCGACGAAGGAGCCTTCGTCAAGCAAAATGTCAAGCCGCTCACGAGCCGTCAACTTCCCTTTCTTGTGCTGATCATCAATCCGCTTCTTTCCACCACCTGATTTTGCTTCTTCCTGAAGTCTCTTTAATTCCTCAAATTTCTCTTTCATCACCTATCTGAATAAAATTGATTTTGTAAAATTATAATAAAATGTGAATAGAAACGAGATTATATTCTTATCCAAACCGGGAGTGTAACGATAGTTGTGATCTAGTGAATACCCAATCATGAGTTCACCATATATGTCACTTGCCGGCTGATAAAGAAGCCTGGCGCTGACAAGATTGGTAACCTGAATTGTCCCATATGGAAAGGCCTCATGGTATCCCGTTTGAACCGTGACATTCGGGTCTGTGAGCCACGGCATTGAGTATGAACTGTAAATATTGCTGCTCCCATGCTCGACATGCAAAAATTGTAAACCCACCTTCCAATCGTAATTTAACCAGTGTGAGGCTCGAATGTCGAGATTCCAAAAGTTATCTCCATAAGGATTAGCTACCGGATAGTTACGTAACAACAGCTTTTCAAAGCTTGACCAGTTATACTCATTGTACACCCTGTTCCTCACAACCATAAGTTGCACATTGGCGTCAGTGCCGCTGATTCCAAAGTGCTCGAGTATGTTTGACGCCTTCAGTCCGACATCGAAAGCATACAGATTTGGCTTTAAGTCACCTTTGGTTTTGCGATCAACCTGCCAGTCATCAATCATTAGATCACCATAGAAGTTCAATTTCCTCAATAGAAAAACGCTTATATCCCCACCAAGAAATGCGTTTAAGTCTTTGTGGCTGTTGCTTTCAGTCTCGTAAGTAACCCTTACCGGATTGATTATTTCAAGATCAATTGGTGCATTTACGCCTCCAAAAGTTGCTGCCTGATATGCTCCAAGGAAAACCTTATTAGCAATGTTGAATTCAAACCGGGAGCCTGTAAAATACCTGTTTGCAGCAGGATTAGGGACACCAACTGTGGGAAATGGCATGTAACTGTTCGTATCCGGAGTAAATTCAGGCATTTGATCCAGCTGGGCTACAAACCAATTATATTTGACCACCTTGGTTTTTAAGAATAAAGATACCATATCGAAAGCTCCCGGGGTTGTCGATATCAGAACCGTTCCATGATTACCGTATCCCCATGACAGATAATCTCTGCCAAATGTTAAGTCGACATGACTGTCGGAGTACTGTATGTACGCCTGTTGATGAAGCGCTTTAAGACCAAATTTTGTCGAACCGGTGTAAAGGGAATCGTCAATAAGTGTCTGATCTACTGTCGCATCAGTATAAAGGGAAAGATGATTTCCGATATCAAAACCAAATTCTGTCCTTGAAATCGGCCGGACGCTAACTGAACCGGCATATTTGAAATCCTTATAATATCCCTTTACAACATTAAAGAAAGCTTCTTCTGCAAACCTGGCACCTGTCAAAGATGTATCTGTATGCTGAGCCCTCAACTTTAAGAGTCGTAATTCATAAGAGAATTCCCTTTCAAGTTTTTCAATCAGCCATCTGTCAGCCAGGGGAAAGGCCGATACGTCGTTTGTTTGTTCGAGCTTTAAAAGTGCTCTGGCAACTTCCATCCTTCTGTAAGGTTTAAATCCCGGACTTAAATCCAGCAGGTAGCCCCGTGTCTGAAGCTGAGAAATAACTTCATATGTCCAGTTATCCGCAGGTATCGAGTAATTGTGTTGTGCAAAAACCACTGGGGAACTGACAACAATAATAATAACGAGTGTAAGAACTTTAAATTTCATTTAAACTCCGCTTTTAACTCACTCCAAATTGAATCGCCCATTGGTGGGATATGTATGTCAAATATATTCGTGTCTTGCCATAGAAGCGGGAACAACCAATTGTCTTCGCTCAGTAAATCAACACTTCAACACGTCGGTTGTCAGCTCTCCCCGCACGCGTTAGATTTGAATTGATCGGCTTTGACGAGCCATTTGCTACAATCTTTATGCTGCTGCTTGGTATCCCAAGACGCATTTTAAGAGAATCTGCAACACGCTCAGCTCTTCTTCTTGAAAGAATCAAGTTGTACCACTGTGGGCCAGTTGAATCTGCATTCCCCTCAACTGTTATTTCTACTCTTCTCAATCCTTTACTTTTGACCGTTTTTTCTATTCTATCAAAAATACAGTAGACGTTCTTATTGATCCCTGCTCGATTAAAATCAAAGAAAATCCTTAATGGAGCTGCAGACACCGTCTGGGTCCCCTGCTGAGTCTGAAAATTGATCGAGGTGTCAACCGCAGACCCTTCCGCAACCCGTGAACGATTTTCGCTTGCTGGACGATTTTTAACTATGTGATGGCTTATTGGATACTTTAGTTTCCAATAAAACAGAAAAACTAAGGCAAGAGCTATGACCGCTAATAGAATTTTTCCGCCTGGTTCAATCCTTATACGAGCCATTTAGCTCATTCTTCAGATGATTGGCTTGGACGCCTTCTTCTTCCCGCCGGTTGCTGCTGAGTTGGTGTAATATTTTCTTGTGAAACAAAAAATTGGAGTACGCTGGATAAACGCTGCTCTTCCTTTTCCTTGTCTTCCTGCCAGGAGTGGAACTTCTCTCGGGCTTCCTTTATTATATTGTTGTTTTCCTCCATCTTCTCCCGGATCTCATTAAATATCCGTTCCATTTCTTCTTGAAGACGCTTGTTCTCCTCGCTCTTTTTCTGTTCAAGCTCACGCAGTCGGCGCTCTTCTATTTTTTCGAACTGAGTGAGAGCTTTGTCACGCCTGACTGCATCCTGAACAACTTCCTCCGGGGGAATTCTCAGTGCCTCAAGTGCAACCATGAGTGCGCTTCTCTTAATTTCAGGAGTGGCATTTTTGAGATGGACACTCTTAAGGAGCTCCTCTGCCCGATAAACTGTAAATCCATGAGAAGGCTCTTTTATTCCAAATGCCTGAAATATTGCCTCAAAGCTTGGCATTTCTTCCCCAACTCGTGCCACCGGTTGTTCCAGTTCAGGCTCCTGCACAGAGGGCTTTGATACAGGAGAAATTTCTCCCTGGGACTCAGCCTTCTTCTCCTCGTCTTCAACTGAGACGAATACATTATACCATTTTTTCTCTGCCATAACTACCTCCAGAAAATCAATACCAATTTAGAAAATCCATGTGTGTTAATCAATAATATACGAAAAATTAATGCTCTGCCTGCACGTACTTCTGCCAATCAGGATTGTAAACTTCGCCCTGAAGCGTTGAATGAATAAGCACATAATCATTAAATCCTGTCAAATCAATGAAGACAAAATTTACCCCGCCCTGTAAACTGTTGTAATACCAGATCTCGTAAGGCTTTGTATTGCTGCTGCTTGGATGACGTTCAATATCGTCTGGTTTGCCATAGTGCAAATAAACCCTGCCCCGATCAGTTAACCAGCCAGCCTTGAAAGCTGTTCTGTATTTCTGGTTAACATAATTCAGTCGTTCTAAGAACTGCCGCCTGCTATTGAACCCATCAGGGCCAGCAATCTGGTCTTCCCTTTTCCAGAAAGAAATCATGAACCTTCGTTTCGCATCCACACTCTTCAGCTTTTGATAAGTTTCAGCTTCCTGAGGCGTGGCCAGATATCGTGCAGCTGCAAACTCTTCATCAAGCGCTGCCTCACCCATAACGTAGAAAGGCGATGACACTATGTCCAGGTTTGATGAATCGGAAATTTGATAAGCTTTTACATATGGATTGTAAATAAAGATGCTTTTTGCAGCAGTTGCACTCTTATTCTTTTTTAAATCATTTACAGTAACGGAGAAATCATATTTGCCAGTTGGCACATTTGAGATATTAGCCTGTCCAACCTGCACAACATTTGAAGCTGATCCTATTTTGTCTGTCCTACCACCCTTGATCTTGTTTCCGTATGAATCAATCAGATTCCATGTAATGTCATAGTGAGTACGATCTGAATCGTTATCCAATCCATAAATTTCTAAATAATAAGAAATGTTTGGCAAACCGAGCCCGTAAAGCCCTTTAGGATTCGGAACAACGTGCAATGTGTTCTTAAGGTATGGGTCTACCTCTGACGAACCAGGTTTTATTTCGCTGCATAGTTCAATATCGGATAGTGATAAAGAGTTTGAACTGAATGGCCGTACATTCAATTGATAACTTGCAGTATCGCTGACACCCCGATTGTTGACATCCCCAGCGTACACCTTAACGCTGTACTTACCAGGTGCGAAAAGCATTCGATTAATTGTAACCAGATTTCCGGAATTTTTAATTGATGCAGTGTCAACTGTCGCCACCGGAATGGTATCAGCATAAACAACAGAGGAATCTGTTTCGATGTTTGTTATATTATAGCGAATCAGTACGTTTGCAACAAAAGGCCTTTTCTGGCTGACCCCGACATTTGATTGGGAATAAATTAATAATGTCGGGTCTACCGATGTGTATAGTTCCACATATGTCTTTTCAGAATCATATTTGAACTGAGCTTCTCTTACTGCAGAAATTAGCCTGACCTGTCCATGCAGCTGCCCGAAAACAGCCAGGAGTAATGCCACTTCCAAAACAAGGTATCGATTTCTCTTCATATTCATATCCTCCAACTCATAGAAAAATTTACTACAAAAGGGAGCGAATATTCCACATCACCGGTCACATTGTTAATATAAAAAACGTTCTTTCTATTATAAATGTTTATCAGCATCAACTCAAACGTCAACGTTGTCTTTGACATTATCACTTCATATGAAACGCTCGCATCCAGGCGGTGATACAGGGGAAAACGTGCGGAATTCTTTTTTCCGAAAACAGTCTGACTCTTTACAGAATCATAAATGAAGCCTCGAAGCCCGGATGGATTAATTTGAAGCTCCGAATAAAAGCCAGCTAAAGGAGTGTATGGTAGGCCTGATCCGAATTCCCAGTGTGCCCTCAGCCATAATTTTTGAAATGGTTGCAAGCCGATCGATATATTGATCTGATGCTGACGATCATAACGTGGAGAAAATGTAAAACCATCAACGGTGTTCGTCACTTTTGAAAATGCATAATTTAACTGAGTGTAAAATGACCCGACATCATACTGCATGCTCGACTCAATACCAAATGCTGCTCCTGTACCCATCACAAAATCAGGGTCGTTCTGGTCTACCTTGTTCCTGTTTGCTGTAACGAGTTTCGTGTAATCTTTGTAATAACCCTCCAATTTGATCTGCATTAGATTGCTTGGGTAAATTTGTCCTCCAATAATGTAATGATAAGCTTCCTCGTCCTTAAGTGCGGAATAAGCATCTGATGAAATGGGTACAATGAGCTCAAATGGAGTATAAATGTCATCCTCATTCGTCAACGATATTATCCGCTGATGATAACGGCCTGCCGCTATGTAAAATTTTGAGGCTGGTGACAAATCATATGTGATTGTCAAGCGCGGGTCAGCTGTGTAACCGTTTGTCCCACCTGTCAGCGCCATGAACGATCTCGAGATATCAAACCTGAGACCGAGTTCGACGGTAAATTTCCTGAAAAAAGGCCTCTTATACTTTACCCAGAAATTTGGCTCAACCTCATTTTCATTCATCGAGAGCACATTCCCGTACGCATTAGTAAAGGTGAAATTGTATGATGGAAAGTTAAACAATAACCCAAAATCGAGCTGCTGATCTGGACTGGCAAAATAACTCAAATTACCAAAGAAGGCGGGATCTGTAACCTTGCTGAGCTCATAATGCAAATAAGATAATGACCTGGGCAACTGCTCGGCAGTGTACATTGAGGTGCTCACTGAAAACTGAAAGCTGTACTGGTCGCTGAATAAATAAGAAGCTGATAGAGAATACCCGAGGTCTTGCCAGTGATAGTCTGAATCCGTCTCCTTTTCACTTGATATCCTATCTGCTGTAGAAAACACTTCAAGTGAAACATGACCCGTGGACGTAAAATCTGAAGTGATTTTCCCAAAGGCATCATAAAAATCAAAAGGAAGTGAGCGCCCAAAAAATCTCCTGAGTGAGTTTTTATAAAGAGACCTCCTGTAGAAACCAATGAAGCTCGTATGTCCCCTTCCCATGGGCAGGGGAACCGGACCACTTAGCATGACATCTGATGATAAAAGGTCAAAACTTCCTGCCGCTTCATAGTTAAACCGATCTCCATCTTTGGTTTCCACGCTCAAAATAGATGACAACCTTCCACCATATTGCGCCTGAAATCCACCCGTACTCATATCAGCAACTTTTACAATTAACGGATCTATGAAGCTGAATAATCCAAATGCATGGAATAAATTGTACATGCGAATGCCATCAACCGTCACAAGATTCTGATCGGCGGCGCCACCTCGCACATAGTATTGGCTCGAAATTCCACCAACAGTAACTACCCCTGGAAGTTGTGTTATTGCCTGTATAATGTCATTGTTAAATATTCCGGTGGCCTTTTGAATATCTCTTGCGTATAGAACCGTCGTACTTGGCGCTGCGGGCTTCATCTTCCCGGGATACTCACCTGTTACTTCCACGGGAGATAAAATTGTTGGCTCCTCTCGAAGCTGTAAGGTGACGTTTACAACTGAACCCGGATTCTTAATCTCAAATATCTGTTCTTTATAACCAACTGCACTTACCAAAATTTGATTGTACGCTCTTAATATATTTGGAAGGACAAAGTATCCCTCAGCATTACTGTAAGTAGCTATTGATGTTCCTCTCACCCTGATTGTTGCATACGGGATCCGTTCCCCAGTAGCACTATCTGTTACCATGCCTCTGAGAGTATAGTTCTTCGTTTGACCCAATAGTCCAGAGAATGAAGGTAAAATGAGAAATGCACATAATAATAGTAGAGTAGAAATTGCCATACTGGCATCATCTCGCATTGAGGGACCCTGATAAGCTGCAGATTTCAACTGAGTCAATTTTTAAGTCCTCAGACACCCGTTCAGAGTTGAAAAGATAATGAGTCGTACGCTGCACTTCCCCAGAAACCGAGGCCATTCTTTATATTTGTATAATTCGGTTTTTCAGTTCGCATTGTAAGTGGATCGTTAAATCCGTGAGAGATACTGTAATAATCATATATCGCACCATCCACCTGCAGAAGTTTGACAACAGCAATTACAGATCCGCTATCTATACTGCTTTTGGCCATTGAATAGGCGGTCATGTATGAGTCGTGAGGAAACACGATAGTCGTCGGGGAGCTATTTACCTTCAACAGAGCTTGCTGCCCACCTTCCTGATAACTCGGCAATACTGGTATTTCTCCCCGCACGTGAATTCCCTTATTGTTGAAACCATCATATCGTACTACCAGTGACAGACTCACTGCTACCGTTGCTGGCGAGAAATAAATATTAAAGGTTGGATTATCCTGGGATTTCAAAGGGTCGACAATTGCTGAGAGTGTGCCTAACGTTGGTTCTATCTGTCCAGACCCCACCACTTCAGCAGTTGATGAGCATTCAGGAAAGCCTGCGGCACGCACTCTCAAAGAATAAACAGCGCCTGCAAGAATATGGAACTTCGCAACGAGCACGTTTGTACCGAGAGAATCGACTGATAGAAACGGAATTTCAATGCCTGTGCCACTCTCTGTTACTTGAGCAAATAAGCCTTGAATTGAAATAGATGCTAAACTGTCGGAGACCGGTACTGCGCTGTTCTGAAATACTTTAAGGTAAACCAGTGAATCATCCCGTATCAGAAGACCATAAACAGTTAACAATGGTTTATAATCCTGTCTCACCTCAAATGGAGTGCTGCAGCCCACATGAAACACTGATGCCAGGAAAACCGAGCAAACTAAGATTCTATAGTAAATTGAGGTCTTCACACAGAGCAAAACTCTCATGCTTTTAAGAATCCGTTCGAAGCAATCAATGACTGCTCAATGATTCCATTTCAAAGCAAAACCGCCCGCAGACTGAGTCATCCGCGGGCGGTATATTAGATAACTTTACCTAAACCAGCTTAAAAGTTCAAATGCAAATCAAATAGATGATTTGCTGAAAAGTACTGTACAGGGACATAAGCATAGTCAAAGCTAATGCCCAATCCGCTAATTTTGGCCAGATCGACTCCTGCGCCAATTGTATAGTTCTGGAATATCGACTTTGTGCCGGATGGATCCGTGCTATACATATATCCAGCACGGACGAAAAGGGTGTTCATAAAGCTGTATTCCAGACCGCCACGATACTGGTCTATTGCAAAGTTATTGTTTTCAAATGCCGCACTAAATTGGAGAGCATTATTGTCGTCAAGGCTCCGCTTATACCCAATACCAATGTCAATCGTCGATGGAAGTTCAAATGTAGCAGCTTCCACCTTGTAATACGTCAGGCCGCGAAGTGTATTTGGATCATTTGCCTGTACCCATAGCCCCGAACCACCATACTGCATTGCAGTTCCGATGTTCTTTACGGCAACGCCAAGGGCCAGTCCTCTGACACCTATTAAGTCCTGATACTGGACTCCTGCATCAAAGGAAATGCCAGACGAATTTACACGTCCAAAACTCTCGCTGATGATATTTATCGAAGCACCAACACTTATACGGTCGGTCAGAACCTTTGAATAGGTCAGTCCACCCACAAAAAATGTGGGACTAATTTGCTCTCCGTTTCCATCGGGTTGAGTCTCCGTTGTAACATTTATTGTCCCGATATTAAACGAACGGAATGTCAGGCCGAGCGACCCAAAGCCTGTCTTTGCTCCAATTGCAAGGTAGTTTACCCCCATGTCAGCAATATATTTGCGGTAAGAAAACAGAGCACTGGCGCTGTAGCTGGACTCGTCAAGTCCCGCTGGATTCCAATAAATGGCGTCCACGCCGGAAACGAATGCAACAGGTGATCCCTGCATTGCTACGTACCTGGCTCCAACAGGGATCGTCAACTCTGGCGCAGCAGAAGTTCCAGCCCTGCTCTGAGCAAATGACAGTGAGGCTGACAACCCCAGCGTCATTATCAGGCTTATTGCAAGTAAACTTCTTTTCATATTTAACTCCTTCGTTTTTTTATTCCCGTCCCCCTTTTTAGAGAGACGGGATCAGACAATCAGTACGTTGGCAATATCTGCTGTTCTTGAACAAGCGCTAACTTCAATACCTTCGTTTTGCCTAATGTCGGCATATCAACGTAAACAACATATATGCCGCTGGCTACGGGAAGATTGGCGTCGTTTCTCAGGTTCCATGTGTCAAATTGGGTTCCGTTCGTATGCCGAATGGTTTTCACCAGAACCCCTGCAAGGTTAAATATTCTAATCACGACGTCATTCGTTGTGGGAAGATGACTGAATGTTACATACTTGTTCAACCTGTTCGTTTCCATCGCATTTAACCCATAGTAAGGGTTCGGGAAAACGTTAATCTTATCGACATCAGATTGGGCTAACGACACGCTCTGCGTAACAGCAGGAGCGGCGAATGAGAAAACATCAGCCGTTGTGTTAACATGGTTAGCATCAATGATTAGAGTGTCCTGATTGCTAAATCCGGCTGTACTGCTCCTTCTTGCCCACGTAGCCATATACATTACAGGCAAATCATTGAACAGGATATTTTGCTCCAGCTCAGGATCTGGTGTGCTGCCTGTATACGGTTTATTGAAAATGAACAACCACTCTCTTGGCCCATTGGCATCACTCACGTTGTCAGCGCTATTATAATACGGCGGCCAGTAATGCCCATCAACCAGGCCACCACTGGCATTGTTCTCAAGATAACCAACAGCCAACCTCTGTGGATGAGCGGGATCTTCAATGTTGTAAACCGCAAGAGGTACTGAAAGAGTATAGTCCTGCCAATCATATGTTTTGGATGTATGAATAATAAAAGGTGCAAATGCAGGATTAGCAGGTGCTTTCTGGGCATTTCTCAGGTAACGATATCCATAAGATGCATTCGGGTCGTTTGGATTGGTCAATGTCCCATTCTTATCTGTATTGGCAAAAACAATTTCAATGTTTGCCAGCATCGAAGCTTTTACACTGTCACTGTGTACATTACCACTATTAAAGATACCATATGGAGATGCCCACCCAAACGCACCGTTAAAGTCCTCAAGTCCAAACCCGTCAGCATTTACCCATGTGAGTTTCCTTGTCCCTATCCATTTCCAGTCCTTTGCACCTGGTGGCGGCCCAATTACTTTTACCTGAATTCCATCGCTCACCAGATAATTGGCATCTCCACTTTGGTTGGTCTGACCTGACAGGACAGTCTTATTTGCCGTCTTGTCTGTCAAAGACCATGTGGTATTGCCTGTAGTCTGATCTGTCTGGAATGTAACCTGATACTGGTGTCCTGTGGTGGACGTTGGGTCAACCACAATTGGGAGAACAGTTCCATCGCTCTTCCCGCTGTTGTGAGTTGCTTTCAGTGTATCCCCGAAACTCGCCCCGTATCTCACACCGGGAACAGGAGCCTGTGGGGTTGCAATCAAGACCACAGGGGATGATTCAAGTGATGGGAATGGTGCCTTATATATGGAACTTGGATTGTTCCAATCCGGATTGTACGAGTAAGCTGTTACAGCATAATAGTAAGATTGACCGTTTACTAACGGCCTTTGATTAATGTAATCGGTCTTCAAATCAATGAACCGCTTGATGCCGTTGTCACTTCCAAATTCCACAGGTTTCTCGACCAAAACACCTGCCTGGGCATCAAATTCAGGAGCCACAATTACCGTGACATTGTCAACCACGTCATACGTTGCAATTCTTACTCCATCCTTTATGGAAGCAGTTGGCGATGGGAGCTGGTATACATTGTAACCTTCAAATTTGAAACCTGCATTGTCACTGGTCTCAGTTGCGCTTACCGCCTGTTCGTTACCTGCCCAATTCAGGACAACCTCATTAGGCAGGTTTGTAAGTTTCACCTGAGGCCCTGGCGGCGGTGAAGGTAACTTGAATAAATTGTTATAAGCAAAGTGTGCATATGTAGAATTGTATTTCAGTACTGCAACACTTGATATATTGTCTGCGCCCATTCCTCCAACCTCAGCAACCACCACTTCTGCAGTGTCGTGCAAATTCAAATGAAATGGACCCGAGACATTTACAATTCTCCTGTCGCCGGCCTGTATATCTATTCCATCAATCCATCCCTGTTTTGTTATGGGATCTCCGCTGAGAGCATAATTCGTTACAATTCCATGAGAGCTGGCATACTGAGATGATGTGTAAAACGGAACTCCGCTCGGCCAGGCTGGACGAGGCAACATCCCCCTCATAAGGTTGAACCATTGATATGATCCCTGAATTGTCGCAAAGTCAGGGTCTGAAATTGGAGAACCAGCTGCAAAGTAGTCAAATGCCGAAAGCGGATTTGCATTCCAGTAGGCATACCCATGGCGCCACTGCAACCCCACCACTGCACTATCGGTCGGGTTCCCTGTATAATGAGATACACCCTGAAGGAACACATAACCCCCTGCAGGTGCAGGTAATCCAACAGCTGCATACTTAGCATCAATTGTGGTTGAGTTATATTGGTAACCTAAACTGAGAGTCGAATCTGAACCGGCATAGTCATCACCGGCATCACCAACATCTTCGTCTGCCCATTGAACAATATACATACTGTCAATTGAAGCGTTTGCTGGTGTGGTTGGATAGCCTTTATATATTACCCTCACCTGCTTGAATATGATATTGTTCAAAGGTGTGGATGAGGCGTATGCCCAGGTTGTAACCTGCTCCTCTATTCCAATTGGCTGGGCACCATAGAACTGGGTGGTCAAACTCGGATTCAAATCATTGCATACATACCACGCCGTCTTGGTCGCTCCCGGAATCCCCGGAATGTGGTGCGGGTTATTAGGATCATAAGCATTATCATACCTGACAATACCAACAGTATCAACATACCAGGGCGCTCCCTTATATGCCGGCCATTGTTTCCAGTCTGTGTAATACTGTTGAAGAACCTGGTTGATGTCTGAACTTGTTACGGCTGCCGGAGCCTTTTGAAAGAAGGTCGCAGCATCAGACGTCAGATCAGGAATTTGGGAGGAAGGCTGACCTGGTCTGACATCGGGCCTGACAGCAAAGATCCTGACATCTGCGCCATTTGGATCCTCCGGACCAAGCGATTTACCGGTAGCATCAACTTTTATAATTCCTGACTGCATGCCGACGCCATAAGTATCTCCTTCAACCCTCGGATCGGTTCCCAGTCCATCATTAACTTTTCCACCAATGACAATTCCTTCGGAAAAGACAAAGCCTACGCCAGATCCCTTTGGAAACTCTCCATTCCAGGAACCAGCGATTAACCAGTTGTAAAAACCGTCATCATGCAGCCAACTGGTCAGGTTATTAGCATTCATGAGCGCATAGGCAGGGAGACCTGAAGCCATGTTCAGCCTCTGCTGCCTCCTGCCGCCGGGTCCGTCCTTCGCCATCGAACTCGATGCGAATAAGAGAAGTACGGCAATGAGCGCTGCAAACTTGTTTTTGGATTTCATATCAGCGATCTCCTGATTTTTGAAAATTCGTTTTGCAAAATCTACTCTCCTGTTCTTCAGAACTCCAGCCTTGCACCAACTCTGATCTGCCTGGGCGTACTGAAGTTAACAAATCCATTTAATCTCAGCTGGTTCTGGTTGTTCTGCAAATTCATTACCTGATATAGCTGCACATATGTCGGGCCATATGTGTCAACAGTTTTTCCACTTGCTGTCGGATCACTCAGCCACCCATCATCGTAAGCATTACCGGTGCGGTAGTAAACATTGATTACGTTCTTGGTGTTCAGCAAGTTCTGGGCATAAACATATACATTCAGTCCGAGCCCACCAATATCAAATGTCTTGTCAACTCTCAAATCCAGCTGGTAAAACCAGGGGGTGGTTGAAGCATTTACTGGTTCAACAGGCATTCTGGTTCTCGCGTCAGCATCATTTAAAAGAGCACCCAGGTCGGGGCCCTGCTGGCCTGCTGATCCGGTTGACAGCGTGAAGGGGTGACCGGAGTTAAATGTCAGAAGAAGGTTTATGCCTAATTGCTGTAAAATCGGTCCGCCGTCACCCTTTGCCCAGCGATAATCGAGGGAGATAGACCCACGATGAGTCTGGTCGTAAGTAAGCGGTACAACCATATCAGGCGTAATTCCGCCCCCCGTTACTTCAATCAAAGCTGCAGCACTGTTTGCAAATGAGTTGGTTCCTCTGGCATCCTGAAGCGTGTAGTTAACCTCTGCCTGTATACGGTTAACTCTTCTGATGCGCAGGCTCAGCTCCATTCCCATAACAGTCTCGAAATCTCCATTTGCGTAAGCCTTGTAGCTCGGAGCTACAGAGTTTGCACTGGTCTGGAAATATTTGTCCTGCAACTGGCCCTTGACGTCTTTATAAAAACCTGTAATATCAAAGGCTGCAAAGTCACTGACCTGTTGTGAGAAACCGATCTCATATTGAGTTGTTCTAACAGGCTGAATATTATAGCCAATTGGATTTGAAAAATAGTACTGCCCCGCAAAAATTTGCGCAGCTGCAGCACGGGATCTGTAAACCGTGCTCAAATTTGGAGCCTGGACAAACTTGCCGTACTGCAAATGAAACACCGTTCGGTCTGTCACAGGGAACGAAAAGCCGAGTCTCGGCTCAACGAAAGCATACGTATTTCCTTTCCCCGGATTAATCAGGAAATTGTTAGGATCATAAGCAGGGTTCGACGGATCGGCAAACTTCCAATCATCCATAAAAATATAATCGAATCTCAATCCTGCATTTACGACCAGGTCACTGAATTCTATCCTATCCTGAACGTAAGCAGCAGCAAAATAGGGATGTTTTGGCCCATCAGGTCCGGATGAAAGTGGGGCGCCAAATTCATTATACCCATAGTTGTTCACAGGGATCCTTCTCAACAAAGTTGCAAGAGCTGTCGGATCTCTTGCGATATCGGGGCTCGTATAAACACTTGAAAAAACCCCAGCCCCTATATTGTAGTGGCTAATTGACCAGTATTGATAGGAACCTCCTACCTTTATCTCGTGGTTACCGATTTGAGAAGTCAAGTCTACAGCTCCACCGACATAGCTATTATGATCCTTTCCAAAACCAGTCAGCGGTGCCCCCGCTCTGTTGAAAACAAAGCCATAAAAATTATAGGGTAGTGGAGCTTGCGTTCTGTTAACATAAGTTATTCCATGCTGAGCTAATGCAAGACTGTCACCATATCCAAGGACATTGTCGCCAATGAGCGGATCATATGTTTTATCTCTTGTGTCAAGATAATTTAAATTTAACTCAAAGAATGTATTAGCTGTTAAAAAATAACTAATCTTGCCATCGAAAAGAGCGTTGTTGAAATCTGTTACAGGGTTACGGACAAGATCAAACATGTTTAACAACAGGTTGTTATTTATGTTGCGCGCCCATGTGAATGCGCCGGCCAAACGAACCTGAACTGGCTTATAATCCAGCAGAAGAGTCCCATTCCCACTGTAACGGTTATTCATTCTGCCCGGGACATTTCCAGCTGGCCAGCTGACAAGTGCTGAGTCTCCTTTTACACCCCCGCTTGTTCCATTATCCTTCAGATAGCCAAAATTTGCCCCAGACCAGAACCAGGGGTTGGCGTCCCGAACAAAATTATTCTCGCCAGCCAGGAAAAACTTAACGTTATCTGTCATCAGGGGACCGCCTATACTGAACACATAATCAGAATAGCCATAGGAATAAGTTCCAAGGGTTTGTTTTCCGGGGTAGTTCCCAAAATTGTCGGTTTCACCCTGCACCATAACGTTCAGCTTCGATCCACCTGTCTTGAATGTCTGTTGAACAATACCTGCATTTGCGCCTCCTTTGTCAGCGCCGTAACCGCCTGCCTGAACACTAACCTCCTGGAGTGCTTCAGGTATTGTGGTTATGAGGCTTCCATTTCCAAGGATGTTCCGCACATCTGCGCCTTCCACCTGATACCCTACTTCATCAGAGCGGCTTCCCCTGATATATACTGCCCCATTTTGAAGCACAACACCAGGCTGCAGTGTAAAATAGGCCTGCACACCACGAACAGGCAATCTCTCTATATCAGCTGAGCCCTGTATCCTGATGGCATTCGTTGCCGTCTTTTCAATGAGTGGCTTCTGAGCAATGATTTCAACTCCAGAAACCTGAACAGCTGTACTTGAGAGCTCAATATTTAAATCACGAGTCAAGCCTGCCAGTACGCTGACCCCTTCAATTGTCAGCGGATGGTAACCAACATAAGAAGCCTTAACACTGTATGTGCCTGCAGGAACATTAAGTATAACATACCTGCCATCTATATCAGTCGATGCACCCAGCGCAGTACCCTGGAGAACTATCGTTGCACCGACCAAGGGCTCCTTTGTTTCACGATCCACAACCTTGCCCGATATTTTCCCATATTGGGCGTACGTAAGGATAGGAATCGCTATAAGCAGGAGCAGTCCAGTAACAAATCTCTTAATCATCGTCGTCCTCCTTTAGTTAACTTTCAAAACAACAGTTTTCAGGTTTGCGCCGGACCCGTATAAAACAACCTTATACCGCCCCAGTGCCTGTCCATTTAACGAGACGTGGTCCATTCCCGTTAAAGTGCTCCCGTTCGCATCAGTAATTGTGTACTTTGGATTTGCAGATGCAGCCACCTTGACATTTGCAGTCTGTTTGCCCAGAAGGACACCTGTAGCTACTGTTGAATCCTTTGTACCAATTGTTACAATAAAATTAACTCCACCTGAAATGTTTCCTGCGGTATCGGGGGACATATTGACAAACGAGACCAGAACGCTGTCCTTAACACCGCCAGTTGAAAAAATGTAGCGGTCTGCAAAGAAATAGTAAGAAGCTTTGTTCACTCCTACCGACGGATCAGAGACAGCATAAGCAATATAGGCATATTGAGACTTAAGGGCTGTCCGCAAAGTATCAAATGCTGAGCCGTAGGTAAACTTAAAGAGTCGGGTACCAGACGGCAAATTGATTGTGTCCGATGCAGCACCGTAGTTGACAGTTGCTACAGAGTTGCCATCTACCGCAACTGCCATCGAGCTACCTGTGTTTGCAAGATTTACAAACTTCACCAGTGACCTGTAATCAGTAACTGGAACGTTTGCATCGTTCACATTAATACACCCAACCATGCTGACGATCAAACCAAGTGCAAGCAAATACACAAGTTTGACCTTACCGGTTTTTTTCATATTACCTCCTTGAGTGTGTAGTTTGTGAGTAGGTGAAAATAGGTGAGAGAAGAATCAATAACATTCGATCGAACATTCCTCCATTTCTTTTCCGAAAATAAAAGTGCCGGGCTTCAGGTGCCAGCCGTAATACTCTTCATTCTCCTGCCCGACAAAGCCAGACTTTAACAAAAGTTACACAACAGCCAGCTTAAATTTCGCTGAAATATAACGATGCAACTCTGTTTTGTCAAGTAATGGAATAATAAAATTTATTTTTCCGTACTTACTGGCTCCTTTTGCAAACTTTAAACTGTCAAATAGAATCTTTCAAGCTTGCTTTCAACAATATTTTCTGTTGTCATTTAAATATACCCGCAAATAATATCACGTTAAGATACGTTACAGACGCCCCAATCAGTAATAAGATGATAGTGGTGAGTTTTCCGTTGGCAAATTTGTTCATCACTTTTTTTGAAGATGTTAGATAAATTTGCAGGAAGATTGTTATTGGGAGCTGTATACTCAGGATCATTTGGCTTATTATCAACCCCTTAAAAGGATCCTTTATCAAGAAAATCACGAACAATGCCGAAATCAGTGAAATTAATATTCCGGACCGACTGGTTTTCTCGTTTACATTAAAAGATCTTCCGAACATTCCTGCAAAGATGGATCCCCCTGCCATCCCGGAGGTCACACTTGAAGAGATCCCCGAAAATAATAACCCCACCGCAAATACAAGGGCAGCACTTTTCCCCAAAAGTGGTTTCAGTAATGCCTCAGCCTGAGGCAGTGCGTCCACCCTTATTCCGGCATGATAAAAAGTGGCGGCGGCAAGGAGAAGCATGGCGCAGTTTATTCCCCATCCAACAAACATCGAAAAAAGAGTATCAAAAAATTCATAATCCAATTGTTTTTTTATGACCGACTCATCTTCAAGGTTCCAGTGGCGACTTTGAATGATTTCAGAATGAAGAAACAAATTGTGCGGCATAACCACTGCCCCAAGTACGCTCATTACTACCACAATTGAATTCTCAGGGAGTGATGGCCTGATAGCGCTAATAGCCGCATATGCCCAGTCTATTTTGACCAATTTTAATTCATAAATAAAAGAAAGCCCTATCAGTGAAACGAATCCGATAATCCACTTTTCTATTTGCATATATGAGTTTGCTAAAATTAAATATCCAACCAGAATAACTATCAAGAAGGATCCTGCAGGGATCGGCAAATTAAAAAGCATGTTCAGGGCAATTGCCCCCCCAAGAATTTCCGCCAATGAGGTAGATACCGATGCCACCATTGCTGATGACAACACCGTTTTCGAAATCCATCCGGGCGTGAAGGCTGTTGTAGCTTCTGAGAGGCACAGACCTGTAACAATTCCCAGATGAGCTACATTATGCTGAAGGATTATCAGCATAATAGTTGAAAGAGTGATAACCCATAAAAGGGGATAACCAAACCATGAACCTGCGGCAACATTAGTGGCCCAGTTACCTGGATCTATAAAACCAACGGTGACAAGAAATCCAGGGCCAATATATTTAAGGATTTCCAGCGCACCAATCGATGTTAGCCCCTCTTTACTCTTCAGCTGCTTGACTATTTCTCCGAAAGTCATTCCATAAATAAGAACGCAAACAGTCCTATTTTTAGTTCACTTTCTAACCCGATTTTCCTATTTTTACATCAAGTGTTCACAATAAATTTTAAGTCCCCTTCTTCAAGAAGTTTTTCCAGAGAAGATAAAAACCAGCGAAAATAATAGCTGCTGGAACCAGCACTCTCAGTGTTGTGAATAATTTTGCCGTTAAATCATAATTTTCCCTCATCGCCACCAGTCCACCCCAACCGGCAAGAACGGATACGATTGAAATTATCAGGAACAAAACTTCTTTAGGCTTAGAAAAGTAGAGCATCAAGAATGAAAGCCCGGGTATGATGAGTACCGATGGCCAGAGAGAGTCCCATCCGGATGGAACAACTTCATAATTTACGAGAATCATCAGAAAGCCGGTCAGGAAGACAAACGTTCCCCAGAAGAGTTTCTTCTGCTCAGATGCTGCATAACCAGTAATAGCTCGTTCACCACCAACGACCAAGGCGACTGCCCCTACTACTGCCAGCAGATTTATATTCATCACACCGGCTCTGTTCAACAAGAGCAAAACTCCTGTAACCAGCAAGAGGAGTCCAATAAATATCCTCCCCAACCGAATCTTTACCTGCCCTGTTTGGACCATCATCTCTTCTCCTTCGGCATCACAAAAGCCAGTACAAAATATAAGACAGTAGCCAGTCCAAACGATGGTATGGCGAGTATGACAAAGAGTATCCTGACAAAGGTCGGATCAACATCAAAATACTCGGCAAGCCCGCCACAAACTCCAAAAAATTTTTTGTTTACAGACGATCGATGAAGCGTTCTCATATCATCTCTTGTTGATTTATAAGGTTCTTCCTCATCACTTATTATAGGCCCACTCCGCTGAGCAGCTTCGGGCTTTCTTCCTAACAGGAGGGCGGCACCAATGAGTATCAGCAAAAGAGGTAAAATAACTTCCCCCGCACGCGTCAACAAAGCAGAAAATGAGAAGAAATCGTAGTAATTCAAAAGCAGTGCAACTCCAATTACAATTAACAGCATAGCAACTGCCAGTGCAGCTCCCTTTCCTTTTTGGTTGCTCTTGAGACCAGGCTCTGATGTCATAACAGTTGAGTCCCCTCTTGGCGGAGATGGTATCACAATCATTCCAATTATATAGAATAATATGCCAGCGCCGGCATTGATTATGGAGAGACCAACCAAGACCAATCTAACAATGTTCGAATCGAGTTCGAAGTATTCTCCAATTCCACCGCATACACCATCTATAATTCTATCGGTTTCTGACTTGTACAACCTGTGTTGTTTTGAGCCGGGCTGCTTCTCGTCATTCATCATTCAATTTTTCCTGATGCTGATTGACAACATTTCAATATTACTTTATCGTCGTACGTATTATTTCATGTTCCGTTACAATATAATCAACTCTGACATCTTCTGCAGATGATTGAATTGCATCCACGACCTGGAAATCGTAAGCAAGCGCCACCTTGGGTTTCCTTTGATCCCGTAAAAGGTTATCATAGTAACCAAATCCCCACCCTATCCTGTTTCCCTGCCGGTCAACTGCTATAACAGGCACAATGAAAATATCCACTTCTTCAATTGGAATTGGAGAAAAAACTTTTGGCTCTTTAATATCAAAAGGGCCAGTCGTCACATCACCAAGATTCATCAATTCAGAAGTTCCAAGCTTTCTTTCTTTCCTATCGATTATAATCGGTACAGCAATTCTCTTCCCACGTGCAAATGATCGTGCAATCATCATTATTGTATCCACTTCGTTTGGTTTTGAGGCAATATAAGTGTGCACCACCCCTGCATTCCTGTATTCCGGGAGGTTCTCAAGATTCATCAACACACTCTTGCTCCTTTCAAGTGCTTCATCTTCGCTCATGCTCTCCCTTAACTTCAAAACCATTTTCCGTAAATCATCCTTGGTCTTCTCCAGCCTTCCCATTTTGCTGTTCCTTAAAACCTCAATTTAGTTTTGTAATACATATTAACATGAAATCGCACCTTGCTGATAAATCCTGTATTATGTTTCCAGTCAATGCCTTTAATAGAAGTTCTCTACTTAAAGAATCTGATTAAATGAGTCATTCCGTACTGCGATTAATCCAGTTGCCATCACTCTGACGAAGGCTTTCCCGGCGCTTAACTACGGAATGTCCGGGCGGCCAGAAGCCGCATGGCGTCAGTTTACCCTGGCTTAATCGAATTTCAGAAAGACATTCGTTGGGACTATTCCAGCAAAAACTAATCTCTTTGCGGTGAATACATTGACGACAATCAAAAATAGCAAATTTGAAATAAAAAGCAAATTCCATTCCGCATGCTCAGGGATGTAATGAGTCAGCATTCTGCTGCCTTGAAAGTTTAATTTTTTCTGCCTACGATACATTACCATGGGCAGGATGGTAGTACCTCCACTATCCTTCATAGCAACCGAGTTCTTATCAACCGGCAGGTGTATTTTTTCTTTAATCATTCATTCCTATTCGTAGCTTTAATCTCAATTAAAACAAACTCTTCACCTGTTACCTCATTATTCAAAAATAAAAGGAATTCATCATGAAACGGACGAAAATAATAATTCTCGGGGCTGCCGGGAGAGATTTTCACAACTTCAATACAATTTTCAAAGACAATAAAAATTATGAGGTGGTCGCTTTCACAGCAGCCCAAATTCCAAACATTGATGGAAGGAAATATCCCCCTGAACTTTCGGGGAAGTTATACCCAAAGGGAATACCAATATATTCCGAGTCTGAACTTACAAAATTAATAATGACTAAAGGGATCGAACAGGCAATCTTTGCTTACTCTGACGTCTCATTTAACTATGTAATGAGTAAGGCATCACAAGTGATGGCTGCTGGCGCAGATTTTAAGCTCCTCAGTGCTCAACGAACAATGCTGACGGGTAGGGTACCTGTAATTGCTGTTGTAGCAGTCAGAACCGGATCGGGAAAAAGCCAGACCTCACGCAAAGTCTGCAACATCCTTCGGTCAAAAGGACTGCATGTTGTTGTGGTTCGACATCCGATGCCCTACGGTGACCTTGCCAGACAGAAAGTCCAGCGATTTGCCCAAATCGAGGATCTTAAAAGACATAATTGCACTATTGAGGAGATGGAAGAATACGAACCACATATTACAAACGGCGACATAGTTTACGCTGGAGTTGACTATGAAGCAATTCTGCGACAGGCAGAAAAGGAAGGGGATGTGATAGTATGGGATGGCGGCAATAACGATACTCCTTTCTATAAACCCGATCTTACAATTACGGTTGCGGATCCGCACCGTCCCGGCCATGAGCTGTCGTATTACGCAGGAATGACCAACCTCCTTATGGCCAATGTGGTGCTAATAAACAAGATTGACTCCGCCACTAAATCAAATGTCGAGCTTGTAAAAAAGAACATTAAAAGTGTCAATCCACATGCAACAATCATTGAAGCGGCATCACCGGTCTCAATCTCATCACAGGAAAATGAAAAACCGGAAAATCTTATAAGAGGCAAGAGGGTGCTGGTGGTAGAGGATGGACCGACACTCACTCATGGTGAAATGCCGTACGGTGCTGGTGTAATTGCAGCAAAAAAATATGGGGCAAAAGAGCTGGTTGACCCCCGCCCATGGACTGTGCGATCAATCGGCAACACATTTAAGAAATTTCCGAAGATTGGAGCACTTCTCCCTGCAATGGGCTACGGCGAAAAGCAAATTAAAGACCTTGAAGCAACTATCAACAGGGTGCAGTGCGACACCGTGATTATAGGCACGCCAATTGACCTTCGACGGGTAGTGAAAATCAACAAACCGACTGTTAGAGTTCGCTATGAGCTGGAAGAGAAAACAAAGCCAGATCTGGAGAATGTAATTGTAAAATTCATCAGCAAACATAAAATCGTCAGGAGAAACTTCAAATGAAAAAGGACTTTATCAGTATTGCAGATTGGAGTTCTGATGAGCTCAATGATCTGTTAAACCTATCTTTTAAAATGAAATCCTCTCCGGCAAACTATTATCGTTCGCTCGAAGGTAGATCTGTTGCAATGATTTTCGAAAAACAATCCCTGAGAACCCATGTCACTTTCGACATCGGTATATATCAACTCGGTGCACATTCTGTTTATCTGACACAAGCTGACATAAATCTTGGAAAAAGAGAGAGTATTTACGATGTCTCAAAGAACCTTGAAAGGTGGGTTGATGGTGTTGTCATACGCACGTTTGCTCACCAGAGTTGTGTAGACATGGCTGCGTATATGAAAGTGCCTGTAATTAATGCTTTGACAGATACTGAGCATCCCTGCCAGGCTCTGGCAGATTTTATGACCATTAGAGAGAAATTTGGCGATTTTAAAAACCGAAAGCTTGTCTTTGTCGGGGACGGTAATAACGTTTGTCATTCTTTAATGCTGATGGCTGCCAAGCTTGGGATGAATTTTGTCGCAGCCACGCCAGGTGGATACGAACCCAACAAAAGAATCATCGCAGAGGCCGAAAGTGCTGCAAAGTCTTCCGGCGCTTCAGTTGACATTGTAAATGATCCGAGAAAAGCTGTGAAAGACGCAGATGTGGTTTATACAGACGTCTGGACAAGCATGGGACAGGAATCCGAAAGAGAGAAGCGAATATCTGCTTTTCGCGATTTTCAAGTCAACGCCAGTTTGATGAGGTTAGCAAAAAGTTCAGCAATTTTTATGCATTGCCTGCCGGCTCATAGAGGCGAAGAAGTTACAGATGACGTAATAGACTCAGGACAATCTGCTGTCTGGGACGAATCCGAGAACCGCCTTTACACCGAAAAAGCAGTTCTCTATACTTTGCTTAATGGGTGAGATTTGGATAAGACATTACTAATTGCTATTGGTGGAAACTCGCTGATGAAAACGGGAGACAGGGCAACAATCAAAGAACAGCTTGTAAATGCAGGAATCATTGCCAGCAAAATTGCTGATGTTGCTGAATTGGGCTATCGCATTGTTATCACACATGGGAATGGCCCACAGGTAGGTGCGCAGCTCCTGCGGTCTGAGGTGGCGTCTGCGCAAACATATATCCATCCCCTCGATGTTTGTGTGTCCACAACGCAAGGCGAAATAGGCTATCTTCTACAGAACACGCTCCAGTCGGTGCTGAAGCTCAGAAGACTCGATTTTCAGGTTGCGACTATAGTCACACGGGTAGTAGTTGACAGCAATGATGCAGCATTTAATTCCCCCACAAAACCAATAGGGCCGTTTTATAAAATAGAAGAAGCACAATCAAAAGCGAGGGAATTCGGCTGGTCAATTATTGAAGATTCCGCCCGTGGGTACAGACGTGTTGTCCCGTCACCGGATCCAAAGGAAATCGTTGAGCTTGAGGTTATTAGGCGATGCATTGATGACAACACTATTGTTATAGCGGCTGGAGGTGGGGGAATACCTGTGGTTTACAAAAACGGTAATATTACGGGAGTTGAAGCAGTCGTCGATAAGGACAAAACCTCTGCACTCCTCGCTTCGCACCTGGAAATAAGTAGACTTGTAATCTCCACGGATGTTGATTTTGTTTACCTGAACTATGTCAGTTCTTCCCGAACCGCAATAAAGTCAATGAGAACCGAAGAAGCAAAGAGGTTCCTTGCTGAAGGACATTTCGGAACAGGAAGTATGAAGCCAAAGATTGAAGCTGCATTAAATTTCTTAAGCACAGGGGGAAAAGAAGTAATAATAACAAATTCAGAAAATTTGGTCGGCGCTATTTCAGGACAGAATGGAACCCACATTTTTCCTTAAGCTTTATTGAAGGTATTGATAAGCAAATCGATGTTGCCTATCTTTCGTAGCCATTGGGTGTTAAAAGAGGCTAAAAAACAAAAATTTAAAGAAAAACAGTATTGATAGTAACGCTCTGTAAATCAAAGATTCACCGTGTAAGGGTAACTGCTGCTGAACTGTATTACGAAGGAAGCATCACAATTGACGCCGACCTGCTTGATGCATCAGGGATTCTGGCTTATGAGAAAGTTCAGGTGGTAAATGTGAACAACGGCGCTCGATTTGAAACATATACGATTCCAGGAAAGCGCCGATCTGGAACTGTTTGCCTCAACGGCCCAGCTGCGCGTCTGGGAAGTGTCGGCGATGAAATTATAATCATCGCCTATGCAGATTTTACAGAAAAAGAAGCTGAAAATTACACACCAAAAGTTGTCCTGGTTGACCAAAATAACTCTGTCCGCAAGGTAATAAGGGGACATATTGACGACAATAATCAATAAAATTTTCTCATGGATTTTGAAGGAATAATGAATCTTAGCTCATTTTCTACTATCATACTGGCTGCTGGCAAGGGTAAAAGAATGAAAAACCCTGATCTTCCGAAAGTAATGTACCAGGTTAACGGGAAACCAATGATCGATCATGTCGTCGAACTGGCAATTGCGTTGGGAAGTCAGGACATAATAGCCGTAGTCGGTTTTAAGAAGGAAATTGTCATTGATCATATCACAGCCACATTCGGAAATCGGGTCAAATTTGCAATTCAACTTGAGCAGCTTGGTACAGGTCACGCCGTTATGCAGGCAAAGCCACTCATTGAGGATCACAACAAGGATGTACTGGTCCTTTCAGGAGATGTTCCCCTTTTGACAAGAAGAACAATGGCTGAACTTATCATATATCATCGTAATACAGATGCGGTAATGACTGTACTTACAGCTTACATTGACAACCCGACGGGTTACGGAAGAATGATTCGAATGCCCGATGGCGCGGTTGACCGTATTGTAGAAGAAAAGGATGCTACCCCTGAGGAAAAAAATATCCGGGAAATTAATTCTGGAATATACGTTTTCAAGGCTAGACCTCTCTTTGAAGCGTTAGAGCACATCGACAGAAATAACGCTCAGAATGAATATTACTTGACTGATGTACTCCAATACTTCACCCATCATGGTAGGCGAGTTAGTGCATTGAAAGCACAGCATTTCGACGAGATCAGGGGGGTGAATACTGTCGAGCAATTGGCCGAGGCCGAGAATGCCTTAAAAGTCAATAGTCATGTTTTTAGAGAGGGATAGAATGACTTCCAGCACTGAACAAAAAAAGCTCATTGAGTCTCTTAAGTACAGGACATTTAAGATGACCCCCAGAGACAGGTACGATTATGAAATGTTCGTAAAAAGAGACAAAGATGACGAGGATCTCGACTCATTATCAATGAAACGCCTTCGGGAGCTCTTCGAAAAATATGGGAAAGTGAAGTAGAATAACACATTCGTCAACCTGTAACATAATTTACCTCTCCGGGGCTTAGATCCAACAGAACCCTTCGTAGATTTTAAGTTAGCCACCCTTAAAATTTTACGGTTTTAGCTATGTCATGTGATGGACGACACTCCCGTTACAGAAACCACTTGGTTAAAAACAGCCTATATGGTAAACTAATTATATAATTCAAGGAAGCGGTCCTTAAATCTGAGCGTTTGGTGGCGTTGTGCCGGTAATCAAGAGCAAAATATGGTGCGATAATGTGGAATGGCTATACCCACCTTTTATGAAATGCTCAAAATCAGATTAAAAGAAGTTACCTGAAATTAAAACAGGAGAAATGATGAATTTTCAAAAGCGGTCAATATGGCTATTGATAGTCACGTTACTGGTAATTGTAGCATCCGGGATTGTGTTGACAGACCAGTCGGATGCCGCGAGGTACATTTACTCAAGCGACGTGGTACCGGAAGCCTCGATTCCAAAATTAGATAGATATACTTACGTTTTTCTTAATAAATATGGCAGCCAGTTGAAGGTCTTAAGCTATTCATATGGAGTGGATTGGAGACTGGCACTGGCGGTACTTCGCGCTGAGAGCAACTTTGACACAGAAGCTGTTTCTGACCGTGGTGCCTTTGGCTTGATGCAACTGATGCCGGAAACAGGCCTCCACCTGGCATCGCTAAATGACGTGAACAACATTGCCGATCCGGTTTCTAACATGAAGCTTGGCATCATTCACCTTCGCGATTTACTCCGCCAATTCCCCAACGCTGAAGGCCAAAACCGGGTAGGACTTGCTGTCGCAGCGTATAACTGCGGTCTTTCCAGAATTCAGGATGCTCAGACAATTGCCGGTTATCTTGGCGACAACCCTGATTCCTGGACCTCAATTAGAGCATCATTACAGCTTCTTTCAAAGCGATATTCTCTTTTGCACAGACATATCTGGTCATCTGGGAGACCAACCTCGGGTTACTTTGGAGAATACAGCCAGACTGAAAACTACGTTGAAAATGTGCTGCACTATTACAATATTTATAAAAATGTACTCAAAAGATAGTGAACTTTATCAGTTGTTTTCACGGCGGCGACACATTAACAGTGCAGTCGCCTTTTTTTTTGCTACAGCCATTATATCCCTCAATGCCCCCGTTTATTCTCAACCCTCCAGATGGGATGTATCTGTCTTCCGAACCATAAATGATTCACGATCGAGTTTGATGGATCATCTCGTAGGCAGCAATGATTACACTGTACTCCCAATGGCAGTCAGTTTACCTCTTGCATTTAGCGCTGGGGGAATGCTAACCAAGACCGGTTATACTGTTGACACAGGAATTATGATTGGGGTTACAGAAGCATCGGCATTTGCAGTTTATTATGTGATGAAAAATGTCATATTCAGACGAGAGCGTCCCTATGCTGCTCTAAGCAACGTACACACAATGCATATTGACAGTGCAGACAAATATTCAATGCCTTCAGGACATTCAACTGCAGCATTTGCGATTGCTACCACTCTGGCGCTCCGATACCCAAAACCATATGTTTATATCCCTGCATACGCATGGGCAATTCTTGTCGGATATGGAAGAATCTATATGGGACTCCACTATCCGAGCGACGTCATTGCAGGAGCTGCACTGGGGAGTGCCTCAGCCATTGCAGTGAGTTTGCTGGGTGCACAAATTACAGACATCCGCAAGAGGATTATCGGAAATAGGCTCGGAATAACCCTTACCTTGGTGCCTCCGGCAGAAATCAATCTTAGATTGGAATTTTAAAGAAAACGATGACTGAATCCCCTTCAAAGTTAAAACTGATTTCGGGGTACTTGCTGATATGTCTGATCTGGAGCACGACATGGCTTGGGATCAAAATATCAACCTTTTCCTTCCCACCGTTTTTCAGCGCCGGATTTAGGTTTATGATTGCAACTGCACTTTTGCTTATTATTTTGAAGGTGAAGAAGTTCAAATACAAATTCAATATTCATGAGCTAATTTTCCTGGTCCTTGTTGGACTTGGGTCGTTCAGCATACCGTATGGACTTGTTTACTGGGCTGAGCAAAGACTTGCATCAGGGCTTACAGCAGTAACGTTTGCCGTGATGCCGTTCTTTGCAGCAATACTCTCTTCAATTTTTTTAAAGACCGATAGGCTAACCCTTCAAAAGACACTTGGAATCGTCATTGGCTTTGCCGGGCTAACTTACATCTTCTGGGGTGACCTTAAATTAGGGTCTTTAGATACTGTTGAAGGTATGACAGCAGTAGTTTGCAGTTCATTTCTGAACGCATCCGTTGCAGTAAGTGTAAAAAGATATGGCAAGAATATAGATCCCGTTTATATCAATCTTGTACCGATGTTATTTGGTGGAATAACTCTACTTTTGAGTTCTGCGCTTCTTGAAAACTGGAAGACAGTTAGGTTTGATTTATTTCCCACACTCTCGGTTCTTTACTTGGCTGTATTTGGATCTGTTACTGCATTTGTAATTTATTTCTACCTTCTCAAACACATGAGCGTTGTGCTTTTGTCGATGACGTCGTTTATAACCCCTGTACTCGCACTCTTTTTTGGATATGTTACGTTAAATGAGAACCTGCCTGCCGGGACTTTATTGGGCGCTGCTTTGATTCTATCAGGTGTGCTTATCTTTTCCACAGGCAAAGATGAACTTGCTGGTTACCTATCTCATAAGGATGTCGACAAAACTTCATAGGAAATGAAGGCTGCCATCTTCCTTCTTGTTTTCACAGGCTATCAAAGTATAGCTCATTCATTTCAACTAACTGAAGTAAATACAAAAGGAAATTTTGATACTTCTCTCCCTGAACAGGTAGCCTATTCGTTTCAACATTCGTTTGATATCCTGAAGTATACGCTCCATTTTGACTGGTATAATGTCCTTAATGGAACTAGCCTCTCCTTTACCGCTGTTTCTGATATACTATTTCGTGCAGATTCATCTTTCCCTTTGTCATCATTAACCTTTGATTCAGATTCAAACTATTTGAAAATGGATTCAGCAGTATCCAATGGGAAAAGACTCTCTCTTATTGTTTCGGCGCAAAGTATTACGATTACTCTTGACAAAAAATATGAATATGCTGACACAGGCCTTATTAGCTTATTTTACAGGGTCGTCAACCCGGGCGAAAATTCAAGCATTCCGCAAAAGGGTTTCTACTTATATAAACAGGGAAATGGTATACCTCAAACTGTAGCTTACACGATGAGTGAACCAACTGACGCCAGGAGATGGATGCCATGCTACGATGATCCGTCAGACAAAGCACTTGCCGAGATATATGTCCGGGTTCCCGACGGCTATGTTGCCGTCTCCAATGGAGAGCTTGTCTCTGACTCCCTTAATAACGATGGCAGCAGGACATTTCACTGGAAAGAAAATTTCCCTGTCGCCACATATCTGATGAGCATCACTGCCTCAAAATTTTCAATTGTTCAATCTCAATATACCAACAATAATGGGACAAATATCCCTGTACAATATTACATCTACCCGCCAGATTCTGGTGCAGCCGCATCAGGCAGTCAGGTGAACATCGACACGGTTGTCTCAATGATGAAATTTTATTCCTCAATCTTTGGAGACTATCCCTTCGAAAAGTACGGAATGGCCGGCATTGAACCATTCCAGTATGGCGGCATGGAGCACCAGACTATAAGCTCTCTGAGACGCTCGTATGAATTTAATCGAATGGTGGTGGCACACGAGCTTGCTCATCAGTGGTGGGGAGATCTGGTGACCCTTGGAACATGGAAAGATATTTGGCTAAATGAGAGCTTTGCTACATTTTCTGAGCTTCTCCAGCTTCGACACTTGAGTCAACCAGATTACGAGAACGAACTGAAGTATTACGAGGACTCTTATTTCAGAGAAGACAGCATTGTGCGTTATGCAATGTACAATCCACCCCCGGGATACCTATTTGGAGTTGCTGAATATTATAAAGGTGCATGGGTGCTCAAAATGCTCAAAGATATAGTGGGTGACTCCACTTTTTTTGAAATTCTTCGTGAATACCGCAGGCAGTTTGCGTATCGTAATGTAATAACGTCCGATTTTGTTGCAGTTGTGAACAAGGTAACACAGACAGATATGAGCTGGTTTTTTGACCAGTGGATTTTCCAGCCAGGTTACCCAATTTATTCCCTGTATCCTATGAGGATTGGCGACTCCCTTCTCTTAACTGTTACTCAAACACAAACCAATGCCCCTATTTTCAAAATGCCTGTTGAAATTGGAGTTTACTCAAATAACAACATGAGTACATTCCAATTCTGGGACTCGCTCAGGGTGCAGGTCTTTACAATCCTATCCAAAGGAGGCGCCGATTCCATAATTATTGATCCAAACAGCAAATTACTTGCAAAGTACCGCGACCGGACAACAGGCAGCATTAGCTCATCACCGCCCAACAGATATTTCATCCTTTCAAATTATCCAAACCCCTTTAACAATAGGACCAATATTTTGTACTACCTCCCCCGTCCTTCAAGCATCACACTGACCGTCTACGACGTTGTCGGCAGGAAGGTCAGAAGCCTTGAGAACGGGTATCAGCAGGCGGGATTGCACCTGGTGGAGTTTAATTCCGAAGGACTCTCAAGCGGAGTTTACTTATGCAAGCTCATAACCTCTTTTGGCAATCTGACAACTAAACTGGTGCTTGAAAAGTAAGAAGTTAATGGCATTAAAGTGTATTAATCCAAAACATATGACACTAAAGTCACCTTCCTAAAATAATTTTTACCATTTACCCTTCAATGACCAATCGAGTTGTTTTTTGGACTTCTATTATATACTTTATGCACTTGAAAAACAGGTATATATGAAAGAACATTTTTTTGAAGCAGCAGGAATTCCTCAAATTGCTGATAAAAAAGTAAAGGTCGTTGTAATAACAACGGTGATGCTCACCTTTATTTCGTACTGGAGAGCAGCAGCAATTGTACTTTCCGACCTTGCTTCAAGCGCATATTATGCCCTGGGCATTGCAGAAAAGGCAGTTGGGCCATCGGCACCCTGGTTCATAATTTTCGTGATGTTTTTCGCTTATGGGATAAGGGCCGTCTACATCGAATCGTCAAGCATGTTTGTCCGCGGAGGCGTGTATAAAGTCGTCCATGAAGCCATGGGGGAAACGGCAGCAAAGTTTTCCGTGTCAGCACTGATTTTCGATTACCTTATAACGGCACCAATAAGTGCAGTATCAGCAGGTCAATACATTGCTGGACTGATTAACTCACTTTTTCATTATGCGGGGGCAAATATAGCACTGCCGCCAAACGCTGTAGCTGTTGTGACCGCTGTTTTGATTGAATTGTATTTCTGGAGAAAAAATTTGATAGGAATTGAAGAATCCAGCGAGAAAGCCCTCCGCATATTCCAGATAACATCTGTCCTTGCCGTTTTGCTTTTTGTCTGGTCACTCGTGACAGTTCTCTTGAGGGGTGCGCATTTCCCGCCGTTATCGGTAAAGGTATCAAACGAAGCTCTCGGTCTTCTGGCACATGTCGACTGGGTAAAAACTGTGGGTGCCGTAGGTGTTCTTGTAGGTATGGGTCATTCTATTCTTGCTGTGAGCGGCGAAGAGACCTTAGGACAGGTATACAGAGAAATCGAGGCACCAAAGCTTAGAAATCTGAAAAAAGCAGCATTTATAATATTTATTTTCAGCTTCATTTTCACAGGGATGAATTCTTTATTTGCATCTATGATTGTACCACAATCTGAACTGTTAGGAGAGTACAACGACAACGCTCTGAGCGGACTGGCAATGCACCTCGAAGGTCCACATGTGGTACTTTTGGCGCTTCAGGCCTTTGTCGTCTTCGTTGGCTTCCTTATTCTGGCTGGTGCGGTAAACACCGCTATTATAGGCGCCAATAGTGTAATGAACAGAGTTGCTGAAGATGGAATTTTACATGAGTGGTTCAGGAAACCGCACTCAAGATATGGCACCACTTACAGAATGATAAATACTCTTGCAATTCTTCAACTTGCAATTATCGTTTTTAGCAAGGGAAATGTGTATCTTCTGGGTGAGGCCTATGCTTTTGGGGTCGTCTGGAGCTTCATAATGAAAGCTCTCGCTATGATTGTGCTCAGGCACAAAGACAAATCTCCGCGCGAATGGAGGGTACCCCCGAATGTTAAAATTGGAAATTATGAAATGCCAATTGGACTTGGTTTTGTCTTTGTGGTTCTGCTGTCACTTGGAATTGTCAACCTGTTCACCAAGCCAATTGCTACGGAGGGTGGGGTAGGATTTACTATCGTACTATACATTGTGTTCGCAATTTCAGAAAGAGCAAACAAGAAAATTGCCGAAGCGAGAAGCCCAGAGCTTGAACGTTTCAATGTTTATGCTCAAAGCAATCTAACAGCCGAAGCAATTGGCTGCAAACATCAAGAACGGAAACTCGTGGCGGTAAGAGCACCAAATCGGCTCATGCATTTGGTTCAGTGCCTGAAAGAAGTAGATCCGGAAAAAGCCGATATTGTTGTAGCCACTGCAAAAATCCTCTCTGACAAGGAAAACGCGAGTGTTAACGGCACAGTGGGGATACATGAAGAGGAGTTATTTACCCAGGTCATTAAAGTAGCGGAAAAGGAGGGAAAGGCAGTTTTGCCCATTGTCGTTCCAACAAATAACGCAGCATACGCAATTGCACACACGGCGGCTCAAATTGGAGCTAATGAGGTGTTCCTGGGAACATCTGAACGCTATCCTGCTGAATTCCAGCTACAGCAGTTTGCTCTCTATTGGGGAATGGTTCAGGCAGACGAAAGTCACCACATAGTCGTGCGAACAATCGGAACAAAAGGCGAACTGAGATATGAAATTTAGAAGTGAATTTGAGCTTTTTTTATTCTATTCAATAGTGCCGCTACTACAAAATAATCTCTTCAGCAACATCTTGGACCATTACTACGATCCGAAAACACCCCAATGAAAAAATCTTTCAATGCATGCAAAAACCTAACAAATGCTAACCTCACCGCAATCGCCCTCATCAGCCAACCCTGACACTATCCATCATTTTCAAAAAGTCATCAAACAAATAGTCGCTGTCGTGTGGACCTGGAGAGGCCTCAGGATGATACTGCACGCAAAACAATGGATAGCTCTTATGTCGAAAACCCTCGAGAACGTTGTCATTTAAATCAATGTGCGTTATCTCGTAATCAGGCGGCAAACTATCGGGGTCCACAGCAAAACCGTGGTTGTGAGACGTTACCTCAACTGTTCCCTTTTGAAGGTTCTTAACAGGGTGATTAGCACCGCGATGACCAAACTTCATTTTGTAAGTTCGTGCGCCAGCCGCCAGGGCCAATATTTGATGGCCAAGACAAATACCAAAGATTGGCTTTCGTCCGATAAGATTCCTCACGTTCTTGATAGCGTATTCTACTGCCGCCGGATCACCCGGGCCATTTGAAAGGAATACTCCATCCGGGTCCATTTGCAAAACTTCATCAGCAGGAAAATTTGCGGGGACAACAGTAACATCGCATCCCCTTTCAAATAATTTTCTTAAAATATTCGTTTTGATTCCAAAATCATATGCTATCACACTAAACCCATTATCGTGTCTGCCATCGGCCTGATATTTGTAAACATGATTTGTAGTCACAACTTTTGCAAGGTCAAGTCCTGCCATCGATGGTACCAACCGTGCTTTCTTAATGAGTAAATCATCATCCATTTCCTCTGTAGAAATTACCGCATTCATCGCCCCAGCTTCACGAATAATCCTTGTGAGCTTTCTTGTATCGATTCCTTCAATGCCGACGATTCCATACCTTTTAAGATAATCACCCAGACTTTCTACAGCGCGATGGTTGCTGTAGAACTTGCTGTACTCCCTGACAACAAATCCTGCAACTTGTGGTTTAGTCGACTCAACATCTTCTGCATTTATTCCGTAGTTTCCAATATGGGGATATGTCATGGTGACAATTTGCCCACAGTACGAAGGGTCGGTAAGTATTTCCTGATATCCAATCATGCTTGTATTGAAAACAACTTCACCTCTGGTTTCTCCTTCAGCACCAAAGCATTCCCCTGTGAAAACAACGCCGTTCGAAAGAGCTAATTTTGCTTTCATACTCTTTAGTAAAATAACATTCATCATGATTCATTACAACTCATCGCCCCTTTATCTGTCGATGTGTAAATGCAATGTCTCAAAACTCTTTTTAAAATTACGCAATTCCCTTTTGATATTAGTTTAAATTTTTCCAAATTGTCTCTGAAACAACAAGTAAAGATAACTTAAAGGAAGGCAGAGAAAATGAAGAAGATCGAAGCCATAATCCGACCTTTTAAAATCGATGATGTTAGGGAAGCCCTTGTGGAGATCGGTATCAAGGGCATGACTATTACCGAGGTAAAAGGATATGGAAGGCAAAAAGGTCACACAGAAATGTATCGCGGTTCAGAATACCAGATCGATTTTCTTCCAAAAATGAAAATCGAGATAATTGCGCCCGACAGTCAGGTTAACAAAATAGTTGAGACAATTATCAAGGCTGCAAAAACAGGACAGGTTGGCGACGGCAAAATATTCGTTTACCCGGTGGAGGAAGTCATCAGAGTGCGGACAGAAGAAAGCGGCGAAGCCGCACTTTGAATAAAGTCAATTTAACAACCTTTCGAGCTGACGGGAAAATCTGTGACAGATGAGTATTGAGAAAGAGTTTCATGTAGGATATGTGGCAATCATAGGTCAGCCAAATGTCGGTAAGTCTACACTGTTAAATTCTCTTCTTGGTCAAAAGCTTTCAATTGTCACTCCCAAGCCGCAGACAACCAGGCACAAAATACTCGGCATTTTATCCGGCGAAAACTTCCAGATCATTTTTATTGACACTCCTGGGCTCATCAATCCAAAGTACGCACTTCAGGAATTAATGATGTCATTTGCGAAATCCGCACTTCGAGACGCAGACGTAATTTTGCCGATGATCGACGCCTCCAGACCGGAAATGGAGCCTTCTTTAACTTTAAAAATGATCCTGGAATTTAAAGAGAAGCCCATCATTCTGGTTATTAACAAAATTGATATTGTAAATAAGGGCTTGCTATTACCGCTGATAGATTCTCTGAACAAACTTAACATCTTCAAGGAGATCATCCCCGTTTCGGCTGCTACAGGGGAAAATCTAAATGACCTTCAGAAGACAATTATCAAATACCTACCGGTGGGGTTGCCACTGTATCCGGCAGATACAACAAGCGACAAAGACGAAAGGTTTTTTGTTTCTGAAATTATTCGTGAAAAGATTTTTAGTAAATTTCGCGAAGAAATACCGTATTCAACCACAGTTGAAATTGAAGAGTTCAGGGAAAATCAAGGAAACATGAAAATTTACATCAGGGCGGTTATTTATGTTGAACGCGAATCTCAGAAAGGAATTATTATAGGGAAGGGTGCAAGGGCCCTGAGGGAAATTGGTGCTGCTGCTCGCAAAGAAATCGAGGATTTCATCGGGAAACCTGTATTTCTGGAATTGTTTGTCAAAGTAAATACGGACTGGCGTGACAATAAGAAGATCCTTTCCAAACTTGGATACCATTAGAACTAACGCCTCTTTACCAGCCAATAAAGGTGTTGTAAAGCGGTCTATAGAGACCTACAGATGCTACACCTGGGCCAGATATAACACTGCGAGGATTAAAATCTGCTTCGTTGAACAAAACAAAAAAGGGAGTTAAATCATGGCTATTATCCGTCCATTTAGAGCAATTTACTATAACCAGAAAATCACAGATCTGTCGAAGGTCGTCGCTCCGCCTTATGACGTGATTGACAAAAAGCTTCAGGATGAGTTATATAACAGAAGTCCATATAACGTAATCCGGCTCGACCTCAATCGAGAGAGTGACCCCTATGTTTCGGCGTCCAGGGAACTGGAAAGGATGCTAAAGGAAAACATACTCCTTACAGATAACAATGAATGTATTTATCCTTATTTTCAAACCTTTCACGAGCAGGAAGGCAAAGAAGTTACCCGGCGAGGATTTGTAGCCTGGATAAAGCTCGAACCATTTGAATCAGGGGTGGTACTTCCACATGAGCGGACTCTTTCGAAACCGAAGGAAGATCGACTCAACTTAATGTTATCTACAAATGCAACATTTAGCCAGATATTTGGACTCTACAGCGACAGAGAAATGCAGCTTGAGACAATTTACGAATCAATTCGGCTTTCACAACCATTTCTCACAGCAGAGTACGACAGCGTAATAAATGTAATATACCGAATAGAGGAGGAGAACGTTCTTACAAAATTTAAGGAATTGATGTCGACTCGTGAAGTATATATAGCTGACGGACATCATCGTTATGAGACCGCTCTTGAATACCAAAAAATAATGAAATCAAAGAATCCAAATCATACAGGGGGTGAACCGTACAATTTCATTATGATGTACTTCACAAATATATTCGACTCGGGTCTTGTTATCTATCCGACACATCGCATCATCCACAGTCTCGAACATTTCAACAGGGCAGATTTCATTAAAAGGGTCAGTGAAGTTTTTGAACTCCAGATAATGAACAGTATTGAAGAACTTGGAAACGCACTCAAATATGCGGGTGAATATTCCTTTGGATTGGTTCTTCCGACAAAACAATACTACATAATGAAGCTTCACAGGGATAAAGATGCAACAAAAGTAATAAGGGAAGATTTGCCAGCTCCTGTCAAAAAATTAGATGTTACTCTTCTGCATGACTACGTCCTTGATCAGGTTCTTGGCATTTCAAGAACAGCGCAGGAAAGAAAACTCAACATAAATTATACAGTTGAACGATCCGAAGTTGATGAGGCCGTTCAATCTGGAAAAGCTCAACTGGGATTTCTTCTAAACCCAACCAAAGTGCAGCAGGTTCAGGAAGTTGCACAGGCTCACGCAGTTATGCCGCAAAAGTCAACTTACTTTTATCCAAAACTCTTATCGGGGATCTTGAACTCAAGGCTTGTTTAAAAAGTGGGAAGACAGAGATAATTTTAATTCAGGGCGCTCATACAACGCGCCCTTTTTCAATTCCAAAATTTAAACTGCAACCATATTTTGTTCAAAAACTCTTCTAAAATGGAAGCCGTAAATACTAAATGTTATAGCAAGAGGAAAAAGCCTTGGCCTGCAAAAGAGTGACCAGAAAAATAACCGCCAATAATAAACCCGTTCCTTTGTTACAAATCCAAGTAAAATTGCCGACTTTAAAAGAGCTCGTATTTCTGTAAATGAAAAATGGGTGATTCTCGTACTGGAAGGCTTGAAATCCATCAGAAATTTCTTTACGCGACGGTAGTATTCCCCTGGTGAATAAATTCTGCTGACAACATTCCTATAACCACGCAGAAGCTTCTCATAATCCATCCTTGGGACGAAGTTCATTGAAAAATCAGTGTTGTCACCAGAAAATGTATGAAGGAGCCTCCCTTCTTTGAGTAATCGCTGATAAAGCTTTGTACCCCTTGGTGCATTGAGGAGCCCAACCATCGCTGTCACTATACCGTTTTCCTGTATGAACTGTGTTAGCTTATCAAATATCGATGATGGATCAGTGTCAAATCCAAGAATGAATCCAGCCTGAACTTCCATTCCTGCTTTCTGGATCTTCCTCACACTGAGCGCCAGGTTCCTATGCTTGTTCGGAATCTTATTTGATTCTAAAAGGCTATCTTCATTAGGGGACTCAATACCAACAAACACTGAATTGAACCCTGCTTTTACCATCAAGCTCATCAGTTCAGGGTCATCGGATACGTTTAACGAGACCTCCGTATTGAAGTAAAATGGGTTCTTTTTTCTTTCATTCCAGTCTATGATTGCCGGGAGAATTTCTTTCTTTAATTTGTTTTTGTTGCCAATGAAATTGTCATCAACAAAAAAGACACTTCCTCTCCACCCATGATTGTAAAGGGCATCCAGCTCTGCTATGACCTGACGTGAGGTTTTAGTTCTCGGAATTCTTCCATATAGAACTGTTATATCGCAAAACTCACAATCGTATGGACACCCACGTGAGTATTGTAAATTCATTGAGGCATACCATCTAAAATCTATTATGTCCCAATCCGGCACAGGAGTCGTTGTAATATTTGCCCACTCAGTAGTAGTGTATAACGGCTTTGCCCGATTTTTCGATAAGTCATCGAGAAAGGGATTGAGAGTAATTTCAGCCTCATTTAAAACAAAGTGATCTACTCCTTTAATTTCATCAAAGGATGATGTAAATAGCGGTCCGCCTGCAACAACCTTTCGGCCTAACTTATTACATCGATGGATTACCTCCTCCGCGGATTCTCTCTGGACAGACATTGCACTTATAAAAACATAATCAGCCCAGCGTATTTCTTCATCAACCAGTGGACGCACATTTAAATCAACAAAATGTTTTTCCCAACCTGACGGCAACATGGATGAAACAGTTAAAAGTCCAAGGGGCGGAAAGGCAGCTTTTTTTGACACGAACTTCAGGGCATACCTGAAGCTCCAAAATGTATCCGGATAACGTGGATATACCAACAAAACTCTCATTTTCTACACATTCCTTTTATTAAACTTACACTAAGGCTGGTTTACAAACAAAGCATAAATTTTGTTGCATTGAATACTATTTATTCGCTAATTGATAGAGCACCTTGCAAATTGTTTGCTCAAATTGCATATTTGCCTGTAACAACTTTAGAAGTTCACATTTTTTCAGTGAACAAATGAACCACCCAAGTAACAATAACAATATGATTGTCACAATTTCATTAATGGTTTCCCTTTTTTGCGCACTTTCCTCCCCTGCTGTGCTTGCCCGGCAAATTCACTACCCTCAGACCCGTCGCGACACAATTGTAGAGAACTATTTCGGGGTTAAAGTGCCAGCCCCTTACCAGTGGATGGAAAATCAGGAAAGCCAGGATGTTAAAAGGTGGGTTGAGGCTGAAAACAAAGTAACATTTTCCTATCTTGACAAAATTCCATTCCGCAAGTGGATGCGGAAACGGCTGACAAAATTATGGAATTATGAGAAGGTCGGTATACCAGGGAGGAAATCAGGCGTACTTTTCTACAGCAAAAATGACGGCCTCCAGAACCAGAGCCCTATATACATGCAACGGTCTCTGAAGTCAAGACCAAAGGTCATACTTGACCCAAACACATTATCACCAGATGGTTCAATAGCGTTGATGAGTTCCGAGCCATCGCCAGATGCAAGGTTTTTAGCTTATGGCCTTTCACAGGGAGGCTCAGATTGGGAAGACCTGCATATTATGGATATTTCAACAGGAAATGATCTACCGGATACAGTCCGCTGGGTTAAATTTTCAGGGATTTCCTGGACAAAAGACAGCCGCGGTTTTTTTTATTCCCGTTTTCCTGAACCTCCACAAGGAAGAAAACTTACTGCGGAAGGGGTGGGGCAACAACTTTATTACCACCGGCTTGGGACTTCTCAAAGCAAAGACAGATTGTTCTTCGACCTGCGGAAGTCTCCAGGTTGGTATGTTGGGGGAGGCGTCACTGAAGACGGACAGTACTTATTCATTTACGTTAACAGAGGAACTGAATCAAGAAACAAGCTTTATTATGTCAATCTAAAAAATCCAGAAAATCCAGATTTTACTTCTCCGGTTGTCCCGCTCTTTGATACGGACGATGCTGAGTATGCAGTCATCGGAAACGTCGGAACAACACTTTACGTTTTGACAACTCTTGATGCACCCAACAGACGGGTTGTGGCTTTTGACATAAGAAATCCATCAACCGGTAACTGGAAAACCGTTGTCCCTGAGGGAAAAAATGTAATTGAATCAGCAATTCTAGCAGACAGTCAGCTTGTTGTTGTTCACCTCGTGGATGCACATAGTGAAGTAGAGATTTATCCTCTTGGTGAAGGCAGAAGGCTCAAACTGAAATTACCTGGTATTGGAACCATTAGCGGCATAAGCGGCCGATGCGATACACCAGAACTATTTTACGCGTTCACGTCTTTCCTATACCCAACAACCGTTTTCCGCTATAATTTCAGGACTGGAAGTACAACAGTATTTCAGAAGCCACGTACCGATTTCAATCCCGATAAGTACCAGACAAAACAGGTCTTCTATAAATCTAAAGACGGTACTCGAATCCCGATGTTCATAACATTCGGAAAAAAGCTCAAGCTAAATGGTAAGAATCCAACTGTTTTGTACGGTTACGGTGGCTTTAATATCAGCATAACCCCTTCATTTAATCCCATTCTCCCTCTATGGCTGGAAATGGGAGGGATCTATGCCGTAGCAAATTTGCGTGGCGGAGGGGAGTATGGTGAGGCATGGCACCATGCAGGAATGCTCGACAAGAAGCAGAATGTGTTTGACGATTTTATTTCTGCAGCAGAGTACCTGATTCATGAAAAATATACATCACCAGCTCACCTTGCTGTTCACGGGTATTCCAATGGCGGATTACTTGTTGGTGCAGTCATTACACAACGCCCAGACCTTTTTGGAGCTGCATATGCGGGAGCAGGGGTCATGGATATGCTGAGATATCAGAAATTTTCCGCTGGAGTAGGCTGGGTGCCTGAATACGGTTCCTCTGATGACTCCACAGCGTTTCATTACCTGTTAAAATATTCTCCGGTACAGAACGTCAAACCTGGAGTATGCTATCCTGCTACAATAGTTACTACTGCAGACCATGATGATAGGGTTGTACCGAGCCATTCTTACAAGTTCATTGCAGCCCTTCAGCATGATCAGAGCTGCAACAAACCTGTTTTAATTCGCGTCGAGACGAAGACGAGCCACGGCTATATGCCAACCAACAAGCGGATAGCACAGTTGACAGACGTATGGGCATTTACTGCTTTTAACCTCGGGATAAGGAACATCCCGACTAAGAAAAATTAATTTAAGAAATAACTCTGGTGAGGCATAAAAAACTCTTATAATTCAAAATTTTCCTCCAAACAAGCAGGCAATTCCTGCGCTAATTTGCATAGTATTTGAGACTATTGAGGAAACATTTCCAATTGTTAGTTTACGTCCAGAAGCAAAGGAATCCCTACCAAACTTGAACATAATTTTACAGTTACGTACTGGTTGTGCAGATATCAATAATGATAGTCTGAACTCATCTCCGTATAACAAAACAAACGGTGATGAATTGCCAACATCCTGTTCAAGTATATAAAAAGCTGTATCGTAAGAACCTGTTCGGCAGACCGCTAATCCCGGTGAAATCGTCAAGATTCCAAATTCAGCCAGAAAGTGGAAGGCAAGAAGCTCTCCTGTCTCACCTGTACCCAGGATATTCCTCTCATACTTCGCTTTTATTCTAAACCTATTATTAAATCTTTTTCTGAATTCCAACCGAAAATTTTGTCGTGAGCTGAGGGCCACCGACTGTGTTACGGGATAACCATCGTATTGTGGTAAATAAAAATTCTCGGCGGACTTGTATCTATACCTGAAGTAAACTATAAGACCGCCACCAATGGCCTGCGGCAAACTGCCAGTACAATCGAAAAAGATTTCCTCACCATTCCTGATTATTGAACTGCTTAATGGTTTAAAGGAAAATCGATCATAGTAAAAACCCATTTCCATTTCATCAACCGGCCTTAGCTTAGCTCCTAAATATATCCCGTTTTCCGGCAAAAGGGGGTACGCTTCAGACATAGGGTTACTATGCGTCGGCAGCAGAGCCATTCTCAAATTGCGAAAACCGATGGTAAAAGCTGCTGCATCATAATCCAGTTTCAAATTTATAGCATAAGAAGCACCCCTTTGAAAAACAAACTCGCTTTCCCCATAAAAATTCTCTTTAAAAATTTTAATAAACGCGCTTGTTGCAAGTCCATTTTGCCAATAGGTACTTTTGAAAGAATGACTATAATCAAAGTGAGCTGCCAGTATTCCAAGATCAATGCTTTCATATGTAAACTTAATCCCCACTCCTGCTACAGTCTCATTCAAATTATGCTTACGAAAATCCGCTCCCTGATGCAATCCGGAATAGTTTATTGAAGTAACAAGGCCAGCCGAATCAATCGTTGCATCCAGTCCATTCTTTGAAGCGAAGGTAATAAAATCAAATGAATTTAAAGAATAAACAGCAGATATGCCCCGCATCATCCCGAATTCGGCACGTGAGCGGTAGGAATCAACAACTTCACGATCTCTATTGAAAATCGAATTAATCGGGTCAGATCCTTTGGAATACCGTAGGGGTGCAGAGAATAGCAATCCATTTCCAAAATTAATAAGAAAATCACCAACAACAACCCTCGAAAATCCAATGAAATTGCTAACCATAACAGATCCTGAATAAAAATCAAAATAATTCTTCTCACCCGCATCCTTGTCTGAAATCAAGAAGAAATTTACCCCGTTGTAAACTCCTCGAAACTTTTGAAAGGCTTTGATTCCCGGATCGCCATATGCTTTCATGTAGGAGTTTTCTACCGTAGGGCAGTAACCGGCGTAGTTTGAGTACTCAAATGAAGACAGACGGTGCGTTTTGACGAAACAACTGCTTTTCAAGGAGGCAATCGCCTTATCAGTTGCTCCTTTTAAAAACGCCAATTTATCAATTGAATCTATCTCACTGACTTTCTTCCTGTAATTGACAATTGATTGAGCAAACTCAGGTGAGACATGTGGAATAGAGAGCAAATCACCAAATGAAATGTCGTTTATGTCATATGGTGCGACAGATATGTTTTCCGGAAAGTCATCAGAGATTGTCTGAACTGACTCCATTTCATTCTCTCTTCTAATTTCAAGGAGATTGTCCTGAGCAATTAAATTAACGGGCAGATATAAGAACACAGCTATTAATTTCAGAAGCTTTCCGTTCATATACCGATACGAAGCCTGGGAACTCCTTAGTTATTTTTTTTCAAAGATCTTATGTACGAGATTAGAAGGTCGTATTCGCTGGGAGTGTCGAGTTTCTTGTTCAATATTAAATCTGTAGGACTTAATCTCAGTCCAAAAGAGTGCGTAATACCAAGTGTTTGATGGTACGACATTGAATACCCAACTCCAATTCCAAAGACCCTGAGCTCAAATCCGCCATTGACAGTCTGCGTTCCACTGGTAGCCCCAACTCGTAAAAAAAGGTTAGAACCTGCATTGTATTCTGCAGACAACTGGATACCCGGAGCATAACCAAGTTCCTTGAAATAGCCTGCTTCGACCAGCAAATCCCTATCAATATATCCAAGAGCAACATCAAGTATTTGCGGCAGGCGGTCATTCGATTGCGTCATAGAACCCGAATTAACATTTGTAGTTGTTAGTCCAAATACAAAATGCTCAGACACCAAAAACTTTAATCCCAGATCAAGCGTCACACAAGATTCGTCTCCGTAATCTTTTATCCACAAATTGTTGAGATTTATATTTCCGCCAACAAAAAGGAAATCATAAACAGGTCTGGAAAAGTTTAACGAAATCGTTGTCTCCCTGTAAAGTTCAAATCCAAACGTGTGGATTCCGGCACCAATATCTGAAAAGAAGATATGACCTCTGTAAGAAGCACCGATGAGCTTTAAACCCTTTATGCCATAATAAGACGGGAGGAAGAATAAATTGATTTCCTGCTGGTTTACCATCCTTGCGGGGTTGTAATAAAATCCCCATCCGTCTTCCCCAAGAGCACACGCTGCCCCAGAAACCGAAAATCCCCTTGTTCCTAAAGCCTTTCTTTCAAATCCTCCGATTGCACTCGAGGAAAGAAATAATAATAGAACAAGAATACTCACACCCCTTCTCATCCGACAGCCCTCCGACTTTAAGAGTTACAAGTAATGACACGGATCGATTATGCAAGTTTGTTCCCTTGTTGACTTCGACAGACCAGGATTAAAAAATAGTGTTTATTTAGTTTGATATATATTTTGAATAAGTAGATTGATGAGCCTGATCTGCAATTGAAAGTTTTTCGAGTATTCCTTTATCAGGATAGTCCTTCAGTGCATCCACAATTTCAAGATATTTTGCATCAAAAAATTCTTTAAGCAGTGGTGACCTTGTTCCTGATTGTATTGCAAGATTAGCAATTCGATCTAAGGCATTAGCTATTACAATCTGAGCCGAGTCGCGCTGAGTTGAGAGCATGTCTATCCCATTGTACTCATAATCATAAAAAGCCTTCCTGAACGCTTCGTATTTTGGAGATAGGATATCGTTTATTAATGCGTACCGTGAATACTGTCCAACTCCTGCAGGCTGCCATCCGGTGGGAGTATCGCTGTTTTGTCCCATGGTAACTATGTTAGAAGCACGCTGGAAAAATTTAGTTCCTCCAAGTGGATCGTATGAATCGTAATCGAACCCAAGGACTATATTCATATAAAAATCAATAAAACTGGTGAGAGAATTAAAGCGAAAATCATCATGATAAAGCAGCTGATCTTTTGTGTAACTGAATTGCCACTGGTTGTCCAGAATTCTAACCATAGGAGACACATCATTTGACTTATAAACAGGCCGCTGACTTCCGATAAACGCCTGTGCAGAATAAAGATTTTCACTCGCTGAGGTGAGGTAGATACTCATTGTGACTTTAATCTTAGGACCTTTAAAATCCTGTCCAGTCCACCTGTACCCATTGATGTAATCCTGGATATTATTTGCCAGTTTGAGAACATTGTCGCGCGCAGACCCACTCAATGCATCATAGTTTAGAGTGACAGTGCAGTCTATTTCCTGAGCGATGCTGTTCCCAATAAACAAAAAAAGAAAAGATATTGTCATTAGCCAGGTAGTCTTCATGCTTTTTTCTCCTGAGATTAATTTAGCTTTTCTTCAAATCTAAGGCAACTGTTTAAGCATTGTGACCTGCGTCATTTGGCTTCTTCTTTACGATAATTAAAATGGGCAGGAGGTTTTGTTTAGCGTTTTTAAACTAAAAAGGAGGAAATCATTCATGCTTTCAAATCTCTATAAAGTCGTCTCTGTATTGGCGATTGTCGCGTTTATTACTTCCGGGTGTTCAAAAAGCTCATCAACATCAACCTCTCCGAACACCACATCGCCAAAACCACCGAGCATAACATTTAAGGGACCAAACACAAATTCATCAGATACCTATGCTCAGATGGCAAAATCACTCGCCGCCGCTTTTACGGGGTTAACTTCATTGTACGCCCCGTACTTTGCAAATAATCCACAACAAAGCGGAAGCACGTGGACATGGACTGTCACTGAGCCGCCAAGCTTGACAGCGACATTCACGGCGGCACAACAATCGGATGGTAGTTTTGTATGGAAACTCGTACTAAACGGAAAGTCTTCCAGCGATACCGTTACATACAATAACTGGATTGCACTTCAGGGAACTTCAAGTGCAGATGGAAAAAGTGGGGACTGGAAGGTTTACAAACCAAACACAACAAATCTGTCAGGTGAGTTTATCTGGTCTACCGACAACACAGGCAAACTAACGGGTACTATGCGATCTTATTCAGACACAGGCACACTGGATGAGTACATTACCATTGTCAATAACCCTGACGGAAGTGGAGAAATTGATGAATACAACGGTAATGCACTTGTATTTAAGGCTGTTTGGACATCATCTGGATCCGGGACGTGGTGGACATATAACAATGGCACTCTAACCGGGACAGGCACATGGACATAATTTTGTAAGCTATTAAATCCAACATTTTCAATTGCCCCGCCTGGACAGCGGGGCTTCTTAATTGGGTTTAAGGGCAATCAGTTGCAGATATCACGTCCTGCTTTTATCGTCGTTTCTCTTTAAAAATGGACTGAGCAAATCTATCGGTATCGGGAAAAAGGTAGTTGAGCTGTTCTTTGAAGCAATCTCAGACATTGTTTGCAGGAAACGAAGCTGGACGGCTATCGGATATTCCCCGATAACCTTCGCAGCATCAGCCAGCTTTTGTGAAGCCTGGAACTCTCCTTCTGCATTTATGACTTTTGCCCTTCGGTTTCGCTCTGCTTCGGCCTGTCGCGCCATTGCACTTTGCATTTCAACAGGAAGGTCTATTTGTTTCACTTCAACATTGGAAACCTTTATTCCCCATGGTTCAGTATGACTGTCTATTATTGACTGAAGCTCCTTGTTAATCTTATCGCGTGCAGCAAGAAGTTCATCCAGTTCAGATTGCCCAACAATACTACGCAGGGTGGTTTGAGACATCTGGCTCGTTGCAAACAAGTAATCCTGCACTTCAACAACTGCTTTCCTTGGATCAATGACACGGAAGTAAATCACTGCACTGACTTTTATCGACACATTGTCCCTTGTAATTATGTCCTGCGGTGGAACATCCAGGGCTATGGTCCTGAGACTTACGCGTACCATTTTATCAATTATTGGTATGAGTATTATTAAGCCGGGACCTTTTTCACCAATGAGACGTCCGAGTCGAAAAACTACCGCCCGTTCATACTCACGAAGTACTCTTATTGCACTCGCGAGGAAGAATACAATAAACAAAACTATAACAGTTAACGTCGTAAACATGATTTCACCTATTCTTTTCGTTTAACTTTTAATGTCCAATTTTTAAATGACTCTACAATGATCTTTTCCCCATTGGATAGAAAATGGTCTGAAGTGGCTTTCCATATTTCACCATGGACAAGGACACGACCTATAGATCCGGGCTTTATTTCTTCAATAACAGATCCTTCCTCTCCGAGCATCCCGTCCATTCCGGTTGCAGGCTTTTGCCGCTGCGCTTTGAGACCCAGTCCAACTATCCACAGGAAAAATATAGCGGCAACCACAACTGTTGTAATAATTAAACTAAGAGAAATGCTAACAAGTTCAAAAGGCGAGCTTATTAGCATTAGTGAGCCAAGAAACATTGAAATAACTCCCCCTATTGCCAGCAAACCATGGCTTGCTATCTTAACTTCTGCAATGAACAAAATTATGGCCAGGAAAATCAATGCCAGGCCAGCATAGTTAACGGGCAGTGTTTGGAAAGCATAAAATGCTAAAATTAGAGAAATCGCTCCAACAACACCCGGGAAAATAGCTCCCGGATTGAACAGCTCAAACATAATTCCAAAAATTCCCACCATCATCAAAATGTAAGTGATGTTAGGATCACTGATAATCCCGAGAAATTTTTCGCGCCAGTTCATCGAAATAAATTCAACTCTTGCACCGGCTGTTTTTAAGACAATATTTCCGTTCCCTGTTTCAACCGTCCGACCATTAATCTCCTGAAGGAGAGAATCCAGACTTGGGGCAACAACGTCTATTACCCCGTCTCTCAGAGCTTCTTCTTCAGAATTTGATATACTTTTTCGAACGGCTTCTTCAGCCCATTTGACATTTCGATGACGCTTTTGAGCAATTGCGCGCACAAAGGCCGCAGCATCGTTCGTGATCTTCTCAGACATTACGGACGAGGTATCTGAACCGATCCCTCCTCCAACAGGATGCGCTGCACCGATATTAGTACCAGGAGCCATTGCAGCTATGTTTGCAGAGAGAGTTATGAACACGCCCGCTGAACCAGCTCTCGAACCAGCAGGATAAACATAAACGACCACAGGAACTGATGAACTTAAAATACCCTGGACAATTTTCCGGGTCGATTCCAGTAAACCACCCGGCGTGTTCAGTTCTATCACCAGGGCCGACACTTTCTCCTCTTCTGCGGTTGCAATGGAGTTTATAATATATTCTGCAGTAGCTGGACCTATGGCACCATCAATTCGAATAAGTATCACCCTCTCCCCAGCTCCTGAAGCGGCTGCTGAAAATAGCAAAACCAGAAAACCAATTATGGATTTCACAAGATCATTATAACACAAGAGATGCGATTTATCAACTAAACTGATGCCCTACAGCCCTATACTCCCCACCTGATAGGCTAATTTGAGCATTTATAGTATCATTTTACTAAATTTAAAAATGCAAGATTGCGGTATACTGACATTCGAAAGGATGATTCACGAAGGAGGCATCAAATTGATAGCCGCGGTCGATGAGGCTGGACGCGGACCTGTTGCAGGACCTGTTACTGCTGCAGCGGTCATCCTCCCTTTTGATAGTTTTATAAGCGGAGTTACGGACTCGAAAAAGATATCCGGAAAAATGCGGGAAGAATTAGTTGCAAAAATATACCAGGTAGCCCTGGACTACTCAATTGCCCACGTTGACAATGAAACAATTGACCGCATCAATATTTTAAACGCAACCAGACTCGCTGTAAGACGCGCTGTCGAAGCATTAAAAATAAGACCTCAAATTATACTCATTGACGGAAAATTCCTCAATGTGCAGGGCTACAGCTGCATCTCGGTGGTAAAAGGCGATCAACATGTATATTCAATCTCTGCGGCTTCGATAATTGCAAAAACAGCCAGGGACAATTTAATGAAAGAATATTCAATCGACTACCCAAAGTATCGATTTGATAAGAATAAAGGATATCTTACAACTGAACACCTTTTGGCAATATCCCTATATGGCCTTTCTCCAATTCATAGAAGGTCGTTTCGATACAGCATTCCAGGAAAAGAAATAAATTTGTGAAGATGAAGCGTGTAGGAGTATTAGGCGAGAATCTTGCAGAAAAATTCCTTCAGAAAAGTGGATATGAAATAATAGAACGAAACTACAGATTTGGTCATCTTGAAATTGATATTATTGCTAGAAAAGATAGGGTAATATCTTTCGTCGAGGTGAAAACCCGGAAATCGCTTTCATTTGGAAAAGGAGAAGAAGCAGTGAATGAAAGGAAGCAGAATCATTTGAGGAAGGTTGCTGAGCATTTTATTGCAACGCATGAAATTAACGAAAGTGTAGATTTTAGGTTTGATATTATTGTAATTGAGATATCCAGGAATTCAACATGGATAAGGATGATTGAAAACGCCTTTTATTAATCCCCGAAAACAATTTGAATCAGAAAAATAGGCATTACCCCGTCAGGTATGTAAAAGAATTCCCTGGTTTCACACGGTTTTCTATTGATATGCCCTCCCCGCCTGGACAAAAAAAGCCGGCGCAGGCTCTCTGCACCGGCTTTTCTATTACATGAAGGATTTTCACTTCAAAAGGATCATCTTACGGGTTTGAGTATAGTTATTTGTCTCAAGTTTATAGAAATATACACCACTTGAGACCTGGTTGCCACCCTGATTGGTTCCATCCCATGTCACCTGGTAAGTGCCCGGAGCATAGCTGTCGTTAACCAGAGTCTTCACAAGCTGCCCAAGCTCATTGTAAACCGTCAATCTAACCTTTTCTGTCTTAGGAACAGAAAAGTTAATTGTCGTAGTCGGATTGAATGGGTTTGGATAATTTTGCTCGAGTGAATAAGTCTTTGGAGTTCTGTCACTAACTATTTTTACTCCCGTAAGAGTTCCAATAGCCCTCGTAAGAAGAGCAAAGGTGTACTTTGCATTGTGCACACCATAACTCCCATCTTTTAACACCATAAGATAGTCATATAGGGCACCAAGTTGATTGGGGGATAATCCCTTGCCAACAGTTGCACTTGAGGGGTTGGCTAAGACTGAATCCGGCAAAAGAGAAGCGAGCTTATTCAGCAGTGCTTTGACTTCCGTCTGCACCCCCGCTGTATAACCTAAGCCCGCATAATCCCTCGGTGCCTGAATTTGATCAAAATCGGTAATCGGCCCATGGCACTGCTGGCAGGCAGTTGTGTTATCCACAATTGTCCCTGTGCTGTCAGGCCCACTCATTTTCCAGGTATGGTCGCCGAGCAAGTTGGTCGCCTTCGGATTAAGTGTATCAGCTGCCATATGGCAGGTTACACATGCATCCTTAAGCTGCGTATGGGTACTGATGCCGGTAATTGTTGAGTCGCCAAACTGATAACCATTCTGGCCCCAGAACATATCTGTTTGCGGACCTTCATGTGGGCCAAAATAGCGCGTCCACCCTCCGTTGACAGCAGCCACTGCATTGGCTCTAGACCTGTGACAGTTCATACACAACTGGCCAACACCTCCGCCGCTAATTGCAAACCCATTCATCAAGGTGTCTGCAGTTACTGTTCTCAGTTGATGAGGATTTGAAGCATCATGTGGATCATGACAGGTTGAGCAGGTCAGCGGCATTTGGCTGTATGTTGACTGTAAAGGCGTCTTACTGACATAATCCACAAAGCCGGATCCATTGTGACAGCGTGCACATGTTAGTGAACCACTATTTACAATGGGATCTGCTACTTGAAGCGCAGCCATTCCGCTGTCATGTGGACTGTTCGTCCACTCACGTCCCATGACATGGTGTGGAGGAGCATCATGGCACTGCATACAAACTGACGCATCAAGGGACACAGAAATCTTTGTCACATCTCCCATATGCTGGTTACCTGGTCCATGGCAACTTTCACAGCCTATTGTTGCAAGTTGCGCAAGTCTCGCTGATTGATGATAAAGATGAGCAAAGTTGGTATCCACCAGCGTCGAAGGAAATGTCCATCCGACCTGTGCAGCAACATCTGCAAAATTTCCATTCTTTGCAGTGGTATTATAACCCGTCGTGTGGCATTTAATGCAGTAGCTGGCGTAAAAACCTTCGGGATTATGTCCATTAATGCTGATCTTAAAGAACGATGCGTGACCAGTGTTCTGCCAGGTTGTTACTTTGTCACTATGGCACAAACCGCACTGAGGAAACTGAGCGGTTGAGCTATCCAGAGTGGCAATACCAATTGTCCCGACACCAACATAGTCAGCCGAAGTGATTTTAGCCGATGCTGTGCTTGTACCCCCGGCAGTCTGCACCTGAACTGTCACTACGTACTGACCTGTCGTGTCAACTGTCATTGTGGTAAAGGGAGCATTTACACTGTCGATTTGTGCATGCCCACCCTGCGGATCCTGTACAGACCATGTCACGGCCTGAATTTGTGCTCCTGTGGAATCGATCGCCTGCAAATAAACTATTGTTTTCTCACCCACGGTGTTCAATCCCGTGGTAGCAAACATTTTGCTCCCCTGGGACTTATATTGCACCATCAGGGTGTAGGGGGTCATCCCAACGATCTTGATTCCAGCCCTGGGTGCTGGGGTTTGTGAGAAAGCGATACCAGAAGCAACCATTAACATCAGTAAACTGGTAAGGATTTGTTTCCTCATTGCTAACTTTCCATTCTTATGGTTAATGAAATGGCCTTGATGAGCTTTGTCAAGCGCCAATAGATTGATGCAAGCTTCATGCCACTTCATTTTCATAATTACCCCCTAAATATAAAAAATTATATGCTTTTTTTATCTTTTAACTTGACGATAGTGGCAGGTTCACTTTCAGGCACTGCTTTTACATAAACAGTTTTATATTCCTTTTAACTTGACGATAGTGGCAGGTTCACCCTGAGGCGCCACGAGGTTTGAGGCAAAAAGCCCACCTGTTCAGAAAACCAACAAGCAGCGGAGGAAAGCATATTAGGAAACACTCTACATTTCAGAGTCTCACCATCCGCAATTCTGTAACTCCTTCAATTTTTGATATTTCTTCAAGAGCATTTTCGGGTATCTCGCTGTCTACGCTCATTACAGTAAGTGCTTTCTCCCCCACAGAATATCGACCAAGAGATACACCACCAATGTTTACATTGCTGCTTGCTAACTTTGATCCAACAGCCGCAAGCATCCCGGGTCTGTCAATGTTATAGTAGAACAAAAATGTCCCTTCTGGAACAATTTCAAAGTGAAACTTGTCAATCCCGATTATTCTTATGTCATCCAGTCCAAAGACAGTCCCTGAAATAGCACGCTCCTCTTTGTCGGTTTCCACACTGACCTTCATCATCTGAGGGTAATGTTCCCCTTCCATCTCTTTGCTCTCACTGACTGAAATTCCAATTTCCTGCGCCACAAGAGGAGCATTGACAAAGTTGACGGGTGAGGACATTAATCGATTAAGCAATCCTTTCAACACAGCAGTGGAGAGAAATTGTGTCACCTTGTGCAGCATCGTTCCACTGTAAGTAGCCTTAATTGAACGCACTTTTCCGTTCATCAGCTGAGCATGAAGAGCGCCTATCTTTTCCGCAAGCTGCAGATAGGCCCTGATTTCAGAACTAAATGCAGCCTGATAGTCCGAAATGTTAACGGCCCCGACAATCCCACGACCGTAAAATGCATCGACCATCTGTTCGGCAATTTGCTTGGCTACCTTCTCCTGAGCTTCTTCAGTCGACGCTCCCAGGTGCGGCGTTGCAACAACCTTTGGATGATGAAGCAGAGGATTGCCGATTGGCGGTTCCTTTTCGAACACATCGAGAGCAGCACCAGCAACCTTCCCGCTTTCAAGTCCCTTCAAAAGTGCAACCTCATCAACAATTCCCCCTCTGGCACAGTTAATAATCCTCACTCCGTTCTTACACATCGAAATTTCATTTTCACTTATCATACCCCGCGTTTCAGGAGTAAGAGGAGTATGAACTGTAATGAAATCGGAACGGCGGAAAATCTCTGCAAGTGGTACAAGCTCTATTCCCAATTGAGAAGACAACTCGGTTGCCAGTAGAGGATCATATCCTATCACCTGCATTCCAAGAGCCTTTGCCCGAACTGCCACCTCTTTGCCCACTTTTCCAAGTCCTATTACACCAAGGGTCTTCCCATAGACTTCGGTGCCCATATACTTCTTTCTTTCCCATTTACCCTGTTGAAGGGCTGCAAAGGATTGCGGAATATTCCTGGCAAGGGAAAGCATGAGCGATATTGTATGTTCAGCTGTGGAAATTGTATTGCCCCCAGGAGTGTTCATAACGATAATTCCCTTCCGGGTTGCAGCCTCGACGTCAATATTGTCAACTCCCGCCCCCGCACGGCCAATTATCTGCATCTTCCTCATTTCAGCTATGATATCCCTTGTAACCTTCGTACCGCTGCGGACTATCATCCCGTCATAATCTCCAACAATTTTCTTTAGCTCATCGGATGGGAGACCCGGCTTCAAATCACATTCAATACCTGCTTTTGAAAAGATGTCGACGCATACCTGTTCAATTGGGTCACTTATCAGAACCTTCATTTGTTTACTCCTGAGTATTTAGCATACACTTTTTGAACAGCAGTAACTCCAGAACCTGGCTCAAATTTAAAATTCAAATCGTGCAGCGTCATCTCAAGAGCTGAAATCATTCCTACTATGTCTAGCTCATCATAGTACCCAAGGTGGGAAATTCTGAAAATCTTCCCTTTCAAATGTTCCTGACCGCCAGCCGTTGTAATACCGTATTTCAACTTCAGTATCTTGTTGAATTGAGAATATTCAACTCCTGTGGGGACATTTACGGCTGTAACTGCGTGAGAAGCCGGGGACCCAAATAACTTTAAACCAATTGCCTCACAGCCTGATCGCACAGCTTCGGATAAGACTTTGTGCCTTTGCCAGATTTTCTCTATTGTTTCTTCCTTAATCATTCTCAATGCTTTTTCAAGACCAACAACTAACGTTACAGCAGGGGTCCAGGGTGTATCATTGTCGGCAGCCGACTTAAAAGCTTTTTTTAAGCTGAAATAGTATTTCGGAAGGCTGGATGTTTCCATCATTTTCCTAGCACGTTCACTGGCAGCGACAAAAGCAAGGCCCGGAGGGATCATTAGGCCTTTTTGTGAACCCGTAACTATCACATCAATTCCCCATTCGTCAAAACGCATCTCATGAGCCCCAACAGACGTAATGCCATCCACGATGACAGCAATATCATATTTTTCATGAACTGCCCTTGCAATTTCTTTTATATCTGTGAACACACCGGTAGATGTCTCGCTGTGCGTAATAAAGACAGCTTTTACACCGGGATTTTTTTTAAGAGCATCGAGAATTAGCTCCGGATTGGGGGCAGTTCCCCATTCAACTTTAATTTCTACAGGCACAACCCCATATGCTTTCATGATTTCCCCCCAGCGTTCTCCGAACTTGCCCAGGTTCACAAAGATTGCCTTGTCGCCCGCGGACAGCAGATTCGCCACCGATGCCTCCATTGCACCTGTTCCTGAACTCGTTAAAATTACGACGTCGTTTCTCGTTTGAAATAGGTATTTAAGATTTTCATTTACTGATTTAAGTACTTCGACAAATTCTGGATTTCGATGATGAATAATAGGCTCCGCCATTGAGAGCATGACACTCTCGGGTATCGGCGTCGGCCCTGGTGTAAATAGTCTCTTTTTCATATGGTCTCCAAATGATTTATAATTTTAATTTCAAATTATGAATTACAGGAATGTAAGTCAATCAACAACTGATCTCTTTCAGGAAACGATACCACAGAACCTTTTCTTTTTGTACAGTCAAAATTCGCCCAGCTTTGCATAAACGCAAAAGTTCTGGATCCGATTTGTCACATCACATTTCCAAATGCTTCAGTACATTCTTGAAATCGGCAGGAAGCTCCGAATCGAAAAACATCATTTGATTTGACGCAGGATGTCTAAAGCCGATTGTTTTGGCGTGGAGAGCCTGCCTACTTATAAGACGAAGCAAATTGGTGACCTCATTCTTAATACGAGAAGTAACTTCTACCTGTGAAATCCGCCTGCCGTGATAAACAGGATCTCCAAAAACAGGGTTCCCAACATGTGAAAGATGTACCCTTATTTGATGCGTTCGGCCAGTTTTCAACTTAAGCTGAACGAGCGATAGGTATTCAAATTCCTTCAGGACCTTGTATTCCGTCAGTGCAAACTTGCCACCCTCGACAACAGAAAACTTTTTTCTATCACTTTTACTTCTTCCAATACCGGCTTCAATAACTCCCTGAGTGTCTGGCATTTTACCCCAGACAATTGCCCAATATTCCCGCCTGATTGTCCGATCCGAAAATTGCCTGGCAAGACTTGAGTGGGTATCATCATCCTTTGCTGCCAATATCAACCCACTTGTGTCCTTGTCAAGTCGGTGCACTATCCCGGGTCTGATAGATGCATCATTTAAGGATGATAATTTATTGCAGTGATAAAGCAGTGCATTTACAAGAGTACCTGTCCAATTACCATGTCCGGGATGAGTAACCATTCCTGCAGGCTTATTTACCACGATGAGAAATTCATCTTCATAGACTATATCAAGCGGGATGTTTTCCGGAATCGCCTTATTCTGCGGGGCGGTTGTCATGATCCTGACCACAATTTTGTCTCCAGGAGAGATCCTGTAACTGGGCTTTACTTTAACTCCGTTTACCAGAACCATGGCAGCGGAAATGAGCTTCTGAACCTTTGCCCGTGTTAGACCCTCAACCTGCTTTACAAGAAACCTGTCTATCCGTTCTTTGTTTTTTTGCCCTGGTGCAACAAATAGTTCAACCTCGCGGAACATCTCCCTCGTTCTGGTCATGGCCTGAAAATATTCCATTTGTAGAAGACACCTCTTCAGAATGATTTTGCATGTGGTCGTCAGATGCAGAAATTTCTGGTACACTTTTCTTCCCACTCCGATAAAATATCAATAGCAGCAGAACACCAACCGTCACCGCTGAATCGGCAATGTTAAACACAGGCCAGCGAGAAAGGTGATATCCTAAAATATTTACGTTAAAAAAATCGACATCAATAAAGTCCACAACCCTGCCATGAAACAGAGAGCCCCCATCAAACAGATATCCATAGAAAACCCTGTCTATCAAGTTTCCAATTGCCCCACCCAGAATTAAAGCAAGTGAAAATCTAACAATCGGACGGTCATCGCGGACCCTATACAAATAATAAAAAATCGCAATGCTGGCTATGATTGAAAAAATGGCAAAGAAAGATTTCCATCCAAAATCGATTCCAAACGCCATCCCTGGATTTTCTATGTATGTCAACCTCAGAAAGTTCCCAACCAGTGGCTTGCTTGAATAAAGGGACATACCATGAATGTCAATTCCAAGACCTGGAATCTTTACCCCCCGCACCAATAGCTTTGTCAGCTGATCAAGGATTACAACAGCAAGAGTTACATAAAGCACATTCAAGTTATTGACCTCTCTTAATCTTACATGACACGCAAAGTTGAGCATGGGGGACTGCCTCGAGCCGCGCCTTTTCAATTAATTTTCCACAGTCAAGACAAAATCCATAAACGCCTTTGTCGATTCTCTTCAGAGCATCATCAAGATACTCAAGGAATTTCCTCTGACGGGCAGCAAGAAGATAATTTTTCTCGCGCTCCATTGTGTCCGTTCCCTGTTCCATGTGTAATGAGTATGGAGAATTCTCTTCGAAGTAATCCCCTCCTGAATTGTCAGAAAGTGAATCATGAATTAGCTCAAGCTCCTCTACAATCTGTTTCCTCTTTTCGAGGATGATTGAACGAAAATGCTCAAGATCAGCTTTGTTGTATCCTTTTTTTTGTTCAGGAACAGCTTTTGTTACAGGAGGTCTGGCTGCTTTTACAGTTCGCGCGACCCTTTTAGTGGCGCGCTTTTTAGCAGATGGCTTTGTTGCCTTCTTTACTGCATTCGCCTTAGAATTCTTTGCCATTATTTTAACGCTCCTTTAATTTGCTTTTTTAACAGAAATCCTGACCTTCCGGTTCTCAATTTCAACCTCTTCAGAAAACCCGCCGTCATTGGTAGATGTACTCAATTCTACAGCAAGAGTCTCTGACTTGATATAATCTCCCATTTTTTCAATTGCGGGAGCAAAATCAGTAGGACCATCGACATAAACACGAATTCTATCAGTGACCTCGAACCCTGCATCTTTTCTTATGTTTTGTATTCTGTTTACAAATTCTCTGGCTATCCCTTCGATTTTTAGTTGTTCATCTACTTCTGTGTCGAGCGCCACAGTGAGTGTCGCATCAGATTCGACAATCCATCCTGAAACCTCATGGGTAAATATTTCAACGTCATCTCTTCCAATGTTAAATGATTTCCCACCTGTTGTTAAAGTTATAACACCTTTTGATTCGATTTCTTTAATTTCATCCCGCGACATGTTTTTAATACGCTCTGCAACGATTTTTACATCCTTGCCAAATTTCGGACCTATTATCTTGAAGTTGGGTTTGGCACCTTTGTTCACAAATTCTGAATCATCACCAACAAACTCGATTGCTTTAACATTTATTTCATCAAGAATCACCGGTTCCATTTCCTTAATGGTTTCAATTAAATGTTCAGAGGAAGTCGGGATGATGATTCTCTTCAAAGGCTGTCGAACTTTTACATTAGACTTAGCTCGCATCGCTCGAACGAGATACACAATTCTTTCAGCAAGAGCCATTTTCTCTTCTAGCTTCGTATCAATTTCATTTTCTCTTACTTCCGGAAAATGCGCAAGGTGCACGGATTCAAAAGGCTCAAGTTTGGTAACCTCATTTAAATTCCTATATAACACATCTGACAAAAATGGCGCAAACGGAGCCATTAATTTTGTCAGTGTGATAAGACACTCATACAAAGTTTGATAAGCGGAGATCTTGTCCTTAGACATATCACCCTTCCAGAACCTTCTCCTGCTCCGTCTGACGTACCAATTAGAAAGTTGCTCAATTGTAAATTCAGAAACAGCCCTTGCTGCTTTGGTAACATCATATTCATCCATTAACCCAGCGTAGTTCTTAAGAAGGGAGTTTAAAACCGAAATAATCCAGCGGTCTATCTCTAACCTTTCCTGAACAGGTAAACGTTCTTCCGCATATGTAAAGCCGTCAATATTTGCATACAACGTGAAGAAGGAATAGGTGTTCAGCAAAGTACTGAAAAATTTACGCTGTACTTCAACAAGCCCCTCTTCGTCAAATAGTTTTGGCTTGTAAGGTGGGCTTGAAGACACAAGGTACCACCTGACCGTATCGGCACCATAGTCGGACACAACTTTGAAGGGATTTACAACGTTTCCCCTGGATTTTGACATTTTTTGCCCCTCTTTGTCCAGTATCAACTCGTGACTGATAACAGCTTTGTAAGCCGGCTTATCGAATAAAAAGGTTCCTATTGCATGAAGAGAGTAAAACCAGCCACGGGTCTGATCGATCCCCTCTGCTATGAAATCAGCAGGATAGTGCTTTTCAAACCATTCGCGATTTTCGAAAGGATAATGATACTGTGCAAACGGCATTGAGCCCGAATCGAACCAGACATCTATGAGTTCAGGAGTACGTCTCATATCGCCAGCACACTTGGGGCAGTTCATTGTGATATTATCAACAAACGGCTTATGCAAATCCAGATTGTCCGGCACATTTTTTCCTTTGGAACGCAGCTCATCCACACTGCCGATTGATTCCTGATAGCCACATTTAGAACATATCCATATGTTAAGTGGCGTTCCCCAGAACCTGTCTCGGGAAAGCGCCCAATCCTTATTTTCTTCAAGCCAGTTTCCAAATCGCCCTGTTCCAACCTCTGCGGGTACCCAGTTAATATTTTTGTTAAGCTCAACCATCCGGTTCGCAAATTTCGTTGTAGCAATGTACCAGGATTCCCTGGCGTAGTAAAGCAAAGGCGACTTGCACCGCCAGCAATGAGGATAACTGTGTGTGATTGTCTCCTTTTTGTAAAGGATCTTTCGTGACTTTAAATCCTGAATTATCTCAATATCAGCATCCTTAACGAACTTCCCGGCAAAAGGAATTACCTCAGATGTAAAGTTTCCACTCTTATCAACTGGCTGTAGCACAGGCAAGTCATATTGTCTGCCAACATTATAGTCATCTTCACCAAAAGCGGGTGCAATATGTACTATCCCCGTACCATCTTCTGTACTTACAAAGTCACCGTGAATTACAAAGAATGCCTTACTCTCAACCGGGTGAAAATTATAAATTCTTTCATATTCTTTACCCACAAGTTCAGCCCCTTTAATCTGACTGATAATCCTGTAATCCCCATCCAGCACTGAAAGACGAGCGCGGGCAAGAACCAGGTATCTCCCATTGTGCTCAACCTTTACATATTCGATATCATTTCCAACAGCTAGCGCAACATTGGAAATCAGTGTCCATGGTGTGGTTGTCCACACAAGAAAATAGGTGTTGTCCTCACCTTTAATTTTCATTTGAACATAAACGGATGGATCTTTGTCCTCCTGATAGCCAAGTGCAACTTCGTGGGATGAGAGTGGAGTCTCACATCGAGGACAGTACGGCTGAATTTTATATCCCTTGTATATAAGCCCCTTATCATGGAAATTCTTGAGTGCCCACCAGACAGATTCAATATAGCTATTATCACATGTGATATAGGCGTCATTTAAGTCCACCCAGTAACCAATTCGTTCTGTCATTTCCTCCCAGTCATCCTTGTACTCAAAAACAGATTGCCTGCAGAGAGCATTGAATTTCTCCACCCCATAGTCAACAATCTCATCTTTGTGTTTTAGTCCGAGTTTTTTTTCGACCTCAATTTCCACTGGAAGGCCATGAGTGTCCCACCCTGCTTTTCGGTGGACCTGATATCCCCTCATCGTTTTGTAGCGACAGACCAGATCTTTCAGTGTCCTGGCCATCACATGATGGATGCCGGGTCGTCCGTTTGCTGTGGGGGGACCTTCGTAAAATGTAAAATTTGGACCACCTTCCCTTGAAGTTATGCTTTTGTGAAAAATATTGTTTTTCTTCCAGAAATCTAAAATTTGCTGTTCAAGATCAGCGTATTTTATTTTATCACTTAATTCTTTGAATTTTTGCAAACTAAAATCACCTCTTGGAAAAATATGAGATCAAATAAAATATTAATGTCAATATCAAACTGAGAACTATACTTGTAACTACAGGAAAATAAAATTGAAAATTTCTTTTCCTTATATAGATATCCCCGGGCAACCTCCCAAGAAACGGTATTCCAACTTTCTCGGCAAACATCAGTCCAAGACCGACAACAACTATTAGAGCCCCTACGACAACAAGCATCTTTCCAAATCCCTGAAGTTCCTGCATGATCTTATATCCTTTCCACTATTGCTTTCATTAGTTTGGTCAACCGTGGCTCAGCCTCATTTGCCACCCGTATTATCTCCTGAACGTCGGCAGGAACAAGCGCATCAGGAAAACATTCATCAGTGATAACAGAAAGCCCGCACACCTTCATTCCCATATGAACAGCCACAATATCTTCCGGTACAGTGGACATTCCAACGGCATCAGCACCAATCAGCCTCAAGAATCGATACTCAGCCGGCGTCTCAAGGCTTGGCCCTGTCATTGCAACAAATACTCCGCGCTCAAGCCTTATTTTGTTGTCAAGCGCAGCTTGAATGGCAATCTTGGCATATTCTTTTGAATATGGCTCACTCATATCAGGGAAACGGGGACCCAGCTCATTGTCATTTGGACCAATCAGTGGATTTGTTCCAAGAAGGTTAATATGATCAACAATTAGCATTATATCACCTTTCCTGAAATTTGGATTGAGGCCTCCTGCTGCGTTAGAGATTATAAGACTGCGGGCCCCGAGAAATTTCATTACCCTCACCGGGAGTGTAATTTGTTCCATTGTATATCCCTCGTAATAGTGAAACCTACCCTGCATGGCAACAACCTTTTTACCTCCAAGTTCTCCAAATATCAGTTTACCATGATGCGATTCCACTGTTGAAAGTGGAAAATGAGGGATATCGGAATAATCGATGACGACTTTATCATGAATTTCATCCGCCAGTTTGCCTAGGCCTGTTCCGAGGATAATGCCCACACTTGGCTGAATCATCGTATGTTTCCTGATTAAGTCAACTGCATCCTGAATCTTTTTGCGAATTTCGCTCATTTTACTTGCCCGATTTTTCTATTGACTCAATTATTGTTTTTATATCCAGGACTTGAGATGTCGGCTCCTGTTTTATGAATTCACCTTCCATTGAACTCAGCATATCGAGCTGTGCTGTTAAGATCGTCCGGATGGTTTTGATAATAGTTTCTCTTAGGTTAGTAACCTCTTCAAGTCTTGCTTTTGCTCTATCAAGTTCGGAATTTGCCTCTTTTAAAATTTGCTCTGCCTTCAACTCTGCCTCATGCTGGATTATTCTTGAGGTTCGCTGCACGGCTTCTGCCGAATCTTTTGCAGCCTTCTCAGCTTTCTCCACCAGAGCTCGCAGGGAATCCTCAATTTTTTTATAGCTCTGAAGCTCCTCGGCAAGGGCGTTCTTTTGGGAACGCAAATCCAGATTCTCTTTCAACAGGTTTTCGAAGTCACCAGCAACCGTTGATAAGAAGGCGTCGACTTCACCCGGATTGTATCCTGAGAACGTCTTTCGGAATTTTTGGTTCCTTATTTGAAGCGGGGTAAGCCGCATACTTTTGCCACCAAACTCATTTTCTGAATGAAAAATATAACCTTTGATTAAAGGAAAATCAAAGCACAAGATGCCCTGTTGAGGTTGTTTAATTAATACTGAAAAGGTTATATTGCAATGTACGGGGCGTGGCTCAGCCCGGTTAGAGCGCTTGGTTCGGGACCAAGAGGCCGTGGGTTCGAATCCCACCGCCCCGACACCACGCCAAACTTTTAACTTAATTTTACGGCCCTAATCCATGGTAGACCAACAGGGGCATGCCGCGGATGAATATGAATTGTCCGTGCTCTCCTTATATAATGCAATACCCAGTTAGCGGGTTAGAGGATTCTTAAGCCTGGAACTCGTCATTTGAAAAATCCATTCAGGCGGTACAAGCTTGTTTAAATTCAAAATTTCCTTTCTGTCAAGCAATTTTAATCCCGTAACAAACGAGGCGTTCGTCCAGCCAAAGCCTTCTTTTGTGATGTAGGAGAATTTGGTACCGACGTTGCCATATTCTGCAAATACCTGGGATGAGCGATTGACAACATCGTATTTCTCGGTTATGGTGCCGTTGTAGTTGAATGCATTTATAGTTATTGTGTAAAGCCACCTGTATGCAAGCCTGCTTGCCAGCTTGCCATATCCGTAGTTCTCCAAACCCCTCCACACCAACATCTGGTGAGGGGCCCAGCCAAATGGATAGTCCCATTGTGTCTGTGGGTGTTCGCGCGTAATAGGGCCACGCGATTTTTCTGTTGAACCAACAATTCCGCCAGGCATCTCAAGTAGTGGTACAGCTTTCATTATCAGCTTCCTTGCTTGTTCATTCGAGGCGACACGAGCCCATAATGGATAGAAAGTTGTGGCACTTACAAAATTCGATTGCTTTCCTTTAACAAAATTAAAGTCAAAATACATTCCAGCTTTTTCGTTCCAGAGATATTTATTAATCAAGATTTTTCGTCTCTTAGCTTTTTTAAACCAATCCACCGCTCTCTCAACAGACCCATTTCTTAATCTGACACTGCCCCCAAACTCGTCCTTTATAATACTGCCGATATCGGTTTCAACCTTGTACAGCAAGGAATTTAAATCGACTGTAACAAGGTCAGCACAATCATATTGAAGTCGATAACTTGCATCGTGTCCGGACTCTCGCATGCTTCGGTCATCTTTAAAGAATTTGTCAAGGGCTGGAACTTTGACTCTTCTCGAAAGATATTCCATTTTAAAAGTTTTTACATCCATTCCATATTCTTCAGCGTACTTAGAAAATATTCCATCATACCTACCGGGTTCAACCTCTGGGGGAGGCCCAACCCCATCATCATAATATCTGTTAAGTCCAATTCTGGTAAGATGGGTCGATCCCATCCAGTATCCATAATATTCTCTGATCGCAGCTTCCAGTACTTTCTCGAGCCACATAAGAGATTCTTTGTCCTTCTTCATTTTGCGATAAACGGCAATAGCCATTGACGTGAAGAACGGCGGCTGAGACCTTGTCAAATAGTAAGTTCGATTAGCATTCAGAATTTTACCGTAGTGGTTTATTTCATATACAAAATTATCCACCATGGATCTGGCTAAATCAACCTTACCGCTCTCCAAAAGGCCCAGTACTATAAAGTAACTATCCCATCCGTACATTTCATTAAATCTCCCTCCGGGAACCACGAAGGGTTCACCTGTTACTTGCCCATTTGATTCCCTTATCAATTTCAGGCTTAGAACGCCCTCTTTATTATCAAGACTATTTACATACTGAGGAGTGATCTTCTGTGGTAATTTAACAACCATCATTCTAAGCTCAGGACGGCGCTTCGATATGCGTGAAAAATAGCCGTAAGCCATAGTATCATTGAAGGGAACATAGACATAATTGTACCCATCGGCAGTTTTGACTTTCTCATCTTTAAAAATCTTCTCAAGCCCTCCTTCATCAATCCGCCTCGTTAGATCGTGCCAGTACAGATTCTTTATTGATTTCAAGATATGTTTAACTGGAGATTCAAAAATGTCGGACATAGTGAGTATCACAGTGTCTTTCCCCTCGTCCTCGGCCAGCTTCAATGACTGCAATAAATTTGAAAGATAATAAGTTCCATCTACTTCATACCGTCTACCGTCCAGAGCAACCAACCAAAAGCGTTTGTTGCCTCTATCCGTACCGGTGATATGAAAATCATCAATTGTGATTTTCTTATCACCGTCGGTATCTTCTTTTGCCAGCAACGAGTCGAGATTAGGCCTGACCAGAGCTTTTATCAGCACTTCACGGTTGTTAGTCTGACGGCCATATACAACAGTGGCAAAAAGAAAAATAAGTGCAATAAATTTATTCGAGGACACTGTTCGAACCATGAACATCCTTTTACTCAACTCTCATTTCAGTCTTACCATCCTTTACAAATACATTATAATTCTTTCCATGATAATGAATGCCTTTGATAATAATCTCCCTTACACCTTGCGGAACCATCGGCTGATACTTTTGAATTAAACCCTGGTCTGTAATCCTTAATCCCGTATAACCGAACAAGACCTGCTGTAGAAATCCTCCGGCACCTGTCAGAAAGTTTGTTGACATGCTCTCCGGTGTTTCTGCAAAGACATTAAAGGGTTCTCTGATATATGGCATGTAGCTAATTTTATAAAATTCGTCATATAAATTTCTATTTTGTACTTCGGCAGCTACAATTTGATATAAAGTGATCCCCATCATCACCCCTGCACCGTTTTTCTTTGCATAGTCCAGAGCATTTTTAAGGTCATTGACTTTTACGTCATCCGGGACATTTAATTCAAGCGGATAGTACAAAAGTGGCACCACACGACCCAATGAGGAAGGGGGAGCATTTTCGTACGTCAGATAACAATGTAACAAACTATCATAAGGTATGTAAATTCTCTCAGCTATCCGCCTCCACGCTGGATCCTCTCGCTCGTTTAAAATACGTGACGCCTTTGCTGCTATCTCCAGATTTCTCTTTGCGACCAGATTAGTATAAGAATCATTATTGACCCCAATCAAGCCTTCATCCACAGAAACTACGTTTTTGATGTTATACCTGTCTTTTTCAGGATCATAGGACACCCTGCTCTTCCAGAAATCAGCAGTCTCTTTTATAACAGGATAACCAAAGCGAGCTAACCATATTGTGTCGCCCGTTGCAAGAAAATATTGCCATTGAGCAAATGCAACATCGCCGGTAACATGATTCTCGTATAATGCATTCTGGTATGCAAACTTTGGACATGATTCACTCCCATTTTCATCGGATTCCCACGGATACATGGCACCTTTATATCCGTTGAGCCGTGCATTTGCCATTGCAGCAGCTAAAACCTTGTATCTGAACATCACCATTGATCTAGCTAAGTCAGGATGCAAGAGAAGCAATGGTGGAAACATCCACGTATCAGAGTCCCAAAATATATGGCCGTAGTATCCATCACTCGATAGGCCCATCGGTGGAATGCCGAAATTCGAGCCGTTGCGAATACTGCACAGGAGGTAGAACATCGAAGAACGAATCACACTCTGGAGCAAATCGTCTCCCTTCACAATCACATCCGTTTTCCACAACTTATGCCATTCATCTTCATGTTGTGTAAGCAATTCTTCATATCCTGATTCTGCTGCGCTTTTCGAAACTATTAGCGCCTCATTTAAAGGATTGGGGGATTCTTTCGATGAAACGATTCCGACATACTTGTAAAATTTGTAAGTGTCGCCAGCTCTCCCGGGAAAATTGATCTCTACTGCGACTCCGCCGTTGACAGAATCAGTGATGACCTTAGGTCGGATTACATCTCGTGACCACGCGATCCTGGAAACAATAGCTACAAGAGTGGTATCTCCTTCGGGCTTTGAAACAACCCAGCACGTACCCCTTTTAAGACTTGCTCTCCCATAGCGTTTCACAATTATCATATGCCCAGGATACCATACGTTCGGCACCTTGTTTACCATCCGTACTTTTATATTGGCATCTTTGGCAAGCTTCATTCTATGAGGGTTAGGCCAGGGTATTATAGGGAAGAGAACCCTAATCATTCCAGAGTAATTGGGTTTTACCTCGAATTTAATTACCGCCAAATTTGGATTTTGGCGTGAGACAAATAGGGTTACACTTACCTCGGTTGCTTTCCCATGATCAATCCAGACATATGAAGTGCTCAATACGCCGTTATACATATCAAGTGACTGATGATAATTTTCGAATTGCCCTTCGACAATTTTGATGTTATTTAGCCAATTTTTTCCATCGTAAAAATTAACTTCATTCCAGGCAGGGAGGGCTGCATTGCGCGCAACGTCTCCGGGAAAGTGTTCGTATACCCAGGCCATGTACGAATATGTCGCCCTTGTACCTGATTGAGAGGAAGAAACTCCAATGTTTCCGTTTCCAAGATAGGTGGGAGTGTAATTTTTAAGAGGCGAATTCGTACAAAGAGTAAAACCCGTCATTTGAGCTTTACAGAGAGCAACAAATGAAAAGCCAAAAAGAAACAGGTATGTAAAAAAGCATTTTGTAGACATAATGTGTCCCTCGCTAAAAAGAGTCCGCTGTCAGCCGGGATATCCGGGGGCAGCGGACTGCAAAAAAATTACTCGACGAACTAGAACTGGTATCCTACAGTGAAAGTCAGCCTCCGGGGGAGAATTGGCCTGGCAAGGAAGTAGTTGCTGGTCCTGTTACCCGGATATTGAACAAGCCTTGGATTTCCTTCCTCAAGGCCCAAACTTTGGTAAGCGTTCAACAAATTCAAGGACATAGTTATCCCTTGAGATGGAACTTTATACGATAAGCCGAGATTCATGTAGGTATATGCAGGCAGATAGGTGTTACTTGCCTGATCGATCCATCGCTTTCCGACGTAATGAAGATCTGCCAGAACCATAATATTGTTCCAGGTGTATGTCCCGCTCAAATTACCAATAAATGGTGGAACACCCGCTATCCAGCTGCCAATGTCCGAACCGCCTGCAATCTCTGCTTTTAGAATCGTACCGTTTGCCATTAGATTAAGATTTGCAATCGGATTTCCGAAGATTTCGAATTCCCCACCATAAGTTCTCTGCTGGGGGCTGTACAAAATAACCCACGTTGTTCGTCCCGTTGTAGTATCCAGAATTGCACCCTGTCCTGTAATGTTACGCAACTCACCCCAGAAACCGTCAACTGTAAATCCAAATGCAGGCGTATTGTATTTCAAGCCAGCCTCGTAGTTGATCGTTGTCTTGTCCTCAAAGAGAGCTACCTGAGCAGGTGAGGCGGCATTTAAGAGTTCATCCAGTGCCGGCATCTTGTAAGCACGACTCCCCTGTGCATAAAAGGAGAACTGATCAGGTACAATTTGGTAGTTGATACCTGCAGAAAATGCCCAGTCGCTGATGTTTTTACTCAAGTGACGATATGTGTTGTTCCCCCACACCTCAACCGCGTACGGTGGTGTTGTGGCTGCAACTGGAGTCCCATCTGGTTGAACAGGGGAAGTGTTTTCAGAGCTTTGAACGAAATTATCCGATTCCAATCTTCCTGCAATGTCGAGCCTTAACCGATCGGTAACCATCATTTGATCGCTGAGGACAGCAGAAAAAATGGTCGTCTCGCCAGATCCGTTGACATAGTTCGAGACATAATGCATGAATCCGCTATTGGTCACACTTACTTCTTTCGTCTGTCCTGGATTACTAGGATCGGGGTAATAGAATTTAGCATCAAGAAAATGTGTAATATTCTGAACATCTGTCAGTATATCCGAAAAATACCATTTATTCACCTGAGTATAATCTGCAAAGTACAATCCAAGACTGAGATCGTGGTGATAAAAAAGATCTCCCGGCAGTTCGTAAGATTTCCGCAATTGTAGCTGCTCCTGAAATGCTGTCAGCGGCTTTGCTACGTGCCATTCTCCGCCTGGCGCTACAAGGTTGTTCAAGGGACTTAGATTTGCATTCGGAAAAACAACGGGCTTACCAGTAGCATCAAATTGATTTGTATAAAAGAGTTGCGCTGTAACATTGTTGATATCAACACTTTTTGGTATGAAACCATTGGATTGCAACGTCTGTGCCTCACTTAAAATCCATAAGTTGACAGGAACAGCATTGAAGGGGACTATTGCATTCCATTCCTCATAATCACTCATAACCTGAGTTTGATTTCGCACGTTCCAGCCATCGCCAAAATTGAGATTAATATCTGCTGTCAACCAGCCTGCATTTGTCATAATCCCATGATTAAGAGGAAATGCCAATGCCCCATCAGGGGTGGGCACGGAAATATTCAGGCCTTCTGGACTATTAAACGATCCATAGTAGCCAAATCCAGGTGCGTATTCCGTGGGATTAGCAGGATTGTCATGTGGCAAATCCAAAATGAACTGATTCTGGTCATTAATATACTTGCCATATATTTTTATATAACCATTATCAAGAAGACGTGTTATATTGGCTTTTATTTGGCCCCCTTTAATCCCTGGAAACCCAGGGTCACGAACTCCATGGTCATAGCGATAAAAGCCTCCTACATCAAACCGCCAGTCCTGCCCGAATGGCCCATTAAAGTCAAAGTCAAACCGCGCCAGACCCTGTGTCCCAACAGTTGCCTTTGTAATTCCCTGAAGCTCCGGCCACCTGTCTTGTTAATCAGGTTAACAACTGCTGCGAGGGTATTTGAACCAAACAACGCTGAGTTGCCGCCCCGAACAACTTCTATATGATCTATATTCTCATCTATCCTGAAGAGATTATCAGCATTCATGAAAAAGGTATGCATGGCTGGGAAAACAGGCAACCCATCTTCCATAAACATAATGTACTCCACTCCGTAAATTCCACGCATGGTGCAGTTCTCATTAACCTCACCTCCGGAACTTTCTACACGTGTAAATCCCGGTATGTAACGCAAGACCTCTGTTGTACTCCTTGGATTGGCAAGGGTCATTTCTTTAGGATTGATCGTGCTCAATGCTACGGACGATTGAATGTTCTCTCGCGGGGCCATAGTTCCAGTTACGACCACTTCACTCATCCCAAGAACATCCTGCTGAAGTGTAAAATTCTCAGTGGTAATTTGTCCGTCGGTCACAACTACAGAAACATCAGCGCGCCGATATCCAACTCCTCAGTGTGTGAGTCCCCGCAGGAATATTTTCAATCAAATAGTAACCATTTGCATCTGCAGAGGCTCCCATAGTTGTGCCCAGAACAAGTATGTTCGCAAATGCCACAGGTGACCCGTTCTGATCTACAACCCTGCCTTTTACACTTCCCTTCCCTTGTTGAACCAACGATCTTTCAGTGATCACAACCTGGTTGTTTTCTTGAGGAATCCACGCGAGGTCGGTGTTACTAAGTGTTTTATCCAGGGCTTCCGCCAAAGGCGCATTCTCAATATTCACACTAATTCGTCTTTCTACAGGAACAATCTCTTCACTGTATGAAAAACGAACATCTGTCTTTGCCGCTATTATGTCAAGAGCCACCTGCAGTGGTACATTGCTTAATTTCAGGCTGAGTGGTGTATTGAGGTAAAGAGTCTTATCTGATGATGGAACAATTACAGTTGCCTCTTTCCATTGATCGGTCGACAAATATGAGGCGGACGTCGGCATAAGCTGAAAACTTGCATTGGCAGCAATCACAACAGAAAAGAAGACTGCCAGTCCGACTGCAAAATCATAAGTGTTTCTCATAGTGATCCTCCTTGTTTGTTTTATCCCACCTTAAATGTGGTTTCGAAGGGAGTAAAATAACCGAATCGTTCGAATCCCTGTATGTGATGTTTAAAGAAAGAGCAATTATATTGAGTACTTCGTTTGCGGATTCTTTTTTTGTCAACGTGGCTGTAATTGTTCTAGATAAAATTGAAGAATCCGCCGTAAATATCTTTATTCCGTATTCGTGCCAAATTTGTCTTACCACATCCTTCATTGCTGTATTGCGCAGAATGATTTTACCCTCAGTCCAGGCAATGGCTTGATTTAGATCCACATGTTTCAGCTTAACAATAGTGCCATTTTGATCTAAACTTATGCCTTCTCCAGCAGATACCCGTACCGCAGACTGACCTCCCTCTGACTGAACCGAGACTGTTCCTTCTGCCACAACCACATCAGTTTTACCATCGTCAGGCCATGATCTGACATCAAACCTGGTACCAAGGTCTTTGATCACGGCTTTGCTGGTGTGTACTACGAAAGGGGAAGATGAATTATGGACCACATCGAAGTATGCTTCTCCGCTTAAGTAAACCTCACGTGTTCTATCAGCATTTTCAACATAACTTATCTTGCTCGATGAATTCAGTATTATCCTGGTACCGTCATCAAACTTCAAATCCACCTTCTGTCCGTTGCGCGTGGAAACTTCCTTCAGCAAGAACTGGGGGGAGGTTGGCATACGATCTTTTTGGAGGGCCATTTCTTTAGCGCTCCTTAAGATGTAGAGACTTCCAATGAGGGCAAGCACGACCGCAGCCGCCTTAAGGAGCAAAACGGCATAGGATGAAACAAATGTTTTTTTCCGAGATGGAAGATTCAATATCCGAAGTCCGTTTCTTGAAGCTTTAGAAGATTCCAGGTCATCAATGGTCATTTTGAACTTTTGCAGGGCAACGCCTGTATTCCAGTGTTCTCTCAGCTCTCGAGAAAACTCCCAGATTTTCCTTAGTTCCTCAAACTCTGGCTGATTCTTGCTGATCCAGTGTTCAATTTGTTTTTTTTCGATATCTGTACACTTTCCGGAAAAATACCTTCCAAGAAGCTTATAGATTTTGGCAGACATCATTTTCATGCTCACCTATTATTAATACAGCTGAAAGGGAATTTACCCCTACTCTATTTTCTGAATTTTAGCAACTGCTTCCGAAGAATTTTAAGTGCTCTGGCTATCTGATGTTCCACCGTCCTGACAGAAATTCCCATCACTTCAGAAATTTCAGGATATGTCAACCCTTCTTCTCTATTCAACTTAAAGACGATTTTCGTTTTCTTTGGAAGCCTCGCAATTGCCATCGAAAGAGCTGCCATAAGTTCTTTATCTTCAAGAGTGCTCAGCAAATCCGTTCCAGAAGTAACCTGAACAAGCTCATCCACCGAACCACCGCGTTTGTTCACGCGTTGCGTCTTCAGATAATTGAATGCTTGATTTTTTGCAGCCTTAAAGAGGTACGATCTTACCGCTCACTGAGGATTCCAGTGATCTTTGTTGAGCCATATTTTCACAAATATTTCCTGGACAAGGTCGTCAACATCCAATCTTGAGCCAACGAGTGAATGTACAAACCTGCACAGCCCTTCATAGTGCTGATCAAATAAAACCGCCAGAGCTTGTTTATCCCCGTTCCGTATTCTTTCCACCAGGTTATCATCTTCCACCCTGGCAGAAGAGTCCGATATATCCTCTGGTAGAGGCATAACGATATGATTTTAGAAAGATTTTAGTTAATAAACAATTACATCGTGTTATGATTTACCTTCTATCAAGGTTTGATAATGACAACATGAACAAATAAATTTTGTTCTATGGAAAAACATTTTAACCTGCGCCTATGTCATTTAACTAAATAACTAAACAAAAAGTCATTAGAGAAAAGAGGTGGCTATTTATGAAAACTTTTGCTATTACCTTGGAGCTTCTGATCCTTTTCTTTTATGGGAATTCTTTTTCCCAAACAGTTCAACACGACACCGCTTTTTTCGTTGTACCAAAAAATGAATTTTACGACTCAATAAAGACCGCACTTGAAAGATTTTACAATCAGAAGGATACCATTACACCCGTCGAAAGGGTTATTCGCCCCGATTTCAGTAAATTTAACCCCCCGAAATCAGTCGACGAATTTGTCCAGTATTGGCACAACCCCCCCATATCCCAGGGAAACACAGGAACGTGCTGGTGCTTTTCAACTACTTCATTCTTAGAATCGGAAATATACCGCCTGACAGGAAGAAAGGTTAAACTTTCAGAAATGTACACAGTCTACTGGGAATATGTAGAAAAATCTCTTGGATATGTTCGTTCAAGAGGTAGACAGGAATTCGGCGAAGGCTCGGAGGCAAATGCTGTAATCCGAGCATGGAAAAATCACGGAATTGTGCCAGAACAAGATTACACAGGGCTGTTGAACGGTCAGCCTTTTCATGACCACTCGAAATTATTCGCCGAACTCGATTCGTTTCTGCGATCTGTAAAAAAATCCAATGCATGGGATGAAACTTTGGTGGAAAATACGGTCAAATCCATCCTCAACCATTACATGGGGAGGCCGCCTGAAAAAATTAACATTGATGGAAAATTAATGACCCCAAAGGAGTATCTCGATCAAATTTTAAAACTGAATCTGGACGACTACATATCCCTCGTTTCTTTTTCTGACCGTCCATATTACACCTGGGTTGAATACAATGTACCGGATAACTGGTGGCACAGCAAAGAGTACTTTAACGTCCCCTTACATGAATTTATGAATGCTATTAAGAACGCCGTTCGCTCCGGTTACACAATGGAAATCTGGGGAGATGTTTCAGAACCCGGAATTGATGGCCATGCTGGCATCGCTGTAATCCCTTCCTTTGACATTCCCCCGCAATACATTGATGCTAACGCCCGCATCTTCAGATTCTACAACCATACAACGACAGATGACCATGGTATACATCTTGTCGGTTACCTGAATAAAGACGGCAAAGATTGGTATCTGATAAAGGATTCCGGCTCCAGTGCGAGAAACAACAATCTTCACCCCGGATATTATTTCTACAATGAGGACTACATAAAACTTAAAATGCTTGGAATCATGATTTCCAAAAGTGCAATACCTCAAATCTTGAGCAAAATGAAGCAATAAATTTTTTCAACCATCTGACTTCGTAAGGATTTTTGCCGAGTCAACCCAAAAGTTGGTAAATTGTGAGAGATGGCTTAAATTTACATAGAAACTGCCCGGTGGTGTAATTGGCAACACGCCTGACTCTGGATCAGGAAAGTCTAGGTTCGAGCCCTAGCCGGGCAGCGCCTCTCCTCCAGAGAGGAGGAAAAAATTAATGCTTAATCCAACGGCGCTATCGTCTAGTGGCCCAGGACGTCGCCCTCTCAAGGCGAAAACACGGGTTCAACTCCCGTTAGCGCTACACGCGAATTCGAAATCAGAACTCCCCACACACAACTCAATTGCCAATTACTACAAGCTCCCCCAGCAAGATATCAGTTATACACTATTAACGATGGTAGGATTTGCTTGACAATAGCGAGAGCAGTTCATTTCTCTCCATGTTCGCAGTCGCGACGCAAATATTGCCGTTATGTGCCCACACTGCTTGCAAATCGCCGTTGGAGTCATACGTCCAGTACCAATTCTCGCCAGAAATACTCTTAATGCACCCAAGAGGAAGTCTGAGCACCCTGGCATCAAGGTATTCTTTAGGGAAAGCAAGAATATAAACGTATGTATCTCCCATTTTGTAAATCACATGCACGATTGGCCTATTATCACCATCGGTTATCGTTGCACCAACCCAATCAACGTTCGGTATTGACGGAATGTAGACTGAATAGCCCACTTTTTCTTTCAGGTAAGCCAACACGTCGGAAATTGCTTTGGACGTTATTTTCGGTTTCATTGTTCCGCTAAGTACACTCTGAAAATTGTTCTCCGCAGCAGATAAAGCATCCATATTTTCTGCCTTTAGTGAAACAGATGACGGGTGTCCCCCGCTCTCTGTCAAGGTGTTTGACCTGTTGAGAACAAACAAAGTGATAGCAATCAGAACGACCACTCCAAATGCAAGCAGCGGCTGAAAAAAACTGTTACTAAGTAATGAACTCCATAAGTTAAATGTGTGACCTGCATTGCCAGATGAGTTAATTTGAATCAAAATTGCCTGCTGAAGCTCATACGGAACCTCCACCCATGTAATCTTTCGCTTGATATATGCCTTCGTAAGTTTCTCGAGCTCATATTCATCCCTGCATTCGGAGCATATTTCTATGTGTTCAAAAAATTCAGCAGACTGCTCCTTGCTCAGTTCGTTATCAACAGCTCCAGTCATCAACTCGCGTGATTCTCTGCAATCCAACGCTATCTTCTCCTCATCACATCAGTCCGACTCATCACTGAGATCTCTATATCCATGCTGCAATGCATAATGCCTTAACGATTCTCTGAGCATTTTCCTGCCGCGATGTAAACGAGATCTCACGGTGCCTATAGGTATCTCAATAAAGTCAGCAATTTCCTCATAAGTATATCCCTCGATATCGCAAAGTATAACCACTGTTCTAAACTCCTCCGGTAAATCCTGAAGAGCCTTCGCAACTTCATCTTCAAAAAGGTTGCCAAATATCTTCTCCTGGAGATCATTTGTGTCAACAACCGAACCCTTGACGGTTGCGTAGAAATCTTTTATTTCATCGTAATCAACCTTATCGGGCTCTTTCGACTCTCTCCTATAGCGGTTGATGTACGAGTTCTTCATTATTCGGAACAACCACGCCTTGGCGTTTGTTCCCTGAGAATACTTATCAAAAAACCTATAGGCTTTCATATAGGTCTCCTGAACTAGATCTTTGGCATCATCAGGATCTCCTGTCATCCTGAGCGCAAAGTTATACAGGGCACCCATGTGTGGCAGCATCTCTTTTGTAAATTCTTTATGTTTATCCTGCATTTGGTTCATCAACACCAAAAACGACTGTTATTGATATTCTTTTCTCCTCACATACTTTGCTCAGTATAACACGCAAATGAAACTAAGGCAAGAGTGAAACTCCTGAACCATAATTAACATCTAACAAAAACATGTAAAAAGAAACTTCAATCTGTACTAATAAATTGATTTGTTGAGAACTTAACATTAAAATTAACTACAGGAAATTACAACTGGAGAAAAGAAATGAAAACAAAGATATTGGGAAAAAACGGTCCGGAGCTATCGGTCATCGGGTTCGGTGCATGGGCAATAGGAGGCCCTTGGGAATATGGGTGGGGACCTGTAGATGATGAATCTTCCAAAAAAGCTATAAGAAAGGCACTTGATCTCGGAATTAACTGGATTGATACCGCTGCAGTTTACGGGCTGGGCCATTCAGAAGAAGTGGTGGCTGAAGCAATTAAAGGAAAAAGGCACGAGGTGTTTGTCGCAACAAAATGCGGTCTCGTGTGGGACGACAGGAAAAGAGTGACTCGATCAATTAAACCCGAAAGTATTCGAAAAGAAATCGAGGGGAGTTTGCGCAGGTTGAAAACTGATCATGTAGATCTTTACCAGATACACTGGTACGATGAAGTTACACCTGTAGAAGATGCTTGGGAAATGATGGCAAAGCTCCAGAATGAGGGAAAAGCACGGTATATCGGTGTATCAAATTTTGATGTGGCCCTTCTTATGAAATGCCAATCAATAGCTCCTGTGCAGTCGTTGCAACCGCCTTACAATTTACTCAAGCGTGACGTTGAAAGAGAAATCCTGCCATATTGTCTTCGAAACGAAATCGGGGTTGTGGCTTACAGTCCTATGATGTCAGGGTTGCTAAGCGGAAAATATGATCCCAGAAAAGTTGCACCTGATGACTGGAGAAGGAGGGATAAAATGTTCCAGGAACCAATGCTGTCAAAAGCAATGACATTGGTGGAAAGGCTCAAGCCGATAGCTGTACGACACGGCAAAACCGTAGGTCAACTTTCCATTGCTTGGGTCATTGCTAACCCCGCGGTGACTTCTGCCATTGTTGGAGCAAGAACAGCAGAGCAGGTCCAGGAAAATGTGGACGCAGCTGATATGGTTTTAAATGAATCTGAATTATCCGAGATTGATAATATTCTCAAAGAAACCATGATTTGAATGAAACTTCTAAACCTTGTGTTTTTCTCCACTTTAGTTGTCGCATCTCAGAACTCCGCAAACCAGGTACCCTCTGAATTGAATACGATTGTTTTTTTAGGAGATTCGATCACTGAAATGGGTGATGCGCCGATTGGCTTCATTACGTTAATACGAAATGCCTTCACCCATGCACATAGTATCAATGCTCCAAAAATAATTAACGCTGGCGTCAGCGGAAACAAAGTCACCGACCTGCAGGAGCGACTCGATCGAGATGTTATTAGCAAGAAACCTGCCGTGGTTATAATATATATCGGAATCAATGACGTATGGCATTACGCACTCCCGGGCTTAAAGGGGACCCCAATAAACATTTACGAATCCGAACTCAAAAACATTGTAAACAAAATAAAAGGAGTCGGAGCAAAAGTACTTTTGTGTACTCCTACGGTAATTGGCGAAAGGCAACACGGTACAAACCCCCAGGATACCATTCTTGATGACTACTCTGCTGTAAGTGTTAAGGTTGCTTATGAGACAAATTCAATCCTGATTGATCTCCATTCGGCCTTCCTTAACTACCTCCGTAACCACAACCCTTATGATCTGCGAGAAGGTATTTTGACTGTGGATGGAGTACACCTTAATAAAAAAGGGAATGAATTAGTAGCCTCTGAAATTTTAAAAGCATTGAGTGAGGAAAAGATTTTCTAATCCGGCGTTGACAAATTGTCAGGATATAGCGACATATTTCTGGCATTATGTCGCTAATCTGTCCAAATTTGACGAATCATATGAAATGGGCTGCTCAAATTGCTTAAAATAAGGGGTTCCCTTAGCGGCACGCCAGTTGAACATTCCACATTGAAAACGAAACAAAAACAAAGAAAGGAGGAATGACCTATGGCAATCGTAAGATGGAAACCCGAAAGAGAACTTGAAACATGGAGCCCGTTTCGCGATTTAATGAATATTCAGCGTGAAATCGGGCGCGTTTTCGACAGCCTTTTCGGCGATGTCGATGGAGGGAGGATGGATATGGAGTGGTCTCCCCGGGTGGACGTCCTGGAGAAAAACGACTCTTACATTTTGAGAGCTGAACTCCCGGGCGTAAACAAAAATGATGTCAAGATTACCCTACGCGACAATATCCTGACAATCAAAGGGGAGAAGAAACAGGAGAAAGAAGAAAAGGATGTCAACTTCCATCGTACTGAGCGAATATATGGAAGCTTCGAACGATCCTTCACACTTCCAAGCGGCGTCAAGAACGACAAGATCGACGCCACTTATAAGGATGGTGTGTTGACTATTACTCTGCCGAAGGTTGAAGAGGCTAAACCGAAAGAAATTGAAGTGAAAGTTTCGTAAGCTATTGTGCGTCCCACACTATAATGTGTGGGACGCTACTCCCATTTCGATTGAGATTATGTCATGGACACCTGGACACAAAATAGAAAAAGCAAAATGAGTTTTTTTGACTTCTTTTCTGAATCGGCTTTCAAAAAGAGGGAAATTCAAAGGACTGTCAAACTTCTGCAGCAGGATTACCTGACAGCTTTGAAAATTTCTTCAAACCTTTCTATGCACGTAAAGTGGATACCATATCCATTTCTACAGGAGAGAGTGAGAAAAATTTCCGAATCACTGCGCAAGCAATCTGAACTACTTCGAGAACAAATAACTAAACTCGGTGGTGAACTACCACAATTCTCATCAGAGCAACCCACCCTGTACGACCACAGACAAAATGTAAAGAAGCTTGTCCAGGAACTCGAGAATTTATCCGAACTCTACGAAACTTATGCTCACCAGAGAAACATTGTTGAACAGAGCGAAAGCGCACAGGTTTTATCAACCCTCCTGGACAACACAGGGAAGCTAAAAGAAGATTTAACAGATATAGTAATGCGATTGTCATGAAAGGATAAAAAATGAAGAACGAAATTGAGAAAGAGGGTGACCAAATTATTATTGATGACCCCGTTTCAACATATACGCAGGAAATTCTACCCATAATGCCACTCCGCAACTCAGTATTTTTCCCTCGCCAGATGATGCCACTGTCTGTTGGTAGAAAAAGTACTATCCAGCTTGTCGATGAGGCTTTTCGGGATGATATAGCGGTTCTAATAGTAGCTCAAAAAGACGCAAATATAGAGTCTCCAAAGCCTGAAGATATTTATCAGTTCGGCACCGTAGCAAGAATACTAAAGGTCTACAATTTGCCGGATGGCTCAAAGAGTGTTTTTGTCCAGGGACTTTACAGGGCAAAGATTTTCAATTTTGTGCAACAGGAACCCTACCTTAAAGGATTTGTTCAGCGTATTGACGATGAAACTGATGAGGGAATTGAAATCGATGCCCTTGTTGCAACAATTAAGAACGGCTTTAGAAAAGCTGTTGAACTGGCTCCGGATCTAACTCCCGAGCATCTGAGCCTCATTCTGAACACGGATGACCCGGGTCAGGTAGCAGATATGGCAATGTGGCTAATAAATATACCTGTAAAAGAAAAGCAAGAAGTTCTAGAGAGCATTAACATAAAGAAACGTCTTGAAAAGGCAAATCTCTACTTGACCAAACTCGTTCAACGGCTTGAGCTTGGTAACAAAATCCAAAATGAAGTACAGGATGAGATTAACAAAAGCCAGCGTGATTATTTTTTAAGAGAACAGCTAAAGGCAATCAAGCGCGAACTTGGTGAAGACGATGAATATATAGAGATTAGAGAATTCAAGAAGAGACTTGAAGAGGAAACGTATCCTCACGAAGTTGAAGATGCTGTTGAAAGGGAAATAGAAAGGCTTCAGCGGATGCACCCCTCAAGCGCTGAATATACTGTTTCACGCACTTACGTTGAGTGGCTCCTTGAACTACCATGGAACTCATCGACCCAGGATAATCTCGATATCGGGGAAGCAGAAAAAATCCTTGAACGGGATCATTATGGACTCGATAAAGTCAAGAAAAGAATTTTAGAATATTTAGCTGTTCGCAAGTTAAAAAATGATATGCGAGGCCCAATACTCTGCTTTGTCGGACCGCCGGGAGTGGGTAAAACAAGTCTCGGTAAATCTATAGCAAATGCTTTGAGAAGAAATTTTGTTAGAATGTCTCTCGGGGGTGTGCACGATGAAGCTGAAATTCGCGGCCACAGGAGAACTTATATTGGTGCTCTACCTGGCAGGATAATTCAGGGAATCAAGAAGGCTGGATCTAATAATCCTGTCTTTATGCTTGATGAAGTTGACAAAATTGGTATGGATTTCCGGGGCGACCCCTCGAGTGCATTGCTGGAAGTGCTCGATCCTGAACAAAACTTTTCGTTTAGTGATCATTACATAGAAATTCCATTTGATCTTTCCAAAGTAATGTTTATTGCAACAGCCAATTTAATTGAACCAATTCCTCCTGCTCTCCGTGACAGAATGGAAATAATTGAGATTCCGAGCTACGTAGAAGACGAAAAAATGCAGATTGCAAAAAGATTCCTCGTCCCGAAACAAATCAATGAGCACGGTTTGAAGGCAGAAAATGTGCAGTTCACAGATGATTCACTTCACTACATAATATCTGGTTATACAAAGGAAGCGGGTGTGAGGAACCTGGAACGAAAAATAGCCGACATTTGTCGGGGGGTAGCTAAAGAAGTAGTGGAAGGGAATGATAAAAAATTTACAATTGATAGGCAGGCTGTTGTAAAATATCTGGGGAACCAAAAATTTTATCCTGAAATTTCAGAACGAATAAACAAACCCGGTATTGCAACAGGACTCGCATGGACACCTGTTGGAGGGGATATTCTCTTCATTGAAGCAACGAAAATGAAGGGGAAAGGTGGATTGATTTTGACTGGTCAACTTGGTGACGTAATGAAAGAGTCAGCACAGGCAGCAATGAGCTATATTGCATCAAATGCAGAAGATCTTGGAATCGAACCGGATTTTCGTTCAAAGTATGACATCCACGTCCATGTACCTGCGGGCGCAGTTCCCAAGGATGGACCTTCTGCAGGAGTGACAATGCTTACTGCACTTGTTTCACTCCTTACGAACCGGTTGGTTAGAAAGGATCTTGCCATGACGGGCGAGATAACACTGCGAGGAGCGGTGTTGCCAATCGGCGGCGTCAAGGAAAAAGTTATAGCCGCAGTAAGGGCAGGGATAAAAACCGTAATCCTTCCAGAGAGAAACAAGCTTGATGTTGATGAAGTACCCATTAATGTCCGTGAACAGGTGAACTTTAAGTTTGTAAACGAGATGAAAGAAGTCCTTGACTTTGCCCTTATGCCGCCCGATAAAGCAATTGAACCTTTAAGGAGAAAGCGGATTAAAAAGACACTCAAAAAAACGAAGTCCTAGACAACAACAAATGAAGATCCTGAAGAAAATAATTGAGGACATCCCAACTCCAATCATTATGGAATTGAGGTGTTATACGAGACAAAACGGTATTCCTGTCTAAGGGGAAGGTGTGCGAATCTAATAAGATAGAGTGAAGTATTCAGTCCTTTCCCCTGTGTGTATTCGTATAAGTCCTGCCCGAACCAGATTTACGAGAACTTTAGACGCCCGCCTCTCGCTTATGTTAACTAACTTACAGAACTCTTTTACGGTTATTCGTTCGTTCTCCTCAAGATACTTAAAAAGTGATCTCTCATTTTCACCAATAGATATGGAAAGTGGCTCACTTTCACTTTGTAAGATCTTAACAACCTCCCTGCTTGCCAGCACACTCTTGTCGTTAACCCGTATGTAAACCTTTGACCCGCGGTCAATTTTATTCTTGTAATCCTGAAGCCGATGCGGCTTTTTGAGACTCTCCTCAACAATTGCAACGACGACGTCCTTCCCGCTCAGTTCTATTACCTGAACAATGGGTACTATCTCCGGTTCACAATATTTCCTGGCAGCTTCAAAAATAAGATCTGTTTCTGATTTCTCGCTTTCAACTCCAACAATTGTACCGTCATCATCAACCCCAAAAAGAATCATCCCACCTTTTGTATTGGCAAAGGCAATAAGTTCCTTGGCTATTTTTTCAGCGGAACTGAACTGTCGTTTGAATTCTATCCTGAAACTCTCTCCTTCTGAAATTAGGGTTTTCAATTCTATTACATCCATCCTACCAACCTCTCGCCTCCATTCTGGTGATAATTATGCCTGTCCGAAACGCAACAAAGCGGGACCCTGAGTTAGGTGAATGCCTCAGTGGACTTGGTATAATTGCAGCAAGACGCGCTGCTTCCATCCGGGTAAGATTGGCAGCAGATTTCTTAAAATATGCCCTGCTTGCCGCCTCAACACCAAATATGCCGCGACCAAATTCAATATAATTTAAATATAGCTCGAGAATCCTATTTTTTGAGAGATAATGGTCTAACATAAATGCGCAAATAACCTCGTTGACTTTCGTCAGGGGGTCTCTGCTCGTTGAGAACCACAAGTTTTTTGCAAGCTGCATGGTAATTGTGCTTGATCCACGCACTATTTTACCCGCATCCCAGTTTGCTTTGAGCGACTCTTTCATCTCATACCAATCCACCCCGTCGTTTTCATAAAAAGTTCCATCTTCGCCAACTATAGCCGCATGTATCATGTAAGGTGAAATCTTAGAAAGTGGAACAAATATTTGTTTAACTCTATAGGGTTTACGATCACGTCTTGCTTGCCTTATCCTCTCCCTCATGATTGCTGTTTGTGAAGGATTCTTGGTCCTCAATGCTGCCACATTCCACGGAAATGGCAGCATTACAATTTCAACTATTAAAAATAACAAAATAAAAAGGAAAAAAAATCTTGACAATTTCACCTTTGACTGCCCTCTGTGTCAACTTTCCCTGGGTGAGTCGAGATAGCTTTGCAAAATCAGCTGCGATGCTAACTTATCTATATTTTCCTTGTTTCTACGCTCCTTTTTCCTAATACCCAGCTCTATTTGAGTCCTGTGAGCAATGACGCTGGTAAACCTTTCATCCCATTCTATGACATTTATATGAAAAGCGTCTCTTAACCTTTGCGCAAAGCTCGAGACAGCTTCTGCACTTTTACCAGATTTGCCATTGAGCTTCAGAGGTTTACCAATTACAACTTCTTTCACTGACATTTGCGAAATAATATCTCCTATTCGTTTTAAAAGAGCACTGTCATTGGGCAGCGTGCTTATACCCTGCGCTATGAGCTGCGTTGGATCACTGACTGCTATGCCTACTCTCTTCGTACCATAATCTATTCCGAGAATTCTACCTATTTTATTCGTTTTCATTTTGGATTCTGTCTACCTTTGTGACACCCGGGACCTTTTTTATTTTGTCTATCAGTCGTTCCAAATGCTCTTTGTTTTTCACATAAATAATTACCTGGCCGTCAAAGATTGCATTACGAGCTTCAGCATTCACACTGCGGATGCTGGTATTTTGATAACTTGAAATGGCATGCGTGATATCTCCAAGAATTCCAGGTCGATCGGTCCCCGATACTGAAAGACCCGCAACGTATACATTTCCATCAACTCCCGGCCATTCTGCTTCCACTATTCTGTCTTTGTTGTTTTCTTCCATTCTGCGAATGTTCGGACAGGATTTCCTGTGAATCTTTATTCCCTCTCCTGTTGTGACAAAGCCAATTATTTCATCACCCGGAATTGGGTTGCAGCATTTTGCATACGAAACTTTTAAACCCGCATTAGACCCTTGAACCACAATACCCGTCGAAGCTCCTCTGGCAATCTCCACGAAAGTTTGCGGAGGTTTCGACAAATCACTGGATTCCTTCAAACCCTTTTGAGAAGTCAACCTGCTTATTACATGCTCGGGTTCAATTTCTTCATCAGCAAGCGCCACAAAAAACTGCTGTGGATTATCAAACTTCAATTCATGTATTAGCTTATTGAATTCGTCCTCTGAGACAACAAGTTTATGTTTCCTCAGACGCTTTATCCAAATTGCCTCTCCTTCTTCAGCTTTCTTCCTGATCTCTTCGTTGAACCACCTGCGGATGTGAGCTTTTGCCTTGCGAGTTACGACAAATTTTTCCCAATCGGGATTTACGTTTTGATTTGATGAGGTAATTATCTCAACCTGATCACCGCTGGAAAGTTTTGTGTTCAGAGGAACAATCTTCCCGTTTACTTTCGCGCCTATACAATGAGTACCAACTTGCGAATGAATTTCAAACGCAAAATCCACCGGCGTGGCACCTTTGGGAAGTATTAAAAGCTCTCCTTTTGGAGTGAAAACATAAATTTCGTCCTGGTATAAGTCGAGCTTAAAACTTTCGAGAAAATTCGAAGCTGATTCAGCTTGTTCTAAAACAGCAGGTGGCTGTTCTAATATTTCCCTAACCCATGCAATCCATTCTTCAAGCTGCCTGTCTGTTACGTTGATATTTTCCTTGTACTTCCAGTGAGCAGCAACCCCTTTTTCCGCTACCTCATCCATTTTTCTGGTCCTTATCTGGACTTCAACCATTTTCCCTTCGGGTCCAACAACGGTCGTATGAATGGACTGGTATCCATTTTGCTTTGGGACAGAGATGTAATCCTTAAAACGTTCGGGCACCGGCGTATAAATCTCTGAGACAATGCCGTATACCGAGAAGCACTCGTTTTTGTCCTCGGTATCGAGAATTATCCGAACTGCCAGCAGATCATATATCTCCTCAATTGGCTTTCCTCTTTTCACCATCTTGTTGTAAATGCTGTATATGTGCTTCGGTCTGCCGGTTATTTCAAATTTAAAGTTTTCTCTTTCAAGTCTCTCTTTAATAGGAAGAATAAAACGCCTGACATAAGCTTCTCTTTCGCGCCTCTTGGCATTTAACTTTCTTGAAACATACTCGTACTCATTCGGGTTTAAATATTTGAACGCCAAATCTTCAAACTCCCATTTAACCTTTGCCAGACCAAACCTGTGAGCGAGCGGTGCATAAATTTCGAGTGTCTCCTTTGCAATCCTCTGCTGCTTTTCTGGTGGCAAGAATCCAAGAGTGCGCATGTTGTGTAAACGGTCGGCGAACTTAACCAGGATGACTCGCACATCTTTGGCCAATGAAAGAAGCATCTTACGATAGTTCTCTGCCCGGGTGACTTCATGGCTTTCTACTACACCTGATATCTTTGTAACCCCATCCACAATATTGGCAATAGTATCCCCAAACTCCCTTCGAATGGTATCAATATCATAACCCGTATCCTCAGCTACGTCATGCAGCAACGCGGCGGCGACAGAGACATCGTCAACTGGAATTTCTTTTACTAAAATCAGAGCAACCTCGAACGGGTGTGAAAAAAATGGCTCTCCAGACGCACGCGGTTTACCTTTTACATGCGCGTTCCAGCTGAATTCAAATGCCCTTCGGATGAGGTTTTCATCGAAATTGTACAAATTCTCCCGGCATATCTCGATAAGACGGTTTAATTCCTCAACACTTCGTACATCGGACAAATAAGACATCCTGATCACCTGCTAATTCTCAATATCTAAACATCTAATCATATTCTTCAGTTCTTTAATAATTTAGCTGACAGTAAGAAAACTCCAAATCTGATTAATATAAGCTGCAATCACAATCCCTTCAGTTTCGAAAAAGTCAGGTAAATCCCTTTGAAACATCCTGTCATCAAAACACATCATACTGGTAAATAAACGGCTGTTTCCATTCAAATACTTTATCTAATTTTTCGACAAGAGTCCTATCGATTTCCACCAGCCCGTAGTTAACAGCATCTCGCACTCTTAAATGTCCCGAATAAATTTGTGAAAATGTCTCTATATCCATTTCAACCTCTGCCGGTGAGCGACTCTCTTCTACAACGCTTTCTCCAGAATGAACGTGCACCTTAAAAACTTGAGAGTTGACAGCCAGGAGGGAGTCTTTGATCTTAATGGTGAAATCTACTGGGGATTCCGAAGAAACCATCAGGTATTTAAGAGCATTTTTCACATTTATTACCCTTAGCATAAACCCACAAGCAAGCATACCAAACGTCTTGTATTCAAAGAAAAGGCGTCTGAAATTGTATTCTACAGGTTCGCGCAGGAATAAGTGCATTGGATAGTCAATTGGTGCTAGATATCGCACCTTCGAAACTTGCTCTCGAAGGCCGCCAATAAATCCCCACAATGCCCTATGTGCATTCGACCCCAGACCAACGAGTTCTTTAATAGTTAAAACAGGCTCCTGGTTTGCCTCTTTGACAAGCTCATACATGACATAGCCGCTGCACTCTATCTTTCCTGTTGTGCGCGATGGCTCTTCGTAAATATAGATATCATGTGCTTTCGGAAATACTACCATTTCCCAGAAGTTTTCAGTTCGCACGATTGTAAAGCTTCCATTCCTTTCAATATTATCATTAAAAACCTTTTTAATTCTGTTTCTGTCCGAACGCTGGGCTGTCCGCACTCCAGCCCTTTCATCAAAATCCACTATATCATTAGAAGATAATTCATACTGCACTGCGCTACCCACAAATGCATAGCCGTACTTTTTGTAAAATCTGTGTCGAAAAGGATAAAGCATTGAAATCGGGTAACCAAACTCGTACATCTTTCTGATGGAATTTTCAATGAGAATTTCGGCGATTCCTCTCCTCCTGGCTTCCGGAATGACCGCTACAGCTGCCAGTCCTGCCATCGGCATCCTCTTTCCCCGAGCGTAAACTTCAAATGGTGTTATTCTTAAGCAGCCGACAATTCCTGAAGACAACAACCGATCTTCAATAACGTACATATCGCTAATATGGTAACGCGGATTATTTTCAATGCTGAGTCTGACAATGTTCTGGTCTTCAATGAAAGACTTGGACAGGAGTGAAGATATTGCCTCCGCATCTGAACTATTTGCCTGCCGAATTAACACTGTCGCTCCTTTTCATTTACTATCTTCAGTAAAGCTGAGAATACTGCGTCTACTGTTATGCCTTCACCATCTTCTCCAAAATTGCAGATGTGTGGGTCACCTGGACAACGAAACCGACAAAAGTCCACCGGTGGAAGAAGAATTTGGCTTTGCGACCCTATTGGTCCCCACAGCTGGGGTGAACACGCCGGCAGCGGACAAAACATTGCCACGACAGGGGTACCAACTGCAGCTGCAATGTGCATTGGACCTGTGCTTGAAGAGACGAACACGGAAACCGTGGAAATGACAGCACTCAGATCTCTTAAGCTCCATTTGCCAAAAGATGTTCTGGTGTTCGTAATACCTTTAAACTCATCTTCGAATATGTATTCTGAAGAATTGCCTGTAACCAGAACTTGCATGCCATGACCAGCGACTCGCTGAACGAGCTCTACATATCTTTTGATCTCCCAGTTGGGGGCAGAGTGACCGCTACCAGGATGAATACCAACAATGGGTTCATGCAAATCGAAACCCAAACTCGACAACATTTCACGTGCTTTTTGCCTCTCTTCTTGGCTGAGAAAAATTTCTGGAGTAGTCCATATTTTATGTGAACCAATACTTCTCGCTAGATCAAGCATGTAATCTGACTCGTGCCGGAGGGGACTGTATCCTTTCCTCGACACTCCGCGCATTAAGGTAATGACCTCATAAAGAATATGCCCTACACCTATCCTCTGCCGAATCCCTGCAAAAAAGAGCATATATGCATGTCTGCTCGTCGGTTTAAGTAATAAAGCCGCATCGAATCTGTGCGACCTAATTTCTCTAACTTTCTGCCAAAAATTTCCATCCTTACCTCCTGCATCCTCGCTATCAGTTAGTATTACGTCAATGTTTGGATTGTTTTCAAGTAATGGCGCTGTAAGAGGGGATACAAGTGCTCCAATAAACGACCCCGGAAATGAATCGCGTAAGGTGTGATAAACAGGGGTGGATAGTACCACGTCACCAATTCTGTCCGGTCTAACAACCAGAATTCTTTTCGGCTTTCCCATCCTTTATCATTTATTATTTTACTAAATATAAGGATTGGCCAACTTGAATCAATGGATGTCTCTTTTCCATCTTTTTGTTACACAGGTAAGGACTATAAAATACGGTTTAGGGCATCAAGAGATCTCACGGGAACTTTAGCAGGCAATTTTGGATTGTTAATCTTGACTATAAAATATAGATTAATTAAAATAGATTAGCAATGAATCAAGGCAAGGACAGAGGAAGGACATAACGAACATGAAAGAGATGACCACTGAAGAAATTGAGAAGAGTGATTATAAGTACGGTTTCGTTACCGAAATTGAGGAAGAAACGGTCCCCAAGGGCTTGAACGAAGAAATTATTCGCGTCATATCCGAAAAAAAGAACGAACCCGAGTGGATGCTGGAGTGGCGCTTGAAGGCGTACAAACACTGGCTTACCATGGAAGAACCTCATTGGGCAAATGTCAAATACGACCCCATTGATTATCAGGACATAAGATACTATGCAGCCCCTAAAAAGAAACCCATGCTCAACAGTTTACAGGAAGCAGACCCCGAATTACTCAATGCCTTTGAAAAGCTGGGTATACCCCTCGAGGAACAGAAACGACTTGCCGGAGTTGCTGTCGATGCTGTCTTTGATAGTGTTTCAGTGGCAACGACTTTTAAGGAAAAGCTTGCAGAACTCGGGATTGTATTTTGTTCAATGTCCGAGGCAATTCAAAGATACCCTGACCTTGTGAGAAGATATTTAGGAACTGTTGTCCCATACACAGATAACTTTTTTGCTGCTTTGAATTCTGCAGTTTTCAGCGACGGCTCATTTGCCTACATTCCAAAAGGAGTCCGCTGCCCGATGGAGCTGTCAACTTATTTTCGTATTAACGCCTCCGAAACGGGACAATTTGAACGAACTCTTATAGTAGCTGACGAAGGTAGCTATGTCAGTTACCTGGAAGGGTGCACAGCTCCCATACGCGATACCAATCAGCTCCACGCAGCAGTAGTGGAACTTATAGCTCTTGATAATGCAGAAATAAAATATTCGACCGTACAAAACTGGTATCCTGGCGATGAGAATGGTAAAGGTGGAATTTATAATTTTGTAACAAAGCGAGGAGCATGCAGGGGAGTTAACTCAAAAATATCCTGGACACAGGTAGAGACAGGATCAGCGATAACATGGAAATACCCAAGCTGCATCCTGCAGGGTGATAACTCTGTGGGAGAGTTTTATTCTGTTGCTGTCACAAATCACATGCAGCAAGCCGACACAGGTACAAAGATGATACACATCGGCAAAAATACTCGAAGCACAATCATCTCGAAAGGAATTTCGGCAGGGAGAAGCAATAACAGTTACCGCGGAATGGTGAGGATCTCGAGAAATGCAGAAAACGCTCGCAATTATTCACAGTGTGATTCTCTGCTCATAGGCGACAAGTGCGGCGCACATACATTCCCCATCCTTGAAGCTAACAATCCCACCGCACAGGTCGAACATGAAGCAACGACTTCAAAAATTGGAACTGATCAGATTTTTTATTTGAACCAGCGGGGCATCTCGACTGAGGATGCAATTAGGCTTATTGTAAATGGTTATTGCAAGGAAGTCTTTAAACAGCTCCCAATGGAGTTCGCTGTCGAGGCGACCCGTCTTTTGAGCATGAGTCTTGAAGGAAGCGTTGGATAATCACGACGGCGCTGGGAATCATAAATCTATAAGAAGGAAAAAATAATGCTCGAAATCAGAAATCTTCATGCTTCCATAGAAGATAAAGAAATATTGAAAGGAATCAATCTGTCAATTAATAAAGGGGAAATACACGCCATAATGGGACCGAATGGGTCGGGCAAGAGTACCCTAGCCAACGTGCTCGCTGGAAGGCCCGAGTACAAAGTAACACAGGGTGAAGTGGTTTACGAAAAGAAAGACCTTTTGAGTATGCCCCCGGAAGTTAGAGCAAGGGAAGGAGTTTTTCTCGCATTTCAGTACCCAATTGAACTCCCTGGGGTGAACAACACTACTTTCCTGAGAACAGCTTTAAATGAAATCCGAAAATATAAAGGTCTGCCTGAAATAAGTGCCGGCCAATTCCTATCGATTCTTAAAAAGAAATTGGCTCTCGTCGAGATGAACGATACACTGTTGAATCGCTCAGTTAATGAGGGCTTTTCGGGCGGCGAAAAGAAACGCAACGAGATTTTACAGATGGCGATCCTCGAACCAAAACTTGCTATCCTGGATGAAACTGATTCCGGCCTGGACATAGACGCGCTGAGAATTGTGGCAAATGGGGTCAACAAACTAAAATCGGCGGAAAACGCAATAATTGTAGTTACTCATTATCAGAGACTCTTGAATTATATAGTCCCTGACTACGTCCACGTTCTTTATAACGGACGTATTGTAAAGTCAGGTGGTAAGGATCTTGCGCTTGAGCTTGAAGAAAAAGGTTATGACTGGCTTAAACCAGCCGATGAAATGCCTGGAAACATGAATGTAGAGATCGAGACAGTGAGATGAAAAATCAATTAGACGATGTTAAAAGCAAGTATATATCTCTCTTCAACGATTTCAAGAACCGCCTGAACGGGGAAAAATCAGGCCCAATTCACGAAGCCAGACAAAACGCTCTAAAGACGTTCACGGAAGTCGGATTCCCCACATTGCGGATGGAGGACTGGCGGTTTACTGATATTTCACCTATCCTGAGGAATGATTTTACATTGCCGGAGTTAAACGCCCTGCCCTCAATAAAGAAAGGAGATATTTCAAATTTCCTCTGCGGCATTCCTAATGCAATTGTCCTGGTGTTTCTTAATGGGATTTTTGTTGAATCATTATCTACCAGGATTCATGAAGGTTCTGGAAGTATTCATAAAGAAATTTTAAACGGAAATCCCGATATTATCTCACATCTTGCAAAATATGCTGCATCGGCATCAAATGCTTTCACAGCTCTGAATGCCGCGTTCACTTATGATGGAGCTTTCATAAGGATGCCGGATGGCGAAAAAAGTAAACCTGTTCATCTCCTTTTTTTGGCCGACCCGAAAAGCAAACAAATTGTTTATCATCCTCATAACATCATTATTGCTGGAAAGAATTCAAATTTAACTATAATTGAACATTATGCTGCGTTAAAGAATGACCGATATTTTACAAATTCTGTTACCGAAATTTTTGCCAATGAAAATTCCTCTATAAATCATATTCGCCTTCAATTCGAATCTGAAGATGCTTTTCACATCGGATCAACTTATGTGTCGCTATCCAGGTCATCAAGCTATTCTTCTCACTCAGTTAACATAGGGGGAGAAATTTCCCGACATGATCTCAACGTCGTCCTCGCTGAAGAAGGTGCGAGCACCGATTTGTATGGGCTATACATGCTGACAGGCAAGCAACTCTCGGACACGCATACATTCATTGACCATACTGCACCACATTGCACCAGTCAGGAACATTACAAGGGTATTCTTGACGAAAATTCTCATGGCGTTTTCAACGGAAAGATACTTGTTAGAAAAGGCGCCCAGCAAACAAACTCCTATCAGGAAAATAGGAACATAATCCTTTCTTCCGGTGCGAAGGTCGACACAAAGCCACAACTTGAAATTTTCGCTGATGATGTCAAATGTTCACACGGTGCAACAGTAGGACAGCTGAGCGCTGATTCTATATTTTACATGCGGTCACGCGGAATAAGCGAGGAAACTGCAAGGTTAATATTAATACATGCATTTGCCAGTGATGTTTTAAATAACATTAAGATTAATGGGGTGAGAAAGTATCTTGAACAATTTCTCTCAAGCAGGTTCTTACCTGAAGACCGCACAATTCAACATTGAACCAACGAAAGGCGATAAAATGACTGCGGAGGAAAAAAAGGTTATCGAGGAAAAGGTTGTAGATGCAATAAAAGAGTGCTATGATCCGGAAATACCCGTCAACATCTGGGAACTTGGATTGATATACGAGATGTATGTCGACGACGAGTCGACAGCACATGTAAAGATGACGCTCACTGCCCCCGGCTGCCCAGCAGCCCGGTCTCTTCCACTGGAAGTACAGGCAAGGATTTCACAGATTCCTGAGATAAAAAATGTTCAGGTGGAGGTTGTTTGGGACCCACCTTGGACACCAGAAATGATGTCACAAGAAGCTAAATTAGAACTGGGATTTATGTAAAATGAAACTCAGCGCTCAAGAAGAATATGGGATGCGGTGCTTACTTAGGATTGCCCGTGGAAATCCAAGAGAAGGAATGACCATACCAGAAATAAGTCGCCTTGAAGGACTAAGCCCGGCTAATGTGGCCAAGCTATTGCGGATACTGAGACTTGGTGGTTTCATAGAAAGCGCACGAGGACGGTCTGGTGGGTATCGACTTGCCAAACCTGCTGATCAAATAATCGTAGGTGATGTTTTAAATGTTCTCGGAGGAAGGATTTATGAAGAAGATTTTTGCGATACTCATTCAGGGTTAAATTCGATATGTTGCAACATAATCGACTGCTCAATGCGAACCCTGTGGCAGTCGTTACAGGGTGCCCTTGATAATGTTTTGAACAAGGTCTCACTTAAGGACATGCTTAAGAGTGAACAGACAGTTAAAAAGGGAACCATTGCCCCAAGAATTGAAGCAGCTAAAAGTGCCGCGGTTTAAAACTTTTATAGAAACGCACCGCACCCGCTTAATGTGAAATGCTTCCTCCATTCTGAACCAGCTGCTTTGATGTAAAAAGAGCGACTATAAGCGGCGCAATATCAACTATTGAGTGAATTTTCCCTTTGAAGAAAGCTGAATATTCCCCTGCAATACCTGTTAATACAGGATTTAGTGTGTGAGCTCTTGTTGAGAGATCTTCAACATTGCCATGATCACTCGAAATTAAAAGAGTGAGCCCCGATAACCCTCTTTCGATTATCCCACCCAGGAATTCATCGAATGTTTCCAGGACGTTCCTGGCAAATTCCATATCCTGTTCATGACCTGCATGATCAGTTAGAAAAAACTCAAACATTGTAAAATCATGCTCTTCCGCTATCTGCCTCATTCTATTTCCAACATCGAAAGGTTTCTGAGGCTCTATATCGGAATATCCAAGGTCAGTGCGCCATCTTTCCCCTGTTATATCTGCAGATATTCCCTTGCCTTTTCTAAGCGCTTCGTCATTGCATAACGGTATTCCACTCATCAAGCAGGAGAGCGTTGTTGCACTTAGCTTCCTCTTTCCTGCCTTCACATATTCAAAGAATTGTCTTGGGTAAGCATTTGCGAAGTATACGTCAACTCCAAGTTCTTTCAGAACTTTAAAGATATTTTTTTCCTCCAGTATGGTTTTGATTTCAGAATGGGGATAAGGGCCAAAATGCGAGTTAATAACCCTCGCTGCGTTTACGCCTGTGAAAAGAGAAGTTTGCCCTGTGCCACTTTGAGGAAGTCCTTCCACACCAAGCAAAGCATCCGTCGGTACGATGAAGGATAATCCATTATTATTAAGTATGGGTGAGTCAAGCGAAGGAATTCCACCAAAAAGTTTTACAAAGTTTGGCATTTTTGCAGAAAAGAACGGATTTATTTCGTTATGATTTTCTCCAATCCCAACGCCATCCAGAAAGAGAAATAGAAAATGCAAACTCAGATGTCCTCCATAACGCTCCAGTTAAGTTAATCTCACCTGCCGCCTTTTCCAGCAGCCTGTAACAGATAACAGAGATTTTCTCTTCAATTTAATATCGCAGCATCCTGATTTCTTTTTTCAAATAATCTCGCCACTCATCTTCCAGCCGGTGTTTATCCACATGTAATACCCTTCTGATTGCCGAATCAAATGTGTTTGCACGTGTGAATTCGTGAAGAAGCCGTACAAGGGAACCTGCACCAAATTTAACTTCAAGAAACTCCCCGGTAATGCCAAGGTAATAAAGTGTTTCCTCGTAATTGCTTCCTGATGAGGTATTCTGTATGCGCTCTTCCAAATCATTTAGGTAATGTACCGAGATAAATGGCACAGGCGACAAACTTTGTAGCTCGCCGCTCTCATACACTGCAACAGAATATATCAGCCACCACGGCATTCCATTACTGTGCAGCGGTGTCAATAATTGCAGCAGCACACCTCTTGAAAGCTTTTCAATGTAAGACCCATCTGCACTGCTGTCTGGGCAAACGACATAAAGTATGCCGTTGACCTGCGCAGGCGCGAATACCGAATCAAGACCAGAAACCCGGGTAAATTCCAAATAGTCCCGGCAGAGCCGTACATTTATCTTACGATCTTGCCCATACTTAATCTGCTTGACATCGGTTTTGAAAACCCCTTGAATAAAATTTAGCCACCCCTTCGCATTCTGGCGAGCAGTTGCCCCGGAATAATAGAGGCGTACGTTCTGACTTTCAATCTTCTGAATAGGAGACTGAAACATCAGTACAAATAATAAAACGCTTATCATCCTGCCCGTTCCTTCGTATCAATTATAATTGTTACAGGACCATCATTCACAAGGTTGACGTCCATCATTGCCCGAAAAACTCCCGTTGCAATCCTTCCTTTCCCTATTATTGATTCCAATCGGCCAGCAAAACGATTATAAAGGTGCTCTGCTAATTCGGGTTTCGCCGCAAGCATGTAATTTGGACGATTTCCCTTCCTTGTATCACCATAAAGCGTGAATTCTGAAACCACCATTGCAGAGCCGGAGATATCCCTTACCGACAGGTTCATTTTCCCACTGCCGTCGTCAAATATCCTGATAGCAGCGCACTTATCCGCAAGGAATTCCGCGTCCTCATCGGTGTCATTCTTATGGACACCAACCAAGATTAATATTCCCCTATCAATTTCGCTGTACTTTTCTCCCCCAACCCAGACCTGACATTTTTTCACTCTCTGCACAATCGCTTTCATAAACCAAACCTTCCAGATACAACCCTCTCCACTTGAGACAAATCTTTGCGGATATAAACTTCCGAAGCGCCAGCCTTTTTAAAAATGGCTGCTACATCGCCAGCCTTTCCAAATTCAACCTCCACAAATATCCATCCGCCAGGTCTTACCAAAAGGTCCTTTTTTTCTGCAAGCGCTCTGTAAAATGTCAGACCGTCTCCGTTGTCCGTTAACGCATGTACCGGTTCAAATTTGAGAATGTCCTGAGGTAAAGAAGCAAGTTTCGACTTTGAAACATATGGTGGATTAGAAACTACAATGTCAAAATGATGCTCGAAAGTTTCACCGGTAATTTTGAAAAGGTCTGCCTCCATAAAATATATCCGTCCGTCCACATTATTTAGCTGACAGTTTTCCTTTGCCAGATCAAGTGCATTTGTATCAACATCTATTGCCGTGATTTGGGCGTTGCTGACAAACTTTGCAAGGGCTATTGCTATGCATCCAGAACCCGTTCCAATATCCAATATGCTGATATTGTTTTTTTCCGACAGATATGACCGACAATATTCTATAACCGATTCGGTAAGTGTTTCGGTTTCGGGTCGCGGAATAAGCGCACGTTTATCAACTTTTAAGTCAATTGAATAAAAGTTGGTTTTTCCAATAATATACTGTACCGGTTCATGGGCGAGCCGCCTCTTTAAGAGCGCCTTAAATTTATCAAGCTCTTCTCTTGTAAGAGGCTTGTCGTGCTTTACGTAAAGGTCAAATCGCCTTACGCCGAGAGCTGCGGATAGCAGAAGTTCTATATTCAGCCTTGCTTCATCAAATTCCCTCTCAGCTAAGTAGTTTGTCCCCCATTTAATGAGGTCCAAGATTGTCCAAGTCTTCTCTTTTACCGCCATCGATCAACAAATTAATATTCTATTACATTTCTCCGATGTTCATCTCAATTTTAACCGTTGACCACTTCTTAATATCTCAATAACATCAGAACCAAGATCACCCCTGGGTTCTTCTTCGATTCTCCCAATCTCTTTTCCTTTTTGATAGAAAATAAATGTGGGTACCTTTTCAATTTCAAGCCCATCAGTTAATTGTCTTCTCCACCCCCGGGAGCGTGGTAATGCAACAAAGCTCACATGACCCTTGAGAGCCGTCTTATCAACGATATGCAGAAACATAGGGACCCACATTTGGCTATCTGAGCACCAGGACCCAAAATAAATTGTTACAGAGTCACCGTCAAATAACGAATCTATCTGTCTGATAAGGCTTTCAGTTGGATTATAGAGAGAGTAATTTTCGACGTACCATGATGAATCAGAAAAATCCTTCCTGGTAACTCTTCCAATTAAAATATTCTGGCCTGTTATTGAATCTCTTGCTGTTCTGATGCACATTGATTCATTTTGAGAATATGCCAGATGTGAAACCACCAGGACAATAAAAACAAACGCCAATTCTCTCATTTTATATTTCCTCCTCTTTTGACCCGCCTGATGACCTGATATCCACTCCCCACATCAACTTTGTTCTCAGTAAGTTGAAGAACCCATTTGCACTCTTTCTGAGAAGCACAGTTTTATATGGCGCGAGTGCAACTGCTACCTCAGCCGGCTGTGAGAGCAACGATGACACCTGACCATCCGCAGTAATCATCACATTCTTAAAGGTTGAGCGCACAATTACACGAACAAAAGAACTGTCAGGTACAACAACAGGACGGGCAGAAAGCGTGTGAGGCGAAATCGGACTTATTGCAATAACCCGACTTGCAGGGGTAATTATTGGACCGCCGGTAGATAGGCAATATCCTGTTGAACCCGTGGGAGTGCTCAACACAAGTCCATCTCCACGGTATGTTATCAGGTATTCGTTGTCAACATATGTTTCAAGGTCAATCATACGAGAAGACCCTGCTTTGTCAATTACTATGTCATTGAGGGCGTCGACTGAAGTTTCCTTTCCGCTATTTAAGAAATTAGCTCTAAGTACGGTGCGCTCTTCCAGATTAAACCGCCCTGCAAACAGCTCGTCAACACTTTTCTCTAATTCATCTGAACTGACTTCAGCAAGGAATCCGAGTTTACCAAGGTTGATTCCCAAAATTGGTATGCCTGCTGCTGCAACAAGCTTGGCGGTCCGAAGAATCGTCCCATCACCTCCAAGCGAAATTATTATATTAGCTTTTTCAGGTATTTGTTCCCATGGAATTACCAAAGGGGATTTGCCGCTGGAGTTAAGCAACTTTACCCGCTCTGCCACTTCGGTCTGGACAGCGTATTCCAGTTGATGTCTCTCGAGAATCCTGATTAATTCCTCGGCAGTTGTAAATGTTGAATTCTTTTCCAGATTCCCAACGATTCCAATTACTGATTTTTTTGACGGCAAGAATCTCTTTCCCATCCATATACCTCTAATGTTTCATTTTACATCAAAGCATCAAATATTTCAATTGAAGGAAGCAGCTTCCCTCGCTTGAAGATAAAATTTTCGAGTTAATAGCACGTTTACATATAATCATATCTAAAATTTTAGAGCAAGAGTTACAATTTAACTTTTTTACCGTAATTTCTCTCACTCGCCTCAGCCAGTTTCATTAGTTCTTCAGACGACAGCTCCTTCGCACCCCCGAGTAGTTTTGATACCCATAACACTTTAGCGGTGTGCTCAACCTTTTCCATTTTATTGTAAGCATCTATCAAGCTGACTCCACATGTCACGACGCCGTGATTTGCTAGAAGAATCGCATCATAGTTGGTAACGAGATCTCTTATTGAATCGGGGACTTCACTGGTAGAAGGGGTGGCGTAATTTGCAACCGGGATCTTTCCAAAAGTTACGATTACCTCCGGAAAAATTTTCTTGTCCATAGGCAGTCGGACAGCAGCAAATGCAGTGGCAAAAACGGGGTGCGCGTGAACGACGGCTCTAACATCAGAACGCACCTTGTAAATAAGATTGTGCATGGCATACTCTGTGGATGGCTTCCGATATGAGGGATTAAATTTGCCATCAGGTCTAACGCTGACAATGTCTGAAATGCTAACTTCCCTCTTGTTCAGAGAACTGGCGGTTATCAGAACAGTCCCGTCTGAAAGTCTGGTGCTTACGTTTCCATCTGTCGCGGCAACAAATCCGTTTTCAGCCAAAAGATGGCAAACTTTTACTATCTCCCTCTTACCCCTTTCCACCTCACCCTTCACTATTACCTTTTTTGACATTTGCTCTCCTTCATCCTCAAAATTGCTTATATCCGGACAAAAACCTTTCCAACCTATCGAAAGCCAATTCAAGATCTCTCTTTTCAGGCAAAAAGACAATTCTAAAATGATCCGGTTTATGCCAGTTGAATCCTGTACCCTGCACCAACAGTACTTTCTCCTTCAAAAGAAAATCCAGAACAAACTTCTCATCACTGTTTATTGAAAATCTTTTAGAATCTATTTTGGGAAAAAGATAAAATGCACCATTCGGCTTCACACACGAAATACCGGGAATGGAGTTAATACGCTCGAAACTGTAGTTTCTCTGCTCTGTGAGTCTTCCAAATGGACCTGTATGCTCCCTCATCAAGTCATAACTTTTAAGTGCTGGTTCAATGGCAAACTGTGCAGGAACATTACTGCAGAGTCTCATGGACGCCAGCATATTTACGCCTTCAAGCAAATCTCCCGCCCCCTCTCTTTTTCCACTTATAACCAGCCATGCTACCCGAAATCCTGCTATCATATGTGATTTCGACAACCCATTGAGAGTGAAAAACAGTACATCATCGGAAAGCGAAGCTATTGATATATGCTGCAAATCATCATATAAAATCCTGTCGTAAATTTCGTCAGCAAATATGATAAGATTATGTGCAGCGGCAATATCAACTATTTTTTGAAGAACTTCTTTAGGATAAACAGCACCTGTAGGGTTATTGGGATTAATTACAACGATGCCCCTTGTCTTTCTGGAGATTTTTCTCTCTATGTCAGAAATATCCGGAAGCCAATTGGATGCTTCATCGCAAATATAGTGAACTGGCCTCCCCCCGGCAAGAGTTACTGCAGCTGTCCAGAGTGGATAATCGGGCGATGGTATCATTAATTCATCCCCGTCATTGAGCAACGCCTGGGTACAAATGCTTATTAGCTCACTAACTCCATTCCCTATGTAAACATTGCCAGTTTCAGCGCTCTTTATCCCACTCTTACGAGAATAGTCGGCCACAGCGACTCTTGCAGAAAAAATTCCCTTCGAATCTACATACCCTTCAGCGTTTGTCAAATTAGATTCGACAGATTTTATTACATCTTCAGGAGCTCTAAAACCAAACAGTGCAGGATTACCAATGTTAAGTTTGAGAATTTTCTCTCCAGCTTCTTCCATCTTGGATGCAAACTCCAATATGGGCCCACGAATATCGTACCCGACGCCTTCAAGTTTGGTGGATTTTCTAAACTCCCTCTTCATCAACTATTCTGACCATAGTTCATTTAAGCAGGCGCAATGCTTCTGTCCACACTTGATTCTCTACCAATATATTCGTTTTCCTCTCAGCAATTTCACGGAACCTTTTGACAAAGGACTGCACAATATCATTTGGGACCTGAGCAGCCTCCAGCTTTATAATCAAAACAGCATCTACAATTCGGACAGATAAATTCAAGGTGTCAGAATAAAACTTATCAAGACCATCGCGAATACTTGCAACATCCATTCCGATAAATGCATTGTCAAATCCGACTGTATCAGATTGATTTGCGTGCATCCCCCAGAAAACAGCCATGTTATACATTCCATCCACATAAAACGTTTTGCGGGTCATAGTTTCAGCGCTTGTGCCAACCTCCAGGTTCCGCCACGTAACCCCGTTTTGCAATCCGATCGGCATTTCCTGAGCATAAACATAAGTGATGCTGATGGCTATTATTGAAAATGCCATCATAAGAATAATTTGATAATTCCTACACATTTCTCAAACCTTTATGACAAAGACAAGTCTAACTTATCCCATGTTTCTGCAGATTTCAAAGCAGCGACAATGGTCCTAAAGTCAAGGTAACCTTCATGGAAGGTGCTTACAGGGCTCTTCCTTTGACGGATAGCATTGTAAAAATCCACAAACTCTTCTGTATATCCCCCATCGGTATCAAAATACTCCACCCTCGGCTCATGTTTGCCATTGAATACAGACAACTTTTTCCCATTTATAATCATGGTTGCGGTTGTACCAAAAACCGTAAGCTGATTTTCATTGTAGCCTTTCACGGAATAATATGAGTTAAACACACCTGTCACCTCCTGTTCTGTTCGAAACTGAAACGAAAATGAATCAACCTTTCCAATAGTCGGATTCACACTATGCCATTGACCAATACCAGACACAATTTCACCGAAAAGCATTCGGATCACAGCAATCATGTGGACCCCGCCATCCGTGATAAACCCTCCCGGATATCGATGGTTGACCCTCCACATCGTGGCTGCATACTTGTTTTCAGCAGACATTTCAAGGAAGTTATTCCAGAACATTGCATATGGTTTGCCTATTTCTCCAGAAGAAATTATCTCCCGTGCTCGAATAAAAACAGGATTATATCTAAAATTTTCTGCTACCATCATCACACGATCGTAACGCTCGGGAAAAGTTGTCATCAGTTCTGCATCAAAGAGGTTCCCTGCTATTGGCTTTTCGACAATCACGTGCTTGCCTGCTTCAAGGGCATCCTTCACCACGCGGAAATTAAGATGTATTGGAAGGGCTATGTCAACAGCCTCCACAGCTGAATTGTTAAGGATATCCCTGTAATTAAGTGTAAAAGGGACGTTGTTAAGCAGTTCAGAAAATTCCCTTGCTTTTTGCTCAGTGTGATTGCACACCGCCACAATTTCATATTTGTCCTTTAATTTCGTCAGGGCCGGCAAGTGTAGCTCCCTCGCCGCGATCCCCGTACCAATAATAGCAAGTTTTACAGTGTCCATATTAACATCACGATGACCTTTTGACAATACTTATATGACTTAGGGTGCTGAAATGGGGCACGCAGTATAAAATCTATTAGAAAATGGGGTTTCTTCAAAGGGAAAACTCAATAACTTTGTAGTAATGCAAAGTTTCTTTTAATGTCAAAGTAAGTTGAAAATGACTTGAATATTTCGAACGACTGTTACAAAATGTGACCAGGCAGTCATCTATAGAACCAAAAGGAACAGAATAAACATGATGCAGGAAAAAAGATTGACGCGTAGGGAGAGAGAACGCATCTCCAGAAGAAACGATATCATAACAGCTGCCCGGCACATTTTTGCCAAGCGCGGTTATCAGGAAGCAACATTAGAAGAAATAGCAGGCACAGCCGAATTCGGAAAGGGAACAATTTACAATTATTTTAAGAGTAAAGAAGATTTATTTTGTGCCATACTTGACGAAACATTTGACGATATAGTTGAACTTACAAAACGATCAACAGAAATTGGATTGACAGCCCGCGATAAACTCAAAAATTTTGCTGTACACGGAATGAGGTATTACCGTGAAAACCGTGACTTCTTTATCCTTCTCATGCGGGAAGCAAACCAGGTTCATGTGGAAACACGCAACAAGAATATAAGAAAAGTACTCGAACGGCTGGATGAACTGCTCAATGTGATTGCAGCGGCAATTAGCAAAGACATAAAAGCAAAAAGAATAAAATCTTTTGATCCAGTGGGAATATCAAATATTTTTTTAAATATGGTCCACGGATTTCTTATGAGGAACATGATCCGTCTGGAAGATCTCACAGATAGTCAAATTGATGCAGCCGCGGACTTAATTATCTCCGTCTTCTTTGAAGGCGTTTCAACTGAAAGATGAATTAGCATAAATAATTGAACTGGAAGTTAATCAAACCACGGAGAATAAAGATGTATATGAAAGAGCATAATGAAAACTTGCAAACACTAAGCAGGATTACCGTTATCATCCTTCTTTTTAGCGTTCTTGGATGCCAATCAAAACAAAGAAACAAAACAGAGGTGGAAGCAGTACCAGTCGAGGTGCAGACAACAAGCCTGACAACAGTTGATAACACCTTAAGTTTATCGGGGAACATTGATCCAATAGCAATGTCTAATGTCGGTTCACCAATATCAGGGAAGATAGAAAAGATTTACGTGAAAGAAGGTGACTTTGTCAAACAGGGTGATCTTATCGTACAAATGAATGATGCTCAATTAGAACAGGCAAAACTCAAATATCAGTTGTCCAAATTGGACTATGATCGAATGTCGAAGTTATATGAGGAACACGTCATAACACAACAGCAGTTCGATCAGGTCAAGACTGTGTACGAGAATGACAAGACTGCTTATGAATTCATGCTGAGCTCAACACAAATAAGAGCTCCGCTCTCAGGAGTCGTGACATCAAAGTACCTTAATGATGGCGAGATGTTTATTCTTTTTCCAGGACAGCTCGGTTCTCCGGCAATTGTGACCATCATGCAAATTTCTCGGATCAAAGTCACAGTTGCCGTACCTGAAAACTACCTTCCTTTAATAAAGCTTGGACAAAAGGCTACATTGACAGTTGATCCATACCCGGGGAAGATATTCGAAGGAAGCATTGCCAGGATAAATCCAGCCCTGAACAAAAACACCCGCACTTTTCTTGTGGAAATTCATGTGCCCAACCCAAAATTGGAACTTCGACCAGGGATGCTTGCTTCAGTGAAGCTTTACCTGGGCAAAATAAGGACTATCCTTGTCCCACCTGATGCAGTCCTCAAGGTTCCTGGGTCGAATATTGAATACGCTTATGTGATAAATGGCAACAAAGCACAAAGAAGAGAGGTACAAACAGGAAAGTATTTCAACGATATGCTTTCAGTTACTACCGGATTAAATCCAGACGAGAAGCTGGTTGTTGTCGGCCAAACAAACATCAAAGATGGCACAATCGTAAAAATAAGCCAAACACACTAAAGCTTAGCAGAGGATTAAGATGAGTCTTCCAAGTACGTCTGTCAGCAAACCAATAACCACAGCAATGGTCTTTATTGGAATAATCATCCTTGGAATCTTTTCGTTTACAAGGCTGGCTATAGACATTTTACCGAGTCTGGAGCCACCTGCCATAAGTGTTATTACAACATATCCTGGAGCCAGTTCAGAGGATGTTGAACTAAAGGTTACAAAGCCAATTGAAGATCAGATAAGTACAGTAAGCAATGTTACCAAAGTAACTTCAAGTTCCAAAGATAATCTTTCAATCATAACTGCAACTTTTTCATGGGGCACCAATTTAGATGAAGCTGCAAATAATATCAGAGATGTCCTTGACCGAGTGAAAAGAAATCTTCCTGCTGACGCTGAACAACCTATGCTATTTAGATTCAGCGGTTCGAGTATTCCCGTTATGATGCTTGGTGTGAGTGCAAAGGAGGATTATCCTGCACTAAAGAAGATAATAACTGACCAAATATCAGACCCACTCAGTCGACTTCCCGGCGTTGGAGCAGCGTTCATGATGGGTGGACCCGAGAGAAAATTTCTTGTGGAAGTTGATCCCTACAAACTTCAGGGCTATGGAATGACAATCCCACAGCTGGCAAACGCAATAGCTGCTGAAAACGTTACGGTTCCAGCAGGACAGATAGAGCTTGGGAGAACTGAACTGAGCGTCAGAGTTCCAGGAGAGTTTACTAGCGTTCAGGATTTAAAGAACATGGTGGTTGGAGTGTCTGGCGGTGCATATATTCATTTGTCCGATGTGGCCCATGTGGTTGATTCTCTGAGCAAACCGCAATCACTGGTTAATATTGACGATAATGTTGGTGCACTTGTTTTTGTGCAAAAACAATCCGGCGCTAACACAGTAGAAGTAGCAAATGAAATTATGAAAGCGCTGCCTGAGATAAAGAGATCATTGCCGGGAGATGTCACCCTTAATGTGGTTTTCGATACCTCTGAATTTATCCGAGAAACAATTAATGAGCTTGCAGTAGAAGTTTTACTGGGAGCTCTATTTGTAACACTTGTTGTCCTCGCTTTCCTGAGACAACTGAGGGGCAGTCTTATTGTAATTGCGACCATACCAATTTCTCTTGTTACCGCATTTGCGTACTTGTATTTCTCAGGCGGTACCATAAATATGATCTCACTCTCAAGCCTGGCAATAGCAGTTGGACTGGTCGTCGACGATGCAATCGTCATACTTGACAATATTTCTCGTCATATTGAAAATGGCGAAAAGCCGGGCACAGCCTCTATAGTAGCATCAAATGAAGTTGGACTTGCCGTCATGGCATCTACTTTGACAATCGTGGCTGTTTTTCTTCCACTTGCATTCTTAACGGGTATCGCCGGATTTTTTTTCAAGCAGTTAGGTGGACTGGTTACTGTGATGGTGCTTGTATCACTTATCGCTGCTTTGAGTTTCACACCGATGCTTTCCTCAAAATTTCTTATTTCTGAGCGCGAAAGATCTATAAAACAAATCTGGGTGAAGAAACTCTATGAGGCGAGCGAAAAGATGTTCGTAAATCTTGAAAGTATCTATGGAAAGAGCTTGCAGTGGGCATTGACCCACAAACTTGCTACAATTGGAGTCTCAGCTTTAGTTTTCATATCATCGATAGTGCTTTTTAGTTTCGTGGGTACGGAATTTATACCTTCTTTTGATACAGGCAGCGTTCAAATTACAGTTCAAATGCCTGTCGGCACAACTGTCGATTCTACAGTTGCTGTAGCAATGCGAGCAGAAAAGATACTGAAAGAGGAAATTCCGCCGCAATACCGTGAATTTATATTCTATCGGGCAGGACAGAGCAGCTCTGGTATGTCCAGCGTTACAGGGCAAAAAGAGGGGCCAAACATAGCTATAATTAGCGCCAGACTTGTTCCATACAGTCAGCGAATTGGAAAAACGTCAACGTACTTCGCAAAGAAAATAAGGCCACGTCTGGCAAGAATTCCAGGTATTGTCAGCTATGAGGTAGGCTCAGGATACGACATAGGCTCGGTCTTGCTCGGCGGTTCAAAACCCCTGCAAATAAATGTAAGCGGTGATGACCAGCAAAAATCACTTCGTGTTGCAAAACAAATCCTCAGCATTGTATCAAGTACACCCGGAGCTGCCGATGCTTCAGTAAGCTGGGGAGGTGAAACCCCTGAACTTCGCATCGTTCCAGACAAGGATAAGATGAGTTCTCTCGGACTCAATTCAGCTATTGTTGGTGCCACTGTCCGCGCAAGCATTTACGGGATAAAAGCCAGCATCTTCAGAGAAGTAGGCGACGAATATGACATTTTTATTCAACCCCCTTACAACGAGAAGAATAGTGTCGATTACATCGCTAATTTGCCTGTCAAATCCATGAGTGGGCAGATTATTCCGTTATCTAATTTTGCCAGAATTGAATCCGGACTGGCCCCAATTGAAATACAACACGAGAATAAACAACGTGTTATTTATGTCTCATCAAATGTGGAGGGAAGGGCACTGGGCGATGTGGTCAATGAAGTTAAAGCAAAAATTGCCAGCAGTGTCCCAATTCCTCCCGGCATCCAAATTCAGTATGGTGGACAGGTCAGGGAGCAGCAGAGATCGTTCCAGGACCTTCTGGTTGATTTGATCCTCAGCATAATTTTGGTTTATATGGTAATGGCATCTCAATTTGAATCTCTGCTTGATCCTTTCGTAATTATGTTTTCAGTCCCTTTTGCATTTACCGGCGTAGCATGGGCACTGTGGATCACAAAAACTCCACTTGGCCTTACGGCTTTTATCGGGCTCATTCTACTGGTCGGAATAGTCGTAAAGAACGCAATCGTCTTGATCGACTATATCAACATTTTAAGGGCAAGGAATTATTCTCTTAAAGACGCAATTGTTCAAGGCGGGAAGAATAGGCTTCGACCCGTACTGATGACGGCCTTTGCAATGATACTTGGTAATGTACCGATGGCACTGAGCACTGCTGTCAGTGCGGCTTTCTGGAAACCGTTAGGGATAACTGTTGTAGGAGGTTTGCTGGTTTCATCTCTGGTGACCCTCATTTTGGTGCCGGTAGTTTATAGTTTATTTGAAACGCGACTAAAAATCAGATTTAACCAAAACCATTTATAAGTATAAGGAGCCTATCTGATGGCGAAAAATCTTTCTAAGGGAACGCTCCCTGAACATCCGTTGAAAATGGTGATATTATCAGTTGACGAGGGACTTATAGATTATGTAGAAGAGGCTTTCGCAAAGTTGGAGATCAGGGGCTACACGCGAATCGACAATTCAAAGGGACAGGGAAGTGTTGAAGGTGAACCTCACCTGGGAACACATATCTGGCCTGGACTTAATTTCCTCTTTATTATCGTTACGAACGCTGCCAAAGCCTCTCAACTAATGGATGAAATTCGAACTATAGATCAACGTGAAGGTAAACCGGGAATCAGGGCGTTTTTATTGAATGTTGAGGACATGACATAACAAAGATATTTATATACTGTTAATTTTGTCATGTTTCAACTGCAGAAATCTTTTTTCCCTTTGTTTCAGGAAAAACCCATATCCACAGCCCTGTTAAAAAAGCAAAAAGGGCAGCAAGAGCTATCCCACTTGAAAGGCTATAAACCTGAGCCATCACCGCTATTATAACTGGTGTAAAAAACTGGATACCACGCGCAAGATTAAATGCAGTCCCCATTGCTGTATTCCTGATGCTCGTTGGAAAGATTTCAGCACATAGCGGTCCAAACCCACTAAAAACACCTGTGCCAAATCCCACCAGAAACATGAAGCTCAATACAACGGGCGGATAACCGACGATTTTATCCCAGAGAATGGTGATCATCAATAAACCAACAGCCCATAGAATAGAATAAATCGTAAATGCAGGCCGACGCCCAATAACATCAGCAACCAACCCAAATGTAGCATAACCAATAAGCCCCCCACCCTGAGTAACAACCATCCATAGCGCGGATCGTGCCATTGTGAAATTTCTCTGCTCATGTAAGTAACCCGGCAGCCATGAATAAGTAAACCAGTACGCCGACATCAAAAAAATGGCGAGTATGAGCGATTTGATGAATAGGTTCAAATAATCCTTTGAAAATAGGCGAGCAATTTTTGACGACCCCTCCATCAGTATAGTATTTGGCTGCAACACTCCGGCACCGGCAATTCTTTTATGCTCTAACCAAACATCAGATTCCGGCAGATGACGTCGCACAAACACAACAAGAAAGGCTGGAGCAACTGATATGAAGAAACAGAGGCGCCATCCGATTATAGGTTCAATAAACCCTCCAATTAAAGATGCTATCAATATCCCAAATGGCGCACCTGTCTGCATAAACGCGGCATATCTCCCCCTTACCCTTGCTGGAAATGTCTCCCCAACAAAAGTCTGCCCTGTTGCCCATTCACCGCCGACTCCAAGACCCGTTAGAATCCTAAAAACAAGAAGTATTCCCAAATCTGGAGCAAGGCCGCTCAAAAACGTTCCGATACTATATGTCAATATCGTCCATTGAAGAACATTTTTCCTCCCAAACATGTCTGAAAGATATCCAAAAATAATCCCACCTATTGCAGTCGCAGCAAGCGAAGAACCAAGAACATAGGAAAGTTCGACTTTTGAAAGATGTAATTCACTACCGATAGGTATAAGAAGAAACGTAAAAAGGATAAGATCGTAGAAATCAAATACCCAGCCTGCCCAACTCATTAGGAGAATCTTGAAATGCTGTGAACCTGGAGCCTCGGCTTCATTCAAGAGTGGAGTCAATTCCATCTGGCGCTTCTCCATTTGAAGTTGAGAGAAGTTAACTAAATAAAGATTCGATTGTCAAGGTTAATGCTGCACCAGCTTTGGTAAATGGAAAATTTGTTTTTGTAAGCCTTCGTTTTTATTTTTACAGGTGCATCGTCATTTATCTACAAAATGGATAGGACATTCTTTTTTTACAGGTTTAGTGTCAATTCTTAAGTCACGAGCCCCTGATCTGGAAATGCTGATAAAAATGACGCTCAACTTTTATCTGAATATCACGTTTTCTGAGAAAGCGCAATGAGACTCGTCTTAACTGCTGTTACTGCTGTTGTACTTACAGTTATTTTCTCTGCCCTTTACCTGCTGACAATTCCATTCGATAAAAGAAACAGGGCATTTTCCTTCTTTGCCTACCACTGGTCAAAAGCAATCCTATGTGTAACCGGCATCAGGGTAAAAGTAACCGGCCTCGAAAAAATTGATTTATCGAGACCTCACGTTTTCGTATCGAACCACGCGAGCTTATTTGATATTACAGCAATAATAGTTGGAGTAAATCGTTATGTCAGATTCATAGCAAAAAAAGAAATTGCACGTGTGCCTGTGTTTGGATGGGCTGTTAGCCATGCACATATCATGATTGACAGAAAAAGACCTACCGATTCGGTGAGAAGTTTACAAAAGGCCAGCCGGCAAATTGCACTTGGAGATAGTGTTATTCTTTTTGCTGAAGGAACCAGAACTCGTGACGGTAACCTCCTTCCATTCAAAAGGGGCGCATTTTTGCTGGCTATCGAAGCAGGGGTTCCTATTGTCCCCCTTACAATACTGGGAAGTTTTAATATTATGAAAAGGGGGAGTTTAAATTTAAAAAGGGGAGTAATCAGGATTCTCGTCGATGAACCGATCGACGTTAATAATTACAGAGGTAAACAGGGTGTTGTTGAGCTGATGAATCTTGTGCGTGGAATTATTGAACGAAATTATGCTGGATCAACGCCTTTAAACGAGGAAAAACAATGAAAGTCACAGTAGATGAAGTGGATCGGATTGCCAAATTGGCAAAGCTCCGTTTTTCTGAAGACGAAAAAGAGAAATTTACCGAGCAATTTAACAACATAATCTCTTTTGTCGAAAGGCTTAATGAACTGGATACCGACAACATTGAACCGCTATTGCATGTCATCGAATTAGAAAACGTGTTCCGTGACGACGTACTTCAGAAGTCAATCCCAACAGAAGAAATTTTAAAAAATGCTCCGGTGAGGAGAGACAATTTCTTTAAGGTCCCTAAAGTAATTGAAAAATAATAATTAAATGTCAAAGCGCAAGAGCAAACCAAGAATTGTGGCATTTATCCCTGCCCGGTATTTATCAACCCGCTTTCCAGGAAAGCCGCTGGCACCAATTGCTGGAAAGCCCATGATACAGCATGTCTACGAACGCGTTCTTGCAGCACAAAAAGTCGATGAAGCCTATGTATTAACTGACGACATTCGAATAGCTGAAGCAGTCAAAGGATTTGGTGGAACTTTTTTAATGACATCTTCCAAACTAAAAAGTGGTACAGACCGCTGCGCTGCAGGAGCACAAATGATAAATCCGGAAGTTGTCGTTAATGTTCAGGGTGATGAACCTCTTATTTCTCCGCGTACTATCGACTCAACAATTAATGAATTACTGGAATCCCCTCAAGACGTTATGTCTACAGCTGCTGTTCCGATAAAAGAGGAATCTATCCTTTTCTCGGAAAATACAGTAAAGGTTGCTGTATCAATTGATAAACATGCTCTTTATTTCTCCAGAAATGTGATTCCTTTTATAAGAGGTAAAAAAAGGGATGAATATCTAAAACAATTTCAATTTCTAAAACACATTGGCCTGTATGTATATAGAAATGAGTTTCTTCAGAGATTTTCAAAACTTAAAGAAACCCCTCTGGAAAAAGCGGAAAAACTGGAACAGCTTCGCGCTCTGGAAAACGGCTACAGGATTAAGGTGGCCGTGGTTAAAGAAGACACAATCCCTGTTGACATACCGGAGGATATTCTTGAGGTTGAAACATATTTACTCCAGAAAGAAAACTCCAGTATGAACCGAAGACTTTTTATTTAACCCTAAGGAAACATGGAGGACTGTTGCCAAAAAGAATCATGAAATACGTTTTTGTTACTGGTGGAGTTGTATCATCGCTGGGCAAGGGTATTGCAGCTGCATCTCTTGGACTCCTGTTGAAATCTCGCGGGCTGCGCGTTGCAATGCAAAAGTTTGATCCATATATAAATGTCGATGCCGGAACTATGAACCCTTTTCAGCACGGAGAGGTTTACGTTACAGATGACGGTGCCGAAACAGATCTAGACCTTGGGCATTATGAAAGGTTCCTGGACATTACAACAACACGGAGCAGCAACACAACCACGGGACAGGTTTATTATGAAGTGATTTCAAAAGAAAGACGTGGAGATTACCTGGGTGCAACAGTCCAGGTAGTACCGCACGTCACTGACGAAATTAAGCGTCGTTTCTCGGCTCCATACGAAAATGAGAGTTATGACATTGTCATAACAGAAATTGGAGGAACAGTAGGTGATATCGAAGGACTACCTTTTCTTGAGGCCATGAGACAGTTTATGCTGAAAGTTGGCAGGAAGAATGCTATAAACATTCATGTTACGCTTGTTCCTTATATTGAAGCAGCCGGTGAAATAAAAACAAAACCCACACAACACAGCGTCAAATCACTTCTGGAAATAGGAGTCCAGCCCGAAATCCTTATATGTCGAACATCAAAGAGAATGACACGGGAAGTAAAAGAGAAAATAGCACTATTTACAAATATAGATGCAGACTCCGTAATTGAAGCACGTGACGCTGAAACCATTTACGAGATTCCTCTCATCTTCAGAAAACAGAAACTCGATCAAATTGTGTTAGACAAGTTTAATCTCAAGGCTAAGGAACCCGATCTTACCGAATGGCAAAAAATGGTAGACCGCATTAAAAATCCTGCCCATTTTGTAAGAATAGGAATATGCGGCAAATATACGGAGCTTTTGGACGCATATAAGAGCATCAGGGAAGCTTTCGTTCACGCAGGCGCTGAAAACGACGCAAAGGTTGAGCTAAAGTGGATTGCGGCTGAAGATGTGGAAAAAGGCGGTGCTACGCAATACCTCGCTGATATTGATGGATTGCTTGTTCCCGGCGGATTCGGGGAAAGAGGAATTGAGGGTATGATTGACGCAATTCAGTTTGCAAGAGAAAATAGTTTGCCCTACCTGGGAATCTGTCTTGGTATGCAAACAGCAATAATTGAATTTGCCCGCCATGTCGTTGGCTGGAAAGATGCTAACTCAACCGAATTCAAAAAAACCCCTCACAATGTAATAGATATTATGCCCGCGCAAAAGGGGGTTAAAGAAAAAGGTGGCACAATGCGCCTGGGCGCTTACATCTGCATGCTGCAAAAAGGAACAAAAGCATTCGAGGCGTACGGAGTAGAAGTTATCAGCGAAAGACACAGGCACAGATACGAAGTAAACAATAAGTTCAGGAAAAAACTTGCAGACGCCGGACTGAAATTCAGCGGACTCTCGCCAGATGGTGAACTTGTAGAAATTGTGGAACTTCAAAATCATCCCTGGTTTGTTGCATGTCAGTTTCATCCTGAACTAAAGTCACGCGCTACAAAGGCACATCCCTTGTTCAGAGAATTTGTTAAAGCCGCTTTATCTAGAAAAAGAACAACTGGGACGAGATAAATACACCTTAACCGCCTGGTAGTTGCTTCCACTGTTTTGACTCGAGCTTATTCTCACCACATCTCCTATCCTTTGTAGAACTGGCGCAATGTTTAACTGAACATACGGTCAGTCGTGGACTTTTGCATTCAAAATAAACTTTCCTGATCGTTTGAAGAGAATCTCAACGCGTACTCTATCTCCATTGGCCAGTTTTCTCTTAACATTGATAAGCATAACATGATAACCACCCGGTTTGAACCTGACAACCGATCCAGCAGGGACAACTATATATTTGACCCGCTTCATTCCCATCATACCGTCTTTCATATATGACTCATGTATTTGCGCTGCTTCACAAAAGGTGGCACGGACATCATAGAGTGTGTCGTCCTCATTTGACCGATTGACAACCTTAAAATACAAAGCGCTTGTCATCCCTTTGTCAGCAGGTCTGATATAAGGATTTTCAATCTTTAGCTTCCCTGCATTTGCCTGGGTACTTAACAGTATCGTGATCAACAACCAGATCATTTTTTACTCCAATTGTTTTATGTCTTTAATAACTTCTTTGGCAACCAAAGTGCTCCCCCTGTATGACTTCCTAACCTTGCCATTCTTATCAATCAGTACCACCTTATCCGTGTGTGTTATATAATAAATGAGTTTTCCATTTGACAGATATGATGAGTCACCCGGGAAATATCTTATATCCATCTCGTTCAAAACCGTGTCAACGCTTGCGCGTGTACCTGTCAAAAAGTCCCAATTACTTAGATCAATCCCCCGGATATCAGCATATTCTTTAAGAATATTTGGAGTATCTCTGTTTGGATCAAATGTTAACGACAAAAGCTGCACATTTCCGATTTTCTCAACTCTGAGGCTGTCCTGCAGATGCTGCATGTTGTTTGTAGTAAGCGGACATACGTCGGGACAGTGAGTATAAATAAAACTCATAACAACTATCTTTCCTCTATAGTCTGAAGGAAACACAACCTTTAAGCTATCCTGGTTGAGAAATGTCTCCTGTTTCTTACCGACATCAGTTAGCACTGGCAATCTGGTACATCCGTTTACCAGAATTGCTGCGACCGAGAGTATAATAATAAAAAATAAGTGAGATTTCTTCTTACAACTCACAAAATCATCCTTCCTCGCTATGGTCAGTAAGAGCAGAATCCAGGTACTGTTTAAGTCTTTCAGCAACCTTACGTCCTACAACTTCTTCAAGCTCAACAATTTTGGCGGATGCAATGTTTCTGACTGAGCCAAATTTCATTAGGAGTTGATCCGCTCTTTTCTTGCCAATGCCATCAACTTCCGTTAAAATTGTTGAAACCACACGTTTTCCACGTACTTTCCGATGAAAAGTAATTGCGAACCGATGTGCTTCATCCCTGATCTTTTGCAGCAGCTTCAATGCTGAAGAAGTTCTCGGAAGAAGTAAAGGCTCACTTTGATCAGGGAAGAATACTTCTTCAAGTCTCTTTGCCAGCCCTATAATTGGTTGATTCTCAATGCCCAGTTCACGCAGGCTTTCAAGTGCTGCAGATAATTGTCCCCTGCCACCATCAACCATTATGAGATCAGGATACTGACCCCCCTCTCTCTTCAAGCGCGAGTATCTGCGGAAAATAATCTCTCTCATGCTGGCAAAGTCATCCGGACCACTTACAGTCTTTATCTTAAACTTTCTATATTCACTTTTTTTCGGTTTACCGTCGACAAAAACAACCATAGAAGCAACTGCGTCACTTCCCTGTATATTTGAATTGTCAAAACATTCTATTCTTCTTGGGGGTACAGGCAATCTTAAGTCTCGCTGCAATGATTGCAAAGTAAACGGAACGGTTTCCCGGCTCTTCGCTTTTTGAATCTTTAATTCGTCCAGCATGAATCGGGCATTTGCCTGGCACATTCGCAGCAGTTTAAGATCCTCGCTATCCGTGCCTGTTGAATTCTTTGAAGGAACTACGATCTTCACTTCCGAACCGCGCTTTTCCTTTAATAATTCGGAAGCAAATTCAATGTCTTCAGGCTCAGCCGCTAAGTAAACCTCTTCTGGTATATAATCAGCTTTCAAATAGTACCGCTCGATCAGGATTTGAACCACTTCAGATTCAGATCTGCCACTAACATTAGAAAGGTAAAAATGGTGCTTTCCTATCAACTTTCCATCGCGTATCTTGAAAATCACACCACAAGCATCATCATCTTCTATAACGTCGGCAATGATATCCCGATCCACCAGGTCTAAGGATACGATTTTCTGTTGCTCAGTGTAAATTTTAATTGCCTGAATTTTATTCCTTACCATGGCTGCTTTTTCATACTCCAGTCGCTCAGAGTATACGTTCATCTCGCTCGTCAACTGATCAATTAACGACTGTGATTTCCCCTGTATTAACTTGGCAACATGTGAAATCATTTCATTGTACTCCTCTCGACTGACATAGCCTTCACATGGTCCCCCGCACTTATGAATGTGATAATCGAGACAGACCTTCCATTTGTGACGGGAAATCCCATCCACCGTCAGGGGTAATCTGCAGCTCCTTATCTGAAAAATGTCCCGTATGGATTTAAGTGCATACCGCATCGTCTTGACATCAGTAAACGGGCCAAAATAACGTGAGCCATCTTGTTTTATCTTTCGCGTAGGGAATACCCTTGGGAACTCTTCATTTGTGATAACAATGTATGGATAAGATTTATCATCACGCAATTCAATATTATACCTTGGCTTGAGTTTCTTGATGAGTGTATTTTCAAGTATCAATGCTTCCATTTCGTTGTCAGTTACTATGATTTCAAGATCAGCTATCTTTGAAACCATCGCTCTCGTCTTTGGATCAAAATCGTGCCCCTTTTGAAAATACGAACGTACCCTGCTGCGAAGTACTTTTGCCTTTCCAACATAAATAACCTTTCCATCCGAGCTTTTGAATTCATAAACCCCGGGAAGGCGCGGTAAACCTTCAAGCTTCTCCTTTAAGAGAAAACCAGCATTTTGAAATTCAATATCATCATATGGATGATTCATTTGGATCTCACCTGGTTCCAAATAACTAAATTGCAGAGCCTGGAGCAAGCCTGTAACAATCCACCAGAAGCCAACACCATCCTTGATTAACTATTTTTTCTGGCTCAGCTCCACCAGTACTCCACCTGTTGTTCTTGGATGTATAAACGCAATCAGGTTCCCATCAGCTCCCCGCCTCGGGGTCTCATCAATCAGCTGAAACCCTTCATCCTTTAGCCGTTTTAATTCCGAATTGATGTCCGAGACTTCGAAACAAATATGATGAATTCCTTCACCACGTTTAGAAATGAATTTGGCAACAGTTGAGCTTGAATCGAGGGGGCCAACTAGTTCAATTCTGGACCCACCTATGGGTAGCATTAAAACGCGAACCTTCTGTTCCGGAATATCCTCCTCCAACTCCACCTTTCCACCTGTGAGTTTTTCGAAGGACATCCCTGCAGCAGCAATATCGCTGACTGCGATTGCAATATGACTGATCTTTGTAAACGCCATACATTCCTGCCTTTTACTATTTTCCTCTTAAATTTACCGAAGCAGCTGACAAAATAGAAATCTACCTGCGTCTGTCGTACCTTGAGCAATTCGTGTTTCTTTGTTACTATTATAAAATAAGATTTAAGAGAACAATGACAAAAATTTCTTTCTTAATAATAGCTTTCCTTACAGTGCAATCAGCGTTTGCACAAATATCATCCTACGATCAGCTCAAACCAGGACAATCGGGTTCACAGACAACTCAACCGATCCAGCTTCCTGTCTTGGGAACGGGTGCCTTCACAACAAGTGCAGAGTTTTTCCGGAATTTGCAGGGCCAGGGAACTCTAATTCAACCTCCCCCCTACGATATGCAGGTTGACACGAATAGTTATGTCCTTGGTCCAGGTGATGTGCTGAATATCGGGGTCTGGGGAGCAAATCCCTTCTCGTATAATTTATCAATTACCCCTGAAGGCTCATTGATAATCCCTACTTTTGGAGAAATTCATGTAGGAGGACTGACACTTGCCAGGGCAAAGGAGCTTGCACGTAAAAGGCTCGGTACACAGTTTAAGAACTCAAACATTACCCTGACTCTGATATATCCGCGAACCTTCTACGTCGTTGTAGCTGGTAAAGTTAAAACACCCGGCCGCTACACTGTTACCTCATTTGATCGCGTTGATAGAGCCTTTATGATGGCAAACATGCCAAAGAATCAATATGATACAACCACAGTTTTACCAAAATTTTCGCTGAGACGCATCAAGCTGATTCATACTGACGGCACAACTGAAAACGTAGATCTTCTAAAATTTTATATTACAGGCAGCTTAAAGGATGATCCGTATTTACAACAGGGAGACGCCATTATTGTTCCAGAAGAAGATTTTGCATCTGGGAGCATCAGTATTTCAGGCGCTGTTAAAATGCCCGGAAACTTTGAATATGTTCCTGGAGACAGGCTGAAAGATCTGCTGGAACTTTCACAGGGAATGACAGCGCTGGCACAACCCCGGGAGACTGAAGTTTACTCTTTGGTCAATGGAAGATACTCTTCCCGCCTGGTCGATGCGACGGACTCGGCAGTCTTAAACATGGAACTGCCGCCAAACTCCAGGGTTGTAGTTCCCATCGTCAGGGAACATATTAACGATTACTATGTATGGGTCGAGGGTGAAGTGGCCAGACCTGGGATATATCCCATAACAAGAGACTCGACAAAGCTTTCTCAAATTATTAATCTTGCTGGCGGATTCACTGAGCACGCATCGCTTTCTGACGCACAGATTTTCAGAGAAAAAACATTGCGCTTTGACACGTCGCTGGTATTTACCCGCACGTCAGGAGTTTCGGAGGAAGAGCTCCCCTATATCATCAGAGAACTCAAAATAAAAAACAAATATGACGAAGTATCCGCAAATTTCCTGAAATTGTTTGCAAACCACGACTCATCATTTGACCGGTTTTTGAAAAGCGGAGACATAATTTATGTTCCAGCAAACAAAGGTGCGGTATACATGTTTGGACAGGTGAAAAACCCTGGATACGTTGACTATCATCCCGGTTGGACATACAGGGATTATGTAAGAGAAGCAGGTGGATACACCGATGGAGCTGAAACAGGGAATGTCAAAATAATAAAAGGGGGATCATATCAGTGGTACGAAGCAACTAAATCTACCATAGCTCCTGGTGACCTTGTCTTTGTGCCACGGACGACCATAAAACCACAGCTTTATACCTGGAACCTTACAAAGGATATAATTGGAACAATTGGTGCTGTAGCCTCAATTGCAGCGACAGTCATCCTTATCGTCCGTACAGCGCAAGGAAAATAGGTTATGCCATGCAATTTGATAGATTTGCTAAGCTGAAAATATAACACCGGGGCAGTATGCAAAAACCATACTGCCCATAACCCGCTCCATTCAAATCCGGAATCCCTAAAAATTAAAACGACCCTACTTAAAAGGGGAGGTCATCCTTTTCTCCCCCCTCTGGCGGCTCAATTCCTGGTTCTTCTTTTTCTCCGTCCTGCCTTGTACCTAACATTACAAGATCTGTCATCACTATCTCGGTGACGTTCCGCTTGGTTCCATTTTTGTCTTCGTATTCTCGATACTGAAGCCTCCCCTCAATGTAGGCTTTTCTCCCTTTCTTCAAATATTCAGCGGCAATTTCAGCAAGCTTTCCCCAGGCTACAATATTATGCCATGCCGTACGCTCCTGTTGATTACCGTCCTGGTCTTTCCACGACTCGTTTGTTGCAAGGCTGAAACTTGCAACAGCAGTCCCGCTCGGAATGTACCGCAGTTCAGGATCCTTCCCAAGATTGCCAATCAATATAACTTTGTTCACACTTCTCGCCATATCCTGCCTCTTAGTTTGTTTTTGGATTTGTTAGAAGTTAATAGAGGATTTCATTTATGTCAAATCTTTTTTATCCTATTGACACTTGACTTATTATTGAATATTTGAAATGTTCAATCGTTGCATTTTCGGACTTTGGTTCCCTTTTGTCCCATGGTTGAACAAATTAGACCAATTAAGCAACACTTTTCTGAAGAATTTCTGAGATCTTCTGGCACATTAATTGTTTACTGTATTGAAAAAGGGTCGGTAATATAATGAATGCATATAAGCTACACCCTTCTGAAATATCAACACTCATAGAATCAATTAAACAGGATGATTACAAAATAATTGGGCCCAGAGTTAGAGACGGTGCAATTATATATGATGAGATCGGGTCCTTAAATGATCTTCCAATTGGCATAACCGACGAACAGAACGCCGGGGAATACCGCCTCGTAAAGAGGGCTGATCGTTCTTTCTTTGGCTACAATGTTGGTCCGCAGTCATGGAAGAAATTCCTTTTTCCCCCTATCAGCAAGCTGTTTAGCATAAGAAAGGATGGAAAAGGTATTTTTGTCGATACGTCTACCAATACCCAGCAGCAAAAGTTAGCATTCATAGGCGTGCGCCCGTGCGAATTAAGTGCAATTTCAATTCAGGACAAGATTTTCCTGAACCCACAGTTTGCAGACCAGGAATACCAGCGTCGGAGAAATAGTGTGCTTATAGTAGCTGTAAATTGCACTAAATCCGGAGAAACCTGTTTTTGCTCGTCTATGAAGACCGGACCCAGGGCAAGATCGGGTTATGACGTTCTCCTTACAGAAGTCATTGATGAAACTCAGCACTTCTTCATTATGGAAGTGGGGAGTGAACTGGGCGGCAAAATTACATCCGCACTTAAGCTTAAAGAAGCGTCAGAAAACGAGATTAAACTCTCCTTTGATTTAGTGGAAGAAGCTGCCAAAAAAATGGGGCGCTCACTTGACACTGACGGCCTCGCACAAGCTATTGCACGTAATCTTGAAAGCGCTCACTGGGACGATGTTGCAAAGAGATGCCTGGCATGCGCGAACTGCACACTCGTTTGCCCGACCTGCTTTTGCTCCACAGTGGAAGATGTAACAAGTCTTGACGGAAAAACAGCCGAAAGATGGAAGAAATGGGATTCTTGCTTTACAATGAGCTTTGCAAGAGTCGCAGGAGGAAATTTTCGGTCTTCCCAGAAGTCCCGTTACAGACAGTGGCTTACTCACAAGTTATCCTTCTGGGTAGAACAATTTGGTACATATGGTTGCGTGGGATGCGGTCGTTGCATAACGTGGTGCCCGGCATGTATAGATATAACCCAAGAGGCAAAAGCGTTGCTTGAAGTAGAAAAAAAAGCTAATGGAGGTTAAGAATGCAAACACAAGATCTTTCTGTACTGCTTAGAAAGCATCCTTTCATTGCTGATTTAGAGGAAGAATTCTTGAAGACTTTGCTGGGGTGTGCCTCAAATGCTCTATTTCATGAAGGTAGCTATCTCTTTCATGAAGGTGAAGCCGCCTCTACTTTTTATTTAATCCGCACAGGAAGGGTTGCACTTGAACTGTCGGCTGGTCAACGCGGAAAAATACGCATTCAGACAATTGGACCTGGAGAAGTTATCGGCTGGTCATGGCTTATTTCACCGTACCGTTGGCATTTCGATGGGTATGCTGTGGAAGATGTTCATACATTTGCTATCGACGCAACATGCCTAAGAACAAAATGTGAAAACGACCATCACTTTGGGTACGAAATGTTAAAAAGATTTTCTGAGGTGTTAGAGCAGCGTTTAAATGCAACGCGACTTCAACTACTCGATATATACAGTATCTCGGCCAAATAAAGAAACAAAGCAACAAAACATTTAAGGAGTGTCTACATAATACAATGGAAACAGCCAGGACTGACAGTAACTTTAGCCTCGATCCAATGATTCCCTTAACAGCAGTGGTTCGCCGTGTAGTATGGGAAACCGACGACACATTTACCCTTTTGCTCGAACCACCTCTTCTCGACGGTAGGCGTTTTTCTTTTCTGCCAGGACAGTTCAACATGCTTTATGCATTCGGGACAGGTGAAGCAGCAATTTCAATTAGTTCAGACCCATACAAAACTGATAGACTGGCACACACAATTCACCGAGTAGGGACGGTTACATCAGCATTGTCAAGGCTGAAGCGGGGGGATATGATCGGGTTGCGCGGGCCTTTCGGCATGCCTTGGCCAATGAAGAAAGCTGAAGGAAAAGATGTGTTTATCGTAGCAGGAGGAATTGGCCTGGCGCCTCTTCGTCCAGTAATCTACTATATATTAAGACAGCGGCAGAAATTCCAGAGGGTGGCCTTGCTTTACGGCGCACGAAGTCCCCTTGATTTGTTGTATCGGGTTGAACTGGAACAATGGAACAGACTTGACGATTTTGAAGTGTTGATAACTGTGGATCGTGGTGACTCGTCGTGGAAAGGGCATATTGGTGTCGTCACAAACCTATTTTCCTATATAAAGCTCGACGCCAGTTCGACAATCGCATTGGTTTGTGGCCCTGAAATTATGATGAAGTATACAGTGGAAGAGCTTAGACACAGGGGTCTGTCCATTGAACAAATATATATTTCTATGGAAAGAAATATGAAATGTGGAATTGGAATATGCGGCCACTGCCAGTACGGACCAAAATTTGTTTGCAGAGATGGACCTGTATTCCAGCTACCTGAAGTTGAGTACCTCATAGATATAAAGGAAGTTTAAAATGTCTGCAGCAAAACAAAAATTAGCTATTTTCAAATTTGCATCTTGTGATGGATGCCAATTGTCGCTGCTCGACGCTGAAGATGAACTACTTTCTGTTGCAAATTCTGTTGAAATTGCGTTCTTTCCAGAAGCAAGCCGAAGAATGCTGAAAGGACCTTATGATATTGGAATAGTAGAGGGAAGTATCACAACCCCTCATGATGTTGAACATATCCGTGAAATCAGAAAGCAATGCCATACACTCATCACAATTGGAGCTTGTGCGACAGCTGGTGGAATTCAGGCATTACGCAACTGGAAAGACATTAAAGATTTCATAAAAATAGTCTACGCTTCAGCTGAATACATTTCAACGCTCGATAGATCCATGCCGATAGGTTCATTTGTACATGTTGACTTTGAACTCCGGGGATGCCCGATAAATAAATATCAGCTTATCGAGACAATTAACGCTTTTCTTAACAAACGCAAACCAAATATACCTTCACATAGCGTTTGCATGGAGTGTAAGACGAAAGGGAATATTTGCGTTATGGTAGCGCATGGAATCCCTTGCCTTGGACCTGTCACCCACGCAGGGTGCGGCGCAATTTGTCCAGCTTATAATCGGGGCTGTTATGGATGCTATGGACCAGTTGAAAATCCAAACACATCATCTCTTTCCAAACAGATGTCTAACCTTGGCCAAACCAGACAGGATATCGTGCTTGCCTATAGAACCTTTAACGCGTACGCAGAATCTTTTCGAACGGAGAGTGAATCGCATGAAAAATAATAAAACGAATCCTCAACGGTTAACCATAAAAGTGGACTATCTTGCAAGAGTGGAAGGCGAGGGTTCCATGTTTGTCAGGGTCAAGGATGGTGAGGTGTCAGACTTTAAGTTCAAGATCTTCGAACCGCCTCGCTTTTTCGAGGCGTTTCTTCGTGGACGAAGATACTCTGAAGCCCCTGACATCACAGCTCGAATTTGCGGGATTTGCCCAATTGCATACCAGATGAGTTCAGTTCATGCAATGGAATCTGTCTTCGGCATTCATGTTGATGAACAGGTTCGCCAGTTACGGCGCCTTCTTTACTGCGGTGAGTGGATCGAGAGCCACGCTTTACATATTTACATGCTGCATGCACCAGATTTCTTGGGGATGGAAGATGCAATCCAACTATCCAGAGCAAATCCACAGCTTGTTCAAGAGGGGTTGAAGCTAAAAAAAGCTGGAAATGAGCTGGTCTCAATTCTTGGAGGTAGGGAAATCCATCCTGTCAGCGTTCGGGTTGGGGGGTTTTACAAGGTGCCGGAGAGGAGCGATCTGGCGGGAGTTCGCGACCAACTGTTGTGGGCTAGGGAGGCGGCATACAAGACAGTACGTATGGTTTCGACATTTTCTTTTCCTGAACTGGAGCGCGACTATGAGTTTGTTTCTCTGAGACATCCAAACGATTACCCCATGAACGAAGGAAGACTTATCTCAAACAAAGGACTCGATATAGACATACGAGAATATGAACTGGTCTTCCAGGAAAAACAGGTCCCTCATTCAAACGCACTGCAATCAATTTTAAAGGGACACGGTGATTATCTTGTGGGCCCACTGGCGCGTTTTAACCTAAATTTTGACAGGTTATCAAGTTTGGCTAAAGCCGCCGCCGAAGAGGTCGGGTTCATCCCTCCAGTTAAAAATCCATTTAAGAGCATAATTGCGAGGGCTGTGGAGATCCTTTATGCATGTGATGAAGCTATACGAATCATTGACACTTATGAAAAACCCGAGAAGCCATTTGTTGACTTTCGCGTCCAACCGGGCTTTGGATTTGGATGCACCGAAGCGCCTCGTGGTATCCTTTACCACAGATACCAGATTGGCGACGATGGGTTAATTAAAGATGCAAAGATAGTTCCTCCAACTTCACAAAACCAGGCGTGCATTGAGCATGATCTCAAAGAATTCGTTACCGCCAATTTGCAACTTCCAAAAGAAGAACTGACATGGAAGTGCGAGCAAGTTATACGCAATTATGACCCGTGCATTTCTTGCGCAACGCACTTCCTTAAAGTTGATATTAGAAATGAAACGACTCGGTGAACAGGGAGGCAATTTTCGAAATCTCCGAATAGCAATAATTGGGGTTGGAAATGAATTTCGCGGAGATGATGCTGCAGGCCTGCTATGCGTCAGAAATTTAAAGAAATGTGTTCATCAAAATGAAGCAGAAATTGTAGAACTATCGGCCGATATCTCGACTCTCCTGGAGATTATTCCAAAATGGGACGCGGTTATTATTATAGACGCAATTCAATCAATTGCAGCCCCTGGAACAATACTTCGAATTGATCCCGCTAAAGCAATCAAAACAGGAGTTTACTTCAGCTCCTCGACCCATAGCATTGACCTCTTTGAACTCATTAAATTATCTAAAATCACAAACAAACCAGAAGTACGGGTAGTGGTTTATGGAATCGTCGGAAAAAACTTCTCATTTTCAACTATCGTCTCCCCTGTTGTCAAAGTTGCTACTGAACGTATTTGCGATCGTATTAAATGGGAGCTCCGTAAATTAGGCTACGGCTGAGTAATGCTATACCTTTGTTTAAATCGACAGCAGGAGAGTTAGTGAAAACTGCATCAATTCATTTTCGCTTCTGCCAGATAAAAATCTACATTTTCCGCGTACGGCGAATTCGGAAATTCTTTCTGAACTCGTGTAAGAAGTTCAACTGCTCGATCCTTTTTTCCTATCTTCATATAGTTGCGGGCTGCCCCGACTAAATACTCTGGTGTTAAAAAGTTTTTTGAATCCCGAGAAGCAGCCCTTTCATAGTACTCCGCGGCTTTTTCATGGTTTCCCTGAATGGCATAAACTTCTGCAACTCCTGCAAGTGCACTTGCCTGAAGAAACCTGTCACTACCATCGTAATCTTTGAAGTATTTCATCGCATTTACATAGTCACCAAGATAATAATAACAATCTGCCAGATAAATCTTTGCTTCTTCACCAGATTCTGTGCTACCGTAATTGTCAACAATGGCCTTCAAACCCGTAATGTTTCTGGCAGGATCACCATTTATGGCTAATTGATACGCTCCACCGTTAAAATAATCAATTACATTGGCAAGCTGTGCCGCTGCTTTACTATTGTTAGACCTAATGTTATTAAGGTATGACACGATCACGATTACCGCAATAACAAGTGCGGTGATTGTTCCACTTACCATCTTTCTATTGTTTCGAATGAAATCGGAAACTTTAAAATATACCGTAACCAGACGATCCTGCTTTAACTCTTTCTTTGTTATCTTCTTTCGTGGTTTAAGCATGTTTAATCCTTTTATAAAATTTAGCATTAACACAATTAAAGGAAAAGAGATCTTGTATATCCATGGACACGCAATATGTGTACAAGTGTTTAATTACATTCTCTCCGGTGCTGAAATTCCAAGAATATTAAAGCCGTTGGCAAGAATGGTTCTGGCTGCCAGGCAGAGAGAAAGCCTTGCCATTGACAGATCCTTTTGGGGAATTACTACCCTGTGCACGTGATAAAAACGATGAAAAGCCTCAGCAATAGACTGAAGATAGTTTATTACCCTGTGTGGTTCAAATGTAAATGCTGCGGACTCCACCACATCAGGAAAATCAGCAAACAACTTTGCAAGATTAATTTCTTCCTTTTCCTTCAAAAGAGAAAGATTTGCATTTACATTACCATTTACCAATATCTCTTCAGTTCTCAATCCCTCTGACTCTGCAAACCGTATAATGCTGGCAATGCGAGCATAAGCATATTGAAGATAAAAAACGGGATTTTCATCACTTTGCTTTTTTGCCAGCTCTATATCAAAATTAAGATGCGTCCCGATGCTTCTCATTAAAAAGAAAAATCTCACGGCATCGGAACCAACCCAATCGATCAACTCATCAAGAGTTATGAAGTTTGCTCGCCTGGTGGACATTTTTACAACTTCACCATTTTGCAAGATTGTTACAAATTGATGAATTAAGACCTTTACTTTTTCAGTATCATAACCAAGCGCCTTAAGTGCAAGCAGAACGTCAGGATAGGTGGCTATGTGGTCAGCTCCAAAGACATCCACAATAAGTTCAAACCCCCTCCGGAACTTTTCGATGTGATATGCAACATCAGGCAGCCGATATGTTGGTTCACCACTGTTCTTCACAATTACTTTATCCTGTTCACCTCCCACCGCGCTTGCTTTAAACCACTTTGCACCCTCTTTTTCATAAACCAAATTTGCCCTTTCGAGAGCGGCAATTGTTTCATCTATCTTACCACTTTCGTAAAGAGAGTTCTCATTATAAAAAACATCAAACTCGATCCTGAGTCTTCTTAAGGTCCTTTTTATTTCTTCAAATATTTCCTGTTCGGCTCTCTGCTTGAAGATCCCTTCTGCCGGTTCGTTTAGTAAGCCGTCTCCATATTCTTCAAAAAGATGACGGGCAATATCTCGAATGTAATCCCCCTGGTAATAATCTTCCGGAAATTCAGTTTTCTTCCCAATGAGCTCAAGGTATCTCAACCGAACTGAATCGCCAAGAATCCGCATTTGCCTGCCAGCATTATTAAAATAGTATTCCCGCGTAACATCATATCCTGTCCATTCAAGGATATTGGCAATCGTATCACCAAACACAGCATTTCTGCCATGACCAACTGTAAGAGGGCCAGTAGGATTCGCACTTACAAATTCGACCTGTGTTTTCTTTCCTTTTCCAACATTTGAGCGACCGTAAGTTTCACCTTCAATTAAAACCTTCCCTATAAGAGATGTGAAATAGTTTGAAGTGAATGCAAAGTTTATGAAACCTGGTCCGGCAATTTCAACCTTCGATATAAGTGATGAATCATATCTGATGTTTCTAACAATCTTTTCCGCGAGCTGCCGGGGATTTGTTTTTAATTCTCGGCCAGCAAGAAGAGCTATATTTGTTGAAAGATCCCCAAAAGATTCATTTCTGGGTTTCTCAAAGAGAATTTCTGAATTTATCGAAATTCCTAGGCTTAGCAAACTATCCTGTACTATAGATTTCAGATAACTCTTCATTTCAGCTTCTTATTATTTTTTCTGCCCGTATAAACTTTGTCATATATTCGCTGGACCTTAGCATCACCCCATAATTTCTCAAGTCCATAAAACTCCCGAGCATTATTGTGAAAGACATGTACAACAATATCGACGTAGTCAAGCAGTACCCACTGCAGGTTCTCGAAACCTTCAGTGTGCCATACAGATTGGCCTTCCTTTTCCATGCCGGTCATTATGGCATCTGCTATTGCTTTGACCTGAGTTTCGGAATCGCCGGAACATACAACGAAATAGTCTGTCATTGTGGTAAGTTTTCTCAAGTCCATTATTACCACATTGTTGGCTTTCTTTGTTAAGGCCAGTTTCGCTATTAGTCGTGGCAATGATTTTCTCCGCGCCATTTTACTCCAGTGCCCATTTCGGTTTTAGTTTTGAAAAGTCCTTTCCTATGAGAACCTTCACATCTACATACGCATGAGGATCAATCTTTTGAACAACATTGGATCTGTCAACTCCAAGCGCAGATGCCACTCTTTTTGCATTCTCGAGATTTCCAGCTGCGTCAACAACCTGAGTAATTTGCCTGTCAAAGGTCGAACCATTCCCCGATTCAACTACGTCGAACCCTCGCCTTCTGAGAAAGTTCGTAAATATCAAAGCAACATTCGGCTGACCACACTCGTTCTCAACACTCACTTGAATTACTCTCTCTACTCTTGTCGGGGGAGTGTCATCTGTACGTTCTGATCTTGCTGGGGGATGTATAAACAGTCGATCCAGGAACGAATAAACAAAAAGGAGTGCAATACCAACAACAACTATCCGAAAAGTGTACGCAGCAAGTTTTTTCAAATTTATTGTGGATTTGATCCTTCTCCTATTCTTCATTTAAAAACATTAGAGAACACAAGGTTTGTCATAATCCCGGTTTTAATTTATCCGCAAAAAATAAGCAACAATACAAACTACCTTGGTTCCCTATACCATCCCCATGGATTGCTGAAATAATAAGGGCTATAATAGTATGGGTTGTAAAATCTGGCCATTGGATTCTGATTGAACTGAATGTCAATCTGAAAATTATTTGACGGATGATAATTCAACTCAGCACGGGTAAGATAAATCCCATTAAAGGCTTGAGAAAATTTATTTCCCATACTATTGTATGGAGAATTGATTAAGCTAACGTCTGCGCTCAGTGTAAGCGGATCGCTTATCTTATATGAAAGGCTGTTAGTGTACATTCCAACAGCAATCGACTGGTTGCCTAACGTCATGTAGCTCATCGACAGGGATTGCCGCATTGAAAGGTTTGCCGGGTTAAAGAAGCCGAAAAGGAGCCCCTCACTCGGTCGTAAAAGCGAACTTTCAACGCTCGGCTGGTCATTAAGCTGCTGCTTGAACTGTGCAAACGCTGAGGAAACAACAACCATTATAATTACGAATATTATCGATATCTTTTTCATCTTTTTCCTCCACTAACACAAGAATTTTAAACAACTCGCAAGTAAATGTCAAATCATCAAACAGGTACCGGTATATTTCCGCCTTAAGGATTCCTCAATTAGATGCAATTTTGCACTGAAACGTTTAACATAAAAGGCCAGCATGTGACCAGTCCATACACTAACGTTATACTGGCATCGTTTTATTAGAAACCAAAATAAACTTCTGTCATCAAACCAGTGGAATGAATATGGAAAAAATAACTTTACATACCACAATTGAAGAAATCGTAACGGAACTACCAGAGTCTGTAAGTTATCTGATGCAAAAGGGAATAAAGTGCATTGCGTGTGGAGAACCTATTTGGGGAACACTGGAATCAGCCGCAAAGGAAAAAGGGTTCGATGAAAAGACAATAGAAAAGTTCGCAGAGGAATTAAACGAACTCGCTGAAAGGAAGTATACCCGGAAGAATTCCTAGCAAATCATCAATTTATTTTCAATTCAAAATCTCGCTCACTTCTGCCGTCCATGTGCATGTCGGGTAGTTTGAACAGCCAACAAAAAGGCCCCTTTTGCCTCGTCGTATCTTGAGCCTTCCACCACAGATGGGACACTCCTCGCCCTTCTCCTCCAGAATCGCTTCAATCATCCTGGCACCAGCAGGGATTGAAACACATCCAGCCTCTGAACACCTGGCAACATATATTCCCTTGACGATAGCTAATTCAAGTCTCCCACCACACTGAGGGCAGTATGGGCTTGCATCATACCCATCTGCTGATATTTTATCGGAGTCATGAGGCAAAATATTCAAAAGGGCAGACACGACTTCCCGGTTATCAATTCGAAATGAAATTGGAGTCTGTCGGTTCAATATGTCAAAAACACTAATAATGCTGTCGTCAATAATCCAGATGAAGTAAGGAGCTTTTGTAGAAGATATAAGCTTTACTGACTTAAGATTATTCTGCAATGTGGTCATCTCCAGATTCTTAAATTCCTGGGATGATTCAATGGTGGGGTTGAGCACATACCTGAAGAATTGAAGCTTTGTACTTGATGGCTGAATCAGCCTTATGTTCTCAGTAGAATTTGCCACATCCCTTAGTAACATCAATACACCCCTCGCAAAATCGTCATGGAAATTTAATCCAGGAAAATTATTTATTAAACCATTTTTACCAAAGGAGCTCAATTCTACGGGATGGATTAACTTTTCAGTACGAATTTTTGTAAGTACCGAACGAAGCAGAGTATCTTCATCTGCTCTTTCTTCCAGGTATCGAAAATTCCCAACAAATATCAGGCGTTTTTTTGCTCTGGTGATTGCAACATTTAAAAGTCGTTCAGATTGACTCACATCATCCAATTGTATTGGAGAACTTGAGTGCAACAGCAATCCAATTGGAAGAGGGTTATCGTCTACAAAATCAAAAACGATTACATCTCTTTCATTCCCCTGAAACGTATGAACTGTTGCAACTGAAATAATAGCGGGATCAAGCTTCATGCTCTTCAAAGCACCTTTGAGCAGCCGAACCTGAGCACGATATGGAGTGATAATCCCAACTGTCTTTGCACCTCTTTTAAGAGCGTCAAATGCAGCACCAAAAGAAATCAATGCGGATAATAGGTTGGCCCTGCTGTTTGAATGAGCCTCATGAAAGCATTTTGGCTGCAAAGCTTCTGTGTCGTAAAATAGAAGTTCGTCACCAATAATCGAAGCCTGCTTCGATTCCACTGTTTCAAGGTTTCCGCCGTACATTCGGTCGTTGATAAGATCTACCAAAACTTTGGGCATTCGATACTGTCTTCGCAAAATTTTTAAGTGTGCAATCTCATCTTTTCTTAGAGCACTCCGAACACCTATCTCCCGAAAAATATCCCTTGAAAGTATATCCAGTACCCTTGTTGATGACTGCGTTATTGGCGGGATTTGCATAAAATCGCCAAAAATTCCTATCCTTTTTTTTGCCAAAGAAGCAGCAAAAAAGACATACGGCAAATACATCATACTTGCCTCATCCACTAGGACACTGTCAAAGCTTCGCGAATACACTTCAGGAGCAATGGCTGATTTTGCTGCAGTGCACGCAACAAGATTCGCATTTTGAACGAGCTTGCTTTCTATTTTGTAAGCTTCCTGCCTCAGCTCACGAAGCTTGTTGCGCAAATCGAATAACCTCTTTGAAGCTGTTGCGGCTGTCTTTTTTCCTGTGCTTCCTTTTATCTTATACAAGAGAGATCTGGTTTCATTCTCTATCTTAGATATAGATACATATAGAGATGAAAACTTGTTGCGTCCAACATAGGAAGGGATTGCCCAGGGGTATTCTTCAATTTCTGGAAGGCGTGGAATACCCAGTCGGAGAAACTTCCCATCAATGTAATCCTTCTCGTTTTTTAAATAGTGTAACGTCTTATACATGGCAACGTCCACAGCCATATTGGTGTTGGACAATATTAAAACCTTCTCCCCATTGGCAACAAGATTTGCAGCTGCATATGCAAGCGTTTCAGTTTTTCCTGTGCCCGGGGGCCCCCAGACAAACGTCACTTTCTGACTACAAACTGCTTTCACAGCGCTTATTTGGTATTCGTTTGCGATGCCAGACTTAATTGACAGTGAAAAACTGGAGATATCGGGGCTTACGTGTACATCAGTATCAGGATAAAAAACAGAAACAGCAACAGGCAAGTCCTCTCCTGATTTTTCTTGCAATCTTTCTATTAATTCTTCAAGAAGAAAATAGGCCGCAGCTCTCATTTTCACCAGTTCTGCAACATCACCAATAAAGCTTTCAAGCAATAACACAACGCGATCACCCTCTACCCCCACAACAAAACCCATTGTGACTTCATCAGTAGTTTCAACCTCAACCGGGACATCTTCAAGGGATCTTAGATCTTCCTCGATTGTGAACTCGTATAAAAAACCCGTTTCTGTAATGCCAACTTTATGGCCCTCTTTCAAGATGTAGCTATGCGAAGCAAATTTCTTTTGAGCTTCTATTTCGTTTTGTAAAGCTGTTATAAACAAACCGATACGTTTTTCTAATTCTTCATTCATGTTACTCTCATTCATCTCATCTTTTTTGCTACAACGACCTGCTTCTTGTATGTGCCAAATATCGACCCATCAGGGCCAGCAACCTCAATATACATTACATAAATTCCAAATCGAACTAACCTGCCGGACTCATCTCGCCCATTCCAGACGACATTCCCGCTCGCCGGCAAAACCACATTATCGACCGGTACAGCAATACAACGTCCCATCATATCAAAGATACGAACCCTCATCCTTACATAGGGAGCATTAAAGCTATAGCTAATAAATGTGAAATCGTTATATCCATCTCCGTCAGGTGAAAACGGATTTGGCTCAATCTTTAAATCGGAGCTTGTCCTTAATCGTTCAACAAATATGCTATTCTTTTTCCCGGGTGTGCCTCCCGATGGAGAAACACTGGACGACCAGCTGGACTTTTCATTGGATGGGAGTAAAGGATTGATCTTTTCAAGAGATCTACCCCGCGTCAATGTAATATCTGAATTGTGCCATGATGGCATATAGTACACACTGTCTATTATACCTCCGGAACTATCGAGAATGACAATTGAACCACCCTCATCACGCAGAGATAACGACCTATCAAGGTTTGCAATTGAGCTATCAGCTATCTCTTCACACAAAGCTGTATCGGAAGTTATTACAAAATATCCGCCTGGCATTATTTCTTTTCGGGTCTTCGTTATTAAAGAGTTTTGCCTCCCATTGACTCTATAACTCCATCCAGTTAGATCAATTGGAGCAGATGAATTTCCATACAGTTCAAAATACTCACCTCTACCGCTGTACATTATCTCGTTTATAACAACGGTTTGAGGCGCGTACCTAACGAATAGTAGAGACGAGAGTGTATCGTTCCTTGCACGCATGTCAAGCGGGTTCTTGATCGTTAACATACATCTATAAACTCCAGATACTGGTAGCAAAATTTGATGCGATAGCTGAACACTGTCACCCGGATTTAATATAATTTCTGAGCTACCTGACGACTCAGAAATTACCTCAGTCTCCCCTACTTTGAAAACTCTTAAAACAAAACTAAAAGATGCCATTTTGTTCCTGCCAACATTACCTATCGTTGCGACAACACTTGCTGCTATATTTGCATCCACAATTTTAGGCATTATCTGTAATGAGTTAATGGAGATATCGTATGGAAGAATAGCAACACTGTTAACTGACCCGGGTGTAGCACCGGTAGAGTCGACACTCTCAGCCCAGTTTACACCGTTAGCACTGGATAGATAGTCTATTCTTTCCAGCGATTTTCCAGTGGCTCCCCCCATCACAGGCAAATAAGAGACTGAATCCAACAAGCTTCCGCCATTGTCATACAATAACACCACATCACCATCATTATGTAATGAGGGAACAGCTTGCAGAACGAGGTTTTTAACTGGACGATGAAATCTGGCGACCGTTGAGTCTTTACAAATAACAAGATAGTCACCGGGATCAAGAACTATTTTTGCGCCGATCGTTACACTTGCGCTTCTGGTTGAAATCCTGAATCCACTCATATCAATTGGTATAGCGTCAGCATTATAAAGTTCAATCCATTCTTGTTCAGCGTTTTTAGGTGCATACATGAGTTCGTTAACCACAACACTCTGTTTTCGCACACCCGCTTTCAGAGTCAAAAAAGCCACATTATTGCTAACACGCTGATCTTCAGGGGAAACCACGAGCACTCCCAGGGTAGTTGGACCCTGTGAAGGCAACATTACGATAAAATTTACCCGTACTGAATCTGATGGTAATATCGATGGTACTTTTTGGGAGTCGATTTCTTCACCTCTGTCTATTGATAAATTTGAATTCAAATCATAAAAAATCTTAACCATAGATTCAGATGCAACCTTATTGCCACGGTTCACTATGTAAAAGCTCACAAATGCTGAATCTCCAGCACGTATTATCTGAGGCGCTACCGATATTGACCCAATTGAAAGATCGTAATCCGTTGGACTGATACTGTTAATTTTGTTCGGCGTGCTGCCCTCCACATCAGAACACGTTCCAAAGTTTTTTCTGTCAGACGAACTCCCGGTAGCATTAATTCTTTCAAGAGATCTACCACCTCTGTCTCCTCCCCAAGAGGGCTCATAGGCTACGCTGTCTATGGTCTTACCACTCTCATCTTTTATGACGACAGCATCTCCTGTGTTGTTAAGTTGTGGTAATGCTGTAACAAAAACTTTTCCCGTAACTTTCAAATGAGCGGAAAAAAACGAAGTATCATGAGCCACTATCACATATGAAGATGGAGAAGCAATGTAATCTGTTGAAGAAATTATCGCTTTTGCAGATGAATTGTCCCCAACGGTAAATCCTTTTAGGTTAATAAACCTATCTGTTGGATTAAACAATTCAATCCATTCAGACTCTCCTCTGGAAGGAGCATACATAATTTCATTGATAACTATATCGCGTTCATTGTAACAATGAACAATGTCCGTGACAACTGAATTATTGGCAATATTCTCATCAGGAGGAAAGTTTACAATCGCTTTTGCCCGACGGCTTACTGAGGAACACATTGTCGAAAACTTAATCGTTAATGAGTCGCCAGAAAGAAGTTCTGCTATCGAATGGAAAGTACCTGCCCTAATGAAGAAGTTTCCTGAATCACTGGTATCGGCAAAGAAGTCTACTGAGTATCCCGACGCCTCACGGGTACCTAAGTTTCTCAGTGTAAGGTTAAATTCAACTGTATCACCGCCGAACACAACGGCCTTCAGTCTCACAGCTTGTATATCGTATTCACTTTGAGCTAAGCTATTTTTTTTGCCCGGTGTACTGCCGGAAGAGTCGACCGAAGTCGACCAATTTGACTGCATAAGCGAAGAAACATTAAACGAAATTCGTTCCAGGGACTTTCCATTGCCGCCACCCCATGCATGAGAATAAAACATCGAATCCACAAGTTGACCTGAAGAATTTCGTATTGATACCGTGTCCCCAGTGTTGACCAGAAAATATTCTGGAAGCGAGGAAACGATCATAACCGGGGATGGAATCTCGGAATGATAGGAATAAATAGCAGCTGATCTGGTTATCACAACGTATGACCACGCATGAAGATAAAAATCTGTTACAGAAAGAGTGTATAAGATTTTAGACTTGTTACCAATCATCCATCCTTTAAGATTCACGCTATCCGATGAGCAATTGTACAGTTCAATCCATTCGGGCTCTCCTCTGGAAGGAGCATACATCAGTTCACTAATTTTGACACCATCAGCATGGCTTTTACTGTACAATGCTGTCAGGATCGCAAATGAAACCAATATCCTACCAAAAATAAGCTTGGCTCCCATCGTGCACCTGTAGCAAATTTTTCGGTAATTTAAAAAATGACACCAAATCCATTAATGACAGAAAAAGATCAACATCCAACTTCAGATTTACAGAAAAAGCATCGATGCGTATTTATTACGTTCTCAATGTGATATCCCGCCAAATGTTGATTCTGCCAATGAAATTACCTTGTACATCAACAAATGAGAACGAACTAACTTCTACTATTTTACCATCAACTAATTCGACTTTTTCATCAAAAGAGGCATCACGTGTCTTAATGTCTTTTAAACTAATTCTTATAAAGCTTACAGGATCTTTCACCCTTTTTGAAGCATCTCTAATCACACTCTGATAGTTTTTTCCAATTAAATCAGCAGGGCTGGCAAAAGAGAAAATCCGGCAGTATTCAGAATTAGCATACTCAACCTGACCAAACTCGTTTTCATAAATGATTCCTTCCTTCAAACTTTGAAGGATCGTATCAAGCTTTATATGCTCCCTCTCTTGATCCGCAGCATATCGTGCAAGACGGTCTTCCAATTCTTTTCTGTCTTCAATTGATACAAAAACAGTTTCTACGGCATCGGACCCACCATAGACAATCGGAACGGATGTTGCGAGGACGTATAGACGTGCACCGTCTTTTTTGATAAACCTTTCTTCAACCAGCGGTGCCGTAATTTTGTATTTATAGACGTTTTCCATATACCTATTAGTAATCTCAAGATCTTCTGGATGAATAAAAGATGAAACTGGATGTCCAACGATTTCTTCACCGCTGGTAAATCCAATTGCCTGCCCAGCAGCGTCATTGGCTTTGACTATCCTGCCCTCACGGTGTATAAGAATCCCAACCGGCGCATTCTTAAACAATGTTTCAAATAGTTCCTTTTGAGCTGTCAATTCACTCAGGTCACGAATTATTCCAATAGCCGCAACTTTCCCTTCATACCTGATATGTGCAACGCTAATTTCAACCGGGATCCTTACGCCGGATTTTGTTAATGCAGTAAAAGCATATTGCTTTTCTACCTTCTCTCCTCTTTGAAATCGTTTTAATCGCTCTTCGAATAAGCCCTGACTTTCAGGTGCCACAAGGTCAAGAAAATTTTTTTGCTTCACTTCATCAAGAGTATACCCAAATAGTTCCCTGAACCTCTTATTTACATTAAGAATGCTGTTTCCAGATGATATATAAATCGCATCATTTGAGCCTTCAATTAACACTTCATACTGCTCACGAAGAGATGCTAATTGTTCTATATTTTTAAAATGCTGATGCTCCAGAGCATCCTTTCTGGCAGCAGAATAGTTAACAGTTAGTATAATCACAAGAAGGACAATTACTCCTACCGATAAAAAGATGGATCCCTTCATATAAGAGGTAACACTCAATTCTACAGGATTTCTATCAGCACTGACAACAACATGCCACATCCCTTCCTGAAGTTCAAGAAAAGGCGATGTAATTGGAGCCGATGTCCAGAGAAACTCATTGCCGTCAGAATCCGGAAGAGACGTTTTCATGACTGCAGTGCCTGTCAAGACCTCCCCGCTGAATATTTTCTCAATGTCCGTCTCCACATGGCAGCTACTACAACTCTTTCTTCCCTCTTTTTGAAGAACAGATAATCGCGCCATTTTCCAGCTCGGAATGTTAGACCATATGTGCACAAAGGGGAAAGCCGATTTGCTAAAAACACCGACGGAAATTTTTAATGTTGTATCACGGAAATCTCTTGCCTCTTCGATAGGGGTACCGACAACGGCAAACTGATCAATCAAAAACGCTACTGCACCATCAAGTCTGATCCTGTGAGTGCCAAGCTCTTCAGTAAATATCGGCGCACCCAAAAGAATAAAATCGGAACCTTCAAATCTTCCTGCATAAGGTTTCATGCGACGAAAAATGGCGGACGGATCCTTCAAATCTTCATATGTTATTCCTCTACTCGACCAGGATTTTACGTATTTCCAGAATTCACTTCCCGAAAGCTCCTCTCCATCATTGACTTTATTAGTTGAGTATAGGACTTTGCCTCCTGCTGAGAATAATAGGATTGAGTATATGTTTTGGTTTTTCACGAACTGAAAATAGTCTGAGATATCTGCTATACGGGATGGGTATCTGCGATCTGCTGCCAGAACTCTGGAGAGAGACCTTACTCCATTGGCACGACTTTCGAGAAAGTCTTTCAGATGACTTGCAACTGTGTAAGCAGTCAGTTGATTGGTTCTGAAAACAGTGGTGTATAGCTTTGACTTGAGGCGACCTGTTGAAGTGATTGTTCCAACAACAGTTGCAATAATAACAAATATTGTTGTTGTTAGAATTATCAGATAATGACGAGAACTGAGCCGAACGGCTGAAATTATCGAATTATTTCCCATTTGTCTCGCCATTTATCTTCCCTTCCGTCAAGAAGGTTCCATTGAAAGCCCGACCGCCTTTCTTTTGAAATTGCCACTTTCAACTATGAAAGTCAATCTTTTTATGAGCGCAGAACTGACACATTAACGATGCAACAATTTGAATTGCAGAAATGGCTTGTTAGAAATAGAAACGATTTATAAATTTTATCGAGTTCTTTTCAAAAATTTGAGACTTTGGTGATGCGCCAAGGACGCTTTTAAAAGGGAATCCCGTGAAAATCGGGAGCTGCCCCGCAACTGTGAACCCTATCTCGCTGACAGCGAGATAATCCTCTGAGAATTTTAGCCACTGCTACGCAACAGGCGTGGTGGGAAGGTTCCTCAGGGGAGGGGAAAGCCAGGAGACCTGCCAGAGTCTTTTGAATGAAAGACCTCCGAGGGAGAGGTTGAATTCGGTCCGCCAAAGTGGCGGAAGAGTTAAAAAATTAAGGCCCTGATCCCACTCCCCCGAAGGCATTCTTCGAGAGAGGTCAGGGCTATTTTATTTTTACAGGAAGTATGATTGCATTACTCATTCTCAACATTGCACTATTGAAAACCGACTCTGTGAAAGTTTTCGTATCGCCAGAAGTGACGGTTACAGCTACAAGAACCGCAATTGCCCCGGAAAACACCATGAGCAAAGTTGTATCAATCGATGCAAAAGAGTTTAGCGCAATTGGTTTTGCAGACCTTCCATCAATCCTTTCATCAATCGAAGGATTGTTCGTGAAATCATATGGACAGGGGCAATTATCAACAATAAGCAGCCTCGGTACAGGCGCTGAGGAGACATTGCTTATATTCGACGGCATAAGACTCAACAGCGTACAAAATGGTATGGTCGACCTTTTTCTGGTACCGCTCTCACAGATATCGCGAATCGAAATTGCTCAAGGAGGGTCATCTTCACTTTACGGCTCAGATGCAATAGGCGGAGTAATAAACATGTATTCCCCAAATAGCAGAACATCCTATGCGAACGCGAAGTTAGGTGTCGGATCGTATGGCTACCAGGAGGGGGAACTGGGCTTCGGCAAGACCATCGGAGCTGCAGAAGTAAATATGTCCATCCATCAGGTCAGGTCGCGCAACGACTATAAGTTCGACTACACAGATGGCAAATTTACTTATCCAATGAGAAGAACCGGAGCTGATTTTGTCTCCAATGACCAGCTGTTCAAAATAGCATTTCCTAAAGAAACAGGATTTACATCACTAACACTCAGTAATACCCTGGCAAATCGCGGCACTCCTGGTTCGGTTACAGGGCCATATTTCGTAGGTAGGGCAAGAGAATACGACAGTGACTTACTTATCGCATTAAACCATGTACAAAAGATAGGTGAATTCATTCTATCTGCAACTGGAGGGGGAGTCTATGAATATTTAAAATATGTAGATCCCTCATCTGACATTAACAGCTTTTATAAAGCCATCTCGCCACAGGTATCGCTTCAACTGGATCACCAGTCAGATTACCTATCATTTGTCACAGGAATGGATGCCGAAGTCGATAGAGCAACAAGTTCAGAGATGATGGGAATAAGAGAGCGACGACACTTTGGCACGTATTTGAGCAGCATCTGGAAATTACATTATCCACTGAAAACCGAAACACGTATTTCACCAAGTTTGAGGATTGACTATTACTCCGACTTTGGACCAACTTTAAACCCAAAGGTAGGGATCAATTTTAAACCAATCACATTTCTCCCTGTCTACATTCGAGCAAGTGCAGGCACAAATTTCAGGGCTCCAACGTTTGATGACCTTTACTATGGAACTGTAGGTAATCCAAACCTTAAACCCGAAAGGTCAACCAATTACGACGCGGGCCTTGGCATAACCATTCGAAAACCTTTTTACTTACAGGTTGATGCCAACCTATATTCAATTCAAATTAGAGATGGAATAGTCTGGCTTCCAGAAAACTCGACCATATGGAGGCCTCAAAACTATCAAAAAATAATATCTCAGGGAGTAGAGTTAAGCTTGAGAGCAAACTATCATGATCTCGGCGCAATTTCCATTAACTATACGTATGGAAATACCCGGGACAGGTCTGATCCAAATTCACCAACATACAATAAACAGCTTATCTATCGACCGCTGGAACAGCTATCTATCACATCTGTTGTTTCACCAGGCCCTTTACTGTTGTCTGCATCCATTTGCTATGTCGGATACAGATATACGACTGCTGCAAATGATGCTTACCTCTCACCTTACACGAACGTCAATTTAACTCTTGGGGCAAATGTTAAAATGAGCTCTGCCGAAATATCCCCACAATTTTCAATAAGAAACCTACTCAACGAAAACTATCAGGTGATAGAGCTCCAACCAATGGCGTTGCGCACCTACTATTTTAACCTAAATGTAAACATTAAATGAAAGGAGAATCCAATTGAAAAGGAAATCAATTACACTTTTCTTAGCAGTCCTGATTGCATCATGTGCAAAAACTCCAACAGGACCTTCAGGACAATCACCACTTCCAAGTGCCTCACTTGTATATGTTGTCAACGAAGGCAACTTTGGAAAAGGCAACTCTTCGTTAACTGCCTTTTATCCCGACTCAAATAAGACGATAGCGGACATCTTTAAAACAGTAAACGGAAGAAACCTGGGAGACACAGGCAATGATATTGCAATTTACAATGGGAGAGCTTACATCGTTGTAAACAACTCCGATAAAATTGAAATCATCGACGCACACACCGCTCTCTCGATCAAAACAATTTATTACGCCAGTGGTACAAGCCCTTATAGAATTGCAATTGATCAAAATGATGGTAAAGGATTCGTCACGGATCTTTATAAGGGAAGGGTCTCTGTCATAAACCTGGCTACAAATTCTCTTTCTTCTGATTCCATAACTGTTGGTCAAAATCCATACGGCATAATATATACAAACGGTAAGGTATTCGTAGCAAACTCAGGGTTTGGTTCGGGAAATACGGTTTCGGTGATTGATGCTGCAACCGAGAAGACGATTAAGACAATCAAAGTTGGTTATAATCCGACAAATCTGATTGATGATGGGAACGGACACGTCTGGGTGGTATGCACAGGTAACTGGAATCCAGACACACCAGGATATCTTTTTGTAATAGACAGAAGCTCACTAGCCGTGGCAGATTCACTGTACATTGGGGGCCATCCAGGTAAGATTGCAGCCGACCCACAGCGAAATTCGGCTTACTTGATTGGAGATAGCGCGGTTATTAAGTTAGATTTGAAAGCACGGCAAATAACCAGTGCGAATTTTGTAATTGGTTCGTTTTATGGAATCGCCGTTGACGAGGCCACCGGGAATATTTATTTTACAAACCCAAAGGACTATGTGACAAATGGTACCGTATCAATATACTCTCCCTCAGGAAGCAGCACCGGAATTTCGTTCACAGCAGGTATTATTCCGGACGCGATTGCATTTGAAAGGTAAACTATGAACATCGCTTCGCTGCTGCCAGGTGCGACAGAAATAGTATATGCTTTGAGGCTCGAGGATCAGCTTGTTGGAGTATCACGTGAGTGTAACCATCCTCCCGCAGTCAAGATAATACTCAAGCTCACTAACAGTACAATAAATCCCCTACTTGACAGCAGCAATATTGAGTCTTACGTCAGAAAGAGGAAAATTCTCCCTCTGGAATTTTATGAATAATATGCCAATTAGCTAATCAAAAGGAGGAAAAATGAATACATTATTTGCGTTAATTTTAGTTTTAGTCGCTGCATTCTCCAGACTTATTCCACATGCCCCCAATTTCACACCTGCTATTACAATAGCATTATTTGCAGGCACATACTTCCCCAGGAGACTTGCACTCCTCGTTCCAATTGCTGCCATATTAGCCAGTGACATCGTTATCGGTTTTTATGCTGCAACATCAATGCTTTTTGTCTACGGAAGCTATGCGTTGATTGCATTCCTTGGGATATTAATGAAAACCAGAATATCTGCAATCATGATTGCGGGATATTCTTTGCTTTCGGCAGTTCTGTTCTTTGTACTAACAAACTTTGGAGTTTGGTTGACACCTGGCGCAATGTATCCAAGGACGCTCTCAGGATTATTGGAATGCTACATTATGGCACTCCCTTTTTTCAGAAACACCGTTGCTTCAACAGCCATATTTAGCGCAGTAATGTTCGGCGCATACGAGGCAGCCGAGAAATTCTTTTTTAAAACAAGGACTGCTTGAAGTTCCGAATCAGTTTCTAATCAGGTTCTTTCATTTTCACTTTTGAAGATTTTACCTGCCAAGTTAAGCGACAATAGAAGCACTGAGTTCATTGATTTACTTCAAGTGTTTAAGTAAGTTTTCGTGTTTCGAAGTCAAACGATAAGGTATTCCCAAAGTTCGTTTGTCCGACATGAAAACGAACTGTCGTATATACTTCTTAATCAGGAGGTAAGCATGAGGAACAGAGAGGATGAGGATCCTGATAATCTCGGCGATATATGCTATTACAGGTACTCTTGCAGGATACGCCCAGAAAAACTCAGATGTTTATAATCTTAGTTTTTCGTTTACAACTATCACTCAGTACAAGCCCCCAATTCATTCGCCTTACGTAGGTCAAAATAGCATAATCCCTCAGGCGGAAATAAAAACTTCATACGTTTCTACGCTCTACTCTTCAATTCATCCATTTAAAAATACCACTTTCGAATTCGATCCCGAAGTTGCCGGCGGGAGAGGTTTAAGTGGAGCAGTTGGGATTGCAGGCTTCCCTAATGCGCAAACTTATCGAATTAGCAATTCACGGCCAGAGGTATACATAGCACGCCTTTTTGTCCAGGGAGAAATCCCACTAACTATGGGCTCTCGCCTCAAACTTACATTAGGTAAATTTAGCCTGCCGGATTTCATTGACCAAAACAAATATGCCAACGATCCTACAACCGAGTTTATGAACTGGGTTCTGGTAAACAATGGTGCCTGGGATTTCGCCGCTGATACGAGAGGGTACACCTGGGGTCTTGCTGCTGAGTATATTAAATATAGTATTCATATTCGGATAATTACAGCTTTAGAGCCTGAAAGTGCAAATGGATTAAAAATGGATGTCGATTTACGTAACTCCCTGGGATCAAACCTCGAATTTGAGTTCCCTTATTCAGCTAACGCGCTAAAAGGGGTGGTAAGAGTTATGATTTATCTCAACCGCGCAAGGATGGGAAACTATGACATGAGCATTAAAAACCGGATCAATGGTACCCCTGACATTATATCCACACGGCAAAACGGCCGGACAAAACTTGGACTATGCCTTAATTTTCAGCAGCCGATCGATGACGACATTGGAGTCTTCTCACGCATCGGATGGAGCGATGGCCAGAATGAAACATGGGCATTTACAGAAGTTGACAGATTTCTTTCTGGAGGGGTCTCGGTAAGTGGATCTTCATGGCATAATCGGGAAGATCATGCCGGTCTTGCTTTTGCTATCAATATGCTTTCAAAATCACATCGTGAATACCTTGAAGCAGGTGGCGCAGGATTTATGCTTGGAGATGGTAAACTAAACTACGCCCCCGAATTCATCTCTGAATTATATTACAATGCGGCCTTAATCAGTAACCGTTTTCAAATATCACCCGACTACCAGCTAATTATAAATCCTGCATATAATAAAGACAGAGGACCAGTTAGCGTATTTTCAGTTAGACTTCATATTGAAATCTAAAAAACCGTGGAGGAATATAATGATAGAAGAAAATCAAAGACTGCCACACGGATTTGCTACACTGAAATCAAGAATACACATATTTCCAATGCGAAATAAACACGACAATAAGAATTCACGTCAGGAAATTTCTACAGCAGCCGGAAAGCAAAATATCCGAAGCGCATATGCCGAACGACTTTTTAGTGCGAGCAAAATGACATCGGAAGAAATTTTCACATTTGTTCAAACGAGAAGCACCGGTCTTACTGCTGAGGAAGTTGCGGAAAGACTTGAAAAATTTGGCATGAACGAAGTTGCACAGGAAAAAAAGCATGGTGCATTGGAAAGATTCATTGATTCAATAAGAAATCCCCTTGTCATTTTACTGACTGCACTCGCTGTTGTAGCATTTCTAACAGAAGATATACGATCAAGCGTTGTCATGATGTCCATGGTTTTGATGGGAGTCGTCTTGAGATTTGTTCAGGAGTCACGTGCGGATAAGGCGGCTGCTGAATTAAAAGCAATGATAAGCGTTACGGCAACCGTATTACGCGATGGAAATGAGATTGAGGTTCCCCTCAAAGAGATTGTCCCGGGAGACATTGTTAAACTCGCTGCCGGCGATATGATTCCAGCTGATGTTAGAATTGTTTCATCAAAGGACTTATTCATCATTCAGGCATCTCTCACAGGTGAATCAATGCCAGTTGAGAAATTTGATGCTCCAGAGACCCGAGATGACAAATCCTTGCTTGAGCTTTCGAACATGTGTTACCTCGGTACGAGCGTCGAAAGCGGCAGTGCAATTGGAGTTGTGGTAAATACTGGTTCCAGTACTTATTTCGGCCAAATGGCAAAGGCTATAACAACGCGTCCAATTGAAACAAGTTTTGACAAGGGTGTCAACAAATTCACAATCCTTATGATCCAGTTTATCTTCGTTATGGTTCCGACTGTCTTTCTTATTAACGGACTAACAAAACATAACTGGGTTGAGGCTTTCTTCTTCGCCCTTTCGGTCGCTGTTGGGCTAACCCCCGAGATGCTTCCAATGATTGTATCTGTTTGCCTTTCAAAGGGAGCAATGTTGATGTCACGGAAAAAAGTGATAGTTAAAAGATTGAACGCCATTCAGAACTTCGGGGCAATGGATGTACTTTGTACAGATAAGACCGGAACCTTAACAATGGATCATGTGATTCTCGATCAGTACTGTGATGTTGTGCAAAAGGAAGATGAAGAAGTTTTAAGAGACGCATATTTAATAAGTCATTTTCAAACCGGTTTAAGAAATGTCCTAGATCGTGCTGTTCTGCAACACCGCGAGGTCCAAAAATTTGTGCCCCTTCAGGATTACGTGAAAGTTGATGAAATACCGTTTGATTTTTCTCGTCGACTTATGTCTGTAGTTGTACAGTCGGCTTCCGGCGAATTGCGACTTCTTACAAAAGGGGCACCAGAAGAAATCTTTTCGCGATGCACATCCTTCGAACTTGAAGGTGACGTTTTACCGATGGATCCGATACTTATTCAGGACCTGAAAGAAGAATACGAACGACTGAGTGCAGACGGATTTAGAGTTCTTGCCCTTGCATACAAAAATGTTGAAAAGAAGATGGCATACTCAAAAGACGAGGAGTATGACATGGTCTTAAAAGGTTATTTGGCTTTTTTAGATCCGCCAAAAGAAACCGCAGCGCCGGCAATTTCTGCTCTAATACAGCACGGTATTGCAGTAAAAGTTTTAACCGGCGACAACGATCTAGTAGCTAAAAAAGTTTGTCATGAAGTTGGACTTTCAACTGACAACACCCTTACGGGCAGTCAAATTGAGAACATGAGCGATGAAGAACTCAGCGAGGCAGCTGAAAAGACAACGCTTTTTGCCCGCCTCTCTCCCACGCACAAAAAGAGAATAATCGATGTGCTCAGGCAGAAAAAACATGTCGTCGGGTTTATGGGCGATGGCATCAATGATGCACCCGCGCTCCGCGCAGCTGATGTCGGGATATCTGTCGACACGGCGGTGGATATTGCAAAAGAATCTGCAGACATCATTCTTTTAGAAAAGAGCCTGATGGTTCTTGAGGAAGGAGTTATGGAAGGGAGAAAAGTTTTCAACAACATTCTCAAGTATATAAGAATGGGTGCAAGTTCAAATTTTGGCAATATGTTTAGCGTCCTTGGTGCAAGTGCCTTTCTTCCATTCTTACCAATGGCGCCAATTCAAGTCCTAACGAACAATTTTCTTTATGATCTCTCACAAATCCCGATTCCAACTGACAGTGTTGATAATGAGCTGATTGCGAAGCCACGTCCATGGTCAATAGATGAAATAAGGAAATTCATAATCTTTATAGGTCCAATAAGTTCAATATTCGACTATACGACGTATTTTGTGATGCTTTACATTTTTAATTGTTGGGATCCGTCCAGATCTTCACTTTTCCAGACAGGATGGTTTGTTGAATCGTTGATGACACAAACGATGATCATACATGTCATACGAACAAACAAAATTCCGTTCATTCAAAGTAGACCAAGTATTCCACTGATGGTAACAACAGGATTGATAATGGCTCTGGGGATCTGGTTGCCCTTTTCCCCGCTGGCGCCATCTTTAGGACTGGTAACACTACCTCCCTTGTACTGGCCTATTTTAGTTGTCACTCTTCTCTCATACGTTGTTTTGACGCAGTTTGTAAAGACCTGGCTTTTAAAACGCCATTGGATTTGAGATTGATAATGGCAAACATAACTTTGCTTGGTGCAAATGGTATCCAATTACCTTTTTCAACCATACCTTTGACGGCAGTTCAGCAACAGGAAATGCTGGATTTTTCCTGCTGATCATGAATTTGTGGCACTTGTGACTTGAAATAAACCCTGGAAAATCGGTACCAACATTCCCGTTGCACGATATCACCACTTCCACTTGAAACATCGGGAGGTATTTGGTTAACTTAATATAGGTCTTAAACAATTACATTAGGAAATGTGAACCTTATCATTTTACAGCATGTTTTCTGCTTTTCGCTCCGTTAAATATGAATTCCCCACTTGTTTATATCATTATTTTAAATTGGAACGGCAAGGATTATACCGCCTCATGTCTGGATTCAATAAGTAAGGTCAACTATCCTCGATTTGTCACAGTGGTTGTGGACAATGGTTCTTCAGATGGTAGTGTGGAGTACATATCCAGAAGTTTCCCATGGGTAAAGGTGGTCGCTAATACGAACAACCTCAGATTTGCCGGAGGAAACAACATCGGTATTGACTTAGCTATTGCAAATAACGCAGACTACGTTTTGCTCCTGAATAACGATACCGTTGTTCACCAGGATTTCCTAGCCAGGCTTGTATATGAGTCAGAAAAGAATTCGTTGATTGGTATGGCAGGTCCGAAGATTTACTATTACAATGATCCCAGGAGGATTTGGTTCGCCGGCGGAGGAATCGATTGGGGATCCGGATGGACATACCATAAAGGAATAAGGGAAACAGATAGAGGCCAGTATAACAGTCTCACAGAGGTAGATTACCTGACCGGCTGCTGCCTCCTTGCAAAGCGTGCCGTTATCGAAAAAATTGGAAAGCTTGACGAAAGTTACTTCATGTATGGGGAAGATGTAGATTGGTGTATCAGGGCATCCCGAGCAGGTTTCAAGCTGGTGTATGTCCCCTCGTCAATTATCTGGCATAAGGTTTCAGCCAGTTCCGGCGGTAACCTTTCCTGGTTCAAGAACTGGAACAAGTTGAAGAGCCAGGTTAAGTTAATGCGCAGATATGCAAAATGGCATCACTGGATTACAATACCGTTTGGACTTAGCGGTAGGATCCTTTTTTCAATCATGAAGTCAAGAATTAAAAATAGAAAACTTAACAAGATATAATTAAGAGAATTATTTCAAAGAGAGATGATCAGCGAGATACCAATTTTCTCCGTATATTATAGCTAAGGAAATTCTGAGGGCTTAATCACTTAAAAATTGCCATCTCAAGCAAAAAAAATAACCTTCGACACGGCGGCGCTTTTCACGGCAAAAGTTCTAAGCCTCTTGCTGGGAATTGTGCGTTTGAAGTACATAGCTATTTACCTTGGAGTAAGCACGTTTGGAATATACACGTTTGCGACATACTTCGTTGCAATGTTCGGAATCTTGTTTGACCTTGGAATTTCACAGATCATGACGAGAGATATCGCAGCAGACCGTTCTAGATCCAGAGATTACGTTTTCAACGGTTTACTTTTAAAACTACTCCTGTTCATCCTTACGTCGCTGATCATAACGGTTGTCATCGTAATGTCCCACTTCGACAAAATTACCAATCAGGCTATAGTTTTTAGTGTTTTCATAACAGGCATCAATTCTTTCACTTTGATATTCACAAGCACGTTTCAAGCGCACAGAAGAATGAAGCTGGTGTCACTAATTACAGTGGCAACAGACTTAACAACGTCTGTTGCCATTATATTTTTGCTTTTGCGGGGATACGGGTTGCCTGGGCTCCTCATGGGAAGTACTGTAGCAAGTCTCACCATATTCCTGAGTGCCTTAATTGTATGTCAAAAAATTTGTGGCGGTGTTCGGACTGAGCCAAATCCGAAACTGTGGCGGTACCTTGTTGTTGAGGGTTATCCTGCTGCTCTTGGTTCTCTTGGTTTTGTGTTGTACATGTACTTAACCTCTTCCCTCTTAAAATACCTAAGGGGAGACGAAATTGCAGGTTTTTATAATGCAGCCTTCAAGATCATAACAATACTGACTATTGTCCCGGTTAGTTTCACCCCTGTTATTTATCCCTTTTTTGCAGAACTCCACCACTCGGACAAGAACAAGCTTAAGGCAGTTCTCACCTCGTCGGTTAGATATATGCTTATAATTTCGATCCCCTTATGCTTTGGAACAATTCTAGTTGCAAAAAAAATTATCATCTCTCTTTACACGCAAGCTTTCCTACCTGCTGCTATACCTTTGCAAATACTGATTGTTTCTAGCATGTTTGGATACCCAAACTACGTACTTTATACTTTCCTTCCCGCGATTGGTAAACAGCGGTTCACCATGTTTGTTACAATTCCTTTCGGTGTTATTATTGCAGTTCTTAACTACATTTTGATCCCGATATATGGGTATTTGGTGCCAAGTATTTCACTAGCAGTGGTAGAGATCATGGTATTTCTAAGTGCTTTCCTTTACCTGCGCAGAATAGGAATATCTTTAAACTTACTTAACTTATTTTACAAACCTGTTACCGCATCAGTTCTGATGGCTCTTCCTGTTTACATGCTTTCAGCCTACAATATCTTTTTCCAGATTGGCACAGGTATTATTGTGTATTTCGTGGCATTCTATCTTTTAAGAGGGATAATGCCCGAAGATAAATTGATCCTGTATAAGATCATCCCGTCGCCAATAAGGGAACTGATGATAAAAAACCTGTAAAAGTAAAAGATGAAACCAAGAATTGCCATAGTAAGAGGACCGTTTCTTTCTGTTGAAGAAATTAAATTATACGAACCACTCACTGATGATTTCGACATAACTTTCGTTTCCAGTAATGCTGGAACACAAGGCAAAGTTAATAACATCAAAATAATGCAAGCCAGTTGCTTAAGTTGTATCCTTGATTACGCATGCTTTGGAAACGCCTTCCGTAAGATTGCAGGGATTGTTAATAACATAGCAGGCGTTGATCCAGAAATGATTTTGCACCTAAAAAAAATATTACGCGGGTTTGACCTTGTGCACACAATCGACTACGATTTCCTGATAACATATCAAATAGCACGGATCAAGAGGCAAAACGAATATAAGCTCATTGCCACTCATTGGGAAAATATTCCATTTGCTCGAGACAATAAACCTATTGCCCGCAAAATGAAGTATTATGTTTATTCCAATGTAGATGCATTCTTTGCTATGAGCGAACGAGCAAAGGATTCGCTAATTCTGGAAGGTGTGGATGAACCGAAAATATTCGTAACTGGTTATGGAGTGGATACCGAGCGCTTCAGACCACGCGATGGTGAACGACTCGAATGGCGCAAACGGTACAACATAAATCAGGATGACGTCGTCATTTTGTTTGTGGGGCGTATCAGACAATCAAAGGGAGTGCTCGAATTAATCTACGCTGCAAAGAAGCTAGTGCAGGATCCCGAAATTAATCAGGAGAAACTTAAAGTTGTTATTGCTGGGAAAGGTCCAATGGAAAAAGAGCTTGATAACAGAATAAAATTGCTCGGCCTTGAAAAAAATGTTATGAGAATTGGCTACATCCCTCACACAGATATTCACCTGGTTCACAACATGGCCGATATATTTGCTTTACCAAGCATACCGCGTAAGTACTGGCAGGAACAGCTTGGACTTGTGCTTCTGGAAGCCATGGCATGCGGAAAGCCTGTTGTCTCAACATTGTCAGGTTCGATTCCGGAGGTCATTGGAAATGCAGGGATACTGGTGCAGCCGAATGATCACATAGCGCTATATGAAGCATTAAAGAAAATCATAAACGATTCCAGCTGCAGAGAGTCTTTAGGACAACTTGGCAGGGAACGAGTGCTCAATAACTTCACTGTCGGGAAAATTTCACAGAAAATGAGAAACGGACTACACCAAATTATAGGGACAGGTCGTGTTTGAAACAGGATATTATAAGAATCAGCGAGAAGACGTGGCAGCCATTGTAGCGACGTCGGCAGTAACAGTCCTTGACGTCGGCTGTGGTTATGGGTTTCTTGGGTCGTTGTTGAAGAGTCGACGAAATGATCGCACAGTTGTAGGAATAGAGAAAAATCATGACGCGGCTGAACATGCCCGTCAAATTCTTAACGATGTTTTTAATATTGACATTGAGACTGATGAGCTTTCTGAACTTAATTTTCAGTATGACTATATAATATTTGCTGATATTCTCGAACACCTTAGAGATCCACTATCAATTCTGATAAAATTCCGGAAATATTTGAAGGATGATGGAAAAATTGTATGTAGTATTCCAAATATGAGACACTACACTGTGCTTCTTCGCCTGCTTAAAGCCGGATGGGAGTATGAAGACTATGGACTGTTTGACCGCACTCACATACGTTTCTTTTCCTTGCGCAGTATGACGAAACTCATTCTTGATGCGGGTTTCTCAATAGAAGTTATAAGGCCAAAGGTTGTAGCAAGCAAAAAAATGCGGATACTTAATCTCCTATTTTTTGACAAACTCAATGAATTCGTGGCAATGCAGTATATAATCAGAGCAAAGAAGAGGTGAGTATCATACTTTCGATCATTCTTGTAAACTATAAGAATGCAGATATTACAGCAGACTGTGTTCGATCAATTGAACAAAGTACATTCCGAGACTTCCAGATAATTATTGTCGACAATGAATCTCGTCCTGAAAGCCTCACAAAACTGAAAAATGCATGCCCAAATTCTATCATAATCCCACAGGAAGAAAACGTTGGATTTGCTGAAGGCAACAACATTGGCATTCGTTATGCCCTGCAGTCTGGGAGTGAGCTGATTCTTCTTTTGAACAACGATACAGTTGTCGACAAAGACATGCTAAGGAATTTGATAGAAACGGCGCGAAAAGATTCGCTAATTGGGATTATTGGCGCAAAAATCTTTTATCATGACTCCCCTGATATTTTATGGTTTGCTGGAGGACGGTTTAATATAAGGAAAGCTGTGAGTGGACATGATGGAATGAATCAAAAAGATAGTGACGAATTCAACTTTGAGAAAGAAACTGACTTCATAACGGGATGCTGTCTGCTAACCAAGAAGGATGTCGTAGAAAAAATAGGGCTGCTTGACACAAGATTCTTCTTATATTTTGAAGACAGCGACTTTTGTGTGCGCGCAAAAAAGGCCGGTTACTCAATTATCTACCAACCAAAAGCAGTCCTTTACCATAAGGTATCCAATACTACTGAATGGGACAGTCCAGTATACATATATTTTAATCTCCGAAATAAAATCCTTTTCGTTCTTAAGCATAATTCGTTGCTTATGCAAGTACTATATCTTCCATACTTTTTATACTTTTATACGCGCCAGTTTGTTAGACTTATCTTTAAGCACCACAACCTTAGAGCTGCACGCGCCGCCATGATTGCCGTACTTGACGGTCTTAGAGAATACACAGGAAAATTTGGGGAAGGAAGTTTACATAGACTTTGACCAGAACCGAGGTCAACGGGCAAAGCCCATCCTTATATTGGCGGTCAAATAATGAACTGAAAGGAGCATACTTACGGGTAAAGGCGTTAGAGATTACTTAAAGCAGGTGGTTTCACTTGTACCCCCCGTTAGATGGAACTGGGTCGACGATATAGTAGCTTCAGTCGCCATTTGAATTCCCTCACGCTCCGCTTCATATGATATATCCAGATGAATATTTGCTTGCCTAAAAGTAAAGATGCAGCCAAAGAAAAGTAACTCTTGATATTCATAGGGTTCGCCCGAACAGACAAAAAATAGTAATGTCTACCCTGTGACAGCATTCCCGATGCAGAGTAATTCCCGGCCAGTTGCCCGAGTTTCCGGCTGTACACACGATAATACTTTCTGCACTTATCCTGATGCTTGGTCAGGACGTAACGCAGTGTCTCAGCATAATCAATGGGGCTCTGTTTTTTCATCGTATTCATTCCGTGAACGTAATACTTCACCAAGAACTCATCGACTCGGGCAAATGAGTATTCTTTACCAATTCTCATCCACATCTCCCAGTCGTCGGCATATTTCAAATTTGCATCAAATACTCCAACCCTTTTTAATACATGAATAGGGATAATGACAATGCTCGTAGTGCTTATAAAATCCTCCCTAAGGATACTGACAAAAAAATTGTCCTTGTCAAGATAGCCAGGGAGTCGATGAGTCCTTAAGACACGCTGCATCCCATCCGCAATAGCAAGATAGTCACAAGCCACCAAGCCGACATTTCCAGGTATATTGTTGAATAAAATCAGCTGTTTTTCAAGCTTCGCAGGCAGCCACTCATCATCGTGGTCCAAAAAAGCAATATATTCCCCGCTAGCATTCTCTATTCCTTTGTTCTTCGGTACTGCAGGTCGACCAGAGTTTGGCTCCCAAATATATTTAACTCTTGCGTCTAAATGTGTAAATTTATCAACGACTTCTCTGGTATTGTCAATAGATCCATCGTCAACGACAATTAGTTCGAAATCAGTAAATGTTTGCGCTAGAACACTTCTAATTGCCCGGGGCAACAGGTCCGCCCTGTTATATGTTGGAATTATAACTGACACCAATGGAGATCGCATATGAAAATTTATGGCTCAATTATAAAAGAATCTACTACCTCAAACTATTCACCACTTACATTTGAGCTTTAAATATTTGAGAAGATGTGATTAGATTGTCGTTGTTGACTGTGGCTTAGCAGCTATTTATGATTCATCATGAAAGCATCTAAAACTGAGACCAAGCCATCATGACTCATCAAGAGATGGAAATTATGAGTTATAAGCACGAAAACATGAAAAAAAACTGTAACACTATCAATATTTACTCTCCCTATTGGAAAACTTTAGGTGGTGGGGAAAGGTATATGCTCTACTTAGCCTATGCTCTATCCACAATACCGGACACAAGGGTTTCAATAGTAACCGGGTGTGCGGAAATTAAAAAAGAGTATTTGGCATCCCTCTTTGGCCTCGACCTCTCATCTGTAAACTTTATTGTGATTCGTGAGTCTGCTTCCGAACTGGAAAGATTATCTGAAACTGTTGATATCTTCATCGCCCTCTCGAATTTTAAACCAATTAAAGCAAATTCAAAACATTTCATTCAAGCACTTCAGGTGCCCTACCCTCCAATAACTATATCAACGGTACTCAACAAGATTGTTAGAGGGCAGTTTAAAGAAGGAGCCAAAGATGTGCTGAGGCTCAGGTTAATCAATAATGCCAAACGGATCGCTACTTTTACCTTGAGTAACTCTAAATTTACTCACGACGTGCTCCTTGAAAATTTCGGTCTTGAGAGCAAGATTTTGTACCCGCCCGTTGCTGATCACCTCCTTGTCAATGTCAGGAAGGAGAAAATAATACTTAGCGTCGGACGCTTCTTTAAAGGGCTTTACAATAATAAAAGGTATGATATCCTTTGTGCAGCATATAGGAAAATTGCTCACCAGCTTCCGGGTTGGGAATATCACATAGTAGGAAGCGCATCTAATGACCATTCTACAGTTAAATACATAGAGACCCTCAAAAAGGAAAACCAGGGCTTTCCTATTTTTTTTCATATCAATGAGTCGCGAGAAAACCTTCTGCAACTTTACAATCGAGCAACAATTTACTGGCACGGTGCAGGGTATGGTGTGAACGAAAAGAAGTTTCCCGAACAAACCGAGCATTTCGGAATGTCAGTTGCCGAAGCAATGACAGCGAGATGTATACCGATAGTTGTGGACCGCGGAGGGCTGAAGGAGATTGTGAACATGGGTGTAAACGGATTTCTCTGGTCTGAAATATCTGACCTGATCGACCAAACCTTATACATTGCAAAAATGGATAGCAGGCAATTAAATGCTTTGCAAGACAGTTCAAGAAGGATACTCAATCGGTTTGGCGTAGAAACCTTTACGGATGCGGTTAGAGATCTCTTCCTCCCTCTGATTAAAAAATCAGAAAAATGAGCCTGTAAAATACGCAATCTCACATGATTAATATCAACAAAATTGCCCTTGTAACACCGATTCCTGTATATCCAATTAAAGAGTACGGCTCAATAACAGACACAAGCCGGGAAACGCTGATATTCTTCGAACCGAAACAAAAGATGTTCCAGCAGCTCCAGTATGATTGGAAGCATACGCGCACAAACTAAACCTTCAACCGTTTAAACACCTTTTCAGGGATCAATCTAACAATCAACATAATGAGTCGCCATATTCCCTTTACGTAAACGACATCCTTTTTCCGTTTGAAAGCTTTCCAGATACTTTCGCCAACGTGCTCGGGGTCTGCCGTCAGGAGTGCAGGAAGCGCCATTCCTGCCGTCATCTTTGTCCTGACATAACCCGGCTTTATTGTTATAACCGATACTCCGTACTGGAAGAGTTTGTTTCTCAGGCCTGATAAGTAAGCTGTCATGCCAGATTTTGAGGCACCATAAACACAATTTGATGCCTTACCGCGATCTCCGGCAACTGAACTAATTCCAATTATAGTTCCCGCTTTGCGTTGAGAAAAGTCAAATGCAATAACCTCAGCTATGCTCACTCCACCAAGGAAATTTGTCTCAACAATTTTTTTTATCTCTTCAAGGTTGTTCTCTAATTTCAGAGGATCCCCACAACTCGAACTCCCGAGATATCCAAAAGCTATCAAAGCAACGAGCGGCTTTGGATTAAGAGAATTGTAGAATCCAATATGAGACTTAAAATCTACAGCATCGAAAAATATCACATCCACCTTAACGCCAAATCTCAATCTTATGTCAGATGCATCTCTTTCAAGATCGTCTGTACTTCTCGATGCCAAATATAAGTTCCATCCGTGCCGAGCGAATGTCCTTGATGCTGCCCTTGCAATGTCGCTTGCAGCGCCAAGGACCAAAAGCCAATTGCCATTTTCCCCGCTCATATATCAAGCCTCCTTGACTGCATAGAGTTAAATTTTTCCTTCATTCCAAACTCTTTTCTCAACCTCCTGAATGTTTCAGCTTTATGGTATCCACTTTCAAACACTTCCCTCCTCATCCTACTGTCCTTCGTCAGGTAAATTCTGCCGCCATTTCTTACTACGACCTCATCAAGCAAAGAGAGAAAATTAAATAGTCCTTTTTCGACTTTGAAATCAAGTGCTAAACTATAGCCTTCCATTGGAAAGGATAAATAATTCTGATTTTCCTTCCCGTATAGCTTCAGTACAGCAAGAAATGATCCCTTCCCCCTTCTGGCAATCATCGTTAAAATTTCTTCAAGGCCGTTGTAACTCTTTTCTTTTGGAAGTATAAACTGATATTGAACAAATCCGTTTTTCCCATACATTCTGTTCCATTCCTTAATGAAATCCAGGGGGTAGAAAAAAGTGTCGTAATCAACGACTCTTTCACTGCCGCTTTTTCCTGATTTAACATAATAAACGCTGTTAAATAACCTGAGGGCGTACTTATTCAAGACAAACCCGGGTAAATCAATTGGTACTGGCAATGTAATCTTTTTTGAACTACCAAAATCTCCATCATTTATGAAATCTCCCGCCATTATCACAGATCGTCCTAATTTCCTGCCGGTAGAAAGGCAGTCGACCCACGCAACCGAGTATCGAAAACTATTGATCACCTCAAACAAATCAAATGTATCCTGTAAATTTTTTGCCCTGTATACAACCTGTTTAATTTTTGATGAGCCAACACGTACAAGTCTGAACTTGACTGTAAGAATTACACCAGTTAATCCCATCCCTCCACACGTTGCATAAAAAAGTTCACTGTTTTCCCGTCGACTGCAAATTTTTATTGAACCATCAGGCATAATTAGTTCAATTTCATTTACAAAATTACTGAAACAACCATCTTGGTGATGATTCTTGCCATGAATATCGCTGGCAACCGCACCCCCAACAGTAATGAATTTCGTCCCGGGGGTAACAGGGAGGAACCATCCTCGAGGTAAAAACGTATCAATGATATCGGAAAGCAGCACCCCCGATTCACAGTGCAGGATACCACTTGAATCATCAAAACTTAGGAATCGGCGAAATCCCGTCATCTGTAGGACCCGCTGGTTTAGCGCACTATCGCCATAACTCCTCAGGTTACCTATTGGAAGAATATCCTGAGCTTTTCTAACGCTGAACAGAGTCTCTTTAATACTGTAAGGAATAATCTTTTCGGAATATATCCTGGGATAGCGCCCCCATCCGTACAACAAACCACTCTCTTTATACATAAACTTACAAATACCTTACCAACCAAAAACTCAACAGCCAGGTCACTATGATGACCTGTAAAAACTTATCTCTCAAAACAACCTGTGTTGGATTTCCGCTTTGACCTTTCACAAAGGTTATTTGAAGATATCTTAAAATCCCAATAATAACCATAAAGGATGTTAAATATAGTTTGTCTGTCCCAAATCTCGCCATTACATCAGGAGATATCGTATACATAATGTACGCCACAACAGATACACTTGCCATAATGACCATTCCAGATTGCACCATTTCAAGATTATATCCATCAATACTTTTTCTTACGGTCCCCTGTTCAACCGAAATAAGGATATCATCCCGCCTCTTTGCAATTGCCAGGAACAACGCAAGCAAAAAGGTGACAAGTATGATCCACATAGACGACCTTACATTTATAATCAATGACCCCGCAACCACTCTCAATACAAACCCTGTTGCAATTATAACCACATCGAGGATTGGAATATGCTTGAGTCCCAAACTGTAAAAGACATTCATAAAAAAGTAAATTAAAATGACAATTAAGAATTTCACTGTAATTATCCAGCTGGCTACTGCTGAAAACAAAAACAAAATCATCGCAATTACATAACCTGTCCCGATTTTTACCTCACCGCTGGCAATAGGCCGTAGTTTCTTTAAAGGATGATTTCTGTCCTGATTTATGTCAAATATATCATTCAGGATATATATGCTGCTCGCGCAGAGCGAGAAAGCAACAAATCCTCCACATTCTAACAACCACGTACTCAAGTCAAATTTGAGAGCGAAAAATGCTGGTGCAAATACAAAAAAGTTTTTAACGTAGTGGTCAATACGAAGCAGTTTAAAATAAGCTCTTGCTCTTCCTGATATTTTCAATCTAAACCTCCAGATATTTAGGTTCAAATTTAAGCAGGTAGACCGATTGAATCATCACAATGCCGGGGTAGCCCCGAAACCAACATTAAACACGAAATGAGCAATCACACCTTGTATGTCCTTAACTGGCAAATTCCCACAAACCAATAGGTGGTACAATAATTGTTTTCTCGTGCTCACTTATCGAAAAACATTTTTCTATATTCGGTTTTTTATAGTTAGATTAGTCCGTATGATTATATTAAAGTTAAAATGAAGGCACCCAATAGCTCTCAGCGTTATGAAATACGAACCTATAAAAAATAAAATCAGTTCCGCTGTAAGAAGTAATGTGTTTTTAAGAAAAATACTTTATTCGGTACTCAACTTATTCCTGTTGCGTGCCTGGCACGTCAAGCGGTCTCTCAGAAAGGCCTTCAAAGATACCCGATTTGCCTCAGCTCTTGACGCAGGCTGCGGAATGGGAGAGTTTTCATATTACATTTTCAGGAAATTTGATGCCGAGGTCCTGGGAGTGGATATCCTCGGTGAAGAAGTAATAAGAAATTCTAACTTTGCAAGCCGCATTGCAAGCAACCGCCTTTCTTTTATACAAGCAGACATATCGGCAAAAGATCTACCTAATTTGCTAAACCGTAAATTTGATTTAATCCTTTCTGTAGATGTGATGGAGCACATAAAAGATGACGTTGCTGTCTTCAGGAATTTCGCTGATTTACTGAACAATAACGGGGTTGTCATTATCTCTACACCGTCTGGGAGCGATTCTGAAATTGACAATGGACACAAATCATTTGTTGATGAACATTATAGAGATGGGTACTCCATAAACTCACTCAAAAAAAAGCTACAATCGGCAAATTTAAGAGTGCTCAGTACTTCCTATACATACGGCTGGGCCGGGTCGGTTTACTGGAATCTTTCAATTAAGATCCCAATGACCATCTTAAACAAATCGGACTTATTTTTTGTTATAATACCTTTTTATCTGATCATAACGTTTCCCATTTCACTTATTTTTATGGCAATTGATTATTTTTTCCCTCCTTCCTCAGGAGGCGGATTGTTAGTGGTAGCAACGAGATCAAGTGAAACAATTTAAAAAACGAGAGCGAGATTATGAGTAAACAGAAAAAGAAGCAAAATAACGATAACTCACAAAAGAGCCAGCAACTTGTTCCTCAGAAATATGAAACTCCTGTTCTACTCTTGCTTCTTGTTCTCCTGTTAGTGATCTTTTTCCGCGAAGCGATATTTGAAGGAAAGATATTCGGTGCGCCTGATGCGATTTCTCCGATGAGTTTCAAGACCTACCTTGAAGAGGCAAAAACGGAAAACGTTTTTCCGCTCTGGATCCCATATGTATTTAGTGGAATGCCTTCCTTTGCAAGTTTGATGGTACAGGGAACACGGTGGTATGATATAACAAATTACATATGGGGACAAATTGTTCATCTAGTTTCTTACATTTTTATAAATCCCGACATTGCTTGGTACATTGTATATTATTTCCTCTTTGGGGCTGGGATTTTTCTTTTAATGAGGAAGTTGGGACTGGGAAAGTTCCCCAGCTTCTTTGCTGGAACGGCAACCGTTTTTATGATGTACGTAATTATCTGGGTAATGGTTGCACATGGCACAAAGATTCTGACAATTACATTTCTACCGTATATCTTTCTCTTTGTTTTGGAGACAAAGGATAAATTCAGGTGGATAACCATGGCAGGGCTCATTTTATCAATTCATCTGATGCTTGAAGGCTCACATGTTCAGATGATTTTTTATTCCCTGTTTGCCCTTGGTGCCTATTTTATATATTCTCTGGCATACTCAATTGTTAGAAAAGAAAAGCTTACGCCTTACTGGCGAATGATTCTTTCAACAATAATTGCCGGCATAATTGCATTTGGCATGTCCTCCGACAGGTATCTTTCAATACTGGAATATAATAAGTACTCAATTCGTGGCTCGCAGCCGCTCGTAAAAAATGAAAGTGTGAAATCTGCCGATGAGGGAGGACTTGACTATGAATATGCCACAAATTGGTCGTTCAGTCCGGAAGAGATGATCACGTTTTTTATTCCGTCATACTACGGATTTGGCGATTATGAATATCAGGGCCCTCTTTCAAACAACCAGATGGTGCGGGTCAACACTTACTTTGGTCAAATGCCATTCACAGACGCACCTGAGTATATGGGGGTTATAACTATAATTCTTGCCATAATAGGCTTCGTAAAGTATCGAAAGGAGCTTTTCGTACAATTCTCCCTTTTCATGGTAATTGTCTCACTTCTTATCTCCTTTGGCAGGACTTTTCCTGTGCTGTTTGATTTAATGTTTTACCATTTCCCATATTTTAACCGCTTCCGTGCTCCCAGCATGATTTTAATTTTAGCACAAATTTTTTTACCTGTATTGTCGGCTTATGGACTACAGGCTGTATTTGAGGCCGGTAAACACAACACAGTTAAGTTTGCAAAAAGATCACTTTACTGGTTTGGGGCTTTTCTAGTCTTTCTGCTACTAGCATACTTGTTCAAGGGATATCTGCAGGATTCATATTTTGCGTTGGTCCAGAACTCGCACAAAATTCCTCAGCAAATTTATTCCCTCCTTTTTGATAACATGATGAGCGATTTGACGGTTTCACTTCTAATTTCAGCTGCCACCAGCCTTGTCATTTATTTGTTTTTGAAGAAAAAACTCTCATTTGCCATGTCGGCTTTCACTTTCCTCGTTATTCTGCTGTTCGATATGTGGAGGGTAGATGTCAGACCCATGTTCTATAGTGACAAGCAGGATGTCGCCAGCATCTTTGCGAAGCCTGATTACGTGTCTTATATTCAGCGCGACACGACTTTATACAGGGTCATACAACTTCAAAATCACCAGCCTGTCACTTCAAACACGCTGGCCTATTTCCTTCTCCAAAATGCATATGGATATACAGGTGCAAAATTGAGAAATTATCAAAACATGATGGAAGTAGCAGGCATAACAAACCCAAATGTAATGCGGCTTCTTGGAATAAAGTACATTATCTCGGACAAACCGGACAATTCCCTGGGGGTTTTGGCTTTCTCAGGCACTCAGCTGGTTTACAAAAATAATAATATACTTCCAAGGGCGTTCTTTGTAGAAAGATACCAGGTCGCCCCAGCACTGGAAATTCTTGAAGATCTAAGGGATGGGAAATTTGATCCTGTTCAAACAGCATATTTTCAGACTGATCCGGGGGTACAAATTGAAAAACCTGACAGCAGCGCTTCGGTAAGAGTTGTCGATTACAAATTACAGGAAATGAAGATTGATGTTCACGCCAGCGGCAATAACTTTCTTGTGATATCCGAGATTTATTATCCTAAGGGCTGGCATGCGTTTATTGATGGCAAACCTGCAGAGATTTATCCTGTTGATTACTTCTTGCGCGGCTTGAGCATTCCAAAGGGGAATCACATTGTCACGCTGAAATTTGAGCCGCGGACTTACTACGTTGGCCGTGGAATAAGCATTGCGACCAACGTGCTCATAATCATCTGGCTCACAGGCTCTTTAGCAGTCTACCTGATTAACAGGAAGAAGGAGCTTAAAGATGCACTTACATCCAATAAATTATAAACAAGGCATATTAGTTTGGAAACTGGCAATTTGGCTTGATAAAAAAGCTGGTCATCATAAATTGAACTGCAATATCGAATCAAAACGGAGGTCGGAATTCAAATGACGAGACTTCTTTCTAACATTCTGATATTTGCTTTTGCTCTGCATGGTTACGGACAAACTGTACCCACCCTGCACTTAAACAGGCACGAATTTCAGGCTCCTGACAGTATAGATGAGTACGTTCAAACTGTGATGAAGACTTTTAATGTGCCGGGTTTGGCTCTGGCAATCGTCAAGGATGGAAAGATAATCACTGCAAAAGGATTTGGCGTGAGGCAAATTGGTCAAAACACAAAGGTAGACGATGAAACTCTCTTCGGGATTGCCTCGAACACAAAGGCTTTTACTGCCACGGCTCTTGCTATCCTTGTCGAAGAGGGAAAAATTGACTGGGACGAACCTGTCATTAATTATTTACCCTGGTTTCGGATGTCAGATCCTTATGTTACAAGTCAACTGACCGTGCGGGATCTTCTTGTGCACAGGAGTGGGCTCGGACTTGGTGCTGGTGATCTCTTATGGTGGCCACAATCAGACTACACACGAAGTGAAATAGTCAGACGTTTGAGCTTCGTGCCTCTGGCTACCAGTTTTCGAAGCACATTCGCGTATGACAATGTTCTCTACCTTGTTGCCGGTGAATTGATTAAAGAGGTTACAGGGGAGCCATGGGAAAAATTTGTGAAATCGCATATTCTCGATAAGGTTGGAATGACAGGCACCATAGATGACATTTCTTTTCTCTCAAAAGAAAAAAATGTCGCATCTCCTCACGCTATTATTAACAACAAACTTATGCCGGTAAAACCATATACAGATCCTGTCACTAACCCAGCAGGCGGAATATGTTCAAATGCGGCTGACATAGCCAGGTGGATGATTGTACAGCTCGATTCTGGACGTGTTCAAGACAGTGTGAGAATATTCCACCCTTCGACATCCGTTCAACTTTGGAGTCTTATTACACCAATCAAAGTGCAGAAGGTACCGGACTTTCTCAGTCCAATGCAGAGGAACTTTTATGGATATGGACTCGGATTTTTCATCAGTGACTATCGGGGTTATAAACTGGTAAGCCATACGGGAAGCCTGCCAGGGTACGCTTCCCAAATCGCATTGATCCCTGCATTGAAACTCGGCGTGGCAATCTTAACAAACCAGGAATCAGTATATGCTTTTAAAACTATCACTTATCACATTTTGGACTATTACCTCGGCGTTACAGGATTTGACTGGATGACGGGCTTCAAAAGAATGAAAACTGAAGATGATTCTTTAATTTCAGCCGCAGAAAGAGCTTCTGCAGCAGAGAGAGATTCCCTTTCGGGCCCATCACTCCCCCTTCAAAAATATGCCGGGAGATACAGGGATGCCTGGTATGGAGATGTCCTTATAACATATCAAAATGGAAGACTTACCATTAAGTTTTCTCACACACCTCAGCTAACAGGGGAGTTGATCCACTGGCAGTATGACACGTTTCTGGCAGTGTGGACTGACCGAGAATTACGGGCAGATGCGTTTGTCACATTTGCACTAAACGCGGACGGTTCGATCGACCAAGCGAAAATGAAGCCTTTTTCTCCAGCGACAGACTTTAGTTTTGATTTCCAGGATTTGCTCCTGAAACCAGTTCACAGGTAGAGGATCTTTTCCTTCATTTCTTAGTACTCCAGATCAATTAACTGTAAGAACGGATATTGAGCCTTGAAAGGATCCATAGAAAATTTTTCTCTGTGAAGCGGTAATTTTTTCCATATAAACCCGCTGTAAAAACAAACCACCCTCCAGCCTCCTCCATGTAACCCACTTAATATCGGTATATTACACCGACACCAACCGTCGGAAAAGAAGTTTTCATCTCTGGCACGAGAAACGCACTTACTTGGGCAGTTGAAGATGAAAACATTCTGGCACATATTGACACTTTCCGCAGGGCTCCTACTAGCAGGCTCTGGCGTACAAACCGCCAGTGCCCAGGTATCCGCCACTGTGGTGGTTACACTTAGGGTTGTCCCAGGACCCAACGCAGAATTCGTTCAGCACCAGCCTTCAACTCCATCACAGATGCCGTCTATAATTGAGAACGGACACATGACCTTAAGGGGTATTGGGAGCCTGAGCGTATCTGTACAAAAGGAAAACAGCATTGTTCACTCCCAGCTCAATTTAAGCGGCGCAGCGCCCGCCAGGCTAGACGTGGGTACCCAAGGTGCTGTCAAGCAAATGACCCTAACTTATTTGAGCAGTTAGAATTTTATACCTCCGTCGCTACGAAATTAATTATTAAACCTGAACAAACTTTTTAAAGCTTTCCCTGAATACTTCGATTTTGTGTTTCTTGGGGAGCGATCTGTTGATCATAGGGTAGAGAATCAATTCCTCTTTCTTATTATGCGTTGCAAGTTTGCCACCAAGATTATCTATGCCATCCAAAAACACTCTAATATCGAGTTTTTCTGATGGAGCAGAAATGTAGGACGTAATCACTCGGTGTTCGTCAATCATGACCTGGATAGGCCCGTGTTGTTCTGGCGGTGCTATATCTATGAATGCAGGGAAAAGAACCGATTCTTCTAATTCTATATGAGTCAGTAGTTGAGCCCTTAGTTTAGCATACAATCTTACTGCTCTGTCGGTGTCAAGATCTTCGCGCTTGAGACGCGAGAGGTTTAAATCAATCCGTTTATGATCGTATTCATATAAGGACCACACGTCCGATCGTCGCTTTTCAAACTCAACAGCATGAGATTCCTCAATTAACTTCTGAAAATCTTCATCTGAGAGCTTTTCTCTAAGGTGTGGAAGGAGTTGATTTTCCTCAACGCCAAAATGTTTAAGAAGCAGCTCCATAAAATATTTAGCTTCCGTTACAACATGCTCAACATCACCTCTCGAGAATGCACCATCAATCACGTCAATGCCCTGCTTGATTTCCTTATGTTCTCGAATAAGACCGTTTATAAAATCTTTATCCTCATCTGCCGAATAAAGCAATATCTCCTCTGCTTCAGCATGAGATATTAAGTATTCATTTGAATATGATAATAATAAAGATGCGTCAGCCGCATCCTGCACCACACGGTCAACATACAGCTGAAGATCCCTCATTAGTTCTTGATGATGTTTATGTAGCAGCTCAAAAGCATTCATTGAATTAGACCTCCATAATTTAGTATTAAATTCAGAAGATGCTAAGGAACATATTTCTGTGAAATCACCGTTCATTACTAATCGGCGCAATCAACCTCTCATACCAATTGAATCAACTACAGCCACAATGTCATCTACCGACCCTCCGACACCAAAGTGCTTGTAACTTATCTCGCCTTTTCTGTTTAAGATAGTTATTTGATTGGAGTGGTCAAAATCACCATCTCCCTTTTTGACAAATGAGACACCGAGCAATGCACCGAGGGACTGAATCGCATCTTCCTTTCCAGTGAGTAAAGTCCATTTATTTAAATCGAGATTTTGCCTTTCTGACAATGCGCGCAGCACCGACGGAGTATCTCTTGAAGGATCCATCGTGACAAGAACAAAAGCTACTTTGCCTGGGTCTTGAATCGAGATTCGCTGTTCAACCTTTTTCATGTCATTTATGAGCAATGGACAGGAGATTGTGCAGTGAGAATAAAACATTGAAAGAATGACAACCTTCCCTCTAAAGTTTGCTAGAACTTTACCTTTACCGTTCTCGTCAGTCCATGACGAGCCATCCTGATAAATGGACAACTCGTTCTGTACGTCATACACAGATGGTGGAATGCAGCATGAATCATCTATGAATTTGTATTCTTTTGGCTGCAAACTTTTGCCTTCCCTATTTTTAGTGGCAACCATGTATATTGAGAGCAAGATTACCAACCCAGAGAAGATCGCTGACAGAGTGTTATGCTTGCGAATAAACATAATAACCTCAAATTTATTTTGAGATCCTGATAATATAGCGAAAGCCCAAATTAGGCTCACAATAATCTGGCTTTACCGAACTTAAGTAACTGAAGCGTCTGAACTGATCATAATCCAGGATATTGTTAAATCCAGCGGCTGCACCTGCGCACAGTGGAACCGGGGCTTCCCCCTGAACATCAGATGTTTGCTGCACGATGCTAAAGCTGTTAATGTCCTCAACCCATTCCCAAGGATTACTATCACTATTTATAAACAATACTGCACCCCTGTGCCGATCAGAAGCTCTCTGATTAAGTATTTTAATTGCGTACTGTAACTCATCGAAGGTAGGAAGTTCTGTTCCCTTCCAACGGCAAAAAGCTCTTGCAGCAAACCACGAAACAAAAGTCACAGGGGCAGAAGGATCAACCAACCTCCCGGTACCTTTGCTTATGGTCGTGTCGTTTTCCCAGTTCATGAGATAAAACCTGTCCGCAAAGATCCGCTTAACTTTTGACCTTCGCCATTCCGGATTTGCTTTAACAAATTCAAGAAACTCCCGATTGGTCACAAGCATTTCCCTGATGTAGAATGGCCGCATCCTGATAAACGTTCCCTCAACTTTTCGAAAGGGCTTGTATAAGCCTGAAGGAATATAAACAAGTCCTTTGGTTTGATGAGACCGCAGTTTGGCGCTAAAGGCCTCACCTGACAGTATAAGGAATGCTAAAACGATGAGACCCAAATTTACGGAATTTTTAATTTGAACCTGCAATGCTTGGCGTCCCTCCCTGTCGAACCTTCAATACCTCCTGAGGTGTAACTGGACTGAGGTGATTTCCAAAATGCGTACGAACATACGTAAGAACCTTTGCTATTTGTTCATCATTCAACGGTTGAGGAGTCATAACGTTATTGTATGTCTTACCATTTACCACTATGGGCCCAGAGTGCCCATGCAAAACAAAATTGATCGCTTCTAATTTATTTCTTGCCAGAAAGTCTGACCCCGACAGAGGTGGAAACACATTTGGTACTCCCATTGCATTAGCCTGATGACAGGCGACACATGTACGATTATAGATTGATGCGCCATCTTCATTTGAAATGTTCTCGCTCAATCCGACAGCGGAACCTGATTCGGGAACCCGGTCAGAAGCAGTCAGTGAATTGACGCTTTGATCACCAAGATAAATCTCATCTCGCTGTTTGCCGGAAAAGATGTCAGGATGCTGCTGACCTGAGACGACGAGCTGCCCAATGCATCCTTTGTTGAACGCTCTAAATATTGAATGATCTACAAGCGTGTATGTTCCCGGAACAGATGTTGTAAAATCAACAATAACTGCACCTCCAGCCGGGATGAGCGTTGTCTGAACGTCAGATTGAGTAACCTGTGAGCCAGCTTCACCATAAACTTTATCAAACACTTCGCCAATTACATGAAATGAGGAAACAAGGTTCGGCCCAATGTTACCGACGTATAACCTGACCGTTTGACCGACATCCGCGTGTAATGCTGACTGACCTAGAAGGGACCCGACTGATCCATTAAACACAACGTACGATGGATCCTCTGCAAGGGCTTTCGACAGGTCGAACTGCTGAAGCCCTGGATCGCCATAGTTACCTGTTGTGTAAAATTCACTCTGCATAATATAATATTCTTTGTCAACAGAAGGCATTCCCTCCTTTGGCTGAACAAGAATCAATCCGTACATGCCGTTTGCTATGTGCATTGGAACAGGCGGGGTTGCACAGTGATAAATGAATAACCCGGGATGCAGTGCTTTAAATGAGAAAATTGAAGTGTGACCAGGGGGTGTGGAGGAGACCGCTGCACCTCCACCTGGTCCAATTACCGCATGAAGGTCTATGTTGTGCGGCATTGAGCTGGAGGGATCGTTACTCAAATGCACTTCTACAAGGTCTCCCTCCCTCACACGAATGAATGGACCAGGAACTGTACCGTTGTATGTCCAGAACCTGTAGGTTACACCATCAGCCAGCTTCCCAACGACTTCTTTTGTGACAGGATGCACAACAACTCTCATGGGGTATTTCCTTGATATCGGAGGCGGGACAAACGGGGCTCATGTTAGGATCGCCTCTTCGGTTCCCTTAATCTCGGTGGTGTAACCTCTCTCACAGCCGTTGAAGTTCGCTAACTGAAACAAGGCGGCCGGCAAGAGGAATGCAATGAGCAGGATTACCAGAAGGTTTTTTCTTATTATCCTCATAACGAAATCTCCTTAATATAAAAGTATTCGGACTTATTAATCCGATTTAAATTAACAGACAAAATTTAAGATGTCAAGGTCTGAAATATTATGTCAGCACATTTTTTTAACCAATAAATAAGCTGAAACGGCGAATAATATCTCCTTATCTAAAACCGTATTTTTGTTGCCAATTGCATTTGAAATTGTTTTGTGTTAAGCTTTTTTGTAATGTTGGAGGTGTAAAATTAAAAGAAGACTCTCAAAAGGATATCTCCATGTATACACAGGCAATTCCAAAGGCAAAACTACTGCGGCATTAGGATTAGCGTTCCGCGCTCTGGGATACGGTTACAGCGTAAGAATGCTTCAGTTTCTTAAGGGGCCTGGGAAAGGCGAGCTGGGAACCGTTGAATACGGAGAATGGTTAGCGTCCGAAAAATTCGGAGACCGATTCATTATCGAAGCTCTCGGAAGGCCCAATTTTGTTAATCCCAAAAATCCTGATCAGCTCGATGTTGAACTGGCAAAAAAGGGGGTTAGCAGGGCATTGGAAGTAATGGGAGGAAATTACCCCGACATTCTCATCCTTGATGAGCTTACAGTTGCATTTAGTTTTAAACTTATAGATTGGGATGACATTGAAAAGATTCTATACGCGAAACCAGGTGATATGGAGTTAATCATAACTGGTAGGGATGCTCCACAGGCACTCATTCAAAGAGCCGATCTTGTCACGGAGATGAAGCAAATCAAGCATTACTATGAACGGGGCATTAAAGCAAGACAGGGAATAGAGTTTTAAGACACCACAAATTATCTCAAGACCTGAGGAACTTTGTTTGTTTCTCTTTCTCCACGAACGGAGGGGCAGTATTATTACAAATCAGACAGCTATCTCGAATAACGACCAATTATCCTTGTCTCACCTAAAATATGACCTTTCATAGCTGAGAGTAATCCATCCTTCGTGACGGCCCCTGAAATTGACAAAACTTTGTCAACAGCGTAAAGTTTAAAAAAGTAGCGGTGTGTTCCACCCGGAGGGCAGGGCCCACCATAACCGATTTTCCTGAAGTCGTTTCTTCCCTGAGACGTTCCATCCGGAAGTCTTTCATCATGAGGGATCCCTTCCTTCAGGCTATTCACTGTTGAAGGTATGTTAAACACGACCCAGTGCACCCACGTTCCCATTGGCGCATCTGGATCATCAACAATTAATGCAAACGATTTTACGCCCTCCGGCGCCCCTTCCCATCTTAACGGCGGGGAAACATCAGGCCCATCACAGGTATACTTTTTCGGAATCATTCCACCATCCTTAAATGCTTCACTTGATATTGTGAATTCCATAACATTGTCCCCCTTTTTCTGGTGAGGTTTGTCCTGCGCATTCGAACAGCTAACTATTGCGATTGCTAACAGGATTAAATGATACTTTCTGACCACACTTTTCTCCTTCCAGGCAATTTTTAACACCGCACATAATAATATATTTAATTACTATTGTTCATAACAACCCCCTCAACCTGACTAAAGTCAGGATCTAAGATATAGTAGGCAGACGCCTACCAGATTTTACCGGAGCAAGATATAGATTAAAATCGTCTTTTGACGTTCTAATTTCACAACAGAGGTACACGTATACTGTCCCTTTATCAAACAGAATCTCTTTGCTAAATTTAATAAATGCACGCTAAAGCCAACCTAAAAAAGAATTTCGACACAATTGCAGCGATCGCCACTCCAATTGGCGAGGGTGGAATTAGTGTAATACGCATTTCCGGGGAAAGCGCTATCCCTGTTGCAGATTTACTTTTCAAAGGAAGAGTAAAGCTATCTGAAGTTCAAAGCCACACCGCTCATTTCGGCAGACTCGTAACACAAGATGGCACAATATTAGACGAGGTTGTGGCAACCTGTTTTAGAAAACCAAGCAGCTACACCTGCGAGGACGTTGTTGAGATTAGCTGCCACGGCGGTTATCTTGTGAGTCAGAAGGTGCTGAATGAAATCTTAAATTGTGGTGTCCGACTGGCAGAGCCTGGTGAGTTCACCAAACGCGCCTTTTTAAATGGAAGACTTGATCTTACTCAAGCGGAAGCAGTAGCAGATTTGATCCATGCAAAAAGCGAAACTGCTTACAAGAGCTCTTTAAAACAGCTAAGCGGTGAACTTTCTTCTGAAATTAATTCAATCAGGTCAGAGCTCCTGGATTTAGCATCACTTCTTGAACTGGAACTCGATTTTTCCGAGGAAGACGTTGAGTTTGCAGATCGACATAAACTTCAATCAGGCATTGAAACTGCTATTGCAAAGATTGGAAGACTTGCTTCAACTTATAGTATCGGGCGGATTTACAGAGAGGGTGTGCGCGTCGTAATTGTAGGAAAGCCAAATGTCGGGAAGTCGAGCCTGATGAACAGGCTGCTTGGTGAAAAACGGGCGATAGTCAGCGAAGTACCAGGGACCACTCGTGATACTATTACAGAGGAAATCATCCTCCATGGAATCCGATTTAGGCTGACAGATACAGCAGGCCTCAGGGATACATCTGATACGATTGAAAACGAGGGTGTTCTGAGGACTCGCCAGGAAGCAAGTAAAGCCGATATATTGCTTCTCATACGCGACATCACTGAAATCAGAAATGGAAATAAATCCGCTGATGACATTTACGCAAACATTGAAAATCTATGCCAGCTGAACAATATTCCCATATTAGCAGTCTGGAATAAAGTAGATCTCATTCCTGAGATTGAAAACCGAAAAACCTCAGAAGGAATTTTTATTTCAGCTCTGAAAGGGACGGGAATCAATGTCCTGAAAAAGAAGTTGTATGATATGGTGGTTAACATAGATTTGTCTGAGAATTCAATCATAGTAACCAGTGCACGACATAATGATGCACTGAGAAGAGCTGGAAGAAGTCTTTCACTAGCACTTGAAAGTCTTAGGGAAGGACAGCCAGGCGAGTTTATAGCGCTTGACCTCAGAGCAGGGCTAGATGCGCTGGGTGAAATAACGGGGGAGGTCACCACGGATGATATATTGAACAACATTTTTTCGCGGTTTTGCATCGGCAAGTGAAAAACAGTAAGAATGTTTCACGTGAAACAAAGTGGTAAAGAAAAAGCATAGAAAATGAGATACAGGAATTACGATATAATTGTAGTTGGGGCTGGCCATGCTGGAATAGAGGCATCGCTGGCTGCCGCAAGAATGGGTTGCTCTGTCCTACTCATAACAATGGACATATCATCGATTGGGAGGATGTCGTGCAATCCAGCAATTGGCGGGACAGCGAAGGGGAACCTTGTTCGCGAAGTTGATGCACTCGGAGGAGAAATGGGGAAGATCGCAGATGCTACAGGAATTCAATTCCGAATGTTAAATAAGTCAAAAGGCCCTGCAGTTTGGTCTCCCCGTGCACAAAATGATCGAGAGGGATATTCTCTTGAGGCCCGACGACGTGTGGAGGCGCAGGAGGGGCTCCACATAATGCAGGACATGGTCACAGACGTGATCGCTGAAGCTGGTGTAATCAAAGGAATCGAGACATCGACAGGTGTTAGAATTGCATGCAAGGCCTTGATCGTTTCTACTGGAACATTTTTGAATGGGGTAATGCATACAGGCCTCAAGAGACGGGTTGGTGGGAGGTTTAACGAACCGCCTGCACTTGGACTTACTGCATCTCTAGAAAAACTTGGATTTGTCAGTGGAAGATTGAAGACCGGGACACCACCAAGAATTGACCGCAGAAGTATAGATTTCTCAGTTATTGAGGAGCAACCAGGGGACCCAGACCCCGAACCATTCTCTTTTCAAACCAAAGAAGTTACGAGAGACCAGATCAGCTGTTACCTCACCTACACTAACGAAGCCACCCATGAAATCTTGAGAAAGGGTTTCGACAAATCGCCAATGTTCACAGGGCTGATAAAAGGGATAGGTCCGAGGTACTGCCCATCTATAGAGGATAAGATCGTCCGCTTTGCCGACAAGCCAAGGCACCAGATATTCCTCGAACCTGAAGGGAGAGAGACCAATGTTGTGTACGTCAACGGATTTTCAACCAGTCTCCCTGCGGAAATTCAGTACGAAGCTATGAAAACACTACCAGGTTTGGAAAATGTCGAAATGCTCAGGCCCGGTTACGCTGTCGAATACGACTTTTTCCCCCCACAGCAGGTTAGCTTGACACTCGAAACACATTTGATCAAAGGTCTCTTCTTTGCAGGACAGATAAATGGGACCTCAGGCTATGAAGAAGCAGCAGGACAGGGAATAGTGGCGGGTATAAATGCAGCATTGAAAATTAGGGGACAGGATCCCTTTATTCTAAAGCGTTCCGATGCCTACATTGGCGTTCTCATTGACGACCTTGTAAATAAGGGAACGGACGAACCCTATCGAATGTTCACATCCCGTGCCGAGTACAGACTCATGCTGAGGCAGGATAATGCTGACAGGCGTCTGATGAGATATGGGCATCAATTTGGGCTTATTCCCGACGATATTTATTTTTCATTGCTTCAAAAGGAAAGATTTATCGAGATTCTCAAGCGGTACGCTTACGAAAAGACAGTCCCTCCACAAGCAGTTAACCCATATCTGGAAAAGATTAGATCGTCTCCATTGACAGAAAATGAAAAGCTGTCACAGCTGGTCAAACGTCAGGGCGTCTCTCTGTCAGATCTTCTTGAGCTGGAATTCTTTAAGAATGATTCGCTCCCTCTTGAAGCAGTGAAAAGAAAAGATGTTGTTCAACAGGTCGAAATTGAAACAAAATATGAGGGCTATATCACCAGACAAATTGAAGAAATCGACCGATTCGAGCACTTTGAATCAATGGAAATCCCTGAAGACTTTGACTTCAAAAGGGTCAAGTCTCTCTCGACTGAAGCAACAGAAAAACTTTCAAGGGTTAAACCAAGGTCAATTGGTCAGGCAAGTCGCATTTCGGGGGTTTCTCCCGCTGATATTTCTGTCCTCATGGTATATCTTCATGGATAGTTTCACGTGGAACATTAGTGATCACGTTGGTTACTGACATAAGTTAACGTCCGAAACAAACTGAGGTAATTAAATGAAACAAAAAAAACAGCTTTTTCATGAATTAACAACACTTGTCACTGAACAGCGAAATCCGGCATCTATGGACATTGACAGTAAGAACGTAATAGATATTCTCAGAATCATAAACAATGAGGATAAAAAAGTCGCTTTTGCTGTAGAAAAGGAGCTGCCGTACATTGCAGAGGCTGTGGAAATTGTGGTCAACGCGTTCCGTTCAGGTGGCCGCCTGTTTTATACAGGCGCTGGAACGAGCGGTCGTATTGGCGTCCAGGATGCAGCTGAATGTCCACCAACCTACGGGACCGATCCAGAAATGATTCAGGCTATGATAGCAGGGGGGCGACCTGCTCTGTTTAAGGCTCAGGAGGGAGCTGAAGATTACGAGGAAAATGGAGCGAACGATGTTCTTGCCCACGGAATCACCTCCAGAGACGTCGTCTGTGGCATTGCAGCAAGTCGGCGGACTCCATATGTCGTTGGTGCGATAAAGAAATCCCGCGAAATAGGTGCTAAAACAATATTCGTCACCACCAATCCCAGGTCACAGTTTGACCTCGAGGTTGATGTAGCCATCTGCCCGGAAGTTGGGCCGGAAGTCATCATGGGATCAACACGAATGAAATCCGGAACTGCCCAAAAGATGATACTTAACATGATTACAACCGCATCAATGATTAGACTCGGCAAGGTTTATGAAAATATGATGGTCGATCTTCAAATGACAAACAAGAAGCTCGAAGAAAGATCCAAACTTATAATCATGACCATCACCGGTGTTGACTATGAGACTGCTGAACGAGTACTCTATGAAGCAGGTGGTCATGTTAAAACAGCCGTTGTTATGATAAAGGCAAACGTAACAGCTGATGAGGCTAAACGCCGCCTTAATTTGTCAAATGGTTTTGTGAGAACGGCAATTGAAGGGCAGCTCAATAGAAATTGACATTTCTGAACTCCGTCATATCATCGAATCATCCAGTACACTCGATCGATTAGTAGACGAATTTCTACATGCTGGGCATAAATCAATACACATTACCAACAAACCTTTTCTAGCGTTTCTACTTACGAGACTTGTTTCAACATTCAACAGGCCTGTTGTGCTCATTGCTCAGGACCAGGAATGGCTCGACCAAATAGAATCGGATTTCATTTTATTATCTGATAGGAAGCCGATAAATCTCCTCGAAGAAAACCAGTTGAACAGCGCTGGTGTTTACGATTTTCTTTCCGGTAATATCAACCTTTACACTGCTGAGTATAGCATTTTGCTCGCAGGTTTTCCAACTCTTCAAGCACTCGAGTCTTCCATCCTACATGTTTCGCTGGGGAAGACAATACAATACCAGGAATTAGTTTCATTATTAAAAGAATATAATTTCCAGCGAAAAGATTATGTCGAAGAGATTGGCGACTTTGCAATAAGAGGGAGCATCGTAGATATCTTTCCAGAATCTGCAGAATATCCTGTCCGGGTTGATTTCTTTGGAGACACAGTAGAATCTATTCGCATCTTTGATCCGGTTACACAGCGCTCGATTAAAAAAGTCGAGTCGGCCACAATCTTTCCATTCCGCAAGAACCAATCCCACTCAACATCACTTCTAAATTCATTTCCAGTTGGGACATTCATTATTATTCAGGAGCCGCACCTCTTCAAGGATTCTTACGGGGACAAAGGGGTTAAGATTCTGGAAGTACTGTCGAAGAATAACAACACTTTTTTCATAAATTTAATGCAGCATACACCTGTTGACTTAACGGTTAACGCCACTTCTCAATCTGGTCTCAACGGAAGAATCGACGCTGTAGCAAAAAAAATTCACGAAATGTATAGCAATGGATATCGCTTATTCGTTACATCATCCTCACGTCACCTTGAGCAAAACCTGATAAACCTCATTTCAGAATATGATGATATATATTCAACATCAATACTAAATGAAATCCGTTTCGTTCAGGCTCCACTATCAGGCAGCCTGATCCTTCCAGAAGACAAGATCGGAGTCCTGTCGGAACACGAGATATTTGGAAGACGGTCGGCATCACTTTCTCGAAAAGACAAAGCCAGGAAGTTTGTTGGGCTCCTCAGGAGAGATCTGCACATCCTCAAAAGAGGCGACTATTTAGTGCATGAAGATTACGGAATTGGAAAATTCATTGGACTGGAAAAACTCAAGATAGTCGAAAGCATCCAGGAGTGTGCTAAGCTTGAATACGCCGACGGGGATATCTTATACGTTAACGTAAACTACATTGGAAAGCTACAAAAGTACACTTCTGAAGATGGCTTTCACCCAAAACTTAACAAGCTAGGCGGGGGAGATTGGGAAAACCTGAAAACCAAAGCAAAGGGGAAACTCAAACACATCACAAAAGATTTAATCCGACTTTATGCTGAAAGAAAGAAAACAAAGGGGATCAAGTTTTCCGAAGATACGATATGGCAACACGAACTGGAGTCATCTTTTACTTACGAAGACACCCCAGATCAACTGCGCTCGACGCTCGAGATTAAAAAGGATATGGAAAGCGAGACCCCAATGAACCGCCTCCTGTGCGGAGACGTCGGGTTTGGCAAAACTGAAATTGCTATTCGGGCAGCATTCAAAGCAACAATGTCCGGTAAACAAGTAGCTGTACTTGTACCAACAACAATCCTTGCAGAACAACATTACAATACTTTTAAGGACAGGCTATCTCAATACGCAGTTGCAATTGATGTCATCTCCAGATTTCGGAAAAAGACAGAACAAAAAAGTATCCTTAAAGCCCTTGAAGCAGGAACCGTTGATATTATCATAGGTACACACAGACTATTGTCCGACGACGTAAGCTTTCACGATCTCGGATTACTTATCATAGATGAGGAGCATCGATTTGGCGTGCAAGCAAAGGAAAAAATCCGACAGCTGCGTGCTAATGTTGACACGTTATACATGACCGCCACTCCGATTCCACGCACACTTTACATGTCGCTGTCATCTGCAATGGACATATCCATCCTGCAAACGCCACCAGCAAATAGACTTCCAATTGAAACCTTCGTAATAAATTTTGATCCTAAAATCATACAATCTGCAATAGAGCGAGAACTAGCTCGCGGTGGACAGGTCTTCGTAGTCAGTGATTCGATAAAAGACCTATCCAGATTTGCTGACCTGGTTCGCCGTCGCGTCTTAGCAGCAAGGCTTGGAATCATTCATGGCAAAATGCCTTCCTCAGAGATTGAAAGAACAATGATTGCCTTCTTAAAAAAGAATCTCAATGTGCTGGTAGCGACCAAAATAATAGAAGCTGGAATTGACATTCCTTCAGTCAACACCCTGATTATCAATAACGCAGATCACTTTGGACTGGCGGAATTGTACCAGCTGCGCGGCCGCATTGGCAGATCAAACATTCAGGCTTATGCTTATTTGATAGCAAAGCCTTTTTCCAATCTATCTCGTGACGCAGCCCGCAGGTTAATAGCTATTGAAGAGTTCAGTCAGCTCGGCTCCGGCTTTAACCTCGCCATGAGAGACCTTGAAATAAGGGGAGCTGGAAATCTGCTTGGAAGGGAACAAAGCGGTTTTATTAATAACATGGGATTCGAAATGTATAACAAGATATTAGAAGAGGCAGTAGAAGAAGCCCGATTCGAAGAGCACCTGGATGATCAACTGAATACTATTACGAGGAGGAAAGTAGAGCCTCAGTTAACTGTTGACGTCGACGCATTTATCCCTGATGATTATGTGTCAACCGATACTGAGAGATTTGACATTTACCGCAGACTTTCCAGGGCTACTTCCTATGCTGAAATTGATGACCTGTCTGAGGAGATGGCCGATAGATTTGGAAAACTACCACAGCCGACAGCAAATTTGCTGCTCATCATCAAAATCAAAATAAACCTCGAAGCACTTCATATACCGCGACTTGAAATGAAAGGAAACAAAGTCCGCCTCACTCTTCCACCAAACGATGAAGACTTTTACCGCACGATTTTCCCTGACTTGATGAATTCACTTGATGAGACCACCGATATTACTTATCGAGTCACACAGGAAAAATACGAGGTGAAAATTGAGATAGAATTCAAAAGGGTTCAAGAGGAGACGTCAAAGAAGTTAGAAAGCCTTGCTGGATTAGTCGAACACCTTAATAAAAAGACGTGATAAGGATCCAGCAACGCCATAGAGCGTGTCAATAAGGAGTTCAAATGACGAAAAATGATGCTGGCAAAACGTGTAGGACAAAGTTGGACTTAATTACGAAGGAAATCGTGACCATGCAAGGTGGACATGTGGGCGGACCTGAGAAGGAAAAATCGCTCAGTAAAAAGAGCATTGCTCTAGCCGGAATACTAGCAATAATTGCGATACGCGTCGTTATCTTGACCTATTTAGGTAAATGCATAGACGTTGCCGCACTCCCCATCGGCAAACGCATCCCAATAGTCGATCTTGCAAGTCTTGCCGGAGAACAAACTAACACCATGAGTCTCAGGAATAGTCCAACCAACGTCTTGATCTTCAGCGCGAGCTGTCCTCACTGCACTTCAATGTTGTCGGCATTCAACCGAATGAAGATGAAATACCCCGATGTTCTTCATTTTGTCGGGATATCACCGTTCCATTGAATCATTCATGGAAGAGAAACAGTGAGACGGAGGAAAATATGCGCCGCAGCGGGTCTGTTGGCGCTTTTCATACTTGTGGCAGGCCCAGCCGGTGCGGTATGCATCACCAGTTTGCCAAGCGCATTGCGGAGGGCAGAGGCGTGGTGGATAAATGCGAAGTACCTAGGCACAGAAGAGGTCACGATGCAAACAATGCCCAACGATTGCGGGCCGGCATCGCTGAAAATGATTTTCGATCACTATCGGATCCCTTCGACCTTATCTGAAATCGACAGGCTGTCGCAGACTGCATTAATGACGCCTACACTAACCATGGATGGGTGTCAGTCTGGGCCTGGGTTCAAGCTGCTTTCATTCCAGAAACGGTTGTTGGGATTGCTGTTGCCTGTGCGGTACACCAGCTTTGAACGCAAGAAAGGATATTGACATGAAGCTACTATCGTATTATCTGCAGTTGCTGTTGCCGATCGGAATACTGATCTGGTTGTCTGAGATTCATTCCCCTGTGCTGTTTGTCCTGGGGCTACTCTTCTACGTACTAATTTACAGAACCGTCATAGATTACTTCAGACTCACAGACTTGGGAATATTCAAACAGAAGTCGGACTTTTGGAAGCTGTTCATTCCACTGTTCAGGTCTAAATATTTTTACGAGCTATACTTTCGAACTTGACCTCCTCGAAATCTGACAGCAAGCAAGCGGAGT
>JBMFVE010000002.1:0-402930 GCA_049966155.1 Candidatus Kryptoniota bacterium
CCAAAAACCCCATTTCAAAGACTCATGGAAACAAATAGCATCAGCGAAGATACAAAGCAAAGGCTTCAAGCAATTTATCAGTCTATTAATCCAGCTAAACTGAGAAGGGAAATCTTATGTCTACAAGACAAACTCATGGCTACTGCCAAGACAAAAACCAAAATAGTCTCATCGAGAAAATTAATTGAGGCAACGAATAAACTTTCATAGAGATTTTTACGTGAGGCATCACGGGTTGCAGTAACCCTGTTCATGGTTCCCCAAAATGGGTTTATTAGCAGGTCAGGCTGTTGGCAAAACGTTCGGGCAAGCTATCGAATTGTGGATAATGGAAAATTATAAATTGTTGGGAGCCACAGACCTCTATTGGCATCCGACGCAAAATACAACCATTGATTAAATATACTCAGGTTCATTATGTTTCCCCGTAACGAAAAAAGTTTGCTTTCCTTTTTGTTCAGGTAGACAGACACAGTCGTTGAGTCAGCGTCAGTTTGCGTATAAAATATCAGCCCCCTTTCAACACAAAAGGTTATGAACTTTTTATTCACAAGTACAGGACTAAAGCTGCGGTAGAGCAGAGAATATGAATAAACACTCTTTTCCTCTTGAAGAGAGTCTACTGAAAAGTAAATGTGATAATTATCCGACTGATCGAATTTGCATTCTATAATACGGAAAGGTAAAACTGAAATTGAATCGACAATATCAATGTCGGTTGGTAGTAACGAAACGATATATGCCTGCCCGTTATTTACAAAAGTTCCCCACTTCCCATCACTGCTGACCTCTGCATTTTCGCCAGTAAATGAAGCCTTCTCACGGTTTGTCGCAAAGTAAACCAGCATACGATTTTGAATGGCTGTTGAAATTGCCATACTTTTCTTTGAATCGGAAGAGGAAATTGAGTAATAGTTTACCGTGTCTGAAAGAAGTTTGGGAAATGACTCAGGGAGGAATCGGTTCGTGTTACTGTCGTATTTGATGTATGCAACAGGGTTACCTGGAAGGGGAACCGGATCAATCGACGGATATAGCATTTCAGAAGATGAAAGTGCCGGTAGGTAATTTTGAGGTATGTCGTAATTGCTCTTTGTACTGCCAAGATAAAGGGAAGCAGTTAGTGCAGCCGTGAGAATTGAAATTGTCGATATGCGTGCCAGGATTGTTGATTTCGACACCATGCGGAATTCTGCAACCATATATATCAGGAATAAAAGGAATATTAAAAGAAACCTTTCGTACAGGAGAAATGGATTTGTAGTTTTAAAGTATCTTTCGACAATAACGTAAAATGGTATACTGGCAATCGCATAAATTAAAATGTATATTCTGGAAAGCCATGTGTTGTTTCGCTCAAATTCTGTTTGTGCCAGTGCAACAATTGCCGGTGCCAGAAGAATAATTTGATAAGTTGTGCTAACAGGTGAGAGGAGGATTATCGGGAAGGAGGCTGCAATCATTGCTCCCCGTGCAGATTTATGTTCAGCAGCTCGATGAAAAAAATATGCCGGGACAACGACTGTCAATGATTTGAAAAAAGAGATTGCCAGAGAGTAAGCTGGAATTGAAGAGTAAAAAGGTACACGATTAAACGATTGATCATAAACAAATAGGTGCTTAAAAAAAGACCAGGCAGATTGATTTGAAACGGAAAACGGGTTGCCAATCAGGCCATCCAGATAAAAAGGCAAAATATTTTGAAGATAATGAACGAATGTTGACTCGCCGATGACCATAAAGGTGATCAGAGATATTAAGAAAGCCGTAACTATGAAATAAATAACAGCTTTCCAGTTTTTTGTTAAGAGGAAAAACACTGCCGGTATGACCGAAAAAAATTTTAATGGAAAAATCAGTCCAAGTGATATTCCCGCTATTTTGTTGGCGTTGACTGAAATAGAATAAAAAGTTAAAACATAAATCATCCCGAGAACCAGGTAAGGTTCGCACCATCTAAAATTAGCAGCCATTACATACGATGAGCTAATGAATACAAGATAGGCAAGAGTGAGTGGAGCTTTGGAAATCGATGCGACCATATGAACCATTAAAAAAACTGCCAATAAATTTATCAGAGTTACCAGAAATTTCGCAAATCGGATAGGTGGAATTGAAATTACTGCGTCAACAATTAGTTCAGCTGGCGTGCTTGTTACAAACGATCTGTCGGATGTGTTAAATCCTGCTCTATCTATTTGCTGCTGTAATTTTCCGAATTTGTAGAGTGCGCTCGGGTTACCTCCAGACCTGATAAATTTTCCTGCAGTTTGGTACGCAACAAAATTTCCCTCCAAACTTAAAAAGCCAGGCAATATTCCATACAGCAGGATAAAAATGCCCGATGTAAACACGAAGATCCTGACAATTAAACGCATGAGACTATTTTTATGTCAATTTAAAGATGGTAATTTCTGGTGGACAGTTTACCCGCAGAGGGAGTCCGACTGTACCGATTCCTCTGCTGACATACATAATTGATTTCCCCATCGTATACAGGCCAGATATGTATTGACTGACCAGTGAAGCAGGTGAAATGGGATATCCAAACACTCTTGCAAATACTATTTGTCCACCATGGGTATGTCCACTCATCATTACATCAAAATTACCAGCGACAGCTTGCTCGAAATAGTAAGGCTTATGGCAGAGGAGTATGCGTGGGGATGACGATGCTTCTGCAGCTTCGAATGATACTTTTTTGAAATTTGCATGAATTCCATCATCCACCCCGGACAAAATCAGTCGAGATCCTTTTATATTAATCTCAGCTGTGTCATTTCGCAGAACCCTTATTCCGATCTCAGTTAGTTTTTTTGTGATTTCAACCGGGTTTCCAAAAAAATCATGATTCCCAAGGCATGCATAAATACCGTAAGGTGCCTTTAAATTTCGAAAAGATCTGGTAAGTTGCAGGATTTCTTCTGTCTTACTTGTAATGAAATCGCCCGGCAGGAAAATAATATCAGATTTTAATTTGTTTAATTCTGCGACATACATGTCCATGTCTTCTTCTGTCATAAAGAGCCCGGAGTGGATATCGCTGATCATTGATATGGTCAGACCGTGGAGTGAGTCGGGGAGGTTTCGTATATTAAGATCAACTTTACTGATTTCATATTCATCGCGGTTGTATATGCTATGGGCTGATCCGATAAATGTGTACGCCCCAGCAACAAAGGCTGTTTTCTTTATGAAGAGTCGCCTTGATGTATTGATCTTCACATTTGAGAAATTTGCCCGAGTATTCTTAAGTCGACGGTATGGATAGGTAAACATTTTCCCAAACCAGTATATACTGGCAAAAAGAATTATTGCAATGCTCAGAGTCTGATATGCAAAATATGGAACCATGATAAACTGTCGAGCGAATGTTGATTTGGAAAACTCCGGCAAGAACTGCAGGAGCAAAAGTGGAAGGTTGACAATCGCAATTGAGATGGGCAGCCATCGTTTTCCTTTTAAAGGGTTTACCCGCATCGAATTAATGTATCTTTTTAGCACATGATAGACAATGTATTGTGAGATCAATGTAAATGTTATTATGACCGACCTGAAAAGGAGAAGGTGCAGGATTGGCATTTAGCTAATCAACAGTATTGTATGTTCATTAAACATTGATAGACTACTCTTGAAAATCGATACTGCTTATAATAGATTTAACCATGAAAAGAGAGAAACAACTTGTCAGGCTTCCTGTCAAAAATAATCTGGTCTGAGTTAGCACGCAAGTTTTATTTATTAATTCTTATATTTATTGGATTTTTTGCCCTGATGAACTGGGTGGTGATGCCATGGTATGTGAATGCAGGAGGAATTGTTGTGGTTCCAGATTTACGTGGGAAAACAGTTCAGGAGGCGAAGAAAACTCTTGACAGCATGGATTTGCAGTTGGAAGTTGCCGGGACAAAGTCCAGCAACCTCCCCCCGAATACAGTCCTTACGCAAAATCCGGAAGCAAATGACTCTGTAAAGCACGGGAGGAGAATTTATGTGGTTGTCAGTGGGGGTGTGCAGCTCACTGTGGTTCCCAACTTGTTGGGCCATTCACAGAGGGAAGCACAATTTATGCTTGAACGCGCAGGTCTTGTGTTAGGGAACGTTTCTTCTGATTCGTCAAGTGAGTTCCCGCAAAATGTTGTGATGTCGCAGTCCATACCAGCAGGCACAAAGGTCCCTCAGGGAACATTTGTATCTGTTGTAATATCGCTTGGTGTTGTAGGCCCAAATGAAGTTTCAACTCCTGATGTCGTTGGCAAGCCCCTTTCAGAAGCACAAAGGATTCTCACAACTGCCGGATTGTCTGTTGGTAAGATAACATTTCAGCCGAGCAGCAAATTGGTGCCAAACACAGTTCTGGAACAATATCCGCGACCTCAGGAAATCGTACCGAAGGGAACAAACGTAACCTTGTTTGTTACTTCGCTTGCATCACAATCGGAGAACTAATGGCAATCATAGCGCCGTCAATATTGTCTGCTGATTTCACAAAACTGGAAAATGAATTAAGGAGTGTCGCTGCTGGAGGGGCAGAGTGGATTCATCTTGATGTAATGGATGGCCATTTTGTACCTAATCTTACATTTGGCCCTGTGGTTGTTTCTGCCATCAAACGGATGACTGATTTGACTCTCGATGCCCATTTAATGATTGAGAACCCGGATAACTATCTCGAAGCATTTGTAGAGTCGGGGGCGGATATTATTACTGTCCACTATGAAGCGGTGGTTCATTTAAACAGAACTGTTGCAAGAATCAGGGAACTGGGAGTCAGGGCTGGCGTGGCAATTAATCCTTCAACACCGACAGAAATGCTCAGGGAAATAATCAATGACGTTGATCTTGTCCTTGTGATGTCAGTAAATCCCGGTTTTGGTGGACAGAAATTTATTGAATCTGCCTGTCGTAAGATTTCAGAGGTCAAGAGAATGATACCGCAGGGTAAATCAATATTGATTGAAGTTGACGGCGGCGTTGGTCCTGAGAATTCAAAGAAATTGGTTCAATATGGCGCCGATGTGCTGGTTGCCGGTACAGCCATATATAAATCCGCTAACCCAGCAGAAACCGTTCGGATAATGAAGGAGCTCTAAAAGGTTTTGGCTTTTGGAGGCGATGACACAAGGGCTAATACATTGGCTCTTGTAAATGGTACTGTAATAACTGAGGATTCAATTATTGACCAGGGGACAGTTATGGTGTCGCGCGGTAAAATTAAGGAAGTGTTACCTTCTGGTCAAATATTCAGGTATTCAGACATTGAAATTATTGATTGTTCCGGTACAATACTTATCCCTGGATTTATAGATATTCATACTCATGGGGGAAGGGGGTACGACTTTACCGATGGCAATTTCCTTGCTTTTGAAAATCTATCAAATTTTTACTTCAGTCATGGCGTTACAAGTCTACTGGCTACCTTATCCCCCCTAAAGCATTCAGATCTTATCATTGCAGTTTCGAGGATTTCCGAATACATTCGCTTCAATTATGAATATACAAATATAATCGGTATTCATCTTGAAGGGCCTTATCTTAATGCTGAATTCGTGGGGGGGAATAACCCTGATTACCTTGAACCTGCTGATGCTGACTCGTTTGTTAAGATACTTGAGGAATCTGGTGGACTTATCAAATTAATTACGGTTGCACCAGAAATTCCCGGAATAAATGGGGTAATAAATGCAGCTGTAAATCACGGATTAAAAGTTTCTGCCGGTCACTCCTCTGCTGATGCAGAAACCTTTAGGAACTCTCTTTCATTGGGAGTTAATCAGGTTACACACCTTTTTAACGGTATGCCTCAGCTTCACCATCGATCGCCCAACATTTTGTCAGAAGCGCTGCTTGATGACCGTGTATATGTTCAGGTTATACCTGACGGAGTTCATATTCATCCATCGGTGATAAAACTTGTATTTAAGATCAAAGGTTCAGATCGGTTTGTTTCAATTACGGACTCAATAAAAGCAACGTGTCTTTCTGATGGCGAGTATAATTCAGCTGGACTCAAAGTGTTTGTGCATAATGGTGAGGTGCGAACAGCAGAGGGGGTGATCGCCGGAAGCACCTTGACAATGGATAGGGCTTTTAAATTTCTGGTGCATGATCTTGGTATCAGCCCGGTTGACGCATCAAAAATGACCTCATTAAGTGCATCCCGTTCAATAGGCATTGATGATGTTTCTGGTAGCATTGAGGCTGGTAAGGATGCAGACATTGTCTGTCTCGACGCCAACAATTATGAAGTATCTCTTGTAATGAAGAAAGGGAGTATCAGGTTCAGGCGAGAGAAAAATAACAATTAAACAATTCAAACATACGGAATAGTTAAAGATGCTCTCCGGCAGGTCAACTGCAGGAAAGCATCATTTCAAAAATGCTAAAACGCTAAATGTTCTCTGTTGTCTTCCTGAGCGCCATGCAGGTGTCGTAAAATTCAGACAGAGGCATTGATTTTACATATACAAACCCTCTGGTGGCACGTATAAGTGGACTCGGATGCTCATTGAAAAATTCTTTTCCGAGGCATGTCTTTAGCATCTGATATTGTTCTACTTGAATTTTCTGTGCTAGCTCAGAAAATGGGCCGTCGTGCTCATAACTTGGAAAGGAAGCATCACGCTGGGAAGCAAATGCATTTACAAAAGAATTTTGCATTACAGCAAACATGTTCAGTGAAACAGGGACATATACATTTGCCTCGGCGGGGTGAAATCTGTACCAGATGTTACGGTAGCCTATGACCTTAATATTTGAGTTACCGGTTTCCTTCTCGTAAATTTTTAAAGCTTCTGCCATCACCTGAAGTACCTTGTAATGAGTGTCCGGTCCGCTTGCCTCGGGGTCAAGAGCAACCCCAACAATTGACGGCTTCACTCGTTTCAGAATATCAACAACCGGTAACACGTCTCTGTCTATTCTGGGATCCTCCGTGAAGATGTCCCCCTTATAAAAGCCAAGCCGGGCGTGGAGAATGGAGGGGGAGTTAAAACCAAAATATCCCCATAAACAATCCGCCTCCCATTCCCGGGTCATTCCCTTTAGGCGCTGAATATGAGGGAGGTCCTTCTTGCCCGGATATTGAGTTTTGAAGTAATTTATCAGTTCATCAATCCTGTGCTGAAGGTTTTGAACATTATCGTCGTCAAATAAGAAAACCAGATTTCTAAGCAAGCGCCGTGCTTCTCCTTCCTTTCTGGTAAAGTCGTTGTTTTGAGCAACGCCGTCCAGATACTGCCACACGTCTCGATTCCGTTTATGTTGATCAACTGGTGAAAAATAATTTTCTGCTATGAGTTTATCGAATAGTCCATGATCCAGGAAATACTTTAAATTTGATAGCTGGTTCAGCATATGTTGATTTGTTACAGCATTAAATCCGCTGGTCAATGTGAGAAATGTGTGCTGATTGGAAGCATCCCTTGCTCGTCTGACCACATATGCCAGGTATCCAAGCATTATGTCATCATGGTGAGGTTCGGTATGCAAAAAGACAGTATTTTGCTCCGATTTACTTCCCGATTCTATTCTTTCAATTAGTTTTTTTTCCAGGTTCTGAAGAATTGATTCACGACTTTCCGTTCGCTTTTTCAGGATTTCTGCAGCAAACCGATTATTTTCAAAGTCCTGCTGTGTAAGATCCCGGATTTTTTTCCCTTTTTCAAGCGCAAGATCAATAATAATCTTATCAGCCTCTTCATCAGTCAGTTCCTTCTTATTGATAAGTATTTGATATTCTCTCTCAAGGAGGAGTTTAGCTGCGCCCCGCGTTAAGTAAAATCTCGCATTTGGCAGGATCTGAAGTGCAGTTGCAGGATAACGGACATTTCGCGGTTGCTGAACCGCATCGGCAACAACCTTAGCCTTTGCTTCACCTGCCGCCATAATTATGGCAGTGCATTCAGGATTAAACGTTATCGTGCTCAAACCAATTGTTATTACGAGTCTATTCCGTGATATTTCAATACCCCCCAGATCTGTAGCTGCAGCCGCAGCTGTTTCATAGTTAATTGGTGTCAGTCGAGTGGTCGAGTTGAAATCAGAGCCGCGAATATTGAAACCAATGTGACCATCCGGGCCAATTCCACCGAGAAAGAACCCAATGCCGCCCAGGTTCCGTATCTTTTCTTCGTATTCAGCACACCATTGGTCGATATTTTCTAAAACTGTCTGCTGCAGTTTTTCAAGAGGAGTTTTCGCCTGTCTAAATCTCAGTGTTATGTCAACAGTGTTGGTGGGCCAGACATGTTCGAGTTTTTTTCCCTGCGGAAGTCCAATCCTTGTACAGTCTATCAACATTGCCTTTTTTTCGTCGAATCCGAAGCCGTGGAGGTAAAATTTATTCACATAGTAATAAAAGCTATTTTGCTGCTTTGGATTAATAGGATAAAATTCATCTATTTGAACAAAGTGCAGACTCGATATATCAGGCCTTTTCGATGGATCGATTCCCCATTCTTCAAGCTCTTTCCTGACAGCAGGCTGAGACCATTTCTTAAGATAATGAGTGACCCACTTTATAAAATGCTCTGGAGTTTTACCCGTTGGCAGGGAAACAACACCACCGGGATTTTGTTGAACCCACTCAATGAACCTCAGAGCGGTAATTTTGCCGAGTGATGGGAAGTTTTCTACAACAATGACCCCAACTTTTTCTGCGGGGGAATATATTAATTTTTCTCCTGAAATTTCAATTGCTTTAAGTTCTACTTTTGAAGAATTCTTTTTCATTCTCTGATTCTCACATAAGTTAATGGGATTTAAATGACCTACATGTAATTGAAGATAATCAAAAAGTTTTAAAATCGGAAAACCCGTTTAACCCCTCGGTGCACAAATTAAGAATTTATTTTATGTTTAAATTCAATTACATTAAAAATGTCCAGAATTCAAACCATTTCTGGAATCTGAGTTCTTTAACATGACATCATTCATAGCAAACTGAAATAAAAAACTAAATTAAAAATTGGGAGGACAAAATGTTAGTCGTCGTTAGAGAGAATTACGACGCCATGAGTAAAGAAGCTGCCTATATTATAGCTTCCAGGATTCGCAAAAAACCCAATCTAGTTTTGGGCCTTGCCACAGGCAGCACACCAATTGGTCTGTATAAGGAACTCATCAGATTGCACAAAGAAGAAGGTCTGGACTTCTCAAAGGTCATTACGTTTAATCTGGATGAATATATTGGCTTACCTCCAAATCATGACCAGAGCTATGCTTACTTTATGTGGGAGAATCTCTTTAAACATATCAACATCAGTCCGTCAAATGTGCATGTTCCTCAGGGAATGCACGGTGAAGTCAGGTTTACAACTTATGAGACGGATCCAAAGATAGAGACATTCTGTCAATGGTATGAAGATGAAATCAAAAGGTATGGGGGAATTGATATTCAAGTCCTGGGAATAGGAGCCAACGGTCACATTGCGTTTAATGAACCCGGTTCGTCACTTGGGTCAAGAACGAGAGTGAAGACGTTGACCGAAAAGACACGGCAGGACAATGCGCGGTTTTTCAAGAGCATAGATGAAGTACCAAAGTATGCAGTGACAATGGGTATCGGGACAATTATGGAGGCCAGGGAGCTTTTACTTCTTGCAAACGGAGAAGGTAAGGCCAGGGCAGTGAAAGCAGCTGTCGAAGGCCCCGTAACAGCCATGTGCCCGGCATCAGTTCTTCAACTTCATCCAAAAGCAATTATTGTGGTTGACAAAGGTGCAGCAGCAGAACTTGCTGCTGAATTTGTATATTACGGTTGAAGTAGCGTAAGCGGTATTACTGCACCTTATTCATTGGTTAAGTGATAAGACGAGGGCGGGTAATTCCGCCCTCAATGTGACTTTTAAAATAAGCTCTTTTAGAAAGTGGAAAATTTAATGGAGGTTAGGATGGATATTTACCTGTTTGAAGATGATGGATACAGAAAGCTTTTACCACTTGTCTATTTTCGCCCTGTTTATGATCTTCGGTGCGGGATTTTAACATTAAGGGAAAAGGTTGAAAAACTATTTCCCGATGCAAATATTTATTATGGTATGCGTGAATATCTTTCAGATTCCTTCCTCGAGAAAAATCCCCATACCAGAGTAAATAGAAGACCAGAAAATGGGAGCGAGATCTTCCTAATCAATGGGCGTACACTTGCAGGTACTGGCCTGTTAAACGCTATAAGAAATTTAGATCAGAATACACTCCTTTTGAGAAATAATTCAATAGTTGCAGGGAGAATTTCAATTGAGCATTTTGACTCCATTGGTAAAGCAATCAAAGAAAATAAGGTGCAGGGTTCAGATTTCCCCGGGTTGAAATTTAAAGAATTATCTGTAGATACTGGAGTAATTGACTTTTTCTGGCAACTGGTTTCGCACAATGGGGATGAAATTCGCTCTGATTTCAAATTACTCTTTGGTGGGCGAGGTATGATACGTGGAAAAGTAAGCGAGGGAGTACACATGCTTGGCTCTGAAAATATCCTCATAGATGAAGGGGCAGTTGTGAAGCCCGGTGCTGTGCTCGATGCTGAAGATGGCCCTATTTATATCAGCAAGAACGCCAGAGTACTTCCCAATGCCATAATTGTAGGGCCAACTTTCATTGGTGAAAACAGTATTATAAAAGCAGGGGCTAAGATTTATGAAAACACAAGCATCGGACCAACTTGCAAGGTTGGGGGCGAAGTCGAAGAATCAATCATCCACAGTTTTTCAAATAAGCAGCATGAAGGGTTTCTGGGACATGCATACCTTGGCTCATGGGTGAATATAGGAGCTGATTCCAACAACAGCGATCTGAAAAACGACTACGGCAATGTTAAAGTTTACGTGGACGGTGAATATGTAGATACGGGGAGTCAGTTTGTTGGTTTAACAATGGGGGATCACTCTAAGTGTGGAATTAATTCCATGTTCAATACCGGTACAGTCGTAGGTGTTTGCTGCAATATTTTTGGTGCAGGATTACCACCCAAGTTTGTCCCTTCATTTTCATGGGGTGGAGCTGACGGATTTGAGACTTACAGGATTGAAAAAGCGATAGAAGTAGCGAGGAGGGTAATGTTGCGGAGAAAAATAAACTTATCTCCTGCAGATCAAAAACTATTTCAGAAGGTATTTGAACTGACAGACAGCGAAAGGAGAGCTTTTGAAAAAAGTGAATAGAAAGTAAAGGTGAAAGCAGGCAGATGAAGGAAAGTATAAGGATTGCCTCTGGACAGGGTTACTGGGGGGATTTGCCCCAGGCTCCGGTTTGGCAGGTCAGGAAAGGGCCTGTCGATTATCTTGTAATGGACTATCTTGCAGAAGTGACGATGTCTATTTTGCAAAAGCAAAGGTCAAGGGATCCTGCGCTGGGTTATGCAAAAGACCTCATCCCTGTCATGGATACGATCTTGCCCGATCTTGTCGAGAAAGGAATCAAGGTTGTCACAAATGGTGGAGGTGTTAATCCGCGGGCATGCCGTGATGCCATCTTTAAGATTGCATCAAAAAAGGGGATAAAGGGGTTGAAAATTGGCGTTGTATATGGAGATGATATTCTCGGAAGGATTGATGAACTGCTTTCAAATGGCGTCGACCTTAAGAATATGGACACAGGGGAAAGTTTGCAGACAGTGCGTGACCGTTTGCAAAGTGCAAATGTTTATTTTGGGGCTGTGCCAATCAGTAAAGCGCTTGAACAGGGTGCACAGATTGTATTGACCGGAAGGGCAACGGACACAGGGCTTACGCTTGCACCAATGATGTATGAATTCGGATGGAGTGAAAAAGATTTTGACAAACTTGCAGCAGGTATTGTTGCCGGTCATATTCTTGAATGCGGGGGACAAGCGTCTGGTGGCAACTTTTTGAAGGATTGGCGAAGTGTGCCTGACCTTGCTAACATTGGATTCCCAATTGCTGAAGCACATTCTGACGGCACTATCTTTATTACAAAGCATAACGGGACAGGCGGATTGGTGTCTGTTGACACTGTAAAAGAGCAACTGGTTTACGAGATTGGAAATCCACATGAGTACATTACCCCTGAGGTGATTGCAGATTTTACCACCATTCAATTAGAGCAAGCAGGTGAAAACAGGGTGAAGGTGTTCGGGATAAAAGGAGCACCTCCAACTGAATTCTATAAAGTGTCAGCTTCTTACTTTGACGGATATTATGCAGTCGGCATGCTGACTTACGGATGGCCGGAGGCTCTGGAAAAAGCAAAAGCTGCGGACCAAATAATACGTCAACGACTGAATGACCTGGGATACCGGTATGAAGAATTTCATACGGAATTTATGGGATACAATTCATGTCACGGCCCCCTCAGTCCGATTCCTGATGAACTTAACGAGGTTGTACTCCGTGTTGCTGTACGAGGCAAAGATTTTGAAGCTGTTGATGCTTTTGGCCGCCAGCTAATACCGCTTGTCCTGACGGGGCCCCCCACAGTTACTGGTTTCGGCGGCGGAAGGCCAAAGCCACAGGAAGTGATCGCATACTGGCCGTCACTTATCAAAAAGAATCTTGTCAATCCGGTTGTGGAGGTGACTGAGATATGAAAAAGGTGCAGCTGCTTAAGCTGGCGCACGCCCGCAGTGGAGACAAGGGAGATGCATCAAACATTGGGTTGATTGCGCGTAAACCTGAATACTATCCGATATTGCTTGAGAAGGTCACAACCGCGGCGGTCAAGAGGCATTTTGGTGAGATATGCAGGGGAGAGGTTGAGCGTTTTGAAATGCCAAACATTTATGCCCTCAATTTTCTTCTTCATGAAGCGCTTGGTGGGGGAGGGACAGTTTCGTTGAGAAACGATGCTCAAGGAAAGACGATGAGCACTGCTCTCCTTCGTATGGAAATTGAAGTAGATGATAATCTTATTATTGATAATTTGTAAAGATTCTTTCAGCAAGTTTTTCACAGGCACTATCTTTTCTTATTTCTTGTTACGTATTACCGGATGAAGATTCTGGACTGCGCAATATTGTACGAGTGGGAATATGACATTGATTTTGTCCATATCCTTGCAGAAGAACTTAAAAGTGAAGGGGTAAATTATCAGATCATTGGACAATCCGAATTCCAGGACACCCTGAACAGGATCCGTTCGGGTGAGCTTTCCTTTTTGTCTGCTGTTGACAGAGCATCTGATGTAGACGACAATTGTGAGGAGCTGGTAAATTTGCTGCATCACAGGCACCGGTATATTATAAACGATCCCAAACAAATCAAGCATGCATCGGATAAAGCGTCAATGCATCTTGAATTTATTACAGCCGGGATATTTGTACCTTATACCATAATTATTTCACCATATAATCGTCAAAGGGAGGTAAAATTAAGCCTGAGTGAATTAGCAAGGCTTGGACGACCGTTTATCATTAAACCGGCTAATACTACGGGGGGCGGCATAGGCGTGGTTACAGGGGCTGAATCACTGCAGGATGTGATCGAAACCCGGCAGCACAACCGTGACGACAAATACCTCTTGCAGGAAAAAATTGAGCCGATGATTATAAACGGAAGAAGAGCCTGGTTCAGGTCCTTTTATGCATGCGGAAAAGTTTTTGAGGTGTGGTGGGATGATCTTACTCATGTTTATGAACGTGTTACCGATTCCGACTACAGGGAATATAAACTCCATGAAGTGTCTGCGCTGACCGAAAAAATTCACAACGTATGTGGCCTTGATTTCTTTTCAACTGAGGTTGCATTGACATCGAACGGGAAGTTTATAGTGATAGATTATGTAAATGAGATGCCGGACATGAGACTTAAGTCGTTAAATTACGATGGTGTTCCAGATAATGTTGTTGTTGATATTTGCAGAGAGCTTGCTAAAGGGATTAGCAGGGCTGTCCACAGTAAGTAAAAGAAGTAATAGTTTTCCCGCAGCCATAGACACAGATATGAAAGATAGCGGCAATTTGATTTTCATTATTCATGCAAATTTCCTTCGTTTTAATTCTGATGTGGTTTCACAGTGGTTTCAGCTTATTGCCATGAAATGAGAGTCCCACTATTTCCCAGGTGGGATTGGGGAATGGACAAGATTGTGAACAGGCTTAATGGAACGAAGATATGCGTAAATTGCTTTGATGTCCCTGTCACTGAGCTTTGCCAGACCCTGCCATGGCATTGGCGGAAGGAGTGGGCGTCCGTTTCCCCAGTACCTCCCTGTTCTCAATGCCTGGACAAACATTTTTTCAGTCCACCCACCTATTCCTGTAGCGCTGTCGGGTGTAAGGTTTGATGCAAAGCTTACTCCCCAGGGACCTGCGAAGATTGTGCCGTCGTTTGTGCCAAGCATGCCCCATCTTCTCTGTCCGAGCACATCCGGCGGTATGGTCGGCACGCTTTCGTTTTCAGGGGCGCCAGATAGAAGCTTGCTCGTATCCGGTACGGGCCCGTTCTTCGTAAAGATCTTCGGCGTGTGGCAATCATTACACCCGCCGAGTTCCACAAGGTACCTTCCTCTAGCAATCTCCGAAGATGAGTAATGTGTCTTTCGGTCGTTACCAATCACGGCATAGGGTGGAGTGGCAGCGCCTGGCTTAAGAATAACAAGATTATTGATGTGTGAGAAAGCCTCAACCAGAATGATCAGTGACAACGGGAATAATATGCTCTTCATTTGTTCCTCCTCCTTTTTGGTATTAATACACCCCCTTGCTTCAACTCAGGAGAAACTCTGTACTTGCCCGACTTATATGGTGCTCAATATCACATTAAATAATCATTCAAGCTCTTTAAGGAGTTGCCTTGCTCTTGAAGCATACTGAGATGTCTTATCTTTTTTGAGCAATTCTTCAAAAGCTGTTCTTGCTTTATTTTTTTCACCCAATCTCAAGTAGCTCATTCCGAGCATGACGTATGCTGCACCTCTCTTGTAAGTGTTCTTATAAGTCAGGGTAGTTTCAAATGCCTTAACTGCTTCACCGTATTTTCCCAGAGCATAATAACATTCACCACGCCAGTAGTGAGCATTGCTCATCAACTCTGTTTTGACATTGCTCTTTACCAGTATTTCCAGCTCATCAAGAGCCTCTTTGTACTTCCGATTTTTGAAAAGTTTAAGTGCATCCAGATATTTTGCTTTGAACTCTGCAGGTGATATAGATGCAACTTCCTGTTCCTTGAGAGTTCCTTTACCCAGAAGTTGTTTCTCGAGTTCGGCATTTTTTGCGCTGAGGTCTCGGTTGATTTGCTTTTGAATTGTAAGCTCTGAATCAAGTGCATTTGCTCTATTCTGCAAGTCCACCAAATCCTGCCACTGTTGACTGCTCTGTCCCAATTTTGACGTCAGGTCTGCGACTTTTGCATTCAGTGCTTTTTTGTCCTGCTCAAGTTGAGCATTTGATTTCTTCAACTGGGCATTTTCCGCCTGAAGTTTCTGGTTTTCGCTCGTCAGTGATATGAGAGCGGTGGAATCAGGCGAAGTAGATGGGGCGGACGTGGTCTCTTTCATCGATCCGCATCCGCTTAGAAGGAGGTTCGCAGCAAAAAGTAGCATAACTACAAGTGGCGACGCCTCACCCAGTGTTCTTCTCATAAGTACCTCCTTATTTTTTGTGGCTTCAACTTGAATGAAAATTAGAGATGCATTTTATAAAAGTCAAGAATTTATCATGTTTTAATTATCTGCGTCAGTTGATTCGCTCAAATCACCTTGATTTTGAGCCGCATCTTGCATAAGTTTTTTGATATCAGGGTCAGGTCTCTCCTGACCAATTCAGAAAAAGAAGATGATCCTACCTAAATCATGAGGTTGCAATGGTTCAATTTAATGGAGTTGACTATTATAATACGGACACCCTTTTATCAAGCGAAGAAAAACTTATCAGAGATACAGTCAGGAATTTTGTTTCTAATGAAGTTGTACCCATTATTGAAAAACATTTTAGAGAAGGTACTTTCCCGGTTCATTTAATTAAAAAGATGGGTGAACTGGGAATTTTCGGGCCCACACTTCCATCAAAATACGGGTGCGCTGAGGTAAACAATGTCGCGTACGGTTTGATGATGCAGGAACTTGAGAGGGGAGATTCTGGCATACGCAGTATGGCATCTGTGCAGAGCGGGCTTGTTATGTATCCGATTTTTACATTTGGGTCCGAAGAACAAAAGGATCACTGGCTTCCATTGCTGGCCAGGGGAGAAGCTGTTGGGTGCTTTGGTCTAACAGAACCTGACCATGGTTCAGATCCGGGAGGAATGACCACACGTGCGGAATACAGAAATGGCAGGTTTGTTCTCAATGGAGCGAAGATGTGGATTACCAATGGTACCATTGCGGACGTCGCTGTGGTATGGGCAAAGCTTGAGGGGCGTGTTCGCGGGTTTCTGGTGGAACGGGGGACAAGGGGGTTTTCGGCACCTGAAATGAAGGGAAAGCATTCTTTGAGAGCCTCAGTCACAAGTGAACTAATTTTTCAGGATTGTGAAATTCCTGAAAAAAACCTCCTGCCAGGTTCTGATGGCCTCAAATCACCGCTGATGTGCTTAACCCAGGCTCGATACGGGATTGCATGGGGAGCAATTGGCTCAGCGATGGCATGTTATGACACTGCTCTTCAGTATGCAAAGACAAGGATTCAATTTGGAAAGCCAATTGCCAGTTTTCAGATAACCCAGGAAAAACTGGTATACATGCTTACTGAAATTACAAAGGGGCAATTGCTGAATATCCAGCTGGGGAGATTGAAAGATCAGGGGTTGTACAAGCATACACAGGTTTCACTTGCAAAACGGAACAATGTTCATGTTGCTCTTGAAATAGCGCGGATTGCAAGAACAATACTCGGAGCCAACGGAATTCTTGATGAGTACCCGGTTATGAGGCACATGGCTAATCTTGAAAGTGTTTACACTTACGAAGGTACACACGATATTCACACCTTAATACTGGGTGAAGATATTACCGGGATACCCGCTTACAAATAAATGGAGAAATGCTAATGGCAAATCGTTCTAAAATAATTGGCGAAGCTTTAACCTTTGATGATGTGCTCCTTGTTCCGAATTATTCGACTGTTTTACCTCGTGAGACGGACGTACGGACGAAGTTGACAAGGAACATAAGCTTGAATATACCACTTGTGAGTGCTGCAATGGACACGGTAACCGAGAGCGAGCTGGCTATAGCCATAGCCAGGGAAGGGGGTATTGGAATCATTCATAAAAATCTGTCTATAGAGAGACAGGCGGAGGAGGTGGATAAGGTAAAGAGGTCAGAAAGCGGGATGATATCCGACCCGATTACACTCGGACCGGATAGCTCTGTCCGTGATGCAATAGAACTGATGGGAAGGTATCACATCTCAGGTATTCCTATTGTTGAAGGAGAAAAGCTGGTTGGGATACTTACAAATCGTGACTTGAGGTTTGTAGAAGACAAAGAAGTACCTGTTAAAACTCTCATGACAAAAGAAAATCTTGTCACTGCAAAATTAGGAACGACATTGGAGGATGCTGAAAAAATTTTACAAAAGTACAAGATAGAAAAACTTCCTGTGGTTGATAATTCAGGGCGGCTTCGCGGTCTAATTACGTTTAAGGATATTCAGAAAAAGAAAAAGCATCCCGATGCTTGCAAGGATGACAGGGGACGCCTTAGAGTTGGTGCGGCTGTTGGAGTTAAATTTGACACCATGGATCGCATTCAGGCCTTGATAAGAGCTGGCGTGGATGTTGTGGTTGTAGACACTGCGCACGGTCATTCACATGGCGTAATAGAAATGGTAAGAAGAGTAAAAAAACAGTTCCCCGAGCTTGAACTTATTGCAGGTAATGTTGGTACGAGAGAAGCCACAATTGCTCTGATAAAAGCAGGCGTTGACGCTGTAAAGGTAGGGATTGGTCCGGGAAGCATTTGCACTACAAGAGTTGTTGCAGGAATAGGAATACCGCAAATAACAGCTGTTATGGAATGTTCAAAAGCTGCTTCAAAATATGATATCCCGGTAATTGCCGACGGTGGAATTAAACAGACCGGTGATATAGCAAAGGCAATTGCGGCTGGTGCCGACAGTGTCATGATTGGAAATCTCTTTGCAGGAGTCGAAGAGAGCCCGGGTGAAAAGATCTTATACGAAGGCCGACAATATAAAACATATCGTGGAATGGGCTCTCTGGAGGCAATGAAGGCAGGGAGCAGTGATAGGTATTTCCAGGATGTCGAAGATGACATAAAAAAGTTAGTACCTGAAGGAATCGAAGGGAGAGTCCCATACCGTGGTCCATTGAGTGATACGGTATATCAGATGGTCGGCGGACTGAGGTCAGCCATGGGATATATGGGATGCAAAACGATCTCTGAATTGAAAGAAAAGGCAAGGTTTATAAAAATCACATCGGCTGGATTAACAGAGAGTCATCCTCACGACGTCGATATCGTCAAGGAAGCCCCAAATTATCACTTATGAAATTGACTGAGCTCCAGAAGCACTCAATTGAAGCAGTAGAACATTTGCAGGCTTTTTTAAGGGCAAATTCTATAGATGCCTTTTTTGTAAGTAGCCCCCACAATGTGCGATACCTTACAAATTTCACCGGTTCAGCTGGTAACTGCCTGGTTTTCAAAGATGAGTCTTTTTTTCTTACTGACTTTCGTTATAGAACGCAGGCAAAGGATGAAGTGGTGAGCAGCGAGACGGTTGTCTTCAAGGGGGACTTAATTCATTTTATAAAAAAGAGGTTTTTTAAAAACAATAGCAAAGCAAACTTAGCTGTTGAAGACAGCCTTTCGATCAAAGAGTTCGATGAAATTGTATCCGTACTCCCAAATTTGAAAGTAAAAAAAACCTCCCAGGTGATAGAGAAGCTTGCAGCAGTTAAGTCAAACATCGAGATTGATCTGATAATTAAGGCAAACAAAATAAGTCAGCTTGCTCTTGAAACGCTTCTTGAGCAACCAATTGTAGGAAAGAGCGAAAAGGAGTTAGCAGCAACAATTGAATACAATCAAAAGATATTTGGTGCGTCAAAAGAGTCGTTCGATACGATTGTGGCGAGCGGGTTTAGGGGAGCAATGCCGCATGGTGTAGCTTCCGGCAAATTGGTGAAAAAAGATGAGTTTGTCACATTTGATTTTGGCTCTTTTTACAGCGGCTATGCGTCGGACATCACACGTACGTTCCGAACGGGTAGGAAAACAGAGTCAGTTATGATGAAAGTCTTTAAAATAGTAATGGATGCACAAAGAAGGGCAATTGAAAAAGCGAAAGCTGGAGTTGCTGCAAAACAGGTCGATAAAGCAGCGAGAGATTACATTGAGAGGAAAGGATATGGAAGGTTTTTTGGCCACGGTACAGGACATGGAATTGGTTTAAGAATCCATGAGCTGCCAAAAGTCTCACAATTTTCAGACGACATTCTTATGGAAGGGAATGTAATTACTATTGAGCCAGGTATTTATTTGCCTGGAACGGGTGGTGTAAGGATTGAAGATGATTTTCTTGTTACTTCTGATGGTTTAAAATGCTTAACTGATTTTCCAAAGGACGTTGATTATTATCTTGAAAAGAGATGAATAATAAAGTACTTATAATAGCGTATTACTTTCCTCCAATGGGTTTAAGCGGAGTACAGCGAACTCTTAAATTTGCGAAGTATCTCCCGCTTTATAAATGGGAACCTACCGTGCTGACCGTCACCCCTACAGCATACTTTGCTCTTGACTACTCAATGCTGAGGGAGATATCGGACTCGAACATTCGAACTGTGCGGACCAATTCAATCGACCCTACTCGATTGTTTGAACGAGATAAGCCAATTAAAATGCCTCATGAGAATATAAGGAGTTTGCTGAGTAAGATAAGTCAGACGGTCTTCATTCCTGATAACAAAATCGGCTGGAAACGGGAAGCACTTAAGGTGGGCAGGAAGCTTTTGCATGAAGAAACCTTTGATGTAATATTGTCCACCGCTCCCCCGTATACATGTCATTTAATTGGTATGACCCTGGCTAAGGAAACAGGTGTACCACTGGTACTTGATTACCGCGATGCATGGGTTGATAACCCGCTTCATTTTTATTTGACACCATTTCATAAGATGCTTCATCAACGCCTTGAAAAGGCCGCACTCCACTCTTCGAATAAGGTCATTACAATAAATCGCAGAATAAAGGAAGTAATGATAGTCAGATATCCTTTCTTGAGTTACCATGATATTTCCATAATTCCTCAGGGGTATGATCCGGATGACTTTCAGGTTGGTGACCCATTGAAGCTCCCATTTACTGAAAAAATGCGCTTTACTTATGCAGGTACATTTTACAGGAATCGCACGCCGAAGTTCTTTTTAAAAGCATTGGCAGAAGTGTTAAGCCAGAATCCTAAAATGAGACAAAAGGTGGAAGCAGTTTTCATTGGTACTTTCAGGAAAGAAAATTATGGTTTGATTGATTCGCTCGGATTAGGTGATGTTGTTAAGGTTTTTGGATATCTTGATCATGGTTCGACAGTTCGTTATCTAATAACAAGTGATGTATTATGGATGACGATAGGACCGGGTAAAGGAGAGGACATGATTTCCACCGGGAAACTCTTTGAATATATAGGCAGCCGCAAGCCGATTCTGGGACTGGTTCCTGATGGCATTGCCAGCAAAACAATTCTTGAAACAGGTGCGGGTAGAGTTGTTCCGCCTACGGATATACCTGCAATTAAGAAAGCAATTCTTGAATTGTACGCACTCTGGGAAAAGAATGAACTCCCTGAAATTCCGACGGAATATGCTGAGAAATACGATAGACGAAAGTTAACTGGTGAACTTGCGCGGGAACTTTCATTGCAACTTGATCATCGGGGTTCGTTTGTAAAATTGGAGGGAAAATCTTGAAGGTACTTGTAATTGGAGGAGGGGGAAGGGAGCACGCGATTGTTGACGCAATTATTCACAGTGACCCCGGCGCGTCAGTTTACTGTGTCCCGGGCAATGCTGGAATTGCCGGTCAGGCAAAGTGTCCACCTATAAACCCGGACAACTTTTCAGATCTTGTATCGTTTTGTAATGAAGAGGGAATTGAACTTACCGTGGTCGGACCGGAACAATATTTGTCAAATGGGATCGTAGATTTCTTTATAGAAAGAGGTTTAAGAATCTTTGGGCCGACTAGGGCAGCTGCTCGGCTTGAGACAAGCAAGGTCTTTGCCAAGCATTTTATGAAAAGGTGGAATATTCCAACTGCAGAATTTCGAATCTTCAATAAGAATCAAAGAGCCGAACTTAAGGATTATCTCAGGAGGTCTAAGTACCCTGTTGTGTTAAAAGCCGACGGACTGGCTGCTGGCAAAGGGGTAATAATTGTTAATGATTATCGACAGGGCGAGCTGGAACTGTCAAATTTTTTTGATAGGAAAGTGTTCGGTTCTGCGGGAGAAACTATTGTTGTTGAAGAATTCTTGGATGGGGTAGAAGCATCATTGTTTGCAGTAACAGACGGGAGGAACTACGTCCTTCTCCCTGCGGCTCAGGATTACAAGCGCATCGGAGAAAATGATACCGGTCTGAATACCGGCGGGATGGGTTCGTATGCGCCGACGCCTTTTCTTGACAAAAAAAATCTCGACATTGTAAAATCTGAAGTTATTGAGAGGGTGATTGAAGGTACAAATGCAGAATCATTTCCATTTCGTGGGTGTCTATATTGTGGATTGATGATTACAGATGATGGTCCAAAGGTTGTGGAATTTAATTCGCGCTTTGGCGATCCGGAGACTCAGTCGGTGCTCCCATTAATAGAACCTCGATTTCTTGATTTAGTTTCATCCTGTGTCGATGGGGAATTGAGTGGATTTCGAATCAATATAGGTGAAGCTGTTTCGGTTTGTGTTGTCGCTGCTTCCAGGGGATATCCGGGAAAGTATGAATCAGGAAAGGAGATAAAAAATCTGAACACTGCACTGAATGATGTGAGAATCTATCATTCAGGGACAAAATTTCAGGACGGCAGGTTAGTAACATCTGGCGGGAGAGTATTGAGCACCGTTGGAATAGATCGCAAGGGCAGCTATACTGTTGCAGCTGAGAGAGCCTATAAGGCACTCGACCTGATATCGTTTGAAGGAATGTATTTTAGAAGAGATATTGGAAATAAAGTCATTAAACAGGAAAAATAAAAAGGAGCAAAATGAAAATTCTCGTTACAGGCGGAGCAGGGTTTATAGGATCAAACATTGTTGATGCTCTCATAAGTAATGGCCATGAGGTATCTGTTGTGGATGATTTAAGCAGCGGTAGCATAGAAAACCTTAATCCACTTGCCAAATTTTATCAGTTAGATGTTCGTGATCAATCTGTTGAAAAAATATTTAAAGAAAATCAATTTGATATTGTGAATCATCATGCTGCTCAAATGGACGTCAGAAAGTCCGTTGCAGATCCGATTTTTGATGCAAGCGTGAATATTGTTGGGTCACTAAACCTCTTGCAAAACTCATTGAAATATGGCGTGAAAAAAATTATATTCGCATCTACTGGAGGGGCAATCTATGGCGAACAGGATTATTTCCCCGCCGATGAATCCCACCCCACCCGTCCCCTTTCACCTTACGGAATTGCCAAACTTTCGGTTGAAAAGTATCTTTTTTATTACAAAGTGGTGCATGGACTTGAACATGTTATTCTCCGTTATGCAAATATTTATGGTCCGCGACAGAACCCACATGGAGAGGCTGGGGTGGTTGCGATATTTGCAAGTAAGATGTTAGCCGGTGAGCAACCGGTTATAAATGGAGATGGAAAGCAAACCCGCGATTATACGTTCGTTGGAGATGTAGTTAGAGCAAATCTTTTAGCCCTGGATTATAACGGGTCAGAAATTTTTAACATTGGAACAGGGAAAGAAACCGATGTGAATCATTTATTTTTAAAGCTTAGAGAGCTGACACATTCACAGTGCGAAGAGAAACATGGTGCAGCAAAAGCCGGTGAGCAAATGAGGAGTGTGATTGATTATTCCAAAGCTGAGCGCATGCTGGGCTGGAAGCCGGAAGTCAGCCTGGAAAATGGTTTAAAAATTACAGTCGAATATTTCAGAAATAAGTTTCAGAGATGAATTTCGGCAAAGAAATGTACGGAAGACTTTACGCAGGCGATAAGGTTGCTGTTGCAAGGGCAATTTCTATAATTGAAAATCAGGACAGGGATGCAAAGGAAATACTTGACGCGATTTATGAACGGCTTGGACGGGCTTATCGGGTTGGCATAACAGGGCCTCCAGGTGCTGGCAAAAGCACATTGGTCAGCAAGCTGGCTCTAAAGATAAATGAGAGCGGCAAAAAGGTAGGGATAATAGCCGTCGATCCGACAAGTCCTTTTACAGGAGGGGCTTTGCTCGGGGATAGGGTTAGGATGATGGATTTAAGTTTAAGGGATGGAATTTTTATTCGAAGCATGGCCACAAGAGGGAGTCTCGGTGGACTGAGTAAGACATCTCACCATGCTGCAGACATCCTTGATGCAGCAGGTTTTGACTTTGTTTTACTGGAGACTGTTGGTGTAGGACAATCGGAGCTGGATGTTGTGGAGACAGCCGATACAACTGTGGTTGTGCTCACTCCTGAATCAGGGGATTCTGTACAGGCGATGAAAGCAGGATTGATGGAAATAGCAGATTTTTTTGTGTTAAACAAAGCTGACAGGCCGGGTGCGGATCAATCTTTTAATGCCATCACCACAATGCTTCAAATTGCTACAGGACAGCATAACATCGTGAAGAATTCCAATGGATGGATGCCCTTCATTGTGAAAACAGTGGCGAGTGAGAACAAAGGAATAGAAGAAGTTTTAGCTGGAATTTCAAAACATGCGGAATACCTTACATCTACAAAGAAGTTGATTGAAAAAAGGCGTGAACGAATAAAGAAAGTTATAAAAGAATCGGTTCAGGACATTCTTACAAAGAAGTTCTGGACACCTGAAAAGATTCGAGTCCTCGAGGAGAACCTGGATAAAGTTGTGGAAAATAAAATTTCTACATACAGGTTGGTCGAGGATCTGACAAAATCATAGCTACGCACAAAATGCGCGGCCAAAGATAGCCAAAAACTGGAGGTTGACAATGGACCTGAGCTTTTCGGATGAAAACAATCAAATTCGAAATCTCGCCAGAGATTTTGCTGAAAATGAAATTAAGCCTGTGGTAATGAAATACGATGAATCACAGGAATTCCCATTTGAGCTATTTCGGAAAATGGGTGAACTCAGCTTTATGGGGGTTACGGTCGATCCTAAATACGGTGGCGCAGGCCTTAGCTATGTAGATTATTGCATAATAATTGAAGAAATATCTAAGGTTGACCCGTCAGTTGGACTCTCTGTTGCAGCGCACAATGGACTCTGTACAAGTCATATTTATAATTTTGCCAGTGAGTATTTGAAAGAAAAGTACTTACCAGATCTTTCGACAGGGAAAAAGATTGGAGCATGGGGATTAACTGAACCGGGAAGTGGAACCGATGCAGCTGGACTGAAGACGACAGCGGAAAAGGTTGAGGGCGGATATATATTAAACGGGGTTAAGCAGTTTACAACTCATGGGAGCGTAGGAGAAATAGCAGTAGTTATGGCTATCACGAACAGGGAGAAAGGCAAGAAGGGTATCAGTGCTTTTGTTCTGGAAAAAGGAATGAAGGGTTTTTCTGCAGGACGAAAAGAAAACAAACTGGGGATGAGAGCAAGCGACACATCCATGATGATAATTGACAATGTATTTGTACCGGAAGAAAATCTTGTAGGGGCTGAAGGTGATGGATTCAGACAGGCCCTCCAGGTTCTTGATGCTGGAAGGATAGGAATTGCTGCGCTCTCGCTGGGCCTGGCTGAGGGTGCATTGGAAGCAAGCGTGAAGTATTCAAAAGAGAGAACCCAGTTTGGAAAACAGCTTGCTGATTTTCAGGCAATCCAGTGGAAAATTTCCGACATGGCAACCAAAGTTGAAGCTGCCCGTCTCCTGACGTACAAAGCTGCATACCTCAAAGATAGCGGGAAGGACATTACATTAGCTGCTGCGGCAGCAAAGTATTATGCAAGTGAGATTGCTGTCAGATGTGCAGAAGAGGCAGTGCAGATTCATGGCGGTTACGGTTATGTAAAAGATTTTCCAGTGGAGAAGTTCTATCGTGATGCGAAGCTCCTGACCATAGGTGAAGGAACTTCAGAAGTCCAAAAAATGGTCATTGCCAGAAAGATTTTAAAGAGTTAATCTCCTTTTCAAAATGTATAACAGACATTCAGGTGCAGGATGAAAATTGCATATAAATTTTTGTTTCTCTTAATTATTCCTGCTTCAACATTTGGTCAGATCTCACAACTTAAGCCGGCAACCAGCAGGAACGGCATGGTTGTTTCTTCTGACTCAATTGCCACTTCTGTTGGTGTGGAAATTCTGCGAGAAGGTGGAAACGCCGTGGACGCTGCAGTTGCGGTTGGATTTGCACTTGCAGTCACTTATCCCCAGGCAGGAAATCTTGGGGGAGGTGGGTATTATCTGATTCATACCAGGGATGGTAAGAATTTCGCAATTGATGCGCGTGAGACCGCTCCTTCCAGAGCCGCAAAGGGTATGTTTCTGGATGTAAATGGCAACGTTATTCCTAAAAAAAGTCTTCTGGGAGGCGCTTCAGCTGGCGTTCCGGGGAATGTCGATGGTCTAATTCTTGCTGAAGAAAAGTTTGGACGCCTGAGTTTAAAACAGGTGATTAAACCAGCAATCGACCTTGCCGGGGCAGGATTCAGGATCAACCGTCGACTATCTGATGCTTTTAAAGCAGCATGGAACGAATTTAAAAAGTTTCCTTCCACAATGAAATATTTTTCGCGGAACGGCAATCCTTATGTAGAAGGTGATACACTTGTACAAAAGGACCTGGCAAGAGTTTTGAGAAAAATATCTCAAGAAGGGAGGAGTGGATTTTACAATGGAGAAGTTCCACAGTTAATTGCTGAAACTGTGCACAAGACAGGCGGTATTATGACTGCGGAGGACATTGAGAACTATCATTCACTGTTGAAGGAGCCTGTTAGTGTGATATACAGAGGATACGATGTGGTGAGTATGCCGCCATCAAGTTCGGGAGGGGTTGCACTTGCTGAAATGTTTAACATTTTAAAACATTTCGATTTAAAAAAGTATGGATACGGTGCATCTCAATCCCTCCATTACGAAATAGAGGCAATGAGACGTGCTTATGCTGATAGGGATAGGTTTCTCGGTGATGATGCGTTTGTTCAGGTTCCTGTTCACAGGTTAATTTCAGATGAATATGCAGACAGCATATCAATGTCAATAGACACATTTTATGCCACACCAAGTTCAAGGATTTATCCTGAACTCATACATCCTGTTCGTGAGGGCGATCATACCACTCACTATTCTGTAATTGATAAGGAAGGGAATGCTGTAAGTGTTACGACCACACTCAACAGTTATTTTGGAGGAATGGTTGTGGTGGATGGTGCCGGGTTCTTTTTGAACAATGAGATGGATGATTTTAGTGTAAAACCTGGAATTCCCAATCAATTCGGAGCTATAGGTGGAGATGCTAATTCAATAGAACCGGGCAAAAGAATGTTAAGCTCCATGACCCCAACAATTGTTTTGGAGCGGGGGAAACCGTTCTTGATTCTCGGGTCGCCAGGCGGCACCACCATAATTAACTCAGTGCTGGAGGTAATCTTAAATGTGGTTGATTACAATATGTCACTTGTCAGGGCAATCATGGCGCCCAGGGTTCACCATCAATGGGTCCCGGACGAAGTTTTTTACGAACCCGGTTCACTCGTGTACGATGTTAAACAAAGCCTTAAGTCCAGAGGTTATAAATTGGTGGAGCGCCCTTTTATTGGAGAGGTTCAGGCTATTGAGGTAATGCCTGACGGGGAATACGAAGGTGTGGCTGATCCTCGTGGAGGGGGTACTGCAGAGGGTTATTAAATGTCAGAATGGGGAATGCGTCACAGATGAAGGGTTAATGGGTTTGATGGAGTTAAGGATTTTAAGAAATCTGCCGTTTGTACTGGCGGTGCGACTCGAACGCACGACCCCTAGATCCACAGTCTAGTGCTCTAACCAACTGAGCTACGCCAGCATAACAAACGTCTAACTACTGGAAATTTAATAACCTGTCTTAACTTATCAAATACCGAAAAATTGTAAGCGTTCTGATAACGGCTGCACAGTATTGTAAGGTTACAGTCAAAATATTAAACTACCTGCGTAAAATGTATGCGATACAGATAAAAAGTTATTAAATGCAGATCTAAAATGTCGTACTTCTGGCAATGCAGGAACTATCAGGAAAAAATCGTGAGGAAGGAATCGTCAAATGGCTGAGCAATACATAACCTGCCCACATTGTGGGAAGAGAATCCAGCTGACTGAAGCGTTTACGCACGACATAGAAGAAAGGCTTCGGAAAGAGTTTGACCTGGAGGCGAAACGTAAAGAAAAGGAATTTGAGAAGGCATTTGAGGCACAGCAAAAAGAGTATGAAGCGAAGCTGGATCGTGAAAGGACAAAACTAATAAATCAGGCAAAAAAGGAAGCGGAGGAATTAGTCTCGACTGAACTTGCTGATTTAAAATCAGAGGTTGAGAAGAAAGAAAACCAGCTCAAAGAAGCCCGGAAAAAGGAACTTGAATTACTCAGGAAGCAGCATGAAATCGACGAACGAGAAAAGTCAATGGAACTTGAGATTGAGCGAACACTTGCAAGGGAACGGAAAAAAATCTGGGAAGAAGCTGCTTCAAAAGCTGTCGAAGAACATCAATTAAAGGATCGAGAGAAGGATGAACAACTTGCCGAGATGAGAAAACAAATAGAAGAGCTTAAAAGGAAGGCTGAACAGGGCTCCCAACAAGCACAAGGCGAAGCACTTGAACTTGAACTGGAAGAATTGCTTCGATCCAGTTTCCGAACCGATGACATTGAACCTGTTTCCAAAGGTGTTAGAGGGGGCGATGTAATTCATCGAGTTAATACTTCCTCTGGATCCAGATGTGGTTCAATTTTGTGGGAAGCCAAACGTACAAAAGCGTGGAGCGACGTCTGGATTGACAAGCTAAAAGACGATCAACGGCAGGGCAAGTTTGATTTGGCAGTAATTGTTTCTTCTGTTTTGCCGAAGGGAATCAACCGTTCAGGCAATGTTGACGGGGTCTGGGTAACTGATTTTCAATCGGTTATTGGATTGGCCACCGCTCTTCGTGCGCTCTTGATTGAAGTATATCAGGCAAGGAATGCTCTTGTGGGAAAAAGTGAGAAAATGGAGATCATTTACAAATACCTATCTGGTTCTGAGTTCAGGCATAGAGTCGAAGCAATTGTAGAGGCTTTTGTTGCTATGAAAGAAGATCTTGAGGCAGAGAAGCGTGCAATGGAAAAAGTCTGGTCAAAGAGAGAAAAGCAAATACAAAGGGTCATACACAATACTGCAGGGATGTATGGTGACCTTCAGGGGATAATAGGTGCTTCTCTTCCTGAAATTAAGATTTTACAGTTGCCCGGTAGTGATAATTCAGAACTGGATTAGCTGATTTCACGGTTCAACACTTCAGTTACAATTGCCTGTCACGATTTAAGTAACGCATATTTTTCTTTTTCAGCAGATGAGTTTTCTTATTAAACATGAAAGTTCCCAGGTGATGGAGTCTCAGTGCCTTTTCAAATGACCTTGCATTATGGTTAAAATAATAAAGGACATGACATATCTCATCCTGGAGCTGCCGAAAAGGCTTTGTTTTCCCGGCAAAATTTTGCATCATCATGGAGAATATTATAGTATCACCTGGTACAAAAACATAACCCGAAAGTGTGCTGACTCCACTAATTGATCCGGTTTTTGCCACAATTCGGTGTGTTGAACTGTCAAATTTCATTCTTTCTTCAAGTGTTCCATCCACTCCGGCAACTGGTAAGCTGTTTATGAATATTTCTCTAATCATGGACGGTTCATTAAGTATTTGATCAAGTACTTTTACCAGAGCTTCGGATGTTATTAAATTGTAATGGGAAACGCCTGACCCATCGACCAGAAAATACTCGGTAGAATCCACACCACATGTTGATAGAAATTTTTTGACAAATGTGATTCCACTATCAGCACTTCCTATCTCATGAGCTATTTCACGAGGAACAATTCTCAACAGGCATTCCGCACCAAGGTTATCGGACTCCTTATTTGTATACGTGATTACTGTGTCTATGTTATGGGTAATTGTGGCCAATGTTAAACTTCTTGACAAAGGAGGACAATCTCTTTTGGAGAGCACCTGTCCTCTAACTATAACTCCCCTGCGCTCAAGCGCCTCCATTAAAAGTGTGCCAAAGTACTTTGCGGGATGCCTGACCGAAAAACTGTAATCTTCCCTTATAAAATTATTTGTAAAAGTGCCGCTTACTTTTACTATGTTGAAAGAGCAGCTGTCTATGCGGTTAACCACAACCGAATCTTTTAATCCAGGCAAAGCACTAATTTCAATGGTTACAAAGGATGTTGCCGGGTTGGAAAGAACTAAAAGTTTATTTAATGTTGAATCGCGAACGACAGAGATGTTTATAGCATTGTGATTGACACACGCAGGTGAGATAAACATGGCGAAAGCGGAGGGTTCGTCATCCCACATCCATCCGTTTCCCCACTGCAGGCTGTCAAATGCATTGGTACAAACGACAATGTCCCCTGAAACAGTATCAATTCCTGAAGTAAGCACGGATGCTGCAATGGAGTCGATGTCATTTAGACTGAGAACCGGATCACCTGAGGGGAGAACCACAAGATTGCCATCAAGATAATGATTCCGAATAAATCCATTGCTTAAAACAACTGTTCTAAAATTGTAATCAGGTCCCAAATAATGCAGTGCACAGGATGTTGTGACTATCTTGAGGTTACTTGCCGGGCGTAACAGGAGTTTTGAATTTAATGAATAAATGGTCTTATGCCATTTCCTTGAATATATGGACAGACTTTTTATAGTACGGTCTGTACGCGAATTTCTAATTAAATAGTCTATATTTCTTTTTAGAACCATTACAGATGGATATTGTCGCGCATGAACAGCGGATACTAAAAGGGCAGAAGAAATCATAATGATAAGAAGGTTTCTAACTTTCATTTTTCGGTCCTATTTTTCTGTAAATTGTGCTCTTGTTGATGTTTAAAAGCTTTGCTGCTTCCGAATAGTCATTATTGCATTTTTTAAGGACAAAACGCAAATAAGCTTCCTGTAATTCATCGAGAGTGAACCTATGAGGAGCTGCTGAGAGCCAGGAGTCCACTGAATTATCTTTTTCAAAAACCTCAACATCTGATTTGTCCACGACTGGACCTGCGGCCAGTGCAATGGCCCTGTCAACAAAATTTTCTAGCTCCCTTACATTTCCAGGCCAGTCGTGTCCCATCAACATCTCCATTAGCTCGTCAGAAAAAGAGTCAACATTCTTATTATGCATATGATTGTACTTATTGATAAAATGCTTCACCAGAGGGGGGATGTCCTCTTTTCGCTCACGTAAGGGAGGTAGCTGTATTCTTATGACGCTCAGGCGATAAAATAAATCTTCTCGAAATAGCCTTTCCTTCACCATATGAGAAAGGTCCCGATTTGTAGCTGCGATAATTCTCACATCAACATGTTTTGTTGTGGTGCTGCCAATGCGCCGAACTTCATGCTCCTGCAATGCACGCAAAAGCTTCGGCTGCAGTGAGAGCGGGATTTCACCTATCTCATCCAGAAAAAGTGTGCCTCCATCTGCTTCTGAAAACAACCCATCACGTGCAAAGAGTGCCCCTGTGAATGCACCCTTTTCATGGCCGAACAATTCCGCTTCCAGCAGCTGCTCGGGGATTGCAGCAATGCTCACGGGAACGAACGGTTTGTCTGCACGAGGGCTATTCATATGTATTGACTTAGCAACAAGCTCTTTACCAGTTCCACTCTCTCCCTGTATCAGCACATTTGAGTTTGTCGGAGCAACCCGCCCTAACATCTTGAAGACTTTGAGCATTTTCTCACTGAATCCAATCACACCCGATATATCGATACCGCTGTCCTTACCCTTATCTTCAAGCTGTAATTTTCTGGAGTGCTTGAAGTGAGAGACAGCATTAGATATGACAAACCTAATTTCATTCAGGTTAAGTGGTTTGCTGATATAGTCATAAGCACCGGCTTTTATTGAGCTCGCTGCAGCATCGAGCCTTCCAAATGCTGTTATTAAAATCACAGGAAGACCCGGAATTGTCTTTACGATTTCATCAAGAAGGTCAGTACCGGTCATTCCGGGCATCATAATATCTGACACAACTGCAGAATATTTTCCCGTTTTTATTTCCTCCAGAGCTCGAATGGGATTTGAGAATGTTTCAACATCATAAGACGGTGAGAGAGCTTCGCGAAGTAGTTCGAGGGAGTCTTCGTGGTCGTCTATTATGGCAATTTTATCTTTCATATTGTGTTGACCTGTTTAATGGGTATTTCAAGGGAAAATGTAGTTACAGCCGGTCCATTTCTTGAAAGATAGAGTTTTCCACCATGTTTTTCAGCAATTTCTTTGCATATGATCAATCCCATGCCATTTCCATGCGGTTTCTTGCTGGATATGTACTCATTAAACAGCTTTGGAACCATCTCATCAGGAACACCACCACCATTGTCAGAAACGTCAATGTGAACCACTTCTACATTATTTTTAGTTTCCTTCCAGACATGAAGTTCAATAAATTTTTCAGTGGTTGAGTTTCCTCTGGTATTGTCCCTTATGGCATCTGCGGCATTATTGATAAGGTTTATCAATACCTGCTGTATTTGAATAGGGTCGATTTCGAGAGTTAATAAGGGATCATCTGCTTTCGTTCGAAATTCTATCCCCTCATTTGTCAGTCGCAAATCAACTATCATTTTTGTTTCATCAATTAAATTTCTGACCGTAATTTGCTTCTTAAGAAGTGAAGATGCTTCAGAATCACGAAGCGAGCTATTTATGATTGCGATCATTTTCTCTACCTGGCGTTCAATAAGCTGGAGTTTCTTTTGTGCCTCAGGTGACACATTTTGTTCAAGCAAAAGTTGGACAGAAGTGTAAACCGCATTCAATGGGCTGCCAACCTCATGAGCAAGTTTAGCAGCCGCCTTGCTCATTGCTGCCTGCGATTCAAAAATTCTGAGCTTTTCCTGTAGAGTAATGATTTCATTGCTTTGTTTTCTTATTCTCTCAGTGGCCTGATCAATTTCATGCTGGAGTCTTTCGTTGAAATTTTCCTGACTTTTCATCTCATATGCAATGACTTCATGAGCTTCTTCAAGTCGGTCCATCATCTCGTTGAAAATTAACGAGAGTTTTCTAAATTCAGCGCCTGTTTGAATTGAAAGTCGTGTACGAAGATTTCCGTCTGCAGCTGCGAGCATCGCCCTGCCAAATTCGTTAAAAGGCTCAAGGAAGGTCAGCTTGAGCGCGTACATTAGCAAAATCGATGCCAGGATGCCAACAGCAATTGTAATTAAAGCTCCAGCCTCCTGATACCTGCGAACGGTCTTCGTAATTTTTCGGAGCGAAATTTTTGCGACCACGTAACCGCATGGTTTTTTGTTTTGCAACCGCAACCGGTCAAATGAATAAACAAAGTCACCATTTGTCTCAGAAATCGGCACGGGTACAGAATCAATTTTCGTGAGTCGGCTGGTCAGGTAGCCATTTTCACTGTCAGATATTGACGTTCCAGAATAAGTTAAAAGTCTTACAGATTTGTTGTTAGAATCAAGAGAATATACACCTATGAATTGGGCTTCCGGCAATAGCTTCATTGCCAGATGCAAATTCGACGATAGGACAGTTGAGTCAAGATTGGGGTATCCGCGGATTGTCAGCTTGAATTCAGAAGTGATGAGCGTTGCACTATTCTCGGCTGTGTGTATTAAAGTTCGTTCAATTGAAATGGAGTTGAGATAGCTGATTAAAAATCCAGCAGCCAGTAAAATGAGTACGACGACAGCAGTAAGTCGAGTTCGCAAAGAAAGCGGTGGATCAAATAAACGCACAATTAAAATATAATTTTACAGCTCATGGCTATCAAGGAAGTGTGCCGATTTTGGGGGATTTGCATAAGATAAAAATAATTGGCAATTTAACTGGATAAAAGTCTACTGAAATTGAATAATTTCTTCGCTTTAATTGGGTTTTAAAAACAATTATATCGGGAGGATTTATGAAAAAGTTCTTGTTTTCCGTCCTTGTTGGTTTGGCTTTTACCGCAGGAGCCAGTGCCCAGCACGTGAGAAGTCATTTTGAACTCTCTGTAGCACCAGCATTTGTAGTTTCTCCTAAAATCTGGTCAAGCACAGCTCCAGATGGAGCGGGGCTTAAATATGGTCTGGGATATGACGGCAAATATGTCACTGATATTTCAGGCAGTGATAACTTTTATCTGGTTACTACTGCTGGAGGAGTTTCTTTTATTTCTGCATCGCAAAATGTTTCTGGAAATACAATTAAATCAAATGAAAACATATTTCACTTACTGGAAGGGGTCGAATATATTGGGTCGGCAAATGAAAATATAATCCCTCATTTTGGTTTGAATGCGGGTGTCTCCGTATTCGGAAAGTTTACGACAATCACAAATGGCACCAAAAGTGTTCATTATCCATCAAATTACCAGCCGCGCATTGCAGTCAGCGGTAGTGCGGGAGTGATATTGTTTCCTGCAGACAACTATGGAGTTGATATAAGTCTTGAGTATCAAATTGCAAATGCGGCACTTCGTTCGAAAACAAATGACCCGGCCAAATCAATTGCATTTGATACTGCTGAACACTATGTCAGTTTTATAAAGCTTAACTTAGGAGTTGCATTTAGATTGACGCCTTAATGCTTCTGATTAAGGAAGAAAAGCCCTCCTCAAAGGTGATAACCTCTGAACGATTTTTAAGTTTTAAGGGCATGTATGATGCGGGCAATTGAAGACAAAAGGTATGGAATTGCAAAGTAAGTCAAATCATCCTCCTTCAAGGAGAGCTCATAAAGAAGCCATAATTATTGAGGGAGTTCGTACCCATAACCTCAAGAATATCAGTGTATCTGTCCCCAAAGGGAAGATTACTGTTGTTACGGGTCCTTCAGGCAGCGGCAAATCCAGCCTGGCTTTCGATACTATTTATGCAGAAGGGCAGAGGCGATATATAGAAAGCCTCTCTGCTTATGTGCGGCAGTTCCTTGAACGGATGGAGAGGCCAGATATTGATTCAATACATGGGATAGGTCCGACTGTTGCCATAGAGCAGAGAAAAATAAGTCGTAACCCTCGTTCAACTGTCGCAACTATGACCGAGATATATGACTACATGAGACTCCTGTTTGGAAGGGTTGGAAAGGTTTTTTGTACCAATTGCAAAATTGAGGTTAAAAAATACTCCCCGGAAGATATTATAGGTGAACTTGGCAATCATCGTAAAATTAATAGGTTATATATATTAGTGCAGGTTAAAAACAGTGATAAGCCTAATGCATTAGAGCAAATTAAGTCAAAAGGATACTTCCGCCTTGTTTCCAGAAGCAAGCCTGCCGAGGTTCTTGATATCAGTGACGTTGATAAATATGAGAACTTAGCTGAGAGCTTCATACTGCTGGACAGGCTGTCGATGGGAGCGGAAGATTTCAGGGAGAGATTCATTGAAGCGTGCGAACAGGGGTTTGAGATAGGTGACGGTTCGATATATGTTTACAGTCTTGACGATGGGGCGCTTCTAAAGTTTCCCGGTGAACTTGAGTGCAGAAATTGTGGGACGGGGTACGTTGAACCTGAGCCCAGACTTTTCTCTTTTAACAATCCTTATGGAGCATGCCCCAGTTGCCAGGGATTTGGTACAGTTCTCGGTTATGATTTTAAAAAATCTGTTGTTGACCCCTCATTATCTATTTTAAAGGGTGCAATAGCTCTAATTAACGCTCCAGCATTTGACCTTTACAGACGGTCACTTTCAAAAGCCGGCTCTATTGGCAAAATTAGGCTGGATGAGCCCGTGGGGAATCTGACCGGAGAAGAATGGGAATATCTTATAAACGGCGATGAGATCTTCCCTGGTCTTCTGAAATTTGTAAAGGCTCTTGAAAAAAGATCTCACTCTTTTTCAATGAAATACTTCCTTGATAAGTATAGAGGATATGTGACATGCCCTGAATGTGGAGGTGCCCGACTGAGGAGAGATGCCCTTGCAGTATATGTTGATGGGAAGAATATCTTTGACGTTGTTCAAATGACAATATCAGAAGCCAGGGGATTCTTCTCAAGAATTAATCTTCAGGGATCGAGTGCTGTCGTTGCGGAACAGATCCTGGCAGAAATCCAGAAGAGGATTGAGTACCTTGATGATATTGGCCTTGGATACCTTACGCTCGACAGGCTTTCATCAACTCTATCTGGCGGCGAAGCTCAGCGGGTTGCTTTATCTCATAGTTTGGCTTCAACACTTGTATCCACAATTTATGTGCTGGATGAGCCGAGCATCGGATTGCATCCCAGAGATATTAATCGTCTGATAAAGGTTTTGAAAAAACTGAAATCGTATGATAATACTGTAATAGTGGTAGAGCACGATCCGGAAATTATGAGAAGCGGTGATTATATAATTGATCTGGGGCCAGGGTCAGGTACAAATGGTGGTCAGGTTATATTTCATGGGACTTATAAGGAATTGCTGAAATCTGAAAAATCGTTGACTGCCATTTATTTGAGAGGCGAGCGAAGGATTGGTGTTCCAGGTGAGAGGAAGAAACCTACAAAGTTTATACATATTAAGGGAGCGAATCTTCATAATATTCGCAATACTGATGTTCATATACCGCTCGACAGTTTCGTTTGCATTACAGGAGTGAGCGGTTCCGGAAAGAGTACACTTGTTTATGATATTCTGCATGCTTCGCTTTCAGCTGATCCTTCAGATTATCAACAAACTGGTAACGACACTGTGAAGGTTATGCCTCGAAATTGTCGTGAAATAATCCTGGATCACGCTATAAGGGGTGTCGAAATGATAGATCAATCCTCTGTGAGCAGGATGCGCAGATCTAACGTGGCAACTTACAGTGGTGCCTTCGATGGTATTCGCGTTGTTTTTTCACAAACCCCTCTGGCAAGGGAGAGAGGTTTGTCACCCAGTTATTTTTCATTCAATGTAGACTGGGGTGGAAGATGTGAAGCCTGTGAGGGAGAAGGGGTACAAATTGTTGAGATGCAGTTTCTCGCAGACGTTACGCTGGAGTGTGAAGTGTGCAAAGGAAAGAGATATTCATCGGAGGCACTGGAAGTAAAATACCATGGGAAAGACATTTCAGAAGTCCTGGATATGACTGTTGATGATGCTGCTGATTTCTTTGGAAGTCGTAAGGAAATACTGAAGCCTTTGAAAATACTTCAAAGGGTCGGACTGGGTTATATGAAACTTGGACAGAGGCTGTCGACACTGTCGGGAGGAGAAGCTCAGCGCTTAAAAATATCCAGCTACCTATCCTCTTCAGCCGAGAAGGATATGTTGTTTTTGCTTGATGAACCTACCACAGGCTTACATTTTGATGAAATTTCCAGACTTCTCGATGTCCTTTTTGATTTAAGAGACAAAGGGAACAGCATAGTAGTTGTAGAGCACAATCTTGATGTTATAAAAAATGCTGACTACATAATCGATCTTGGTCCTGAGGCAGGGGAAGGGGGTGGAAGAGTGGTCGCTGCCGGTACCCCCGAGGAGGTCGCATCTATCCCTGGGTCATACACGGGGAGATTTCTTAAGAAGGTACTTGAAAAAGTACAAAATGCCGCCTGACCGTTCTTTCATTGTCCGAAAATTTCGGTTTGCTCTATGAAGAGAGGGGACACTTTTGCTTGAGGCATCGTTGTCCCCAATATATCCCGGCTATTTAATCAATGCAATTTCGTAATCTGATACCTGATCCACAGGAATGCTCATTGACTGATCTTTTGAAGACATTACTGAAGATTGTTTTGCAGTGCCTTTAACCTGAACAACCCGCCCGTTAGCATAATCAAAGATTGTCAGCCCGGAGACCTTTCCGCTCCCATCAACGTCAAAGTCCATTCCCTGAATATTTGCAGTTCCCTTGATCGTCATGACTCCATCCATCTGTATCCTGGCGCATGAGATTCCGTCGCAGTCCTGAGAACCAGCGTATAAATAAGTTGAAACCGACTTAACATATATTGCACCTGACCCATTTCCTACAGAAACTGTATCAGTGCGCTCGTCTGTCCACTTGTCACCGACATTTACTGGCTTTGAAGGAAGCTTTATGAAGAAGCTTCCGAGTTCCTTGAGTGCACCTGAGCCTGTTTTCGCCACATTTGAATCGAGCCATGATGTCGATACCTGCTGTCCATCCGGTTTAATCCTGGTTTCTCGGGTTTTTCCAAGCACAGGAGATGAAACTCTATTTGTATCGCCGTTTGGCAGTATTACCACAGTCTGGCCGGAGTCGATGGTGATATGGTAAACTATATCTCCGTTTGCATTCGTGCTGGTAATTGTGAGGAGCTGGTCTGTTGAAGCCTTCACTTTCATTTCCTGTCCCATCATTGACTGGGTGGATTCTGTGTTCGAATGCGAACGGTAACGAAGTGGTTTGTCGTTTCCATCCTTGTATTCGAACTTTGTCTGTGAGTAAGCAGCTGTCGACAGGAGCGCCGCAGCTATTGTTGCCATAATGTAAATTTTCAATTGTCCTCCGTTGTTTATTATGTTATTTTGTTTAAGTTTAATTCAGCTCACACCTTCAGGTATGGTTGAACCTTTGATAGATTCAAGAACAAGTTCAGCGATATCCTTGACTTCCACGTCCTCTCGGTCCTTTGATTTTAAGCCATCGGTCAACATTGTTAGACAGAAAGGACATGCAGAGGCCACGACATCAGGACTGACCGAAATTGCTTCTTCGGTGCGTTCAATATTAATTCTCTTACCTATTTTTTCTTCCATCCACATTCTCGCTCCGCCAGCTCCGCAGCAAAGTCCCTTATCTCGCGTGCGGTTCATTTCAACAAGCTCAACGCCCTGTATGCTTTTCAAGGCTTCTCGCGGTGCATCATAAATGCCGTTATACCTTCCAATATAGCATGAGTCGTGATAGGTAATTCGACGCATTGCTGAGGGAGAAAGTTTCAATCGTCCCGAGTTAATTAAGTCCATAATGAAGTCAGTATGGTGTACAACCTCATAATTTCCACCGAAGTCCGGATATTCGTTTTTAAGGGTATTGAAGCAATGTGGACAGGTTGCGACAATTTTCTTAACCTTGTGCTTGTTCATGACTTCTATATTTTCCCTGATCAGGGTTTGAGCCAGGTATTCATTCCCGCTTCTTCTGGCTGGATCACCGGTGCACTTTTCTTCATTTCCAAGTATTGCGAATTTTACTCCTGCAATGTTCATCAATTCGCTAAATGCCCTTGCTACTTTTTGATAGCGCATGTCAAAACTTCCAGCACAGCCTACCCAGTATAAAATTTCAAAGTTGTCGCTTATTTCTGATGCTATGGGGACATTGAGTCCCTCAGCCCATTTTGCCCTATCCCGCCAGTTGAATGCCCACACAGTAAAGTTGTTTTCAAGGTTGCGGTACGCAGCTGCAAGTTCAGAAGGAAAACGTGATTCGTTAAGTACCAGATATCTTCTCATTTCAATGATGGTGGGAACATGCTCAATGGTTACGGGGCACTCTTCCATGCATGCACTGCAGGTCGTGCATGACCAGAGTTCTTCTTCAGTTATATAACCGTCAACCAGTTGCTTTCCGATTTCATGTTTTTCCGCTGACAGTAGCTCTGGCGCATATTCCATTGTGCGGTGTCGGATGTCGGTAATGATCTTCCTTGGGGATAAGGGTTTTCCGGTTAAGTTTGCAGGGCAAACTGAATCACACCGACCGCATTCCGTGCACGTGTAGCCGTCAAGAAGCTGCTTCCATGTCAGGTCAGTAATGTCGGCAGCACCAAATCTTGTAATGTCTTCAGCTTCGAGATTTACAGGGGGAAGTTCACCTCTTGGCTTTAGGCTTGAAAAATAAACGTTGAAGAAAGACGAACCAATGTGAAGATGTTTTGAGTAGGGAAGGTAATTAAGAAAGCTGAGGACAAGAAGAACGTGTGCCCACCAGAATACTTCAAATAACGTATGCAGAGTGCTCGGGCTTGAAGAAGAGAAAAGGGTGGCCAGAAGAGTTGAGAAAAACCTTGGCTTGAGGACCCCGGCATCAGCTGCATTGCCTGTGGCAGCAAGGTAAGCAATATGTGTTGCATTTTGCAGAAACATGGATACCATGATTGAGAAGATTAATATGAGAATTAACGTGGCATCAAATTGAGAATGACCTGAAACCTGAAGCCGCTTCACATGGGCTACATGCCTTCTGTAAAGTGCAACAAGTATTGATAAGACAACAAGAACACCAAACAAATCCTGAAGGAAAATTAAAGGAGCGTAAAGCGGGCCCAAAAACGCAAATGACCACGCCTGATTAAGTCCCTCAAGAAACGTCTCAAGGATAGCGGTCAGTAGAACTATAAATCCCCAGAAAATCATAAAATGCATCCAGCCTGCCAGCGGTTCCCGAAGAAGTTTCTTCTGCGCAAATGCGATGGAAAGAACATTCTTCAGTCTCAACCAGGGATGGTCAAACCTGTCAGCACTTTTGCCGACTTTTAAATAGCTGATTAACCTCCTGACATTGATTGCAAAAAACGTAAAAGCACTCAGCAAAATAATCAAAAAGAGAGGAGTCCTCATGTCAACACCTGCGTTTTTTGTTTGTTGAATATACCCGCATTTTTTGAATGTTTCAATTGAACTCCTCACAGTGAAGTCATATTTTTAATTATGAGACTTGTTAAGAAAATAAGTGTAGTAACAGGAGCTTCCCGCGGGATTGGAAGGGCAGTAGCAATCAGATTTGCCAGGGAAGGAGCTATTGTCGTTGCAGTAGCAAGGAATGCAGACCTTCTACAAGGACTTCAAGATGAAGTAAACAGAGAAGGCCTCAAAGTTGAGACAGTTCAAGCAAATCTTTCTTCGTCGTCAGTTTGTGAGGAGATTTTGTCAGGGGTAATTGAAGAACACGGGAAAATTGACGTACTGGTAAATAATGCCGGAATTCTGGGATTGAGAGTGCCAATCGTACAAATCACCCCATCGGAATGGGACATGGTAATTGCGACAAATCTCAGTGCTGTATTTTATCTGTCTCGTCTGGCGGCAAAACAGATGATGAAGCAGCATTCCGGTTCAATAATCAATGTAACCTCGGGAGTTGTTCCAAAACCAAGACCGAATTGGGGGGCTTATCTCCCATCGAAGTTTGCGGTGGAAGGATTGACTCTTATGATGTCTGATGAATTGAGAGATTATGGAATCAGGGTAAATATGATTGACCCGGGCGGGGTGCGTACCGAAATGCGGGCGAGTGCCTTTCCGGATGAAGACCCGTCAACCTTGAAAACCCCTGAAGAGGTCACTGAGCCGTTTGTTTTTCTTGCTTCAGATGAATCCAACCTTATAACGGGTGCCCGTCTTAAGCTCAAGTGATGGAAGACTTAATCCTGTGTTGTGAAAGTCGACAAAAATTTTGCCGTTACCGGTATTGCTGGAAAATGTTGCATCTTCCTCTTTCCGTATGAACTGCCGTTAATCAATGGCTTGTAATAATTGGTTTTTTTGCTCAGTGCCTCACTGAGAATTGCTATTTATAGCAGTCCAATTTATATTTTTAACGAGTTAAAAGAATCGTTTTGATATGGGAAAAGTCATCGCAGTGGCGAACCAAAAAGGCGGTGTTGGAAAGACAACCACCACTGTCAATCTGGCTGCCTGTCTGGCCGCTTTAGAACATGGCGTGCTGGTTGTTGATATCGATCCGCAGGCAAATGCCACAAGTGCCCTGGGTTTTGACAGGAATTCGTCAAATATTTCAATATATGACGTAATTCTTGGGGCTGCCGAGATTGGCTCAGCAATAGTAAAATCGAACCTTGACTATTTGCGGTTTGTCCCTTCCAACATAAATCTTGTCGGAGCTGAAGTTGAGCTAATCCAATTAGACAACAGGGAACTCTTATTAAGGGAGGCATTACTTCCAGTCAGGGATCAGTTTGAATATGTAATCGTAGATTGTCCCCCTTCCTTAGGATTGCTCACGGTTAACTCACTCGTTGCTGCTGACAGTATTCTTGTACCTGTCCAAACAGAATACTTTGCACTTGAAGGCCTGGGCCAGCTTTTGAATACAATAGCGCGTGTTAAAAGAAATCTCAATCCAAGTTTAGAGCTGGAAGGGGTCTTGCTAACAATGTTTGATTCAAGATTAAAGCTTTCAAATCAAATTGTGGATGAGGTTCGCCGATACTTTGGGGAAAAGGTCTTTTCAACTGTCATTGCAAGGAACGTGCGCTTAAGCGAGGCTCAGAGCTTTGGAAAACCAATAATTCTTTATGATGCTTCTTCCGTGGGCTCCAGGCATTATATGGATTTTGCCAGGGAGCTGCTTCTTCGTAATAGCAATTCATTTCCCGTCGCTGAACAGGCTCCTACAACGACAAATACGACCCGATGAGGTGTGAAATTGTCCGGTATAAATAGCACAAAGTATAATATACAACTTCTTTTTATACATAAAGATATCATATTAATTATAATGTATCTTCGAATTAAATTAACCCACATTTTAATACCCGCCGGGGAAAAGGAGAGACAATGAAATCTGGCAGTCGGCTTGGCCGCGGGCTGGATGCGCTCCTTAAAAAGGATACTGGAGATGTAATTCAAAATGTATCTGGTTTGGCAGCAGGCGGGTCAGGTGAGCGTCACTTAGTGGATGTCGATAAAATTCTTCCCAACCCATTTCAGCCACGCAGAGAATTCGATCGGGATTCTATAGAGGAACTGAAAACTTCTATTAAAGAAAATGGTCTTCTTCAACCTGTGGCATTGAGGAAAAAGGGTAACGATATTTATGAGCTAATTTCAGGGGAGCGAAGGTTGAGGGCATTTAAGGAGCTCGGCTACAAGAGGATCCCGGCCGTTGTTTTTGAAGTTAGCTCTGATACGAAGATGCTGGAAATGGCCTTAACAGAAAACCTGCAACGTGAAGATCTAAACCCTATTGAAATAGCTCATGGGTATCGACAATTAATTGAAGAATGCAAATTGACGCAGGAGCAAATAGCAGAGCGTATAGGAAAAGATAGAGCAACGATTGCTAACTTTCTACGCCTGTTGAAACTCCCTCCAGAAGTGCAGGAACTGGTGGCTGACGGTTCACTTTCAGCAGGGCACGCTCGTGCTCTGCTGGGCATTGATGATCCAGCAACTGTTATAGATTTGGCTGGCAAGGTAGTATCCAATCAGATGAACGTTCGTCAGGTTGAGGCGGAGGTTAGAAGGAGGGTTCGTATTCAGAAACCGCGCAAAGTTCCTTCCAGCCAGGAAGAGGTAACAGATGTGAAGCGCCGATACGACGCAAATATAGGCGAGGTTATCTCGAAGTTGCAAGCCAAGTTTGGTACCCGAATCAGGCTGCAGATGAATCCGAGCAAAGCTGGTGAAATAAGAATAGAATTTTATTCTCAGGAAGATCTTAACAGAATTCTTGAAATTTTAATGGAAGAAATTTGAGGGAGAATCTTCAATGAAGACTATCTACACTGAAACTGCTCCGAAACCAATTGGACCATATTCTCAGGGGAAAATTGCATCTGGATTTATTTTCCTATCGGGTCAAATCGGGATTGACCCGAAGTCGGGAAATCTTGTTGATGGGCTCGCCGCTCAGGTGGAAATGGCGCTATCCAACATTGAAAATATATTGAAAAGTCAGGGATTAGGCCTTTCAAATGTAGTGAAGACTACGGTTTATCTTACATCGATGAATTTATTTTCCGAATTTAATACGATTTACGCTCAAAAATTCAAAGGTGAAAACCTGCCCGCAAGGACAACTGTCGCGGTGGCAGAACTTCCTAAAAATGCCCTGGTTGAAATAGAGGTAATTGCACATCAGTAAAGTAAAAATTGTCTTTTTAATGGCGATTCTTCTGACTGTTAACGTTCAGGTTGTGACGGCTCAGTCAGATACTTCCTCTATAAACAGAGAGAAAAAAAAGTTGTTAGTTACACATGATACGGTAGTTACCTCCTCTTCAGATGACTCAGTAAAAGTGACAAAAAAGGTATCTATTCTGTCAGATCGTGGGAAATCTCCACTTGTGGCGGTTCTCCTTTCGGTTGCCGTGCCTGGTGGTGGACAGATCTACAATGGGAGTTACTGGAAGGCTCCAATTGTAATAGGATTGCAGGGTTTTTTCGTATCGCAATGGATATCCAGTAATAAAATGTATAGATACTATCGGGATCAGTATCAAAATTCGATAGTTTCAATGCCTCCATACGGGAATCCGTACATAAAAGCTCAAAGGGATGCCTGGCGTGATCAACGGGATTCCTATGCGTGGTATATGGCTGTAACAGCCGTTCTATCCGTGGTTGATGCTTATGTAGATGCACAGCTCTCGCAGTTTGATGTATCACCCAGTCTATCACTTTATGATCTTCCAGATGGGAGTAAATCCATAGCGCTTTCTCTGCAAATGAAATTCTGATTAGCCTCTTGATGTTATTCAAGGATCCTGTGGATTTCCTCAAGAAGTATATCTAAATATGTCTTACCCCCAACTTTATAAAGGAAATAGGGTTTAATAAATACAGCTCTAATTGAGGTCAGGAATTCCTCATTCTCCTGAATACCAGGGGTCATTGTAAAGGCGATATTGCGGTCAATCACTAATTTAGAAAGTATAAACGGAGGAGTAAGTGCCTCTACTGACAAAGAGTTATAAAGTTTATTTGATTTTAAATTTATATCAGAGTAAGATTCTCCAGATGGATAGAAACAGAACAGGTCTAGGTCGGGATCTGTCAGGGCTCTCAATAGTGGGTCTCTTTTTACTTTCTCAAAAAATGTTCTGGCTATTGAAACCGTCTGCGATATAATTTTGCCGAAACCAGATATGTTTAGTGGGATTAATTTGTGGGTTAGCCAGACAGATGCAGCAGCGGCTCCTGGACGGGAGCCTTCTAGGCTGAACATTCCAATGTTGGGCTTGTCTGTCTTATGATAGGTATATGGTGCTGTATTTAAAATGACTTTTCTCAGAGCCTCTTCCCGGTAGATTACAGAACCGGCGCCGTATGGGGCAAGACCATGTTTGTGGGGATCAACTGTGATGGAGTCAGCCCTGCTGATGGCAATGAGGTTCCTGTACACATCCTGTTTAAACGGCGTCTTTTCAGCGGGGAGGAGACTCATATCGTTGTCCAGTATGGCAGACCGGGCGTACCCTCCATAAGCGCCATCTATGTGGAGATGAAAACCGTATTTTTCTCTAAGGTTGACTATCGATTCAATGTCGTCCAGAGCCCCAACTCCTGTTGTGCCTGCATTCGCAACAACGAACATAACATTGTTCCTCAGGAGGGTATCCTCAAGTCTGTCTAACTGAATGCGGTAGTTCTCATCCACATCAATTTCGATAACCTTATCAATTCTCAGAATTTCAGATATTCTTTTCCACGAATAGTGGGATCCTTTCGAAAATACCACTGCTCCTTTCTTCCTATAATCACGAACAGCCCAGAGAGCTTCCATATTTGCCAGGGAACCGCCGCTTGTCAAATGTCCCCATCCTTCCTTAAATCCTACCATCCTCCTGAGCCAGTCAATTACTTCCATTTCCATTTCAGTCGTTACAGGTCCACCTTCGTAAGCGTGATTGTTAGGGTTTATCAGCAGGGCAGCAAAGTACGCTGCAATTGCAGGAATTGCAGGGTCTCTAAGCATCTGCGCGGCATACCGTGGATGGAAGTAGGGAAAAGTACCGGCAAGTCGTTCCAGAAATAATTTGAACTCTGATGCCATCCGAACATCAAATACCGGATCGGCATTCCAGACATCTTCCGCCAATTTTCCATCTTCCGGGTAATGGGAAGCACGCCAGTTCTTGTGAGTTTCAAGTGCTTGAAGAACCAGCTCTTTTAGCTTATCAATATTTTCACCTTTTGGGCCAACAAAGTATGAATTCATACGCAAACTCCAGTTTAATCCTTAGAGTAAGAGTTGATAACCTCAATAATTTAGTGTCTGAAAGGTTAAAAAGAAGTCTACCGGTTCTTCCGGAATTTCATTTGTAATCCACAGAGATAAAAAATGAGGGAAATGAATAGCCCGGGATACATTGGTTCAACACCAAGTATGTACTGTGGAGAATTGAGGGAGCCCCGGATCACGCCGATCGCCAGCCAGAGGAAGGATGTCGTCCATCCAGAGGTCATCGACAGGAATGCAAAATTTGAGTTGACTTTGAGACGATTGAAGTAGCTGGTAACCAGCGGGATAATAAGACCGGGAATAAAGATAGTTCCGAGAGTGTACCATATTTTTATTACGGATGGTATCAATAAAGATAGAGCTATAGATATAAGAGCAGTGATAATTATGCCGAGCGCTGATAATCTCCTAATCAGGTAGTCATTTTTCCCCGATTTAGCTTTTTTTTCAAAAAATGTCCGGTAGACGATATCCTTACCTATCGTCACCGCAGAAATGAACGTGAGGCTTTCGAGACTTGACATAATTGTAGCCAGGAGGCCCACATAAAATAGACCCTTGACAAATGGGGGGAGGAGAACTTCGGCAAGGGCAGGGTATGACATAGCTGGCTGATTTAAATGCGGTAATATGGCACGCGAATAAAGGCCTGCTGTCGATGTCATGAAATCAAACAATAGCCAGAAAATTATTGATACAAAAATTCCATATCTTGCCACGTTGCCGTCTTTTGCTGCATAGCATCGCTGGTGGAAAGCCGGATCAATCATCGTCCAGCTGGCAATGAAAAACCACGCTATAATGTATTGCCATGAATTTCCACCGGTCAGTGTCAAATGCCCCGGCGGGACGTGGCTGCGTATAAAGTCAAGTCCGCCATATCCGCTATAGCAATAAGGAAGGATTACTGCAAAGCCCGTGTACATTAGAACAAATTCAAGAGCGTTTGTCCTTACGTCGGAATGGAGCCCTCCTGAGTAAAGGTAAACCACAGACAGAATTGTTGTAAAAACTATTGATACAGATAGACTCCATCCGGAAATCATCTCAACTATCAAACCAACCATGAGCACATAGGGGGCAGGTGTAACTATGAATAAGGTCAGAAACGAACCCATAAGTGCGGTTCGCCTATCGTACGATTCCAACAGCTTGTCGGGTATCGTATGGAGTCGAGCAGAATTAACCTTCGGAGCCAGGAAGACAGCAAATATAATAGCAAAAAAGTAATATGGAACCCCAAATATAAACCAGTTTGATATTCCATAGCGGTAAGAGAATTCTCCTACGCCAAGAATACCTCCGTACCAGGTTGACACCAGCGTTGCTACGAAGATAGGAAGTGTAAGACTGCGCCCCGCCACCAGGTACTCATCAATATGGTTCTTTGATCTCCTTGAGGCACGAAAGCCAACAAAGACCACAGCGGAAAAATAAACAATGATAACAAGCCAGTCGTAAATCGAGAGGTGGGCGATCATTAAATTTCTAAAATTACGTAAAGGCCCCCATCATGAACCTTTATGCTTACGGTGTTGCTAACGGAAATATTACTAACACCTCTGCCTCCCTGTGAAAGCAACGACCGTTCAAGACGGTATAGGAGTCCTTCAGTCGAGACGTATGCCTCGGTTGTTGCTGGAAGCAATGATACGGTGGTGGCAGGCGGAAGGGACAGAATGAGTGATTGCCTGACAGGATAGACAATAGAGCTCTCGTCGAAAAGAACCAGCTGAAGTATATCTGAATATTTAAACGCAGTTTGCATATTTGCTAATGTCTGAGAAAGCCTTCCGCCTGAAAAAGCAGTTACAGATAGTTTCGTAATTCCGCGTTCTATAAGGACATTCAGTATTTTTTCAAAATCTGTATTTTCCTGTGAATCAATTTGTATGAGTTCGGCGTTTTTGAGGCTTTTCTTTGCCGATGGTGATATTGAATCAAAGTCTCCAACCACAAGTTGCGGGACGTAACCAAGATTTAGAGCTTTGTCAGTACCACCATCGGCACATGCCACCAGTGATGGAGCCGGGATGAGCCGTGCCACTCGTTCACGGCTGGGCGGCGTACCATTACAAAAAACAAGTATACGGTCTGGTATATTTAAGTTAACCATTCCTTTCGAGTTAAGATGACAATTAAAGATTCAGGGCAACATTAAGGAAATATGTTCGTCCAGCTGCAGGATAAAAGTATTCCCCCTCACCATGAGCAATGTACATCTTGTCCAGGATGTTATTCACATAAGCTTTCACCGTCAGTCCGGATAGAAAGGGAATATTTGTGATTTGATAAGAAACCCATGCATTAATGATAAAGTAAGAACTGATTTTTCTTTCTGCAAGGTCATAGTTATCGCTGTACTGAGGTCCTATGTACTGGCCGAGCAGGGAAGTTGAGAACGAATTGTGTGAATATGTCACACGAACATTTCCAATTAAGGACGGGAAACCGCCAATCGTATTTCCGTCCAGTGAGATGCCACCAGGGACAGTATTTCCATATGCGTCTGAATAAACCGTATAGCGGATTAATTTATTGCTGCTCAATGTCAGGTTTCCATATAATGAGAAATCCTTCAAAAGCATATATGATGACTCTATTTCCAATCCCACGTGCCTTGTTCGGCTTGCGTTGCCAGTTATCGGCATTCCGTACTGATCAAGTTTTCCGTTCGAAACAAGTTCATCAAAAAATTCCATCCAATAACCGCTAATTGAAAGCGTAAGGTCCTCGCTGTTGAACCTATACCCCAATTCAAGATCGTAAAGTGTCTCAGGTTTTACCAGAGGATCTCCGAAGTTTAGTGTGCTGTCCTTGTTCATTCCGAAGTTAGGAGTGGCACCTGCACTTGATTCATCAGCATTGTATAAGCTTATGAGTCTTGGTTCGTGAGATGTGCGATTAACTGTAAAGTAAATATTTGACTGAGAGGATAAATCATAGTTCAGCCCAATTCTCGGATTAAAGAAATGATAAGGAACGGTGAATGTGTTACCGACAAATTTCTCACCGTAGAAATAATATTGCTTAAATGCGTACTCCAGATCAATCCTCAATGAGAGGTTTTTTGTCAAATTGGAAGTTCCATGGCTGTAAATTGAAGCCATATCGGTTCGGACACGGTATTCATAAAACCTGTAATCTGCCGAAACATTTGCCGGGAGATTGTCGGCCCACCGTATTGAACCCCAGTGGTACGACAAATTTCTTCTGAATTCACCACCTATCGTAAGGTCACCATTATTGAGTGTAGCTGAAACCCTTGGGAGCCAGCCGAACTGCGTGATATCAACATACGCATGAATGAGTGCGTCAGTTGGATTCTGAGCAGGGTTGAATCCATATTTTGAAGTCAGTCTAAAGAAAGTTGTATCACCCCATGAGCCATCGTAATCAAAGAATCCATATCCTCTCATAAGGAAAAGTGAGTTGTTCAATGTAACAGAGGGGGAGAGATGCCATTCATTAATTAATTCATAGTGAGGCTGAGAAAAGTTTTCAATCTCGGTCGGCCTGCGCGGAACGGCATAAACTGTGTCTATTCCATCAGATGATATGAATCTTTTCATGTGAGGGGAGTAATTAACATAGGAGCTGTCGTAGTTCCAATCAGCCCAATTTGATGTGCGCAAATTTTTGTCAAGTGCTGCAAACTTCGGTAAACCAAGATAAGACAATCCATCAGAAATCGGCCCACCATAAACATCGAACTGGGTAGTGAATTCAGGGTCTGTTCTGACCAGGCTGAAATAGTAGCTGTTATAATTATCCCACGAACTCTCCCGATAGCCGTCATTAGAGATTTTGGAGAGGTGTGCGTAAACAGAGTATCTGTCTGCAATCAGTCCAGAGGATGCTGTAATAGAATACCGCCTTACAAACCCGTTAGAGCCGGTTGAACCCAAACCTGCTGAAAGACTTATTCCGGGATGGGAGGAAAGGTTTGATGTCAATATGTTAATAGAACCCCCTATGGCTGGTGGACCGTAGAATTCATTTCCAGCACCACGCTGAACCTGGATTATTTGTGCATTTGCCTGGAGATCAGGGACGTCAATCCAGTATACATTATGGTCTTCAGGGTCATTTTGAGGGATGCCGTTAACCATAACTGAGATTCTTCGCTGGTCAAATCCTCGCATTGTTATGTAGGTATATCCAGTGGCGCTTCCGTTTTCAGAATATTCTGTTACTGAAGGGAGTTGCGACAGCAACACAGGGACATCCTGAATGAGGTATTGATTTTTAATGAGACTGGCGGAGAGATCACTGTATGTGATGGAAGCATGCCGATTCGATGCCAGCTGTGCAGTTACAGTAATTGGACTTAATTTGAATATTCGTCGGGTCAGGAAGACCCTGGTAGAGGGATTTTCCGTACTAACGGTCATGCTTACGGGCTCATAACCAGGTGCCGAGGCCGTCAGTATGTAGCTCCCAGCTGGAATTTGCTGGAAGCTGAACCTTCCAGATTTGTCAGAAGTTGACTGAAGGTGAAGTCCGGGAAGGGAAAGGGATGCATGCTCTATAGGAGTTTGGTCTAGAGAATCCAGGACGACGCCTGAAAGGACGTGTGTCTGTTGTGACAGGCTGACTGTAGATAAAAGCAAGACAAATGTCAGAATTTTGCGTAACATAACAATATCTCCTTTTAAGTTCATTAAAATTGAACTCCGGGGAGATGCTGCGCTGGGGAGAAACTTGGATGGATTGTTTGTTCCATTTCCCTACGCTGGCATTACCCAGATCAGGTTCATAAGGTGTTTCTCAGCCGTCCCGTTTTAACCTCGGGACAGCACCCTTAATGGACACTTAAATATACGGTCGTTACATCTTACAAGCAAGTCAGCGCACTGTCCGGCTCTGATTCTTTTTCACCCGTAGTGATCCACATTTCCCACATCCTACACTCTTTTTTAACCATGATTACTCTCCATATACGACTGTAGTTTAATAATCCCCGCAATCCCTTACCAATTAAGAAGTTACAACAATTTCAGCAACCGCAAAGTGCTACGCTTACGCGCATTGCCCATGGTTACATGAAGGAGATCGTCTTTACGTAACATTAAGAAACCGTCCATTTTGCTCTTGGCTGGTAATGGGGATTGTCTTTACGTAACATAATACTGATTCTATAACATGGGGTTTATTTAGACGAACTTTGATAATCTTAAGGACGAGGTCACGCTTAATGAACCGTTGTTGCATCACATGGACACCCCTGGCTACATACGCGTTGCCTCGTCCTTAAGTAACATCTCTGCCTGATTATTGAAGTTTCAGGCGGTTTACTCAGCTAAGGTTATTTTTGGGCCACCGATGATTGTCGGAGCCTCTTCTTGCTTTGCGGCCGAATTATAAGTAGATAATTCCGAACTTAAAATTGTGTTAAACTGCTGAAGATATGTCCTGAGCATCCCAATTAGTTGATCTTTTGTTTCAATCTCAACAGTCGTTGGAATCCCGGCGAATGGTGATACAAATGCATACATCATCCCTTGCAGCTTCTGATTGAAATGAGTAAGGTAATGTATATCATCCTCGCCAACACCGGGCTGGACTCGAGTGTTATAAACAGTGTCCTTAAGAGCTGTGAGACTCTTCGAGAGATCTTCCAGGGCTTTTGTTGATTTCTTATACTTACCGGAATTTTCGCCGGCTGAATCTATTAACAATGCCTTTTGTATCGTGGAAATTTGTTCCTGAATGCTCTGAATACGGTTTAGCATCTCGTTCATTGCCGAGACAGCGTTGCGAACGTCCAGCCCATACTTTGTAACGGTTTCATACACATTAATTGGTATGTCTACTTTTGGATCTGCTTTAACTTCAACTTGCTGAGTTTGAACGTTTTTCTCGAAAGCTACAGTAACTGTGTATTTACCAGGGACAACCATCGGTCCGTTGGTTGTATAAGGTGAAGCGGCAAGTTCTTCCTTTGATCCAAGGTTCAGTTTAGTCGGGCTTTGATAGCGCATATTCCAGACAAAACGATTAAAACCTTTATTCGACTGACCATACAGCCTGGCCACCAGATTACCTGATGAATCTTTAATTGTAATCTCTATCGGTGTTTTGTGCTCCTTTTTTTGTTCCTTGCTTGGAGTCGCTGAGTTCTTCAGGTAATAGTTAATAACAACCCCATAAGGTGGGTTTGGTGTGCGGAAACTGCTGAGGTCGTCATATTCGCTTCCAGGCGTCATATGGAACATATAAGCAGAGAGGATTGGAAACAGATGGAAATCCTCTTCAAGAATCTTTTTGTTCGCCTCTTCCAGAGGAATGATATTGTCAAGAATAAATGCACCCCGTCCATGGGTACCGACAACGAGATCATGTGTCTGTTTAACAAATTTGACATCGTAAACCGAAACCGTCGGGAAATTGCTCTGAAGCCTGTACCATGTGTCGCCGTCGTCATTGGAGTAGTACAGGCCGGTTTCAGTGCCCACAACAAGGAATCCTTTCTTATTCGGATCTTCTCTAATTACATGTGCAGGATCTGTATCAGGAAGTCCCTTTGATATAGAGACCCATGTTTTACCATAATTATCTGTTTTAAAAACATAAGGCCTGTTGTTGTCAAGTTCATGGAGATCTACAGTAATATAGCACCTGGCCGGATCGAACGGAGATGGTTCTATTTGATAAATTCTTCCCCATTCGGGAACATTATTGAGATTCCGTGTAACGTTTGTCCAGTTTTTTCCTCCATCTCTTGTCACCTGCACCTGTCCGTCATCAGTACCGACCCAGATTACATTCGAATCAAGTGGAGAAATACCTATCGACAAAATTGTATCGTAGTTTTCAGCACCACTTATGTCATATTCGACAGGCCCTCCGCTTATTTCTTGTTTTGACCTGTCATTTCTCGTAAGATCAGGGCTTATGACCGTCCAGTGGTCGCCTCCGTCCGTAGTTTTGAACAATACGTTCGCGCCCAAGTAAACCACATCTGGATTTGTGTATGATACTGCAATCGGTGTGGTCCAGTTAAATCGATATTTGAGATCTTTGGGAGCCATATCTGATGCATCGTACAAATACGGTCGGATAAATTTTGCAATACCGGTTTTTAAATTTACTCTTCTCAAAAAGCCGTCCTGCGATTCTGCATACACAATGTTCGGATCGCTGGGTGCAGGGACAACATATTCACCATCGCCACCTGCAACTGTAAACCAATCGCATCCGCCAATTTCTCTGCCGTGCAACGTCATCGAAGTTCCATACCAGGCGTTATTATCCTGAAGTCCGCCACCAAGGTGATATGGGATGTCATTGTCTGTAGCAATCTGATAGTATTGTTCGATAGGGAGGTTATTTAAAAAACGCCATGTCTTTCCTCCGTCGACGGACAGATACACGCCGCCATCATTTCCTTCAATGATGCGGTTGGGATTTTCAGGATCGATCCAGATATCGTGGTGATCTACATGGACCCTCTCAGATATGTTTTTTGTCGTCTTCCCGCCATCGGTTGATTCTGTTAGAAGAAATGAGAGAAAGTAAAGTTTATTTTCATTATCCGGGGAGACTACGAACCTTGAAAAATAAAAAGGTCTTACATTGAGGGCGTGACTATCACTTACTTCCTGCCAGTGGTCACCAAGGTCAAGGGATTGCCATAGCATACCGGTCTTCGCTTCTATAAGTGCGTAAACATGGTCAGGGTTTGTACGCGCAATTGCAAGAGCAATTCTCCCGATTGGTCCTTTTGGGAGCCCTTCGGTTAATTTTTTCCAGGTTGTACCGCCGTCAACAGACCTGTATATTCCGCTCCCTGCCCCGCCATTGTCCAGTTTCCACGGATAACGCACAACCTGCCACATTGCAGCGAACAGTACCTTTGGATTTCCTGGTGCCATTATAATGTCGGAAGCACCTGTAGTATCATTAACATAAAGTACGCGCTGCCAGGTCTTACCTCCATCGATTGTTCTAAAAACTCCGCGTTCAGTGTTTGGTGCCCAAGCATGGCCTATAGCGGCAACAAAAACTATGTTTGGGTCTGCGGGATCAATAACTATACGGGAAATCTGTCCAACGTCCGAAAGTCCCATGTTCTGCCAGGACTTACCCGCGTCTGGTGAAAAGAAGACCCCCTTGCCTCTTGAAATATCGTTTCTCAGGTTTGCTTCTCCCGTCCCAACCCATATATAATTTGGGTTTGATGGGGCTATTGCGATTGCGCCAATTGATGCAGTGGGTTGCTTTTCAAATACAGCTTTCCATGAAACTCCCCCATCCTCCGTCTTAAAAACTCCTCCTCCGGCTGCTCCAATGTAATAAACATTCGGATTGCCCGGGATGCCTACGACTGCTGTTACACGTCCGCCGGCAACAGCCGGACCAAGATTTCTGAAATGTATATTGTGCATTACATCATTTGTATCTGCCGCCTCATCAGTTTGAGCAAATATAGCCTGTGATGAACAAAAAGACAGGATTAAAGCCGACAATAACAGATAGAATAAACGGGAATGTCTATTCATTTTAGGTCCTCCATTATTAGTTTTAAGTGACTTTTACAGCCATGAACACAGTCAGACGAGCCAAATCCGGGGATGATCACTCTTCCTTTTGTCCTTTGATTAAGATCGCACTCACCTGCCGTTGAACGTTTAATCTTAACAATCTTACAATCAGGATGACTTAAGAGATAATCAATATGCCAGTGAAGGCGTTTTCCTGATTTTCGTGTATGCCTGGATAGTCTCGCCTCAATGTTTTTTCTGGCACTGCCAGTATAGACGTAAGTTCCCTCTGGAAAGAAACATAATCCTAACTTACCGATACGAATTTCTATGTCTTTTTTTAAATTAAATATAAGCTGATACGAAATATACAGGTGAGAATGCGTCCTGGTAAACTGCAATTAATTTTCTATTCACTCCCTGCATAAATTGTAAGCTTTTGTCCTGCCTTAATCTGTTGCGGATTATCGAGATTGTTCCATTCAATTAACTGTCGTACTGTAACTGAAAACTGTATGGCAATTCTATCCAAACTATCTCCAGGCCTGACAGTGTAAATAAATTCCGATGGTTTCCTGGAAGGGTTGGCTGATTTCACAGATTTGTGCGTAGCATTTTTGGACATCTGGTGGTCATCTACATTAATTGAGTAATCTTCAAAACTTGAAACAGGCTGGGCATATTTTGGAATTTCTACAGCCCATGTCCCGACCGGCAGGCTCCTGTTTATCATCCATGGATTTAGCAATTTTATTTCTTTGTAGTTTGAACCACGGGATCTGGCCCATGCTGCTATGTCGTCAATCTTGGTGACAACCACAATCTTTGTTTCAGGGTATTGATAAAAATCTGCCGGCGTCAGTTCGAACCCATAAGCGTGATAATGGGAGAGAATTTCTTTAAGAGCAACAATTCGGAAGACAAACCGGGAAGTCTCTTCATTTAAATAAAGGCTGTAATAATTGTTGACCATTTGATAATCCATGCTTGCTTTAATGCCATTTAGTCCCATGTTATAAGCTGCTGCAGCAAGTGACCAGCTTCCCAACGATGATCGTAAGTCGGCAAGCATATTTAAAGCTGCTTCTGTCTCTTTTTGAAAATTAAATCGCTCATCAACGTAATCATTCACAATTAAGCCGTACTGTTTTGCGCTTTCGGGAGTGAACTGCCAGATCCCTGCTGCCTGTTTGCTCGAGACAACATTTCTCAAAGCGCTCTCAGCGACCGCCAAATACTTTATATCATCAGGCAGATTCTTATCCTTAAGTTTTTCTTCAATGTATGGGAAATATTTTGTTGTTCGCTTGAGGTCGAGGATAATTTGTCCATCCGAGAGTTCAGTATAAAATGCTTGTTCCATCCTCTCCCTTACATCCGGCATTTCAAGGGGAACACGCTCGCCACAAAAGGTAAGAGAATCCGGAATGCGATATAATGAGAGACGGCTCACATTTTCAAACCTTGACCTTTTTTGAGTTTGGGTCAATGCCACCGGTAACAAATTTACATCTCGTGACACGATATCTGCGACAGAAAAGAGTGCTGCCGCAATTATAGCCACGGTTAGATTTTCAGGGGTTAGCCTTGTATGCATTGAAATACAAAATGTTTAAAACGACCGGCAATGCTGGTTGTTCCGATTGGTTCCGATATGAACTTACAAACCTGATTGTTATTATTCATATCCTTCCCTCCAGGAAATTCTTAAGCAAGTTTAATCCATTTTCAGTCATAATCGACTCAGGATGAAACTGTACCCCAACTACAGGATACAACTTATGCTTCACAGCCATAATGATATTATCTTCAGTCCATGCAATCACTTCCAAATCTTCAGGTAGGGAATCTCTTTCTATTACTAGGGAATGGTATCGTGTTGCAGGAAAAGGCATTGGTAATGACGCAAAAATAGATCGGTGAGAATGAAGTATATAGGAGGTTTTGCCATGCACTGGTGCTGGTGCCTTTACAATATTTGCACCAAAGGCTTCTCCAATTGCCTGGTGCCCCAGGCAGACCCCCAGTATAGGTACTGTTTTACAAAAATGAATTATTGCCTTTTCAGAGATCCCTGCCTGTCCAGGCGTTGCAGGCCCAGGCGATATAACTATTGCGGATGGATTTAAGCTTTCAATTTGCTCAATGCTGATCTTATCGTTTCTTACTACCTTTACTTCAGCTCCTAACTGAGATAAATATTGAAAAAGGTTGTAAGTAAATGAGTCGTAATTGTCTATAAGAAGTATCATAATACGAAATCAGCGCTCGTTCCGGTATTAAATTTAGAAATGATTTCCAATGCTTCAAGGTTTGCTCTCATTTTGTTTATAGACTCATCAAATTCCTTATCTGGATCTGAGTCATAAACAATTCCTGCTCCAGCTTGCAGGTAAGCTTTCCCTTTATTCAGGACGAACGTGCGGATGGCAATACAGGTGTCCATATTACCATTAAAATCGATATATCCCACGGCACCACCGTAAACGCCTCGAGCAAGATGCTCAAGTTCTGAAATAATTTGCATTGCTCGAACTTTTGGGGCTCCGCTTAAGGTCCCTGCCGGGAAGCACGCCTTTAAAGTGTCCACAGCGTCATAGTTTTCTTGAGTCCTTCCCGTGATCCGTGTGACAATATGCATCACATGAGAAAATTTCTCTATGTGCATAAAGTCATGTACCGCCACGCTACCTGGCTCGGCAACCCGACCTATATCATTTCTTCCGAGGTCCACAAGCATTACATGCTCTGCACGCTCTTTTTCGTCTGTGATTAGTTCATGTTCCAATGCAGCATCTTCTTCTTCAGAAAGTCCACGCTTCCTTGTTCCAGCTATTGGCCTCGTCTCCACGGTTCTTCCCTCCTTTCTGACAAACATTTCAGGAGAAGAACCAATAACATAAACATCTGATTCAGATGAGTCCTCCAGATAAAACATATAGGGTGACGGATTTAAAGCTCTAACTGCTCGATAAAGGATAAATGGATCTCCTTCATATTTAAACTCAGCTCTCTGTGACAGAACCACCTGGAATATATCACCTTCTATTATATAGTTCTTTGCCCTTCTGACTTCATTTAAAAAATCATCGCGGGATGTGGGTATATGCACCTCTGTTGTTTTATTGAAAGCCCTGTTGTTCAATGGAGCCGGCTCGTTGAGTGATTTGATTATTTCCGTGGTTTGAAATATTCTTTCATCGAGCAGCTTGTCCAGATTGTTCCTGTCAGCATTAAGTGGCACAAGGTTGACGACCAGAATTCGCCGTCTTAAATTGTCTACTGCTACAACTGTCTCATAAAAATTAAGATAAATATCAGGAGTAGCTGTGTCTGCTGGTGGCAGCTTGATCTCTTCAATATATTTAATTGAATCGTATCCAAAGTATCCGACCGCCCCGCCGACAAGTCGAGGAAGAGACGTGACTGGAGCCACCCTGTATTTTTGCAGCTGGCTTTTTAAGAGTTCAAAAGGATCACCGTGAAATGTATCTTTTTCATCTTTCCATTGAATTGTCGTTGTCCAGTCTTTTGCAATAAAGGTTCCTACAGGATTAATACCTATGAAAGAATAGCGGCCAACATGCTGACCACCCTCAGCGCTTTCCAGAAGAAAACTCTTTTTACCGAGCTGACGCAGTTTTTTGTAAAGAGATACCGGTGTATCCAGATCGTAAAATAATTCGGTGATAACCGGATAGTGGGTATATCCCTGTTCAGCTGCCTGATACAATTTCTCCCTGAGGGTATTGCGGTCAATTACTGTATCCATTAGTCTTTGGACATGCCTCTTTAATTTTTGTACTTAGCAATTTTCTCCGCTGCTGTTTTAACCTGTTCTCTGGAAACATCGAGATGAGTCACAGCTCTGATTTTTCCTGCAGACCCGGCCGAGAGCAAGACACCGTTTTTCTTCATTTCTGCAATGAATTCTTCAGCACTCATGGTGTTAGATATGTATTTAAATATAACTATGTTAGTGTCGACGTGATCTACACTGACCTCAATTCTGGGAGATTCAGCAATGATGCGTGCAAACATCTTTGCGTTTTCATGGTCCTCAGCAAGTCGTTCAATATTATGATCAATTGCATAAAGTCCTGCGGCGGCAAGAATCCCTGCCTGACGCATTCCACCACCAAATATTTTTCTGAACCGGCGTGCAAGTGAAATATATTCCCTGGATCCTGCCAGAACAGAACCAACAGGGGCGCCCAGTCCTTTTGAAAGACAAACAGATACCGAGTCGAAATGTCTGGCATATTCTTTCAACGGGATTCCGGAGGCGACGCTTGCGTTCCACAGGCGAGCGCCATCAAGGTGAAATTTTAAGTTGTGACGCCTTACAACAGCTTCTATTTCTACAATTTTTTGTAATGGATAAATTGTCCCTCCACCCCGGTTGTGAGTGTTTTCCAGGCAAACTAATTTTGTCGGCATCATATAATAAACTGTGGGACGAATTGCTGCTTCTACCTGGCTGGCATCTATAATTCCGCGTGTGCCTGGGATGGGGTTCAACTGGACACCGGACAGCAGAGATGGTGCGGCAGTTTCATAATTAAATATATGGCTTTCCCTCTCCACGATTACTTCATCGCCGGGTATGGTATGGGTCTTCAACGCAACCTGATTTGACATTACTCCACTGGCCATATACAATCCTGCTTCTTTTCCAAGCATATCTGCAACTCTTTCTTCAAGAAGATTTACAGTTGGATCTTCTCCAAAAACATCATCTCCTACTTCGGCGTAAGCCATTGCCTTCCGCATGTCATTGCTGGGTTTTGTAACTGTGTCGCTGCGCAAATCAATTGTTTCCATGGATTTCATCGAATCATACACCTTTTTTGTAGAACAATTTAATAAAAATGGCAATTACAAGAGATACTAATGTAATAGTATCTGCAAGCCATCCAATCCAGTCACCGTGCACTGAATAAAAAGTTAACGATTTCATCAAAGGGATATTCTCAAGGATTGTAGCTCTTGTATTGTAAACAGTTGGACTTCCAATGAATTTTCCATATGGATCAATAAATTCAGATATTCCTGTGTTTGCCGATCGGACCACAGCTCTTCTGTTCTCCACAGCGCGGAATATTGCATAAGCTGCATGCTGATATGGTCCAGAGGTGTTTCCGTACCAGCCGTCATTTGTTATAACCACAAGGAATTCCGCCCCTTTTTTAACAAACTTTCTTACATAGTCGCCAAAAATACTTTCGTAACAAATAACAACAGAAAATCGTACATCAGTTTTAGTTTTAAAGACCGTTGTATCGGTTCCGACGGCCCAATTGCTTATTCCAACCCCCCATTCAAGCGGTTTGATCAGGAATGAAAAATGGTCTGCATAAGGGATCCTTTCAGCGAAAGGTACCAGGATAATCTTGCCGTATGTTTGACTGACCCCTTTCCCTGGTTCAAAAAGTGCTGCTCCATTATAAGCATCATAGTACCGTCTGCTCATTTCATCATAATGGCTGCTGGGTCTGTGCATGGCGTCTTCTGGATAATACCTGGCAAGTGGAACTCCAGTAATAAGAGAAGTATTTGTGGAATTGATAAAAGAATTAAGTTGACTGCGGTAATAGGAAAAGGTTGGAAGAAGGATGTAAAATGGTATGGCAGTCTCAGGCCAGACTACGAGCGAAGGATGTTTGTCAGCAATAGATTCCGTTTGATTCTCATACTCCTGGAGAATTTGCAGGGGGTCACCACTCCATTTTGCATAGGGATCTATGTTTGGCTGGATAACTGCCACTTTGTAATCAAATGGAGGGAGTTTAGCACTGGCAATTTTAAATGATCCGTATATTGCAGGCCCGATCCAGACAATAATAGTCAGGGATATCGTAAGAAATAAACGTCTCAGATCAACTCTCTCTTGGGAAATAAATTCCATCAGTATGAGGAAAGTCAGCACATTAACAACAAGGATATGAAGTGATACCCCAAGTACGCCTGTGTACTCCGAAAACTGGATTTCTCTAAGGTTGTAAGATTGTGAGTAACCAATTGTCAGCCATGGAAAAGCAATTTGGGTGATAGAATGAATATGCTCATATGCAATGTAAATAAGGGGAAAAAGGAAAGTTGAATATTTCCCTATATGGTTTTTAACAAATTTGTAAACAAGAAAAGGAACAGTAAAGAATAGTGGGTGTCCCAGAACCAGTGCAGCTCCGCCAATCATCATAAAGGGATCAGTTTCCTTAGACCATCCGCCAACCCAGTAAATTGTGATGATGTTAAAGATGAGAAATCCAGTATATGAAAGCTTGAAAGTATCTGAGTAGCTCTTAGTTGAATTAAGTGCAAATAGGGCTGGTATAAACGAGACAAAAGCAACCCACCCCAATTTTAAAGGAGGAAAAGCCACACCCAGGAGAAATCCTGTTGTACAAAAAAGGAAGAGTTCTTTTCGAAATTCAGGATTGTGCCTGATTGAGGATAACACAGTAAAATTATTTATTTATAAAGATAAATTGGGTTAGAAATAATCCAGGGAAATTTACGTTTGACAAAAAACGGCAGCATTATTCGTGTTTGAAAGACAACCACCCGGTAAGCACCCGGTGATTCAGTATGGAGCTGAATACTTCCCCTGTTATCCACCCTTTTTACTATTGCTCCATCCTTAAAAATATAAGCTATAACATTGTCACTGTCAGGAATCGAAACAGAAAGGGTGGCGGCCGTTGTAAGCTTAAGACTGTCGCCCATTATAGCTCTGGATGTATCTGAAAAGGCAGTGAACAGGAATCCTCTGGCATTTTCAATGCCAGTAAAGGCTACAAAACAGTTTCCATTTTTTATGGCTTTCAATGTCAGTTCCCTGTCATGCTGGTACAGTCCGTTAAAAGGAGTCCGAGTTACAATTATAGTATGGAGGAGATTAAAAAGGCTGACATACCGCGGGAAGTGATAAACTGCCCTCCCTATTTTTACGTTTGCATGTGCATCAAGTGAACCTATGCCGACGACTTTTCTTGATAAATTCAATTGGTCAAACTTTTTCATTTCAGCAGCCGGGTATTCAAGAATGTAATTCAGTGCCTGCCCCTGGAATATGTAAACAATGACAGCTGCAATTAACTTATTAATTTTAAAAAAATTTAAATTTGATCTCCATGCTTCATCAAAGTTGTAGAGTTCTATCCCTGTAAATTTTCCAATATTCCAGTTGTCCCATTTTAAAGTTTTGCGAGGATGATAAATGTGAGCTAAAATGGTCATATCACCTTTCCTTACGGCGTCATTAAAGACCGAGTCTGATGAAATTCCGTTTCGTGGAACCAATGGGATGCTATCCCCAATAACCAGAAAATGGCCATGTTCCCCATCAGTGGAAATTTCCACTGCGGGGATGATCAACGTCATTCCAAATCGCCTTGCAAGTGAATCCTTCATGGGCTGAACTGTATTATGGTCTGTGATAATGGCAAAATGAAGTCCGAGTGAATCACAAATTTCTCCAATTTCCTGATATGTACCGCTCCCATCAGAATATGTTGTATGGACATGTATAACCCCTGAATATTCATGATACTCCCCAAAATTAACTCCAGCTTCTCTCTCGATGTGATAGGTAAGGAGGTCGTTGCCAATTGAGACCAGCAAAATTGCTCCAATTATAATCCCGAACCAGGCTGCTATCTTATTTGCCATGTCTTTTGCGATAAAAATATCGGATGATGAAGAACAGTGCAATAGCTATTATAAGCAAAAGAACAGTGCTGCTGTAATATTCGAGATAGTTTTTCACCACCTTCCAGTTTGCACCAAGAATAGACCCCGAATAAATTAATATACTGTTCCATACAGAGGCGCTTACAATGCAGAGTAACAAAGTGGGTCCTGCCGAAAGTTTGGACAGGCCGGCAAAAAAAGACACAACTGCACGTGTCCCGGAAAGGAAACGGTTAGCTGCTACAATTCCATATCCATACGTTCCGAACCATTTCTCCACCCTTTTCATTTGATCCAATGGGATAAACCGGAGTCGTCCTGAGTCAAGTATTTTGCGTCCGAACATATACCCAATCCAGTACATAACTGAAAATCCAGTAGCGCTTCCGGCTGTTGAAATAAGTATTGTGGTTATAAAACTTAATTTTCCAAATCCTACAAGTGAACCGGCAAATGCGATAACAAGGTCACTGGGAGATGGTGGGAAGAGGTTTTCAATGAATGCAAAGAAGAAAACCGTAAAATAAAGGTAAGTTGCATCTACTGAGTTGAGTGAAGCTATTACGCTATCAATTGAAGTCACTGCTCGTCCATTAGAATGCTGGCATAGCAGGCAATAGCTGAACCGTTGATGCCAGTGCCTTCCGTCGTTTTAGCTTTTACTGATACTCTATCAGTACTGATAGAGCATAAATGAGAAATTGAATCACGTAGTTTTTGATAAATTGGTTCGAGCTTGGGTTTATCAGCTACTATCACCAGGTCAATGTTCACGAGGGAAAATCCTTTCTCGTTAGCTTTCGAAAGTGCGAATTCCAAAATTTTACTGCTCTCAATTCCTGAAATTAAAGGGTCGGTGTCCTTAAAGTATGTTCCAATATCCCCACTTGCTGCTGCACCAAGAATTGCATCGGCCAGCGCATGGAGAACTACATCGCCATCTGAATGTCCCAGCAAACCCATGTTAAAGTCTATGGATATGCCGCCAAGTTGAAGTTTTCGTCCCTCAACCAACTGATGTGCATCAAATCCGAATCCCACTCTCATAGCGTTATCTCAAAATTTGAAAATTCATTCGTGGGTATTTCCCAGTCAACTTCCACGCCTGTGACATGTGCAGAAACTGGACCGCGGCGGAGTTCTTTTATAAACTCCTCAATTAAGCCGTGGTTTCCTTCAACCACGACTTCAACACGGCCATCAGATAAGTTCTTAACGTATCCTTTCAAATTGTATGCTCTTGCGTGCTTATAAGCAAAATATCTATATCCAACACCTTGAACAGCGCCTGTAACAATTATATGAGCTCTTCTGTCAAACATTTGTTCAAACAAAAATTTTCTTTAAATCTACCAAATATTCTTTGAAATAAAACGGCTCCATTTTACTTTGTTTGTGCCGGTTCCTGATGGATTACAACTTTTGTGATTTCGGGAAATCGCGATTGCAAATTACTTGTCAGTTTATTGATAATGTTGTCGATTTCGCCAATTGTCAGATTACTCCTGAACCTGCAGGCTGCAGCCACTCTCAGACCGGAATCGCTCCGTGTAAGACTCAGGTTATGACATTCGACTATGTTACTTTCATTCTTTATCATATTGGTGAGTTCTTCCACCAATTTAGTATTATCCTGGCTGATTACGTTTGCGTGTTGTGGTTCATTGTGATGCTGGTCTATGTGGACAAATATCTGGTTAACATGTGGAATATTCTTTCTAATTTCGTTTTCCAGACTTTCGGATTTTTTATGCGCACTTTCTATGTCGTCCTTGGCTTCCGTGTCAAGGTGTAAATCAATTTGATATCCATCTTCGGTTTCGTACACTTCTATATCGTGAATTTTAGTTAGTGACAAATCTGCTGATAGCCTTACCTTATCTGCTACTGATTCCAATTCAGTTTGAACAGGTTCGGCATGTACAACGACGTCGGCATCCCGCGTTACCTCTTTTACTCTCCTTTCAATTTCGTCCATGATTTCGTGTGCCTTTTCAAATGGGAGTGAGCGTGGTAATTCGACCGACATATCGACAAACATCTTTCCACCCGAAAATCGCGCTCGAAAATTTTTGACAGCGAGAATTCCACCAACATTTTTTACCGTGTTCAAAAGGGCTTCAGTTATTTCGCTGGCAGGGCTTCTGTCGACAAGGACATCTATGGTTTTCTTCCCCATGCGAAAACTGATAAAAGCGACTATTACCGAAACCCCAAGAGCAGCAAGTGGGTCAGCATAATTTACGCCAAACGATGAGCCGATTAATCCGACAATGACAACTGAGGAGCTCAATATATCGGTTGAAAAGTGAAGTGCATCAGCCTCGAGAGCCTGACTGTTGTGTTTTCTGGCTGCCCGATAAAGGATTCGTGAGCGAGTGTAGTCAACAGCAATAGCTGTTATAATTACAGCATAGCTCCAGAAGTTTACTTCAATAATAACTCTCTTATAAAAAAGTCGCCCTATTGCTTCCTGAGCGATCAGATAACATGTGAGCAAAAGTATTAAGGTCTCAAAAAGAGCCGATATGTTCTCAAATTTGCCGTGGCCATAATGGTGCTGCACGTCGGGGGGCTTATCTGCTGCACGCACAGCAAAGAAAGTCATCCCGGCTGCCATGAGATCGAGTCCAGAATGCGCGGCCTCGCTCAATATCCCAAGACTGCCGGTGGTCAATCCAACACCGAGTTTCACAGCAGTTAAAAATAGGGCAGCGATTACTGAGCTTAGCGCAGCCTTTCGTTTGTCACGGGTCGCGTTGTTTTCGTTGGTTGCCACCTAATTTTTAATGTATTTCGCTACAATTTCCCGGGTATTTTGTACATTTAATTTCAGGAAGAGAAATTCAAACCGTCTTTCAAGTTCACGCTGAGCAATTTCAATCCAGTCTCTTCCGAGATTCCACATTTGTTGTTTAAAAGGTCCAAATGCCTTCTTACGAGTTTTGTAAATGAACTGCTCATCGGTCATATCCGGTTTTTTCTCATCAGACATGTTTTTTCTGAGGTAGTCGTATATCTCTTCACGAAATTCTTTTGGAAAGATATCAAAAAGTAGGTTTTGAAAACCGGTGGCAAGATGAATTTCCGCTGTTCCTACTTTAGGAAACTTGTCAAATAGTTCTTCTGGTAACGTTGACGCACCGTGCTGCACGGCGCCGGCCATTCCATATTCTTGACGTGCAATCTTTGAAATTGATTCCAGCACTCCAAAATCAATTTTCACCTGAGCAACTGTTCCGTCGGGTAGCACAACGCCTCCATGGCTGGAGCCTGTTTGAACGCTGATTTTGCTAATTGGCCGACTCCCCTGTTTTTGCTCATTTAATTCCTTCAGATACCCATTCATATATGCGCGAAATTCCTCAGGGGTTGAATTCTTTCCACCAACCTCACCAATTTCTCCACCAACTGAAATTGTGATGCCAGCAGGTTCCAGCTCCCTTATAAATGCTGTCATATCAGCTGCTTGTTTAAAATTATCTCGCTGCTGTTCTTCAATAGTGGGTTTACTCAGGTCGACAAGTGTGGAAGAATCAATGTCGATATTGTAAAACTCGGCTTCAATTGCTTCCTTAATCAGAGACTTTATTGAATTTATTTCCTTATCAGGTTCCTGTGCAAATTTTTTTGCATTGAATTGGAAATGGTCTCCCTGGATGAATACGGGGCCGATATAGTCTTCTTTAATAGCGGCTGCGAGAACACATGCAGCATATTCAGATGGACGTTGTTCAGTATATCCAATTTCTGATTTTGCAATTTCAAATACGAACGCTCCAATATTGTTTCTCTTTGCCACTCGGAACATAGCACGTGCAACATCATAAGTTATCCCACGTATGTTAACAGCAGGGACTGTAAAGCCGGATACCTCTCCTCTTCCAATTGCCGAATAAAGTTCCTGAATTGAAGCAGGACGGGCAGAAAGGCTATTTGCAATTTGATGAATAAGAGAGCGTGATTTTTCTTTAACTTCTCTGTCTGGATTAAAAACGGACTCATAAACCAGAGAGTCTATTATGGACTCACGAACTTTATTTGCATTATTAACTATGATGTTGTGGTCATTCAGAAATGTAATGGCTCCTTCCGTCATCTTACGGAGCTCCTGAGTGTTTTTTAACATAACTAATCTCCTCCTTAAATTATACAAAGAAAGTTATTTAAGAATTGCCAGTCAATCAAATCGTTTATTTAATTTTTCTCATCCGTGCAGCGAAGCTCCCGTCAAGATCATGGCGGTGTGGAAATGTTTCAACAAATCCATCTTTGCTGACGAGAGATTTATCAATAAATTGGTCGGCTTTTTCAAGCGTAAATTCAGGATGCCGGCTAAGGAAGGCGTTAATCACATCCTGATTCTCCATAGTTTCCATGGTGCAGGTACTGTAAACTAGAACGCCATTTGACTTCAAAAGTCCAGCAGCATTTTCCAATATTGCAGTTTGAATTATATTTAATTTAGTTATATCCTCAGGTTCCCTTTTCCATTTAGAATCAGGTTTCTTTCTAATGACGCCAAATCCTGTACAGGGAGCATCGATCAATATTCTATCGAATTGCCTGTCAGATTTGAATGTGCTTGCATCAGCAGTTACAACATTCGGATTCGGATTTCCTACCCTCATCAATGACGATACGAGTAAGCGTGAGCGATTCTCATACTTTTCTACAGCTACCAGGTCAACATTGCCATTTGTCAATTCCCATATATGGGAAGATTTTCCCCCGGGTGCGGCACAGAGATCAAGTATACGTTCTCCCGGGTGAGGATCAAGAAGTCGACTGACGATCCCGGCACTTTCATCCTGGACTGTAAAGAATCCCTCTTTAAAATCTTCCAGTTCACCTATTCTCGACAATCCCTCCACGTAAATAAATTCAGGAAGGTATTTTCCCTTTTCAGCTTTCAATTCAGCATTCCTGAATTTTTCAATAAGTTTTTCGGGTGAGGTTCGGTTTAAATTTACGCGGAGTGATAAATGGGGACGATCATTTAGAGAGACGAGCAATTGTTCAGTCTCATATACACCAAATCGATTTATAAATCGTCTGACCAGCCACGCCGGAAATGAATGAATTATCGAAAGTGCTTTTACCGGGTCGTCTTCAATTGGGGGATACTCCACAAGATTCAGCTTTCTGATAGAAGTCCTCAAAATTGCATTGGATAGGTTTGCAAGGTATTGCCCTTTGAGTTTCTTCACGAACTCGACAGATTCATTTACCGCTGCAGAATGTGGAACTCTCTCAAGAAAAAGTATCTGATACATTGCAAGTCGCAATGCGTTCTTGATATTAATATCAAGTTTGGTATAATCACCGCGGTAGAACTGAGAAATGACATAGTCGATTTTAAGTTTCCATCGAATTGTTCCGTTAACAAGCTCGGTTAAGAATGATCTGTCAATTTGGCTCAGTTTTGATTCCCTCAGCTCCATGTCCAGCAGTTTATCCAGATAGGAGTCGGTGCTTTCAATTCTGCTAAGTATTTTGACCGCTATCTCCCGGGCGGTTTCATAAATCATCGCCCCTCCATCATATTTGTAGAATTGAACTTGCTCTGTAGAATGATCGTTCTTCATCTCGCATGCCCTTTAATGAGAACTATTAACTCACTCAGAATTCTATGTTAGTGCTTAGGCTACTGTTAAGTTACGTCCAACTGTTGCAATTTCTATTTACTGTCAGGTACGACTCTACCTTAGGTTTATGCCTTTGCTTCCTCCTTTTTACCATACTTTTTCATGAATTTCTCAACCCGTCCAGCTGAGTCGACAAGTTTTTGCTTGCCTGTGAAAAAAGGATGACAGTTTGAACAAATTTCTACCTTCAGTGATTTAGAAGGCTCTGTTGAACGTGTTTGGAACGTATTACCGCAAACGCAGGTAACTGTAACGATATGATATTTTGGATGTATTCCTGGTTTCATTTACTCTCCTGTTTAATTTAAATGTATTCAAAAACCGTTAAATTTTCAATTCATCGGTCAGGAATGACGCAGCACCATTTGTCTCAGGACAGTTTGAAGTATCCCGCCGTTTTTATAGTATTCAACATCCATATTGCTGTCGAGGCGGGCTATCACCTCGAATTCCTTTTTATTACCATCAGCATCAATTGCACTGACCTTAAGAATTTTTCCCGGTTTTAGTTCCTTTTCAATACCTTCTATTGAATATATCTCTTTCCCTGTCAGACCCAGGCTGACAGCGTTTTCTCCTGGTTTGAACTGAAGCGGGAGTACTCCAAGGCCGACTAAATTGCTCCGGTGTATTCGTTCGTAACTTTCTGCAATAACAGCTTTAACTCCGAGGAGGAGAGTTCCCTTTGCCGCCCAGTCCCGTGAACTTCCACTTCCATATTCCTTACCTGCTATCACAATGAGTTGAATTTTTTCCGACTGGTATTTCATGGCTGCATCGTAAATCGACATTAGTTGCTCATCCGGAAGATGAATCGTGACACCCCCTTCAGTACCGGGGACCAGCAGATTTTTGAGTCTGATGTTAGCAAATGTTCCGCGCATCATGACTTCGTGATTTCCACGCCGCGCTCCGTAAGAATTAAAGTCCTTTGGCTGCACTCCATGTTCTATAAGGTATTTTCCGGCCGGACTTTCCTTTGGTATTGATCCTGCTGGCGATATATGATCTGTGGTCACAGAGTCACCCAGCATCACAAGCACGCGAGCATTCCTTATATCTGAAACAGGGCTAACTGACGCCGTCATGCCTTCAAAGAAAGGTGGGTTCTGGATATAAGTTGATGACTTATCCCAACTGTAAGTCATTCCTTCTGGAGCGTCCAGTGATTGCCAGTTTCGATCGCCATCGAAGACACGAGCATAGCGAGACTTGAACATTTCGGGCTTGACAGATTTTGCCACCGCGTTTTTAATTTCTTCCTGGGATGGCCATATATCCTTGAGAAATACCGGCTTACCATCTTTTGAGTAATCCAGCGGCTCGTTAATTGGGTCGAAGTCAATCCTTCCTGCTATTGCGTATGCAACCACCAGTGGAGGAGAAGCAAGATAACTTGCCTTTGTATGTGGGTTAATCCGGCCTTCAAAATTTCTGTTCCCGCTGAGAACCGATGCTGCTACGAGCTTTTCTTTCTCTATAACAGCAGCAATACCTTCGGGAACAGGCCCGCTGTTGCCAATGCAGGTAGTACATCCAAAACCAACAAGGTTAAAGCCCAGGGATTCAAGATACGGCAGGACTCCTGCCTCTTTAAGATAATCCATCACTACCTGAGAACCTGGAGCAAGGCTTGTCTTAACCCATGGCTTTGTAGTTAGACCGTATTTTTCCACTGCCTTTTTAGCCAGTAAACCGGCGCCAATGAGTACACTTGGGTTTGAAGTGTTAGTACAGCTTGTAATTGCAGCAATAACAACAGAGCCATTGTGCAGTTCAAAAGAGGAGCCGTTATTTGAGGCTGCCGCCTTTTTTTCAATATCTTCGGGTTTTAATCCGAATCCTCGCTCAGCCGGTGAAGCTGAAAGGGACTTTTTAAAAGATTCTTTTATTTCGCTGAGAGCTACCTTATCCTGTGGTCTTTTTGGTCCAGCAACTGATGGAACGATAGCAGACATATCGATTTCTACCACGTCAGTGAATACCGGAACAGGTGCCTCCCTGGTCCAGAATAGATTTTGTTCCCTGCAATAAGCCTCGACAAGTTGAACATGCTCCTGTTTACGGCCTGTGATTTTAAGGTAATTGATGGTTTCAGTATCAATTGGGAAGTAGCCCATCGTTGCGCCATATTCAGGAGACATGTTCGCTATCGTTGCTCTATCAGGAAGGGAGAGTTTTTCTATACCTTCTCCAAAATACTCAACTATTTTACCAACAACCCCCTTTTTTCTGAGGATATTGGTTATTGTAAGGACAAGATCTGTTGCTGTGGCACCTTCGGGCATTTCACCTTTAAGGTTAACACCTATAACTTCAGGTACAAGCATGAAATAAGGCTGTCCGAGCATAACAGCTTCTGCTTCAATACCGCCAACGCCCCACCCAAATACACCGAGCCCGTTAACCATGGTCGTATGGGAGTCGGTGCCGACAAGTGAATCAGGAAATGCTGTTAGTTCTCCATTCTGGTCTCTTGTCTCCACTACTCTGGCAAGATATTCGAGATTCACCTGATGACAGATTCCAGTATCAGGAGGCACGACCTTGAAATTTTGAAATCCATTTTGAGCCCAGCGTAGAAACGCGTATCTTTCCCCGTTTCTTTTAAATTCCAAATCGGCATTGAATACAAAGGCATCGTCTGTACCATATTTATCCACCTGAACAGAATGGTCAATTACCAGTTCTGTCGGAATCAGTGGATTAATTCTTCTGGGATCTCCTCCCAATTTAGACACTGCATCTCTCATTGCTGCCAGGTCCACAACCGCGGGTACTCCTGTAAAATCCTGCATCAGTACTCGTGCAGGCATAAAAGCAATTTCTTTTGATTGGTCGGGTTTGCCGTTCCATCTTAAAAGATTTTCGATGTCGGAGTGTTGAACTACTTTCCCGTCCTCATGTCTCAAAAGATTCTCTATCAGAACCCTGATGGAGTACGGGATCCTATCGATGCTGTAACCGCTTTTTTCAAGAGATGGAAGGTGATAGAAGACAAACGAGGCATTTCCCAGTTTTAAGTTATTCTTTGTTGAGAAGGAATTTAACGACGCAGCCATTTTTTTCTCTCCCTATAAATGGATAATTCTTTGAACTTTTCTCAGAAATTTACGGAAAAAGATGTTATAGGTTCAATCCAAAAACCTTTCGCTGAGGAATAAAACGAACTAACTTCCTCTTAATTGGATTTATAGGGAGTGTTTCCGGGACTATCTGATCGACAGTCCCGGTATACTGTTTTGACTCAATATGTCAAATGTCGTAGTAAAGTATGAATTCGTAAGGATGCGGCCTGAGAGCTACCTGCTTGACCTCGCGAGTCATCTTATACTTTATCCACAAATCAATAAATTCTTCCGTGAATACATCACCTCTGAGGAGAAACTCATGGTCCTTTTCCAGAGCAGCAAGTGATTCCTCCAAAGATCCAGGGGTGGTAGGGACATTTCTAAGTTCCTCTGGCGATAGATCATAAAGGTCTTTGTCGAATGGTTCGCCGGGATCGATTTTGTTAATGATGCCATCCAGTCCAGCCATTAACATTGCACTGAATGCCAGGTATGGATTGGTTGAAGGGTCAGGGACTCTGTATTCTATACGTTTTGCCTTGGGGTTTTTAGAATACATTGGGATGCGCACTGCTGCTGAACGGTTCCTCTGGCTGTAAGCAAGGTTTACCGGTGCCTCAAATCCGGGGACAAGGCGGTGGTAGGAATTCGTAGTCGGATTGATGATTGCACACAATGCCGGTGCATGTTTCAATAGTCCGCCAATGTAGTAAAGTGCCGTCTCGCTTAGATTTGCATATCCGTTCCCATAGAAAAGTGGCTTTTCATTTTTCCATAGGCTCTGATGAACGTGCATTCCAGACCCGTTGTCGCCAAATAGCGGTTTTGGCATAAAAGTCACAGTCTTGTTGTGTTTCCTGGCAACATTCTTCGTGATATACTTGTATATCATCAGGTTGTCTGCCATCATTGTCAGAGTTTTGAACCGCATGTCAATTTCTGTTTGACCTGCTGTAGCCACTTCATGGTGATGAACTTCTATTTCCACCCCAACCTGCTGGAGGGTTAAGACCATTTCAGACCTGATATCCTGAAGACTGTCTATTGGCGCCACAGGAAAATACCCCTCCTTGTACTTAGGGCGATATCCGAGATTCTGATATTCTGAGTCGCCACTGTTCCAGAAGCCTTCGGATGAATCAATCTCATAAATTCCTTTATTGACTTCCTGCTCAAAACGTACGTTATCGAATATAAAGAACTCTGCCTCAGGCCCAAAAAAAGCTGAGTCTGCTACTCCTGTTGAGCGAAGATAAGCCTCCGCTTTTCGGGCGATAAACCTCGGGTCTCTTCTGTACGGTTCGCCTGTGATTGGCTCAGCTACGTCGCAGATAATCACCAGAGTTTTGTGAGCTGTAAATGGATCCAGGAAATAGCGGTTTGCGTCTGGTATGAGAACCATGTCGCTTTCCTGAATGCTCTGAAAGCCACGAATGCTCGATCCATCAAAGCCAATGCCTTCTTCAAAGGAGCTTTCGGTCAATTCTGATGGAAGGATCGAGAAATGCTGCCACTGACCTGGCACATCTGTGAATCGCAAATCTATAATTTCAACGTTGTTGCTTCTCACAAAGCGTAAGAGTTTTTCGATGTCGGTGATAGTTTTTGCCGACTTAGGCATTTGAATCCTCCTTAATTATTTTGTGTTTTAATTGCGGTGGTTTCTTTGATCGTTGACAGGACAACGCTCGTCTTTGTGCTCAGGACACCAGGCCACGATTGTATTCTACTCAAGAGCTTTTCAAGAGCATTTGTATTTTCAGCCAGTACCTTAAGCAGATGTGAGCCTTCCCCCGTTACTGAGTGACATTCAAGAATCTCATCTGTTTCTCGTGCCCTCTCCATAAACATCTGGTAATGCTTGCTCGAATCAATGTAAACTGTTATAAACGCTGTTATGTCTTTCCCCAGCTTTTTTGCATTTAGAATCGCTGTATAACCCTGAATATATCCGCGCTCCTCAAGTTTCTGTATACGTTCAGAAATTGTTGGAATTGTCAATCCCAGCGCCTGCGCCATTTCATTTAGCTTCGCTCTCGCATTTTTCTGTAAGAGCTCGAGCAGCTTGTGGTCGATAGGGTCTAATTTCTTGTCTGTCATCTTTAATCAATCAATATTTTATTAGGTTGTAGTTTACTTAATTAAGATAAAGTCCTTCATATGTTAATCTTTTTTGGATTCAATGTCAAGAAAAATTTTCAAAAAAATAAGCCCCGGGAGTTCTGTGTCGGGGCTTATGGAGAGATATGATTATTTAAACTGACTATTCCACTTCGGTTGTTTCGAGAATCTTTACGAATTCAATTTTACCTGATTCCGGGATATCGACCTCGACCGTGTCGCCTGGTTCAAAATCTCCAGCGAGTATTTTTTCTGCCAGTGGGTTGGTAATGTACTTCTGGATCGTCCTTTTAAGTGGACGGGCACCAAACACAGGGTCATACCCTGCGTCGGCCACGAACATCTTAGCTCTGTCGCTGAATTTGAGTTTAATGTTATTGTTCAGTTCAACTCTTTCAACAACCTGTCGGAGTTGCAGGTCTACAATTTGACTGATATCTTCGCGAGTGAGAGGTTTGAAAACAATTATTTCATCAATTCTATTTAAAAATTCAGGTCGGATGGTTTGTTTCAGCAATCCAAATAATTCATTCTTAAGTTCCTCCATAATTTGCTCGCGATTGTGTTTTGTTGCTCCTTCAATTTTTTGCTGTACTAAGTGAGAGCCTAAATTGGATGTCATAATGATGATGGTGTTTTTGAAGTTAACAGTATGACCTTTACTGTCGGTCAGTCGACCATCATCAAGCACCTGAAGGAGTACATTAAATACTTCTGGATGTGCCTTCTCAATTTCATCAAGGAGTACGACTGAATAAGGCTTTCTCCTGACCGCCTCTGTAAGCTGTCCTCCTTCTTCATAGCCAACATAGCCGGGAGGAGCACCTATTAATCGCGAGACAGAAAACTTTTCCATATACTCTGACATGTCGATGCGAACAATAGCATCTTCATCATCGAAAAGGGTCTCTGCAAGTGCGCGTGCCAATTCGGTCTTTCCCACGCCTGTTGAGCCGATAAAAATGAAAGAACCTATTGGCCGTTTCTCATCCTGCAGCCCTGCTCTTGACCGCCTGACGGCGTTTGCAACTGCCGATACAGCTTCTTCCTGGTCAACGAGTCTTTCATGTATCTTATCTTCGATATGAAGCAACTTATTCCTTTCGCTTTCCAGCATTCTCGATACGGGGATTCCTGTCCAGCGAGAAACTATTTCCGCTATGTCCTCCGCATCCACCTCTTCCTTCAGCATTTTTCGGTCTTTCTGGACTTCCGCCAGCTGAGCAGAGGCTTCCTTTATTTTTTTATCAAGCATTAGCATTGCACCGTAACGGATTTCTGCTACCTTTCCCAGATCCCCTTCGCGCTCGGCTTTATCTGCCTCGTTTTTCAAAGATTCAATTTGTTCTTTTGATTTTCTTATCGTTTGAATCAGGTCCCGCTCAGTTTGCCAATGAGCCTTCAGCTGGGAGCTCTGCTCCCGGAGATCAGCTAATTCCCTTTCGATTATTTCAAGTCGTTTCTGAGTTTCTGCATCCTGTTCTCTCTTTACCGCCTCTCGTTCTATTTCAAGTTGTTTTATTTTTCTTTCAACCTCATCAAGCTCTTCAGGCATTGAGTCAATTTCAATTCTAAGTTTAGATGCCGCTTCGTCAACAAGATCAATTGCCTTATCCGGCAAAAATCTGTCTGTAATGTAACGATGGCTTAGCTGAGCCGCAGCGACGATTGCTCCGTCCGTGATGCGCACTCCGTGGTGTACTTCATATCTTTCCTTAAGTCCTCTTAAAATTGAAATTGTGTCTTCTACAGAAGGTTCGTCGACGAGAATTGGCTGGAATCTTCTCTCAAGTGCAGGATCCTTTTCAATATATTTTCTATATTCGTCAATTGTAGTTGCTCCAATGGCACGTAATTCCCCTCTTGCCAGTGGCGGCTTGAGCATGTTAGAAGCATCAACACTTCCCTGGGCTGCACCGGCTCCAACAAGGGTATGAAGTTCGTCAATGAATAAAATAATTTCACCCTCAGAGTTTACAACCTCTTTTATTACAGCCTTCAGCCTATCCTCAAATTGCCCCCGATAGCTCGCGCCGGCAATTAGTGCACCCATGTCAATTTGAACAATGCGTTTGGACTTAAGACCTTCCGGCACATCGCCTGTTGCAATCCGGCGAGCAATTCCTTCGACAATGGCAGTTTTTCCAACTCCCGGGTCACCGATAAGTACAGGGTTATTTTTTGTGCGCCGCTCCAGCACCTGCAAAACTCGCCTTATTTCCTCATCTCTACCAATAACAGGATCGAGCTTTCCTTTTCGAGCCAGGTCTGTTAAATCGCGTCCAAACTTCTGAAGTGATTGATACTTTTCTTCAGGATTTTGATCAATTACACGCTGACTTCCCCGTACTTCTTTCAGCGCTTTTAAAATTTTTTCACGGTTGATTCCCTGAGATGACAGAATTCTGGCTGCATCAGTGCTTTTTTCATTTATGATTCCGAGCAGGAGATGTTCTGTACTAACAAACTCATCTTTGAGCTGAGCAGCTTCTTTCTCAGCACTGTCAAGAACTCGAACGAGGGGCTGGGACATGTACTGATTGGCAATACCACCGCCTGAAATTTTTGCAAACTTTGAAATTGCTTCGTCAAGCTTGCTCTTTACAAACTCGACGTTGGTTCCTACTTTTTGCAATAAAGCTGCTGCAACTCCATCATTGTCCTCAAGTAGTGCTCTCAGAAGATGTTCGGGTTCTATAGCCTGGTTATCATTATTTGAAGCTATCGTTTGCGCAGTTTGAAGTGCTTCCTGAGATTTTATAGTTAACTTGTTCAAATTCATGGCATAATTCCTCCTTAAGATAAACAGAAGCCGGAGCTGCCCGACAATATTATATCTGGCAGCTCAGCTTTACAAAGATTTACTTTTTGTCTTTGTCGTCAATTATTTCATAGTCAGCGTTTTCGACTTTTGAGGAAGATTTTTCTTCACTTCCTTTCTGGTCTGATGAGCCCGTGCTGCTCTGTGCGTTTGCAGCACCTGCTGTCTGGTACATATACGTGGCGGCGTCGTTCCATAGTTTGGTAACTGTTTCAATTTGCGATTTCAAATCGCCAACTGGGGCGGTTTTTGAAGAAGATTCCAGCTTTTGAATGGCTTCTTCAAGTGCCTTCTTTTTATCGGCCGGTATCTTGTCTCCAAACTCCTGCAGTTGCTTCTTACTTTGAAAGACAAGTGTGTCCGCCTGGTTTCTTGTTTCAGCCTCTTCTCGCTTACTCCTGTCCTCAGCTGCATGTTCAGCAGCATCTTTCTTCATCTTTTCAATTTCTTCACGTGTTAATCCGCTGGATGCAGTTATGCGGATGCTCTGTTCTTTGTTTGTTGCTTTGTCCTTGGCAGACACGTGCAAAATTCCATTTGCGTCAATGTCAAACGTAACCTCAATTTGTGGTATGCCGCGCGGGGCAGGTGGTATTCCGTCGAGGATGAACCTGCCAAGTGTTCGGTTGTCGATTGCCATAGGTCTTTCACCCTGAAGGATATGGATTTCAACTGATGTTTGATTGTCGGCAGCAGTTGAGAATATCTCGCTCTTGCGGGTTGGGATGGTCGTATTTGCCGGGATTAGAACTGTAAAAACTCCACCAAGAGTCTCAATCCCAAGTGAAAGTGGAGTTACATCGAGTAGCAGGACATCTTTTATATCTCCTGCGAGTACACCGCCCTGTATAGCAGCTCCTACTGCCACAACTTCATCAGGGTTGACACCTTTATGGGGCTCCCTTCCAAAAAAGTTTCGGACAACTTCCTGGACCTTCGGCATCCTTGTCATTCCGCCTACAAGAATTACCTCGTCGATTTGCGAAGGTGTTAGTTTGGCATCCGAGAGAGCCTTTTTTACAGGTTCAATTGTCCTTTGAATTAAGTCATCAACAAGCTGTTCGAGCTTTGCTCGAGTTATTGTCATTGTTAGATGTTTTGGACCATCAGCTGTAGCTGTAATAAAAGGTAAGTTTACTTCTGTTTGCAGCTGGGACGACAATTCCATTTTTGCTTTTTCGGCGGCTTCCTTTAACCTCTGTAAAGCCATCGGGTCTTTACGCAGGTCAATTTTTTCATTCTTATAAAACTCATCTGCAATGTAATCTATTAAGCGCTGATCGAAATCGTCCCCGCCAAGATGGGTATCTCCATTTGTGGACTTCACTTCAAAAACTCCCTCTCCTAGCTCGAGGACCGAAATATCGAAAGTACCTCCACCAAGGTCATAAACCGCTACTTTTAGATTCTTATGTTTTTTATCAAGCCCATAAGCAAGAGCTGCTGCAGTTGGCTCATTCAAAATTCTCCTAACGTTCAATCCAGCTATTTCTCCTGCCTCTTTTGTAGCCTGCCTTTGTGCATCATTGAAATATGCCGGGACAGTAATTACTGCATCAGTAATCTTTTCTCCGAGGTAGTCTTCCGCAGTTTGTTTCATCTTTTGAAGAATCATTGCGCTAATTTCCGGGGGTGAGTATTGTCTTCCCTCAATTTCGACTCGAGCAGTGTCGTTTGGTCCCCTGACAACCCTGTAAGGTACACGCTTCATTTCCTCCTGAACTTCATTATAAAAACGCCCCATAAATCGCTTTATTGAAAATATGGTACGCTCAGGATTGGTTATTGCCTGTCGTTTTGCCGGTGCACCAACTATCCACTCGTTGTTCTTTGAAAGGGCCACTACGGATGGAGTGGTGCGGGCCCCTTCTGAGTTTGCAATCACTGTCGGGGTATTTCCCTCCATAACTGCAACGCACGAATTGGTAGTGCCGAGGTCGATTCCAATGATTTTACCCATGGTCATATCTCTCCTTTTTATTAATTTTTTATTATTTTCAAACTCTTAAATCTGACTCCGATATTTCTCCACTGTTCGGTTAACAGGAATCTATTTTTGTTCAGATTTTCCATTTGCATTTGTATAGAATCTGGTCAATTTGTGTGCCAGGATAAAATCTTCGAAAATAGGCTCATTTAGCATTATTGAGATTATGTGAATTGACAAAAGATGTTATAGTGGCGACAAAATGTCATTAAATGACGTAATGACATTAAAGTTATGCCATCAGAGCATCTGTGGGTATGAATTTCGGTATCCTTTTGGGGATAGAGTCCTTACGACGAAATTGTGGATTTAAAGGTCTCTTTCAGGCTGTTACTTTGCCTACGAAGATAGGGTCTTCTCCCATTTTATTTAAGTCATGGACGAAGCTGCTGACCGAACTCTCCGGTATGACAAAAAGAAGTCCAACCCCAAGATTAAACGTCCTTCGCATATCAGCCGGTGGTACCTTTCCGAGTTTCTGGATCAGCAGAAAAATTGGCGGAGTTGGAATTTCATCCCAGATTATTCGAAACCTGTGGGGAGGTCTGATAACCCTGATCGCATTACCTGCGATTCCCCCTCCTGTTACATGGACAATGCCACGAATCGGAAACCTGTTTATTGCGAAGCGTATCACCTTCAGGTAGGTTCTGTGAATTTTTAGTAGATGTTCACCAAGCGTTTCACGAAGTTCAGGTACGTATGAGTCGAGCGAAAATTCTTTAAGCAAGACCCTCCGGGCAAGAGAAAATCCGTTTGTATGAAGCCCATTTGAAGGTAAGCCGACAAGGATATCTCCTTTTTTAATTTTGCGCCCATCTATGATTCTGTTTTTTTCAACAACTCCAACAATTGTACCCGCTAAGTCATAATCATTTTCAGCATATACTCCCGGCATTTCTGCTGTTTCCCCCCCGATGAGAGAAAACCCGTTCTCAAGGCAGGCCGTGGAAAGCCCTTTAATAACCTCTGCTGCAACATGAGGCTTGAGTTTTCCGCATGCAAAGTAGTCAAGAAAGAAGAGCGGATCTGCGCCTCCAACAGCAATGTCATTTACACAATGGTTCACAAGGTCTTGTCCAATTGTATCGTGCCGGCCTAATTCAATTGCTATCTTAACCTTTGTGCCCACACCGTCGACACTTGAGACAAGCACGGGATGTTTGTACTTTTCAAATCTTGCATCATAAAATGCTCCGAAAAACCCTATGTCAGACAGCACGCCTTTTTTAAATGTTTTCTTTGCTAATGGCTTGATCCTCTCCACAAGCTTTTCAGCTTCATAGATGTTTACGCCGCTCTGTTTGTAAGTTGTCATTTCATCTCCGCTCAACTGAAACTTTTATTGTATCAATTTTCAACTCAAGATAAGACAAATAAATTCTCAGAAGCAACAAATTTCATTGCGTCAGATATATTTCGTGGCGTGACATCGTCTCTGATTGTAACGCTTCCTATTGACGTCGGGAGGACAAATCGCACCCTGCCCTCTTTAGCCTTTTTGTCGTACAGGACTGAATGAATGGTCTCATCAAGATTTATACTTGCATTTGATTCGCTCATAAGCTGGCGTATGAGCTTTAGAATTTTTTCAAAAGAGGAAGCTTTTAAAAGCTTCATGCGCATTGCTATATGAGCTTCTGCCAGAATTCCCAGTAAAACAGCCTCACCGTGTTTAAAAACGGAGTATCCTGTAGCTGTTTCAATAGCATGGCCTATTGTGTGACCAAGATTTAAATGAGCACGTATCCCATTTTCATAAACGTCCCGTTCAATGTACCTTTTCTTGGTGTCAATAGAAGTTTTAATAATTTTAATAAGTAATGGCTTGTTTCTTTCAAACACCTGTCTGGTATGAGATTGAAGGTAGTCAAAGAACTGGTCCCCTCGAAGAATTGCGTATTTTGCAATCTCACCAAGTCCACAGACGAGTTCCTTCTCCGGCAAAGTTTCGAGAAATTTCAGGCTAATAAGCACGGCGATAGGTTGATGAAATGCCCCGATCATATTTTTCCCTAAAGGGTGATTTATACCGACCTTCCCGCCTATTGAGCTGTCGACCATTGAAAGAAGAGTGGTAGGTACCTGAATATAAGCTATTCCGCGTTTGTAAATGGCAGCAGCAAATCCAGCAATATCGCCTGTTACTCCTCCGCCAATTGCAAAAAGTATCTGGTCCCTTTCAATGTTTTTTTTAAGAAGTGCGGTCAACAGTATTGAAAGGTGTTCCAGATTTTTATTTTCTTCCTTTGCCTCAAAATAGCTGATGCTCATCTTATCCATACGCTCTAAGTGAGCACGGAGATCATCGTGTGCTTTTGCAACTTTTGAATCAATTACAACACCCCCTTTTTGAACGGTCTTCAGGTGCGCTATAAGAGATTCATGAGTTTCATCAATGAATATCGGGATCCTCTGAGAATTAACCCTGTAGCTTAGTGGTCTCATTCTATTCTCCCTTTAATTTTACTGAGTATTTCTTCAACTGTTTCCTTTACATTTTTGCCGGAGGTGTTGACTGTAAAATCTGATTCAAGGTAAAATTTCTCTCGCTGTTGAAATAGCTTTTCTATTGTTTCCCGTAGCTTGAGGCTGTCAGACGGTTGGGGTGAAATGGTTAGTAACGGTCGCTTCATCTCACCCCGCTGCACACGATGAAAGATGTCATCAAGGTTGGCATTCAGGTATATCAATATCCCTCTGGACTTCAGAATTATTCTGTTCTCCTGTCGTGTTATCGTTCCCCCGCCGAGTGAAACAACGCATTGGTGGTGCTTGTTAGTGATAAGAGAAAGTTCTTTGCTTTCAAGCTGTCGAAAGTACTTCTCTCCATCAGTTGCAAAAATTTCTTCCACGGTTTTCCCTTCTTTCTTCTCTATTAAACTATCCAGATCAATAAAATCGTAGCCGAGTGCCTTTGCTAGATGAGGTCCTACAGTGCTCTTACCGCTGGCCATGAAACCTGTTAAGAATATTAAATTTTTTTTCTTGTTCTCCATTCCGGTTCTCATTTAAATTTAATCTTTTTATTCTCACGTGTAAAATCTGTTTTGGTGTAGCCTGTACGACTTCAAACAGATAAGATCCAAGTTGCAGCCTGGCACCTATACGAGGTACCGCACCAATGGTTTCTGTTAAAAGTGAAGAGATTGTTTTTCCTGGATCGTACTCGAAGTCAAATTCTCCAATTTGTGCGCTAATATTGTCCAGTCTCTCAACCCCGGGCACGATATAACTACCGTCAATAGCGACTCTTCTAAGCCATTCATCCCTTGACTGTTCAGCACTTTCACCAAATACACTCTTTACAACATCCGATACTGTTACCAGTCCGGCGACGCCTCCGAACTCATCTACAACAATTGCGTTACGCGTCTGATATGTCCGAAATGTATCTAACAATTTTTCAACTGGTTGGGTTTCGGGTACGAAAATCGGCCTTCGCATGATTAAGTCGTAAGGAATCTTCTTTCTTCTCCTATCTCTTGAGAGGCGCAAGATATCCCGTATGTGGAGCAGCCCTGCAACTTCATCAAGCGACTTTTCGTATACTACAAGATGTGTAAAGTGGCTTTGTTGAAATACCTGTATGACCTGCTGCAGTGGACTTCCCTTTTCAATGCTCACTATTGCTGTTCGAGGGGTCATAATATCTCTGACAATTTTCTCACCAAAAAGAGATATTTTCTTCAATAATTCAGCTTCAGATTCACCAAGTAAGCCTGAAGACCCCGCCATTTGTGATAAAGTCCTCAGTCCTTCTCTGTCAATAATGACTTTTGCTCCTTTTCTAGATTTCGCCAATTTGTTCAAAAGAGAGCCAAGGGGAAGGGTCAAGGGTAAACCGACGAACATAAAAAAGAGAATTACAGGTGCGCCTAAGGTCACAAAGGTTTTGATGTTTTTTGAAGCAACGATTTTTGGTACAGCATCAGCGAATATAACAAGTATGCCCGAAACCAGTACAGTTTCAACCGATACAGATAAAACCGGAGTTATCCGAGCCTGATCTCCCAGTGCTACCGCTACTGAAGCGGCTAAAAAGGCAAAGAGGAACACCCAAACCGCGTTGAATATTAGAATTGTGGAGAGTACCCACTTTTCATTCCTTCTGAAATATTTAACAATAGCACTCGCCAGATCATCATCCTGTCGCCCGGAGAAAAAAGCCACCTCAAATGCAGAAAGGAGAAAGGACAGACTGAGGAAAAGCATCAAGAATAATAACTTAACTGCCACGACTCAAAGCCCCCATATGAATCAAGGTGCCAGTCTTACTATAGACCAGCCATGTCCTTTACGAATATAAAGTATGCGATCATGAAGGCGGTTCTCCCTTCCCTGCCAGAACTCTATTCGTTCCGGGTGCAGGATGTATCCCCCCCAAAAAGCAGGTCTGGGAACATGGTCATCAGTTAGTTGCTCCAGGTAGCTTTTAAACAGCTCTTCAAGGTAACTGCGGTCTGATATAATTTCGCTTTGTGGTGAAACAATAGCTGCAATTCGGCTCTCTTTTGGTCTGCTGTTGAAATATTCGTCGGAGATTTCAGGAGAGGTTTTTGAAACGTTTCCTTCAATTCTTACCTGTCTGTCCAGTTCAGGCCAGTAAAATACCGCCGCTGCTGCCGGATTATTGGATAAGTCCCTTGCCTTTCTGCTGTTGTAGTTTGTGTAAAAGACAAGGCCTTCTGAACTAAGGTCGCGCAATAGAACGACACGCGCAGAGGGAAGTCCGTCACCTGTTGCAGTAGCCAAGACCATAGCATTTGGTGTATCGACTCGGGCATCGACAGCTTCTGCAAGCCAGCTCTCGAATTGCTTGATGGGGTCAGAAAGGACATTTTTTTCATCGAGATGCCTGCCTGAGTACTCTTTTCTAATTGTTTTTATATATTCATTTACTCTTGTCACATTAAGTAAGGGTTTTGTTTAAAATATATAATTGCCGGGTGATTATAACAAAAGGCTGGTTGAGTCACCTTAGGTCAGATTTCTTTCTTACAGAGTAGGCAGCCCTGCCTATATTGCTGAAGTGTTTTCAGTATTCCTTAAATCGGATTGAAGACACGCCGGCATCAAGTGTAACGAAGATTTTATTCTTTGCTGTTGAAAAATCCTCTGACTGATAGAGGTGCTCTCCGACCTTTACAAAATTACCCAGATGCTTGCTTGACAATTCAGCATGATCGAGGATTTGAACGCCGGAGAAATGAGGATATTGAACCTCTATTGAGGAAGCCCCAGCTTCAATTTTCAGGTCTGTGGTATCCGATTTTTTCCCCATTTTAATTTTAATACTTGAAGCCCCTGCATCAATCTTTGCTTCCTTTACTAAAATATTGCTCATGTCCAGGATAACTGACGAAGCACCGACATTCAGGTCAAGGTTCCAGATGACGCCGGGATTAACCGACATATCAAGGCTGTTTTCTTTATGACCCCAGGAAAATCCATGATTGCCGTTTTGTAGCTCAAGGGTGATCTCTTCGTGATCTCCACGTTGTTCTTTGTTCATAGTATACTGTCCGATGTCCGTCGTTGCGACCGCTTCAACCAATTTGTCAGTATCTCCCGACGAAAGAGAAAATCTCCCTGCACCACTGTTTAGCGTAAGGGTTGCACTGCGGATTTGTTTCGATAAATTTTCCGTCAGCACCTGAGTGACCTTATTGTGGTGACGTGGAAATATTTGTGAAAATGTATTCCATCCAATTGCAAATACCGCAACAAGCCAGATCATTATCAGCAGCCCGGTAATTCCAACGATTATCCACCTTAACCTGGGTTGAGGTATTAAAAAAGAAATTCCAGCAAGTACGAGAAGCAACGGCCAGAACTTCAAAATCATATGCCAGTTAAGCTGTAAGTATCCAAAATTTGCCAGTGCGAGGCCAAGCCCTAAAAGCATCAGCAGCACACCCACAAATATTCGACTAGCCCTCATATTGTTCCGCTCCATTTTTACCTTTTTTGTCAATTGATGTCAGAAGCAAAGCAATTCCGACAGCAACAAGAATGAGTGGCCACGTAGTGCAGAAATCAAACTGTTCAAAAAGATTATTTCCAAGAAGCAAGATTCCGACGGTAAGTAAGAAGGTGCCCCAGACAATGGCACCTGTGTGAGACTTCGGTTTAACCTGGATTGTTGGAGGTTCTTCATGGACATTTGGAGCGCCGTGTGTTGTTTTCTCATCTTCACCATAAGGTACTGCGACCCATAACACAATATAAGCGATGATTCCAATAGCATGAAAACCTGGAGCAAGGCTGATAATTACAAACAACAAGCGAATAAGTACAGGATCAACTTCCAGGTATTCACCGAGTCCGCCAGCTACACCAGCAACCACCTTATTTCGTTTCGAGCGATATAACCTTTTTTCCATTATGGTGATCCTTATTTACTTAAATCATACGTAAAAGCAATAAGAAAGTTTCTTCTGTTCTACAATTTGCAGAGTTATGCCTTCAGAATCCATAGTGTGAAAATTAAGTGAAATTTTCGGATCACGACTTATGAAAAGAAACATAAAAAAAGCCCCGACAGGACTCTATTCCTGCCGGGGCGAGGACGACTTTGGTCAAGTCAAATTTTTCTGACTTTGGCGGCTTGTAATCCTTTCGGTCCCTGTTCAATCTCGAACTCGACCTTGTCCCCCTCTTTCAGGGTTTTGTAGCCTTCTCCTGTGATGGCTTTGTAGTGAACGAAAACATCGTCTGCGCCTTCACGCGAGATGAATCCGTATCCTTTGGTTGCGTTGAACCATTTCACAGTTCCCTGCTCCATTTCTGGATCCTTTCATAAAGTGTTTCTAAATGCGTACCCGAGGCGTCGCGCCAGATGTTCTTGGCCTATTTACAGGTTCGACAGCACTGCGGGACATGCCCGAGCTGTAGTGCCTCCGAGTTTGATGCCATACCTCGTGTATCACAGATATTCCGGGACCGATTCACGGGGATTACATCCAACCACACAATCTGTAAAAGCTCTGCTTTTGGTGCATAGCCAAAAGCGTTCACCATGGCGCAAACAACGGTGTACTGTTATTTGCGCAGAATTATAGTTTGTCTGAAAATAAAAAGCAAGTACTCGCATTGCTTCAAGTAAAATCTCTACGAAATAGCTGTAAGCAAGGAAAAGCATTTTCTTGAGTGCCTCGCCGTTTGAGTTTGACGTACATGCAAAGCTGGGAGAGCGATCCTATTTGGGCAAATCAATATGAACCTAATTCGGTAGTAGCTCCGGTACCGAAAGATTTCAATTCGCCAGAGTAGAGATCCTTTCCGTTATTTCCTGTCATCTCATATTTCACTACACCGCCCGGCACATCACGTGCTCTCCACATTCGAAGTGTGAACCCCTATACAACGCCAAATTCAAGCTGGTCGCATGTGAATGTTCCCGCTGGTACGGTCACGATGACGCCTTTCTTTGCAACCGAGCCCTCAATGGATTCAGGAGTTAGTTGCATCGGCGACGTGTACCAGCCCTCTGTAACAGGCACTTCCTTTGGAGCTTCACCTCCGAATTTCGCCCTCATTCTCCTGATTGATTGCTGCTTGTCGCTGAAGAGCACCTCCATCAGCATCGAATCTTTCTCCGCCCGGAAACTTACCTGCCACCATTCCTGTCCGTTCGGTAGTTTCGTTAGATATGCTTTCCTCGTCGCGAACTGTTTTTCGCCGTTCGTACTGATCTGCCATTCGGTGTACTGACCCGGCTGGTATTTGCTTAGGTCAATACTGTATCCGTAAGCATTGAACACATATTGGAACAGCAGAGGATAGAGCCTCGCGCCCATCATCGCAAAGTAGTTGTTGCCACTGACTCCTTCGCCTGCAGAGGGCGTTGCACCCGGAATGTAATTCACCGTGAGAGTCTTTCCTCCGTCGGATGGCATCGAGACGTTATAAGAGGCGATGATATTGTTCTGATACCTGACCGATATGTAATAAGAACCTACCTCCGAGAAATTTAACTTGGCAACGCCGGATGTATCGACGGTGACGGTCTGGCCGCTGCTGCAGCTTACGACTGCGCCCACGAGCGGGGCATTGTTCGGCCCCTTGACCTCGATCTTCATGGAAAAAAGGGGGATTCCCATAATGTTATAGCTGGAACATCCGCCGAAGTCAGCACTCATGGCCGCAAGCAACACCACGAACATGACAACTTTAATGTATCTCAAGCGCAACATCTGATATACCTCCTTTTGTTTTATTGGTTAACATGCCTTTCAAACACAACTCAACGATAAATATAATGGATTGTATCACAAATTGAAAAGTCATTTGACCAACAGGAGCTTCTTGGCTGTCCTGGTTCATCGTGAAATGGACATTTTGGTTAATTAAATAAGCTAATAAATCACGCTGCATTTTTAGCCTCAATGCGATTAAGTCTTGCCCTGTATAACTTCATCTCACGTGTCTTGAGCCTTTCATTAACTCTGTCAATTAGAAAAGCTCCAGACCTGAGATAGTAAAGAGCAGTGTGAACCAGTCTGCCATTGCAGTACTAAATGTATTTAGCATCGTGTTCAGGAATTTCGAGATATTATCTCAATTTTCCAATTAATGAAAAATGTACGATTTCTGGTGAATTAAGAGGTTTGTTTATGTTTGCTAAATCTCCTCCTGCTTCAAGTAAGGATGCATGAATTTCGATTTTATGGGATCCTGCTTCAGCTTTTTCCAATCGTTTCCAGTGATGACCTTGCGGCATTGAGAACTGCCGCAGGTACACTGCATCCGAAATGTAGGGTTAGATTCGACCAATCCGTAGTCGTATGCTAATTCATCTCCCCGTCTAATATTTTTGATAGCAATAAAGTCGCCGTTTGAATCAAAACCAATGTTGCCATCACAGGAATGATTCAGATACCATTCAATAGAAAGTTTGTTAAAGTCTAAATCATCAGGCGGGACAAACCCTTCACGAGTACCGACGCAGAAAGAGACAACTTTATGTTGAACGGAGTGGGGTTGTTTACGGATATCAGACCAACGCATCAAATGTTTAAAGTCGTCAAGAGGTATCCCATCAAAAATCCTTTTACCCTTCTTTATGTTTGTCACCGCGAATACCCCAACACCATGTGGTGTAATTCTGGATGGCCGCAATTCCACAAGAACTGGTTTCAATTTGTCCACTGTAGAACGATGGAAACATTTTCTCAACCGGCTATGGATCTTCATAAGGCAGTCCCTATCCTGTTCTGGTGCCTTTTCTCCTAAAAGTTCCCTTTTATATTCCTCGTACTCTTCATTGCCTTTGAAAAGGAGATAACCGATGTCTTTTATCCATTTCCACGAAACTGCCATTGCGATAATCAAAAATGCGATTATGCAGCATGGACCTAAATGGTAATGCAAAGGAATGTAAAGCGCAATCCCAAGGAACATTGATATGGCACCGATATTGTAACTCAGGAGCCAAGCGAGATACTTGTCGATATCATCCTCATCGAGGGAGTCGCTCAATTTCTCAACTCCCAGAGCAATGCAGATAAACGATATGGCCAGCAAGGCTGTTGGCCAGTACCAATAATTGGTGATTTCTTTATCTGTGATTATGACGGCTAACAGGACGCCAACCATCGCTGTCATGATTGAATATGATGTTGTCACTGAAGAAACGTGATCTTTCCAAGGGACTTTTTTCTCGCCTCTCATTAGGGACATTTTAATCTTCTATCATGATTTGGTCATTGTGCAATTCCCATGAGAATACAATCTATTGTTGGTAATTTGGGAGGGCTTTTAGTGCCCCTGCCCTGCCTGGAGCTTTTGAGGACTGGATGGAACACTCTCTTTGTACGAACTTTATTCTTAAAGATATAGTTGCCTATCTAAACTTCTGTACTGAATTGCTTCGGCGATATGTTCAGAATGGATATTTTCAGAGCCTCCCAGATCCGCTATAGTCCTTGCCACTTTTAGTATCCTGTGATAAGCTCGGGCACTGAGTCCCAGCTTGGTTATAGCTTCCTTCAACAGCTCCTCTCCCTGAGAATTTATATGACAGAACTCTTTAACATCCTTTTCGCTCATGTCAGCATTTTTAAAAAGGCCTTTTTTACCTCGAAATCTCTTCATCTGTACTTCTCTGGCACGTTTTACTCTTTCACGAATTACACTGGAGGGCTCTCCATCCCGCTTGCCCGACAAATCTGAGTATTTAACAGGGGGGACCTCTACATGTATGTCAATCCTGTCAAGAAGTGGACCGCTGATTTTTGACATGTACTTTTGAATTTGACTCGATGTGCAGCTGCAATTTCCACCAGGTACACCGTAATTTCCGCAGGGGCAGAGATTGCTTGCCGCAACCAGCATGAATCTTGCCGGATAATTGGTCACCATCTTTGCCCTGCTTATGGTCACGTAGCCATCTTCAAGTGGTTGCCTTAACACTTCAAGAACATTCCTGTCGAACTCTGGCAGTTCATCTAAAAATAAAATGCCATGATGTGCCAGGGAAATTTCGCCAGGACGCGGTACCCCTCCTCCGCCCACAAGGGCTGTGTCGGAAATTGTGTGATGCGGTGCACGAAATGGTCGAGCAGCAACCAACCCAAAATCAGGAGGTAAAAGCCCAGCAACTGAATGAATCTTTGTTGTTTCAAGAGCTTCTTCAAAAACCATATCTGGGAGGATGGTTGGAAGTCGTTTTGCCAGCATGGTCTTTCCACTGCCCGGGGGACCAATCATAATTACGTTGTGGCCACCAGCAGCAGCCACTTCAAGGGCGCGCTTGACATTCTCCTGCCCTCTGACATCAGCAAAGTCAACTCCATATGACCGCCGTTGATGAAATACTTCATCTCTGTCCACATTGAATGGGTTAACAAGTTTATATTCCCCACTTAAAAGGTGGAAAGCTTCAGTTAAATTTTCAACGGGGTAAACATTTATTCCATCAACCATTGCTGCTTCCCTTGCATTTCCCCGCGGGAGAATCATATTTTGGATTCCCCTGTTTCTCGACTCAATAGCAATTGGTAATATACCGTGTACAGGTCTTACCGTGCCGTCAAGTGCAAGCTCTCCCAGAATGACAAAATGAGCAAGTTCATCCTGTATTGCTGAATCGTTTGCCGATAAAATGGCCAATGCAATTGGTAAATCAAACGCACTCCCCTCTTTCCTTATGTCAGCCGGAGCAAGATTTACAACGATCTTCTTCATTGGGAATTTAAGATTCGAATTCTTGATTGCTGAAGATACTCGCTCACGGCTTTCCTTAACTGCGCTATCAGGTAACCCTACTACTGAAAAATTAAAGAGTCCCGATTCAATATGGGTTTCAATTTCGACCAGAAATGCATTGACTCCATATGTAGCTGCGCTTATCGCCTTCGAGAACACGACTCTGCACTCGGTAGTGTTTTACTGGTTGTTTCCTTAAAGAAAAATAAAATTTAATCAGGAAAACATCAACAAATATTTACCTGGTCTGGTCACTTCCTATTTTCCCACCGTCTCCCATCCTCTTTTGTTTAAATCAACATATATAACCGATCCAAAGGCCAGTCCTGCCAAAATCATCATCATGCCGACAAATGTCCTGCCAAATATAATATTGCCTGTTCCAAAGAGGAAGGAGTATATCATTGCCACGCCGCTAAGCCAGTCCATTAAGTTGAAAATTCCGTCTTTTTGTGGAATTACGTCGGTTGCTTCCTTTGCAATCGGGCCCCAGAGTTTTGCGCTTGGATGAACCTTACGATAAAAAGAAAGGAGTATTTCTTTTGGTTCAGGCGATGTGAGATATGTAACCGATAGCCAGATAACGGTTGTTATAGACACTGTCAACAAAACAAGATATGCAAATTGCCTCGGTTCAGTGTCGCTAAGGTGAAAGCCATACTGGAGTATAATCGAAATGACAAACGCAGCAGCCATAGCTGATATTTCACTCCAGGCATTAATACGCCACCAGAACCACCTTAATAGATATACCAATCCAGTTCCTGCTCCAATTGCAATCAAAAACTTCCATGCATCTGCAATTGATTCCATATAAAATGTTACAATGGCACTCAATATCATCAGTAGTAAAGTTGTTATCTGAGAAATATTAACATAGTGTTTTTCATTTTTGTTGCGAACCATAAATCTTTTATAAAGATCGTTCACCAGGTAACTGGCACCCCAGTTCAATTGAGTTCCAATAGTGGACATGTAAGCGGCAGCGAATGCTGCAAGCATCAAGCCACGAAGCGAAGCAGGGAGATCAGTGATCAGGATCCTTATATATCCTGACTCGGGATCTGCGATAAATGCAGGGTCATGTTGAAGTCGAACAACTGCAACAAGGGCAACAATTACCCAGGGCCAGGGCCTCAGAGCATAATGAGCAATGTTGAACCACAATGTTGCAAGCACAGAATTTTTCTCATCTTTTGCACTAAAAATTCTCTGTGCAATATATCCTCCACCTCCAGGCTCAGCACCCGGGTACCATGATGCCCACCAGTTGACGGCAATATAAACGAAAAAGGTTATCAATGGCATCCATGTTGAATTTAAAGGTGGAACAAATGAAGTTATTGAGCCGGTAGCACCACGTGATGTATTTATCTGATGAAGTCCGTTTATTAATGCTCCCATTCCGCCTGTTGCATCGACAGCAAAGACAGCAAGGAGGATTACCATACCCATTTTCAGAACAAACTGAAATAAGTCGGTTACAAGCACACCCCAGAGTCCTGACAGTGTTGAAATTGATGCTGTGATAAACATTATACCAATGGCAGCAGCAAGTGCCTCAATTTTGGTAATACCAAGGGTCATCATCATTATTTTTACAATGGCAAGGTTTACCCAGCCCATTATAATCAGGTTTATGGGGAGACCAAGATATAGCGCTCTAAATCCACGCAGGAAGCTTGCTGCCTTACCGCTGTACCGAATTTCTGCAAATTCAACATCGGTAAGAACGCCTGCTCGCCTCCAGAGTCGCGCATAAAAAAATACTGTCAGCATTCCACTGAAAACCATACTCCACCATATCCAGTTGCCGGCAATCCCGTTTCGGGCAACAAGACCGGTGACAGCAAGAGGAGTGTCTGCAGCAAAGGTTGTTGCGACCATTGATGTTCCCGCCAACCACCAGGAAACATTTCTACCAGAAATAAAGAAATCACTTACGCTTTTTGTTGCACGTTTGCGATAGTAAAGGCCAACTGCAAGGTTGAAAAGAAAATAAAGAGCAATGACCAACCAATCAATTAATGTGAGTTGCATTTGTTAAGGCTCCATTTAATAATCAGTTGAAATTTTAAGGGATGAAAATATGATATTCAACATTAAGTAAACTTCACCGATCAGATAGCATCTTAATTTTTTCGATAGCGATGATGAGTTGATATTTTACTTCATCAGCTATTCTGATTAATCTTTTAACATCGCTAAGATACCTGTTGGCGTCATGTATTTGATTAGGTGTCGATCCCTGTTCTCCCTCTGAGAGAACTCTCAGCATATATATTGCAGCAAATGCTGCAGTATACTGATTCCACCTTTCCTTATTAAACCAGAGAATTCCGTTGTACTCGTTAACATTCATAAAGTTAAGCACTCCCCTGACATTTAATGATTTTGAAAATGCATTCAGGAATTCAGGCTCCTTTAAAATGGCGGTAACGTCGTTGCTCAAAAGGCATCTGATCAATTCCAAGTATACCTCACCTCCGGTTCTCTTAAACAGTTGTTTAATCGAGTCTAACAAGTCAAGTTCATCTATTGCTTTTAAGGGTGATAATCCCCCACATTCCAGGCATAAATCTGAGATTGAACACCATGTCATCATCAGCAGATGGAGTGACTCCCTATAATCAGCATCGAAATTTTCATCCAGTTCACTTAGTAGTTCTGTCAAAAAGGCAGTCGGACGAGCTGATGACTTTATGAGGGTTTTGAGATAACCGATATGGACTTCTGACACTTTCTTTCGGTTTACATTGAGATGAGCGCAAGCTGCATTCACGAAGTTATCAAACAGCTTCTCTATCTCCTCTTTATCAAATTGCTCTGCATCCCGGTTTTCTATTAAAACCCCCGTTCTTCTTATTAATCTTTCAAAAGAATTCCACACATCCTGCAATAAATACCTGTGGAGCTCACGATCTATAGACTCTACACCTCTACCACCAATGTACTCAGAAAACTGAGATAAGCCACTTATCTGATGAAAATCGTAAAAAACGTGGTATTTATATGCGCCCAATTCAATATAAAGCCCCTTTGTAAAAATGTCGCTTACATTCCTGATGAATTCCATTCCGGTTATCATGTCTTTAAAAACGACACTTGAGTCATTTCTATTTTCAAGTCCAAGAGCATCTGCAAGCGACGTCTGAACCAATTTGCCAGATTTTGTATTCAGATATCCAACCGATGATCTCACCCATCCTGCAGCAAATGAGTATCGGTTGTTATAAACAACCAGAACCCTTTCAAATCCACTTTGATTGCTGTACGCAAAAACATCTTCATTGACATAACCCTCATGTGTAAAAAAATCGTAGAAAAAGAAATTGTCTACCTCGGAGAACAAATATCGCTTTTTTAACAGTGGAAATATTTCTCTTTCATGTCGCTTAACCAGCTGTTCATCAACCTGTTCGTCCAGGTAAGCTCTTTTGAATTCCATCCCGTATTTTTCAGAAAAGCCTTCTACCTGGCCGTGCCCAAACATTGGCAGACCAGGCATTGTGCACATCATCACACAAACTCCAAAATACTTATCATCTTTTCCAAATTGTGCTAATGCGGTTTCTTCATCCGGATTGTTCATAAAATTAACGAATCGTTTGAGAATTTGAGGGTTATACTCCAACACATTTTTTACTACCTTCCGATAGTTTGCGTTTTCTTCACGCTTCAGCATGTTCATAAAAGCGCTGTTGTACACGCGGTGCATGCCCAGGTTACGGACAAAGTATCCTTCCATCAACCAGAATGCTTCAGCCAGCAGCAGGGTGTCGGGTACTTCAGACTGCACTCTGTCGACGACTTCCCTCCAGAACTCTTCCGGCATCTTTGTGTCAAATTCCTCCTTTGTCATAGAGAATGCCGCCCTTGATGGGATGGCTCCCCCGGTACCCGGTTCTGGAAACCAGAGTCTCTGATAGTGCTTCCTGGTCAGAACCATAGCCGCGTCAAACCTTATAATTGGAGTCATCCTTGCAACATGAAGTATCGTTTGAATAACAGCTTCTCTTACTTCACTTTTCAGAAAGTTTAACTGTGCAGTATCGTTCCATGGCATGTGAGTGCCATCATTCCCGTGATAAATATATCGCACATCCCCTGTCCATCTGTCGATTCTTTTAAAAACCACTGCAGCATCTTGTTTTGTCCAGTACTTATCTTCTATGATTATTGCCACCCTATCGTCATTGCTCAGGTCAGGGCCATTAAAAGAATAGTTTGGAAAAGGGGGATAATTGATTTGCAAAAACCAATCCGGGTGTTCAATTACCCATTGTGAATCTATACCCATGTGATTGGGTACCATATCACTGGCAAGCCGGATTCCATATTGTGCGCATTGATCTCTTAGATGATAGAATGCTTCGTTTCCCCCCAGATCTTCTGCAACATCATAACTGTTTAATGAGTAAGCTGAGGCAATTGCATCCGGATTACCACTGAGGTTTTTTATTTTTTGAGAAGCATAACTCCTTTTCCACAGGCCTATTAACCAGAGTCCAGTAAACCCGCGTGTAGCTAACAGCTGAAGCTCTTCAGATGGAATTTGATCAAGTCTGGTAATGGATCGTGCATACTTTCTGCTCAATTGATGCAGCCAGACATGGGTATTCTTTGCAATTAGAACAACATTCGGCATCCAGTTTAAATCAGTGCTAAATCTTTCAGGTTCATCGAAAAAGGGAGAGCCAGAGAAGGATAGGACCTGGGGTATTTCTCTAAAAATTCCAGTGTCTGGCTTACCTGGCAATATAAATGGTAATTTTGACTTCTCAGCCTGTGCCTGAGCGAGAATTTCAAAGTATTTACCTTCTTCCTTTATAAAATCAATTCCAGAAAGCAACTTTTTCAAATAAGGCGAGTTCTCAAGTAATCCTTTCCATGTTTTTGCTATGAACTGCAGCTGTTCCATTATGAGGCCAGGTGAATGCTGAATTGGAGTCAGAAGCATCTTTGGCAGAGGCTGGTTCTGAGGGCCAAACGGCGGTTCTTCCTCGAAAAAGAAATCTATAATTTTAATTGCATCTTCATATGAAACCGATTTTCGAAGGTCTGCGTCGTCTATTAAATCTGATATTGGTTTAAACGATGGGTTTCGGTTCTCCAGCCAGAGTAAAAGTAATTCTATCAGCACTGAATGTGTATTTGGAAATCCAGGTTGTCCTTTTCCGAGGTATTCGTCAACTGTAAGTTCCCCCTTGTATATAGATATAGGGGGGAATTCCGTCAGAAATTTTTTTTGCACTGTGTGGGTGGCACTTTTGCCAAGCTTTTCAATTAATGCCGTTTCGCATTTAAAAAAGGCGGCCGGGTCTACATTCCTTATGTAAAGGTCTATTATATAATGATAAATTTCATGAAGAAGCCCCATGGCGTTAATCTCAGACGCTCTAACTTCACTTTCAGTTCCATGAACAGGTGCATGTTGGGTCAGTCTGGCCCGGTTAACCAGTTCAGAAAACAATTGTGCCTGGCGGAAGTTTGCAAAAATAACGTCGCCCGTTATTGAAAAGAATGATTCATCCAGTCCATATCTGTCACGTGATTTTTTAGATACGTGAAACTCATGGTAAAATCTCGTCATTTGATAAGATCCATCAGTTCTGTCAACAGTAGCTGGAGGCTGAGTCAACGAAATTCCTTTAATGCAGCCCTGACCAGAGCTTCTGCTGAAGATTGAACGGAGGGGGATTTATTTATAGCGGCTCGGATTGCCTTTTCTGATTGAGATCTTGAATATCCGAGAATGAGGAGTGCATCCATTGCTTCATTGCGTACATCTTCTTTAACAGTAATTTGATCTTCGCCCTGAATTGCAGCAGGCATAACTTTTTCCATTTTGTCACGAAGCTCAATGATGACTCGTTCAGCAGTCTTCCGTCCTATTCCTGGTATTGCTGTTAGGGCACTGGCATCCCCGCCAATAACAAACCTGGAAATGTCGTCAACAGAAGCTGAGGACAAAAGACTGAGTGCAGTCCGCGGGCCTATGCCGTTCACGCCAATTAAAAGCTTAAATAACCTTTTTTCTTCAGGTGTGGCAAAGCCAAAAAGATTTATGTTTTCCTCTCTTATCTGAAGGATGGTGAACAAAGAGACGTTTTCCCCTACTGATCCGAGTTTATCGTAAGTTGAAAATGGTATCATTAATTCCAGATCAACTCCACCGACCTTAACAATCACACTGGCTGGATTTTTCTCAACCAGAATACCGTTAATTCTGTAAATCATTTACGTTTGAAAACCCGGGTGGGATTTTTAGAGACGAAAACTGACCAGCTCCGGGTGGTTTTTTCTCTATTGAAGTCGTTGTTTAGGTGGCAAAGAGCTGCTGCACAGGCATCTGACTCGTCATCTTTAATGTTGATGTCGTCATTTTTAAGCAGTGCCTTTACCATATATTTTACCTGCTCTTTCGAAGCGTTGCCGTTTCCTGTAACTGATTGCTTAATCTTACGGGGTGAATATTCTATGACATTAACGCCATGAAGCGCGGCAGAAAGGACTGCTGCACTTCGAGCATAGCCCAGCTTATATGCACTCTGGGCATTCTTACCGTAAAAACCTGCCTCCACTGCTACCGAGTCAATATGGAACTCTTTAAAAATTTTTGTTATTTGTTCATATATTTTCACAAGCTTCTCAGGCATCGCTTGAGTATCAACGAGGTTTATGGTTCCAAATGCAAGAAGTTGTTTACGATGCCCAACACTTTCCACAATTGCATAACCGGTCTTGCGGGAACCAGGATCAATACCTAAAACAATCATTGATTAAGCTGAGCCATCACACTGTCATCAATGTCGAAGTTGGCATAAACATTTTGAACATCATCGTGCTCCTCAAGGGCTTCCATAAGTTTGAGTACCTGTTCTGCTTCTTTGCCCTCGACACGCACAGAATTTTGAGGAACAAGCTGGACAGCTGCAGATGAGATAGGAATCCCTTTGTCTTCCAATGCTTTTTTAACTGCATCAAAATTCTCGGGTGATGTGGTTATCTCAAATGAGTCCTCATCACTTTTCATGTCGTCTGCACCTGCATCGAGTATGATGTTCATTAGATTCTCTTCGTCCACTCCCTGGCGGGGCACTTCTATTGTGCCTTTTTTCTGAAACATCCACGACACCGATCCTGCTTCGGCTAGTTTTCCATTATTTCTATCGAGAATGTGCCTTATTTCTGCCACGGCTCTGTTCTTATTATCTGTTACAAGTTCGATCATTATTGCAACACCCCCCGGACCATATCCTTCGTATGTCAGTTCTTCGTATGTTGCTCCCGGGAGCTCACCTGTTCCTCTCTGGATAGCTCGTTTTATGTTGTCCTGAGGCATATTTGCAGCCTTCGCATTCTGGATAGCCAGCCGTAATCGCGGATTGGAGTTTGGATCCCCACCGCCATTTCGAGCGGCAATGGTTATTTCCTTAATAATGCGGCTAAAGAGTCGTCCCCGGGCAGCATCTGTGCCAGCCTTTTTGTGCTTAATTTTTGCCCACTTATTATGTCCCGACATTTTTGTTCCTCCAAAACTTATTTTGTTTTTTTATAATCTTTTACCTGCAATTGATAAAATATATTTCCTGCATAATGATTTTCATCCAGCGAATAAACCATATCAAGATAATCACCTACTCCGACATTTGATTCTCCATTTCTAAACTTAATGGCATCATAGGTAACTCCATTAACTTTAACTTTCATTTTGAGATGTGATCCATTTAGCATCCTTGCATCTGATAAAAAAAGTCCCCGGCTGAGAAATGTGGGTCGAGGGTTTTGAGGACCAAATGGTTCAAACTGTTTCAACATATTCATAAATTCAGCATTAATTGTGTTGAGGTCAAGGAGGGCGTCAATTTCTAATACGGGCGTTTTTAATTCATCGTCAAGTGTGGAAGACACAACTCCCTCGAATGCCTCGACAAAGGCATCGAGGTTTTCAGGATTCATCGATAACCCTGCAGCGTATTTGTGTCCACCAAACTGAATTAGAAGATCACCGCAAGCCTTAATTGCTTCGAAAATGTCATAGCCGACAATGCTCCTTGCGCTACCCTTAATTACGCCATCATTAGTTGCAAGCATTATTGTTGGTCGGTAGTATTGTTCAACAATCCGGGCTGCGACAATGCCAATTACTCCCGGATGCCAGTTTGGCTTATGAAGAACAAGCGAATTCCGGTTTCTGATTGAAACCAATTCATTGGCCAGTTCCTGTGCCTCGAGGAATGTCCGTTCATCCAGCATCCTTCTATGGGAGTTTTCGTTTTCAAGCACCTGGGCAAAATCTTCTGCAACTTCCTCATTGTCTGTTACCAGAAGCTCAACAGCGCGCCTGGCATCACCGAGCCGCCCAACAGCGTTAATTTTTGGTGCGATGATAAATGAGACCTGGCCTGTTGTAAGTTTGCGGTGATCTACGTGAGAGGACCTCATAAGAGCTTTTATCCCTGCGCGGGGTTGTTCTGCAATTGCTTTAAAGCCAGCCTGGACAAGGATGCGGTTTTCGTCAATGAGAGGCACCACGTCAGCTGCTGCGGCTATTGCAACGAGATCTAAGTACTTATCCGGCAAATCTGGTTTTCCCAGCTGAATTGAGGTTGCTTTTGCAAATTTATAAGCTACACCGCACCCGGAGAGATACTTAAATGGGTAAGTGCAACCCGGTTTAATTGGATCAAGAACCGCAACCGCCTCCGGCAGGGCGTCAACTTCATGATGGTCGCATACTATTGTTTCTAACCCCCGATTTTTACCATACAAAATTTCTTTTGAAGCTGCAACACCGCAGTCAACACTTACCATTAACGTACATCCATTCCTCAGGGCATAATTAATGCCAGAAACGCTTATACCGTAACCTTCCTTGAGTCGGTCAGGTATATAATAATCAACATCAGCCCCAAGTTCTCTAAAGAACATATAGAGCAAAGCAGCACCTGTTGTACCGTCAACGTCGTAGTCTCCGTAAACCATGATCTTCTCATCCCGCTCCAGCGCCCTTATTGCACGTTCAACAGCTAAGTTCATTCCGCTCATAAGAAACGGATCATACTGGTCGTTGAGAGAAGGATAGAAGAACTTTTTTACCTTTTCTGGCGAATCAGCACCCCGATTGATGAGAAGTTGAGCTATAATATCATGAATTCCCATCTCGCGGGCGAGATCACTCGCCTTTTGAGAATCTGAAACCTTCAAAATTTTCCATTTATATATCATAATTATCACCAAATTGCGAAGTGAGTCGATAAGCCGAATTCTGTCTTTTCCGCAAAAGCGGAAGAGGCAGCCATTTATCTATGCGACCTACCCGGGAGTGAGACGAAACTGGCCGCTTCGTATCTCCCCAGCTACTGCTGAGAGAGAATTCCTCCCTTATTTGGTCTTGCTCCGCAGGGGGTTTGCCGTGCAACCGCATGTCACCATGCGGTACGGTGGGCTCTTACCCCACCTTTTCACCCTTACTCCGAGATGTCTCGGGGCGGTATATTTTCTGTGGCACTTTCCGTCGGGTTTCCCCGCCTCCGATGTCGAAAACAACATCGGAGCCTGCTGCCATGTGGAGTTCGGACTTTCCTCTCCCCCATGATAACGGGAGAGCGGCTGCCTGACTCACTTCGCGAAAATTTTCTTTATTCCGCCACAATGGTTGCACCTTTCTTTGCAAGGTTGTCGGCGGCTCTGTTCAACTCTCTGGGAATGTGTACTATATTAAATTTAATCCCTTTTTCCCTAATTACATTCCACAATCTAATAACAATTTTTTGAATTTCTTTGTTTTTTATTCTATAGACGCCTGTCATTTGCCTCACGACAAGCTGGCTGTCTGATCTCACCTCCAGCTCATTTGCTCCATGAAGAGCTGCGAGTTCAACTGCTTTCATCAGGGCAAGATACTCTGCACGGTTATTTGTGCCTCTGCCCACGTATTCAGAATGTTTCTCAATGATGTGCCCATCCTCATCCTGCAGTACAACGCCAAGTCCGCTGTTACCTGGATTACCGGATGAAGCGCCATCAATATATGCTATAAGCTTCATTCTTCTCTGGCTTCCTTGGCAGCTTCCTCAACGATTTCGTTGGGAACAAGAATTCTGCCACAATGATCACATGTAAAGATCTTTGTCATTTGCCTGAGTTCAAGGAGTCTTTGCGGCGGCAAAACATTATAACAACCTCCACAGGCATTGCGCCTGACGACGGGAACTATGGCTTTCCCTTTTGTCGCACGGCGAATCATTTCATACCTGCTTAATGTTTGCCTGTCTATTTTTTGAGCAAACTTTTCACGTTCCCTGCGGTACTTTTTTTCCTCGTCACGCGTCAACGAAACCAGATCGTCAAGCTCGGCCTTCTTCCCAGCATAAGTCTTTTGCTGATCGTCCAAATCTTTTTTCAGGCTCTCAAGATCCCGACCAGAAATAACTTCCTTAGCCTGAAGTTCTTCGAGTTCCTTATGGAGCATCTGTAGTTTATCTTTTGCTGAATCAATTTGTTTACTCAGCGCATCATACTCACGGTTTGTCCTCACCTTTATACGCATGTCTGTATATTTATCAATTCTCTTTCGAACATCGTCAAGTTCTTTGTCGATTTCTTTCTTTCTCACAGCTGCTCTTTTTAAAAATTCCTCGTTTTCTTTGATGGACGACTTCAGCGTTGATATTTTTGTTTCAAGATCACTTACTTCAGCTGGAAGGTCTCCTCTCTCTTCGAGAAGACCATCAAGTTTAAGGTCAACCTGTTGAAGTTGATATAACGTTTTCAGTTTGTCTTTCACAACCACATTTTTCTCCTAAAGTAGTTATACAAAAATACAAACCCTTTCCTGTCGATGTGATGTCACCGGCAAATCGGGCCCGAATATTTTCAACATTAAGTTCGAGAGCAACTCCGGGACATACTTTTCCGTCCCATAATGAGTGGCATCTACTAAAATCATTTTTGATTCAAGCGATTGTCGGAAGTCGTGGTACCTCACATCTCCGGTTATGTAAATGTCTGCTCCTGATTTCAGTGCATCCCTGTAAAAGGACATACCAGAACCGGCGCAAAATGCTACTTTTTTTATCGTTCTGCCGGGATGTGCAGAATAAACCAGGTGTTTTAGATCAAAAATCTCTTTTATTTCAGACAAAAAGGAAATCAAATCCAATTCCTTATCCAATTCCCCAAAAACACCAAATCCGTAATTGGGGGATGGGTTTGCCAATGGGTAAACGTCGTAAGCGACTTCTTCATATGGATGGGATGAGACCATTGCTGATAAGACAGAATGCAATAGACTTCTGTCGACTATCATTTCAAGCTTAACCTCATCCGTCTCCTCAGGGACACCGACAACCCCGACAAAAGGATGTGCTGACCCTGTAGCCAGAAATGTACCTTTGCCTTTAGATTCGAAGGAACAGTTAACGTAGTCACCTATCACCCCTGCACCAGCCGCAGACATGGCATCCCTGACCCCGGAAACATGGGTTGAAGGAACAAATACTGAGATCTTGTACATTCGGTCAGTCAAAGGGCTAAGGAACTTCATTTTTTTTAAACCCAACCTCCTGCCAAAGTCAAAGTTTATCCCTTCACGGGAAATGTCAATAGCTGTGTGCACTGAATATACATTTAGCGATTTATTCAGAGCATATAGAAGATAGTTAGCGGAATCGTCTGAACTTGTTAGTTTTTTTGTTGGTTTGTATATCGGTGTATGGTAAGTTACTACGAGATTTGCGTTTGATTGCACCGCACGTTCGATTGCTTCATAATTCAGCTCATAAGTCACAAATAGTCCTGTGCATTCTATATTATAACTACCTGCTATCAAGCCGACGTTATCTTCATCTTCAACAACCCTGATGGGTAGTGAGTTCTCGATCCTGTTAATGACTTCGTAAACTTTCATTTTAATAAAAAAAAAGTGTTCCAGTAAAGCGGAACACTTTTTAAACCTGGACAGGTGTGTAGTAACTGATTTTTAAAATTTTTTTTGTCGAAAACCTGTCGTACGATTTGAGCATCTTTTCCAAATTGCAATAAAAATATACCCAAGAAGGATAATATATGCAACTGAGCATTTTAAATAATTTATAATTTCACGAATTTGCTCTTGCCTTTCTCCCTTTTTTCTTCAAATTTGAAAATCAGGTGGATGAATGTCATCCCGGATGAGGTCAGAACCAAACTTATTATGATTGAGCCGGAATTACTGATTTCAGGATATGCTGCAGGATACTTCCCGATGTCGGATGAAAAAGGCGAAATTTCATGGTATTCACCCGATCCAAGAGCTGTGATTCCAATGGAAAGTGTGAATATTCCAAGGTCAACGAAGCAGCTTTTAAAAAAAGATATATTTTCTGTCCGGATCAACACTCAATTTGAAGAGGTAATCAGGGGCTGTGCAAATAGGAGTGAAACGTGGATTAGCGAAGAAATAATTCAAAGTTACATGGAGTTGTACCATCTGGGTTACGCTTTTAGCTTTGAGGCGTATGATTCGAATTCCCTTGCAGGTGGACTTTATGGTGTGGCTCTCGGAGGGGCTTTTTTTGGTGAATCAATGTTCAGCAGAAAGACAGGTGCCTCAAAGGTTGCTCTTGCGGTTCTCATTACAACTTTAAAGCAAAGAGGGTATGCCCTTCTGGACGTTCAGTTTTTAACGCCCCATCTTCAGATGTTTGGTGCAATAGAGATTTCCAGAACTAAGTATCTGGAAATATTAGAGAAAGCAATAAACAAAAAGGTCCTTCCAATTCTGTAAATAGATTGGACTCAACTGGCAGGCAATCGTTTCAACTCAACAGCTGACTATTTCAGTCGTTTCGAAAGAAACATCTTCTCACCGTTAATGATACCAACTGAGCTCCCTCTTAATTTCCAGTTTCTGAACCCTGTGTTTCTGCTCTTTGAAAAGAACTCCTCAGGATTGACAATCCACTCAAAATTCGGGTCAATTAATGTTAATTCTGCACGAGCGCCAGGCTCTATTCTGGGAACAGGGAGGCCGAGAAGTTTTCTTGGATTTATAGATAAAAGGCTGACAATTTGTGTCATCGAAAGAAGTCCAGTGTGGTATAATCTGGTCAATACAACCCCTAACGTGGTTTCAAGGCCAATCATTCCAAATGGTGCAGCGTCAAACTCAACTTCTTTCTCATGGATTGCATGCGGGGCATGGTCGCTGGCTATCGCATCTATGGTGCCGTCTCTTAGACCTTCAATTAAGGAATTACAATCTTCTAATGTTCTCAAAGGAGGATTTACCTTGAGGTTTGAGTCATAATCAAAGAGGAGGCTGTCGTCCAGAAAAAGATGATGGGGAGTAACATCGCAGGTAACAACCAAACCATCTCGTTTTGCATTTCTGATAAGATCGACGGAGCCTATGGTTGAGATATGGGTTGCATGGTATTTCCCTCCAAATGCCTGAAGGAGCTTTAAATCCCTCTGCAAAACCAACTCTTCTGCCAGATGATGCTGCATTTTAAGGCCATATCGGACGCTATTTGGACTTTCGTTAGAAGGCCCTCCTTTCGTTAAACTGGAATCCTCACAATGCTGGATAATAGGCAGGTTGAGCATTGAAGAATACTCAAGTGCCAGCCTCATTATTTGAGAATCGAGTACCGATGAACCATCGTCGCTGAAGGCTACAGCTCCTGATTCTGCCAGATCCTTCATTTCTGATAATTGTTCCCCTTTACGGCCAACGGTTATTGCAGCAACTGGAAATACTCTGACAAGAGGGTTGTGACTGGCTCTGTCAATCACATACTTTACCACGTCTGCGGAATCCATCACAGGGTCAGTATTTGGCATGCATGCTACACAGGTAAATCCGCCATTGGCAGCAGCCGCGATACCTGACATTATATCTTCTTTGTATTCAAAGCCAGGCTCACGTAAGTGAACATGCATATCAAAAAGGCCAGGGACGGCCATCCTGCTTTTCATGTCTATTTCGTAATTAACAGGGTTACCACCAAGATAATGTCCAATTTCCTGTATAATGCCATCGACAATCAGAACATCAAATAGTCCGTCTGTCCCGGCGGTTGGATCTACAATATGGGCGTTTTTTAAAAGGATTTTCATGACCGCCTTACTCCTGTTAGATACAATACTGCCATTCTGACAGCGACACCGTTAGTCACCTGGTCCAAAATAAGTGACGTTTGACCATCCGCGACATCTCCATCGAGTTCCACACCCCTGTTAATTGGACCTGGATGCATTATGACCAGGTCTTTTCGAGCCTTTTCAAGTCGCTGACGATTAATTCCCCAGTAAAGTCTGTATTCTCTTATCGAGGGAAATTGTCCACCTGCTTCCCGCTCGAGCTGAATGCGAAGCACATTGAGGACATCAGCCCATTCGATTGCCTGATTGATGTCGTAAAATATTTTTACACCAAATTGATCAAGATATCCTGGAATCAGTGTTTTCGGACCGCAGACCCCGACCTTTGCCCCCATTTTTGTCAGGCCAAAAATATTTGATCTTGCAACTCTGCTGTGGGCAATGTCACCAACAATACAAACTCTGAGATCCTGAAGTGAATTGAACTTACTTCGCATAGTGTACATATCAAGGAGGGCCTGAGTTGGGTGTTCGTTAATTCCATCGCCTGCATTTATAACAGCAGACTTGAGTAAACGTGACAGGAAGTGAGGTGCACCGGTGGACTGGTGACGGATGACAACGACATCTGTTCTCATTGCTTCAATATTTCGTGCAGTGTCTTTCAGTGTTTCTCCTTTTGAGACACTACTGCCGCTGACAGTAAAGTTCACAACATCGGCACTCAGTCTCCGTTCAGCCAGTTCGAAAGATATTCGAGTCCTTGTAGAACTCTCAAAGAAGAGATTGACGACAGTTGTTCCCTGTAAAGTTGGGACCTTTTTAATAGGACGGTCGAGAACCTCTCGAAAGCTTTTTGCGGTATCGAGGATCTCTGTTATTGCCTCTGCCGTCAACTCCCGTAATCCGAGCAAATGTCTTATTCCTTCAGCCATCTTCTTCACCCAACAATATTTCATCTATGCCATCAATTTCTTGAAGATGTACAATCACAGTTTCCCTCAAAGATGTTGGGACATTTTTACCTACGTAATCGGCACTAATTGGGAGTTCCCGGTGGCCGCGGTCAACAAGCACTGCAAGTTGGATTGTATTGGGCCGACCGATATCAATGAGCGCATCCAGGGCAGCCCTTACGGTCCTACCTGTATAAAGAACATCGTCGACGAGAATAATGTCTTTATCAGTTATATTAAAAAGAACTTCTGTTCCTTTTAGTTCAGGAAGTTTCAACTTTTGTCGCACATCGTCGCGGTAGAGAGTAATATCAAGAGTACCAATTGGAACGGAAATATTTTCAATTTCAGCAAATTTTTTAGTAATTCTCTTGGCCAGACAATCACCTCGAGTTTTGATGCCAATTACTGCCAGATTGGCTGCACCCCTGTTTTGCTCAATAATTTCGTGTGCCAATCGTGTGATAGAACGGCTAATTTGCTGGGCATCTGCAATTTTTGATTTAATTTTCATATTTCTCCAGTTTTTCGCCCGCCGGTGAGGTATGAATGGAAGGTTTCCTTATCCACCTCACAGGATGGACTTAAAGGTATTATAAGTTAAAGAATTTGATTCAATTTCCCAAATTGCAATGTACCATGATGCCCCGTTTACCTTGATTTTCCTTCAGTGCAGGTTTATATTTCACCGAAAATTTTCTGGAGTTAAAAGTTTGGAATTAAAGGCGGTAATAATGGCCGGCGGCTTTGGAACGCGCTTACGTCCTCTGACAAGCCATATCCCCAAGCCGATGGTCCCTGTCATGAACAAACCCATGATCGAGCACATAGTCCGCCTTCTGGTCAATCACGGTATCAAGCAAATCGTCGTCCTTCTTTTTTTTCATTCCGAAATAATACGAAACTTTTTAAAGGATGGCTCACAATTTGGGGCGTCGGTAAAATATGTTAAGGCTGATGGCGATTATGGTACTGCTGGGAGTGTTAGAAACGCATACGAATTGGTTAAGGACTCAAGGATTCTGGTTATTAGCGGTGATGTGCTTACTGATTTTAATCTGACACATGTATTGGATTTTCACCAATCAAAAGATGCAAAAGCCACAATTGTATTGACAAGGGTGAAGGATCCTCTTCAGTTTGGTGTGGTTATAACTGATCGCGAAGGGAGGATAACGAGATTTCTGGAAAAACCGACATGGGGAGAAGTTTTTAGCGATACAGTGAATACCGGTATTTATGTGCTGGAACCTGATGTTCTTGAATTGGTGCCATATAAGTCAGACTATGACTTCAGCAAGAATTTATTTCCATTGATGTTAAATAGAAATATGCCGCTTTTTGGATTTGAAGCGACCGGATATTGGAGAGATGTAGGCAACTTGAGTGAATATATAGAAGTTCACAGTGATTGCCTCAAAGGCCTGGTGCGTGTCCCGGTAAATGGAGAAACTTTCGATTTTCCTGACGGGAAATTGATTGTTGGTCATGGTGTGAAGCTCCCCGAACATCTTCTGGTTAGAGGAATTTCACTGATTGGGAACGGTGTTACATTAGGTGAACGGGTTGAACTTTCCAATTCAGTTATTGGTGATAATTCGTCTATTGACCGTGATTCCAGAGTAATATCAAGCGTAGTGTGGGACAATGTTCAGATTGGAAGTCGGGCAAGCATAGTTGGTGATGTGATTGCCAGCAGGACTATTCTTGGTGATGATGCAGAAATAGAAGATAATGTCTTTGTTGGTGAGGATTGTATAGTTGGGCGAGCTGCTCACATACTTCACAACGTTAAGCTCTGGCCTAAAAAGATTGTTGATGCAGGCGCAACACTTTCAAGGAGCCTGGTCTGGGAAGATAAATGGTTATCTTCTATTTTCACGGATGCACGGGTTACGGGCACATCCAATATTGAAATGACACCGGAGTTTGCGTCAAAATTGGGTGCAGCGTTCGGTGCTCTTGTTGGAATAGGAAAATATGTGGTAAGCAGCAGGGATTCTGATACAGTGAGCAGGATGATCAATCGTGCACTTATCGTCGGATTTATGTCGGCCGGGGTAAACGTGTACGACCTGCGTGCACAACCCATTCCAATTGTCCGGCACGAATTAAGGAGCGGACGTGCCGCTGGTGGTATTCATGTAAGGAAAAGCCCTTTTGACCCTGATTTGACAGATGTAATTTTCTTTGACGGTGACGGAAGGGATTTACCTCAATCTAAAACAAAAGCAATAGAAAGGTTGTTTTTTGGGGAAGAATTTGCCCGATCGCCATATAATCTGGTTGGTGATATATTCTTCCCTGAACGTACGACCGAAAGTTATCGTGAAGATTTTCTGAAAAATCTGGATCTGGAAAAAATACGTGAGCGGAAATTTAAGATTGTCCTCGATTACTCGTATGGTGTGGCATCGACGCTCTTCCCTACTATTATAGGGTCGCTAAATGCTCAGGTAATTTCATTGAACGCTTACCTGGACCCGAAAAAATTAACTCGAACCAGAGAGGAATACGACAGTGCAATTAGACAGCTTCAGGACATTGTGAAATCTCTAAAATATGATTTCGGATTTATGTTTGACGGTGGCGGGGAGAAGGTTGTTGCTGTCGATGAAACGGGAGAATATATAAACGAAGATCGGTTTCTGTCACTGGTTACAAAGCTTTTTCTTCTGGCAAATCCTGAAGCAAAAAAAATTGCTGTTCCCTTCTCCGCTTCCAAAGAGATTGACATAATTGCCAGGGAACATGGAGTTGAAGTAATTAGAACCAAGGCAACTCATCAGGCTTTAATGGATGCGGCATATGACCCGACGATTGATTTTGTCGGCGGCACAAAAGGCGGATTCATATTTCCGAAATTCCTTTTTGCAACTGACGCAATGTTCTCTGTCGCAAAAATCCTTGAGATGACGGCAGTTGTCGGGAAATCATTGCACGAACTGGAAAGGGAGGTTCCAAAACTTTCCATGGTCAAGAGGAACCTGGACTGCCCGTGGAGTCAGAAAGGACGTATAATGAGACATTTAATTAATGATGTTCACGGGATGAAATACGAAACTCTTGACGGCATAAAAATAATATATGACGATGAAAGCTGGGTACATCTTTTGCCAGATAAGGAGCGACCAATTTTTCATATTAATGCTGAGTCAAAGAGCGAGTCATTTGCAAGGCAAATTGCCGATGATTTTCAGAACAAGATCATGACCTGGCTGGACGATTGGAGAAATCGGCGTCAGCGTGACACGTAGAAATTACACAAGCAACTTAAGCTTAATATTTCTAAGTAAAGGGAGATATTCGAGAAATGAAAATTAGTGACATCCTTCAAGAGGAATTTGTTTCGACCAGACTTCCCGGTAAGAACAAGGAGGAGGTATTGAATTTTCTGATAGATTTACTGAAGAATTCAAAGAAAGTGAAAGACCTTGAAAAAGTACGAGAAGCCATCTTTGACAGAGAAAAAATTATGTCCACAGGGGTTGGGAAGGGTTTTGCAATTCCTCATGGGAAAACTGATGCAGTAACTGACATTGTGGCAGCATTTGCCGTAACAAGCGAGCCAATTGATTTCCAGTCACTTGATGGTGAGCCGGTTCGCCTATTATTCCTCCTGGTTGGGCGGGACAACATGGTTGGCCCCCATATTAAACTCCTGAGCAGAATTTCACGTTTGATGAATAAAGATGAGTTTAGAAAGAAACTCCTGACAACAAAAACCCCCTCAGAAATTGTACAGTTATTTAAGGACGAAGAGGCGAGTTATTTCGACATATAATAATGGCAAAGAAGAAGCCTCCAAAAGTCCCCGGTACTGATGACGACACAGAGTTTAAGCTCCTTGTTGAGAGATTTAATGATCCTTTGAGCAAAAGATCAGGTGTGGCTTTTGTTTTTCGTACGAGGGAAGAGTTTCAGAACTTTTCTTATGATCTCGTTATAAGGCACCATCGTGAGAAAAATACAATTTACTTTGACATTGCGGGTTTGAAGCCACCGGCTGAAGGCTTCCCCGGTTCCGGTTACGCAGTGTGCAGATGTGAGTACGAAAACCTTCCTGACGGCGAGTATGTTCTTGTAATTGATAGACGCGGCAAGCGTATTAACGAATTTAAGATTTCGATTGGAGAAAGGATTGAAGTTCGTCGTGAAACAAGAGAAAGAAAATTCATTACATTGGTTACAGAACGTCAAAAGTGGCTCGGTATGGGAGAATTAAAATAATGTGCCCTGTACTTTTTAAAGTAGGACCTCTAAACGTTTATAGTTATGGTCTGATGATGGGGATAGGATTCCTCATTGCCAATTACGTGGCGGTAAAGGAATTTAAAAGAAAAGGTTTTGATCCCAATTTTGCTAATGAACTGACAATTATTGCAGTTGTATTTGGGATAATGGGTTCTAAAATACTTTCATTAATTGAAAACTGGGGTGATTTCATCAAGGATCCCATTGGGATGGCATTTTCCCCTGGTGGATTGACGTGGTACGGCGGATTTATCTTAGCAGCAGTGATTATCATATGGGACGTTCGTCGGAAGCACTACCCTTTTCTCAGAATTGCAGATGCACTTGCCCCGGCTTTGATTCTCGGCTACGGAGTAGCCAGACTTGGATGTCACTTTTCGGGTGATGGGGACTACGGTATCCCGACAAACTTACCATGGGGTACTGATTATTCAAAGGGAACATATCCACCATCACTGGCCTTCAGGAACTTTCCTGAAATAGCGGACAAATATCCCAATCACATTGTACCTGACAATACCCCTCTTCATCCAACGCCCGTTTATGAGTTTATACTTGGAGTTATAATTTTCTATATACTATGGAGACTTCGTAAAAAAATGACTCCAGATGGGAGACTATTCATGCTTTACCTGGTTCTGGCCGGTCTTGAAAGATTTTTGATAGAATTTATCAGGATCAATCCGCGCATCCTGTTCGGGTTAAGCGAGGCTCAACTAATCTCGATTGTATTGATTGTAATCGGGGGATGGGGATTGTACCATTACAGAAAACCTAAAGTACAGACTTAATATGCGTAATTACCTATCTCCATTTCAGAAGCGGATGTCCTTATCAGAAAGAAAATACTGTCGATTGACATACAAAAGATAATTTTACGGGTAAGAGTTGGCTGAGGATAAAATAATAGGACGTAATCCTGTAATCGAAGCAATGCGCAGTGGTACGAGCATTTCCAAAATTTATGTTCTTTACTCTGCGCGGGGCGGGAGCATGTCGGATATTTATTCTTATGCAAAGCGATTTGGTATACCTGTGTCAAAGGTGGACACAAAGCAATTTAATGATTTGCTTTCCGACCTTCCAAAACATTCGCACTCCATTGCACAGGGAGTTGTTGCAACCATCACACCTGTGAAGTTTCTCTCGTTAAATGAACTTCTCAATACCCTGAAAGGAAAACCGGCTCCATTTCTTTTGATTCTTGATCGTATTCAGGATCCCCAGAACTTTGGTGCAATTTTGAGGACCGCGGCGTATTTTAATGTCGATGGTGTTGTAATAGGAAAAGAAGAACAGGCTCCTGTCAGTGAAGCAACACTGAAAGCCTCGGCGGGTGCCGCGTTTCATGTAAAAATTGTTAGGGAAACTAATTTACAAAATGTGGTGAAGCAGCTTAAGGAAAATAAGTTCTGGATAGCTGCTACAGACGTAAAGGCAAAAGTTTCAATTAAAGAATTTGATTTCAGTTTGCCAGTTGCCGTAATTATCGGTAACGAAGGGAGTGGAGTGAAAAGAATCCTGAAGGAAAAAGCAGACATAAATTTTGCTTTACCGCACATTGGTGAAATAAATTCATTGAATGTTTCGGTTGCAACTGGGATAATTTGTTATGAAGTTTCACAACAAAGAGGAGGCAAAATATGAAACTCCTTTCAGTAAATATTGATCATATAGCAACGCTCAGACAGGCGCGTGGTGAGAAAGAGCCCGACCCGGTCTCTGCTGCAGCTGTTGTTGAATTGGCGGGTGCAGACGGGATTGTAACTCATCTTCGTGAAGACCGTAGACATATACAGGATAGAGATGTTTATTTATTAAGGCAAACCATTCATACAAAACTTGATCTGGAAATGGCAGCTACTCCAGAAATTGTGGATATTGCGTTAAAGGTAGTTCCCGATCTTGTCACTCTCGTGCCGGAAAAGCGTCAGGAGCTGACCACGGAGGGTGGGCTGGATGTCGTTTCACAAAAAGATTATTTATCAAAAATAATTGAAAGATTTCACAGGAAGAAAATCGAGGTGAGTTTATTTGTAGATCCCGTCGAAGAACAAATCAAAGCTGCAAACGATGTTGGTGCCGATTTTGTGGAATTGCATACAGGCGAATATGCTAATTCAAAAAAGGGCGATGTTGCAATTCAGCTTAACCGCCTTCGAGAATCAGCAAAGTTAGCTGCTGACCTTGGAATGAAAGTAAATGCCGGTCACGGGCTGAATTACCGCAATCTCCCCCCTGTTGCTGCCATTCCTGAAATTGGGGAGTTCAGCATTGGACATGCTATTATATCGAGAGCTGTTTTCGTTGGGCTGGATATGGCAGTACGTGAAATGCTCACAATACTGGCAGGTGGAGGTTAATTGAAAAAATCGACCATTTCCATACACGGTAGAAAGGACAGAAGCTTTAGAGCAGCCAACTACCCAATTTATCAAACAACGACCTTTGCTGTTGAAAAAAGTGACGATTATAAGAAGTTTGTCAACGACAGTGATGACTTTTACATTTACACCCGCTATTCCAATCCAACTGTACGCGCAGTGGAGGAAAAGCTCGCTTCATTGGAGTTTGCAGAAGACGCTGTTCTTTTTGCCAGCGGGATGGCAGCAATTGCAACTTCTATTATGTCACTTGTGGCACAGGGTGAAACTATTGCTGCAATGAATCGGCTTTATGGGATGACTTACAGATTTTTGCGCGATGTAGTTCCCCGCTATGGGATCAATGTGGTCTTTTTAAAAGAATCTGAATTGTACAATTTAAAGGAAACTGCTCCGCATGCAAAGCTGGTATATTTTGAAACGCCGATAAATCCAACCACAGAGTGTATCTCAATTAGCAGGGTTGTCAATTCAGCAAAACAAATAGGGGCACTGACGATTATGGACAACTCTTTTGCCTCCCCAATTAATCAAAACCCAATCAATTTTGGCGTCGATATAGTAATTCATAGTGCAACAAAGTATATAGGCGGTCATAGCGATGTGATGGCCGGGGTCTCGATTTCCAGTAAGGGGAACATTCGTATTATAAGGGAAGCAATGAAGGCATTTGGGGGCTGTATCAATCCGCTGGATGCATTCCTGCTGGACAGGAGTTTAAAAACTTTAAAGGTCAGGGTCGAAGAACAAAATCGAATAGCAGAAAAGCTTGCGCAATTCTTTTTAAGTACAAAGAAAGTCAGGAGGGTTTACTACCCGGGAATAATCGATACTGATACACACAAAATTGCATCTGAACAAATGAGCGGATATGGTGGTATGTTATGCGTTGACCTGGGCAGTCTCGAGAAGGCGAAAAAATTCTGTGATAGTTTGAAACTCTCCCTGAACGCTACAAGTTTAGGAGGTGTGGAGACACTTGTAAGTATTCCCGTGCTAACGAGTCATATTAAAATGAGTCGATCGGAATTAACAACAGCGGGAGTCAGTCCGGGCATGGTAAGGATTTCTGCTGGACTTGAAGATCCTGATGATTTAATAGATGATTTTAAAGCTGCTCTCAGAAAGATATAAGTAGAGCGAGGGAAGAAAATGGGTGATAATAAATACGGAGATTACGTTGTTGTGTTTAAGACTTATCTCCAGACGAGCATCATCAATGCGAAAATGAATCTGGAAGCACGCGGGATAAAATACATAACCCGCAATGAAACTTTTGCAGGTATTTACCCGAACCTCGATGGTATGTCTACGGTCGAGTTTTTTGTCAGAAAAGAAGATGAAGAAGATGCAAAAGACGCGCTGAGGGATCTTATTGAGGGTGAAAAGTAATAATTATCGGTTTGGGAATCGGATAAACTAAATCCTCTTAAATTTTTAGATGATTTCTGACGGCTCTTGCATAGGTTGCTGCAAAAATGCCCATTTTTCTTGCAGCTATGGAAAAAACTTTCAATGTGTTTTCTGCAGCTTCAAAATAACGTGCATTGTCGTTGGTGACATAAAGTCTATCCAGGAACAATGCCGCAACTGCATTCCCCGAAGGTGTTGGCGCGTCTTCGATTGATATTCTTCCCTTGGATAAAAGTCCAGCGCCTCCCGACTTTTTCGGACGGTCAACAAACGCACCACCTTCAGAATGAAAATCTGTTAGAAGTCTGTCTGCGATTCTCTCTGCAAACATTAAGTAGTCATGCTCCCTGCTCAAATCGAACATATCCATAAGTGCAATTCCACAAAAAGCGTAATCGTCTAATAATCCACCGTATGTGAGGCCAGAAGTCCCTAAAGAGTGTAAGACACCTCCATCAGGCTTAATCATTTTGTCTATCAGGAACCGGGTAGCCTCTTCAGCTGCATTGAAGAATTGCTGGTTATGCAGAACAGCAGCCGCGTCAATCAGAGCAGAAATTGCCAGGGCATTTCTGTCGGTAAAGAGAGTTCTGTCAATAAATGGGGCTTTACGTTGAAGCCTTGCATGAAGAAGTTTTTGTTTTGCCGTCTCGATTTTTTTTAAAACCTCCTCAATGTCCAGCTCAGCACTCCTTGCAATTCTGTCAGCTCCCTCTGCAACACGAAGAACATTTCTGCCGGGTAATTCAGGAGTATCTTTTGCATCAGGTCTGATGCCAAAATACCTTTCTATTAAATCCGATTCGTCGTTATTAAGGACTTTCCTGACTTCCTCTAACGTCCATGTCCAGTAGCTCCCGTCATCACCTGCTTCAACATCGGAGTCCTGATGGGCATAAAAGGCACCTTCGGGGGATTTCAGGTTGCTAATTATCCATTTTCCTGTATAATCGGCCACTCTTGCAAATAGGTCATTTCCCGTAAGCTCATAACCACGAAGGTAAGCTCTTATTAGCATAGCGTTATCTTGCAGTAGTTTTTCGAAGTGGGGGACATGCCAGTGTCTGTCGACAGAGTATCGGTGAAATCCGCCTGCAAGCTGGTCCATCACCCCGCCGGCTGCCATCGACGACAGCGTAATATTAACCATTTCCGTCAGTTTATCGTCACCTCTCGTCATAGCTTCTTCAGCCAGCAACTCCAGCGCAGTTGCATTGAAAAACTTTGGTGCAGTTCCAAATCCTCCTGATTCAGCATCAAATCTCTCTACTGCATCTCTCAGGACCTCATCAATGATATCACCACTAAGTTCACCTTCTTCAATGGTCTGCAGCTCATAATTTCTGATGCTAATGTAAATTTCTTCAGCACTTCTTATTACATCGTCTGTGCGCGTGCGAAACACTTCAGCAACCCGTGAAAGAACCGTTTTCAATCCAGGTCGGCCATAGCGGTCTTCTTTAGGAAAATACGTTCCCCCATAGAATACCTTTCCTCCTGGCGTCAGAAACGCAGTAAGAGGCCAACCTCCTGTTCCGGTCAGTGCTGCAACCGCAGCCTGGTATCGGGCATCGACGTCTGGCATCTGGTCTCTGTCAACTTTTATCGGGATAAACATATCATTGATAATGGATGCAACTTCAGGATCGGTGTAGCACTCTAAGTCCATGACATGGCACCAGTGGCACCATGCGGCGCCAATGTCCAGCAAAATCGGCCTGTTCATTTGCTCTGCCAGTTTAAAGGCATCGTCGGAAAAAATCTGCCATTTAACCGGGTGGTTTGCTGCTTCCAAAAGGTATGGGCTGTCACTTTCACCGAGTTTATTCTTAAATTCCATTTCAGTTCGTTTTTAGTTTTAGTTTCCTTTTCGAGGCAAGCAGGTAAATCAATATACCAACTGCCAGAAACGCCAATGATCCTCCGAATGTTTTAACAAAAAACAGAGTTGGATTACCGCCAGCCTCTGGGGGAAAAAGTGCAAAAATTATTGCCAGCATGGTTGTCAATAGTCCCATGGATGACATTCCAAACAATATCCTCATTTTTAAGCTTTTTCTTCCGTTACTATCGATGGCAATTTGACGGCGGAATAATTTTGCAGCAGCTCCAAATATGTATATATACGGAATAAAATAAACAATGATTGTGGCATCGACAAGGACAAGATAAGCTTGCTGGGTAGTTGCATCAACGAAACTCATGAAAAGGAATAGTGTAGCAATTATCCCCTGAAAAATTATTGCGACATATGGTGTTTTCCACTTTGGGTGAATCCTGGCAAAATAATCAGGCAAATAGTTATCAATACCTGTAACAAAGAGGATGCGCGCGCTTCCAGACAGCCATGCTCCTGCCCCACCAATACCTGCAATAACAATTAAAGCTGCACTTATGTTGGCCAGGTAGTTCAGTCCTGTTTTAACTTCAAGGACATGAATTGACTGCACAAGTCCCGTGACCAGATTTACATCCTTTGACTGCAACCCCACAAGGAGTGAGACTGTTCCTGCAAGGTAGACGAAAACAATGGCAATACCCGATAGATAGGTTGCTCTTGGGATAGTCCGATTTGCATCAATAATTTCTCCAGACATCACCGCTGCAAGCTCAAGTCCAGCCAGTGCAAAGCACATGGATGACCAGAACGAAATTGTACCATAATCGAGTTTAGCAGGAAGAACATTTGCTAATGTAAAGGATGTTGCCGACTTTCCATCTGTAACAATAATTACAGCAAGTACGGCAAGCACTGCTATTGGCCCAAATGTTCCAGCTGCACCTATATTTTGCACCCACTTCCCTATTCTTACTCCAATGACATTAGCCCCGATAGCTACCCACAGAAGAAGAGCAGTAACTACTGCGATAAAGGTTTTGTTGTCTGCCAGGGATGAAGTTCCGGGAATAATAAAGGCAGCAATTGCTGCTACGGAAATCAGCAGTGAAGGATAATAAACAAGATTATTTGCCCAGTAGCACCAGCCAGCTACAAAACCATGGAATTCTCCAAATTCAATTTTAGCCCATTCGTAAATGCCCCCTTCAAGGGGATATTTCCTGCTGAGATGTATGACTGCAACAGACTGCGGGATGAAAAAGAGCAAAAGAGCAAGTACCCAGAGAGAAATTGAAGAAGGGCCAGTGGCAGCTGCAAGCGAAATCCAGCGTATTCCAACTATCGCAACTACGTTAAACAGGACAATATCCCTTAAATTTAATTCCTTCAGTAAGTTCGTCATTTTGTCTTTAAATTGTTGTCAATAAAGGTGCTCCTGGTAAATCGGTCAAACATTGAACTGCATTTCGTATAATCTCCTGTATACCCCACCGCGTTGCCGCACAAGTTCCTGATGCTTGCCGGTTTGTACCACTTCACCCCTGTCAATAACGATTATCCGGTCTGCATTTTTTATGGTTGAGAGTCTGTGTGCAATGACAATAGATGTGCGATTTTTCATCAGGCGCTCTATTGCTTCCTGCACAAGTTGTTCCGATTCGGAGTCCAGTGCAGAAGTTGCTTCGTCAAGGATCATAATGGGGGGATTTTTCAGGAGAGCTCTTGCAATTGAAATTCGTTGTCTTTGACCGCCAGAAAGTTTTGTTCCCCTTTCACCAATTACAGTATCATATCCCTGTGGCAGATCCATTATAAATTCATGTGCATTTGCAGCTCTGGCTGCTTCTTCCACAGACTCCGGTGGACAGGATTGCAGCCCATATGCGATATTGTTTCTAACCGTGTCGTTAAAGAGAATAGTTTCCTGTGATACGATTCCTATCAGCGCCCTCAAATTCTTAATTTTAATATCTTTCAGGTCATAACCATCAAAGAGAATTCTTCCTCGCGTTGGATCATAAAAGCGCGGAATCAGGTCTATCAGTGTAGATTTTCCACCTCCGGATGGACCAACCACAGCAAGGACCTCACCTTTTTTTATCACGATGTTGATATTTTTGAGCACAAATTCTTCATCCTGTCGCTTCACACGGCCGATTCTGGAAGCAGGATAAGCAAACCAAACACCTTCAAAAACAATTGAATTATTAAAATCTCTAATTTCAACAGCGTTTGGTGATTCAGGGAGTTTTCCTTCTTCATCAAGCACCTCAAAAATTCGCTTACCGGCAGCTGCAGACTCCTGAATACGGTTTGATACTGTTGTCAGTTCTTTTACAGGAGGCATTATCTGGAAGATGGCAAATAAGAACCCCATGAATTCACTGGGGGTAAGTGAGCCCGAATGCAATACCTGCATTCCGCCGTAATAAATTATCACAGCCCCTGCCAGAACTGAGAGAAATTCGGTAATAGGATTAGCAAGATTTCTGATATGGGTAATTCTGAGTATTGATTTGAAGTAACGGTGGGTGTGGTGTTTGAATCTATCAGTTTCAAATGTTTCCATGCCGAAAGCCCGAACAATCTTCATTCCACTTATAGTTTCCTGAAGTATTGTGGTAATATCAGCCATACGTTCCTGAGAAATACCGCTTTCTCTGTAGAGGCGCATTCCAATGCGGCTTATGAAAAATAGTGCAAAAGGAAATACAATGAGGGCTGTTATTGTCAATTTCCAGCTGAGTGAGATGGCTATTGATAAGAAAACTATGATTGTAAGAGGTTCACGGATTAGTGTGACAAAACTGGCTGAGATTCCATTGTTAACCATATTCACGTCGTTTGTAACACGGGAAATTAAGGTTCCCGTCTTTTCATTTGTGAAGTAGCCTATTGAAAGTTCCTGAAGTTTGGAATAGAGATCGTTACGGATGTCTTTCATCAGTCCCTGTTCCACAAATGCCATCAGGTACGATTGAGCATAACCAAAAATGCTCTTCAGGAAAAAGGCTCCTACAATCACGAGGCATATCTTTAATAATGCATCGGACTTGCTGCCTGAAAAGACAAAAGTGTTGAATGTATTTGCTATGTCAGCACGTAATTTATCAATTATAGTTGCCGTTGTTGGAACAGTAAGGGGTTGGGGCGTTCCCTGGTTAAAAAGGGTGTCCAGAAGAGGGATTGTAAGGTAAACAGAAAGGCCTGAAAATATCGAATAAAACAGTGTCGAAATTATGGAACCGGTCAGAAACCGGGAGTAAGGCTTCACATACCGAAGGAGGCGAAAATATGTGCGAAGCGGCTTATCTTTTTTTTCCGGCATTCTGCATTTCCCATATTTTCATGTATGTTTGCATATTTGTCATCGCATGTATAAGAGAAACCATTAAACCATACGTCCCATCTTTAAATCCTTTCCGAAGAATGAAATGCTGGAAAAATGCCCAGGTCGGATGCAACAAAATATGGTATCCATGGACATGCTTCCTGGTGGCTTTTTCAATAGCTTGAAGCGAGGAATATTCGTTTATCTTGCGGAGTGTTCCGGTGATGCTCATATGTGTATAGTGAATAATGTCATTCTTCAGTCTTTCGATGCGCCCATTGACGAAAAAACCTTCATGTACCTGTCTGTTTGTAACTCCTGCCCTGGATTTCTTAAAGAGGCGCAACTGATAATCGGGATACCATCCACAACTCTTAATTACCTTACCAAGGAAATAATTCCTGCGCGGAATTTTATACCCATCGGCTCTTTCTATATCAAGATTTTCTATCTCAAGCTTGAGTTCCGGGGAAACTCTCTCATCAGCATCTATGCTCAGAACCCATTCATTTCCCGCCAGTGAAAGTGCATAACTTTTTTGTGCAGCATAACCCTCCCATTGGTGCACAAAAACCCTGGTTGTGTAGGTACGAGCAATTTCAACTGTGCGGTCGGTACTTCCAGAATCTACAACAATGATTTCGTCTGCCCACAATACACTTTCAAGACATTCGGCAATGTTGTTTTCTTCGTTGCCTGCAATTATGATTACAGAAATTTTTCTGGTCACTTTATGACGAAGCTCACTAATCTATCCTTGACAATTATTTCTTTAACTATTTCCTTCCCATCAAGATATTTTTTTACATTTGGTTCTGAGGAGGCAATCAATTTCAGTTCGGATTCCGGTGTACCTGCTGGCACAGAAATTTTAGCTCTCACCTTTCCATTTACCTGGACAACAATTATAACGTTTTCCTCTGTTATTGCATTCTGGTCGTAACTTATCCATTTTTCAGAAAGCAAAATGGGCTCGTTTGCTCCGAGCATTTCGTGAAGTTCTTCCGAAAGATGAGGAGCAAATGGTGCCAGAAGAATGATAAAGCTCCTTAATATATAACCATCCAGTTCTTTTCCAATGCTGTCGTTTTTTGATAATGAGAGATTAATGTAATCATTGATGAACTGCATCATTGCTGCAATTGCTGTGTTAAATCGGAAGTACTCAAGGTCATCTGTGACTTTTTTTATCAGCTGGTTTATTTTACGATAGAGCGTTTGTTGCGTTTTGTTTAATAGGTTGAAATTAAAATGGTCTATCCTCGGGGCGTCTTTTAATAAACTTGCTTTTCCTGCATATAGATCAAAAATTCGATTAAGAAATCGATGGATGCCGATTATTCCTCTATCGCTCCAATCGCCTCCCTCATCATAAGGTCCCATGAACATTAAATACATCCGAAATGTGTCAGAGCCGTAAGTAGTGACAAAGGAATCTGGATTTACGACATTACCTTTGGACTTTGACATTTTTGCGCCTCTGTTAGTGATTGTCCCCTGATGGACAAGGCTCTGGAACGGTTCATCTATCGTTAGCCAGCCGGCGTCACGCAAGGCTTTTGTGATGAATCGAGCGTAGAGAAGATGCATTGTAGCATGCTCAGCACCCCCAACATATTTATCCACAGGCATCCATTTTTTTACCAGATCCCGATCAAAAGGTGCGGTATCAAGTTTGGGTGATAAATATCTCAAGAAGTACCATGATGAGTCTACAAATGTATCCATGGTGTCCACATCCCTTTTTGCCGGCTGTCCGCACACAGGGCATGTTGTGTTTACAAAGCTCTCGCATCGTGCGAGGGGTGATTCTCCGGTCGGTTTGAATTCAACATCATATGGAAGGAGCACTGGAAGTTGATTTTCCGGTACGGGTACTTCTCCACAGTTTTCGCAATGAATTATAGGAATTGGGGCACCCCAGTATCTCTGTCTTGACAGGAGCCAGTCTCGCAGTCGGTAATTGGTTTTCCTCTTTCCCTTCCCTTTTTTCTCCAGTTCATCTGCAATTAGGTGCCATACTACTTCGCTCTTTTTCCCATTGAATTGCCCGCTGTTTATATTAATTCCCGGTTCTGTATAGGCAGCTTCCAGTGGTACACTGAGCTTTTGGTTTGGAGGTTCAATCACAACCTTAACAGGCAGATTAAACTTAACTGCAAATTCGAAATCTCTTTCATCATGAGCAGGAACAGCCATTACTGCTCCCGTACCATAGGTAAACAGGACATAGTCGGCAATCCAGATCGGAATCCTCTCATTATTAATTGGATTTATTGCAAAAGCTCCTGTGGGAACACCGGTCTTTTCTTTTGTCGTTGATGCGCGTTCTATCTCATTTTCATGCAGTGCAAAGTCAATATATTTTTCAACATCCGATCTATATTCGGGAGTTGTAATTTTAGTAACAAGCGGATGTTCAGGAGCAAGCACAACATAGGTAGCACCAAATAAAGTGTCAGGTCTGGTTGTGAAGACTGTTATATTCTCATCAGTTCCTTCTACTTCGAATGTAATCTCTACTCCTTCACTCTTACCTATCCAGTTCCGCTGCATAAGTTTTGTGCGCTCAGGCCAGTCAATCTGGTTAAGACCACTGAGTAGTTCTTCAGCATAGGCTGTTATTTTAAAAAACCATTGTGTCATAAACCTTCTTATCACAGGTGTACCGCAACGTTCACACAGGCCATCTATAACCTGTTCGTTTGCCAGGACAGTCTGATCTTTTGGACACCAGTTTACCGGGGCATTTGTCCTGTATGCAAGTCCCATTTTGTAAAGTTGCAGGAAAACCCATTGAGTCCACCTGTAATACTCTGGCCTGGATGTATCGACTTCATAATCAAAATTGTACATTGCCCCCATGGTCTTGAGCTGTTCACGAATATCGGCAATGTTTTTTTGAGTGCTATCCTGTGGGTGCACTCCCGTCTTTATTGCATAATTTTCTGCAGGTAGTCCAAATGCATCATATCCGATTGGTTCGAATACGTTAAAACCTTTCAGTCGTTTATATCGTGCCCATGTGTCCGTGGGGGCAAAATTGTACCAGTGCCCAACATGAAGTTTATCTGCGCTTGGATAAAGAAACATAACCAGGCAGTAAAGCTTGTTTTCTGTCCTGTTGAGATCTACCTCATGAACTTTCTTTTCAGCCCAGATTTTATGCCATTTTTTTTGAATTAAGTCAAAATCGTATTTCATTTCTCAAATGCTAATTGTTTATTTTGTTTTAATAATCTTAAAAGCAATGTGTTTGATCTCAGTCTCAGTCTTTTTCGAACAGTGTCAACCTCCTCTCCTTGCAAAAGCAGCCTCAATGCAAAGTATTTTCTCAGTTCATTCAATCTTATTGTTTTACCGTTCCTGATAAGGTACTTTCTCATAGCCTCGCGAGCTCCACGCGCCGAAAGCCGATTTTTTGTATACTCGCCGTTTTGAATTTTGACAAAGAGAGGTCCATCTGAACCGGCCATATTTCTAACGCTTAAATAGTCAATCATTGCTGCACCTGACCTATGTGGCAACGTCACAGTGACATAAGGTTTTTCGGAATGTCTTTCCTTAACTGTTATTACAATACTCCCATTGGTATTTCTAACGTCTCCAGCGTTTGCCATCAACAATTCAGATATTCCCATTCCTGCGTCAAACATAGCGAGCAAAAATGCCCTGTCTCTCCTGCCTGCTAATGTTTGGTCATCGATAGAATTAAGGGCAGCCTCCAGGTCATCAATTGAAAACTGCATACCTGCGTCATACCTACCAGCCCTTCCATGTACCACCCACGCATTGTTTTCCTCCAGGACTCCTCTCTCCAGGAGAAACTCACAAAATCGCCTCACTGCTGTCAAATATGCATTAATTGTATTTTGAGAGAGCTTCATCTCATTTGAAAGCCAACCAGTAAAACTATAGAAGTCCAAAGGTCTAAAGGTAAACCCGGATTTTTCAATATAACGGGCGAGCATGCTTAATCCACAACTGTAAACATGACGCGTGGACTTACTTGCATAAGGCATGGACTTATCGAACTGGTCGAAGAATGTTTCGAGCCCGTTAGGGAAATTTGGGTAGTTCATTTTGATGAATTTACTTCAGTGAGAAGTTATTTACAATATAATGAATGTGAATAACTGGAGTTGAGTTTGTTTGATTCATTTGTCTAAAACATTAACTTTTAATGTGCAGCGGCACCGCTTCAATGTTGAACAAAAGCCCGCTCTTGTTTAATTTGGAAAAAAATGGAGAAAGGAAAGTTGATAAATTTAACAAACAGAGTTGCTCTTGTAACCGGCGGGTCAAGAGGGATTGGAGCTTCAACTGCTCTGATGTTTGCCCGTGCAGGTGCAGACGTTGCAATTACTTATTCAAGCAACGAAATTCGAGCAGCTGAAGTTATAAAAAAAATTGGAGAACTTGGACGAAAAGGAAAAGCTTACAGGGGTGACAACAGCAAAGAAGAAGTTGTCAGGGGAATTGTTGCCGGTGTTTATAATGATTTTGGAAGGATAGACATCCTCGTAAATAATGCCGGTATATGGACATATGGCGAAATAGATTCAATGACGGAAGAAACCTGGGAAGCCACTATAAGCTTAAATCTCAAAGGAACATTCTTTTTTTGCAAGTATGTTGTCCCTATAATGAAGGCACAGGGCGGCGGCAGGATAATTAATATTTCATCAACTGCTGGACAGCGCGGAGAAGCATATCACTCCCATTATGCTGCAAGCAAAGGTGGTGTGATATCTTTTACAAAGAGTCTGGCATCGGAGCTTGCCTCCCATAATATTCTTGTAAACAGTGTAGCACCAGGGTGGGTCGACACTGAAATGTGTGCGGAGGTTTTCAGCAACCCGGATTATAAAGAAGAGGTGAGACGGACAATCCCTCTCGGAAGAATACCCACTGGAGACGATATTGCCGGGCCAATAATATTTCTCGCATCAGATCTGGCAAATCATATAACCGGTGAGATTTTAAACGTCAACGGAGGCTCGGTTCTCTGCGGATAAGATGGACAGCAGACTTGTTGCAGCTATCAGGGTCCATGAACATGGCGATATCGGTAAGCTAAAAATTGATCGGGTTCCGATTGGAAATCTTCATGGAACAGATATTGTTGTAAGCGTAAAGTATGCATCAATAAATCATTTAGATCTCTGGGTAAGGCGCGGTTTGCCAGGCGTGAGGTTTTCCCTTCCTCTTATTCTCGGATCAGATGGAGCTGGCATAGTTGAAGAGGTTGGCTCCGAGGTTACTGACATAAAAAAAGGTGATCGCGTATTAATTGCGCCTGGAAGGTCTTGCGGTAAATGTGAAATGTGTCTGAGCGGTCGTGACAATTTATGCAGAGAATATAAGATTTTAGGTGAGCACTGTGACGGCGTTGATGCAGAGTTATTGACAGTTCCAAGAGCAGGCATAATTAAGCTTCCGGATTCTGTTTCTTTAGAAGAAGCTGCTGCTTCCGCTCTCGTATTCATGACAGCTTATCAAATGCTTGTTGAGAAAGCCACTGTACAGCCCGGAGAAAAAGTGCTTGTCCTCGGTGCCAGCAGTGGTGTTGGTTCCGCGGCAATTCAAATAGCAAAGTTTCACGGTGCCTCAGTAATTGCTGTCGCCGGTAGTGAAGATAAGCTCGAGAAGGCTAAGAAATTGGGTGCAGATGAAGTTATAAATTACAGAACAAGCAGCATACATGATGAGGTAAGGCGCCTTACAGGAAAGAAGGGCGTTGAGGTGGTCTTTGAACACGTTGGAAAGTCCACCTGGCAGGAAAGCATCCTTTCGACCTGTGCAGGCGGCAGGATTGTCACCTGTGGAGCAACAACTGGCTATGATGCGGTGACGGATTTAAGATATCTTTTTTCAAAACAGCTAACTATTTATGGCAGTACCATGGGGAGTAAGGCGACTTTATTTAAAATGCTCAATCTCATGTCGCAGAAAAAATTTAATGCAGTGATAGATCGAATCTTTTCTTATCGGGATGTTGCAAAGGCACATGAGGTCATGGAATCCGGAGACCACTTCGGGAAGATTTTGTTACATTTTGGAGATTGAAGGATCGACAATGGGTTATCATGGTATAATCGAGAAATATCGTAAGTATCTACCCTTTTCAGTAGACGTCATTCCCGTAACTTTGCTTGAGGGAAATACGCCATTAATTGAGGCTGACAATCTGCAAAGAGAATTAAAAGCTCGATGTAAGATTTTTCTTAAGTATGAGGGACTCAATCCAACGGGTTCATTTAAGGATCGCGGGATGACGGTCGCAATTACTCAGGCTGTCATTGAGGGATCACATGCAGTCATTTGTGCTTCAACCGGGAACACATCAGCATCTGCAGCAGCGTATGCTGCAAAGGCAAAACTGAGAGCTTTTGTGATTCTGCCGAAGGGTAAGATTGCTTCTGGGAAGCTCGCCCAGGCATTAATATACGGAGCAAAAGTAATTGAAATTGAAGGCAATTTTGATACAGCCCTTAAGATTGTACGTGAAATAGGTGAAAAAACTCAAACAACAATTGTGAACTCAATTAATCCTTACAGGATTGAAGGTCAGAAAACTGCTTCCTTTGAAATTGTCGAGGCCCTTGGGGTGGGACCGACATATCATGCTTTACCTGTTGGAAATGCAGGGAACATCACAGCATATTGGAAAGGTTACAGGGAAATATGTTCTGAAAAGGGTTTGAAGCGACCGAAAATGCTGGGTTTTCAGGCATCAGGAGCCGCACCAATAGTCGAAGGCAGAGTTATTGAACAACCGGAAACTGTTGCGACGGCAATCAGGATAGGCAATCCAGCCAGCTGGAAACAGGCTCTTGAAGCTGTAACGGAATCTGGAGGTAGGATGTCGAGTGTAACTGATGATGAAATACTGAAGGCACAAAGGCTGATAGCCAGTACTGAGGGTATTTTTTGTGAGCCCGCATCTGCTTCCTCTGTAGCAGGGATAGCCAGGTTAGTTAAGGAAGACTTCTTCACCGGGAAGGATGTCGTTGTCTGTACTCTGACAGGTAATGGTTTAAAGGACCCGGACATAGCGGCTAAAGGAGTTGAGTACAAAGGTACGGCAGTAGCCGCAGACTACCATGAAGTGATTAAGCTAATTGAATGATAAAAACATAAAAGGAGATTAGTTGTTATTAATACAAAAATTTGGCGGAACATCTGTCGGAACAATTGAGAGAATAAGAAATGTTGCAAAGCGAATTGCTGCAACAAAGAAAGAAGGTCATGATGTTGTAGTGGTTGTCAGTGCAATGGCCGGGGAAACGAACAGGTTAATTGCCTTAGCCCATGAAATGGTGGACGACCCGGACCCACGTGAACTTGATGTTCTTGTATCAACAGGTGAACAGGTTTCTACTGCACTTCTTGCGATGGCTTTGAACGCAATGGGTTTGAGGACGAAATCGCTTCAAAATCATCAGGTTCGCCTCGTTACTGATTCCCAATTTACCCGTGCACATATTAAGAGAATAGATGCGCAGAGGATTTTTGATACTTTAAAAAACGGTGAAATAGCTGTAGTTGCAGGCTTTCAGGGGATTGATGAGCGTGGAGACATTACCACTCTCGGTCGAGGCGGCTCTGATACCACTGCAGTGGCAATTGCTGCCGCAATGAAGCCATACGCGAAGGATGGGGTTGTGTGCGAAATTTACACCGATGTCGATGGGGTGTATACTGCAGATCCCGGTATTGTCCCCGATGCTCGTAAATTAAAGCGAGTTAGCTATGAAGAAATGTTTGAACTGGCCAGCTCAGGAGCAAAGGTGCTTCAGGCTCGTTCTGTGCTTTTTGGGATGAAGTTTGGAATTCCAATTCATGTTAGATCAAGTTTTAACAACAAAGAGGGAACAATGGTAATTGATGAAACGCTTGACATGGAAAGTGTTGTGGTTACAGGTATTGCTTATGACAAGAATGAAGCAAAGGTTACGGTGGTTCACGTGCCTGACAGTCCGGGTGTGGCACAGCTTATATTTGAACCTCTTGCCAGGGCAGAAATTATTGTGGACATGATCATACAAAGTGCCAGCAATGATGGCTATACTGATATGAGTTTCACCGTTCCAAAGGGTGACTTTAAGAAAACCATGACAATTCTTCAAAAGGTAATTAACCAGTTGAAGCCGTCGTGGATTGTTGGAGACGATCGTATTGCAAAGGTTTCAGTTGTTGGAGTTGGTATGAGGACCCATTCCGGGGTTGCTGCGCGAGTTTTTAAAGCTCTGGCAGATGCAGGAATCAATATTCAGATGATTTCTACAAGTGAAATAAAGATTTCGATAGTTGTTGGAGAACGTGACATGAAAAAGGCAGTTGAAGTGCTTCACAGGGAGTTTAATCTTGGGAAAAAGTGATTTAATAAGCGTTGCGATATACGGAGGCTCTGGCTATGCTGGATATGAGCTTTACAGGATTCTGAAAAGGCATAAAAGTGTCGAACTAAAGTACATTACTGCTGAAGCATCTGCCGGGAAAAGGATATCTGATTTGTTTCCAACAACCGATAATATGCATCTTGTGAAAAATGAAGATGTGAATTTGTCCGAAGTTGACGCAGTGTTCCTTTCCCTTCCCCACGGAGCCGCAAAAAAGGTTGTTGAACAAATAAGGAATCAGGAGAATACTGTAAGAATAATTGATCTAAGTGCCGACTTTAGGTTTGACGATGCAATGGAATACGAAAAATGGTACGGCCAGAAGCATACGAGTCCACTGTTGCTTTCAGATTTTGTCTATGGACTGACCGAAATATACAGAGATGCATTGTCAAAGGCTCGCTTTGTTGCCAATCCCGGTTGTTATCCAACGGCGTCAATACTTGGACTTTATCCATTACTGAAAAAGAATCTGGTGAATTTGGGTGAGCCCATTATTATCGACGCAAAGTCGGGGATTTCAGGGGCAGGTAGAAAAGCTGAAACACGGTTGTTGTTTGCTGAAGCAAATGAAAATGTCTCCCCTTACAATATAGGGTATGTGCACAGGCATACTGGAGAAATTGAACAGGAGCTTTCAAAGATCGCAGGAAGAAGTGTTAATGTTATTTTTTCCCCTCATTTGGTCCCTGTTACACGGGGGATGTTGAACACAATGTATGTGAGACTTGCCATGGATCTTACCTCGGAGGAGCTCACTCTTATTTTCGAGGAAACCTATCAATCTGAGTTTTTTGTAAGGGTTTTGCCCCCCAAATCAATTGCAACAATGCAGCATTCAACGGGAACCAATCTGGCAGTGATTTCTGTAAAGAAAGTAGAGAATTCCCCCTATGCAATTGTGGTTTCATCAATTGATAATCTCATAAAGGGGGCAGCAGGCCAGGCTGTCCAGAATTTTAATGTTATGTTTCATATTGATGAAAGGGAGTCTTTAATTTGAGAATTGTCTTGAAAGTTGGAGGTAACGAGATAGACGACTCTGAATATCTCGACGGAGTTTCTCATCTTGTAAAAATGCTTTACGATGAGAGACATAGTGTATTTATTGTGCACGGTGGAGGTAAGGAAGTCACCCAGCTTTTAAACCTGCTTGACGTTGCAACGAATTTTATTGATGGTGTGAGATACACCGATCAAAAGACACTGGATATTGTTGAAATGACTTTATCGGGCCTGATTAACAAGAGAATTGTTAGAAGTTTGCTTTCCCATCATATACCAGCTATTGGCATCAGCGGTGTTGATGGGGGAATTTTAACGGCAAGGAGGATCCTGAGAAATGGCGAGGATATCGGTTTTGTTGGAGAAGTTATTAAAGTAAAAACTCAACTCCTGGAAAAATTGTCTGAGCTTGGTATAGTTGTGGTATCTCCAATTAGCCAGGATTCCAGCACGGATGGTCGACTAAATGTCAATGCAGATTTTGCTGCGGCAGCAATTGCTGCTTTTTTGGAATCTGAGTTGGTATTGTTTTTGACTAACGTGGCAGGAGTTATGGACAGTGACAATTTAATTGGGTCCCTCAAAGAAGATTTATTCAAACAAATGAAGAAAAATGGCACAGTATCAGGTGGGATGATACCCAAAATAGAATCCTCCTTCTCAGCTTTAAAAGGAGGAGCAAAGAGAGCATTCATTGTGAACATTGATGGTGCAATAGAAATTGCTAACGGGAAGCCTGCAGGAACGCAGGTACTGATATGAGGATAGAGACAAAGGCATACCTGTTGCTCCTTGCTTCGGCGTTGGTTTTTGATATCTTATTTACAATGCCCCCTTTTTTATTAAAATCTGGACTGAATGCAGATATCATTTACCGTTTTTTCCATCCGGTTTGTCATCAGCTCGATGACAGAAGTTTTCATATATTTGGTTACAAACTTGCTGTCTGTTCCAGATGCGCATCAATTTATTACGGTGCAACTTTTGGAATGATCATTTATCCCCTGATATACTCTCTGTCCACTGCGAAAATTCCCTCTATTTGGATTTTGCTGATACCATTTACTGCAACAGTGGTAGATTTTTCTTTAGATTATATTCCCTTTCTACCAAAAAACACTTATCTATCACGAATGATAACAGGTACAGCTCTTGGACTTTCAATTGCCCTTTTTATTGTTCCTGTATTCATTTTGACTTTCAAAGATCTAGTTAAAAGTGGAGCCGCACAACATGAAAAGTAGTTCAAGATACTACAGGCCAGCATTGTTTGCTGGTTTAATCCTTTCCATCGTTAATTTTGCACCCGGTTTAAATCTTGTAAATTGTTTTTGTTGTGCTGGTTTGTTGAGTGGCGGGATGCTTGCTGTTCTGTTTTATAAGTTAGACCTTCAGGAAGGCGAGACATTGATGAATATTGACGGTTTTTATCTTGGTTTATGGACAGGCATATTTGCAGCGGGTTTTGAGACAGTCCTGAACATTACAATTGGACCTCTCATAGCCGATGTGAAAATGCATATGTTTGAAAACCTGCTGTCTAACTTACTTGGAAACGTGCAGATACCGCAGGATATGATGGATCAATTAAAGCAGGCAATTTCAGCTGCGAAAAACCCCGGGCTAATTGATTCCCTGATTAGTTTCTTTTTAACTGTAATGATTTACTCTGTGTTCACCATATTTGGAGCATTGTTAACGAGTGCCTTTATTCAAAAAAGAGAAAAAAGGGGGGGAGTTAACAAAGACAATTAACTTATGACACCTTAAGTTTTATTCTAAATGTTGAACCCTTCCCCGGATGGCTTTCCTTCAGATATATTTGTCCGTCATGATATGTTTCCACAATTCGCTTCGCAAGGCTCAGGCCCAATCCCCACCCCCGCTTTTTTGTGGAGTAACCAGGTCTGAAGATATCTCTGCGAAATTTCATATCAATTCCCTTACCCGTATCGCTTACATCAATAACTGCATGGCCGTTTTCCCGGGCAATATTGACCCTCACTGTTCCGTCACTACCCTCTATTGCATCGAGAGCATTTTTAATTAAATTTTCTAAAACCCACTCAAATAATTCTGCATTCAGCAGTGCGCTGACCTTCCTATCTCCTTCCAGGATTAGTGAAATTTTTTTACCTGTTTGAGGAATTCTCCTTCCAAGATAATCAAAAACGTTTTCCACCACCTCAGAAATCCTGGTTGGTTTAAGCATCGGTATTGAACCAATCTTCGAAAAACGCATCGTGATTTTGTTCAGTCGGGTAAGGTCGCGTTCTATTTCTGCAATAATATCATTTTTTTTGACAGGGTCTTCAGTTGCTTTGAGAATTTCCATCCAGCCCATCAAGCTTGATAGCGGAGTTCCAAGCTGATGAGCTGTTTCCCTGGACATTCCAACCCATATGTTCGACTGCTCGCTCTTTTTTATATAGCTGAATGCTACATATCCAATTAAAACAAATAAGCTTGCGACAGCAAATTCCACATATGGTAAATAACGCAGCTGGGTTACCAGACCGGACTCACCGTAATGAACGTAATTAAGTACAATTGTATCGAGAGCAACTTTTATTGGTGCATATTGAGAATCCATCTCATGAATTAATTTAAGAAGATATGCTCGCTGCTCCTGAGTGGTCAAAGATGTATCGAGTTCCACATTTCTAATGTTTCTTGAATAGGGCTGAAGAGGTTGATTATTTGCATCGGTCAGTATCATAGGGAAATCAATTGAACTTAAGACCTCATCAAATATAAAGCTGTAATCCTGCTGCACTGATTGGTCGCTTGCCAGATACTGGAGGGAGCGTGCATAAAGGTGAACAATTTTATGTTCACGCTGCAGCAAAAGGTTCACAATGTGCTGGGTGTAAAAAAGGGTTCCAGCGGCAATGACGACTGCAATTGCCACAAGACCGAGTTTAATATTTAACGAAGATGGGTTTTTACTGGCCATTTGAAAAAATTATAATTCATCGGGCAGCTATTTTCAAGATTAAATGATACTCTGGTGGCCGAAATGCATCTAATGTTGATGAAATCTTGATTCACTTATAATTCTGGTGTATTTTTTATATAAGAAAGGCTGTCATAATCGATTATGGAGCGTGAACTTACGCAAAGGGAAAGAGAAATACTCCGACAGGTAATTCATAGTTTTATCCTGACGGCAAATCCTGTCGGTTCACAATACCTTGCGCAAAAGCAGGGTATTAATTTAAGCTCAGCATCCATAAGGAACGTTATGGCAAGGCTCGAGGAGCTTGGATATTTGTATCATCCTCACACGTCTGCCGGGCGCATTCCGACAGACAAGGGCTACCGGTTCTATATAGATTCACTTATGGAATTAGACACCCTCAACCAATTCGAACAGGAACAGCTTGCTGAGTCATTAAATAACGTGCTTGACTCGAGTGATTTGCTGGATGAAGCCTCACATCTCCTTGGAAAAGTGTCAAAGCAGCTGAGCATTGTCTCCTCTCCCAACATTGCAGATGCAATCTTGAGGAAATTGGAGTTGCTGAAGGTTTCATCCTCAAAGTTACTGGCGGTTATCTCACTTGACGGCGGCATGGTAAGAACAATTGTCCTGGAAGTGGAATCTGAAGTCCCCGAGTCAAAACTTCAGAAGATCACTTCCCTTCTGAATGAGCGATTGACTGGTTTAAGGTTATCGGAAATACGTGAATCAATAAAGGAGCGTGTAGCAGAGTATACTGATGAAGAAGTTGTTAATCGGCTTGCAATGATGAAAGATAGAATTTTTGCAGCTCGACCCGAAGCCGATAAACTACATATAGGAATGACACAGGAAATTTTCACTCATCCTGAATATGAGCAACATGAAAATCTCAGAGGAATAATTGAGATTCTTGAGGATGAAAATATTATATTTCACATCCTTGAGACGTCCGAGCAGGATGAACCACTCTCTATTCGAGTTGGTTCGGAGAACCGTGAGTCCCGACTTAAAGATTACAGTCTAATTACTGCTCGTTACCAGTTTGGAGCAGTTAAAGGAACTGTTGGAGTTGTTGGACCAAAGAGAATGCAATACTCCAGATTGATCCCTCTGGTTGATTTTATGGCAAAATTAATTTCCAATAAACTAACATCCTAAAAGACTAACCATGAACGAGGCAGACAAAGAAAAAGAATTGAACAGCGAATCCGGAAATTCCGGTGAAGACACTACAGGCAATAATAAGCAATCGGTAGAAGAACCTGGTATTACCGAGACAGCTCTTGATACAGATATAGAAAAACTTCAAAAGCAACTTGATGAATCTGAAAAACTTGTGAATTCTTACAAAGACCAGCTTCTCAGATTAGCTGCTGAATTTGAAAATTTTAAAAAGAGAGTTGAACAGGACAAAATTGAGTTTATAAAATATGCCAATGAGAGGATAATTAAGGAATTGCTTCCGATCCTTGACGATTTTTCGCGTGCACTGACAAACGGAAAAGCAACTCCTGAATTTGAACCCTTTTACAGGGGTGTGGATTTAATTTATCAAAAACTTTTAAAGCTGTTGGAATCCAAGGGCGTTAAGCCAATTGAATCTGTTGGAAAGGAATTTGATGTTACATACCATGATGTATTGATGCAGGTTCCCCGCCCGGATTTGAAACCGCACACTATTATAGAAGAGGTAGAGCGCGGATACATGCTCCATGATAAGGTTATCAAGCACGCAAAGGTGATTGTGGCTGGTGAACCTAAGGAAGAAGACAACGACCAAAAATAATCAGGTAAGCAAACAATATGCAGAAGCGCGATTATTACGAAGTACTTGGAGTTCCAAGAGATGCTTCAATTGATGATATCAAGAAAGCCTATAGAAAGCTGGCAATGCAGTATCATCCTGACCGCAATCCGGGAAATAAGGAGGCGGAAGAAAAGTTTAAAGAAGCTACAGAAGCTTATGAGGTTCTAAGTGATCCCGATAAGCGCGCCCGATATGATAGGTTCGGTCATGGTGGGGTAAAACAGGGCGCTGATTTCCATGACTGGTCGACTGCCAACGCAAACGACATTTTCTCAATTTTCAATGATTTGTTTTCGGGCGGATTTGGTGGATCGATATTCGATGACTTCTTTGGAGGTGGATCAACAAGGACTCGACAGCGCGGCGGAACATCGGTTGGAGAAAGAGGTAGCGATCTGAAAATATCGATAAGGCTTACTCTTGAGGAAATTGCTTCAGGTGTTGAAAAAAAGGTAAAGGTCAGAAGGCTCGAAAAGTGTCAGACTTGTAATGGAACGGGTGCACGGTCAGGGTCGGGCACAACCACATGCCATACGTGCAACGGAACTGGTGAAATCAGAAGAATGCAGAGAACAATGTTTGGGCAGTTTGTCAACATAACGACGTGTCCAACATGCGGTGGCAGCGGGAGAGTGATTAAAGATATTTGTCCTGTTTGTAATGGTGAAGGGAGAAAAACCGGTGAATCAACCATTAAAGTTAAGATTCCCGCAGGTGTTAGTGAAGGAAACTATCTGACCCTTAGAGGTGAAGGAAACAGCGGCAGGCGCGGAGGGCCAAACGGAGATTTAATAGTTGTAATTGAAGAGGAAAAACATCCCCACTTTAAACGCGATGGTGATGATGTAATTTACGACCTCGACCTTAGCTTCCCTGAGGCTGCGCTTGGCAGTGAAGTCGAAGTTCCTACTCTTAATGGACGGGCAAAACTTAAAATTGAATCAGGCATTCAGTCCGGAAAAATCTTGCGAATGCGTGATAAAGGGCTACCCCATTTAAATGGTCACGGCCGCGGCGATGAGCTGGTCAGAATAAACGTCTATATACCGACAAAGCTAAATTCCAGAGACAGGGAACTTTTAAAAGAGCTGGCTAATTCACCAAATCTTAAACCACCTTCGCGAAACGGCTCAAGGGATTAAACCTGAAGTTTCCCGGAATTTTTTGGAAAAATAAAGTTGATCTGCCAACTTAAGCTATGGATCTTGGTTCTCATGAAGTACAAACAAACTTATGAATTCTGATGTTGAGCCGGTTCATTCACAAAATCCAGGAAAAATTTGGCTTAAGTAAGAGCGAATCAAAGATAATTTTATTTCTGACGTTTGGAATGTTGATTGGTGGATTCGTAAAGATTCTACAGGAACGTGAAGGAATGCCCCGTTATGATTATCGTCAGACCGATGCAATTTTTGCCGAATCAGCATCAAAGGTTGACTCTATAATTTCAATAGAAGAGGATACTTCTAAAGTTTCAGCTTCTGCACAACACAAAAAGAAGCTGGCAGTCTCTCCAGTTGATATTAATATTGCGTCAGCCGAGGAGCTCACTTCCCTTCCAGGAATTGGCCAGGCTACAGCAGAAAGGATTGTCGAGTATCGAAAGATCCATGGGAAGTTTGCATCAATTGAAGATCTCATGAATGTTAAAGGGATAGGAGAAAAAAAGTTCCAGAAATTAAGATCCCTTGTGGTGGTACATTAGATGACGGAACTTAAGGTAGTTTCAGGGATTGAAATAACAGAGAATTTAATGCGAGTTGCTGAAGTCGAGCATCGCGGTGATAATTATTTTCTGTCGCGGGTAATTGAAAAGGAGATTAACCCCTCAAATGTTGACAGTATGGTTGATGCTTTAACTGAGATTATCAATGAGGCTGGATTTTTTAGCAATATAGCTTCGATAGCCATAGATACGAATTTTGCAGAAATTGATACAATCCCAATTGATGGTTCACTGAGTGCTCAGGAGTTGCAGGACTTACTCCTTGCCGAGATCAGGTTGCATCGAGATTCTCCAGCCGATGATTACAGGGTCGCATTTGAGCCAGTACTGCCGGATAGCAATTCATTTCAGAAGGTTTTTTATGCAGGGTTGCAGAGTCAATTGATAAAGAATATTAGAGATGCATTCATTAAGTGCGGAATAAATGTCAGATACATAGACCTCGATCATTTTTGCTCTGAACTTTACCTGGCCAGACTTGTTAAAATTTCTGGAGAGGGTCCTATTGAACTTGTTTCCGTTAAATCGGGGCGGGTTGAAGCTACACTGCTTGATCAGGGGCGAAGGCTTGGTTACAGGTATTCCCTGTACTCTGGTGAATCATTTTACTTTATCAATAAGGTGGTTCATGATCTCGAGAAAGATCTTAATATTGACATAGAGCGAGTTTTTGTCACAGGTTCAGAAGCCGACCTTTTTCTTATAAACCTTTTAAACAAGAGTACCGATCGGAAAGTATTCCAGCTTCTCACACCTGGTGAAAAATTATTGAGATCACCACTGGTGGAGAAATCGTCAGCTTACCTCAACAGGCCGCATACCTATTCGTCTGCAATTGGAGCAGCTCTTAAGTAGCATAAAATGAGAGTTACAGGTGGAGTTTACAGAAGTAGAATTTTGCGGTCAATAAGATCTGACAGACTGAGACCGGCCACAGACCGCCTGAGAGAGACCATGTTTAATATCCTTAATTCGATGGTAATTATAAAAGGTGCTTCTGTGTTGGATCTTTATGCAGGCACAGGAAGTGTTGGCATAGAAGCACTCAGCCGGGGTGCATCGCATGCTGTTTTTGTGGAATCTAATCGCAGGATAGCTGAAGTAATAAAGTCAAATATTCGGGATTTGAATCTGGAAACCGTAGCAAAGGTGGAAAATGTCAGGGTGGAGAAATACCTTTTAAATGTTGAAGATAATTTCGATATAATTTTCGTCGATCCTCCCTACTCATTAAACAAAATGACCGCTGAAGTAATATCTCAAATTTTTGTCAGGAGGCTACTTAAGAAAGGGGGAATAATATGCATAGAACATTCTAAGGGATATATGCCGGCTTCTGAATTTCTGGTAAGACAAAAGACCTTTGGTACCACCATTCTTTCATTTTTAAAGGAGCAAATATGAGAATTGCAATTTATCCGGGTACATTTGACCCTGTAACAAACGGACACATTGACGTAATAAACCGCGCATCACGGTTATTCGATAAAGTCATAGTGTGCGTTGCTGTTAATACTTCAAAAGCTCCTCTGTTCACAGGTGAAGAAAGGGCAGAAATGATAAGGGATGCAGTTAGCGATCTCAATAATGTGGAAGTTGAGGAGTTTGATGGGCTTCTAGTCGAGTTTGCAAGAAAAAAGAAGGCTATAGCCATTGTCAGGGGACTCAGGGCGGTATCGGATTTTGAGTATGAATTTCAAATGGCGCTCACAAACAGAAAACTTGATGAGGAGGTGGATACGGTTTTTTTGATGCCTCATGAAAAGTACACTTACCTGAACAGCACCATAGTACGCGAAATAGCAAGCTTTGGGGGAGACGTGAGTCAGTTTGTTCCTGCTATGGTTGAGCGCAAATTAAGGGAATTGAAAGATGAGTTACATAGTAAACTCTGGAGAAGATAGATATTCAATGCTGAAAAATTGCTCATTAAAAGTTCAGGCAATTAATGAATCGCAAACGTTAGCAATCTCGTCTCTTGCAAAGAAATTAATTTCCAATGGTATAGACATTGTCAGTTTAAATGCGGGCGAACCCGATTTTCCAACGCCTGAAAACGTTAGAAATGCTGCTATTACTGCAATTCAAAATAATTTCACCAAGTATACACAAAATGAAGGAATTCCTGAGCTGCGAGAGGCCGTTGCAGAAAAGTTCAGGCGGGAAAATAATCTCGATGTCAGGATGGAAAACATACTAATTTCCAGCGGAGGAAAGCAATCGCTGTACAATGCACTGTTAGCAATTTGCAACCCAGGAGATGAAGTAATTGTCATAGCACCATATTATGTCAGCTATCCTGAGATGGTAAGGCTTGCAGATGCAAAGCCTGTAATATTTGAAACAAGCGAAGATGATGATTTTCATATAGATTTTGACAAACTGGGTCGTTTATTTTCAGAAAGGACGAAAGCAATAATAATCAACTCCCCTTCAAATCCAACTGGATCTGTTTACAAGGAGGAAGAACTACGGAAGTTGGCTGAGATTGCCTTAAAGTATGATGTTTATGTGATTTCTGACGAGATATATGAAAAGATCATTTTTGACAGGGAAAAGCATTTCTCTATTGGTTCTATAAAAGAAATAGCAGGACAAGTAATAACAATTAATGGGGTATCGAAAGCGTATGCAATGACCGGATGGAGAATTGGTTTCATGGCAGCCAGTGAGGAAATAATCAGGCTGTCATCAAAAGTTCAGAGTCAGGTTACATCCAATGCATCGTCAATTTCCCAGGCTGCTGCTCTCGAAGCAATAAAAAACAGTTCAGAGTATGTCGAGGTTATGCGGCAGGAATACCAACTACGAAGAGATTTTGTTTACGAGCAGCTTTTAAAAATTGAAGGGATAACAATTTCAAAGCCTTATGGAGCATTTTACGCATTTCCGTCAGTGAAACATTTTTTTGGCCGGTCATACGGGACTTCCAGACTGAACAATTCAATTGATATTTCGGAATTTCTCTTAAATGAGGCAAGGGTGGCTGTTGTACCTGGACTGGCTTTTGGTTCAGACAATCATATCAGACTTTCATTTGCCAGCTCAATTGATGACCTGAACGAGGGATTAACAAGGATTACAAAAGCTCTGGAAAGCTTAACTTGAAAACACCAGTTGTCATTCTGAAGCCGAAGGAGGAAGGAAGGTTAAGACGGGGACACCAGTGGGTCTTCAGCAACGAAATACTGAAGATCGATGGAACTGCAAATGTTGGTGACGTGGTTGAAGTCAGGGATAATAGAAACAGTTCACTGGGATATGGTTTTTATCATCCTCACAGCCTTATTTCAGTGAGAATATTTTCAAAGGAGTATATAGACCCAAATAAGGAATTTCTAATTTCGAAAATTGCCAGGGCACTGAAATTAAGGGAAAAGATTTTCCACATTCCCTTTTACAGGGTGGTTCATGGGGAGAGCGATTTCCTTCCTGGCCTGATTATTGATCGGTTTGGAGACATTATTTCAATCCAGACTTTTTCTGCGGCATTTGAGCGAAGGAAGGAGTTAGTTCATCAGGCTGTTGAAGAGGTTTTTTCACCTCGTGCAATTTATCGCCGGGATGAATCCCCTACACGCCTTCTTGATGGGCTCGAACAAACGAAAAGTATTGTAAAAGGTTCGGAAGAGATGGTGGACTACGATGAAGAAGGAGTGCATTTCATTGTTTCCCCTTATCGTGGTCAAAAAACAGGCTTTTATTTTGACCAGAGATTAAATCGGCTTATATGTAGAAGGTTCGTTTATGGTGCAAGGGTACTTGATCTTTATTGCAACGAAGGGGGATTCTCCCTTAATGCGGCATTTGCAGGAGCAGAAAGAGTGATAGGTGTGGAATCATCTGATTATGCAGTTAGCAGGGCCAGGGAAAATATAAAATCAAACCAATTCAGGATGGTGGACGTCTATTTAAATGATGTTGATGCTTACCTGGACATTCTGACTGAAAAGAAGGAACGGTTTGATGTGATTATAAGTGACCCACCAGGTTTTACAAAGAACAGAAAGTCCGTCCCACAGGCAAAGGCAGCATATAAAAGGATACACGAAAAGATATTTAATTTATTATCAGACGGTGGTATTCTAATGACAGGATCCTGCTCACACCACATTTACAGGGAGACGTTTGAAGCAGTTGTTCTGGATTCTGCGATCCATGCGGGTAGGAATCTACAGCTCCTTTTGCGAGGTGGGGCAGCACCAGATCATCCTGTCCTTCCAGGGATGCCAGAAACGGAATATTTGAAGTTTAATATATATTCTGCCTCATTTTAATGTTGAAGAGCTTCTTATTAGATATTAACAGGGTAGACAACAATATTCTTATCTGGATAAATCATGCATGCTCAGCAGATATACTGAATTTTATATTCTTCGGACTGACTTTTTCTGCTTCATGGATTGGTGTATTGTTGTACGCAGGAGCGGATATTTTTCTGATAAAAGATAAAAAATGGAAGGCGGAACTTCTTTTTACACTTCTTATGACAGCAGTAATCTCTGAATCGCTGAAGTTCATCGTCAACCGGCAAAGGCCATACGAAGTCCTGCATCTGATCACGCCGTTTGGAAAATCAGGATTGGATCCGAGCTTTCCAAGCGGGCACACATCTTTTTCCTTCGCAATTGCATCTTCTGTAGATACAAAGCCTCTGCCAATATTGTTCTACATCTGGGCATTTGCTGTGGGGTTAAGCCGCCTATATTTAGGCGTACACTACCCTTCTGATGTTCTGGGGGGAATGGTGGTTGGAATTGTCACGGGGAAGATGGTTAAATTAATCTCTGGAGGAAAAAATGAATAAGAGAATTTTAATGATGATTCCGCTGCTGATATTATATCAGAGTGCAATATCAATGCCTCTTTTTTCAGCGGTGAATGATACTCAGTATGCTTTTATACCCGTAAAGGACGTTACGCCAGACACCTTAAGCAAACCGAGAGCAATAGGTCTCGACATAATGCTGGGCAACAGCGGATTCGGGCTTGGTGGATTTTATAAACACGAAATAAATCAAGATTTGTCCTGGACATTCTCTGTCAGTGTTTCTGAAGCAAAGGCGTCAAATGAAGTGGATTATATTGATCCGTTTACTGGACAGACATACACTCCAAACAAGGTCAACAGGATCTTTGTTGTTCCAGCAATTATTGGCTTGCAGTACAGGCTTTTTAGAAATTCCCTGACAGATAGTTTCAGGCCTTACGTGTTTGCAGGTGCCGGTCCGGATTTGATTTACTCAACGCCATACGACAGAGAGTTCTTTAACAGTTTTGTTTATGGGAAAAGCCACTATGGGTTTGGTGCTTACATTGGAGCCGGTGCTTATTTTGGTCTTGATCCATCGAGTTTAGTTGGAGTAAGCGTTCGCTATTACGTATTACCGTTAAAGCACGGCATTGAAAGTCTACAAAATGAACCGATGGCTAATTTCAACACATTTTTCATAACCTTCAATATTGCCACGCAATATTGAAATGAAATTTCACCCCGGTTCAATTATTTTTTGATTTCAATGCTTGACTTAACTGATCTTTGAAGGAGGCCACAAAGGTTGGGGATATTACAAATTCTGTCTGGCTCGTAGAAACGGTCAAAATGGTATTTGCCGATGTTTTAAAAACTTTCCCGGAGACGTTGTTATTATTGTTTAAAGATATTGAATATTCAATCAACGGTCTGTTGTCATTGCTTATTGAAGAATCAACAAAGTCAATTGCAGACAGACCAGTTAACTGACTAAATATGTTTTCAACAAGTTCATTCGATACTTTTCTTTTATTAAGATGCCAGGCTGTATCAATTTTAACAAATTGATAAAGGGTATCGCCAATTGAAAAGTTACCAGCCTTTATATCCCGAAATGAAAAACGAAATATTTGTTTTGATCGCCATTCTGTAACAGTTTTAAGGATTACAGATCTCAGGTTTTCCGGGATCTCAAACACCTGCGGGTAGCCTTTCACCTGTATGTAACAACCCGTAAAATCTGGCGTGGAATTGCCCACCAGCATTTCCAAAATTTTTCCGGACTTGCCTCTAAGACTCAGATTTACTGCTCCACTGTCCAATCCGTAAGCATAGCTGTCAGTCAGGTGATCAGCCACAATTGTGGCCTTCATGGAAGGATCAAGTTTACTCAAAAACAAATTAATTGCTCCTTCATCTGCTGGATAATTGATCGGTGTTAAGATTTGCCAGCCGTCAGACGTGCGTGCGAGTAAAATTGTGGCCTTTTCCTTTATGAAAATCGAATCAACCTTTGATGTATCCACAGCTGTGAAAAGCTTCTTTGATTCTGTGGTGGATGTCCGACCTGTCAGCCGCTGGATAGCATAAATTGCGGCAAGTACAAGGAGGATTATCAGGATGATCTTAGTCGACTTGCTCATCTTGCTTTTCCTCTTTTAGCCCGGAAATCTGTTCAATATATGCCCTTCTCCTGTTGACTGTCTTCTTCCAATATCCGAGGCCGCCTGCCACAATAATCAGAGGCGGAAATAAAATTATAAAATACTTAATTGTGCTTCTGGAAGTTTCAGAAACAGGTTTGAGGGGAGAGGGTAAGAAAGACTTTGACCTTATTGAAATCAGCCCGAGGTCATCCGTGAGGTAGTCAACAGTATTTAAGAAAAACGATAGATTTTCAGGATTCTGGAGGTAAGTATCACGTATAAAATTGCCATCACCAATAACCACGACCCTTTCGGTACCGGTTGATTTATATGATGGATCTGATCTGGCATAAATGCTTGTATCAGGGAAAGCTGAGTGAATATTTCCGGATAGTGATGCGCTCAGCAGAACAAAATGGTCAGTGAACATTTCCCGCGTGTAACGGGCAGCTGGATCGAGGACATAAAAACCCGTTTGAATTCCGCTTTGCTCACTCGATACTGCAATCGGGATTATATTTAACCCGAAGCTATGTCCTTCGGTTGTATCAATTGAACTGGGAAATGGCAGGATTAACTGATGTAAGTTCTGGGTGACAACAAAATTCCTGTTTAAATTGCTGACAATTGGTATGTATGGGTGTGGGATTTCAGTTTGAATTGCCAATCCACCTTCTCGTTGCATCACTGTTACAGAAGCGCAAACGGCATCGCGCACCAGATCCTTCCTTATTTCAAAACCGTAGTTTTTAAAAAGACTGGAAAGGTTCAATGAAAGGTCCTGGGCGAAGCTTGACTGGAGCGTTGCGTTGACCATGCTCATCATAAATCCAGCCCTTCCCCGTCTCATCATAAACTGGTCCAAATTGTATTTTTGTGAGTCTGCAAGCGGAGTCACTGGCTGGATCATAATAAGAGCACTTACCGAGTCCGGAACTGGTCTGGAAAGGTCTGTTGGAAGAAGATAATAGCGCAGTGATAAAGCTTTTTGGGCTTTGTCAATATCTTCAAATGAAGGCTCGCCATGGCCCTGAGAAATAGCAATAGTTTTTTTGTGGGTATTTAACATCTGATCCACCCTGCTTGCAATTTCGTATTCCAGAGTCCCCATATTCTGGATTACAGGTATAACCTCTTTATGTGCTCTATATTCCAGGACAATACCCATAAATGCTCGTTTCACTTCGAGCTTATCATTATTAATAACCTGCACCTGCACCTGTGGAATTCCTTCCTGGGTGGCTTTATTGGCCTCAGCTTCGGTTTTCGGATCTATCAATTCATACTCAAGTTTTCCCCTGGAATAGCTTCTCAGCTCATCCAGCATATCAATTAACGCCCGCCTATCGTTGTTGTACGGTGCCGGAAGGTCAGAATTATAATAAACTCTCGCTATCATTTTATCTTTTAGACTTCGCAGTAAGCTCTCCGTTGCCCGGGAGAGAGTATTAATTTTGCCAGACGTCATATCTAAACGGATAAACCAGTTGCTCGCTATTGCGTTAATGAGGATCGCAATTGCAAGGTACATCAGGGTTTGAAGTATAATTTCCCGATAATGAGTTTTCATTTGAACTTCAGCTCCAGCCATTTTTCAGTCAACGCCAGGAAAAAAATTGAAACGCTGCCGAAATAAATTATATCCCTTAAATCTACCACCCCCCTGTAAAAGTTGCTGAGATGGAAATCTGAACTTGCATACTGCAATACGTATGCCAGAGTTCCGGATGTCAGTGCCGTCACCTTATCAAGAATGAAAAAGATAAAGAGAATAAAGAGTCCAATGATAAATGCAGCAACCTGATTTTGGGTAAGGCTTGATGCAAAAATTCCTGCAGCAATATATCCACCAGCAAGTAAAACAATCCCAAAATATCCGGCAATGACGGTTCCAGGATCAATTTTTCCCAGTGATGCTACAATTACATAGTAAATCAATGTAGGCAAAAGAGTAGCCAGGACAAGCAAGTATGTAGAAAAAAACTTTGAAACAATCATATTCCACCTGGATACCGGATGTGTGGCTATCACTTCAATTGTTCCGTTGCGAAATTCTTCTGAAAAGCTACGCATTGTTATAGCAGGGACAAAAAAGATGAAGAGCACAGCCGAAAGTGTAAAAAAAGATCTCAGTGATGCAATGTTTGCAACAAACAGTCCGTCTGCAAAAATATACCCAGCAATTAACAAAAAAATTACCATCACCACGTAATTGGATGGTGATTTCATGTAAATTAAAAGCTCTTTTTTTAACAGGGGTGTCAGTTTATTCTCACGAGTTTTCATCATCACCTACAGTCAACTTTCTGAAAATTTGTTCTAAATCGTTTTCTCCTCCGCGTAACTCCAGCAGTTTAATCCCCTTTTGAACGCAGAGTTCAAATATCTTTTCGCGAGCATCAAGATTGTCCGCAGTGCGGATCTCAACTTGTTTAAAATCGTTTTTAGCTTCTACCGTCAGCGCTGTCCCCGGAAATTGATCGGCAAGGTAACCAGTCAGCAGGTCATCGGAAAGCTGAGTTTTAATCAGTGCAAATATGCTGGACGCTCCAGCAGGTTGAAGCTGGTCTATTGATGAGTCGAGAACCAGTTTTCCTTCATTAATTATCAGAACTCTATCGCAAATAGACTTAACTTCTGTCAAAATGTGAGTTGACAGTATAACAAACTTTTCCTGTGCCAGTTCAGATATAAGTTTTCTTATTTCAACTACCTGGTTAGGATCAAGTCCTGAAGTGGGCTCGTCCAGAATGAGGACCTTAGGATCGTGAATGATCGCCTGAGCCAGTCCCACTCTTTGTTTGTAACCCTTTGATAATTTATAAACAGGATCATAAAGGACTTCCTCCAGACCGCACCTTGAAACAACAAAATCCATTCTGTCACGGAGGAATTCTTTTTCAAGTCCTGAAATTCCCGCAGCAAATTCAAGAAACTCGTGCACTTCCAGTTCAGGATACAATGGATTGTTTTCAGGGAGATATCCGATTGTTCTCCTCAGAGAATGATTTTCCGGAGTCACGACCTCATTGTCCACAGATATTTGTCCAGCGGTTGGTGACAAAAAACCTGTAATCATTCTCATTGTTGTGGTTTTACCCGCACCATTTGGGCCAAGGAAACCTACAATACTCGGGCTGCTGATTTCAAAGCTAATGTTATCAACAGCAGGCTTGCTGCTGAAAAATTTTGAAACATTTTGTACTTTTAAACTCATAGTGATAACAAATTTACTCGTGATACATCAATTTATCAACGTTTAAAAGTAAGCTAAGTGTGAACCAGGGGAGGTCTGAGACGTCTATTGAAATGAAGCAATTTGAAAAAAGGGAGAATGAGAGGACTATCTTAGATCGGGCACTTAGCGGTGATGAAAGTGCTTATTCAGAGCTCATGCATATGTATCAATCGAAAGTTGCGGCGACCGTTTACTCAATTTTGGGTAAGGATTATGTCGACGAAATATCACAGGAAGCTTTTGTGAGAGCTTTTACGTCTATTAAGAGCTATCGAAGAGATTCGTCATTTTACACATACCTCATTCGAATTACTGTTAACTTATGCAGAGACGAAATTCGTAAGAAGAAGATTCGTAAATTCTTCACATTTACAGAAGCATTCAGCAGTGAAAGCAAAGGCGATGATGCAAATGATGCAACTGAGCAATTTTCTGGTGAGTATGACTCGAACCCGGCAACGCTTTACGACTCCGATGAAACGCTTGTTGTTATTAGAGAGGAAATGGAGAAACTTCCTGCGGGCTTACGAACTGCAATTACTTTAAGAGATATTGATGAATTAAGTTATAAAGAGATTTCGAAGATGTTGAAAATTACAGTTGGAACGGCAAAGACACGTGTTTTTAGAGCGAGGCAATTACTTCGTGAACAATTAACCAGGAGGCTCGGTCATGAATGGTAAGTGTTCTTATATGAAAATGGTCGATGATTATATGCACGGAGAACTTGCAGGAGAACAACTTGTTGAGTTTGAAAATCACCTGATGAAGTGCGGGGTTTGCAGCGATGAATTAATGTCTGCACAACGTCTTTCAAAAAGGCTGATGGCTGCTTATGAAGTTCCACTCCCCTACAGCTTTGAAGCAAACATTATCAGGAACCTCAGCTCTTCAAAGCGAAAAGAAGTTGTTTTTGAGCTAAAATTAGCTGCTGAAGATGTAGCAATTGCACTGGCGGCACTTGTTATTTCGCTTTTTATAGTATTGCAGATATTTAAGCAACCAAGAATTTCATCAGAAGAAATTGCAGGCAGATTAACGCCGGTGGAACAAGCTTCCCTTCAATCGAGACAGATGTCCAAAGATGATGTACTTGAACTTGTCTTAACCGGTGAGCAGCAGCAAACCAGGCAGACAGTTGAACGTGAGGAGGGAAAATAAATTGGTGACACGAAGGATACTATGGATTTCAATTTTTGTTTCTATAATACTGGGTGCAGGGCTCGGTTATTATCTCGGAATTACAATTAATCGGAACGAAAATGCTGAACATGGGAAAAAGGTTATGGTTAAGTACCTGACAAAGAAACTGCAGCTAAGTAACCTACAGCAGCAGCAGCTGGATTCCATTTTGACAAAAATGCACCCAGCTTTTGAAAAAACCCGTGCTGATTTTCGCGCCAGAATTCAACGGGATATCGATTCTACAGATAAGTTGATTATGGAGATCCTGAATAGCCAACAAAAAGATAAATTCATTGATTTAATTAACGAAATGAAGAGGGATAAGCATTAAGATAGCCTATGAGATACAAACGACGATTATATCTTTATAGTGTTGCTTTTCTTTTAATAGTTTTGGTCCTGGTTTATTTGAGAATAAAAGCCGATATAAATGCAGCCTCAGAAAAACCCCGGGCGGTACCACCAGTTGAGGTCGCTTATCCAGTAAGAGGCACGATATACAAAAGTTTATCTTTTAATGGAGATGTCAATCCCATTCAACAGGCAAGCATTTACTCGAGAGTTAGCGGGAATATTAACGATATTATGGTAAATATCGGTGATTATGTTCACCGTGATCAACTGCTGGCGGTTATAGACTCAACAATTTATTCCCAAAATGTGCGACAGGCTCTGGCTGCATATATGCAGGCAAGAGCATCTTTTGAAAATGCAAAATTAATTTATGAGAGAAACAAATCTCTTTTAGAGCAAAATTTAATTGCAAAACAGGATTTCGATAATTCTGAAACTGCATATAAAGTTGCAAAAGCGCAGGAAGAGGCTGCGAAAGCAAATTATAATAATGCAGAGACACAGTTAAGTTACTGTCGAATAACCGCACCTTTCAGTGGATACATTACGCGACGATTTCTTGACCCTGGTTCATTTGTGTCAGCATCGCTCGGATCTCCCGGCTCAACGATATTCACCCTCATGGATATGAGTACCGTGAAGGTGTTTGTCAACGTGCTGGAAAAAGATATTCCAGCTATTCAGAATGTAAATGAAGTGGAGGTTACTGTAGACGCTTATCCAGGCAGGATTTTCAGGGCTCATATAAGACGGATTAGCCAGCAACTTGATTTGTCGACCAGGACAATGCCTGTGGAAGTTGATATTAAAAATCCGGACAATGTACTTAAACCTGGTATGTTTTCTAACGTTAATTTAATTCTTGACAAACACGATGGTGCATTAATTGTTCCATCACAATATGTAATGCATGATGAGAAGGGTTATTATGTGTATACTTTGTCAGCCGACACGGTTGTTCATAAAGCTTATGTGAAACTCGGATTGACAGAAGACAACCGAGACGAAATACTCGGAGGAATCACTGATAACACATTGGTGGTTTCATCTGGACAGGACATTGTTCGAGATGGAATGAAAGTAAGGTTAACGAAGTAGGACTCATATGTGGTTAACAAGGCTTGCCCTGAAGTATCCAATTACAACCTTGATGGTGTCGCTGGCGGTGCTTGTTTTAGGAATAGTATCATTTTTGCAGTTGCCAATAGACATGCTGCCAAATATTCAGATTCCCGTCGTTTCAGTAATCACTTTCTACAATGGTGCTGCCCCGAGCGATATGGAACAATCTGTGACGGTTCCAATAGAGAGGGCTGTAAGCAGTACAAACGACGTCAGTTATGTGCAGTCGGTAACCAGGGAAGGAATATCACAGGTCAGGGTGTATTTTAACTGGGGGGCAAATACCGATGTTGGTCTGGTCGATGTAATTCAAAAAGTAAACAGGGCTTTTAATTTGTTGCCAGCTGGAGTTTCTCAGCCAATTGCACTCAGATTTGACATATCAAATATACCTGTCTGCACGGTGGTTCTCAGCAGCAACATGGATGAGCGTGCTTTATATGATCTGGCATACAACGTCATAGAACCTCAAATTGAGCATTTACCAGGCGTTGCATCAGCTGGAGTGTCGGGTGGGAGAATCAGAGAAATCCACGTGGTACTTGACAGGAACAGAATCGAGGCTCTTAATCTCCCTCTTCAGGACGTAGTGCAGGCAATTGCTCAGTCAAACTTAATAATTCCATCTGGCGATCTTAAGACAGGAGTATTTGATTATTCTCTTAAGACTCAAACGTTGTTCAATGTTGTCCAGCCCATGGAAAACATTGTTGTTAAAGTGATAAATGGTGTACCTATACGTATAAGGGATATTGGCAGGGTCGAGGATTCCTATCAGGAGCAAACTGAAGTAATTCGCATCAATGGGCAGCATGGAGTAATATTACGAGTCGTCAAATCCCCGGATGCAAACACTGTTGATGTGGTAAATGAAGTCGTAAAAGAGCTTCCGAGACTTGAGGGAATTCCTGAAAATGTAAGAGCTAGTCTGGCATTTGATCAGAGTTCGTATATTCGTCAATCAATAAGTGGACTGGAACGTGAGGCCGCACTCGGTGCAATCCTCGCAGTTATAGTTATATTGCTTTTCTTAAGAAATGTGACCAGTGCACTTGTTATTTTCGTTGCAATCCCGCTTTCAATCCTTGTCACTTTTATATACTTCAGGTTCAGTGGGACAACATTGAACACAATGACTCTCGGCGGACTTGCGCTCGGGATAGGTCGACTGGTGGATGACTCAATTGTTGAGCTTGAAAATATATCCCGGCACTATGGGCTAATGAGGGGAACTGAAATATCCAGAACACAGGCAACGCTGGATGCTGCACTTGAAGTGGCAGGGCCTATTTTCATTTCAACATTGACTACTGTAATTGTCTTCCTTCCTGTTGTATTTTTATCTGGCATTTCCAAACTGTTGTTCCTTCCCCTGGTAATAACAATTGCAGTTGCATTGTTTGCTTCTTTCTTTGTATCCAGAACAGTCACACCGCTTCTTTGCTTTAAGACCCTCCAGCCAGAAAGGGAGGTTGATCCTTCATCAAAAAAATTAATCGATAGGGTTCAAATTTCGACAAAGCAATTTTTCACTGAAATTGACGAGATTTATCAAAAGACGATTGGCTATGCACTTAATCATCGGAAGATTATTGTCTACGGGGTGGTTATATTTTCATTACTTTCATTTGGATTGTTTAAGTTTATAGGTACGGAATTTTTTCCGGATACTGACGAGAGCCAATTTTCAATTACATTTAAGCTTCCCGTCGGGACACGCATTGAGGAAACGGAGAGGTTTGCAGCTAAGATTGAGAAGGTAATCAAAGCAAATGTCCCGGAAGTGAAAACAGTCATAACTGACATTGGCGTTCCATCTCAAAGAAGCGGTAATTTGTTCAGCAGTAATGCCGGGAGTTACAGTGGTAATATACAGGTTCAGCTTGTCGACCCTGAAAGGCGAAGCAGGTCTGTTTTTCAAGTTATAAATGCTTTGCGTCCAAAATTAATGCAGATAGCTGGTGCGCGTATGTTCATAAATCCGGGAGGCTTCTTACATTTCCTGCTTAACTTTGGCTCAGCTGCACCCATTGATGTTCAAATTCTGGGTTATGATTTAAACACATCAAACAGGCTTGCAAGAACAGTTTACGATATCGTACGGAGCACACCCGGTGCAACGGATGTTCAAATCAGCAGGGATCCAAATTTGCCTGAACTGCGCGTGGTGGTCGATAGAACAAAGGCCGGTGCACTGGGGGTGAAAGTTTCTGATGTGGCCAGTACGGTGGCAACTGCAATTGACGGCACAGTTGCCTCCCTTTACACTGATCCTTCTACCGGAAACAGCTACAACATACTTGTCCGCCTGAATGAAAAGGACAGAGACAGGATTGACGATTTACAACGGTTGACGATAAACAGCTCGGCTGGTCGGTTGGTTGAGCTTGGCAATATAGCAAATGTCGAAATGGGTACATCCCCTGTTGAAATTGATAGAAAATATCAGGAAAGGATAGTAGACGTTACCGCCAATGTCTCTGGCAGAGATCTGGGAAGCGTTGCCGCGGACATTCAGGCAAAGCTGAATCAAATTAATGTCCCGGGCGGATTTCAAATTTTGCAGGCAGGTAACATTCAGCAGCAAAAGGATACATTTAAATCACTCCTCCTCGCTTTTGTTCTGGCGATCATCCTTGTTTACATGGTTATGGCATCACAATTTCAATCACTTGTTGATCCATTCATTATAATGTTTACGGTACCACTGGGTATAGTTGGCGTATTATGGGCGCTCTTTCTAACAAACACAACATTGTCGGTTTACTCTTTTGAAGGAATTATTGTAATGGTCGGGATAGTTGTGTCAAATGGAATATTGCTTATAGATTATATAAACAGGCTGCGTAAAAGAGGTTTCGAGCTTCACCAGGCTGTCATTACAGGGGGACGGACGAGACTCAGGCCAATTCTTATGACTTCCCTTGCGACTGTATTTGGCCTTATTCCGATGGCTATGGGTATAGGTGGAGAATCCACGCAGGCTCCACTGGCTATTGCTGTGATTGGAGGTCTAACAGCTTCGACATTCTTAACCTTAATATTTGTACCCACGCTATACACCATTTTCGAAGAAAAATTTAAGAGGAAAATGTTGGAGGAAAATCAGGGTTAAACGTTGAAAAAAAATCGCTTTTTTATTAAATTTTATTTGATAAGAGGATGAATTACTCAGGATAGAGGGCTTCCAGGGTAGGTGGAGCAACTTCGCACTTAGAATCAGCTGCATAAAAACCTAAACTTTAACTTCAGAACAAATGGAGGTGTGTGATGTCTGTTTCTCAGCACAGTTTGAAGCACATCGCAGTCGTCGGTAATTACATTCCAAGGAAATGCGGAATTGCCACATTTACAACCGATTTATGCAACAGCATACAACAGGGATTTCCCGGCGTACAATGTATTGCTGTTCCAATGAATGATCGCAGCGATGGGTATGAGTATCCCCCCGAAGTTAAATTTGAAATTCCTGAGAATGACATCACTGCATATCGAATTGCTGCTGACTACCTTAATACAAATCAGGTGGATGCTGTTATTTTACAGCATGAATATGGAATATTTGGTGGACAAAGCGGAAGTCACGTCCTGGAACTCATTCGGGAACTAAGAATGCCCCTGGTTACAACCTTTCATACGATTCTCAGGGAACCAAATCGGGAACAGCTTTTAATACTTAAGGAAATAGCTGATGTATCCGACCGATTGGTGACGATGAGTAACATGGGTAAAGAGTTTCTCATCAATGTATATGGAATCAAGGAGCATAAAATTGATGTAATTCCACATGGAATTCCAGATGTCCCCTTTGTCGATCCCAATTATTACAAGGATCGGTTTGGTGTGGAGGGAAAAAATGTCTTATTAACGTTTGGTCTTCTTTCATCTAATAAGGGTATTGAAAATGTAATTATAGCACTTCAAAAGGTGGTCGAGCAGATTCCAAACCTGGTTTATATCATCTTAGGTGCAACCCATCCTCGTGTAAAGGAGCATGAGGGCGAGGCCTATCGTTTGTACCTGCGACGTTTAACCCAGCAGTATGGCGTGGAAAAGCATGTGATTTTTTTCAACCGGTTTGTGAGCAGCGATGAGCTTAATGAATTCATAGGTGCTGCTGATATATATCTGACCCCTTATTTGAACAGAGAACAAATTTCTTCAGGAACACTTTCATATGCTCTTGGGGCAGGCAAGGCAATCATATCAACGCCATACTGGTATGCACAGGAACTTCTGGGTGAGGAACGCGGTGTGCTTGTGCCATTTAGAGATCCCGATTCAATTGCCGATGCACTGCTGGATCTTTTTTCAAATGAGGCAAAGAGGCATGCAATCAGGAAGAAAGCTTATAACTATGGAAGGGAGATGACATGGCCTTCTGTGGCAAAGAAATATATTGAGACTGTAGAAAAGGCTCGAGAAGAGAGGAGTAAGCGACCAAGGCGGGTATTTTTTACGAAAACCATTGACAGCCGACCCAGTGAATATCCCCCTTTAAACCTGAACCATTTGCTTAGATTAACAGATCAAACCGGTATTCTTCAACATTGCACTTACACGATTCCAAAATATACGGAAGGATATACAACTGACGACAATGCAAGAGCATTATTTGTGGCTCAAATGATAGATGAACTTGGTATAGAATCTCCTGAAGACCCCGTTAATCTACAAACTCGCTATTTTGCTTTTCTGATGTACGCTTTTAACGAGGAGACCGGCAGGTTCAGAAATTTCCTCTCGTATGAGCGCAAGTGGCTTGAGGATATTGGTTCCGAAGATAGTCATGCACGAGCAATTTGGGCAATTTCCAAGCTGTTTCGTTCTCGCAACCAGGGTTTGCGCACGGCAGCTGAAAATTTGTTCAACAAAGCAGTTCACGCAGTAGCAGAGTTCACCAGTCCACGTGCATGGTCATATTCTTTAATTGCTCTTCATGAGTATTTGAGAAAGTTTTCTGGTGACAGGACAGCGCAGCGAATCAGGTCGATCCTGGTAGATTCATTGTTAAATTTATACAATAGGGTCAGTGACAATGATTGGGTTTGGCTTGAGGATCGGCTAACATACGATAATGGAGTTGTTCCAAATGCTTTAATAATTACCGGCTTTGATACTGGTGACGACCGCATTATATCACTTGGTATTAAGTCACTGGAGTGGTTGAGTGAAATTCAAACGGCAAAAGATGGCCATTTTGTTCCAATCGGATCGAACGGTTTTTATATCAGGTCAGGTCTAAGAGCCAGATTCGATCAACAGCCAATAGAAGCTGCTTCCATGATCTCTGCATTTTTAACCGCTTATTCGGTGACTGGCGATGACCGCTGGAAGAATAAAGCCGAGAGTGCTTTTGAATGGTTTTTGGGAAGGAACGATTTGGGACTCCCTGTTTATGACCCATACACAGGCGGATGCTGCGACGGCATCCATCCAGATCGGGTTAACCAGAATCAGGGAGCTGAATCAACTCTTTCATTTCTAATTTCACTTCTTGAACAAATGATAATAAGACAAAACTTAAAAATTGAAATGCATCGATATGAAGACAAACAACAAGCACAAGACATTGTTGCACAGGTGTGAGAAGAATCCAATCTTGACTCCAGCCGACTGGCCCTACCCTGTTAATAGTGTCTTTAACCCGGGTGCGGCTCGTTTGAGCGACGGAACAACGCTTTTGCTTTGCAGGGTTGAAGATAGAAGGGGCATTTCTCATTTTTGTGCAGCCAGATCAAAAAATGGCGTTGACAACTGGGAAATAGACAGGATTCCAACACTTTTGCCTGAACCGGAAAAATTTCCCGAAGAGGTATGGGGGATTGAGGATCCGCGAATAACATTTGTTCCGGAAATGAATACCTATGTAATAGCATACACAGCCTACTCAAAAGCAGGTCCGGGGGTTTCTCTGGCAACCACAAGTGACTTCAGGAGCTTTAACCGGATTGGGGTTGTGATGCCTCCTGATGACAAAGATGCAGCTGTTTTACCAAGAAGGATTGGCGGACGATGGGCTCTGATACACAGGCCAATTACAGGATTGGGAGCTCATATATGGCTTTCTTATTCGCCAGATTTGAAACATTGGGGGAATCACAGGTTGATTATGCCTGCTAGGAAGGGCGCATGGTGGGATGCCAACAAAATTGGTCTTTCTATTCCACCAATAGAGACACCCGAAGGATGGATGATAATGTACCACGGTGTAAAACAAACTGCCGCGGGGAGTCTTTATCGCCTTGGTCTGGCTTTGATGGATTTAAATAACCCGGAAAAATGCATTATTAGAGCAGAACCATGGTTTCTTGGTCCAGAAGAGCAATATGAGAGAAGAGGTGATGTAGACAATGTTATTTTCCCCTGTGGATACACAATAGAAGATGATAACGATACCCTTAGAGTTTACTATGGAGCAGCTGACACGGTTATTGCACTTGCCACAGGGAGTATCCGGGAAATGTTAGAGTGGCTCAAAGCAAATGGAAAAGAATGTGGAAATGAAGAGACATGAAAATTCATTTCTGTCAAGCCTGCGAGGATGATAGATGTTATAGGCTTTACGTTGATTTTTCAAAGGTTAAGCATTAAATAATCTTAAACCCGGTAAACTGGATTTCTGTAATGTGAAACTGCTGCCATAACTGAATGATTTAATACGAAATGATTGCATTAAACAGATGAACCTGTCCTTTAATATCATGCAACTAATTCAGGAAGGAGAAAATAATGTACGGTAAAATGAAAGACTTCCTCACAAGGGAGCTAAATTCAATTCGGGAAAGCGGTCTTTACAAAAGAGAACGCATAATTGCCTCACCTCAGGGAGCTGTGATAAAACTTTCAGATGGAAGAGAAGTGATAAACTTTTGTGCTAACAATTATCTGGGATTATCAAGCCATCCCAAAGTCATTGAAGCAGCCAAGCGTGGATTGGATGAGAGGGGATATGGGATGTCATCTGTGAGGTTTATCTGCGGCACGCAGGACATTCACAGGGAACTCGAGAAAAAAATCTCTGAGTTTCTTCAAACCGAAGATACCATCCTGTATGCTGCTTGCTTTGACGCTAATGGAGGCGTATTTGAACCGCTATTTGGAGAAGACGATGCAATCATTTCAGATGAACTGAATCACGCCAGCATTATAGATGGAATCAGGTCGAGTAAAGCTGCGAGGTTCAGATACAGGCATTCGGATATGGATGACCTTGAAAAAAAACTCGTGGAAGCTGGCAAAGCCCGGTTTAAAATTATCGCCACTGACGGTGTTTTTTCAATGGATGGAGATATCGCCCAGCTTGATCGAATATGTGATCTTGCAGAAAAGTATGACGCGCTTGTCATGGTAGATGACTCCCATGCCACAGGTTTTGTTGGAAAGACAGGAAGAGGTAGTATTGAGTTGAAAAATGTCATGGGAAGAGTTGACATAATAACAAGTACATTGGGCAAAGCTGCCGGGGGTGCATCTGGCGGATTTACAAGCGGGCGTAAAGAGATCATTGAGTTTCTCAGGCAGAGATCAAGGCCTTATTTATTTTCTAATACCCTTCCTCCGCCGATAGTTAATGCAGCAATAGCGGTGTTTGATCTCCTGGAAAGTACAACGGAACTGAGGGACAGACTGGAGTCAAACACCAGATACTTCCGAAGTAATATGGCTTCGCTGGGTTTTGATATAAAACCAGGTGACCATCCCATAGTTCCAATAATGCTGTACGATGCAAAGTTAGCGAATGACTTTGCTGAACGGTTGCTGGATGAAGGTATTTATGTAATTGGTTTTTCATACCCGGTTGTGCCAAAGGGTCAAGCAAGGATAAGGGTTCAAGTCTCAGCTGCACACGAGATCAGTCATCTGGATCAGGCCATAGCAGCTTTTAAGAAAGTTGGAGAAAGTCTTGGAGTTTTAAAAAAGTAATGCAATTAAGATCGATTGTATAAAGTTCGGCAAAAATCATTCACCTTTTAATTAGCGATCTCAAAAGTGAGAGATTTATTATGTCCATTTCATAGCCGTCGTTACCTTTTGGAGTTTCCAGCACCATGGGGATTTTTGTAAATCGCCTATCATTTATAATTAAACTAAAAGCCTGTATACCGATTTCTCCTTTTCCGATGTGATCATGCCTATCGACAGCTGAACCGAGACCTTTTTTTGAATCATTGATGTGAATGGCCATCAGATTTTTTAATCCTATAACTTTATCAAATTCTTTCATCACTGACTGGTAAGAATCCTCAGTCCTTATATCGTATCCAGCAGCAAACACATGGCACGTGTCCAGACAAACTCCTATCCGTCTACTGTTTGCAACTTTTTGGACAATTTCAGCAATTTCCTCAAAATTTCTACCAACAGTAGTTCCCTGCCCTGCCGTTGTCTCAATTAATGTAACAACCCGGGTGTCTCCCGTTGCTTCATGAGCCATATTTAAAGACTCAGACACCAGAGCAAGTGCCCTCTTTCTGTCCATTGTTGTATGTGCCCCTGGATGAAAAATCAGGAAATTGATCCCAAGTTTATCACAGCGTTTAATTTCATTAACAAATGCCGTTCTTGACCTGAGAAGTATTGATGTGTTAACTGAACAGAGATTTATGAGATATGAACTGTGAGATAGTACGATCTTTACATTTGACCTTTGCCTTGCTTCCCAATATTGGTCGAGGGTGTCAGGAAGGAGTTCAGGGTCTTTCCATTGGTTGGAATTTTTCGTAAATATTTGAATGACATTACATCCGACTCGATTTGCTCTTTCAAATGCCGTATGGAGTCCACCCGCTGTTGACATATGGGCACCGAGCAATGGCTCTTCTTTCTCAGAAAGTTTCTTTTTCATAATAAAATATACTTAAATGAAAGGTAAACAGTAAATGAAGAATTTAATTGGACTTTTTGAAAAAAAATCAAAAAATGTCATCGGATTAATGAGTGGAACAAGTGTTGACGGTATAGATGCAGCACTTGTAGAAATCACAGGATCGGGTTTTAGTACGCAAGTTAAATTAATTGATTTCATCACTGCGGATTTTCCGCCCGGTTTTAAGGAATACGTCTTAAAGAATTCATTAACAGGTTCAGGTGATGTCGCTGACATTTGCAAATTAAATTTTCTCATAGCCAAGCTTTACGCTAATGCTGTTAAAGAATTATGTGTGCACTCAGGAGTTTCTCTTGATAAAATAGATCTAATTGGTTCTCACGGACAAACTGTACATCATTTGCCTCAGCCGGAGGTACTATTTGGTCAGGAGATTCGCTCGACGCTTCAAATAGGAGACCCGTCCGTACTTGCTAAGCTTACAGGCGTTATAACTGTTGGCGATTTTCGCGTGGGTGATGTGGCACTTGGTGGACAGGGTGCTCCACTTGTTCCTTATTTTGATTTCCTGTTATTCAGATCTGAAAAGCGGTCCCGGGCATTATTGAACATCGGCGGCATTAGCAACATCACACTTTTACCGAAGGCTTGTTCAGTTAACGATGTGAGAGCGTTTGATACCGGGCCTGGAAATATGTTAATAGACCAGTTAATGAAGGTTCTTTATAATAAAGAATACGATGAAAATGGCAGTGTTGCCGCGCAGGGCAAAGTTAATGAAGAGTTACTCAGCTATCTGATGGCAGATGAGTTTGTTAATGAAATTCCACCCAAATCAACAGGGAGAGAGAGATACGGCAAACATTACGTTACTGAGATACTCTCAAAATTCAAAAATATCCCAAATAACGATATTATTGCAACTGTTACTGAATTTACCGCTAGGTCAGTCTTTGTTAATTATGATAAATACCTGAAGGCTATTTCAAATATTGATGAACTTTTTGTCAGCGGCGGTGGGGCTCATAACAGCTGGCTCTTAAAAAGGCTGGAAGAACTCTTTGACGGAGTTAAAGTGAAGCCGGCAGAAGAAATTGGCATTTCATCTGATGCCAAGGAGGCGGTCTGTTTTGCAGTTCTGGCTAATGAAACTATTTCAGGGAATACATCAAATATCCCTTCTGTTACAGGAGCAATAAAAGCTACCATACTTGGGAAGATATGTTTACCTTAAAAATATCTTGTTTTATTTAATGAGCACCATTGGTTTAGAAATGGAAGAGCCTCCTGCAGTTAGTCTGCAGAAATATACTCCACTGGGAAGCGACTTAGCATCAAAGACCTCACTGTATTCACCAGGCTGCATTTGCCGATTGACCAACGTTACAACCTTTCTGCCAATTATGTCAAAAATCGACAGGTTTACATGAGTAAAATTCGGCACGACAAAGCGTATTGTCGTAGCCGGGTTAAATGGATTTGGATAATTCTGATATAGCTTAAATGTGTGAGCAACGTACACTGGTGGGAATACCGATGTTGTTTGCCAGGCCGCTGCATATTCATCCCAGATGTACGCAGAATCTATTTGCGTATACTCCCACAAGCTAACGCCCTTATAATTGTACTTGTGTTGTGAGGTATCACAAAAAGACCTTATGTCCCCTCTCTGTATTCTGTTACCATATCCAAAGTAAGAAGCCTGTCCAATGGGCATTATAGGTTTGTTTGCTGCGCTGTCTCCACTTTTAACCCATTGATTTGTGTAATACAAAAAATCGCTACTCATTCTGCTCAGTTCATCTGTAGGAGACAATGAGCGAGCTGCCCAATAAGTTTGAGGCATATTTACATTGACACGATCAAGAAAAACTGTCCATGGAAAAGTTGAATGTAACCCGACCCTTGCCCAGGAAGTCAGCCCGACAAAGCTGTTCGGATGATGTGCGTGAACACTGTCCAGATATGCTTTGGCAATTGAGTATCGGTTGGTTAGAGTATCATATTGAATCTCCGCATCTATAATAAGGCCGTCAATGTTATTGACGTTAAGTATTGAGTCTGCCACATCAGCTTCTGTCATACCTGTCCCCCAATGGGGTATTCCATAAACGTATTGATAGCCCATTATTTTTATGTTGTTGTGGTGAAATTTTGCAATTACGCTATCCATTCCACCATAATTTGCAGCCCAGCCGTAGAGAGCCTTGTTAGGTAAGTTGTAATAACTATCACTATCCCCCATTTTTATTACAAGCCACGTTATACCTTCTTTTTTTAGAGTACTGACGACCTGATTAAGGTCGCCGGAATTAGCAGTCCACACTTTCCATATCCAGATCCCTTTAGCTTCGATTGGCAGCTGTGCCTGTACAGCTGATGATTCTAAAGAAAGAGCAACTATGATAAAACAAAAAATATTGCATTTATTCATTGACTCACTCTTTTTATTGGTTTGAGATTTGGAGAGAAGCAACAAGCTTGTTAAACGCCTGGACAGTAGCGCTTGTCGAATCCATAAGCGATTTTAACATCTCCGTTCGCAATGAGTCCGCAGTGATATTATTTTCACCCGGTTTTCCTAATGATTCATCCTGTACCAATGAAATAATATAATATTTCTGATCCCGTTTCAGATAGCAGTTGATTACCCCTTCCCAGATGCCCATACCTGCATAGGTAATCCAGTACTGGCGTGCATACTTATTTTGATTAAACTGAGCACTGTCAGTCAGAACAAGGTTTTTCATAACCTGTGGAGGGACATCGCTGTTAAGAAGAAGTCTACCGCCATATGTACCAGGGAGATTGACGAACAATTCATTCGAAATAGATAACTCAGCTAAAGCCGATTTAATTTTGTTTTCATTTGGAGAAGTAATGGCAAATGTATATGTGGTGCTGTCCGTTTTCCTGGCATTGCCAATATTCAGGAACGAAATTCTCATGGTACTATCTCTAATACCTAAATTATCTGTTAGACTTCTTAGCTTAATATCCTGTGCTTTAAGTAGATAAGTCCAACTTAATAGAATCAATATAAACAATATATTTATTCCTCTCATAATCTTTCCTCTCACAATTTTTATTTCATGAGCAACATTTTAACAGTGAGTGTCCGGTTTAGTGCTGTGAGCTTACAAATGTAAACCCCTGAAGGTAAATCGGATGCATTAAATTCGTACCTGTATTCTCCAGCATCCAGTGATTCGTCCGCAATTGTCTTCACCAATCTTCCCAGAACATCATATATGCGCAGCAAAACATGATTTCTGGCAGGTATCTTAAAGAGAATTACAGTTGAGGGGTTAAACGGGTTTGGATAATTCTGGGAAAGGTAAAAATCCTGAGGTATTTGAGTCCTTACAATGTTTGTGACTTTGCCATTTGTTTGTAGATCGTCAAAATATATTACCCCCTGATTAAGGAGTGATGAACTGCAAGATTTAATCTCAAATCCTTTGAAGTATGCCGTCGATGGATCGCCAACATCTTTCCACATCCCAATGTATTTCCATCCGTACCAGTTTATAGTGTCGATTGGGATCACCTTATCTGCTGGCGTTGGTGATGAGCCTGTAAATAAAAAGTTGATTTGATTCCGACTGTTATCGCCAAATAGCCATATTCCAATTGAGTGCGCTGAACTTACGTCTATCGCTGGATTTCTGAGAATTTTGCAATAAGCACCAGATGAGTCAAACTTGTAATGTAAAACTCCAGCTGCGGACCCGCTGAATGTGCGGTTGGATTGAACCTCAAAGTCGGTTGCTGTACTGTCTACACCGTTTAAATCGCTTTTCCCCTTTGATAGGCTCCACGCTGAAGAAGATGATTCAAACCCATCAACAACCAACCCCTTTGTGCCGGACGAATCGATTCTAAAGGTAGTTGAGTACGATGAACGAGATAAATTGCCATAATAGTCTTTAATACCCGGAAGCAATCCAACGGTGTATTTCATGCCATGGATAAGCTGACCTGCAGATCTAATTGCAAGAAAAGTCAAATTTTTTGAACTGACCTGAAACAGGTCTTTTGAAAATCCAATCCTGTTACCTGTAGAATCGTTAAAGAATATTTTTCCTGGAATTGAATTGTAATCTACGGGTTCATTGAAAACAAATTCGGCAAAGCACTGCGGAACTGTAGTTCCGCCGTTATTTGGTGAAATGGCTATTGGAGCCGGACCTGCCGTATCAATTGGCACAGTTGTAAATTTCAATTCGAGAGGATATTGGAGTTTTTTGCCGTTTGTCGATGCAGCCTGTGTATCTATTTTAACAGTGTAAGCAGTTTCCCATTTAAGCAACTCATCAGGGTGAGAAAATATAAACCGGGTATAATTTGAACTGAACTTGAGCGAGCCGTTGACTGCGGGATTTATGGAGAAAGATGATTGTAATGTATTTGGATTCATTGGCATAGAGAAATTAATCACAATGTCTGAATATGCGGGCACAGAGGTGTCGCCTGGAGACGGGATTGAACTGGCAACATATGGTACAGAACTGTCGTAACTATGTATGAGGTCGAAATAATGATGCCAATTCCAGTACTTTCCGGGATCAGTATGGTCATTACAGGTTGCGTATGAGGTGCCAACGTATTGAGTGTACTGCTGAAAGGGTATGCTGGGGAACCATGTATATGTCCATGCATCATGTCCGAATACATGCAGTGAGTCTTCCGGAATAGAATATTTATTGCATAAGTATTGTGTCAGGTGAGCTGACGATTGGTACATTGTTTCTGTAAAATAAGATGGATTCGAGACGTAACCTTCATGCTCTATTCCAACCGTGACAGGGTTCCAGCATCTCACGTGCCAGGCTTTGTCTGCTTCATGCACAAGTTGCTCGATATATCCATCGACGCTGCGAATAATGTAATGTGCACTTGCCTGAGCAGCCGGATTTTTCAACCATGAAACGCTTGCATCAAAAGGTCCCTCTGTGTCATGAATAATTACAAATGCAATAGGTGCCCCTCTTGAACTAAAATTTGGACTTGGATCCCAGACAGCACCAGGATAATCTGGATTTTCGAGGACTCCCGTTGGTCGTGGGCGCTTTAAAAAATATCCTTTACTTTTAACAGATTCAGGGAATTTGTTGAGGTTAACAGGTTCGGGAGTTATTATGATTCCATTTTCATTAATTCCAATATTTATAATTTGTAGTACATGATATGCAAACTGCATAGCAATCTCTTTTTGAGGAATTCCGCTAAAGCGGGCGATAACATTTACCCACGTGGATAAATCTGAAGTTACGCGAACTGTATCATGATTTTCATCATCCCTGTACTTGCTCAATAGTGCTGCAGAACCTCGAATATTCTGGTACGGATCTAATTTTAAAGTATCAGCAGGTTTGCCAACAAGCTGTGCAGCATCTAACAGAGAATGTCCAAACCAGTCATCATCCCGAAGACCCATAATTCCGTAAAGCGGAGGTTGAACATCTGGTGGACGGTTTTGCAGTTCCTCAGGTGAATAGATTATTTGAGTCCATTTCGTTTGTACATAGGCAATGGATTCAAGTATTGGCTGCGGAACATTAAATTCAGTTGACGCAAGATGAAAATAATCTTTTAATTCAGCCCGGGATTGCGCACGGATATTGAGCGGATATAATAAAGCAGTTAACAGTAAAATCAGCTTCAGCAAGCCTTTCATTGATATTGCCTTTCATGGATTATTTCAAAAGTAGCATTTTTATAAACGTATATTTGTTGTTCCAGCTGAGCCTGCATACATATACTCCAGATGGAAGATTGGCGGCATCAAAGATAACTTCGTACATTCCTGCCGGTTTAGTTTCATCTACAAGTGTTGCTACCTTTTCACCAAGGATATTGTATACATTAATCGTAACATGTCCAATTGACGGGATTGAGTACTGAATGGATGTTGACGGGTTAAACGGATTAGGATAGTTTTGCAAAAGCTGGAATGTCTGCGGTACTGGGGTATTTCCTGATAAGGCGGTTATGTTTGCCGTCCGAAAGCCATTTATGTCTGACCATTGGCTTTGACCAAAAGAATTTATCGATGCAACTCTCCAGTAGTAGTTTGTCACAGGTTTAAGTGAATCTGAGAACTGAAACACTGTATCAGCAATGCTCGTGTCTATAACAGTGTTGGTAAACAATGTACCTGTAGAGAGCTGGAGCCTGTACTTTGTTGCATCGTAAATTCCTGACCAGATGAACTGAGGCTTAAGAGAAACGTTTAATTGCGCTTTTGAAGGTGTGATAGGTACCGGGGAAACTGGAAATGCTGTAGTAAAAGTGTATGTACTTGAAAAATCACTGATTCCTCCAGCATTTCCAGCCAAAACCTTCCAGTAGTAGCTGGAATGTCCTGAAAGACCTGTCAAAACAATACTCGTGTCAGAAGTAGTCACACTTCTAATTATTTTCGAAAATGAACTATCGGTAGCTATCTGTAACATAAATTGTGAAGCCCTGTCAATAAAATTCCAGGTTAGGATTGTGGTGTCACGAGCATACTGAAACCCATTCGATGGAGACGCCAGAACTGGTTGAGGAGGCGAATCAATTTTGAGAAGAGTAGCTGGCTGGCTCTCTGAACTGTTCCGATTTAATGCAGATACAGCATAGTAAGTCGGTCCCTTTGTCAAGGGAACAGAAGGCAAGATGTAGTAATTACCAATTACATCAAGTATGTTTGACGAATTATTAAAATCACTGCTGCTAACGCTTCCCTGGGAGAAACGGTAGACTACATACCTGAAAACACTGTCCAGACCGGACTTTTTCTCTTCAGACCAGCTCAATACCGGGACGTTCACACCTGCAATACGTCCATAAACAAAATTTGTCGGTGCCGAAACTGTACCACTCCCTTTCCATACCATCATTGGTGTTATGGATTTGTTTCTGTAGTAATTTTGTCGAAGCGAATCCGCAAAATTTCCCGGGTTTCCTAAAACACTCGAAGTGTTAAAGAATATACTCCCGTTTACTTTAACATTTACTCTGTTCTGTTGAAGCTGCCTTTCAATTTCACCGGGTTGCCATGCAGAAATCCTATACGCAGCCTGACCTACATAAAAATGTCTGCCGTTGGCATAAATACTGTCGGCCCACCACGGCATTAAAGTACCATAGTCCTGCTTATAGCCAGGGGGATTGTTATTTGGCCAATATAACTGAGGTGCAAGGTAGTCAACTGTCCCCTGATGAAGCCATGCAATCGGATCAGCGTATATTTCACTGTAGGCATCCATTCCGGTAATATTTGGGGGCACACCGTTCTTCCATATGCCGAAGGGTGAGATTCCAAATTTAACCCAGGGTTTGACAGACGTTATGCTGTCGTATACCTCCTTTACAAATAAGTTAACGTTATCCCTTCTCCAGTCACCAATATCTGTAATTCCCCTGTTATACAGCCTGAATGTGGCTGTATCCTGATAGGTAGTACCCTCATATGGATAAAAGTAATCATCAAAGTGAATTCCATCAACGTCATAGCGTCTTACTATGTCCATTATCACTGAAGTGATGTAATTTCTGACCTGAGGGAGTCCTGGATTTAAAATTAGCAGTGTTCCCCCGCTGCTTTTGTTAAATGAAAGGACCCAGTCTGGATGCCTTACAGTAACATGTGTTGAGTCAATACTATAGGTCCCAACTTTATTTACAGCCCGATATGGATTAATCCACGCATGTAACTCCATTCCTCGCTTATGAGCCTCCTGAATAGCAAACTGAAGGGGATCGTAATACGGAGAGGGTGGTGAGCCCTGTCGACCTGTAAGCCAGTAAGACCACGGTTCATAACTCGAATTATAAAAAGCGTCGCATTCATCCCTTATCTGAAGGAGCACAGCATTAAATCCTAAAGACTTCAGTGAATCCAGTATGCTTATTAGCTGTTGCTCCTGCTGGGATGATGATAATCCTGGTTGTGACGGCCAATCAATATTTGACACAGTTGCTATCCATGTTGCCCTGAATTCAAATTTTGGAGTCTGCTGGCCGAAAACTGCACTTGTGGAATCTGCACAAAGGAGTATTCCTCCGCACATAATCATTAAAAACAGGCCTGGGAAGCTGAGTAATAAATGTCGATGTTTCATATTCTCAATCATCGTATGATCACAAGTTTTTGAAATGCTGTGTCCCCCTTTCGATATCTAATCATGCCTGTTTGCGGGTCGACATAATCCTGTGTCACAGTGAAGTGTACAATATATACTCCACTCACCACGACCTGTCCGGACGAAGTATTGGAATTCCAGGTCTCATCCCCGCTTCCATTTTCATGGCTGATGGTCTTTATCAAATCACCGTTCTCAGTGTAAATCCTGATAATGCAGTGACCGGGTATGTTCAGGAACATTATCTTGTCCGGTTCCCCTGGAAACTGGAGGTTAGTTGAACGGATGTTGTAAGGGTTGGGAACAATTCTTATGTCAGAAAGTGATGTTCCTGCCTGTCTTCGCAAATACGCAGGTAAATTTGTCTTTGTGTAAAATCTGCTACTTAGCAGGGGACCTGCAGGGTTAGTTACACCGTTGGAATTATTAGTTCCTTTTGAGTAAGATGATATATAATAGTAATATGAAAATCCTCGCTGGGCTGTAACGTCATCGAACGAGTGGGTTCCGGGTGGAATCGAAGCAATTTCCTCAAATGAGGTGTCTGGCTTACCAACTGCCCTGAAAATCTTATATCCGCCAAAATCAGGATCGGTTTCAGATGGACTTGGGTCCCATGACAAACTTATCCTGTCTCCACCTGAATTTACCTGAAACATCGTTGGCGGCAGAGGTGGTTGAGGTATCTTATAACCCGAATCATAATTTCGCTTTGCTCTGCTAAATGTTTTCATAATGGAATCTTTCCCTGTATAAACCCAGGTATCCTTGTAAACATCTTTATCTGTCGTGGATGAACCGTCAGGCAACAAAAAGGGGCCTTTGTCATTCGGATTATCATATGCTTGCTTCCACCTTTTGCCTATTGTCCAGCACATATTCCTGCTTAATCCGTTCACACCTTCAGCAATGACAATCACAATACTGTCGCCAGGCGGTATATCCCATGGGCCAAAAGCAATCCATAACCCTGTTCCCCCTCCGTCGCCATGTACTTTCCAAGGATCGCGTATTTTTGACATATACTGCTCGTCCATCCTGGCTGTGTCATTTCCCAGTCCTTTGTATGGCACACCCGAAAGCAAATTGTACATGTCAGCCTGCTGGGGAGCTGTTGAAGGGGACATGTCGCCCAGGCTCGGAACTGTATCGCCAGCATGCCATCCAAGAACTACCGGTTGTTTCAGGTCATCAGATTTATCCGTGGCAGTTTTGTCCGCATGCAGCACAACTATCCCTGCAAACTGCGCACCACACAGTCGGCCTGTAGCTTTGACATCTGGACTTCCAATATTATCCCATGAATTATTGTCAGACTGCCCGGCCCATTCAAAACCTGCACGGAGCCATTGCGGAATCGGACTTGCCTCCGTAAGAATGTCATTGGCATGTTGAATATAATCCTCCCCTCTCCTTGTCACCCAGTCATGTTTACCCCAATCCTGTCCGTCATCCATTTTCATAGCTCCTTCCCTGGAAACGCTGTACCTGTTGACAAAGCCAAATCTGAATCCCCTGACCGTATCATGTAAGACTGTCATGTTTGTGGAGTTGACGAAGCCTGTATTCTTAAATGTGTACTCTTTAATAAAGTAACTGTCGTGGTACTGCTGACTGAACCCCAGGACACGTCTTGTCATGGTTATTCCCATAGATGTGTTTACAATGTTCGTTATGACTCGATCAGCTACCTGGCTGGCATCAATGCTGTCCACATCACCTGCGTATGGTGAACTGATGTTAATTCCATCCACGTAAACATCCGGGTTTCTGAACTTTGCGGTTTCTCTCATAACCATAGGAAAAACCGTGACCCCGGCATAAGCCTGAGCAAATAAAATATTGTAATAATCCCAATGACGTCCGCTTGAATCTGTGAAATTAGTACACCCAATGTATGTACGTTCAATTACTGCGTTGTCCTGATAAGGGTAGTCTGCGGGCCATACCATACCCTCATAATAAATATTATTCCATGCCCTCTCCGCACCAATAGCAGTATACTTGCTCTGGAGTGTGCCAACCCTTATATACCTTGTTTCCGTTGGCGATACCTGTGCACGGGATAAAATAGTCGTGCAAAATAGCGCCATAATAATAAATAACAAAACCTTTGCCTTCATGAGTCTGTCCTTAAATTTTTAACTTTATCAAATTTGCTGTTGTTGTCAGAAATTTATCCTCAACCCGAAGCTTATGTGTCTTGGATTTAAAAAAGCCACTGATTCATCATTTGGCATGTCTATGTATGACTTTTTAGCCTTCCTTGCATTATTACGTGCCGTAATGACAGGATCATTGTTTGGATTTGGTTCCAGCGGGTCGTATGCAACTCCAGGTGGGCGATAGTCACCTATTTTGTCATTTCCCTTCTTATCCCCATCTTCCCATGGGAAGCAAAGTGAAGCAAGATAGCTCTGATAATCGTATGAATCGACGAATCCAGCCATATTGAGGAATTTGAAGTTGAAGAGGTTTGTAATATCCATATAAATTTGTGTATCCATTCCTCTAACCGGGAAATCTGACAGCTGTCTTGCCAGTCGCATGTCCACATCGTAATAGTCCACCCATTGTACGTTGTTTGATACTCCGGGAATTGAATTTGGATTGTACGTATCGTGTGCACCTGCCTTCCACACAGCTAATAAACTCAGGCTCCATCCTCCAAGTGGCGCAGTACCAGCTAATTTTGGTCCGAAATCCTCTGGCGATTCAAACGTGATGTTTGCTCTCGCGAATGGGGTTGGGACAGGTTTAACCTCCTGCGGATTAAGCATGAGGTACTGCCTCTGCTTATTGATATCCTGGTAGTACTGAGTCAATCCAAAGTATCCGTTACTGGCAACTTCATAAGTGTAATTCAGGAAACCTCTAACCCATCCTCCGGTAACTTTGGAAAGAGTCAACTCGAATCCGCGTATGTCTGCGTAGTTATTGCTTGCAGCTTCGCGATAATTCACTGATGTATTAATGTTCTGAAATAATATCCATCCTGGTTGATTGGTAATATCTTTGTAATAGGCAGCCAGATGAAGTAGAAACTCTCCAAATACGTTTTGCTCATAGCCAAGTTCATAAGCAATTGTCTTTTCAAATGCCATATTAGGATTACCTATATAATCAACCTGTCCATTTGCCTCACGTTGGAGAAGAAATCTGTACGATGACGATGGTTCTGAGACAAAATGCCCATAGTTAAAATAAAGTTTAGAGTTTTCCGTTATTGGATGAGAAATCCCCAGCCTGGGACTGAGGTAGCTTTGAGGGTTGGCCTTATCCTTTGGTGCTTTCTGGTCAATCTGGTTCCCCGCTCCGGCACTGAAAAGAGGATCGTAGGGACTTAAATCAAGATAAGATGAGTTTGGGTTTGAGTAATCCCACCTTAAACCGAGGTTTGCAATAAATCCTTCGAACTCCAGCTTATCCTGAACATAAGCTCCAATTCGGTATGGCCAGACATGGTAAATCAGGCTTCGCGTCCATGTGGACATTGACGGACTGTATGTACCAGAATTAATGTTAAGATCGTCATAGTAAAATTGAAAACCAGACTTAACCTGGTTGAATTTTCCAAGTTGACTGGTAATGCTAAACAAAAGAGATGAAGTTGAAATAACACTCCTGTCCCTTCCAAGATTCATCCAACCGCCCATACTGAGGACTCCATCAATTCCGCCGAGACTATATCCCCAGTAACCATATGGTGCTTCGTCCACCTTATAACCTGGAACCGGCTCATATATTTTTGAAGTGTCTCTCGTGGGAAGCTGGAATGTATTGTATCTGCTCTGACTTCTTTGAAGTGTGAGGTCGTAAAAAGTATTGTTACTCAGCATCTGTGTGATGGTTGCGCCTATTACATATCGATAAATTGAACTTGGGCTGTACCGACCGGGCATATAAAGAACATTCATTCCATCAGAGCTTGTGAGGAGTCGGGCTACTTCTGACTGGCTGCGCATCAGATAACCTGTTGGAACAGTTGTCCATTCATAAGGGGATACAGAGTTATCTTCTCCATAAATTCCTATGATGGTGAGTTTCATTTTTGTTGTAATATCTGAATTTAACTTAAGTTCTGTATGATTGTCCGTATAAGCATCCCTTGAAAGGGGTATGACAAACATGTCTCTTTCTCTGAAGTGAGATAGATAAAAGCGCAAATTCCCAAGATACTCCCCTATAATAGGGACTGGTCCTCCAAATCCAGCGTCCACATTATAGTCAGGCTTTGAGATCTCCCCTGCTCGGCGGCGCTGCCATTCCCAGAGACGTTGTGCAGCAGTAGGGGTCAGAAACTTTGTGGAATCCCCACTCTGGAGTGTCTTCTGAGCGACCAGTATCCACCCCTGAAAAGCTGGATAGCTGTTTTTTGTATATGTATCCCATGCTCCGTTGTTAGTGCCTGTCCAGCAAACAGCAGGATCAGTAAACGGTCGATTAAAATACGAGTTTGGATCATAGGGTGACAAACCAAAATGTTTTTGTTGAGGTGGTGCGTAGCTAATATTAATTGTTCCACTATAACGGCTGTTATCTCCCTCTTTTGTTATAACGTTAACGACGCCTGATCTGACGTTTCCGTATTCTGCATTAAAGCCGCCAGTTTGCAACTGTATTTCACGGGTATTGGCAAGACCAAATGCAGAATATGGAACGTTGGATCTTTCATCGTTCATTCTGAATCCATCAACCATTACAACTGTCTGATTTGCTCCGCCTCCTCTAACGATTATTCCGCTCGAGCTCCATTCAACACCAGCTTGAAGAGTCAATATATCAGTTACAGTTTGAGCCGGTAGTGTCTGCACATGCCTGGTCTGGATATTAAACTCACTTGCAGAGACATCTTTTGTAACAACAGGACGCTGAGCGGATATTACCACTTCATGTGTCATTACTTCTGAAGCCTTTAACTGTACGTTAACAGTCGTCGTAAGGTCAATTTCAACCCGCACACTTTGCACCACTGTTTTTGCATAGCCAACCATGCTGAATCTGAGTGAGTATGTTCCAGGCGGCACATTCAGAATTGTGTAAGTACCATCCAGCTGCGTTGCAGCCCCCATGTTCGTCCCTTCGATCATGACCGTCACACCCGGGAGAGGTTGACCTGTTTCCGCATCGGTGACTTTACCTACTATCTTCCCGGTAGTCCCTGCATGTAAAATTATTGGGAACATAAGGTAAATTATAATGAAGAGCTTCTTTACCATCTTCATATTATCCCACGCTCCTTTTTATATGCGCAGCAATAAAAAAATTGCTACATTGTAAACCTTAACGAAAATCTATGTACATTTTCAAATATCTTTTCGGGCATGAATGAATAATCAAATGCTAGTCCAAACTTCCTGATACCTAATCCGAATGTAAACGCATAGTCGTCATGTTTTGTTATATATCCTGCTCTTAAAAACAGAGTGTTCATGAAGCCATATTCAGCTCCCATATTTAGGAATTCTGAATATGCACGGGGATGAATAGCATCTATTGAAACGAGAAAGGAATTATTTTTCCTCATCTCTGGAATTAAATCCATTAGATTCATTGAGATGCCAAATTTGAATGTAAGGGGCAACTGAAAGTTTTCTCTTTCATAAGCTATCTCTTTAGAGAAGTTGTTGATAGACATACCAAATGAAAGACTCTTCAGACCGGTTTTGTACACCGTCCCAAAGTTGAACGCCATCACGCCAAGTCCATAGTTTCTGGTAGCATAAGATGTATCCGTTGTAATGACGGAATCACGTAATACCTGTTTAAATACTGGCACCAGACTATTACCAAGGCTTTGCTTCACGAACTGAACAGAGCCCCCAACTGAAAATCTATCAGACAGCTCCTTAGCATACGCTACTCCCAGAGAAAATGCATAGGGCTTTGGGTATCCGTTTAAGTCAACATAACCCTTATCATTATTGGCCACCATCGTGAAGTTGAAATTTCCATAATCCACATTGAGAAAACTGATACCGATGGTCCCATAATCTCCATTAAATGGAGTTATTGCCGCAGCTGCGGAAATATACTTTATATCCGCAATCCACTTCATCTGGCTCACTTCAGCTTCAAACGGAGAGTTGATGCTTGATATTCCAGCCGGGTTGTAAAGGATGCATGTGATTGAGCCGTCTACAGTTGTGAATGCTTCTCCCATTGCCGTTGCACGTGCATCTGTTCCTACGCTTAAGAACTGAAAACCTGCCTGAGCTAATTTTACCTGAGCAGATGCAGGATTGATAATTGGCAGAATTACAAAAAGAAGAGGAAATAATTTGAGGTTGAAATTATTCAGCCCTTTTATGATTGAGTTAATCAACACGACTCACCCTTTCTCCAGTCTGCGGAAATATTTTATTCAGCAGAATTGAGGGGGAAATAGCATCCCCCTCAATTTCAGCCTGTAACTCATTTTCAAACTAAGTTACTTCATCAAAGCCATCTTCTTTGTGAGTTTCAAGCCGTCAGGTGTTGAAAGTACATAGATGTAAATCCCTGATGGAAGATTGGTACCATCAAATCTGACAGTGTGCTCACCTGCTGATTGTATCCCATCCACCAGAGTTGCTATTTCACGTCCTAACAAGTCATACACCTTCAAAGTAACTTTGCCACCTGATTTTAGCGTGTAATCAATGTTTGTAGAGGGGTTAAATGGATTGGGATAGTTCTGCGAAAGAGTATAACTGGCAGGAATCTGGTCTGGTTGTCTATCTTTGACAGCATTTGGCACACTCAGTCGCTTGAACATTTGAACAAATCCCTTGCTGATGTTAAATGCAGCTAAATACACTGTATCGCCTGACGGTGAGAATGCAATTCCACGCGGACGTGGATCTGTACTTACATCACCATTCCACACAATGCTGTCAACTATTGACTTAGTCTTGAAACTGTAAGCATACCATCTGTATGCTGTATAAGGGGGATCAGGATACCCACTAATTTTGTTCCCTGAGCCTGCCCAGAGCCACCCTGTTTTTGGATCCCATCCCATTGTTTCATTAACAAGTCCGGTGAAAATTGAATCTATTCTCTGATAGGGTCCAAATGTACCATTTGGGGAATAGTAAACATATGTGGTCTTTTTGTCAAAACGAGGCAGGTAAACATAGTTACCATCTTTAGAGACTGCCAGTGTGCGTGCATAGCCCTGCATTGAAGTATCAATCGTAGCCAGAACACTTGAAAAATCACTAGACATTGCAATTGCTGGTGCACCCGGGAGTACAGGCTGTAAAAAGACTTCTCCCAATGTATCAACCGCCACACTGGCCAGTGAGCCGGTGTAGCCGGGGATGGGATAAACAACTCGATTCATCCCTGTTCCATCTTTGTAGTTTATGCGGATGACCATATTGCTCGGTTTGACAAGGAGAATGTTTCCGTTGGGGTCCACTGCCATTCCATATCCATAGCCAAGAGTATCTGTAACGCCTCCGGTCGTTACGGTTTTAATTGGTGAAAATGAAGCCTGGGAACCATCAGGATTGTAAATCCTGAGAACTCCACACTTCTTATAAGTCCCGTCAGCTCTCTGGATACTGTCGACCGAGGCTGAATACGATGCCAGCCATATCCTTCCAAGTTTGTCGACAGCTATTGTGTTGTTAATTCCAGAACCCCAGCTGAGGTTTGTGTCGGGGAATACCTTTACAAACTGCCAGTTCGGGGACTGTTGGGCATTAGCGGCAACACTCAATAAGAGACTCACCGCCAAGAGTGTAAATGCTTTACGCATTGTTTCCTCCTTTTGTTTTTAGTTGTTGATTTGTGTTTGTGAAGCAAAGCATCTTACTGAAACCCATAGTATAAAGCTCCGGATTCATGAGTTAAAATCCTCAATAGTGCATTGATACCAGACGCAGCGTAAAGCGTTCCGTCTGGTGTCATTGTCAATGATATTATGCCGTTTGACAAAATCGATGAAAAAGATGCATATGGCGCAGTGTATGTACTTCCACCTGGAGGGACGACAATCAAACCGGCTCCTCCATCCAAACCGACATACATATTGCCACTATTTGAAAAAGTCAATGATGTGGCATTGGCATTAACGCCAGACATGTTGAAATAAACCTGTGGAGTTGTGATGCTGTCACCCACTATTTGTGCCCTGTATATTTGACTGTTTCCCCCCACTATCGCTGCTATGTAGAGGTATCCATTGTAAACCCTTAACCCCCTGACATTCCCGTTAAAGGCAAATGATTTCACCTGTTTAGTTTGTGTGACCATATATATACTTGGATTGTTTCCTCCAGCCCAAAGGTTTTTGTTGGCGTCAAAGTCAATATCCACGAGAGTACCTGTTCTGGTGATAGCTACCCATAAAGTTGCCTGAGATCCTGTTGCGCCAGGTCCATATCTGTAAATAGCGCCCAATCCTTTAACGGCATACACATATCCACCGGGACCAACTCTCATGGAATTCCAGTATATGGCACTTTTGGTGTCTGTGATGTAATTCTGCCTGGTGCCGTCAGGTTTAAACAATGCTATTCCTTCACTTGCTCCGCTCGCTGCCAGAGATGCGAGGAGGTTGCCATTGGCGTCTACTGCAACTGAATATGCTGCTTCGTTTGCCAGGAGATTCCCAAATGCTGATACGCCAGGTCTGATTCTATAATATTTAACAGGACTGAATTTTTCAGCCCCTATGACCGATACCCTGACCTGTACGCTGTCGCCCGACACACTTGACGGTGCTGTTATATCAAGTCTTGTTGGTGAAGCGAACACGACAGTAGCAATTGCAGAATTCAAAAAAACCACATCTTCCTGTGTATTACTCGAGAAGTTCTGACCATATATCTTTATAGTATCCAGACCGTTAATTGCCCCGCTGCCAGGTGATAGACTGTCGACTATTGGCTGAGGCAAACTTTTCCAATTGGGGTCATATAAGCTTGGAGTCTCCTGCGGCTTGCAGCCGTTAATTGTACCCAGTATCCCCGCAACAGCTATGACAACAATGGTTGTCAGTAAAGGTTTTAACATTGTTCTCATTTTCATTCCCTTAACTGTTTCATTTAGAAAACTTCTTCATAAAAGCACTGTTTCTTAATAAGCAACCTGTAATCCCAAACGCTGGACGTTGGTGAATACACCAAATGGTGTATATGAGTAATCAATTCCAATCTTAACTCCGCCTATATCCTTCTGAACGCCCAAACCAGCAGTAACGCCATATTCAGTATTGTTAAACATGTAACCTGCTCTTAATGAGACCATTTGCATGAAGGTGTATTCAGCACCGACGTTCACCTGCTCCGGGTAATCCCTCGGATGCGTGGCATCAACAGTCAAAAGAAAACTATGTTGCTTACTGTCCATATCCCACAAATCAAGAACGTTCATTGATATTCCAATTCGAAAAATGAGAGGAAGCTGAAAACTTTCCTGCTCATACTTGATTTCACGGGCAAAGTTCCTTATGTCCATTCCAAATGCAAGGCTCTTGAAGCCGGTGCGATAAATTAAACCAAAGTCGAAAGAGACGACATTTTGCGATTCGCCCTTCTTAACCGGATTTCCCGCGGTGTCAATTTTAACAATACTCTGCCCCAGGTCTTGCTTGACATAGTTTACATTACCCCCTACTGCAAACTTATCACTAAGTGCCTTTGCATATCCTACTCCGGCCGCAAAAGCCGTAGGTGTAAATGTGCCGATGTCAATAAAACCCTGATCATTATTGGCAAGAATGGTTTCCTGTAAATTTCCATAGTTGACCGTGCGGAATGTAAATCCAATTACACCATAATTGCCATTTGCCGGACTGAAGGCAACGCTCCCATAAACATGCTTAATTCCTGCTATCCAGCTGACCTGTCCAACTGAAACTGATGCCAAATTTTCCATACGTGCCATGCCTGCAGGATTAAAAAACATTGATACAGAATTCCCATCTATGGAGGTAACAGCCTCTCCCATTGCAGAAGCTCGTGGGTCAGTTGCAACTGATATAAACTTCATGCCTGTTTGTGCCAATTTTTGCTGGGGATAACCGGAGTTGCAAAGGATTAGGACAATCCCTATTAAGCTAATCGGTAATTTCACTGTCTTCATATTCATTCCCATTTTCATGAGCGTTATCGAATTACTACAAACTTTCTTACGGCTGTTTGACCGGTTGGGGTCTGAAAAACGGCTATGTAGACTCCGCTGACCACTATCTGGTTTGATGAGGTGGTTAAATTCCAGTACTCATCTCCACTGTTATTGGTGTGTTGTATTGTATTTATCAGTTCACCCAGCTCTGTATAAATTTTTATTGTACATTGACCGGGAATGTTGAGAAATGCAATCTTGTTCGGCTCACCCGGATAAAGGAGAGAATTAGGATCTGCAGAAATGTTGTAGGGATTTGGGACAACCCTGATATCTGCCAGATCCTTACCCGGTGCCCTTCTGAGGTATGCCGGATCATATGTTTGCGTATAGTATCGGCTGCTTTCAAGAGGAATTCCTGCAGGTGTGTTCCCTGTACCGTTATTATCTGCAGGATCCCCAACTGATGTTATATAATAGTAATACGCGACACCTCTTACTACTGATGTATCATTATAGCTGTTAACCGTCGGGCCGGACTGGTAAATCATTCTGTAGGTACTGTCATACCTCCCTGTTGCCCTGTAAATTCTAAAACCTCTAAGTTTGGGGTCATCTGGAATTTGCCATGATAAACTTATCCTATCACCCGCAGAGTTAACTACAAAAGAGGATGGAGGAAGTGGGGGACGGGGAATGTTATAGCCCGAGTTATAGTTTGCAATAGCTCTTCTAAAAGTTTGAAATAAAGAATCACGCCCTGTGTACACAGAATCATCCTTTTGAGCAGCTGTGATAATTCCCTGCTTAAATTTTTGACCAATTCTGATACAGGCTTCCCTGCTTAATCCAGCAGCAGCTTCAGCCATAACAATATGAATACTCTGTCCTGGCCCAAGGGTGTACGGGCCATAGCCATTCGCAATTGACCAGCCTCCAGTTGTGCCAAGGGAAGGGTCTCCTGTCGGCCCGACTTTGTCCGCATGTCGCGGACTCATATGTCCGCTTGACATCCAGGCATATTCCTGGGTCATCTTGGGAATATTAAACTGATCATTTTGTGAATTAAGTGGATCATCTGAACCTACATACATGGTTGTGCTCGGTTGATTAGGGTCGTCAGATGTATCACCCGGAGCCCTATCTGCATGTAAGGTTACTATACCGACGAACTGAGCTGCCCCAAGTCGACCTACTGTGTCCGACTTATCCACATAACCATATTGATCAGGAGCCCAGATAGGTCCTCCGATGTTGTCACTGTGACTTGTCCCGGGGAGAAATGGCATCCCGGGGAACTGAAAAGGTGGATAATTGCCATGCCATGAATATTGAGCTCTGACGTCATTATCCTTGTTTCCCGGGAAGAATGTTGATCCTGGATTTAACCCATCACCCCGCGCATCGTTCATTGTATTAATTCCCCACTGAGTAGGACTACCAATAACCATAGCGGCCTGTCTGCAAACTGCATATCTATATTGAAAAAATATGTAGAGGCTGTCAAGGGTTTGATTGGGTAGTTCAATCTTAGGGTCATCATTGATATTACCTGTGTTTGTGAATGTGTAATCATAAATTATATAATTATCGTGGAACTGCTGGCTGAAGCCTATGATTTTCCTCACCATTGTTAAACCAATGGCAGTATTGACACTGTCATATATTAGCCTATCCTCCTTGAGAGTGGGGTCTACAGCATCAACATCAGGGGGTATGCTGTAGGATGGAGTTGCATCAACCAGAACCTGTGGAAGGGCAAATCTGTCAGTTGTTTTAAATGCGAGTGGAAAAAACTCTCCGACGCCTGTCACTCTCGGTCCGACATGTACCACCTTGTAAGGAAAGAAATTTCCCTGTGCATCGGTGTAATTTTTTACTCCAATCCAGAGTCCCTTTGCCGCTTCCATATCCTGATATGGATAAATTGCGGGCCAGCGTAAGCCGTCCTGCTGGACTTTAACCCTTCCCTCTTCAATTTCGCAGCCCATGTTAGAGTACCAGCTCTGGAGAGATCCTATGCTCATCCATTTCGTTGAGAACTGGGCAAATGCGTTTGCGCCTGGAATTAATATAGCCAGTGCTGCAACTACAACCGTGCATGTTTTCAAATGTTCAAACCTCATTTTTCCCTCTACTTTTATATACTGATGTATACAGAAACAACCTTAATTCCTACTTTAATTAAGGCAAATTATATGTAAATCTAATTCCATAGAAGACACTGCGTGGATTTAAGAACGCCAATTGCCACAAATTCGGCATATCAATGTAAGGTTTACTCGCAGTTCTGTAATCCCCAGGTCGATCATTACCAGGTGTGTTGATATATCCGAGCTTTGGATGCAGGGAGTCGCCTGCTATAGAAGCTGGAAGATGGAGCGATTTCATATATGCCAGAAAATCATTATAGTCATAGAAACCATAAAATGGCGACATATACTTAATATTGAAGATGTTGTAAATGTCTGCAAATATCTCCACATCAGCACCTTTAAGTCTGAAGGCTCGACTTATCCTCAGGTCAAAGTTAATGTAATCTCGCCATTGAACGTTATTTACAACTCCGGGCACAGATCCGCCCCCTGCCCACGTAAAGTACTGGCCTGCCTGCCATGAACCCAGGAGGTTCATATGCCAATCAGAAAGAGGTTTGATACCTGACAGATCAGGTCCAAATTCAGATGGTGTGAAGAAATCAAGATTTAGCCGGGCATATGGTTGAGGCACAGGTTTCTGCTGATACAGGTCGGTGTAATTTGTCCTCATGTAATTACGCATATCGGCAGGACTCTGGTAATATGTTCTCCATCCAAATCGTCCGTATGTTGAAACCATGTAGGTGTAGTTCACAAAGCCCTGTATCCAGTCGCCTCTATTCTTAGATAAGGTTATCTCAAAACCTCTTATGTCCTCATAAAGATTGCTTGTGCTCAAGCTGTAATTTTCCTTAGTATCAGCACTGATGTACGTTGTAAGCGTTCTCTCCTGAGACACGTCTTTGTAATAAGCGGCCGCATGGATGAGAAACTGGTTAAACAGGCTCTGTTCATATCCAAGTTCGTATGCGATAGTCCGTGGAAGAGGTGCATTTGGATTGGCAACACGCGTGACGGCGTTGTTATCCGAAAACCTCCTTATCAGGAAAAGATCGTCCGGCGAGGGCATAGAATAAAAGTGTCCATAATTAAAATATAACTTTGAATCTACAGTTATTGGGAATGAGATCCCCAGGCGGGGGCTGACCGTAACAATTTGCTTTGTCGGCTCGTGTTGAAGGAGCGTATCGAGTCCAAGTGAAAGTGCACCGGAAAAAGCAGGGTCATACGGTGTAAACTTGTACCAGTATCCACCTGCATGAGAATAATCAACTCTAACCCCAAGGTTGGCGATCATTCCCTCGAATTCCAGCTTATCCTGCAGGTAAAAAGCCCCTCTAACAGGAAACGTGTGCCAGTGAGACCAGGATCTGCCGCTTGGAAGGTACTGATCGACGGAAGCGTAACTGACGTTGTTGTCAGTGTAAACAAACTCAAGTCCTGTTTTGAACTGATTATAACGGTCTACCTGACTTGTTAAATCTACCCGTGCACTTACAACTGATACTTTGCTGCTGTCACGAGAGTTGCTCATTCCTACACTCATCCGCATGCCGTCAATAGCGTACGATGGCTGAGGCCAGAAACCAACAGGGGCCTCGTCTGTGTAATAAGAGTTACCAAAAAGGTAAACTCGAGATGTGTCCCTCAAAGGCCCAGGGGCAGTGTGATACTGAGATCCAAATTCACGAAGCGTAATTTCATAAAAGGTAGACGGGGATATCACATGAGAGAACTTGGCTCCGAGCATGTTAAAATTAACCCTTGATGGAGCCCAATAATCGTAAGTATACATACGTGCATCGATATAGTTTACCTGTGTCAGCTGGCTCGCTATATCACTGGTTGAAGTGAAAATACCGGGGAGTCCTGCATTGTTATTATTTGTCCCTGACTGCTGGCCAATCATACCTTCAACAGTAAGGACTTTCCCATTCCCGACGTCAGATGTCAGCTTTAGTGACCCGTTATAATTTTGGTAGCTATCTTTAGAAAGAGGTATAAGATACATTGACCTCTGCTGTGTGTAAGAAGCCCAGAATCTCAGATTCCCCAATTCTCTGCTTACAAACGGGAATGGTCCGCCGAAGCTAGCATCGATGTTATAATCTGGCTTCAGTATATCAAACGACTTCCTGTGCTGCCACTCCCATAATCTCTGTGCTGCAGTTGGGGTCAAGTACTTTGTTGAATCACCGCTCTGAAGACTTTTTTGAGCAACCGCTATCCATCCCTGAAATTGAGGATACTGGCTCTGTGTATATGCATCCCACGCACCGCTTTTGGTTCCTGTCCAGGCCACGGCAGGATCCATATAGGGCCTCACATAATAAAAATTAATTGAGTTAAATGCGTCTCCAAAATGTTTTGGCTGGGGTGGACTCATTCTTGTGATGATGCTTAATGTGTAATGGTCTGTGCTACCATCCCGGGTGACGACATTTACTATACCTGACCTTATGTCTCCATATTCTGCGTTGAATCCACCGGTTTGAATCTGAATGTCTTTTATAGAGGTGTAACTGATAGCTGTGTAAGGGGTGTTGTTCCTTTCATCACGAAGTGTGAAGCCGTCAACCATGAATGCTGTCTGGTCACTCCCCCCTCCTCTTACCACAAGTCCAGGCTGAATTCCAGCCTGTAGGCCGACAACAGTTGCAACACTGACTGTTGGAATTGACTGAACCTGATTAGCGCTAAGATTGGTTGTACTGGCAGAAACATCCTTTTGAATCACCGGCCTGGAAGCAACCACAGTGACTTCCTGTGTGGTAATTGCTGTTTCGGATAAAGCAAAATTGACTTCAGTAGTCTGGTCAATGTCAACACGCACGTTTTCAATAATTGTGCTGGCATATCCAACCATCGAAGCTCTGAGGCGATACGTACCCGGGGGTACATTAAGAATCACGAAATAGCCATTTAAATCCGTTGATGCTCCAAGTTTGGTCCCCTCAACAACAACAGTAACTCCAACCAATTTTTCTCCGGTCTTCGCATCAGTCACAGTGCCAGCTATCTTTCCTGTGGTTCCTGCATAAAGCGATAGTGGCAGGGAAAAAAGGGTTAAAACAAGAAGCAGACGAACAATTCTGTAGCTAAGGTTCATTTTAAACTACCTCCAGTTGTTAAAAGTGAATCCGGGTTCGGGAATAAAATAAATATCATTCCTTCAATCAGTAACCTTATAACTATCAAAAACTTTTTCAATTGCCAGCGCAACGGCTCCCATTAATGCAGGTGCATAATGGAGTGAAGTAGGCAATAGGTTTATATTTTTCTTTCGTCCAAAGTAAGCACGCTCCATAATTACATTGTAAATTTCAGGAGCAACCAGATCCCAGACATCTGTGATCTTTCCACCTACTATGATAGTCTGGGGATCAAAAGACCTGACAATGTTCGACACTCCAACTCCAATATAGTAAGCTGTATCTTTTATCGCTGAAATTGCCGCCCTGTCGTTATTTTTTGCACCTGAAAGAATATCATTCATCGTAACCAATCTTTTTCGCTCCCCCGAAACAGATAACTCTTTTTCATAGCGGGCAATTGTTGATCTGTTAGAGGCATATGCCTCCCAGCATCCCCTGTTTCCACATGTGCAGCTGAGTCCACCCTCAACTATAACCATATGTCCAAACTCACCGGCCGCATAATATTCCCCGTTAACGAGTCGACCATCAAGCACAATCCCTGCGCCTATTCCAGCGCCAACAGATAAAAAGACAAAATTAGTCAAATCCAATTCGTGACGTCCAAACCAGAGTTCAGCCAGTGCCGAGGCTTTTGCATCATTACCGACAGCAATATTTTCCACATCGGGGAGATGATCGGTAATTATTTTACCCAGTGAAATATTTTCCCATCCTAAATTCGGTGCATATGTGACTATCATTTTATCAGAATCGACAATTCCTGCGACACTGATTCCAATCCCATAAATGCTGGGTATACCGTATTGGGATTGCATATTAATTAGAGAACTGACAGACTGACTGACAACTTCTTCCGGGTTGAGCTTGTCGATAGGCAGCTCCCTTTCTTCAATTACGGTACCGTCAATATCAGCAAGGGCAAGCTTAATAAAGGACGAGTCAATGTTTATACCAGCAACAAAAAACTTTCCACGCTTGAGATATAGATTTATCGGATTTCTTCCTATACCATTACCTTCAGACGGCTGCTCGAAAATCAAATCTTCTTCAAGCAATTCAGATATTATGCTGGAGACTGTGCTTTTGTGCAGGCCTGTCAGTCTTGCAATTTGTATTCTTGATATTGGCTGCATTTCCCGAACAATGTTAAGGATTGTAGCCCTGTTTAAGCTTCGCACGACTTTGGAGTTGCCCGTGAATATGTCAGTACTGCGTGTGTACATCGACATTAGCCTTCCACCACAACCTTTTAAAAAGTTCTTATTAGTTGGTTCTGAAAACCAACAAAACAACTATAACAAAAATAAAAATTGAAGTCAAGAGATTGAAACAGAAACAAAAAAAGTTACCTCCATTGTGAAAATGGACAATGGAGGTAACCATATAGTTATTACCACTAACTTACTTCAAGAGGGTCATTTTTTTTGTCATTCTGTATCCGCCGAACTCAAGAGTGTAAAAATACACACCGCTTGCGACGTTTAGTCCGTGATTGTCTTTGCCGTCCCAGACAACTGAGTGACTTCCTTTGCTCATCAGTGAACTGTTCAGTAACGTTCTAATTTCCTTCCCCTGCACGTCATAAATTTTTACTGACACTCTATTTGCAATGGGAAGTGAGAAGGATATGGTAGTTGTGGGGTTGAAAGGATTGGGATAATTTTGCGAAAGCTGGTAGTCACTCGGGGTTATTACTGTCCATGGCTCCCAGACACCTGTGGCGGTTTCTTCCAGTATTCTAAGAGGCTTTACATTTCCAGTTGCTCTGTTGACACTGTCGCTAACGCCTACGTATGAAAGCACCAATTCTTTCTTTCCATCGCCCCGGAGGTCGACATATTGCATACCAGTTACTCCACTCCCTATAACGGAATCGCCCGGTTCGGTATAAATTGAGTGGTAACTGTAACTCGAAGGTGACATCGGATCTCCGCCTTTGTAATCAACCTCAAAAACCCTGTAATATGCACCTACAAAAAGCCTCTTATTTGCCGAATCAGCCACAACTGGACCGTACCATGCACTATATGTCGAAGTATCCTGTACAATCATCCTGAGGTTGTTTGTTGAATCATACGCTGAAGGACCTGTGATATTTCCCAGGACCCACAGGGAATTTGGATTCCCATAAGACGGATACTTGGAGCTTGTTCCAGCGCTCTTTTTAAACAATGTGAAATAAACCTCCTGTCTTCCATCTCCATTAAAATCTGCCGCGCATCCATTTTTTAATGGATAACTGTTATTAACCTTCAGCACAATCGGGTTGTTATAGCTATCTGGCAAATAAGTATTCGGGGCTGTTCCAACGACGGGAAAAATATAAGTATATGGGGTGATGTATCCATTGGCAAAAGTCCAGATGTATGTATATCCTGTTCCATCGCTGTGTGCAGGAATGGATACTAAAGGGGTGGAAGCAAGGGCAGTATCGATTGCAGTTTTCGTATAATTTTCCTGGCTTACAGTCCAGAACCCGCTTTCAAATGTTCCAGATACGCTCAATATTCTCACGCCATCTTCACCAGGCAGGTCGTACGTCTTTCCATCTGTACCATAATAAGAATATGTTGGATCAACTATCTCCTGTATCCCGTCCTGGTCGACGTCAGCAACCCAGAAGTTTTCCGGGCGGAATGAAATTTCCGATGTGTCTCCTATAATAGTGTAAGGACCAAGGAACTTATTTGAATCAGGCGACCACTCCCAGTCCTCATATCCCCTATACATAGCATTCTGTCCGACAGGAAAGTTTGATTTAAGTCTACCAACGGGATATATAAGTTCAAGGTTACCATCTTTATCCAGATCCCCCCAGTGAATGTCTCTCGGTTCATATTGGTTAGATGCGCTATAGGTTACAGGTGCCACAGGGAACATCTGGACAAAGTTCATGGTATCACCCTTACCGGTATACTCGTACATTGCTACTGACGGCCCTTTGTATGCAGTGACGTAGATTTCGCTCTTTCCATTCTTGTTTAAATCGACCCCCGCCAGTACACTCCTGCCAGAAGCAACCTTACCAAGAATCGTATCAGCTCCTGTGTTGGAATTCTTCCACGATAATTTCCAGCTGCTCTGAGCTTTTCCTGTTAATGGGATAGCCAGGACAATAGTAATTAATGCTATAGCGAGCTTTTTCATTATAAGTATCCTCCTTATGTTGGGTTTTTAGAAATCCAGCGCAAAAGTAAAGCGCTGTATGTTAAGTAAACGACCATACTGGCCGTAAGAATAATCGACTTTTACAGTAAGGGCATTTGTTAAAAACACCTGAGCACCGGCTCCAAGGGTAAGGCCTGCCTCCCTATCCGGAATGCCTAACTCAGAATAGCCTGCACGTATTGAAATCATATTATTCCATCTGTACTCTCCACCCGCATTAACATACTCTGAATTATCATTTGAATGGATAACATCTGTACAGACAATCAAATTATTCATCTCACTTTGAATCAGATGGAATCCCAGCCCAACTCTAAGTCTCAAGGGCAAATCGTACTGCTGTGTTTGAAGTGTGGATACAACGTTAGGGTCATTACCTACAGGAGTAACCAATGTCAGGTCTGATCCGCTCATTTGCATTTTTGAGCCAAAGTTTGATACAGCTGCACCTATTGAGAGTATCCCAACCCTGTAAAGTGTTCCTATATCTACCGCAAATGCCGAAGCGCTCGAGTTCTTAATCTGGTCATTGACATATTTTCCATTCACCCCAAACGAAAAATGGTCGGAAAGCTGACGTGAAAAACCAACAGTGAGCGCAAGGCTTGAAGGAGAAAACATCTGTCCTGTGCCGTCAGGCTGCTGCACAGTTGTAACTTCCATCTGTCCATAATTAAGAGAAGTCACCGATACTCCTACTGCATTGTCTCCAAATCGAGCCACAGCTGCAAGAAATTCATACTTAATCCCTGCAAGCCAGTTTGCATGCATGAACATTGCTTCGTTTTTCTCAAGATGAGACATTCCAGCCGGATTCCACCAGATTGCAGACGCATCATTAGCTTCCGCTACGAAAGCTCCACCCATACCCATTGCTCTACTTCCCGGCTCCATTTTCAGAAATTGTCCGCCGGTAGTTGCAACCTTTGATGCTCCCTGAGAATAAGCTAATGATGCTGCAATGAGAAGTACAACTAATGTTAATGATAAATTACGAAACACCTCGTCAAACCTCCATTTCATTCACTTTATGATAGCGAACTTTCCGATCTTAGTTCCGATTCCCGGAGCATCGATCTGATATATGTATATTCCATAAGCAACCTCTATTCCATCCTTGGAATTGAGATTCCATGATTCGCTGCCATTGGCAATACTGTTATGCTGAAGCGTCTGCACCAATTCACCATTGACAGTGTAAATCCTTATTGTACACACTGCAGGGAGATGAGTAAATTCGATTTTCTTCTCCCCCCTCGATCCGCTGAAGACTGAGCTTGCGGTTTCCCATTCTGCAGCAACTATATATGGATTGGGGACTACTTTAACATCGTCAAGCAACGTTGTGCTTGCCTTTGGCAATGGCATTGTGGGAATTGTCTTTATCAGATACGAATCTACACCTGGTACAAGGGGTTTGGCAATTGTGATTAGTGCAACATCTCCAGGTTTTGGGGGAACATAAGATGAATTTGATGGCTGTTGAAAATTCACCTGCCAGGATGTGGAGTCAATAGATTTGCCGTCGTGGGAATATGCAAAAACTATCGTGCTCCCTGCCTTCAATGTATCAAGGTTGTACTGAGTTGTCAGGAGTATAGGCTTTACACGTACATTGTTGGTAATGTCCCAGCATTGAAATTTTACAGGCCTTTTGTAAACAATGTCTGTATCCTGGATTGTATCAAAGAATCTAATTTCAAAATCTGAAGGAACACGCACACTCTTAATTCTCGGGTTTTGAGTGTAAAGTGAAGCGACAAGAGTGTAGCTGCTATTTCCTGTTCGCCATCCAGTTAGGGAATCTATGGGTGCTACAACAGGAATATCGTTAATAACATAACTCAGGCCTCCTGCAAAGAGCGTCTTTCCATTTGAAAAATCAGAACCGGGAACCAAAACCTGATTTTTCGTCACATCTGTAATAACGGCAAGCTTATTGAAAAGACTGTCATATTTAAAGGTAAGGCTGTACGTATCTCCGTTGACAGCAGGGGGGTCGATTACCTGTATAATCGGATTCACATTTGCAATGCCGGATGACCTGGTAATTGTAAATGAACTGGAGGTAAGTCCCACAGGAGGTGCATTAGGCGTTATTTTTACAGCATTTGATTGAGTTGGGTTGTTTAAGTCAGAAATCGTTAAGCCGTTTTCAATTGGTGGGAGTTTCAGAGCGACATCCCCCTGTGTGTAAGCTGTGACAAGGTAGTAATAAGTAACCCCATTGGTCACTGTATTATCCACGTACATATGTTGGAGCCCTGTATTACTTCCAAGATAAAAGTGCACACCATTATAGCCAGGGTCATTTGGAGATAGCCCGTTGACGTCCATAGGGAACGGCCCGCTGACAGAATCATCTTTATCGAATTGAGCCAGTGGTTTCACCAGTACTGGATTCCCCTGAAGATCCGTTATTGGGGTTCCCCAGTTTATCCCATCAGTGCTGCGATAAATCTTGTAACCTTCAAAGTCTGGCTGTCCCGTAAACGGATTGACAGACTTTTCAGCGCGATCGTCCCAGTATAATGTCACCTGATGATCTCCTGCGACAGCATGGACAACGGGGGGCTGAGGTGCTTTAGGACTTTGGTAATTGACACTTTTTATCAGTTTAGCTGCAGCTATGTTTTTCATCAAACTGATGCTGTCTGCTCCAAGGACAATCGCCAGCTCAAACCTTTTGGTCTGACCAGGGAGCAATGTAAATGGCCCTGATGTAAGCCACCAGATAGAGTCGCCATCATAGCTATTTAGAGGTGCCAGGTTGCTCACAGGTTTTCTTGGAGTAAACGCCTGCTGGTAAACAAGACTGTCCTGAATGTTCAGCAAATTTCCATAGTGAACCACGTAGCAGCTGGTAATTCCAAGTGGTTTACCGTTATCGCCAGTAGGCGTCTCAAGTACAACTTCGCCGAGCCAGCCTGGTTTAACTCCCTGCCATTCAGGAATTGTTGAACTTCCGTGCCCATTTGTGGCAAATGTGTAAACAATATTCTGATCAATGAGGTCAGTTCTCGTCGTATTATTTTCAAAATTATCACTACCCCCTACACTGCCATCACTGAAGAACCCAAAAAAAGCATTTGGAATTGCTTTGGAATTGATGTTCTTTAATTCATAAGTAAGGAACAGTATATTTTGAGCAAGGGCATTTGAGTATTGATAAGAGCGAGCAGTCACCTGCACTCCAAGGCCTTTCATGTTCTGCGTTAGCTTTTCACGGGGATCGACATTGCCAAAGTTGCCAGTAGTATCCTGATCTGACATTACATACATCGTTTCGAGATCAGAAAGAACCTGTCCCGGCTGGGCATATGCGCTGTCGCTCTGCCATTGGCTCCAGGAGGGTGGCCATGATGTAGGATCATCACTACGTGCAAAGCTGTTGGGGTTAGATGTGTTCAGATATCTCCCGTCAGGTTCGAATTTGCGTGACCCTCCATCCTGAATTCCATCTTCAGTTAATGAAATTGAATCGCCAAGAGTATTCTGAATTCTTGCTCCTACAACAGGTCCAAATTCATATCCGTAATCTCTGCCACTGAATGCAGGCCACTCAATTTTTGGCCTGTTGTACGCACGCGGGCCGCCAATTGATCCAAAATTTGCTATTCTCGTTCGAATCTTATTTCCTGCAATGATCATCGACCGCCTATCTGCGTGCGACAAAACCTTGAAGAGACTCGTTACGTCGTCAACTGCGTATTTTTGAAGTACCGGCTTTTTTTGACTTCGGTTACCACCTGAAGATGCACCAATAAATGTATAACTTACAACCAAGATGCCGAGTAAAATCATTCGAGAAAATTTCCAGTTCATTTTAATGTCCTCGCTGGTTAAAACAATACTGTAATTCCAAGTTGCACAAGTCTGGGAGGGGCAAAATAATTCGGGCGAATCCAGTACCCGGACGGGACGAGTCCCCTGGGTACCTGCTCCTGATATTGAGCCGGGGCACCAAGATATGTAACTGCCGGATCAATGGCAGATAAACTGTAAGTTGCCCTGCCTGTATTTGAATAAACAATGATCTCATTAAGGTTATCAAGTAAATTATATACCCTCAGGAAGAGTTCAGTGTTAAGTCCACCCAGATTTAATTCCTTGGTTGCATATAAATCAATGTCCAGTGTTGATGGCTTTCTTGCACTATTTTGCAGCTGACCCTGAATTATTTCTCCCTTTTCGTCGGTTGGCGTGTAAGGAAGTCCGCTTCCATAGCGTCCAATTAATCCAATGTTCCAATTTCCTGGATATCCCAGTTCAGCTGTGGCTGTCAATGTGTGCCTTTGATCCCAATCAAGAGGGACAAGCTGATTATTCACGGGTTGTTTGTTAGCAATGGCTATGAATTCAGCTTCTGGATCAGATGCTTTTCCTTCTGCAACCTGGTAAGTGTAACTTATACTGAAGCCGACAATGCCAATGTGTCTCTTTGTAAAGTTAATATTTATTCCCTTTACATCGCCGTAGTCACGGTTGACGATCTTAAAATATTCATCGCCCGCAGCTGTTGTCCCCATCAGTTTTGTACCGGTCAAATTCTGTATATTCTTGAAATATATAGATGCATCAAGTACAAAGATATCTTCAAATGATTGTTTGAATCCCATTTCGTATGTAATTGTCTTTTCAGGTTTTAAATCTCCTCCACCCAGAAGGTTCTGTGTCGGCCGACCTGATACAATTAAAAAGTTTGGGTTTGTATATATAAGGGAATAAGGAGGCACCTGGAAAAAGTGTCCGTATGAAAAATACATTACTGATGTTTCAGTTATTGGATATGAAACACCAAGTCTCGGACTCCATTGCGAGGACGCTCCTACTTTTACCCTTGGACCAAACGGATTGGATTCATCGACAAGCTTTTCGGCGTCAGGACGAAAGTAGTCATACCTTAATCCAAGATTTACAATAATCTCGCTGAATTCAAGCTTATCCTGAATAAAAGCTGACCCTTCAAACGGAAATCTTTCAAGGTGATTATGATAGTAAATAATATTAGGATTACCTGAAAGCAAATCAGTGATATAAACGCTTGGTGTGTAATCGTCGTAGTAAAACCTGTAGGGTTTTAATTCAAAGCCTGCTTTCACCAGGTTATGCTGGTCAAGCTGACTTGTGATGTCGCTTTTGATTTGCCACATTCTTTGATCCCTGAACAACCAGTAGTCTGTCGTTCCCAGCCGAATGTAGCCGTATGAAAAGTAAATTGGAGGAGTCATGTATGCAGAGTCGAGGTAATTTGGGTAAACGTACTGCCTGTATCTTTGATAATAGTAAGCTCCCTGCAACTCTGCAAATGTGTTTTGTGAAAATGAATATGTCAGCAAGGCCGTAATTAAATTACTGTGGGTATTTTCTTGAGGAAGTCCATCCGGCACAAACTTCCTCCTGTGATTATAAGATTGATAGTCCCGGTTATCCCATACAGTGTTTACGTTCAGACGTAAAGTATGCGTTATGTCATAGGTAATACTGCCGACAAAATTCTTTTCAAAAGAATGATTTAGAGACACACGCTGCATAAAGTCCGGGTTGGTGGAGTCTGGAGCCACTGCAAATCCGCCAAAATTGTATGGGTCGGTCTTTACTGTATCAATTGGGGGATTCACACGGTATCTTTTATAGCCGTATAAGTAGCCGCCAGTGTTGTATAGCCGACCATCAAAGTGGAATTTAATATTAGATGTTAGTGGTACTGGCCCTCCAAGGCTTATTTCAAGATCCTTGTCGTTTAATGGATTAACCACATTGATATCGGGAAAAACATTGGTTCTTGTTGAGACATAGTCTCCAACATACGTGCTTAACCTACCCTGAAATTTATCAGTTCCTGTTCGCGTTGTAATATTAACAATTCCGCTTTCTGAATTTCCGTATTCTGCGTTAAAAGAGCCTGTAATCGTTTGGAGTTCTTGAATTGAGTTATTATTAAGATTGATGTTGCCATATCCGCCGGAATAGAGGTCGTTGACTTCAACCCCATTAATTATGAAAACAGTTTCATTTGCACGACCGCCTCTCAAATGTAAACCCCCGCTTGCATCCTGTACCACCCCAGATTGAGTTCCCAGTGCCTCCTGTAGGTTTTGCACGGGTAGTGCTTTTATTTGCTGACTTGTTAGAGTCACTGACGATGCTGTGACATCCTTCTGTATCATTGGTCGTCTGGCCACTATTTGCACTTCGGGCAATCCAACGGCTTGTTCCTTCATTGCAAAATTCACCTCGGTTGTCAGGTCAATGTTTACCTGCACATTTGACTCGACAACGGGGGTATAACCAACTGCTGTAGCACGGACTGTGTAAGTTCCGGGAGGGACATTAATGATAAAATATCTTCCGTTGATATCAGTTGATGCTCCGAGGTTGGTACCCTGGATAATTACAGTTGCACCAACCAGCGGCTCATTTGTAGAGGCATCTTTGACTGTGCCTGCAATTTTTCCTGTCGTGCCTGCCCAGGCAGTCACAGTATAAAAAATAACTCCGATTATCAAAGGATGTAGCCTTAACATTAACTGAACTCCTTGTTTCAATTTGATGTGCATTTTAAGATAGGCCGGTTATCGGGTAGGAAACTGATTTGTGTTCGATAAAGGAATGAGATTTCGTATCCAATTGGTCTCTATCGCCTCCAGTTTTTGAAAAACAATATTTGTAATTTTTAGAACTATGTCAATACCGGACTTGCAAAAAATTTCTCAAAATTCGAATATCAATAAAATAGAGGCAGGTGTTGTCTGTGTGAACAAATTTGATTATCTTTTTTAAAGTTCATTAAAACTTCTGAGAGGCGCGAGTAATTCAGTGGTAGAATGCCAGCTTCCCAAGCTGGACGTCGCGGGTTCGAGTCCCGTCTCGCGCTCAGTTTAAAGTGGGCAGTTAGCTCAGCTGGTTCAGAGCGTGTGCCTTACAAGCACAAGGTCAGAGGTTCGACTCCTCTACTGCCCACCAGATTCTTTCGGAGAACTTCGTATTTATTTAAAAATTTCTCCTCCAGCAAATCTTGCTGCTCTGCCCAACTCCTTTTCTATTCGCATTAGTTGATTGAATTTTTCAACCCTTTCACCTCGACATCCACTCCCTGTTTTAAGCTGTCCAGCACCAACAGCTACTGTCAGATCAGCAATGATAGTATCGACGGTTTCACCACTGCGATGGGATACAAATGCCTTATATCCATTTTTGTAGGCCAGTTCAATTGTCTCAAGAGTTTCTGTAACAGTTCCTATCTGATTTAATTTTATCAATATGGAGTTTGCAACTTTTTTCTCAATTGCCTTTGCAAGAATTGTCTTATTTGTGCAAAAGATGTCATCTCCAACGAGCTCTATTTTGTTCCCAAGGGCTGCTGTGAGCTCCATCCAGCCCTGCCAGTCGTTTTCCGCAAGTCCATCCTCAATTGAAACAATTGGATACTGTCTAACCCAGTTTTCCCATAGTTTAATCATGTCTTCACTTGATTTCTTTTCCTTGCTACTCTTAAACATTACATATTTGCCGCCACGGCCTCCTTCTGTCCCTTCCCAGAGCTCACTTGCTGCGGGGTCTAAGCACAGTGATACGTCCTTACCCGGTGCATATCCAGCCTTTGTGATTGCTTCAAGAATTACTTCGACTGCTTCTTCATTTGATTTGAGGTCGGGGGCAAAACCACCCTCATCTCCAACCCCTGTATTAAGCCCTTTTTGTTTTAAAACAGATTTCAGGGTATGAAACACCTCTTCGCCCATTCTAATAGCCTCACTAAATGATTTTGCGTTATGCGGTGCTATCATAAATTCCTGAAAATCCACATTGTTGTCAGCGTGTTTGCCTCCATTGATTATATTCATGCATGGAACAGGAAGAAGATTTGAATTTACTCCTCCAATGTAACGGTACAGCGGGACGCCGGCACTTTGTGCACATGCTCTCAAGTATGCCATTGAAACACCGAGAATTGCATTTGCCCCCAGTATTTTCTTATTGGCAGTTCCGTCCAATTCAATCAAGAAATAGTCTAATTCTTTCTGAGAACTGAAATCACGTTTTGTTATAGACGGTCCGATTTTTTTTACAACGTTTTCAACTGCTTTACGGACACCTTTTCCGTTGTACCTCTTTTTGTCATTGTCCCTAAGTTCATAAGCTTCTCTCTCTCCTGTTGAAGCGCCACTGGGCACCATTGCACGTGCTGTCGTACCATCTTCAAGGGTAAGATTGACTTCAACTGTCGGATTCCCTCTTGAATCAAGAATTTCTAATGCATCTAACGATTTAATTTTCATTTTTGCTCCTTGTTATTTTTTCAAAATAAAATACGAACGAAAAAAAGTGCATTCAATTTCAGACCTGTCGGTTAATTGTTAGTGTTCACAGTAGGAATTTCAACACCAATTCGAAAGTAAAATGTAAGAGGTGTCGTTCTGTCCTTTATCTTCCCCTCTCTAGCAGGATAAATTGCCTTACCCAGGCTAAATACAGCCGGGCCTACTGGTGTAGCAAAGCCAAGCGATGCCCCAATCCCCTGTTTGAGGGTTTTCAATATTACGTTCTGCTGCTGCGCCCACACATCGCCCATGTCGAACCTTCCCGATAAATAGGTGTCAAAAAAGATTTTGAAGGGGAGTTTTACCCTGAGCTCCAGGCTTGCCAGCAATATCTGTCTCCCCCTTAAGGCGTCCTGCCGCAGTCCGAAGAAAAGATCCTGTCCACCCAGGCTAAATTGTCTTGAGAGGGGCAAATTAACATCTCCAAAACCAAACATGTAATGCTGTCTGAATGTAAAATTAGCAAATAATGTTGAGTATGATTCATAGTTAAAGAAAATCTTCGAAAAATTCGTTTGACTGTTCAAACCTTTAAGTGATATTGTTAGATAGGCATTGCTCAATATTCCACTTTCAGGAAAACCGGATTTATCCCTTGTATCCACGGCAGAGGAAAATGAAATGTCAACAATTCTTAGAGAAGGCTGCGCAGCAAAATTATTAATTACTTTTATTTTATCCCATCCGTAGGACAAAGCTACACTGACCATTCCAAATCTTTTCAATTGTGTGCCAACACTCAGTGAATATCCTGAGCGAATGATTCTGTATTCACCGTTGACCACCCTGTCCCATGTAGATTGGTCTTCACCTGTAAAGGTATCAACGAAATTATAAACGTCCTGAAAACCTGTAAACAAATGGAACCCATACGTCAGTTCAGTGTTCCAGAGCCGTGTTGTACCAATTGACCCGTCTAAAATCCTGTTTCGAGACCCTCCTGCAAAAAAAAGTCCTACGCGTGTTCCCGATCCAAACAAATCGTCGTCAGATATAGAAAGAAATGCCTGTCCATTTCTCTCGTTATCAGCTCTCAGTCCAAATCTAATGAGCCTGGAACTCTTTTCAGTTACATTAATTATAACATCAGTGCCCTGCAAAAACGAAGTTTTCAGGAGTACCTGGCTAAATAAATTTGTGCTATATATGTTTTCTATCCCCTGTATGGCCTTACCTGTTTCAAATATGTCGTTTGTCCGAAGAGGGAATTCCCTGCGAATAATATAATCCTTTGCGACAGAATTTCCTTCGACTTTCACGTCGCTTATTTTGCCTTCGTTAGTTTTAATTTTAAGTAAATGCTCTGGATAATTGTAGCTGACAGCTGTAATTCTTGCCAACCCAAGCCCATGCGAACGATATATCCACATCACCTTTTCACAGAGACTGTCTATTTCATGAGGAAAAATCTTTTTACCAATTGACTGGCGAAAAGGCCTAACCAGTATAGAGTCAGGTAAAACTGCGTTACCATCAAACGAGACTGAGTCAATTTGAAGGAGGGAGTCAAACATTGGTAAATTTGTATCATTTGATTTACCTGGAGGCAGCTCGGAAAATCCATATTTACCTGCAACCTCTTTACTGAGCAGAGAATCTATTCTTTTTATGGAAGCTCGAGCAGCAATTCTCCCTGCATTTATCATTGAATCAATATCTGAAAAATCAGATGCAAAATGGTTTCCCAGGTGAGGTCGGATAACAACATCTGCTTTTTCCAATTGAAGTCGATTCGACAGCTGCATCATTATGCTTGTTACCTGGTCAAGAGCATCCCATGGGTTGTCTATTGAAGATTCGGGTCGGAGAGGGCTCGTTGTATTGACTGCAATTACAACATCTGCTCCTGCATCTTTAGCAACATCTACAGGGACATTGGAGATGAGTCCACCGTCGACCAGTTGCATAGAATCAGTTTGTAAAGGAGTAAATACTACCGGGACAGTGGCACTTGCTCGCATCGCCTGAGCAAGATCACCTTTTGAAATCACAATCCTCTTACCGGTTACAATATCTGTGGCAACTGCACGAAATGGTACTTTTAATTCATCAAAGGAGCGGACAGCGTGATATGGGGCATTGAGAACAAGTTCAGTGAGAACAGTGGTCAGTTTCTGTCCACTTATAAGAGAAGATGGAAGTACTGGCTGCAATCCATTGAGCCTGATTACAAGGAAGCTTTGTTCTTCTGCTTGCTTTTGTTGCAGAAAAAGATCGCTTCGGCGCACCTGATCAGAAAGTGTCAGTATGTCATTCCAATTAATTTTATGAGCAATAGAGTCAAGTTGATCAGCGTCGTAACCGCAAGCATACAGTCCACCGATTATACTCCCCATGCTCGTTCCGACTATCAGGTCAATGGGGATCTTTGCCTTTTCAAATTCCTCAAGTACACCAATTTGTGAAATGCCTCTTGAACCTCCTCCAGATAGGACAAGGGCGACTTTTGGATGTCTTTGTTCAATGTAATGGAAGAATTTTCCCCCAATTTGTGTCTGTTTTGTCTGTGATAAAGCAGGGTAGCAAAGAAGCAATAAACTGACAGGTAAAAGTAGTCTTACGTGATTGATGCGCAATGAAAAACAGATAAAAAAATGAAACAGTTTATATCGGGATAACGGTGCTTTCAGTTTTACTTTGCTTATCATCGGGAGATTTCAGTAATTGCGAGATATTTTGAAAATATCTGTCGCTATTAAAGTAAATGCGCGGGCATGGTGGGACTCGAACCCACAGCCTCTGGCTCCGGAGGCCAACGCTCTATCCAATTGAGCTACATGCCCATATAGAATCCAAGCATTTAATTTCTGTGCTAATTAATTTAACACGCTCCCGATGCTCAATCAAACTATTTTGCATGGATGTTTATAGTTCCATCCTGAATTTTCATTACACGACCAGCCAGCCTTTTTAAATCTTCATTATGTGTTGCAATTACAAAAGTTGTTCCATGAGAACGATTGAGGTCAACAAGGAGTGAATGAAGTGCAGAAGCATTTTCCGTATCAAGGTTTCCTGAAGGTTCGTCAGCCAATATTATCCCTGGATCGTTCATCATAGCTCTGGCTACAGCAACCCTCTGCTGCTCTCCACCGCTCAATTCTGCCGGTCGATGATTGAGTCTTTCCGATAAGCCAACTTCAGAAAGCAAAACCTCCGCCTTTGCTTTCACTTCACTCATTTTCTTCCCGGCAATTAATGCTGGCATCATAACATTTTCCAGTGCAGTAAATTCCGGGAGTAAGTGGTGAAATTGAAAGACAAAACCAATTTCACCGCTTCTGAATTTTGCAAGCTTATCGTCATTCAATGAAAAAACGTCAATGCCGGAAATATACACCTTACCGGATGTTGGTCTGTCAAGTGTACCAAGTATGTGAAGGAGTGTGCTCTTCCCTGCTCCTGATGCACCAATTATGGCAACTATCTCTCCACGAGCAATTTCCAGATTTATCCCTCTCAGGACCCGAAGTTCATTATGGTTCATAAAATAACTTTTAAAAAGGTCAACGCATTTTAAGATTGTTTCCAAGGATATCACTCCCATCTAACTGCATCTGCAGGATTAATTTCCGCAGCACGTTTAGCAGGATATAAAGCGGCAAGTGAACAAATTAAGATTGCTATTGAAGCAACGATAAAAAAGTCAGACAAATGCATTTCAACAGGGAGTGCAGGGATTATGTATACTGTCGTATCGAGCTTGAAAAGATGAAATTTAATTTGTGCCTCACCGACGAGAAACCCCACAAGACTACCAGCGACACTTCCTACAAGTCCTATAGCAAGTCCTTCATACAAATAAATTTTCACTATACCACGGTTGGTAGCACCCATGGCTTTAAGGGCGCCTATTTCACGGCGCTTTTCGATCACTGTCATACTGATTGAACCGAGTATATTAAATGCAGCTACCAGGATTATTAATGATAGGACTGTATAAGCGACAATTCTTTCAATGGTCATCATCCTGTATAAATCTCTGTGGAGGTCATACCACGTTTCAACTCGCACTGCCGGGTACTCCTTCTGAAGTAATGCTTTAATATGATCGGCGTCACTGATAGTTTTCAATCGAATGTCAATGCCATTGACCATATTTGAATTTACAGTTGTCCCGGGAGAAGCAAACAACCCCTGGGAACTGGACAAATTGACAAATGCGTAATAGCCATCATAGTCTTTGTTTTTAGACTGGTATATACCGCATACTACAAACTTCTGAACGCGGGGTTGGTAGAACTGAGTCAGGCTCAGTTCGAGCCCCGCCGGACTTATTACAGCAACAGTATCCCCAACAATTGCACCAAGAGCATCAGCCAGTGATATGCCAATAAGTATCTCGTTTGTCTTCCCGGGTCTCAAGAAATGGCCAAGTACTACAGATTTGCTGAGGCTTGAGACCTTTTGATTACTTGCGGGTACAATGCCCTTTATATACACTGCACGGTTAATATTTCCCGAAACAATCATTGCCTTGCCACTTAAAAAAGGGGTAGCACTCTCAACATCATTTAACTTTTCAACGTGTGAAAGAATCGAGGAGGCATCAGGCAGACGGTCACCCGAGGAAGCTGTTATGCGAACATGAGGATCGAAGTTTACGAGAATTTGAGTTACAATACCCTGAAATCCGTTAAAAACAGATATTACGATAATCAGTGCAGCAGTTCCTATGATTACCCCCAGAAGGGAAATTAAAGAAATTGCTGAGATAGATGAGATTTTTCGTTTCGTTTTTAGATATCTCAATGATATAAATGAGGAATACGACATCAGTAAAATCTCACGGATTCAACAGGATTTAAATTGGCAGCTGTCCTCGCAGGGATGTAAGAGGCCAGCAGACACAAGATCAGAGCAATGCCGTTCACCAGAAGAAAATCGAACGGATTTATTGAAATCGGTACGGTGTTCATAAAATAAACATCGCCTGGTACATTGATGACATTGAAATGCATCTGGAGTTCAAGTAGAATGAGCGCTCCAAGAGTGCCAATGGTTGATCCCAGCAAACCAATTAGTTCTCCCTGGATTAAAAAAATTGCAGTTATTTTCCATTTTGTAGCTCCTAACGTCGCCAGGATACCAACATCACTCATTTTTTCAAGGACAATCATCAGGAGCGTTCCAACAAGATTGAAGGATGCGACTATTATAATCAGAGCTATTATAATTGGGATTGGTTTTTTTTGAAGCTCAATCCATGCAAAGAGGTTTCTGTAGGTTTGATACATCGTCTGTGGATAAAATGGATACCCAAGCGAATTTTCAAGCGATTTTGCTGTTTCCCCTATTAAATTTAAATCCTTAACCATTACATCAAATCCAGATACACTATTCTCTGGCATTTCGAAAAGATAGGCTGCTGCATTTAAATTTGTATAGACATAGATTTCATCGTAATCAGACAGACCTGTCTCGTAAACCCCTGTGACAACAAAAGGCAGAACTCGCGGAGTATTTAATGGTGACGGCAAGCCGTTTATGCCAAAAATAAATACAGTATCTCCCACGGTGATATTTAACCTCCTTGCCAGACGGGCTCCAACCAGAAGTGTATTTAACCCACCAAGTCGGGACAAAAAGTATTTTCCCGACACGATATCATACCTGAGTTGTGAGTTATCTAATGAGGAATCTATGCCTTTAAGGAGTACCCCGTCTGTGTTAGAAATCAGGTTTCCGCGTGAAGAGGTTACGCGAAGCATCGCCTCATGAGAGATAAAAGGCGAAACGGACTTCACATTGCTGTTGGAAGCAATAATCTGGATCGCTTCTTTATAATCTGGAAGTGGTACTCTTTCGAATCCCTGTATTTCTATATTAGAAGTAAAATTAGACACATTCTGGGTTATTTTTTGCTGAAAGCCATTCAGAATTGATATTGTGATCAGCAGGGCCATTATGCCAATGGCCAATCCCGCAACTGCAAATATCGATAGGAATGAAATAAATCTTTTGTTTTTTCTTGATTTAAAAAAACGGCCAGCTATGAGAAACGGAAATGATATCATATTAAGAATCGCATTCTGGCTCATTCATAAATTCACCTACTTTGAGGCAACATTGTTCTCCATCAAATACTCTCGAATGAACAGATCTATATCCCCATCCATCACTGATTGTACATCACTGGTTTCAACCCCTGTTCTGTGGTCCTTGACCAAATTATAAGGATGAAACACATAAGATCTTATCTGGCTTCCCCATTCTATTTTCTTTTTTGTTCCTTCAATTGCATTTCTCTTTGCTTCTTCTTCTTCTTTACGGAGCTGGTAAAGGCGAGACTTCAGCATTCTCATTGCACGTTCCCTGTTCTGAAATTGAGATCTCTCCTGCTGACAGGAAACAATTATCCCGGTCGGGATGTGCGTAATCCTTACCGCTGTTTCAACTTTATTCACGTTCTGTCCACCATGTCCACCCGATCTATATGTATCAAATTTTATGTCTTTTGGATCAATTTCTATATCAACGTCTTCTTCAATTTCCGGATACACAAATACGGAAGCAAAGCTGGTATGTCTTCTCGCATTTGCATCAAAGGGGGAAATTCTAACAAGGCGATGAACACCGTTTTCTGCTTTAAGGTAGCCGTACGCATATTTTCCCAGTACTTCAATTGTAGCGCTCTTTATGCCTGCTCCCTCACCTTCAAGGATATCAGCTATCTCCATTCTAAAGCCATTTCTCTCCCCCCATCTTAAATACATCCTCATAAGCATTTGGGCCCAGTCCTGTGCTTCCGTTCCGCCCGCTCCTGAGTGTATTGTAAGGATTGCATTTTTCGGATCGTCTTCACCTCCGAGCATTTTCTTAAACTCGAGATCCGCAACAGCTCGTTCAGCCTTGGACAATTCAAATAAAATGTCCTCCAGATGTGATTCATCGCCTGATTCCTCTACAAGATCAATAATAGTTTCTGCATCAGTGACGAGCTGAGATGCCCTTTCCCAGCTTTCAACCCATGATTTCTTTTCGTTCAGTTCAGTCAGTACCTTTTGAGCTGAACGATTATCATCCCAGAAATCCGCTTCAAGAGTTCTCGAATGAAGTTTTTCTATATCCGCACGTTTTGAATCGATGTCAAAGAAACCTCCGTAAGTTATCGATACGGTTTTTCAGATCTGCTAATTGTTGTTTTTGTGGTTCAAACATTCTGGATCCTTTTTGATTGATAATTTAAGAAAGTTAGATGTGTAAAATCCATAAAGGCCTTAAAACTTCCCGGCCACTAGCATTCAATCGCTACGGCCGGGCCTGCATTACACACTTCAGGAATGAGAGCGGTTCCATTGGCCTTTTAGCAGTTTATTTTAATTTACATGTTCTCAACAATTGCCTTACCAAACTCAGAGGTTTTAACTTCTTTAGCACCGTCCATTAACCGTGCAAAATCGTACGTCACAATCTTAGACTTTATTGTTTTCTCCATTCCTGTGACAATCAACTCTGCTGCTTCCTTCCAGCCAAGATATTCCAGCATCAAAACGCCGCTTAAAATAACAGAACCCGGATTTACTTTATCCATATTTGTGTATTTGGGTGCTGTCCCATGAGTTGCTTCAAATACGGCGTAACCTGTGTCAAAGTTAATATTTGCTCCGGGGGCAATTCCAATTCCGCCAACCTGCGCAGCTAAAGCGTCAGAGATGTAATCTCCATTGAGGTTTAAAGTTGCAACAACATCATATTCTGCCGGGCGTGTGAGAATTTGCTGAAGAAAATTATCTGCAATTGCATCCTTTATTAAAAGTTTCCCATCCTGTGAAGCCCCTTTTTGCACCTCTTCCCATGTCACCACCTTATCACGGAACTCGCTCGTTGCAACTTCATAACCCCAGTCCCGAAAACCCCCTTCAGTGTATTTCATTATGTTTCCTTTGTGAACAAGTGTTACGCTCTTTCTCTTATTTTCAAGAGCGTATTTTACAGCCGCACGCACAAGTCGTTTCGAACCCTCTTCGGATACAGGTTTTATTCCTATACTTGAGGTCCTTGGAAAACGAATCTTTTTTACACCCATTTCGTTAATCAGCCATGATACCACCTTCTCTGCCTCTGGCGTCCCTGCCCGCCATTCAATCCCTGCATATATATCTTCTGTGTTTTCACGGAAAATAACCATGTCGACAAGCTCAGGACGCTTCACCGGCGATGGTACGCCGTCAAAATAACGAACAGGCCTTAAACAAACATAAAGGTCAAGCATTTGACGCAATGCTACATTTAAAGACCTGATACCCCCGCCAACGGGTGTTGTTAAAGGCCCTTTGATGGCAACAACATACTCATTTATTGCTTTAAGCGTATCGTCCGGAAGCCAGACCTCACGCTCATAAACCCGGTTAGCTTTTTCTCCCGCATATACCTCAAACCACTCAATTTCTTTTTTGCCACCATAAGCTTTTTTAATAGCAGCATCAAAAACCATCTTACTGGCACGCCATATATCAGGTCCTGTTCCGTCTCCCTCAATGAAGGGAATGACTGGGTGGTCAGGCACATCGAGTTTGCCGTTAACAAATCTGATCTTTTCTCCCCGAGCCGGTGCGGTTAATCTTTCGTATGTATTCATTATAAGTCTCCTAAGTTTAGGGTTGAATTTATCTTTTCGCGAATTCTTTTCGCGTAATCAGACATATGCTCAGGGGAATCATATGACTTAACAATTGGTCTAAATTTTAATCCGTCATCTTTATAACGCGGGGCAACATGAAAGTGAAAATGGAAAACCGTCTGACCGGCTGCTGCCCCGTTGTTATTGAATATATTAAACCCATCCGGATTTACAGCATTCACAATTGCTTTAGCTACAATTCGAAGTGTGTGTACAAGATCAATAAAAACATCCTCAGGAAGATCACTAAAATCCCGGTAATGCTTCTTTGAAACAACAAGGGCATGCCCATAGTTTATGGGGTTTATGTCGAGAAAGGCAACACTCATTTCACTTTCGTAAAGCCTCTCAGCTTTCATCTTACCATTAATAATCAAGCAAAACGGGCATGAACCATCAAACAATTCTAACATTAAATTTGATTATTACAATTTCAAGATATTCTTAGTTATTCAGATTAAAACTATTACCAATTTTATTTTCTATTTTCAAGTGGAACCCAATGTACTTCTTTTGGTCCAATATACTCCGAAAGAGGCCGAATCAGCCTGTTGTCGGCATACTGCTCCATTATGTGAGCTGTCCACCCGGCAATCCGACTTATAGCAAATATTGGCGTAAAAAGACGAACTGGAATTCCCAGATAGTAGTAAGTGGTCGCAGAATAAAAATCTACGTTGGGAATCAGGTTTTTTTCCCTTTTTACGATCTCCTCAATCTTTTCTGACATTTCGTACCACTTCATGTTTCCAATTGTTTCCCCCAGGAGTTTTGAAAACTTTCTGAGATGCTTGGCACGGGGGTCTTCAACGCGGTACACCCTGTGACCGAACCCTGGTATCTTTTTCTTCTCCTGAAATCTCTTTTGAATAAAAGGTTCAACATTTGAAAGTGTGCCAATCTCACCAAGCATTTTCATTACATCTTCATTTGCTCCGCCGTGTAATGGCCCTTTAAGTGTTCCGATGGCTGATACTACAGCGGAGTACATATCCGACAGCGTCGCAGCAGTGACTCGTGCAGCAAAAGTCGAAGCATTGTATTCGTGATCAGCATGCAGTACAAGAGCACAGTCAAATGTTCTGCGAGCCATTTCCCCTGGCTCAACACCGTTTAGCATGTAAAGGAAATTGGAAGCATGACCCAGCCTTGGTTCTGGTTTGATGTAATCCTCCCCATTTGATAGTCTGTACAGGTTCGCCACTATAGTGGGCAACTTGCTTAAAAGTCGCACAGCCTTTCGCCAGTTAGCTTCCCCTGAAGGATTATCTGTCTCGGGGTCGTACAAACCGAGCATTGAAACAGCTGTCCGCACGATGTCCATCGTATCTGCAGATGCAGGAACAGATTTTAAGAAATTTATTACTGCATCCGGCAAATCCCTGTTTTCCTCAAGTTCCTTTTTAAATAAACTGAGTTCATTGGCATTGGGAAGCTTTCCGTACCACAACAAATATACAACCTCTTCAAAAGTTGCATTCTCAGCTAGCTCGTCTATGTCAATTCCTCTATAAACCAGTTTGCCCAGTTTTCCATCAATAAAGCAAATTGCGGATTGACCGGCTATCACACCCTCAAGGCCACGAGAGGATAGCCGCACTCCTTCTTTATCTTTTTCAAGTGCTTCTGACATTCTTTCTCTTCCTCAGTTTAAACTAAAATTTACCCATCATTGACCGCAAAATCAATGAACCAGGCCGAGTATCTTTTGATAGTCACCTGTACTTTTCAAAATCTCTTCAGCGGCTTTCACCTGATTATCATAGTTCAAACTTTGTTCTATTTGCGCAGCACTTCCCTTAAATCTCCCAACAATTTCAGTTTGCAGAAGTCGGGCTATTTCCTTCTGGTTCTTTTCAAACAGTGCAGATTCATCCTGCTTAATTTCTTCATAAAGCTTGTCAAACTGACGATTTATTGCCGGGCTGTAATTAGAACGCGAAGCATACAATTCCGCATCCTTTACCAATTGCGAAAGTCTCGAATTATATGAAAAGTTTTTCCTATCCAGATAATTTTTAAATTCATTTAAAACTTTTTCATTGACAGCAAAATTCGCAGGGATTGAATCGTGAGAATTTCGGTATTCTGTTGCAAAATTGAAAAAGTAATTCTCTCTCATCAGCTGCACCACGTAATCTGACGGCATTCTCTGCATTACTACGGAGTCAGGCTGTATTCCGCCTGCTTCAAATACGGGTCGACCGTCAATTGTATGGAACTCTTTTCTCAGGCTATCGGGAATAATGTCAGATTCTCCATCACGTTTTTTCTCATAGTTTATTTTTTGTATGCACCTGCCACTCGGTGTGTAGTATTTGGCAGTAGTAATTTTCAACTCAGCATCGTAACCCAGTGGAAGGATGGTCTGGACAAGTCCTTTACCATACGTATTTGTCCCCACAACCACTGCCCTGTCGAGATCCTGCAGTGCTCCGGCAACTATTTCACTGGCACTGGCACTGTTTTCGTTGACAAGGACAACAAGGGGTAAATTTGGAGCTACCGGGTCAACATCTGATATATATTTCTTATCTGCTGATGGTGCACGTCCTTTAGTCATTACAATCAGACTTCCTTTCGGCACAAACAATTCTACCACTCCAACGGCCGATTCCAGCAATCCGCCAGGATTATACCTTAAATCCAGAATTAAACCCTTGAGGTTTGTCCGGGTCATCAGGTCGGTCAGAGCATTTCTCACTTCTTCATCTGCTCCTCTGGAAAAGCGATCTAACTTTATAAATCCAATATTTGAGTCAACCACCCCGTAATATGAAACATCATGCACTCTGACTTCTTCGCGAACCAGCATAACCTCGAAGGGATTGGTTTCACCTTCCCGGCGAATTGTCATTCTAATTTGTGTGCCCGGTTCTCCCCTCACCATATTGCTTACTTCATCGAGCTTCATCTTGCTGACGTCTTTGCCGTCGACCTTCAAAATCTGATCGCCAATGCGGAGTCCCTGCCGCTGAGCGCTGTATCCGTCAAATACCCCTGTAATAATTATCTTACCATTTGAAAGTCCAATGCTAATCCCCACACCTCCGTACTTACCGGTTGTAAGAAGATCTATTTCACTGCTCGTCGTTTTATCCATATAAACAGTATACGGGTCGAGCATTGAAAGCATCCCGTTAATACCGCCTCTCATTACCTGTTCAGGATCTATTTGATCGACATAGTTCTCAATTACATCTTTATATACTGAGCCAAATAAATCTATGCTCTTTTTCACCTGTAAAAAGGTGTCGGCATTTTGAATACCCACGAATCCTGCGGTTGTGAATAAAAGAGCAACAAACAGGATCACAGCATACTTACTTTTCATTATCTCCTCCACTGTTCAGTCATTTTTTTTCATCCTTCTTAAAACTTCTTTAAAAATATCCCTTGCAATAGAGTCTCTATCTGCATTTGCGTCGACAACCACAAATCGTCCTGCGTCTTTTTCAGCGCAGTACCTGAATCCCTGTAATACTTTCCTATAAAAGTCCTTCTCCGCTTTTTCCATCCTGTCAATAAATTTTCCCGACTTAATTAGCCTCTCAGACGCCAGTGCTATGTCCAGATCCAGTAAAAAAATTATATCCGGCAATATTCCGTTCGTGGCAAAACGACTGATGTTTTCTATTTCATTAATTGCAATTCCCCTTCCAAACCCCTGATAAGCTATGGATGAGTAAAAATAACGGTCTAAAATCACGACTCTTCCAGCATGTAGCAATTCGTTCAGCTTCTCATATACCAGCTGTGATCTGCTCGCACTAAACAACAAAAATTCAGTTACAGGCATTATATTCAGGTCATTTCCATGCAGCAAAATATCCCTGATCTTTTCTCCAAGCGGCGTTGCGCCCGGTTCTCTCAGCAAAACGGGATCCATGCCGATGGTTTGTAAATTTGCCATCAGCAACTCTGCCTGCGTCGTCTTTCCACTACCATCTATTCCTTCAAATGCAATAAGCACAAGTCAAAATAATTCTATCAGGCAACTATTTCAATTCGGTTTTTTTACAAAATTGATAATGGAGCCTCTGATTGATATATTTTATAAATGCTTACAAAGAAAAAACTGATAAGGATTACAGCTGCTTTAACCCTGATTATAATAGCTTTATCAATAATTCTGTCAAAAATAATATTTAACAGTGACAGATTGACCGCTATAGTTATACCTCGAATAAGTCAGCTCTTGAACAGGCAAGTTTCCGCCGAAAGCGTGGAACTTTCTTTCCTGCCTACTCTTGGAATCAGGATAACAGGACTGAGAGTTTCTAATCCGGAAGAAGGTAAGTTTTCCAGCCCTTACCTTATTGATTCCAAATCAATCGTCATTGACGCCAGAATTCTTCCCCTTTTGAAGAATCGACTGGAAATCAATAATGTTATCTTTTATTCACCCCGGATATACCTGGAAAAAAATCTGAACGATCAATGGAATACCGATAAGCTTTTTAGCGAAACGTATTATAATAAAAATACCACTACCAGAGGCTCTCTCTCCAGCTTGCTTCTTTCAAATTTTGAAATAGATAATGGAACGATCAACTACATATCTGGGAGACGCGCACTGATATTCAGTGCGTCCAATATCAATTTGAAATCAAGGATAAAAACAGTTGTAACAGAAAACAAACTCGTGTCTGAAACAAATCTATCTGTAGGTCAATTTGAATTACAGGTTGCAGGGACTACAATATCTTTTCCCAATCCTTTGAAGTTAACTGCGGGTTTTAATTACGACAGGCGTCATGATTTGCTCACTGCAACAACGGAAGACGCAAAACTGTTTGGAGTAAGTTTTCAAGCACATATACATGCAAGTTACTTCCCACAAAACCGCTTTACTCTGGATGTAGAAAACATTGATTCTTCAGCAATGACTTTATGGGATATTCTCCCGGATTTCCTCCGGACGTCATCAAAGCAGGAATCGTTTAAGGGTAACGTTACCTTTGGTTTAAAATATAACAGGAGCGGTTTTTCTCAATCCTTAAGTCTTATATCAACTTTAAAAAACGTCTCTCTTAAATTAAACTCAGGCGATTCACTATCAGCAAAATTAGTTTCATTAAGGTACTACACCGATCGGGATTCATCTTATTTACGAACAAATGTTGACAGCGCAAGGCTTGGTTTAAACAATTTTACGCTCAGTTTCTCAATGTCGCCAACATACTCAGTAACAGCATTTGCATCTGCAAACATTGATTTTCACGAACTTGGAAAAAGCTTTGACCTGCTCAAAAGGAACAATTTTGAAGGGAGTATGCGCCTCCGCTATGCACTTCGCTACGATTCACGAAGAGGAGAGAGTATGTCCTCCGGTTTGCTTTCCCTGGGCAACGTGCTTGCTGAAGTTCCAGTGGGAATCGACACCCTTTACAAAGCAGAAATTGATGGAGCCATAACATTTACAAATAGCACAGCAACTTTTAACAAATTGCTCATAAAACTTGGTGGCACGGATGCGGTTTTGTCGGGTTCAGCATATAATTACATCGCTATCATGCTGGGCAAGCGTGCAGTTGCACCCTCGTTCAATATCGATATTGTATCAAAAACCTTTAACACGATTGGGATAATACCACACATGAATCTCAATCCGGGAAAGCTATTCCTGGCATGGTTTCCCGCAGGCAGTACAGCGCTTAAACTTAATCTTGGCACATTAATCCTGACAAATGATACACTTAAGAATGTTTCGGCGTCGATGAATATCGAAAATTACTTCGTTAAAATACGCAACTTGAGATATTCCTCTAGAACGGGCAATTACTCTTATACAGGATGGGTGGACTATTCACAGGACAAAAGAACGACATTCAGCCTGAAATCTCTAATTTTCACAGGTGACTTCGGTAAGCTATTCAGTAAATTCCTTGGAAGAAACGAGATACTTGGCGGTCAGGCAAAACTATTCCTGAACCTGAACGGAGTTTACCTTGACTCAGGTCTGGTCGATCTTGCTACTTTAGGAGGAAGTGGAAAACTTCAATTAAGTTCAGCAACAATAAGAAAATATTCTGTTTTAACAAGATTATATAATTTTATGGGTGCAGACAGCGCCGACTCCCTGCGAATAAATACCGCTGCTGTGTCCTTTGATCTTAACGATGGCAGGGTATATTTCAATAAATTTGTGTTGAATGGAAGACCAGCGGAAATTACACTTGACGGATGGCACGGCTTTGACGGTACACTTGACTACAAAATAAAAATGAAAATGTATCCACCCCTGGCTTTCCTCGTTGCAAAAAAAATGTCGGCAACCTATTCAAACTCAATCCCCGGGAAAAATGGTGAACTATTAATCAATCTTGTTGTCGGCGGAACAACAACAGATTCTCGATTCACAATTACTTCTGTACATTCCAGCGGTGACACGCCATCTCGAAAACCTGTTCTTTTCAAATTTCCCTTTCAACCATAGATATATGGCTAAAGAAATCTAAGTGCATACTAACAAAATGCCTGATAATTTCAAGATTCATGTAGCCAAAAGGTCACTTTCCCAGAACTTTCTTATTGATGGGAACATTTCTCGAAAGATTGTACAGGCTCTGGATATTCACGATGGAGATGTTATTGTAGAAATTGGTCCGGGTAAAGGGGCGCTGACCGGCATTCTGGCTGAAGCACCGGTGAAAGTCTTTGCAGTGGAAAAGGATGATTATCTCAGCAGTCAACTCAGGGAACAGTTTGCCTATAATCAGGAAATAAATATCATTAATAATGACTTTCTTGAATTTAAACTCCCGGAGGTGTCACGTAAGGTTAAGGTCATCGGAAATATTCCATATAATTTAACTGCAAAAATTATTTCCTATATTGTCGATAACAGGAGTCTGATTAAAACAGCCGTAATTATGGTCCAGTCTGAGGTAGCCAATCGACTGATTGCCCATGAGGGTACAAAAGCGTACGGCGCCCTTTCAGTTCGGCTCCAGCTAACGTCCTCGGTTAAAAAGTTATTTGATGTTAGCCGTTCCTGTTTCCGCCCGTCTCCCGGTGTCGACTCATCGGTTCTTTCAATTATGTTTGAAAAGCAGATAGACATTCAGGATGAGGAGAAATTTGCAAAATTTGTGAAAGGGGCATTTTCAATGAGGAGAAAGATGATCAGACATTTCGTTTCGCACAAATATGGAAGGACAAAACTTGAATTACTTCCAGATAAAATCAACACTAAAAGAATAGAGGAACTATCCCCGAGAGAGATATATGACCTTTTTCTCATACTTGAAAGACCATCTTCACACTGAAGATTTACGCCCAATTGATAAACTTAACATTACCTTTTCACTTCTCCTTGCCCTTCTTGCTTTAATTTTTGCAGAGAGAGTGAATGCCTGGCCATACATAGTTGGGATTAATCTTATTACTTCAGTTGGCATTTTAAAGCTTGTGGCATTTGACAATGGCTCCTCAAACTCATTTTCCAGATTTGTTGTTAGATGGTATTCCCTGCCATTTATCTTCATTACTTTTAAGGAATTATACTGGATGGTCCATCCAATCCATCCCGGCGACATGGATTATTTGCTTATTGAATTAGACCGATTGATATTTGGATACGATCCGACGTTGACTCTGGATAAACTCGCCACACCGGCATTGACGGAATTTCTGCAAATATGTTACAGCAGCTTTTATATTTTGTGGATTATCCTGGGTGTCGATTTGCTTGCACATCAAAAGCAAAAGGAATTTGATTACTATTTTTTTCTTCTGATGTACGGATTTTATCTTTCTTACATTGGTTATCTGCTTGTTCCAGCAATAGGTCCTCGTTTTACATTACACGATTTTTCAAGGCTGGATGTTGAACTACCTGGATTATATCTAACTGACTTCCTGAGGCACGTGATAAACTCAGGTGAGTCAATCACAAACATTTCACAAGCAGCAGCTTTAGCCCAGCGTGACTGCTTTCCAAGCGGACACACAGAAATGACCATTTTGACAATATTGTCGGCCATTAAATTCAGAGCACGATCTGCTATGGTAATTATTCCTTTAGGGATGGGATTGATTTTTGCCACTGTTTATATGAGATACCATTACGGCATTGATGTAATAGCTGGATTGCTCTTTGCTGCCTTTGCATATGCAACGGCTCCTCTGGTAGAAAAAAGGCTGATTTGATGAGGAACAACTTCTTTAAAATATCTTCAAGATTGATACTCTTTCGTGGTAAACTATCCCGCACCACCAGATGTAATTTGATCGGTTGCGCGTTTTCAAGTACAATCAGTAGGATCGGATCAGAGCAACCTTTCCGACAACAGTTTCCCCTGTGCCCATTGAATAAGCGGTGACAACATAAATTCCACTTGGAAGAAGATTACCTTCCATGTCGCTTCCATTCCAATATGCAACCTTACCACCCTGAGCTGCAAAATCAGCTACTAATTTACCATCCACTGTGAAGATTTTTATTTGAGAGTTCTCAACAAGTCCGCTAATCGTTATTGGAGTATTTATCGGCAATCGAGCCGGATTTGGAAATATCTTTAGTGATGTAAAAGTCTGAACAGGTTCAAGAACCCCTGTGTTTAATGCACTTACTCCGTAGTCTGTTGCAAAATAAACAATACCGTTTTTGCGGTCACATGCCACTGACTTGACTGTATTGCTTAAAAGCGGACTGTTGGTGACGTCGTAATGAGCCACCTCTGTATTGCCGTCCTTTGAAAGGAGATAAACGCCTGTATTTGTAGCAACCCACTTTCGATCAAGGGCATCGTAATCTATACCGTTGATGTTTTGGTCAAGCATGCTGAAAATAGATGTCATATACGAAGGAGATGAAGGATCATATATCACATTCAATCCAAGGCTTGTGCCAATCCATACCTGATCCTCCTTATCAACAAGCACTGCGTTCACCTGATTACTCAAGAGCCCATTGTTCTGAGTTATTGAAAAACTTCTGTCGTCTGCCCGATTAGATAAGGTACCGTTGGCGTTGTAGTAAAAAACTCCATGGTAGTCACCTGCCTTATCCCCAAATCCATCACCAAGCCAGAGGCCACCATAAGCATCAATGGCAATGCTTGCATAACCAGATGGAGGTGCAAATGGATTCTGGAATGTTATCCATGTAGAATCTGACGGCTCATAAACTGCGAGCTCATTTCCGTTGTAAGCAAGGGGGTTCGTTATCCAAATATTGCCTGAAGGGTCGCACACTGCATTTCCAACTAAAACGTAATTTACATCGTTAGGTTCACCCACAAGAAGTGAGTTCGTTTTATTAAAAACTGTTAAAGAATCATTTGAAATCAGAGCCATTCCGTACCCCCATGAACCCAGCACAATTCTGTTTGCGCAAATAGCGCTGACGCGATAAAAACTATTGGTAGTCAGGGCAGGCATGTTCCCCTTCGAATAATTTGTCCAGTTCTTTCCATTGAATTTCATAAACGCTGTTCCCACATCGTTTGAGCTTGTGGAACACCATAAATTTCCATCTCCATCAACAGCAAGCTGCGATATGACATTTGTTGCGGGCCCCGGGGGCATTAGCTGAGTGGATGTACTTCCAAGTAAGGTAAGGCCCGACGAACTTCCAACAATGCCGAGTGAATCGTTGTACAAAACGCCAGTATTCGCATTTGATATTGATGGTAACAGAGTTAGCTTCCCTGATAAATCAACCTTGTAAATTCCGAGCTTCCCAACAACAAAAAGGGAGTGGCTTGTTGTGTACATGGAGATTATCCTGTCATTTTGAATGTTTTGAACCACCTGAAAAACAACACCATTGCTGGTTGACAGCAATCCATTATTTGTGCCGATGTACAACTTACCCCCAAATTGGGCAAGTGAATTTACGCCTGACGACAGCGATAATGTATCAAGTGTTTGCCATAAGTCAGGCGCCGCAAGGTTAATCCCGTTCCTCGGGGCAACTGACAATCCTGAACTGCTGCCTACAAAGATTTTATCAAGGAAAGGTAATATGCTGTTTGCCGGGGTGTTAGCTTGATTTAAAACGAAATGGGTATAACTGTTTATAACATTAAAAGTTGAACGGGAAACAATGACAACACCAAAAGCCGTGCCGACAAAAATAGTATCACCGGAAAAAGCAATGCTGTTAATACTCTTTTGTATTGCGCTTGACTGTGCAATATCCTTTTGAGTACGAACAACCTTTCCAGTACTGTCAATTTCATCAATAAAACCGGCCTGTTCACCAACGTAAATGAATCCGCTGTCGGATGCTATTGCAGTTGCAATTATACTGGAAAGGCCTTCAGTTGTCGTATAAAGAGAGAACCTGTTGGTAACAATATCCAATGAGAATACTCCACCATTTGTAGCTGCCCAGATGTGCTCGCCGGAAATGGCAAGGCTGTTCACATTGAACATGCTGGAGTAATTTTTCCATGATACTATTTGCGGGAATCCGGCGGATGAAATGAAAAAAACCGTAAGGAACAGGAGGAACTGTTTTTTCATCTATTGAGCTTTATGTGCCTGAAAAGCTGTACCATCTCAATTGCTGCAACTGCAGCATCAAAACCCTTATTCCCTATTTTACCGCCTGCACGATCAATAGCCTGTTCCAGAGAGTCGGTTGTCAGTATACCGTAGATTACGGGAATCTCTGAGGAAATTGAAAGCTGGCCAATCCCTTTTGCCGATTCTCCGGCAATATAATCAAAGTGTGGAGTTTCCCCTCTAACGACGGCACCGAGGCAAATTACCGCATCATATTTTTTAGCAGAACAAAGCTTTCCCGCAACTGCTGGTAACTCAAAAGCCCCAGGGCACCTATAAACGTCAATATCATTTGTGTTGACTCCATGTCGAATTAGTGCATCTTCAGCTCCGTTAAGGAGTCGGTCTGTAACCACTCCATTAAATCGACTAACTGCAATAGCTATTTTAAGTCCTGAGCCATCAAGTTTGCCTTCAAAACTATTCACTTTTTCTCCTTTCTCATGCTGCAATATTCAATTTCTTTTTCATAAGATTGACTGAATCAATTTCGACAAAAAATTTTCCAAGATTATCCTCATCTTTTCTAAGTCCACCATGAAAATCACTTCCCCCGCTAATCAGGAGAGAATTATTAGAAGCTAACCTCCTCCATTTATTCTCTTCAAATTGAGAATGAGATGGATGGACAACCTCAATGCCATTTAATCCAGACTTAACAAGATATAGAAGCACGTCTTCTGATATATAATGAGAAGGATGCGCAAGAATACTTAGTCCACCTGCGGCACTTATCATATTGATAGCAGATTCCGGTGAAAATGGGTGGTTCCGTTCGTAAGCAGGGCGCCCGATTCCAAGATACCTGTCGAAAGCTTCCTGGTAATTGTTAGCATACCCTTCCCTGACCAGCATATCGGCAATGTGAGGCCTGCCAATGGGTTTCTTTTCTCCAAATTTTTCTACAATCGTGTCTAAATTTATTGGGATTCTGATTTTATTAAGCTTTGTGATGATTCTCTGAGCACGTTTCAACCTCCCTTCCCTTAGCCTGATGAGCTGTCTTTGAAAGTTGCCATCTGAAAAATCAATAAAGTAGCCGAGAATATGAAGCTGAATATTGCCAATAGCTGTTGTGATTTCAATTCCCGGTACAAAGTTGATAGAATAGTTTTTACAAATTGCCGTGGCCTCTTCAAGACCTTCGACTGTATCATGATCTGTGATGCTTAAAGTAGTGATTCCGGCAGCAGCGACCTTATTAATAACCTCGTTTACACTGTATGCGCCATCAGAAAAATTTGTGTGAGTATGAAGATCTGCACTCGAAGAGTAATCTGTCATTGGAAAAATAACCTGGTCACATGAAGACTGTCAGTTAAAAATTTCTATCCATGAGTCACATAACTGCAACACTTAATGATTCATTAATTCAGGAAAATTTTTCCCGAAATGTATCATAGTTTAAAATAGAGACATTATTATTTTTTACATCAATCAACTTCATTTTCTCCATTTTAGTGAGTGTTCGCGATACGGTTTCTCGTGTAGTGCCGGCCATGTTTGCGATTTCTTGCTGAACCGGAAGATCCTCTATCTCAACCCTACCCTGTCGTATCCTGCCACGCTCTTCCGCAAATTGTAAAAGCACATACCCAACCCTATGAAATGCATCCTTGAGTGAAAGGCTTTTTATCAAGGCATCTGCTCTTCTCAATCGCTGGGTTAACTGCTTAAGAAGTGATACAGATATTGCAGGGTACTCGTGAAGCAGGCTGACAAAGTCCTTGCCATGTATCATGAAAAGCTCTGAATCATCAAGTGCTATCACGCTTGCAGAGCGGGATTCACCATCAAGCAATGCCATCTCACCGAACACTTCTCCTGGACCCATTATGCTCAGTATTATTTCCCTGCCATCCTCACCAATCCTGACCACTTTTACCTTTCCAGAAATTATCACAAATAAGACAGACCCGGCTTCCTCTTCCATCAGGATTAAATCCGACTTTCTGTATACCTTTTTAACTCCGCATCCAGCAATTCTTGATAAATCTCTTTCCTCCAGATTTTCAAAAATTGGGGTAACTCTTAGTATATCTATTGCCTCTTTCATAGCCTCGCTCCTGATATTCACACAACACAAAAATATAGATTTGATGAATCTGATAATCAAGAAGTTCTGCTAAGGAGAGTGCCTGTTTACAGGGATTAAACCGATATGTTAAAGTTGGACTTATCACCCGCGTCATTTAAGGCAGATGCCTCCTTCCCTGTATGAACTCCTCAGCTTCAACTACGTCCTCCTCGGAACCAATAATGAGGGGGGTCCTTTGATGAAGGCTGACTGGCAAAATATCGAGAATTCTCTGTCGACCGTCAGAAGCCTTTCCACCTGCGTGCTCAACTATGAAAGCAAGTGGGGATGCCTCATAAAGCAAACGCAATTTCCCCTCCGGATGGGATTTGTCCGCCGGGTACAAGAAAATCCCGCCGTAAAGTAAATTCCTATGAAAATCAGCAACAAGTGAGCCTACATACCTTGAACTGTAAGGTCGGTTGGTTGCCCTATCCTCAGTTTTTAAATACCTGATATAATTTTTTACACCCTCGTCCCACCTTTCAAAGTTTCCTTCGTTAACGCTGTAAATCTTCCCCCGTTTAGGAATTCGTATATTTTCGTGCGAAAGAAGAAACTCACCAACACTCGGATCGAGTGTGAAACCATGGACACCGTTTCCTGTGCAGTATACAAATATTGTACTTGATCCGTAAATCACATATGCAGCAGCAACCTGCCTGTAACCAGGCTGCAGACAGTCCTCAGCCTTTCCTTTGCCTCCTGATGTCACCCTCCTGTAAATTCCAAATATGCTGCCTATTGAAACATTTGCATCAATATTTGAAGAGCCGTCAAGTGGATCATATAAAAGGACGTACTTCCCAACCGGATAGCGTTCAGGAATCTCCATAAGTCCTTCACTTTCCTCCGATGCCATAACGCAAAGATGACCCCCATGATCCATGGCACGGTAAATGGTCTCATCAGCAAACTCATCGAGTTTCTTTACCTCATCGCCGCTTAAGTTTGTTCTGTCAGTAGATCCAAGAATGTCTATAAGTCCTGCTTTACTTACCTCCCTCCATATAAGTTTGACTGCAATTGCCAGATCACTTAAAAGGCCACTAAAATCGCCTGTAGCTTCAGGATGCTGACGTTCACCTTCAGCAATATGGCGGCCCAGCGTCATGAGACGTTTCTTATCCGACATATAGTCCTCCATCATTTTATTTACTTTTCCGCAGCGGTTTGAACCTTTTGGGTTTTCCGCTCCTGATCCTTGTATTGCAACTGGTACAGCTTGTAGTAAATTCCACCCAGTGCCAGCAGTTCCTGATGGGTTCCCTGTTCTCTAATCTCACCTTTATGCAAAACTAATATTTTAGAAGCATGCTGAATTGTGGACAATCGATGGGCTATTACTATGCTCGTTCTTCCCGACAACAATTTTTCGGTAGCCTTTTGTATTAAGTTTTCTGTTTCAGTGTCAATGTTGGAGGTTGCCTCATCTAATATAAGAATTTTCGGGTCAAAAGCCAGTGCTCGTGCAAATGAAATAAGCTGTTTTTGACCCACTGACAGGGATGCCCCGCGCTCCCTGACTTCTTCATCATACCGTTTTGGAAGATGACTGATAAACTTATCAGCACCGACAATTTTTGCAGCCTCCTTCAGTTGCCTGTCAGAAATTGTCTCATCCCCAAGCGTGATATTATTCCTGATTGTCCCTGAAAAAAGGAACACATCCTGCATTACAACAGCCATTTGACGGCGTAAATCAGACGTTGCCAGTTCCCTGATATTTATTCCATCGAGAAATATTTCACCTTTTGATACATCGTAGAATCTCATGAGCAAGCTGACTATTGACGTCTTCCCGGCTCCAGTTGCCCCCACTATTGCAACTGTCTCTCCCGGATTTACAATAAATGAAACATTTCTAAGAACGTAGTCATCCCCATCATAGGCGAACCAGACGTTTTTGAACTCAACTTTGCCTCTAACATCACCAATCCTGATTGGGTTTGCTGGTTCAGCAACGAATGTTTTGTCATCCAGCAACTTAAATATCCTTTCTGATGATGCCATTGCTGTTTGCAGTATGTTGTATTTTTCGGAGAGGTCACGAATTGGGGTAAAGAATTGCTCAGTGTATTGCAAAAATGCAATCAAAATGCCAAGGGAAATTCCACCATGTAGCCTGAAATAGCTCTCAGAGACCAGATGACTACCCCCGAACCATATTATTAGACCGACAGCAAGAGCACTGGTTAATTCGACACCAGGGTAAAATAATGCATAGTAAAAAATTGATTTGATGTTTGCATTTCTAAGGTCGGAGTTAATCCTATCAAAATTCAAAAATGCGCGCTGCTCCCGGTTATATAACTGATCAACTATAACTCCAGTAATGTGTTCCTGAAGAAAGGCATTTATCCTTGCAATTAAGATGCGAATTTGTCTGTAGGAAGCCCTTACTTTTCTCCGAAACAATATGGTAATATAGGCAAGAACTGGCAGCACAGTGAGTGTGACGAGTGCGAGCTGCCAGTTTAAACTAAACATGAAACTCAAGATCCATAATATTGTAAATATATCCCCAAATGCCATTACTATGCCTGATGAGAAGAGCTCGTTCAGTGCTTCGACGTCGTTGGTTACACGCGTGACAAGTCTTCCTACCGGATTGCGGTCAAAAAATTTTACTCCAAGTTTTTGTAAGTGAGCAAATATTTGCATTCGTATATCATGAATTGTCTTTTGTCCGACCCATTGAGTTAAATAAGAGGAGCCATAGCGCAAAAATGCTTGCAATGCAATCACACCAAATAAAATTCCTATGATCTTAAAAAGGCCTGCTATGTCACCTTTCTCAATATAGCTGTCAATTGCCACCTTTGTTAAATAAGGACGAACAGGGCCCATCCCTGAGTAAGCAATTGTAATAAGAACTGCAAAGACCACATGGCGCCTGTAAGGACTCAAATACTTTAACAGTCGTTTCATCAGGCGGGAGTCGTACGCCTTACCAATTACTTCTTCTTCGTGAGTTTCTATCGGCATACCTGTTTAAATATCTCCCCGGGACACTTCAATTCCTTTGCTTACATTCTATCAAGTTCTTCTTCAAGCAGTTGCCTGTAATACAGGTCGGCGTAAATTCCGCTTTTTGAGACCAATTCATGGTGGGTGCCAGATTCAGCAATTCTTCCTTCGTCAAGGACTATAATTATATCGGCATCCTTTACCGTGGAAATTCTGTGACTTATAATAATGCTTGTCCGCTGCTTCATTACTTTTTTCAAACCCTGAAGAATTGCTTCCTCTGTATACGTATCGACAGCAGAAAGAGCATCGTCCAGTATTAGGATTTTTGGTTTTCTAATTAGAGCTCTTGCAATTGCAATCCGCTGTTTTTGTCCTCCCGACAAAGTGACTCCTCTTTCACCGATAAATGTTGAGAATTTATTTGGAAATTCCTCAATCTCATTTCTTATTTGAGCTATTTCAGCAGCCCATTCTATTTCTTCTTTCGAAGCATTGTCAGTTCCATAAGCAATGTTGTTAGAAATTGTATCGGAAAACAGGAAAGTCTCCTGCTGAACATAACCAATATTTCTTCGCAGCAGCGCCAGCGGGATTGAATTGATAGGAGCTCCATCTATATAAACCATCCCTTCAGTCGGTTCAATCAGCCTTGGAATCAGGTTAACAAGTGTGGTCTTACCGCTGCCAGTTCTGCCAACTATTGCCACTGTGGTTCCGGCCTTAATATTGAAACTAATTTTTTCAATTGCATGATTATTTTTCCCTGTGTATATAAAAGTGACGTTGTCAAACTCAATTTCACCGGTTAAATCTTTAATTAACCAGTTAGTTTGATCGGTATCAGAAATCTCCGGCTTTGTATCAAATATTCGGTTAAGCCTTAGCATCGAAGCTGCTCCCCGTTGAAATATATTGACAACCCATCCAAATGCAATTAATGGCCATGTTAACAGGCCGAGATATATTAAAAAGGAAACCATGGTACCGAGAGAAAGGGAACCTTTTATTACATCATACCCTCCTCTCCATAAAACAATCACTGTTGCTGCCCCCGTCAGTATCCCCATCAACGGCCACAAAACAGATTGTATTTGAGCCAGTGAAAGATTTTTCCTGAGATAATCTTTGCTCAGGGCACGAAAACCCTCAATTTCAAAATTTTCCCTCACATAAGATTTCACAACCCGAATTCCCGAGATGTTCTCCTGCGCCCGTGCTGTCAATGTGCTGTATTGTGCCTGTACCTCTTCAAATTTTTGATTAACCATCTTTCCGAGAAAATAAACACCAAATGAAACAAAAGGAAGAGGAATCAGTGCATAAAGGGTAAGTCTTAAATTTATCGATACCATGATTGCAATGATAATAAAGAATCCAATAATTGTATCGGAGCTGTACATTATGCCTGGTCCAAGAACATTGCGGACTGCACTAATATCATTGGTTGCATGAGCCATTAAATCACCTGTGGGAGTATTTGTAAAAAATGAAAAAGAAAGCTTTTGAAGATGTGCATAAAAATCGTTTCTTAAATCATACTCCACCTTGCGTGATACAACAATTATGGTCTGGCGGGTGAGAAATGTAAAAAATCCGCTCAGGAATGTTGTGCTCAGAACGAGGAAGCCATATCTGAATAAGAGATAACCCGACGCACCATGTTTTAACTGGTCAATACTGCTTCCAATTATCAAGGGAATCAGGACGGCAAAAACGTTTGACAGGATTACCGCCGACAGCCCGATAACAAGAGTCCTCTTGTACTTTCTTAAATACGGAACCAATCTGAGGAGGTGCTTCATACTTATCCAATCACTGTGAAACCTGTATATTTGTGCAACGCTTTTGGTACAAGAACTTTCCCCTCAGGAGTTTGATAATTTTCAAGGAGCGCAACCATAAGGCGTGAAGTTGCCAGACCGGAACCGTTTAATGTGTGAACAAACTCAGGTTTTGACTTCTTATCCCTTCTGAACCTGATATTTGCCCTTCGTGCCTGAAAACTTTCAAAATTAGAAACACTTGATGCTTCCAGCCAGCCTCCCCTCGACTCTGTTGCAGGGGCAAATACCTCAACATCATAACATTTTGAAGCTGAAAAGCTCAGATCGCCCGTGCACAATAACATTATCCTGTAGGGAATATTAAGAAATTTGAGTATATCTTCAACGTCAGATAGCAATTTCTCGTGCTCATCGTAAGAATCCTCCGGTTTGACAAGCTTGACGAGCTCCACTTTGTTAAACTGGTGAACTCGCAGAAAGCCACGTGACTCCTTTCCCCAGCTTCCTGCTTCTCTTCTGAAGCATGCAGAGTATGCGACATATTTCACAGGTAATGAGTCGGCACTGAGAATCTCATCGCGCCTTAAGTTGGTAACCGGTACCTCAGCAGTTGGAATTAAAAACAAATCATCAGAATCACAGTGATACATATCCTCTTCCAGCTTGGGGATTTGACCGGTTCCACGCATGGAATCTCTGTTTACCAGAAATGGTGGGAATATCTCAGTATACCCATGTTTTTCAACGTGAATATCAATCATGAAATTTATTAGTGCCCTTTCCAGCGCGGCCCCTTTTCCAACATAAACCGGAAAACCGGCCCCTGTAATCTTTGCACCTCTCTCAAAGTCAAGTATACCAAGCTTTTGGCCCAGCGTTAAATGGTCCATCAATTCAAAATCAAAATCTTCTCTTTTTTTTACATCACCGACACGCCTGACTTCAACATTGTCATCCGAGCCCGCACCTGGAGGCACGGAATCGTGTGGAAGATTAGGGATGAATAGGAGGAGATCGTTTAACTGTTTTTCAGTGTTTGCGAGCCTGTATTCCAGGTCTTTGAGTTCACTCCCCTGTGACTTCCCTTCTTCGATTAATTTTGTAACATCACCACCCTGTTGTTTAATTTTTGCTACTTCGTTTGCAATCCTGTTTCGCTCGCTTTTAATCCGTTCAAACTTTATGAGAAGTTCTCTTCTCTCTAAATCAAGTCTCAGTACTTCATCAAGAATGTCCTTCTCTCGTTTTTGTTTTATCCCTTCTCTTACTCTTTCAGGATTTTCCCTGATAAATTTTATGTCCAGCATTTCTGATTTTTCCTCTTGATTTGCTACACCTTTGTAATAACACCAGCTCTTCTCATTTGTTGTTTCATAAGTTGAAGGGAGCTTATTGTTGATGGAATTTCAATTCCCAGCTCAGTCTTTGCTTTTAAACAAATAAAAGTAGAATTTGTCGGCCTGCGGGCTGTTTGATTGAGTTCTGGACTCTTAATTGGTGTAATGAGATCTGCAGGCAATGCAAAAACATCAGCGATTAGTTTTGCAAAATCATAACGTGAAAGAGCATCATTACCGGAAAAATGATAAACACCAATCACATCTTTTTCACAAACCCTTAAAAGAGCATAAGCTAATTCATCTGCAAGCGTAGGATTACCAATTTGATCTGTTACTATTGCAATTGGTCGGCCGGAATAAAGATTTTCTATCACCCATAATGCAAAATTTTTCTTCACATCACGGGCATACCCGTAAAGCACCTGAGTCCGAACAATTGCATAATTGTCGGTTTGAGCCTTTAATAAGTTTTCCCCTGCAAGCTTTGTCCTCCCATAATAGTTGATGGGCTCTGGCCTTGACTCTTCAGTGTAATTTCCCTTAAGACCATCAAATACATAGTCCGTCGAAATGTGAACAACCTTCGATCCGTGAATTCTTGATATCTCCCCTAAATTTGCTACACCTGTTGCATTGACCAGATACGCAACTTCTCTTTCCTCTTCAGCCTTATCAACGTTCGTGTATGCCGCCGTATTAATAATTATATCAGGATGCACCAGCGAAAAAACTTCTCGCACATTCTCCTTATTCGTAATATCAAGTTGCATTGAGATATCGGCTGCTCTCCTGGTGGATGTTGGAATAATTTCATAGTCGGATTCGCGACGAAACACTTCAACAACCTTTTTTCCAAGGAGACCATTTGCACCAGTTACGAGAATTCTTTTTTTCATACTTTGATGTTTCCTATCCACCTTAACATCCCTGATGGCCCGGCCACTCCAGTCTTAAGAACAGCCATATCAAAGGCTTTTTGAGCAGCTTCCAAAAAGCTCAGCCCGGAGACTATGTGGTGCAAAAATGCTGCTCCCAAAACGTCCCCACTCCCTGTTGGATCAACCACGTCAACCTTTTGAGGCAAAAAATACTTTTTTGTAAAGCCTTTATTTTCTTTTTGATAAAAAAGCATCCCTCGTTCAGCTAATGTGATTATTACAACCCTGGGACCGGCAGACAAAATCTTCCCCGCCAGTACGTCGAAAGACGGCCCTGTTCTGTCAATCACCTTAGCTTCTTCTTCATTTAACTGAACCGTATCGGCGCATTCACACCATGAAAGATAATCTTCACGCGAAGCCCTCACCCTTTTACCGTTAGGCAAATGTTGCATTACAATGTTATGCAAATCAAGATGAATAATGGCTCCCATTGACGCTTTTCGAAGAGATTGCAAATCATTTAAAGCAATGTCGGCTCCACTAATCAGGTTGACATGTATACCGTCGGCGGGTAAGAAATTAAGTATGCGGTTCAACGGTGTGGGTTCTGCTGGCACCGTACTGCATTCCCATCTCTGGTTTTCGTCTTCATAAAACAGGTCGACACGTCGAGTTCGAATACCTGTCGCATATATTCCTGATAGGTTAACGTTGCTCAGCTGACTGAAAAGGTTTAAAAAATACTGAGCATCAGCTTCATGTAGACCAATTACAGGAACAATTTCAAAATCTTCATCAAGTATAGAAGAAGCAACGACAGAATATGATATTCCTCCATGTTCATTAAACATGCGTCCATCAGCCTTGTGAATCACGTCAATACAGGGTTCGCCTACAACAATAATCCTCTTGCTCATCACCGATTCTTATAAACTTTCGATGGATCGAAGACAATTTCACCCTCTTCTTTTAGCTCCTGTCCATCGTATCGTCTGTAAAAGCATGTTCTGTGACCTGTGTGACATGACGCACCTCCCACCTGCTCAACTTTCAACACTATTGCATCACCATCGCAATCTATATATATAGCTTTTACATTTTGAACATTGCCTGACTCTTCGCCCTTATGCCAGAGTCTCTGCCGTGACCGACTCCAGTAAACAGCCTGCCCCGTCCTCAGTGTTTCAATTAAGCTATCACGGTTCATATGAGCAACCATCAGTATTTCACCCGTAAGATAATCCTGTGCAATAGCAGTGAGAAGTCCCTTTTCGTCAAATTTCAAACTACTTAATAAATTCTCTGCTGAAATCATAATCTTACCGAAACCCCCTCATTTAATAAAAACTCCTTTACCTGCCGGATTGTAAATTTTCCATAGTGGAACACAGAAGCAGCCAGCACAGCGTCTGCTCCGCCTTTTACCAACGCATCCCGAAAATGCACAAGGCTCCCCGCGCCTCCGCTGGCTATAAGAGGCACGTTTACAGCACCAGCAACCTTTTGCAGGAGTTCAACATCGTAACCCTCGTTTGTACCGTCCCGATCTATGCTTGTAAGTAAAATTTCGCCTGCTCCAAGCTCAACAGCATATTTTGCCCAATCCACTGCATCGAGAGCAACCGGGATTTTTCCACCCCCGACAAAAACCTGATATCCGCTGGCAAAGTCATTATTGTTCTCAATATCAGGTTGAACCTTCTTTGCATCAATTGCAACAACAATACATTGCACACCGAATTCTTCTGCCCCATAACGAATGAGATCAGGATTTTGAACAGCTGCTGTGTTCAGACTTACCTTATCTGCTCCACTTGCAAGTATTTCACGTATGTCATCAACGCTTCTTACACCTCCACCAACTGTAAACGGTAAGAATACATTCTCTGCGGTGCGGCGAACCACATCTAACATAATTTTTCGGTTATCGATTGTCGCATTTATGTCAAGAAAAATAATTTCGTCTGCGCCTTCAGCCTCGTAAAACATGGCTGATTCAACCGGGTCACCGGCATCCTTAAGGTTTTCAAAATGAATCCCTTTCACCACTCTCCCATTGCTGACATCCAGACAGGGTATAATTCTCTTAGCAAGCATTGTCACCTTCTTGTAGGTCCTAAATCTTCAAGCAGTTTTTCATTTTTTCGCCACAATATCTGACATGGGAAGGCGTTTTCGTAAAGAGCCTTACCTATTATAACAGAGTCAACCCCAAGCGGTTCCAGTTCCTGAAGATTCAGTAAATCTCTGTAATTAGCTACCCCACCTGATGCTGTAACCCTGAGTCCTGTTTCAGTAACAAATTGCTTCAACCAGTCCAGATTCACCCCACGGAGAGTACCGTCCCGCGAGATGTCGGTTAGTATTACCCTTACCACCCCTGCTTCTTTCAAATTTTTTCCAAGGTCAATTGCAGAAATATTTCCCGAATCCTGCCATCCCCTTATTCGCACTGTCCCTTCAACGGCGTCTAACCCGACAGCTATCCTCCGGGGGCCGAAATCCTCCAGGAGCTTGAGTAAAAGGTCGCGATTTGTTACTGCTGCTGTTCCAATTATTGCCCGATAAACTCCCAGGTCCAATACCCTCTTTACGTCGTCATAAGTCCTCAATCCACCGCCAAATTGAACAGGAATATCCACAGCTTCAACTATTGATTTCAAGGAATCAAAATTTAATGGCTTCCCTTCAAAAGCTCCGTCAAGATCGACAACGTGGAGAGCCTTAAAATTCTCTCCCCTCCAGAGAATAGCCATTTTCACAGGGTCATCTGAATATACCTTTTCAGTGCCAGGTTCTCCCTGAACTAATCTCACACACTTACCGTGTCTGACATCAATTGCGGGAATTACTAAAATCATTGTACTTCAAGAAAGTTTCTTAAAACAGTTAATCCAAAACTCTGGCTTTTTTCAGGATGAAACTGGATTCCGAATATATTATCCTTCTGAATAACTGCAGGAAATGTAACTCCATGAGTGCTCGTTCCTGCAACAAACTCAGGTTTGGTTCGAACGTAATATGAGTGAACAAAGTAAGCATAAAGGCCACTTTTCAAATTGCGAAATAGGGGTGATTCCCTCTCAAATGATACCTGATTCCACCCCATGTGCGGAACCTTTACCATTGAGTCAAATGAAACAACCTCACCTGGAATTAGATTTAATCCGTTGTGAATTCCATGCTCAAAGCTTACCTGAAACAAAAGCTGCATCCCTAAACATATGCCAATCATTGGTTTGCCTGTCATTGCAAAATTGACTATTGCCTGATGAATTCCCATGGTTTCCATGTTGTGCATTGCGGTACCGTAAGCCCCAACTCCGGGGAGGACAAGCTGGTCAGCTCTAAATATTTCTTCAGGATCCTGAGTAACCAGCACGTTACCACCCACTTTTTGCAGTGCTTTTGCAATTGAAAGAAGGTTGCTTGTGCGATAATCAACAATGACAAGCTTATTCATCATTTGATTCTATTATGCTGCTCAATTCTTTACTTCTTGCGGTTGCAGTGGAAACTGCATTAATTAACATAGTTCTCAGTCCATGAGTTTCAAGCTCATGAACAGCTGCAATGGCCGTTCCACCAGGTGTGGTAACCTCATCCTTTAAAATAGCAGGATGCTTTCCAGTCTCAATAACAAGCCTTGCTGCACCGAAAACTGTCTGAGCCGCAAGGCGATGTGCTATTTCTCTGGGTATCCCCATTTTTACTCCCCCATCTGTCATTGCCTCTATAACCATGTATATGTAGGCAGGCCCGCTGCCGCTCAAGCCCGTTACAGCATCCATTAGCTGTTCCGGGACAAATTCAACTTTACCAACAGATTTGAAAATTGTCTGTGCGATCTTCATGTGCTCATCTTTAGCATACTTACCTGCACTAATTGCTGTCGCACCTGAATCTACAAGAACAGGGGTATTTGGCATTGTCCTTATCACAGGACATGACGATCCGAGCAACTGATTTATCAACGATGTTTTAATGCCTGCCATCACACTGATAATTATTCTGGAATCGTCAACGACATCCTTTATTTCTGTAAGAACCTGCTTTGCATTTTGAGGTTTTACACTAATAAGAATAATTGCAGCGGATTTTGCAACTTTTCGGTTGTCGGTTGTTGTATTGACGTGAAACTGTTTTGAAAGTTGTTCAAGAGCAGATGTGTTTCTTCGAGAAGCATAAATATTCTTAGGGTCAGATAACCTTGCCCTTAAGATACCACCTATAACAGCTGTCCCTATGTTACCAGCGCCAATAATTCCAATTGTTTTATTGCTGAGCATTAAAGTCTCCCTTTTGTTGATTGAACCCCCTTTATACGTGGATTCCTGGTGACTGCCTCCCTTAAGGCAATTGCAAATGATTTGAATATTGACTCAATTCTGTGATGATTGTTTTTTCCATATAAAAGCTCAATGTGAATGTTTGCCTTTATATTTTCGCCCAGACTCTTAAAGAAGTGCTCAACCATTTCTGTGGATAAATCGTTCACCTTTGATCGTGTAAATTCTGCTTTGAAAACAGTGTAACTCCTCCCTGACAGATCAACCACGCACCGTGCCAGACTCTCATCCATTGGAACATAAGCTGTGCCATACCTGTTAATTCCAGTCCTGTCGCCCAGAGCCTCATCAATGCATTGCCCAAGGGTTATAGCAACATCTTCTATTGTGTGATGATCATCCACATCGATATCACCTTTGCAGGAAAGTTCAAGATCAATTAGGCTGTGCTTTGAAAACAATTCGATCATATGATCAAGAAATCGAATTCCTGTTTTCACACTACATTTACCGGTCCCATCCAGATTAAGTCGGCAGACAATTTCTGTCTCCTTTGTATTTCTAACTTTAAAAGACTTTCGCATTATTTTTGAAACTCTATTAATCTTTTTATTTAAACGGGTAAATCACCTGCGATTAATTGCCGGGGTTCAATAAAATTGCAATCCCCCACGTTCATTTAATAATGGTGACTTACTCAAAATGTCGATAAATTTAATGAAATGCAAGATTCATTATTACCCCGAACTAATCTTAAATGAACTCCTTTATTATTGACACAATTCTTTCAGATGCCTTGCCATCACCATACGGGTTGTGCGCGCGGCTCATCATCGAGTACGTTTCTTCATTTAATAGCAACTCCCTTGTCGTCCCAATTATCCTTTGCGTGTCAGTTCCGACAAGTTTGACTGTTCCAGCATTTACAGCTTCAGGCCGTTCTGTTGCATCACGCATCACCAGGACAGGCTTTCCAAGGGATGGAGCCTCCTCCTGGACGCCTCCAGAGTCGGTTAATATCAAATAAGACTTATCCATCAGGTAAACAAAAGGTTCATAATCAAGTGGTTCAATTAAATGAACGTTAAATAAGCCTTTTAAAATGTCATTTACAGGCTTCCTGACATTGGGATTAAGATGCACAGGATAAACAAACTCAACCTGAGGAAATTCTTCAGAAAGGCTCTTAATAGCCTCGCATATATTCTGGAAACCCTGACCAAAGTTCTCACGTCTGTGACCGGTTATCAGAACAATTCTTTTCGAAAAATCAATTCCACGAAACAACAAGCTTTCCTGATATAAATCGTTCGCTCTTATCTTTTCAACGACATAAAGAAGTGCATCAATCACTGTATTTCCGGTTACAAATATTCTGTCAGCAGGCACATTCTCTTTAAGTAAATTTTCTTTTGCCCATTCTGTCGGTGCAAAGTGGATGTCTGCAATAACTGATGTAACGCGCCGATTTATCTCCTCAGGAAATGGTGCGTATTTATTTCCTGTTCGCAGTCCAGCTTCCAGATGCCCCACAGGTACTTTACCATAAAATGCTGAAAGTGAGCCAGCAAAAGTAGTTGTTGTATCACCCTGAACTATAACTATCTCGGGCTTCTCTTCAATAATAATTCTCTGAAGTTTGGTAATGATCTTTGCGGTTAGATCAAATAAAGACTGGTTATCTGTCATGATATTTAAGTCATAATGAGGTTCTATGTTAAAAATTCTCAGAACCTGATCAAGCATCTGACGGTGCTGTGCTGTCACGCAAATTCTGGCCTCTAAATTATCTGTTTGCTCCACTTTTTTTATGAGCGGTGCCATTTTTATAGCTTCCGGTCTGGTTCCGAAAATGAAAAGGCATTTCCCTGACATTTTAATTTAATCTCTTCTTTAACTGTTATTTTCTCATATGGTGAATATTTGCAATATTACCCCGGACATATATGCGTGCCGACCTTTCCGCACGGGTACTATTACTCGTTTCAATCAAATTAAGTGCTGTGTATTATCCCTTTTAGCTTTCCCTTAACCTGTTTCTGACAATGCCTTTCTAAGCTTTACCAATGTCTGAGACATATCTTCAGAAATCACTTTTGTATCGGCCAGAACAGGCATAAAGTTGGTATCTCCTTCCCATCTAGGAACAATGTGATAATGAATATGGTCAGCTATTCCGGCACCGGCAACTCGTCCCAGATTAACCCCTATATTAAAGCCATCCGGATGTAATGCGGACGTGAGGATTTTAACAGCGGTCTTAATTTGCTGCATTATATCCATTTCTTCGGCATTTGTAAGATCATCAAGACTGCTTGCATGTTTAAAAGGTACCACCATCAGATGACCGCTGTTGTACGGATAAATGTTCATTATAATTGCAGACAGCTCACTTCTGCATACAACTAAATTTCCTGTATCATCCTCCCCTGACAGCTTTTCACAGAAGACGCATGGTTTTCCGTTTCCGTTATCTTCTTCTGAAAAAGATTCAATGTACTTTGACCGCCAGGGGGACCAAAGCCGATCCATATTATTCCTGCTCAACCTTTTCTTTCTTTGCTTCAGCTATGATTTTCTCGGCAATTTCTTTTGGAACTTCCTCATAATGGGAAAATTTTTGCCTGAAGACTCCCCTCCCCTGAGTCATACTTCTGAGCACATTAGCGTATTTGTACAATTCCTTTAAAGGAACATGAGCACGGATTTTCTGGTAATTTCCTTCTGACTCCATTCCCAGAATTTTGCCACGTCTGCCTGAAATATCACCCATTATGTCCCCCATGTGTTCATCGGGAACAATGACTTCAATTTCATAAATTGGTTCGAGCAATATTGGTTTCGCTTCTCTAAATCCTTTCTTAAATGCCATTGAACCTGCTATCTTGAACGAAATTTCGTCTGAATCCACAGGGTGAGACGAACCATCAAAGATTGTAACCTTCACATCGACGACCTTATGACCGGAAATAACTCCCTGACTCATTGCTTCCACCACTCCCTTTTCCACGGCCGGTATAAACCTTCCCGGTACAACTCCACCAACAACTGCATCGACAAATTCAAACCCGGCTCCGCGTGGCAGAGGTTCGAGCTTCAGATGAACATGTCCATATTGTCCTCGTCCACCGGACTGCTTCTTATGTTTATATTCAGCATCTGCAGCTATGCCCTTTATTGTCTCCCGGTATGGAATCCCTGGTTCAACCATTTCAACATCAACGCCATATCGCTCCTTAAGTCGCCTGACCACAGTTTGAAGATGCATTTCTCCCTGTCCACTGATGATTGTCTGACTTAACTCGGGATCGACTTCGACCACAAATGTGGGATCTTCTTCGTGAAGAGCATGAAGGCCTGAAGCAACCTTATCTTCATCATGTCGGTTTTTTGAAACGATTCCAACCCTCATCACAGGTTCTGGAAACTGGATTCTCTTGAGCACAACTGGAAAAGACCTGCTGCTTAAGGTGTTGTTAGTGTGGGTGTCTTTCAATTTAACAACTGCCGCTATATCGCCTGCAATAACTTTGGCTGTCTCCTTCCGCTCCTTTCCGTTTAAAGAATAAAGTGTTCCAAGTCGTTCAAACTTACCGTTCACCTGATTTACCAAATCCATGCCCGCCATTACTATTCCTGAGTAAACTCTAAAGAGAGAAAGCTCGCCGATGTTCCTTTCAGAGATTGTTTTAAAAACAAAAAGAGCAGGCTCAGCACCCGGGTCGCAGGGTACGCTGACTTCTGACTTTGAATTGTTTGGTTCGTACCCTACTGCCATTGGCATCATGTCAGGCGATGGTAAATAATCTACAGCAAAATCCAGAAAAGAGGTTACACCGACAAGCGATTGAGCTGCAGAGCATAAAACAGGAAATATTTTTCTTTCTGCTGTGGCTCTGCGAAGGCCCACTGCTATTTCCTCGTCAGTTAAACTCCCTTTTTCAAGAAATTCATTCAAAAGATCTTCTGATGTTTCGGAGAGTTGCTCAATCAGTTCTTCACGATACTTTGATGCTTTCTCTTTCAAAGTCCCGGGGATTTCAGACTCCGTATATCTTCCTCTTGCTGAAGCATCATAACTTAAAAGTTTCATTCGCATGACATCGACAACAGCGTTAAACCCATTCCCTTCATTAACTGGAAACTGAATCACGGCTGCGTCATGGGTAAGCCTTTCTCGAATTTGGCTGATAACCTTTTCAAAGTTAGAATGGTCAACATCCAGTTTGCTGACGACAAAAACCACTGCATTATGATGTTCCCGGGTAAATTCCCAGTCGAGCTCGGTACCCACTTCCAGACCTTCCAGTCCCTTTACCATGATTGCTACCGTGTCTGCAACTCTTGTCGCGGCCTTAACTTCCCCCATGAAGTCAGTATACCCCGGGGGGTCAAGCAAATTAATCTTTATATCTCGCCACTCCAGATTGAGTAGCGAAGTGCTGATGGAAATTTTCCTTTCTATTTCATCATGATTGTAGTCGGATACTGTGTTACCTTCTGCAACCGAGCCCATCCGACTTGTGACTCCGGCAGAAAAAAGAATTGCTTCAGCAAATGTAGTTTTACCCGCACCGCCGTGTCCGGCAAGCGCAATGTTTCTGAGGTTTGATGGCAAATACTCCTTCACCTGGAGCTCCTTTCAAATTAGCTTTTGAGTACATGCAAGAACGCCTTTATTCCCTTTGCAACAGCTGCAATGTAATTGGCGACATCAAGCACGGGGCTCTCAATGCGCCCCTTCACTTTCTTTTCAAGATCCACAATATCATTGACAGCATTTACAACTGAATCAACAGCACCCTTCAGAGACATGAATTCACCGTCAAGGTTCTCTGCAATTGACCTCACCTTCCCCGTAATAACTTCGGCATTGTCGAGAACCGGCAAAGCCCTGTCCGACACCTGTTTGACAGTGCTCTCCAGCTCATTAAGTACCTTTTGCAGATCCTTCATAAGAAGAATCGAATAAATACCCGCAGCTGCTATCGCTAATAAGGCAACTGACGCTGCGGCCAGAAAAATTTCTGTCACTTCCTCATCCCTAACTCTTGTTACGTTCTTCTTTGAATGCTTCTGCTCCTGCCTTTACCGCAGAGAAGAGCTTGCTACCCTCCGTCTTGGCCTGTTCAATTACCTTTTCAGCATCTGAAAGCAATGATCCAGCTTTCTTTTTGGCCTGTACTACAAGCTCATCAGACTTCTTTTTACCCTCATTGACAATGTCTTCTCCCTTTGCTTTTGCCTCCTCTATCTGAGCCTTAGCAGCATCTTTTAATTCGTCCGCTTTCTTCTTAATCTCTTTTCTTAAATCTGCACCTGACTTTGGTGCAAGGAGTAAAGCTGTGACAGAACCAATCACACTACCAGCCAGGAAACCAAGAATCAACCCTTTTGCAAGTCCTTCATTTTGTCGAGCCATTATTCACCTCCTGTGATTTTCTTTTTGAAAATAGATAGCCATCGAGTAAAAATCAAGAAACCAATTCATATAGTTTTTAAAGTAAAAGAAGGATGGTCAGTAAGCACCCTCAGAGCATAGAAAAATTTTCCCCAACCCTAACCTTATTCAGCCCATTTATTTAAACTGAAAAAGTTTGATTCATTTTTCTTCAGAAGCATGGTGCTTAATCACCTTGGCATCCACCAGAAAAACCACATCCTCAGCTATGTTTGTTGCATGATCGGCCAATCTTTCTATATGCTTCAGTGCCACAATTAAATGAGCCCCTGGTTCAATCAGGGTATGATCACGTTTCATTTCACTCACGACATAGCGAAACTTCTGACGGTTCATTTCGTCCACGACGTCGTCTTTTTTACAAATTGCTCTTGCCAGGTTAGCATCCCCATGAATAAAAGCATCCAGACTTTCCTTTACCATTTGACGGGCAATGTTCCCCATTTCAAGAATCTCAGTGCGCTGAACAAGATCCTTAAAATTTATCAATGGCTGGACTCTCTGTGCAATATTGACAGCAACATCTCCAATTCTCTCGAGTTCATGATTCATTTTCAACGCAGCTACAACAAGCCGCAAATCTGCTGCCACAGGTTGCTCAAGAGCTATTATGTCATCCACTTCCTGATCAATGAGGTTGTCAAATTCATTGATTTTCCTTTCTTTTTCAAAGATCCTGCTGACCAGCTCCATATCACCCATATGAAGCGCCTTCATGGAATCATCTAACTGCTCGTCAACAAGGCTTCCCATTTTTATCATATTTGAGCGCAGTTCATTCAATTGATCTTCAAAATGCCTATGCATTTGTCCTCCTTCTCATTCAATTTCCTCTGTTATTTTCGCAAAACAAAACTAAATCTTGAACCAGATCCCGGAGTGCTTTCAACATCTACTTTACTCCGATGAGCCTCAACAATATGTTTAACAATGGCAAGACCGAGACCTGTTCCCCCAACACTTCTGCTGCGGTCTTTGTCAACTCTATAAAATCTTTCAAAAATTCTTGGTATATGTTCTTCAGCTATTCCAACACCTGTGTCACTTACAAAAATACGAACGAATTGAGGAAATTCCTCAAATCCAACTTCAACTTTGCCGCCACTATCTGTGTACTTAATTGCGTTATCAATCAGGTTGAGCAGCACCTGTCGCAATTTTTCCTTATCACCAAGCACCAACGTTTCAGCTTTCCCGTTGTGATATTGCAATGCAATATTTTTCTTCAGGGCTTCTTCCTTTGTATCTTCAACAACTGATTTCAGAAACTCATTAATATCAAAATACCTGAAACTCATCCTCATTTCTCCGCTCTCAATGCGCGAGATTTCTATAAGATCGTTAAGTAAATTATTTAACCTTTCAGCGTGCCTGTATGCTTTTTCAAGAAAATCCCTGTTGACTTTTTTGTCATCAACTGCACCGTCAAGCAATGTCTCAATAAAACCCTGAATACTGAAAATAGGCGTTCTCAGCTCATGAGAAACATTTGCCAGAAACTCGCTCCTGACTCTCTGCAATTTCTTAAGCTCAACAATGTCCTGTTTTAAATTTCGTACGATTTGATTAGTGAGTCGGCTGATTTTTCTAAATTCAGGACTCCCTTCTTCAGGCAGTTCAATTGCAAGATCACCACCGCTAATTCGTTCGAGAGCATCTATTATCAAATTTAAAAACCGGATGTCACTGGAGCTTAAAACCGCAAGCAATTCTTCGAATCCCCAGAAGAGAAGAAAGGAGACGATAGAAAAAACAGTTGCAAATCTTACTACATCATCAGAAGGCAACAACGTTTGATCTGAAATAAAATGAAGTAAAAATAAGAGGACGAAATAAAGGACAACAGCATATAATGCGGATATGTATATCCTGACTCTTCTGGACACAAGGAAGCTGCTCATTATTCCGCCGAAAGCTTGTAGCCTACCCCTTTGATAGTTTCAATCATATCAGCATGATTGCCAAGCTTCTCTCTTATTTTTCTTATATGAACATCCACTGTCCTATCACCGACGAACACTTCTGAACCCCACACGCGACTTAGTAGAGTTTCTCTTGAAACAACTTTTCCTGCATGAGAGGCAAGATAAAATAAAATCTCAAATTCTTTTCTCGGGAAAAACACCTTTTCACCATCAATTATCACATTATAACTTTCCCTGTCTATAGACACCGGCCCAAGTTCTATCACCTTCTTATCTTCAGCTGTTGATATCTCAAATCTCCTGAGAACCGCACGAACTCTGGAGACTAATTTTCGTGGGCTTATAGGCTTAATTATATAATCATCTGCACCAAGTTCCAGGCCAAGAACCTCATCAAACTCACCACTCTTGGCAGTTAAAAAGATTACAGGTATTTTGGAAGTTGAAGGGTTTTGATTTAAAATCTTCATCACCTCATAGCCGTCCTTGCCTGGAAGCATTATATCAAGCAAAATTAAGTCCGGCAGCATAGTTGACGCCTTTTTTATGGCATCATTGCCGTCAGCAGAAGTTTCCACCCTGAAACCCTCTCTTTCAAGATTATATTTGATTAATTCTACTATATCCGACTCATCATCAACCACGAGAATTGTCTTCATTTAGACTCCTTCCTCTTTTATAGTGAACCATATAAAACTGGCAATCCGTAAGGCTTCTCCGGAAGAGGATTGGGGCACGGAAAGGTATCATTCAGGGCTTGAGGCGACGGGCGGATTCGAACCGCCGCATAAAGGTTTTGCAGACCTCTCCCTTACCACTTGGGTACGTCGCCAATAGAACATGCAAGATAATTACATTGAGCGGGAAACGGGACTCGAACCCGCGACGTCCACCTTGGCAAGGTGGCGCTCTACCAGCTGAGCTATTCCCGCGACACAAAAAATATACTCTCATCATCTTAGAAAATCAAGCTTGATTGCTTGTCCGATGACAGCCAAACTTTGATTTTCTTAATCTTTTGAGCAAAATACATAAATATCATCAGCCGAGCATAAGTCTCCTCGGAAGGTCAAAAATGGCCAGCTTACCCCAGCATATGTTGCTGAGAATTGAATAGCTGGAAATAAATCCCCTTATTACCAATCAGTTCATCATGGCTTCCCTCCTCCGCCAATTTTCCATTTGATAAAACATATATCCTGTCAAACATTTTCATCCTGGTAAATCTATGCGTGACAAATATGATTGTCTTTGAGCCGTGAAGCAATTTTATAGTATCCAGGATATTCATTTCGCTGAAGCGATCCAAATGAGAAGTGACCTCGTCAAATACAACAATCCGAGAATCCCTGAGCAAAGCCCTTGCGATTCCCAGTCTCTTTTGCTCACCTCCACTTAAGGTTCTTCCAAGTTCTCCAATTTGGGTTTCAAATCCCCGGGGCAAAGATTTGACAAATCCTTCTAACCCGGCACTTCTGACTGCTTTGTAAAGTTCCTCCTCGGTTGCATCCCACTTTGCAATTTGCAAATTCTCCCTTATTGTCCCGGTAAACAAATGAATTTTCTGAGGTACAACAGATATCACAGACCTGACAACAGAATCATCGAGATACCTGTAGTCTGCTCCACCCAGAGAAATTGTCCCACTTTCGCACTCCCACAATTTTGAAAGTAAGTTTACAAGAGTTGATTTTCCCGCTCCGCTTGGGCCAACAATTCCAACCATTTCATTTTCTTTCACCCGAAGTGTTAAATGCTGGAGCTTAAATGGACTGTCACCGTATGAAAAACTAACATTTTTAAACAGCAGTTCATACCCGACAGGTTCAGCGGTTCTGTTTATACCTCCTGATATACTGGCTTCGTGTCCTGTAGTAATCTCTAAAAGCCGATTACCAGATTCAATACTCTTTCCAAGATATTGAAGCGCCGGCGGAATTTGTGCTGCAATCTCAAAAGCCGCCATTATTCCAATGGTTATAACGGATAAATAGACTCCTTTAAGGCTTCCAGAAGTTACATCCGGAATGGCATATTGGAGAAGAAACCAGATTGTAAAATTCATTACCAGGCCGGTTAAATTTTCATGAGCTGCCTGTATTATGTTCATCTTGTGTTCCAATCCCAGAAGATCATCTTGCATCGTCATAAATTTTTGTTTCCACAGTATTTGCCGTCCAAATACCTCCAGCTCCGATAATCCCTGCACGATATCCACGGAAAGCTCGTTTAAATTAGATCTTAGCTGAACAATCTTTCTGCCGGGTTTATCACTGATCAGGAATGTCACTACAGGGAGAATCAGCCCTGAACTTACAAAAATTAAACTAAATATAATCGAGTATTTTAAATTGAAGATTCCCAGTAAACCGGAAGTCAGAACAAGAACAGCGACAAACACAAATGGGGGTGATATTACACGAACAAATACATGCTCCAAACTATCAATGTCATTCACCGCTCTGGCAAGAAGGTCACCACTTGAAAAATCTCTATCTCTTGAAGGAACTATCCGCTCAAGCTTTTCAAAAAACCATCCCCTCAGCCTCGCCAGAAGCTTGAATGTTACCTCGTGTGAAATGTATCTGTCAAGGTATCTGAAAATTCCCCGGACAATCCCAAAGAATCTCACACCGGTAATGGCAACCTGAAGCTCTGAGATTGGAGTCTGAACGGCAGCCTTTGCAATGATATATGCTGAGGTCATCATTAAACCAATACCGCTTCCCACCGTGAGGAATCCCATTAATGCTGCAAGAACCATCCAGCCTGCATAACTCTTACCAAGTTTTATAATACTTAAAAGGGATCTCATTGGTTGAAGTGTCCCCGTTTTTCAAAATTATTGAATATCTTCTTGATTATACTATTACGATTCCCCCAGTCAATAACTCTTCCATTGTCCAGGAGAATCACCAAATCTGCTATGTTTATTGTTTCGAGTTTATGAGCAATCATCAGCACGGTCCTACCTGAAAATAAATTTTTCATATCATTTAACAGCAGCTCTTCAACCTGGGGGTCTAAATTTGCTGTCGGCTCATCAAAAAGAACAAATGGCGCATCACGAAGAAAAGCTCTCGCAAGTGCAATTCTCTGCGCCTGTCCGCCACTCAGTTTTGATGCATTTTCTCCAAGACGTGAATTGTAACCTTCGGGTAATGTTGAAATAAATTCATCGATATGTGCCTTCATAGCTGCTTCCACAACATCAGTATATGTCGCACCATCCTTTGCAATAGCTATATTTTCATAGATTGTACCTCGAAAAAGATAGGGTTGCTGAGGTAACCATGACAGATTCTTCCTCCATTCAAATTTATCAATGTTATATAGATCTCTATCTCCAACTCGAACGGTTCCATTTGACGGATTTATAAATCTCAAAAGGATGTTGAATATTGTCGACTTTCCCGCACCAGATGCGCCAACAAGAGCAGTAACTTTATTTGGTGCAATAGTAAATGAAACATTGTGAAGCGCATTTTTTTTCCTGTCGGTGTATCTGTAAGATACGTTTTCCATAACGATGGGAGTATCGGGAGTGTATTCGTACGCACCTTTTCCTGATATTGAATTACTTCTCTCTTCAGCTTGATTGTTTATAATTTCTTTAATTCGCTCAAAAGCGACAACTCCTTCCATCCCGGCATGATAGTTAGCTCCTAACTGTCGGAATGGGATATAAAATTCGGGAGCAAGTATTAAAAGAAACAAAGCATCCACAAAGGCGATTCCGCCATTTAGCAATCTTATTCCAATTTCCACAGCGATTACTGCGGTACTGATTGTAGCAGCCATTTCAAGCACCAGGGAAGACAGAAAAGCAACTCTTAAAACCTGCATTGTCTTAATTCTGAATTTGTCCGTCACTTCATAAATTCTGACAGTTTCATCCTTCGACCTATTAAATAGCTTAATCGTTTCAATCCCCTGGAGTACATCCAGAAAATAGGCACTCATTTTGCTAAGAGCTGCCCACTGCTTTCTGTTTAGCTTCTCGGCAACAGAGCCGATTAAGTGCATTAACACAGGGATAACGGGAGCGGTAGCCAGCAGTATCAACCCTGTCAGCCAGTCGACAGGAAACACAAAGGCTAAAATCAAGATTGGTATAAACATGGAAAAAAATATTGAGGGGACAAAGTTGCTGAAGTAGTTATCAAGTGCGTCCACTCCATGCCAGAGTGCATTTATAAGTTCCCCTGTCCTTTCTGATCTTAATGCAACCGGGCTTGTATTTACAATACGATCAATTAATTTTTCACGTATATCTTCTTTAATACGTAAAACCATCGAAGAAGCAGAAAATCGCTGATACCAGAGCATAGATGCTTTAGCTATGGAAAATCCCAGGTAGAGAAGCAATAAGTAACTGACATTTTGCAGGTTTTTCCCCTTTAGAAAAACCATATCGATTGTCAGACTTAACAGTCTCGATTGACCAACAGTGAAGATTGATGCTGTTAATCCGCTGACTATAACTATAAGGAATTTTAACCTTACCCCGTTGAGCCGGGCGAGTAATTCCTTATTCAGGTTCATTTCAAATCCAATGTCATTTTCGAAAAAAAGGGGAAAGGTCTCTTAAGCACTTCTCACCTTTCCCCTTAAGTAATTTAAACTACCTATTTCAATGTGTGGATAATTACCGTAACATCATCTCAGTACTCAAGATCGGTTTTTGTTGCGATTCTCTTGCGAAATACCCAGTACGACCAGGCCTGGTAGGCGAGCACTACTGGAACAAATATTAATGCTACTATGCTCATGACCCTGAGCGTGTAAGGACTGGAGGAAGCATTATAAATAGTTAGACTCCACATGGGATTTGAGCTTGATACCATAACACGAGGGTAAAGGCCCATGAAAATGGTAATTGTTGAGAACGCTATTGTAATCCCTGTCATAACAAATGCCCATCCCTCCTTTTGAATATTAAGCAAATATCGAACCGACAATATTGCTATTCCAGCTAGAATTGGGACCGGACCGGGGTTTACTCCTATTTTGCTCAAAATATCTGTAGCAATATAAGTGTAAGCAACAAACGCAAACAAAAGTATTGTCGATGGTAGCCACAGCTTTTTAGCAACACTTCTGGCGCGTTCAAGCAACTCATTGGTTAACTTCAGAGTCAGAAAAATCGCGCCGTGAAGTGTGAAAATAGACAATGAGGCTAACCCGCCGACGAGAGCATACGGGTTCAGCAGCGTAAAGAAATTCCCTACATAATTCATGTTTGAGTCAATAGGCACTCCACGAATTAAATTTGCCATGGCCACACCCCAGAGAAGTGCAGGAACAAAACTCCCAAAAAAGATTGCCCAGTCCCACCTGCTGCGCCAGAGTTTTGAATCCTTTTTGCTTCTGTATTCAAATGCCACAGCACGTAGTATGAGCGCGATGAGCATAATAACAAGAGCAAGATAAAAACCACTGAACATTGTTGCATACCAGTTGGGAAATGCAGCAAATATGGCTCCGCCTGCTGTTAACAGCCAGACTTCATTGCCATCCCAAAAAGTACCAATTGAATTAATAATTGCTCTTCTTGAATCATCATCCTTACCCAAAAATGGCAAGAGTATTCCAACGCCGTAATCGAATCCTTCAAGAAAAAAGAATCCAATGAACAAAACGGCAATTAAGATAAACCAAACAGTGTTAAGATCCATTTTAAATCCCCTCCTAAGCTTCACTTAATATTGTGTTGCCTGTTGATTCGCCTTCTGAGCCCTCGATCCCTTCTGCTGCAAACTTCCTGAATAGCGATATCATAACAATTATTAGAATTGCGTAAACAACTGTAAATGAAATCAAAGAGAAGAGAACAGAGCTGGACGATACCACATTGGAAACAGAATCTGCAGTTCTGATGAGCCCGTAAACTGTCCACGGCTGTCTCGCTATTTCAGTAAACAGCCACCCGGCAGTATTAGCGATGTAAGGCAAAAGCATTGTCCAGAAAATGATTCTGTACCAGGTGCGACTGAAGTCATAGTTGCTCCTGTAGGTTCGCCATAATGCAAATATTGAAACGAACAGCATCAGGAAACCCGCGCCAACCATAATCCTGAATGTCCAGTATGAAACGGCTACAGGAGGAACATAATCACCTGGTCCAAATTGCTGCTCTTCCTCCTTTTGTACATCGTTTATACCTTTCACTTCTCCCTGAAATCTATTATAAGCAAGGAAGCTCAGCAAGGCAGGGATACGGATTGCGAAAACATCCTTTCTCTGACTTTCATTTCCAATTGTAAAAAGAGACATACTGGCTGGATTTTCTGAGTTCCAGAGAGCTTCTGCTGCTGCCATCTTCATTGGTTGATCCTTAACCATATATTGTGCCTGAGTATGTCCAACAAGTATGACCATAATAGTACCAAGAAAAGCATATATAGCGCCAAACCTGAAGGATTTTTCAAAGGCACTGGTATTACTTTTCTTTTTAAAAAGGTGATATGCACTTATTGAAAGGATGAGAAAACCAGCTGTTGTCATCCCTGCAAAGAACACGTGAGGAAATTGAACCCAGAGATGTCCATTTCCGAGCAGCGCCCAGAAGTCTGTCATTTCAGCTCGACCGTTTCGAATTGCATACCCCACGGGATGCTGCATAAAGGAATTTGCCGTCAATATCCACAAGGCTGAGAGGTTTGAGCCAATTGCCACCAACCAGATTGCAGCAAGGTGAATTTTTTTTGGAAGTTTATCCCATCCGAAGATCCAGACGCCGAGGAAAGTGGACTCCATATAGAAAGCAAGGAGAGCTTCAATTGCCAGAGGAGCTCCAAAAATGTCTCCCATAAATCGGGAGTATTGAGACCAGTTCATACCAAATTGAAATTCCTGAACGATTCCAGTTGCGACACCGAGAGCAAAGTTAATGAGAAAAAGCTTTCCCCAGAACTTTGTCATTTTCCTGTATTCTTCGCTGCCCGTTCGGTAGTAAATAGTCTGCATAATTGCCACAGCAATAGAAAGTCCAAGGGTCACGGGCACGAAAAAGAAATGATAGACAGTAGTAATTCCGAACTGCCATCGTGCAAGAGTTAAAGCATCCATAACGCTTCCTCCATTTTTTTTGAGATTTAGTTTTTCGTGTTATCTATATTAAATAAGAAATCAGATACTTTCCTCTTCCTCAAATATTCAGACAAATCATGTTCCACCTTTGCAAAGAGAAAGTGGTAGTTACATGCAGGTTCAAGTTCGCAATTGTAGCTGTCGTGGAGGCAGGCGTTAAACCTGACTTTTAATCCAAAAGCTTCGATTATGTCCCAAACTGACAACTCTGATGGTGAAATTTTCAAAAATATACCCCCATATCTCCCATGGACAGCCCCCGTGATGTTTGCCTTTTTAAGTTTATGCACAATTCGGGCAGCGAAGTTACGGGAAATGTACAATCGCTTTGATAACTCACTGACGCTTACCCGCTCTCCACCTTTCAATGCTGCCAGGTAAGTGGTTATGCGAAGTGCATAATCCTGCTCTCTGGTTAAAAATGAATTCATAATGCTCCTTGCAATTGAAAATTATATATATTACCTGACAGGTAATAATTGATATTAAGTCAAACCAAAAAGTCTGTCAAGTCATCAGGCAGGTGTAGATTTTTTGTGGAATGGATGATTTCTGAAGCTATTTTATAAAGAGAAGCCCGACCCCTATATGATGAAAAAGATAACAGAATCTAATCCGGAAAAATCACTCATATCTCAAGCTTTCAATTGGGTCTACGCTGGCGGCTTTATATGCAGGATAAACTCCAAATGTAATCCCAACAATTGAACAAACGACAAGACCAATTATCGCCCAGTCCAGAGGAAACGCTGCCCGCATATGTAGTGAAAGGGCAGCCAGGTTTCCACCAATCAGTCCAAGCAAGACGCCGACAATTCCTCCGACCTCCGAAAGGACCACCGCCTCCAGCATAAACTGAAGAAGAATATTTCGCTTTGTCGCACCAACCGATTTTCTGATTCCAATCTCACGAGTGCGCTCAGTCACACTTACCAGCATTATATTCATTATCCCCACACCAGCTGCAAGGAGTGCAATTGCACTCACCACTATCGCGCCAATCCTGACATAGAAGGTTATCTGATTGAACTGACCGACAAGGGATTCATTTGAAATTATTTCAAAGTCATCGTCTGAACCAGGTGAAACATTCCTTATAGCACGGAGAATTCCTTCTGCCTGTTCCTCTGCTTGAGGCATTACTTCCTGCGTTAAAGACTGGACATAAATATCTACGCTTCTTTGTTTTCCATACCGCGTAAAAAATGTTGTAATAGGTATTACAACAAAATTACCTGATTGTCCCCCCAGAACGTTTCCCTGATCTTCAAGAACTCCAATCACTTTATAGGTTATCCCGTTAATATTAACCTCCCGGTCAAGGGGATCGCTGTGAGGAAACAAAAGTTTTGCTACAAATGACCCGAGAACGCAAACGAGTCGATCCGTTTCCAGATCGCCCTGCCCTATAGCCCGCCCTTCAGCCACATTCCAGTTCTGAGCAGAAAATATATCGGGTGTGACGCCGTATAGCGTAACATTGGGATTAGTTTTATTCCCCTGATACGTTACAACCATACCGAACTTGTCAATTGAGGCCCCCACACTTTTTGCCAGAGTCATTCGCTCCTTGAGAGCCAGAGCCTGTTCATATTTTATATCTTTTCTATTGCGATATTTTGCCCATTCAGCCGGTCCGCCAACGCGAATAGCCGGAAACTTCTGTATTACAAAAACGTTTGAGCCAAGCGAAGTTAATTCAGATTCGACAGAATTCTGCAAAACCCGCATTGCGGTTACGACAGCAATGATAGAAAAAACCCCGACAACAATTCCCAATAACGTAAGCACCGATCTCAGCTTATTTGACCTGATTGCTGCTACCGCCATCTTTAATCCTTCATTGAATTCCGAGATTAAAAAGTTCTTATTCATATCTTAACGCCTCCACTGGGTCGAGTCGAGACGCACGATAGGCGGGAATAATTCCTGATATTACGCCAACAAGGAGAGAAATCAGGATAGCGATTATCGCCAGAGATACCGGCATTGCGGTCGGCAGGAATTTGTCTACCAGCATGCTTAATGGGTATGACAAACCAAGGCCAATTATCCCGCCGGAAAGACAAATTAGTGAAGCCTCTATCAAAAATTGAAGTAAAATTGTCAGTTTGCGTGCACCAAGCGCCTTCCTTATGCCTATTTCCTTTGTTCGCTCTGTTACACTCACAAACATGATGTTCATAATTCCAATTCCCCCAACAAACAAAGACAGAGCGGTAACAAATATTCCAACCGCTCCGACGACGCCCGTTATTTTGCCAAATGCATTTGTCAGCAAATCCTGCTGATTAATTGAAAAGTCATCAGGTTGGTCAGGAGCAAGCTTCCTCAGCTTGCGCATAATTCCGCGGAGTTCCTCCTTAGCATCGTCCATATCTTTTTCGTTTACAACGCGCACCTGAATTGTAGCGCCATATTCCTTTCCGTACATTTTCTCGAACTCTCCAAGAGGTATTATAACCCTGTTGTCAAGAGAGAACATCCCCATGAAACTCCCCTGTTTACTATAAACTCCAAGTATTTTGAAACTCAGTCCATTTATCTTTATTGTCTTACCAACAGGGTCCTGGTTAGGAAAAAGGTTGCTTGCAACGTCCCCCCCAATTACCACCAGAGGTCTATCACCTCTCCCCTCCTGGTCTGTAAAAAATCTACCATCAGCCATATCCATTCCAGTTACCAATGCATAATCTGCTGTCGTTCCAAAAATCTGTACATTGCTTGCTGTCAAATCACCATATTTAACTGTACCCATTCTCCCCTGGATTGGAGCAACTGCTGCAGCTAATGTAGCTTCTTTTTTAATAGTCTCAGCATATTCAGGTTTGATATCACGTCTATTTCTGTAGCGCCACCACTCCTCGCCCGCTACCCACGGCCATTTTTGAATGTAAAGTACATCGGCACCAAGAGAAGATATACTGTTCTGGAACGCCCGGTTTAGTCCTTCTATTGCAGCACCCATAAGCGTAACTGAAACAATTCCAATTATGATACCAAGTGTGGTCAACACCGCTCTGACCTTGTTTGCCATCACAGCTGCAAATGAAATCTTAAAACCCTCCCGCAGTTCAACTCCGAGCGTCATTTTTGCACCTTTTCAGCAGCTTTCGTCATCTGCGCTTTATGGTTTTTTTCAATCGGCAAATCGCTCTCAATCCTGCCATCTCTTATTCTTATAATTCTTTTAGCATGTTCGGCTATGTACTCCTCATGTGTCACAAGAATAATTGTATTGCCCTGAGCGTGCAGTTCCTCAAAAAAGGTCATAATCTCATCACCTGTTCTGGAATCGAGATTCCCCGTCGGTTCATCAGCCAGTATAATTGCGGGATTATTCACAAGTGCTCTCGCTATAGCAACACGTTGCCGCTGACCACCTGAAAGTTCGTTTGGTTTATGATGAATTCTTTCTCCCAGTCCGACCATTTCAAGCATCCTCTTAGCGCGCTCTCTCCGTTCATCCGCTCCGACCCCGCTGTAAATGAGCGGAAGCTCAACATTATGAAGTGCATCAGAGCGCGGTATGAGATTAAAAGTCTGAAATACAAAACCTATTCCCCGATTGCGAACTTTTGCCAGTTCATTGTCATCCATATCACTGACATCTACTCCATTGAAAAGATATTTACCACTCGTCGGTGTATCGAGACAGCCAAGTATGTTCATCAGTGTTGTCTTACCGGAACCTGATGGCCCCATAATGGCAACGTACTCTCCTTTTTCGATGATCAACGAAATATCGCTCAAAGCCTGTACCTGTACTTCAGCACCCATATCATAAATCTTGCTCACCTTAATTAGTTCAATCACCTTACTATTTTCAGCGGAGTCGGTCTTCGCATCTGACATCTTCATTCTCCTGCGCCGGTTGCAAAATTGCGACGGTTATTTTCTATTCTGACTTTAGACCCATCACTGAGTTCTCTATTAATTGCCTTGAAGCTACCGCTGACAACTTCTTCTCCCCCCTTAAGTCCGCTTAAAATTTCCGTGTAATTATCGTCGCTAATTCCACGCTTCACTGGAACCATCTTTGCCACACCATTTTTCACTATGAACACCACCTCTTCGGTTTTTTCAGGCGCTCTCTTTGTGGACGAACCGGAAGCCTGCAAATTTTCTTTGCCATGATTGGTTGCTCCGGAACCGACTGTTCTTATTGTAACACTCTGTATTGGAACGGCAAGCACATCTTTATGAGTAGCAGTCTCTATATCGGCAGTAACAGACATACCTGGCCTGAGCTCAACTGACCTGTCAACAATGTGAATTTTTACAAGAAAATTGGTAACCTGTTCCTGTGTTCCAGCTCCTGTGGTAGTGCCCGTTGTCGCAATTTGGTAAACAACTCCTTTTATTTTCTTATTTGGATATGCATCCACAGAAAGAATTGCTGTGTCTCCAACTGCTACCAGAACCACATCATTTTCATCAACATTTACTTGAGCTTCCATGCTCCCGAGGTCTGCTATATCCATTATTTCAGTCCCCGACATCATGCTCGTGCCAACCACTCTTTCTCCAAGTTTAGAGTTTAACTGACTGACTATACCATCCATCGGTGAATGTATCGTCGTCTTTCTCAAATTGTCCTCAGCAACCTTCACCTGTGCCTGAGCCTGGTCAACGTTTGCTCTGGCCGATTCATATTGCGCTTTAGCAACCTCGTATTGAGTTTTTGAGTTCTCCAGATCCTGATCACTTGCTAACTGTTTCTTATAAAGCTCTTGCATCCTCTTATACGTTGCCTCAGCATATTGGTAATTTGCCTTTGACAGCTGGACGGCTGCCATTTGTGACTGAAGGTAAGCCTGACTTTGCTGGAGCTGAGCCACATATGTGTCGGGCCTGATTTTCACAAGAAGCTGTCCTTTCTTCACCTTCTGTCCTTCCACAACAGGGAGGTCTATAATCTCGCCGCTCACCTCAGGAGTAATTTTTACAATAACCTCAGGTTGAATATTCCCTGATGCGGTTACCACCTGTGTTATTGTCCTCCTGGACACCTTTTCAGTCTGCACTATGATTACAGGCTCTTTCTTGCTCCCAATTACTATTGCAGCTATCAGGATAATCAAGAGAATTCCTGCACCTGAAAAAACAAAAATTTTTTTATTCTTATTCTTTTTATTAGCCATTTTTTCCTCTATTGGTTAATTATGCCCAATGCAAATTCCACCGCCTTCTTTGCGTTAATGTACGCATACGCAGCCTGCACACGATTGCTCAAAGCAATAGTGTACTGAGCATTAGCGGTTAACAAGTCAAGGAGTGTGCCCGAACCAATGTTATATTTTTCTTCAGCTGTTTGCTGGCTTAATTTCGCAGATTGCACGCCGTTCAGTGCAGCCTCATATTGATTTTCTGCTGCGTGCAGGTTTAAAAGAGCTTGATACACATCCAGCTGTACCTGTCTCCTGACCACATCGAGATTCTGTTGTGCACTCTTAACCGCAACATTTGCCTGGTCTATTTGTGATTGTGTCTGAAATCCATTAAAAATAGGGAGAGAAATAGACAGACCCAGATAAAATCTTTTATTTTGATCAACCTGATTAATCTGGGTACCGCTGAGGTTGTATTGAGCAAACCCTGACACGGTAGGATAGTACATCGCTTTAGCAACCGTCTTCTGTGCCTCGGATGCTTCCACGTTCAGCCGTGATGCAATGTAATCCGGCCTGGATTCATATGCCTTTTCGAGGAGTTCTGCCACCCGGGAAAACTGCTGATTTACCCTGGCAAATTCGGTGGTATCAATTTCACTGGCGAGAGTCGGGTCGACAAAGTCAATTTTCTCCGCAACATTCAGTCCCAGGAAAAACTTTAAATTTGCCTGAGCATTTTCGTAGTTGTTCTGTGCCTGCACAAGTTGAAACTTGTCGTTACTGACTGCTGTCTCCTGGCTGTAGACATCAGCTATTGACGCACTTCCCACGCTGTAGGAAGTTTTTATCTTTTCAAGTTGCCTCTGGTCACGTTTCAAATTGTCCTCGCTGACCTTCATAAGTTCCCTGTCCTGAAGAACTGTAAGGTACAACTGTGTAGCCTGATATATTGCACTCTGTCGAGCGCGCTTATAGTTAAATGAATATGCTTCGCTACCTTTTCTCGCCAGGTTTAGATTCCCAATGTTGGCGAATCCATCAAAAAAAGTGTAGCTGGCACTTAAACCACCTGAGTAGTTGTTGGCTATATTCCTTCCTGAGGTTGAAATAGGAATACCCTGAATGAAAACCTGGGTTTGAAAAGTATTATCCTGTCGGGAAAATTGCCCACTTGCACTTAAGCTTGGTAAAAAATTGCCATATGCACTTAACAGTTTTGCATCCTGAGTTTCTGCTTGAAATTCGGCCTGCAGCACATTGGCATTTTGTCTTGCTGCTATTGAGATGCATTCCTGAAGTGTCATCTTCCTGGGCTCATTCACCGGTTGAGCTGGCGCAGACAACACCAATGCAAAAAATGGTATAATAAATATACCCGCTATTCTCATTATTGTTTAACTCCTCAAATTTTGAAAAAAGTTAAAGTCTTTATTAATTAGACGGAAAACTTACGCAAATGTTTCTTTTCGTCTGAAAGAATCTTTTCTTTGTTTTCCTTAAGATAGGAAATTGCAGCGTCATGGTCATTCTGGATAATTCCATCTAAAATCGCAGACTCTACGGCTTTTTTTAACAAGCCAACTTCAATACCCGGCTGGAGTCCGAACAGCTTCATTATTTCATCCCCGTTTACAGGAGGTCGCCAATTTCTAATCCGATCTTTTTCTTCAACTTCTTTCGCTCGCCTGGCAACCAGGTCATAGTTCTGAGTATATTCTCTTATAAGGTCTTTGTTCTTACTTGTAATGTCTGCTCGACAAAGTTTCATTAAATCTTCGAAATCTTCCCCGGCTTCAAAAAGAAGCCTCCTAACAGCCGAATCCGTAACACCTTCAACTGCTAAAGCCATAGGACGCAAATGTAAACGAACCAGTTTCTCTACATAGGGTAGTTTCTCCATTGGAAGGCGGAGCTGCTGAAAAATTTTCTTCAGTTTCCTGGCACCAATTTCATCATGACCGTGAAATGTCCATCCTACACCTTCCACAAACCGCTTTGTTTCCGGTTTTGCTATATCGTGCACCAATCCTGCAAACCTCAACCATACGTTGTCTGTCACAGCTGCAAGATTGTCGACAACTTTCAGCGTATGTAGGAACACATCTTTATGATGGTGATCCTGCCTTTGTTCAACTCCAACCATTTGACTCAAATCAGGAAAAACGTAATCAATCAATCCTAAATCATATAAAAGCTTTAAACCTGCTGAAGGATGATCTGAGCTGAGAATCTTCAAGAGTTCATCTGTGATGCGTTCACGTGAGACAACTGTCAGGCGGCTTTTCACGGAAGAGATCGCTTCCCTTACACGAGGTGCAAGTGAAAATCCAAAACGGCCTGCGAACCTCACCGCTCTAAGAACCCGCAATGGGTCTTCACTGAACGTTTGTGCTGGATCCAGCGGAGTATCAATGATTTTCCTTTCAATGGCATCGAGTCCGCTGTACGGGTCGACAAGTTCGCCAAATTCACGGCCACCCAGACCCCTAAAATTTAAACTAATAGCCATAGCATTCATTGTGAAGTCACGCCTTGAAAGATCCTCTTCCAGCGATCCTCCAATTACAACAGGCTTTCTAGATTCAGGTACATAAGATTCCTTCCTGGCACCAACAATTTCAATCTTTGTATTCTCAATTTGCATCTGCGCAGTTCTGAATCTCCTGAAAATCACTAAATTCGAGGCCTTCAGCTCTTTTGCAACTGAACGAGCAAAATCCACCGGTTCTCCAACAATGACAATGTCTATATCTTTTGTGGCTAATCCCATTACCAGGTCACGAACGTATCCGCCAACAACATATGCTTCAATTCCTGCCATATCGCTCAATGAGCCGATTTTGTGCAAAATATTTTCTTTTATTTTAAATAGCACTTTTTCCTTCACCTGTACACAACCTGTTTCGTTTTCTCTATTTGTTTCACAATGGCATCAGCAACGCGCATTACCTTTGCAGCTTCTTCTCCGCTTACAGCTGTCGGCAGGTCATTGATAACACTCCTCAGAAAGAGTGTTAGCTCATGCTTGAGGGGGTTTATTCCGGGCGACTCTGCCTGATAGTAGGTGACAACTCTGGCTGCATCACCAACTCCAATAACCCCTAAGTTTATATCTCCTTTCAGCAGGCCGTCTGGTTTTACAGCACGGTAAACTTCAGCAAGCCCTTCTGTAAAATCAATTGAAATATATGAGTCTTTCTGGAAGAGGCGCATCTTTCTCATCTGACGCTGGGAAATTCTGCTCGAAGTTACATTTGCAACTGCGCCATTTTCAAACTTTATGCGTGCATTAGCAATATCTATTGTGTCCGATATAACCCCAACACCGCTGGCATCTATTGATGAAATCGGACTCTTAATGAAATTCAGTATTAAATCTATATCGTGTACCATCAGGTCTAAAACAACTGCAACATCCATTCCCCTTGGCTTAAATTGGGCAAGCCTGTGTGATTCAACGAACATTGGATCTAGATCCATATTTGACAAAGCTAAAATAGCTGGATTAAATCTTTCAATATGTCCAACCTGAAGCTTAACACCATGTGAAGATGCCATCTCACATAAACTCTCCGCTTCTTCAACTGTTGTCGAAATCGGTTTTTCAATGAAGCAATGCTTCCCGGCTTTTATGGCAGTACTTGCGATTTCAAAATGCGTCGAAGTTGGTGAAACAATGGAGACTGCATTAACACTTTCAAGAAGTTGATCCAGACTTGAAAACCATTTGACATTCAACTCCCTGGAGATCTTCTGACTCCGATATTCGTCAATATCGTACACCCCAACAAGTTCAGCTTCCTCAATTTCATTGAGCAGGCGCGAATGCGTTTCTCCGAGGTGACCAACGCCAACAACTCCAATCTTTATTTTATTGTTCATTCTTTCCCTCACAGACAAACACCTTTATTGAATGACCTCCACCTTCAGAAAAATAAATCGTAGAAAGAATATTTTTGCACGGAACATCCCCGACTTTACTCCCTATAGGTCTATCAACAATATAAACACTCTTGCCTTCTTCCTGATATGTTTCCCCTGCCGGGATTAGCGACCCATTAACTGCGTACACTGTTCTTCCAAGATTTACAGCAAGCTCACCTGGCACAAAGTTACTTATTATCCTGCGAATTCCGTTAACTGATTTCACAGAGCTAATGACCTCTCTTACAGCCTCTTTTCTGCTCCTGACTTCAGGCAAAACCCCGTCCTGAAGAAAATAATTGTTTCCAGTTAGATCAAAAGAGAGAAATAGTATAACAAAACCGATGACGAATAGTTCAGTTGATGCACTGCTAAAATGCCAGACCACCGGCAGGCCCTGCAAAAAGAACAGAAATAAAATAAGAGACAAAGCAAGTGCGTTAAGTAGGTTTATTGACGAAGGCAATGCAATTGCCAGAGATTGAAAGGTGAGCCACAGCATTAACAAATGGAAATGTTTTACGTAGACATCGTATCTGCGACGTATTATAAGGTAAACAATTCCGATAATATTTATTCCATTTGCCAGAAATATCGGCAATTCTCCAGTTGTCCTCCATTTAAAATCAGATAACCTGAAAGGTATCAGAGTCAGAGGAGAAGTGCCGCTCATCTTTCCATAAAAATAAACAACTGAAATAAAACCAAAGAATATCAAAGGAACTGATATTAAAAGGGATAGTACCTTTTTCTTATCCTGAACGTTCTGCAAAATATCGAAGATAACAACAATAAAGTATATCACACCGGGGAGGTTTATCGCAATTGCTATTGCGCTCAACATCCCTCCAATTAGATACTGGTTTCGATAAAGAGAGTATAAAAATAAAAGTGTTATAGCCAGTGACGCAGATTCAGGGCCTCCTGAAACAGCAGCTATAACTCCAGGTGGTGAGATTGCAAATAGGAACAGCCCCATAAATCCCCAGAACTTTTCACCCAACAAAAATGAAACTATTTTAAAAAGCATCAATAAGTTTATTACACTGATAATTAACGAGGAAGCTTTCAGCAAAAAAATAGACCGGCTGTCTATCATTTTATCGATAACTCCAAAGAAATCCCACACCATGGGGCGCTGAGCAGCAAGTTGAGGGGAAAATAAGCTTTGTACCACAGCTCCTTCTGCAGCATAGTCAAACGTAGAAACAGGATCTATAGCCCAGTATCTCCAGTATGTCAAAATCGCTATCAAAAGTGCAGCTATTACCATTATAAGGCTATACCTGTCGAAGTTGTGGTAGTTCACCCGGCCACAATCTTTTTAAGTTTCGGAAAAAGTATGTTTCTCAGGCTTTCAACACTTTCAGCTTTTTTACACTTAATATCACTGAAATGGCCAACAGCATTTGAATCGTAAAGCGCGGCAACGAAATCAATACCGGCTGCTGCAGCAGCTTTATAGTCAGCGATCGAATCACCAACCAGAACCGCCTCCCCCACCCCGACACCAAGACTGTTCATAATTAATTCAAGTCCCTCTCTGTCCGGTTTGTGATTTTTCACGATTGAACCAGTAACTACCATATCAAAGAAATCTCTCAAGCCGTGATAGGCAAGAGTCAATTCAGTAGTCTCATTTCCCTTTCCGGTAAATACAGCAAGTTTAATCCGTTGCGTCTTCAAATCGGTTAATAATTCAACAATTCCTGGAAAAACAGCAGTCTCAAATAAATGTGACCTGTAATACTGAAGATAGTCTTCCCAGATTTGCTCAAAATTCGTTTCACCCATTATTTTTTTAATTGCAATATCTTCAGGCGGCCCAAAGTACTTTCTAATCTCCTCAGGACTCATCACAGTCCCCTGATACCTTTTCAAGACAAAATTAAAACTGTCAAAAATCAATTTTGCAGTATCAACAAGTGTACCATCAAGGTCAAAAACAACAAGTGATTTCATACTCCCTTTCTTCATATAAAAATTTAAGACAGATAAGACGAAAATAAAATTCTCCATCCAGGCTTTTACGCGCTAATTTATTGTTCAAGGACTGTTGAATAAGCACATTGGCATTGATCGGAAATTGATTATCAGACAAATGTGAGATATTTTCTAAGGATGAAGGGACAATTAATATTTTTGGGATTTGACGGAGGAGCAACAAAAACAGCAGGCGCAGCAATTGACCCGGCTGGCAATGTGGTGGCAGAAGCTTCAGGAAAAGCCTCCAACTTTCAAATAATTGGAATAGAAAAGGCATCTGAGAATATATTAGAGGTTTCTGAGTCTCTCCTGAAACTTGCAAATTCAGATTTTCATGCTGTAAGGGCAATATTTCTGGGATTAACAGGAGCGGGGAGAGAAACAGACAGGCAGAGGATGCAGGATGGATTTAAAAGTTTCCTTGCAAAGCGGGGTTTCCCTGTCCCTGATGTGTATGTCGACAGTGATGCCATTGCAGCTCTTGAAGGAGCTTTCTGCGGGAAGCCGGGAATGATACTCATCAGCGGCACAGGTTCAATCCTTTTTGCCAGGGATGAAAACGGGACAATATACAGGGTGGGTGGCTGGGGCAGATTCATTGGAGACGAGGGGAGTGGATATGCAATTGGAAGAGCGGGATTGACTGCAGCAGCAAGGGAGTTCGACGGAAGGGGCAAACCGACAGCTATTTCAGGAATTTTGAATGAAAAATTTGGGATAGATTCGGCACAAAGCCTCATAGCAAAAATTTACAGGGAAAACTTTGATATTGCCTCTGCTGCACCCGCAGTTTTTGAAGCTGCGGAAAAAAACGACCCTGTTGCAATTGAAATACTCGAAGAATCATCCAACGACCTGCTCGAGCATGTGCATGCGATCCTGAAAAAGACAGGCAAATCCCTTCCGATTGCATTCGCTGGAAGTATTCTCACCGGCAGGAATTTATTATCTGCAAAACTGAAAGAACTTATATCTGAGAAATTCCCGGATATCAGGGTTCAAAGGGCTGAAGCTTCGCCTGCAGTAGGAGCAGCACTATTAGCACGTAGAAAAACAATGGAGATGAGAAATTGAAGCAATTGTTCATATTTTTTCTTTCGATAGTGGTCTCTTCCTGTTCGGGTTTAAATTTCCAGACAAAGGAAAATAAAGCCAACCATGTAACGGCTGGTGTTAAGATTCAGGTTTCAGCCAGGACAATGTCCCCTCAATCGCAATTGAGCATATATGAATGGAAGGCTGACACAGCCTGGGTGGATTCTGTATTCAACAGGATGACCCTGCCAGAAGAAGTTGCGCAGATGATTGTTCCATTTACATGGAGTTCATATTACAGCGCGGATGATCAAACTTACCAGACTTTAATTCACCTGGCCAGAGATTTGAAGGTCGGAGGATTCGTTGTTTCTACAGGTGACATTTATGAACAGGCGATCCTGCTTAACCGTTTACAAAAAGCTTCTGATGTCCCTCTCTTAATTTCTGCTGACTATGAAAACGGGCTTGGAATGCGCTTGAAAAACGTATATGCATTCCCAACCAATATGGCGTTAGGGGCAACTGGCGACTCGCTTCTTGTTTACATGATTGGAAACACGATTGCCAGAGAGGCAAAAGCCGTAGGCGTTGACCAAAATTATGCACCTGTATCCGACATTAATGATAATCCAGAAAATCCAATAATAAACGTCCGTTCTTATGGAGAAGATCCGGAACTGGTTGCAAAGCTTGCCTCCGCATTTATAAAAGGTACACAGGACGCCGGTGTCGTTGCAACAGCAAAGCATTTCCCTGGTCATGGGAACACGAGCGTCGATTCCCATGCGGAGCTACCTGTCTTAAACAGCACTTATGAGCAGCTTAACAAGATTGAACTTGTGCCATTCCGTGCAGATGTGAGAGCAGGAGTTAAGTCAATCATGGTTGCACACATTGCTCTCGAGAGTTTTGAGGGAAAGGAACAAATTCCAGGGAGTCTTTCCAGAAGGATTACCACCGATCTTCTGCAGGATTCAGTCGGATTTCATGGGCTGGTAATCACAGATGCACTAAATATGAGAGGAGTGACAAACAAATATTCTATTGCTGAGGCATCAGTTCGTGCAGTGAAAGCAGGAGCGGATATTATCTTAATGCCTCCTGATATTGAAGTAGCACTGAACGCTTTGGTAAAAGCAGTGGAAAGAGGCGAAATTCCAAAAGCAAGGATAGACTACTCAGTAAAAAAAATCTTATTCCTGAAATCGGAACTGGGACTTAACAGAAACAAATTTGTTAACATAGACAATATTCCAAATGTTGTTGGGATACAGGCTCACAGACTGCTTGCTGAAAAAGCTGCCCGACGCTCAATAACAATCGTAAAGAACCAAAATAACATACTCCCACTTCAGTATTTTCAAGACAAAAAAATACTCTGCATAACAGTATCTGATAACTGTGACCCATCCACCGGGGCGCTCTTTGAAAACGAACTCTCTTTGCGCTACCACAATGTGGACTTTCGACAGGTCGACCCATCGTCAAACCAGATTGATTTTGATTCCCTTCTAACATTAGCAAAGGAGTCTGACATCGTTATTATCCCTGCATACTTAAAGGTCCGCGCAGGGAAAGGCACAGTTGACTTCCCCGACAACATAAAAGACTTTCTTACAAACCTGACAAACCTCGGAAAGCCAACTGTATTGATTTCATTTGGTAATCCGTATCTCCTGCGAAGTGCTCCAAACGCTTCTGCTTATGTCTGTGCATACGGCGACCAACCCCCTTCTGTATCTGCTGCTGTAGAAGCAATTTTCTCTGAATCAACTGTTTCAGGTAAACTCCCAATTTCAATCTCGGACTCAGTGAGAATTGGGAGTGGCCTCGAATTTCCCCAAACGAGTCTCCGATATGCTCAACCAATTGAAGCCGGATTTTCAGCTGCACGTATTGCAAGGCTTGATTCAATTGTTAATTACTGGATTGCTGATAGTGCATTCCCTGGAGCACAGCTGCTTGTTGCAAAAGACGGCAAAATTGTCTATAACAAAGCCTTTGGCACATACGATTATTCGCCATACTCAAGAAATGTTGACCTGAACACAATGTATGACCTTGCCTCAGTAACAAAAGTTGTTGCAACTACGTTAGCAGCGATGAAGCTTTACGGTGAGGGCAAGCTCGATATCAATGCACCTGTTGTAAAGTATATCCCGAAATTTGGTCAAAACGGAAAAGAAAAAATTCTCGTCAGAAATCTCCTGGAGCATGACAGTGGCCTCCCACCAGATCCATCCCATTACCTGTGGTATACAAAGGCAATTCCGCAGGCAAAGCTTGATACACTTTTAAAACATCCCCACATGTTTATCAATCCTGATATGGACTCTGCGCATAGTGCCATGTGGGACACACTTTATGCAACTCCACTAGCTTACCCGACAGGCACCAGGATGGTTTACAGTGATATTGGAATGCTGATTGTGGGAAAAATCATTGAAAAAATAACAGGAATGCCACTATCCGATTACGTGGAGAAAAATTTCTACAAGCCTCTTGGTATGATTCATACAATGTTCACCCCTCCTCCCCGACTTTCCGTGTTCTGTGCGCCAACCGAGTATGACTCCACGAGCGGTGGGTTACTACAGGGTGTGGTCCACGATGAAAACGCAAGATCGCTCGGGGGGGCGGTAGGACACGCCGGACTTTTTTCGAATTCAACAGACCTTGCAGTATATTTGCAAATGCTGTTGAACGGCGGTGTTTACGACGGCCGCAGATATCTTCAGGACTCGGTAATAGCGTTATTTACAAAAAGACAATCATCCCTTAGCACCAGGGGCCTGGGCTGGGATACAAAATCACCTGAAAACTCAAGCGCTGGACATTATTTTTCCCCGAATTCCTTTGGCCACCTTGGATTTACAGGGACATCAGTCTGGGTAGATCCAATAAGGAAATTATTCGTTGTGTTTTTGACAAATAGAGTTTGCCCCACAAGGAACAATCACAAAATTGCGGTAGTACGTCCCGCAATACACGATGCGGTGATTGAGGCATTGAAAAATTAAACCATAAAAAATCAGGAGCATACTTATGAGAAAACTGCCACAATTTCGAAATGAGCCTTTTGTTGATTTTAAAAAACCAGAAAATCGACGGAAAATGGAGAAGGCCATTGCCAGAGTTGAAAGTGAGCTCGGTAAAGAATATCATCTGGTCATTGGTGGAGAACACCTAACGACACCGGAAAAATTCTACTCATACAACCCGGCCAAACCAAACCAGATAGTGGGCATTTTGCAGAAGGCAAATCAGGATTTGGCAAAAAGGGCAGTGGAAACTGCTTATGAAAAATTTCAGGAATGGCAAACTGTTTCACCAGAAAAGAGAGCAAATTTTCTATTAAAGGCAGCAAGGATCCTGAGGGCGAAGAAATTTGAATACGCTGCATGGCAGGTTTTTGAAGTAGGAAAAAATTGGGCTGAGGCAGATGCGGACGTCGCCGAGGCAATCGATTACCTGGAGTACTACAGCCGTGAAATGCTCCGTTATGCAAAAGGTGCACCTTTAACAAAAATTCCCGGTGAAAAGAACTATATGGAATACATTCCATTGGGAGTGGGTGTTGTGGTACCGCCCTGGAATTTCCCCCTTGCAATTTTGCTGGGCATGTCAACTGCATCAATTGTCACAGGGAACACAATTGTTCTTAAACCCTCAAGTGACTCACCGGTTATTGGAGCCAAGTTTGTTGAACTAATGGAGGAAGCGGGCCTACCACCTGGTGTGCTGAATTTTGTCACAGGCCCCGGTGCTTCAGTTGGTGATACATTGGTATCTCATCCGAAGACGAGATTCGTGGCGTTCACAGGTTCAAAGGAGGTCGGAACCCACATTAACAAATTGGCAGCAGAGGTACAGCCAGGACAAATCTGGATTAAACGAGTTGTAGCCGAAATGGGGGGCAAAGATGCAATCATTGTAGACAGTGAAGCCGATCTTGATGCCGCCGTGGAAGGGGTCGTCACTTCTGCCTTCGGTTTTCAGGGACAAAAATGTTCTGCTTGCTCTCGTGCAATAGTTGACGAAAAAGTTTATGAGAAGTTTACTTCTAAACTAAAAGAAGCAGTAGATTCTATTGAAATTGGACCTCCAAAGGAAAACGGTAGACTTGGTCCTGTTGTCAGCGCTTCTGCGGAGAGGAAAATTCTTGAATATATTGAAATCGGAAAGAAGGAAGGAAAACTCCTATGCGGCGGTGAGAAGGCATCAGACGAAGGTTACTATATTAAACCGACGGTGTTTACAGATGTTGCACCTCATGCTCGAATTGCTCAGGAAGAGATTTTTGGCCCTGTTCTCGCCATTATTAAAGCAAAAGATTTCGAAGATGCGCTCACTATAGCAAATTCCACTGAGTATGGACTAACAGGCTCTATTTACTCCCGAAATCGAAAAAAAATAGAAAAGGGTAAAAAACTTTTTAACGTGGGCAATTTGTATATAAACAGAAAGTGCACAGGGGCACTGGTTGGCGTCCACCCGTTCGGAGGATTCAATATGAGTGGAACTGACTCAAAGGCTGGTGGTCCCGATTATCTCCTCCTCTTTTTGCAAGCCAAAGCAGTGTCTGAAAGGATTTAAAAAACAGATGGGCAGGGCGGTGCGCCTGCCACCGACTGCCCTGATTTTTTTACCGGACAAATATGAGAATCCTTATCGTAGAAGATGAGAAGAAAGTTGCCTCCTTCATAAAAAAGGGGCTTGAGGAACAATCTTACGTGGTAGATGTTGCTCACGACGGTCTTCAGGGAGAGGAGCTGGCAAAGAGAAACGAATATGATGCAATCATCCTTGATATCCTTTTGCCAAAACAGGACGGCGTAATAACATGTCAGAAAATTAGAGCCTCAAAAATTGACTCCCCGATTTTAATGCTTACGGCACTTGGCGATACTGAGAATAAAGTTCGGGGACTCGATGCAGGAGCAGACGATTATTTAACAAAACCATTTCATTTTGAGGAACTCCTTGCTCGGGTGCGCGCATTGCTGAGGCGGAAAAGTCAAAGTAAAGGTGCAGTCCTTCGGGTTAACGGACTTGTTCTCGACCCTGTTACCAGAAGAGTGGAGAGAGACGGAAAGCAAATTCGACTGACAACGAGGGAGTTTGCCCTTCTTGAGTATTTTATGCGAAACGTGGGCAAAAACCTCAGCCGTACGCAAATTGCTCAGCATGTCTGGAACGTCAGCTTCGACATGGAATCAAATGTCATTGATGTATACATCAAATTACTTCGCCAGAAAATTGACAGAGGTTTTCAAAAGCAATTAATTAAGACTGTGGTGGGAGTTGGATACGTTTTGAGCGAAGAAGATGAGAACGATTAGAGCTAAGATCACAATACTCTTTGTTCTGGTCTTTGGCTTTACTCTTTCACTCTTTTCAGCTGCACTTTATTACCTTGACGCACGGCAAACCGCAGAGAACTTCGACCTGGGACTGAGCAATGATGCACTGGAAATAGTCAGTGCAATTAAAAGTGCCGGGGATCTGGAAAATAGAATTTTATCCAATCAAATTAAGTCCCCAATTATTGTCAATTTCGGATCCAAGAGATTTGTTCAAATAGTATCAACCAGTCGCCAAATTCTCATTAAATCCAGCAACCTCAACGATGCCTCTCTGCCACTGACAACGCAGGTGCTGTCATTGGCACTAACTCAACATCAGGTCTTTGAAACACTCAGCAGAAAAATACACAATCGTTTCTGGGACAGCGGAGATCTGAGATTGCTTACATACCCTGTTATTGATAACGGCTCAACCAGATACCTTGTCCAGGTCGCCTCCAGCACTGCAACTCTTGACAACAACTTATTTGAACTGAGATTACTCCTCGGGTTTGCCATTCCGCTGGCTATAATTGCAGCCGCAATAGGCGGATATTATGTTGCAAAAAAGGCTTTTGATCCAATCAATAGAATTATCAAAACTGCACAAACTATCTCTGCGGAGCATCTAGACAGGCGTCTTGAAATAGGCAAGGTAGATGACGAAATATCAAGACTTTCGAAGACATTAAATGCGATGTTTGATAGAATTGAAGAGGGCTTTCGCCTGCAAAAGCAGTTTACCGCAGACGCATCGCACGAATTGCGTACTCCTCTTACAATACTGCTGGGAGAAATTGAAGTGGCTTTGCAAAACAAAAGGACACCGGAAGACTATCAGGAAATATTGAGGAGCGCCGTGGAAGAAATCAGAAGAATCACCACAATTGTCGACGAATTACTTACCATTGCACGCCTTGAGAGCGGACAGTTAACTTTACAAAAGGTCCTATTTCGCCTCGACGAACTCCTTCTTGAAGCCGTGTCGAAAACATCTGCCTACGCCTCAAGAAGAAACATTTCAATTCATTTTGATGTCGAAGACCATAATAATGCCCAGGTGGAAGAAATTTATATTAATGGCGATAGAGACAAGCTCCTGAACGTGTTTATGAATCTACTTGATAATGCAATTAAATACTCAAATGACAGAACCAGTATATCTGTAATAGAGGAGATAGATGGAGATTTTGTAAAAGTATCAATCATAGATAGAGGAATTGGAATATCAGAGGCAGATTTACAACATGTTTTTGATCGCTTTTACCGGGCGGATAAGTCAAGAGCAGATCATGGACAGAAACGAGGCAGTGGTCTTGGATTGTCCATTGCAAAATCTCTCGTTGAAGCACATGGAGGGAAAATTGAAATTACGAGCACTGTCGGTATCGGCACCTCGGTATCGGTAATTTTGCCGAGAGCCTTTAATGAAGACCGCGATTCTCCAGTAAGCTAAAGGGGCTAAACTCAGAGAAGGTCAAACCTCCATAATTTCCTTTTCCTTAGCAGCGAAAAGATCATCCAGTGCCTTCACATATTTATCGGTCAGCTTTTGTACTTCAGCCTCTCCCCTTTTTCTCTCGTCCTCAGACACATGCTCTTCTTTTTCAGCCTTTTTAAGGTGCTCATTGGAATCACGACGAATGTTCCTTACAGATATCTTACCATCCTCTACAAATTTCTTGGCAATCTTTACGATTTCTTTTCTTCTTTCTTCGGTCAGGGGGGGCACTGGAAGCCTTATCAATGTACCATCATTTGTCGGATTCAGACCAATATTTGCAGCCTGTATTGCTTTTTCTATTTCAGCAAGAATACTCTTATCCCATGGCTGTATTGTAATCAGGTGTGGGTCAGGAGTATTCAGTGTAGCGACTTGAGCCACCGGTAATTTCTGACCATAATATTCAACACGAATATCATCCAGAAGTGCAAGAGTAGCCTTTCCGGTCCTAAGTTTGGCAATCTCCTGCCGGGTAAACTCAACTGCTTTTTTCATCTTTTCTTCAGCTTCACGAACAATTTTTTCTAACATTGTCCCTCCAGTTTATTTTGTAACATCTTCGTTATGAAAAACCGTCGAACCCACACTTTCACCGAGCACAACTCTCTTTAAATTTCCCGGGACGGTCATATTGTAAACAACAATTGGAAGTTTGTTTTCCCTGCAAAGTGTTATAGCAGTGAGATCCATAACCTTGAGATCCATCTTTAGCATATCCATATACGAAATCCTTGGAAACATTACAGCATTGGGATTCTTTTCAGGATCTGAGTCGTAAATGCCATCTACACGGGTACCTTTTATAATAACATCAGCTCTTATTTCTACGGCACGCAAAGCTGCAGCTGTATCGGTCGTAAAATAGGGATTTCCTGTACCTGCACCAAATATTACAACCCGCCCCTTTTCAAGGTGCCTGATAGCCCGGCGTCTGATGAACGGTTCCGCAATTTGTTCCATACTTATAGCACTCATTAATCTGGTATAAACTCCTCGCTTCTCCAGCACATTTTGTAAAGCAAGTGCATTTATAACTGTTGCAAGCATCCCCATCTGATCTCCAACCACTTTGTCAATTCCATCTTCTGCTGCACTGATCCCCCTGTAAATGTTGCCACCCCCTATTACAACACCTATTTCAACCCCAAGTGAGTGGACTTCCAGAATCTCCCCGGTGAGACGATTCAAAACTGCAGAGTCAATCCCATACGGCTTTTCTCCCATAAGAGATTCTCCGCTTAATTTAAGCAAAATTCTTTTATACATAGGTTGCACCTTCCTGCATAATAAAAAAAGCTGTGTCGGCAATCATCACCGGACACAGCCTGTCATCGTGAAATGACTTCGGTTTCAAACCGATGTTTCCAAGCAATTCTAATGCAAAAAATAACTCTTCTTCACCTGTTCCCATCTACACCGAGTTCAAATCGTTGAAATCTGCGGATTGAAACGCTTTCTCCTGTCTTTGCAGCAATTTCATTGATCAGGTCTTTTATCATCACCTGCGGGTCTTTAATAAACGCCTGTTCAAGGAGTACGACTTCCTGATAATATTTCTCCATCTTTCCCTCTGCAATCTTATCAACTACCTGCGCAGGTTTACCTTCAGCAAGCGCTTCTTCTCTAAAAAGCTGTAATTGCCTTAGCTTGAACTCTTCTGGAAGGTCTTCGCGACTCACCACCATGGGATTCATTGCCGCAATTTGCATCGCAATATCGCGGGCCACCTGCTTGAATTCAGGCGTTCTCGCCACAAAATCAGTTTCACAATTCAGCTCAACCATAGCTCCTATCCTTCCGCCAGCATGAATATAAGCTTCAACCAGACCCTGTTTTGTTTCACGCCCAGCCCGCTTTTCAGCCACTGCAGCTCCTCGAGCTCGCAATATTTGCTTGGCTTTTTCAATGTCTCCATTTGACTCGGTAAGAGCTTTTTTACATTCCATCATTCCCGCGCCTGTCAGCTCGCGGAGATTCTTTACCATTTCACTTGTAATTTCCATCAAGTTACTCACCTTCCTCTGATTTCAATTGTGTTTCAGCCGAGGTCGTCCCGGATTCCTTTAGCATTTCCTCAACCTGGATTTCTTTTGCCCGTTGAGCACCCATGAGGTATGCATCAGTAAGTGCTTTAGTAACCAGTTCAATAGCATTCACAGCGTCGTCATTTGAAGGAATGATATAATTAATCGGATCCGGATCACAGTTTGTATCAACCATGGCAAAAATTGGCAAGCCGAGGCGCTCAGCTTCGCTTACTGCTATATGTTCTTTCTTTATATCAACAATAAAAACTGCTCCTGGCAACTTATTCATATTCCTCACTCCAGAGAGAGTTTTTTCCAACTTTTCTCTTTCCCTTTTCAGCCGGAGCCCTTCTTTTTTTGTTAAACTGTTTACCGTCCCATCTGCTTCCATTTTTTCAATATGCTGGAGACGTCTAACACTCTTACGAATTGTAGAAAAATTGGTAAGCATCCCGCCAAGCCATCTTTCAGCCACGTAATAAACACCTGCCCTCTCAGCTTCGCGTTTTATTATATCCTTTGCCTGCTTTTTCGTACCAACGTAGAGGACCTTTTTCCCTTCAGCAGCAATGTTCTCCATAGCATTGCATGCTTCCTCAAGAAGCTGCTGCGTCTGCCTTAAATCAATGATGTGAATCCCATTTCGCTCCATAAATATATATGGCTTCATTTTGGGATTCCAACGACGGGTCAGGTGCCCGAAATGAGCTCCTGATGCTAGAAGAGCTTCGAGTTCAACTCTCGGCATTATATATTCTCCTTTGGTTTTTCATCTACCTCCTTCACATTTGTGCAGAATCCCCACTCGAGGACACCGCTGCACAAATCCAGAGGTATGTTTTTTGTTTATTTTTATTGACTAACGTTTAGTCCACTGGAAGCGTTTTCGAGCTTTCTTTCGGCCGTATTTTTTTCGTTCCACCATTCGAGGATCACGGGTCAAAACTCCAGCTGCGCGCAAACGCAAACGATATTCTTCTCCTTCGTATACCAACGCTCTTGCGATTGCCAACCTTACAGCTCCGGCCTGGCCTGATAGGCCACCACCATCCACCATGGCAAACACATCATATTTTCCCTGCGTCTCAGTTGCTTCAAACGGCTTAAATAATTCATTTTGAATTGAGACCAGCGGGAAGTATTCATAATGTGGGACATTGTTGACAAATATTTTTCCTGTTCCGGGCACCAGTTTTACCCTGGCAACAGCTGTTTTCCTTCGACCAACAGCAATGTGTGCGTTTTCCGTAGGGGGCATTAAATCTCCAGTTTAAATTTCTAAGGGTTTTGGCTTTTGAGCAGAATGAGGATGCACAGAACCGGCATACACTTTCAACTTCTTGAACATCTTTTCACCAAGGCTATTCTTTGGAAGCATCCCTCTTACCGCATGTTCAATCACCATCTCCGGCTTCTTTGATAGCATTTCCTTATACTTCACAAACACGGCGCCACCAGGATAAAGCGTGTTGTGGTAGTACATCTTTTTCTCTGCTTTCTTGCCGGATAATCTAACTTTGTCCGCATTAATAACCACTACAAAGTCTCCAACGTCATTGTGTGGAGTAAACTGCGGTTTTGTCTTTCCATGAAGTATCGACGCAACCCTTGTAGCAAGCCTGCCTAATGTCCTGTTAGTGGCATCCACAATGTACCAGTTTCTCTCTACGTCATTTTTCCTGAAACTCTTGGTTTTGTATTCTACTGCCAATTTTTAATCTCCGAATTTGAATGGAAATATAGCAATCGTGAACAAATGAATCAAGGATTGAGAACAGGTAATTTCAGACGCATTTTTTCAGAGAGGCTAAGTTAATTAACTAAACCTCATAAACACTCCCATCAAGATCCATGAAAAATTTTTGAACCGGAAGATTGAATTGTTTTCTTAAGACTTCTTCTCCCTTTTTCAATTCATCGATATAAAATTTCCTATCAAGTTTCCCTCCGTAAGCCCCGCAATCATTGTGAGCAACAATGACAATTTTTCCAGATTGGTGGAGTTTTAATGATACATTTATTTGATTAACGACAAACCGGGCATCCTCTTCATGTTCCGGAGATGCCAGATGTTTCACTCCACCAGCAACAAGGAGATAATCATTCACCTGACCTGCAAAAAACTGATAAAGGATTTTACTAAACCGATAATCAAAACATGAAAGGACGATAGCATCTGCCTGATAGCTGTGTTCAGTTATTGGCTGCAATTGAAAAATCTTCTTCATTTTTTGCTCTGTTTATTATAATATACGGGAAAAACTGTTCGCGTCACAATTAAAAAACATGTTTTGTGTTCTGAACCATTCTTGACTGTTGGCTTGATTGCGGCCATCAGAAGAATCTTGATTATTAGTGTGGAAACAACTTACTTTGATGAAGTATTATGGCTCGACTCGTAATCCTTGGTGCTGGAATAGCCGGACACACTGCGGCAATACGCGCAAGACAGAAACTTGGACCCCAACACGAAGTGGTGGTTATATCACCAAAAAGCACATTTAACTGGATACCTTCAAACATCTGGGTCGGAGTTGGTTATATGAGACCTGAACAGGTAAGTTTTGAATTAAAGCCTGTATACGATCGGAGAGGGATCATCTTCTATCAGGCAAAGGCAATCAGCATTCATCCTGAAGGTTCCAGGGACATCGCCCGGCCATTTGTTACAATTGAGTACACGGGTTCAGAAAAAAAAGCTGCTCTTGAAAGGATAACTTATGACTACTTATTAAATGCAACGGGCCCTAAGCTTAATTTTGATGCCACAAATGGATTGGGCCCAAACAAGAACAGTTTGAGTGTATGTACGTCAGAGCATGCCGCTACGACAGCCTCCATATTTAAAGAGTCAATCGCAAAATTAAAGCAAGGTGAACAACAAACGTTTATCGTTGGACTTGGACATGGCAATGCTACCTGTCAGGGAGCTGCCTTCGAGTATGTTTTAAACATCGAATACGAACTACGAAGAAGAAAGGTGCGAGACAAAGCTAAGGTCATATACATTACAAATGAGTATGAACTTGGTGATTTCGGGATAGGAGGACTCTTTGTCAAGCGTGCCGGATACATAACGCATAGCAGGATTTTCACAGAGTCACTTTTTACAGAACGAAACATCGAGTGGATAACACAGGCACATGTCAGCGAAGTAACAAATAAGGAAGTTGTTTATGAAAATTTAAACGGTGAAGAAAAATCAATTAACTTTAATTTTGCAATGCTACTTCCTCCTTTTAGAGGCGTTGACATGAAAGCTTATAATAAGAATGACGAGGATATCTCTCATGAACTATTTGCACCAAATGGGTTTATGGTTGTGGATGGTGATTATTCAAAGAAGCCCTATGAACAATGGAAACCATCTGACTGGCCGGAAACGTATCAGAATCCAGTATATAAAAATATATTTGCTGTTGGCATTGCTTTCGCCCCGCCGCATTCTATCTCAAAACCAATGATCAACCGTAATGGGATTCCTATTTTTCCCACGCCACCAAGGACTGGCATGCCTTCAGGAGTTATGGCTCGAATAGTTGCATATAACATTGTTGATATGATGGAAGGTAAGGTAGAATCCCCTGTACGAAAGGCATCCCTTGCAAAAATGGGCATTTCCTGTATCGCTTCTGCAGGTGCAAGTCTCCTGAAAGGAACTGCAATATCAATGACCGCTTATCCTGTCGTACCGGATTTCGAAAGATATCCTGATACTGGCAGAGACCTTAATTACACAATTGGCGAAATTGGATTGGCCGGGCACTGGATAAAATACTTATTACATTTTGGTTTTATGTACAAAGCAAAAACTTTGCCTTTCTGGCAAATGATTCCTGAGTAGCAAAACGGAGGTTTTTATGGCGTTGAGAAAACCATTTGAGCAGAGTTATTTTCCTCCGATTCCGACTAAATTCACAAAATTTCTCAGGACAAATTTAATTTACCAGTTTTTCAGATTTATTGTTATCAATGTAAAGATGCTAATTATGGTCAGGAAGCACTGATAACAGCTAACCAGTATATTCCCTTATTTTTTCCTGCAGCTCTTCAAATGTAAAGGGTTTGTTGATCATGCTCACATTAACTTCAGCCAGGATCCTGCTAACCTTTTCTTCAGCACCGTAACCAGTGGATATCAAAACTGGGAGTGAAGGCCTCAGTGCCCTGATGGCATGAAAAGTTTCCGCTCCATCCAATCCGGGCATTATCATATCAAGAATAACGATATCGATGTTTTCATTCCCCTCAACAACTTCAATCGCCTCCCTCCCGCTTTTTGCTGTCACAACCGAAAGTCCAACCATTCGTACAAAGTCCGCTATCAATTCCCGCACATCCGGCTCATCGTCGACAATCAAACATGTTTTAGGTAACGAGATGTCGTGTATAATCTTCTTCTCTTCTCCATGCTCATACAAAGCTTCCTCACCCTTAGCCGGTAAATAAACTCGGAAAGTTGTCCCCTTTCCAACTTCACTTTCGACTTCAATTTCTCCTTCATGATTGTGAACGATTCCATACACCATGGATAATCCCAATCCCGTTCCCTTTCCCTTTTCCTTGGTTGAAAAAAAAGGTTCAAATATCCTCGGCATTACTTCTGGTGCTATGCCTATGCCGGTATCTGAAACTTCAACAACAACGTAACCTTTTTCTCCGTTGTCTAACTTCAGTCTTTCAATTTCATTATATGTAGCTAACCGCGTGGAAAAAGTAAGCCTGCCGCCGTCAGGCATAGCATCTCTTGCATTAACTGCCAGATTCATGACGACTTGAGTTAATTGTGATTCATCTCCTTCCACAGCAGGAAGATTATGAAAGAGGTTAAGAACTACCTCGACATTCTTTTGAAGCATCTTCTTTGTGAGTTCAGCTGTGTCAATACAAACAGTATTAAAGTTCACATCCTTTACAGTAACCTTTCCTTTTCGAGCAAATCCGAGAAGCTGTTTTGTCAGGTCAGCTGCCCTCTGTGCAGATTTTTCTATCGTTTTGACATATCTTAATAACCGATCATCATTTTTTATTTCATTTGAAAGGAGATTTGAGTAACCCAGTATCGCCGTAAGTATATTGTTAAAATCGTGTGCCACACCTCCTGCAAGGGTTCCAAGGCTTTCCATTTTTTGTGAGTGCACCAGCCGACGTTCAAGTTCTCTTTTCTCAATCTCCTTAATTTCTCTTTCATACTCCAGACTCAAACGCTGCTTTATTAGTTGAAGAATGCCAAATTTGGACCTGGAAACAACCTCAGAATCTGCTGTGGCGATAAGGAGGATTCCTGCTACCCTCTCAAATGCCTTTATCTCAGAAATATAATGACCATTTATGGTAACAGGTAAATGGAAATATTTCGTCAATAATTCCGGGGCAGTGCTCTCGTTTCTCATAAGCTCGGACACATGAGGCAAAATTGCAGTGTGCAGGATGGCTTTCCCCTGTACAACAATTCGAGCGCTGGCCATATCTTTTGATTCATCATAGTCACCTATGAACACGAGATACGCATCCGAAAGTTCAGCAAGTAAAGATGCAAACTGTTCAAATAGATCTTCACCCGCTCTCTCTATCCCTATTTCATAAGCTTTTTCCATCCACTCACTTATCAATATGGATTCAGTTACATCTGACATAAAGAATATGTATCCCCAGTCATTTTTACCCAGTTCATACCTCTCGACTGTCACATCAAAAAAATGCTTTTTTGTATGAATATTTGAAGCTACAACTTTGCGACGCCCTTTTACTTCTTCCATAGATACGTCGTCTAACAAATTAAACTCTGAATCATTAATAAAATCACTGATGCTCTTGCCTGTGACCTCCTCTGCAGTAATTTGAAAAGTTTTTGCAAATTGCTTATTACAAAATCTAATTGTTTTCGACCGGTCAGTAAGGACAATAAGGTCGCTGCTCGATTCAATTATTGTTCTGTACCTCTGTTCCGAGCCAGCAAGCTGTGCTTTTATCTGGACTTTCCTAATCCCGAGGGCAGCGTGATATGCCAGGCCCTCCAGAAATTGAAGATCGTCGTCATTAAAGGCATGTTTTGAGCTAAAATTATCCAGTGAAATTACCCCAATAGGTTCATTGTCAACAATCAGAGGGACAGCTATTGAAGACTTGATTTGAGCAGTTAATGGAAATTCAGAAGCAATTGACAGAGTCGGGTAAACTGTGGCATCGTTTATTATTTTTCCCACCCGGGTTGTGAATACCTCACCCGCCCATCCCTGCGTCGTTCGAAGAGAAAATTTATTTCGCATCTCGTCAGGATGGCCAAAAACAGCTGAGGCTCTAAGGGTGTCAGTATCCTTATCATAAATTAAAATCACCCCAGCTTCTGCGCGGGATATTCCGTCCCTTGCCGAGTCAATCACACTCTGCAAAACATTCTCGTACTCGTCGTCATGCAAAAGCTTTGCACTCAGATCAACTATTTCCTTTAACTTGATAGCCTGGTTTTTAATTTTTTCCCGACTCTGAATTTCATTTGTAATGTCTCTACCCACCCCGAGCAGCCCGGTAATCCTTTTGCCTTCTCTTACCAGAGTTACGCTGTAGTCTATAAACTTCACATCTCCATCCTTGGCAATTATTCTAAATTCATACCGACCCGGCTCTTCACTTCCTACAACTCTCGCTGAAAATCGTTGGTTAACCAGCGCCAAATCGTCCGGGTGAACAAGGAAACTGAAATGTTTGCCAATTATCTCTCTTGGCTTATAACCTGTAAGTGATTCGAACCTGTTGTTGACATAAATAAGCTCCCCTTTTGTGTTAATTAAAACTACAGGGTCATTTACGTTTTCTATTAACAATTTATACTGGCTTTCACTCTTAACAATATTTTCAAATAACTTCGAATTGTTAAGTGCCAGTGCAAACTGGGATGTAAATATCTCGAATACCGACAGGTCGGTAAAGTCAAACGGCTCAGCAAGGTTGAATCGCCCAACAACCAGCATTCCCAGGAGTTCTTTGCCAAAAGCCATCGGGACGCAAAGAATGTTCTCCCTGACCGAGCTGGTCGTTTCCTCAAAAAAAGAAACCTCATTGGCAATTAGAGTGCGCATGTCGGCCGCTGCACGTCCAATTATCGTCTCTCCAATCCTGATTACTTCTGGTGCTGTCTTTTTAGCTTTGCCCTTTAGTGCAGTAAATTTCTTTAGTTCAAGTTTGTCTTCATTTTCCTTTTTCATATAAACAGCAAGAAAATCTGCCGATACAATTTCCGCCACCTCGTTTTGAATTGTGCTTAACACTTCCTCTGGATTCAGGTTTCGGTGCATTGACAAACTTGTCTTGTGTACAGCCCGCAGGCGCTGGCTTTCTTTGAAATATGCATTCGAAGTCTCATTGTACTCAAAGAGCAGTGAGCTTATTTCAACAATTGCATTAAAAGCATCGAGTTCTTCCGTCGTAAAACTCTCTCTGGCATTGCCAACAACTATTCCACCAAGTAGCTGGTCTTTGTTGTAAAAAGGAGCATTGTATATGGACTTCACTCCTGCAAATTTCTGAATCATTCTTGCCGCCTGAGAAGGCATCGTGGTGCCAAAGACATCTGCAAAATCCGACCCGATCCAGGGCTTGCGCTGTTCTGTATATTGATCTACGATACAGTGCTCAGGGTCAAATGGAAACACAAAAGAATCCAGAGAAACTCCGAAAAACATCTCTGCAAATTTCAAAAGCTTGCCCTTTGGATAAATTCCATACACTGCAAAGCCGCGTTTTTCGGGATAATACCTTTGTAAGCTTACCACCTTCACATCCAGCTTTTTTACCAATTCCTCAGCAAGCTGCTGCATTACTGACTTCAAATCATGAGTCTCAACCATTTTTCGAACAATGGCACCAAGTATATCCATCTGTGAAGATTTAAGTTTAGATGCCCGGCTAATTTCATGAGAAGTCCGAAGTCGAGCAGAACTTTCCACAAGCTCCTTCAGCAAGTTTGGGAGTAACTTCATACCAACATTGGTTAAAGGTGAGTAATTTCTGAAACCTGCCGATATCACTTCTGAGAACACTGTATCCGAGTAGTTATCGGACACGAACATCACCGTGAGAAATGGGTCTATATCCAGCGCTGCCCTGGCAATGACAAATGGATTAATTGCTGCCATATCGTAATCCAGAAGCACTGCATCATATCTGCTTTCAGAGAGTTTCCTGTAAATTCCAACATTGCTTGCATATGCATCAACCTCAAAGCCAAGATTCGCAGAGCGAAACAATCTAATCAAACGATTCCTGATTTCAACAGAATCTTCAACTAAAAGGACCCGAATCTCTGACGGCACCGATTTCATAATGAGACTCCTGAGCTGTGGATTTCCAAAAAGTTAAATAGATACCAGACGTCTTGCAATCATTCTATATTTCCTTAGATGAAAATGCCCCGTCTACCTGACGGGGCGTTTTGAAAATATAAAACTACTGTTAATTTCGAAGATTTAATTATCCCAGGTAAGCTCTAAGGGCTTTACTCCTCGTCGCATGCCTGAGTCTACGAATTGCCTTTTCTTTAATCTGGCGGACACGTTCACGGGTAAGGTTAAATTTTTCTCCAATTTCTTCCAGAGTCAACGGGTGCTCGTTCTCAATGCCAAAATACAACCTTATCACCTCTGCCTCTCTGTCAGTAAGTGATCGAAGAGCACGTTCAACTTCCATCCTGAGAGATTCCTTCATCAAACTATGGTCTGGTGGCAGTTGATTATCATCAGGCATAACATCAAGAAGTTTATTGTCCTCACCCTGAACAAAAGGCTGATCAACAGAAAGATGTCGTCCGGATATCTGCAAAGTCTTATCCACCTCATAAAGGCTCATATCGAGTTGCTCTGCAATTTCTGATGGGCTCGGTTCGCGCTCAAACTCCTGTTCAAGTTCGCTGAATTTTTTTCCAATTTTGTTAAGTGCCCCTACTCTGTTTAAAGGGAGTCGAACAATCCGGGATTGTTCAGCCAATGCCTGCAATATGGACTGCCTGATCCACCATACGGCATAGGAAATGAATTTAAATCCGCGGGTAGGATCAAACCTTTTAGCAGCTTTGATCAAACCGAGATTTCCTTCGTTAATTAGATCACCTAAAGAAAGGCCCTGGTTCTGGTACTGTTTGGCAACACTTACAACAAATCGAAGATTAGCTTTAATTAATTTTTCAAGTGCCTTTTGATCGTTCTCTCGAACTTTGATCGCCAGTTCAATCTCCTCCTCTGGAGTCAGAAGATCCACCTTGCCAATTTCCTGAAGATATTTGTCAATTGTCTGATTCTCCCTTGAAGGATATTGCTTGCCGACTTTGATCATTAATTCACCTCAAAATTTTATTGCAAAATTCGTTAATGTAACCATGCCAATTCCGATATATTTGATTCATGAAGACTGTTTAAAGGTTCACAAATTTATTACAACATACAGGCGATATCGATACCTGCTTATCTTTGTTGGCCAATAATAATTAAACAAAATTTTAACCTGGAAAAATCCAGGAATTCTTTCTTTTTCAGGAAATCTGTGACGTGGGATTCGTTCTTAAAATCCAGAAAATGTCACATTTCAGGCGTAAATTTCCTTCTCATTGCATTTGCATACCTTAACAAATTTCTTGTTATACCTGAATGTGTTGCTTTCAGATTTTTCCGAACTCACAACAAGAACATTTTGAATGGTTTCACCACATTTGGGGCATTCAACCCCTTTCTTGCCCTGAAGCGATTTAGCTGCTTTTTCCGCAAAGCTGGTTGTTTTAGCCATTTATTTCTCCTTTTCTACAAAATCTTAACTACGTTACCCCCACTGGCATATGCGCGCTGCAGAACTCTTTGAGCAACAGCAAGCAATTCTGTTGGGGGGTTTTTGTCATCAATATTTAAAACAGCGATACTGACTGTCGCCATGTAGTTTCTATTACCAATTGGGTAAACTTTCGTTGCTAAGTTCTTCCGAAACTTTTCTCCCCACGCAAAAGCCTCGTTCTGAGAAAATCCCTCGAGTATTACACCAAATGAATGTGCCGATATTTTGCCCACCGCATCATAAGGTTTCAGCCATCCTCTCAGAGACTCAGCAATATCAGCCATTATATACTCAACGCCTTCCATGGAAAATCTGTTCCGGATGTCGTCAAACCTGTCGAGACTTATTAGTACAAAGGCACTCCGAATCCCGAGGTCGGTCACTCTACCCATTTCCTCATCGAGGCGTTCAAGAAAGGACTTTTTATTCAGTGACCCCGTAATCCGATCAAAAGTTACAAACTTTTCAATAAGATGGTATGCATTGTAAACCTCAGTTGCAAATGCTCCCAAACTCACAATTTGTTTAACCGCATCAATTTCAATAGATGAAAACTTCCCCGGTGACACGCTCTCGACAGTCACTGCACCAAAAGAAGTGTTGAAACCGGCAATAGGAATAGATATAAATGAGCCCTTTCCAACAGGCTCATTATGATTGAAGCGGTGGTCCTCGACTTTCGAGAGATCTTCGACATAAACAATCCTGTTATCCTTAATTGACCTTCCCGTCAGAGTGTCAGGAATACTGACCTTAAAGCCATCCTCCACATATTCGACACCCGATCGCTTCACCACCTGTGAAACATAATAAGAGTGCCCCTCACCCTCTGAAACAAGTGTCACAAAGTCTGCATCCACTGTGTCTGACACAGCAGTCATTATACTTTGCAACATTGATGCAAGGTCTGTTTTCGACAATACTTCATTTGTCAGCCACTTAAGTGAATTAAACGTCGTACGAATAACCTGTAAATCATACTTGTCAGACAGAACCCTCAAAACTGCCGTAAACAATCTTGTGAAATTACCCAGCAGGGGGACTGTCTCTCTTCCAAAGCCTTCATCAGATAAATTATCCGCCACCAGCACTGCAATAACTTCATCTCGATAAAATATTGGCACCCCAATTAAGCTTTTGACTCCACAAGGTTCATCATAATATGGAATAACGTCTTTCTCTGCCGCAGGATTTATTTCAGAAATGATTTCCGGTTTTCCACTAAGCGCAATCCTGCTTATCACATCCCTGCCTAAAGGAAGACGAAGGTCTCCTGTAAAAACTTTTGAGTTTGTCAGCTTGTCGGCCACCACCAGAATATTTCGTTCCCTGTTTACCCAGAAGAGCGCTGTTGTATGGGCAAATAACACTTCCGTTACGAGCTCAAGTAGCTTGTGCAAAATCGAATGAAATTCAGCACGGGGCTCGGATGGGACCTGTTCATCTGGTTTAAAGAAGAACGTGTCAATTATGCTGAACCTGGGTCCTTCCTTTTTTACGGCAAAGGTCAACGGTGGCTCCGCCACAGCGGTAGAGGAAGGAGACGACTCTTCCACTGAGGATCCTCCTTTATTTACAGTCTGGGGCTCCTCGTACTCAGCATAGTATTGAGAGTTTATATCGTCAAAAACGAGTCGTTTGACGGTCTTTTTTTGCTCCTTTTCCATCTGGGGGTTATTAGAGATGCTCGTGCCGGCTTTCTTCCATTTTAAACTAATATAACAATTTTAATTCAAATAATTCAATTTTTTCTGGGAAAAAAAAGGAACGTGTTGTAAATTTTCTGAATGAGACTCCAGTCGTGGAATCCTGCCACAGGTCAACTTCTCGGAGAGGTCGAGGCAACTCCACCTGAATCACTCCCTGGAATCGTCTCCACAGCAAGGCTGGCTCAGAAAAGATGGCAGTCTACTTCTCTAAAAGAGCGGATCAGGGTGATTTTGAGATTTGGTGAAATTCTCCTCTCCAGAAAGTCAGAAATAGCCAATCTCGTATCTGAAGAAAATGGGAAACCTGTAGTTGAAGTACTCACAACTGAGATAATACCTGTTTTAGACTTAATAAAGTACTACTCTCGTACTGCGCCCCGGATTCTTTCAGACAAACCCGTAAAGATCAGTATCATTTTAATGAAGACAAAAAAAGCAGTTATCCAACAGAGTCCAATTGGCATTGCCGGTATAATATCACCATGGAATTATCCTCTGTTGCTCCCTCTTGGACAGATCATTCCAGCCCTTATTGCAGGAAATGCAGTTATATTTAAACCTTCTGAATTCACTCCGCTAACCGCTAAAATGATATCAGATATCTTAGCTGAGTCAAAACTCCCGCCTGCCGTATTCAATATCGTATTTGGCGCGGCTGAAGTTGGCGCAGCAGTGGTACAGTCGGGAGTTGACAAGATATTTTTTACAGGAAGCACTGCCGTAGGAAGAAAGGTATCTGAACTTGCTTCGAAAAATTTAACCCCTGTTTCATTAGAGTTGGGGAGCAAGGATGCAATGATTGTTCTGGACGACGCAGACCTGGATGCCGCAACAGGTGGAGCGCTGTGGGGAAGTTTTATGAATGCAGGGCAGACCTGCATATCTATAGAAAGATGTTTCGTGCAGGAAGGTATTTATGAAAGCTTTTGCAATTCCGTTGCTCAAAAGGCTTCCCTGCTTAAAGTTGGAAAGGGGACAGATCCATCCGTTGATATAGGCCCAATTATACACAGTGGACAGTTTCAAATTGTTGCCACCCAGATCAAAGAAGCTGTCAAACGAGGTGCAAAAATAATTTCGGGTGGATCAATGAGCGAAGGTCAGTCAACCTATCTTATTTCACCAACAGTAATAGTGGATGTCCCTTTAGACAGCCTTCTTATGACAGAGGAGACTTTCGGGCCTGTTTTGCCAGTAATCAAATTCAAAACAGCTGAAGAGGTTGTTGAAATGGTTAACCAATCTAAATTTGGATTATCTGCAAGCATCTGGAGCAAAGATGTCAAACGGGCACTCTCAATTGCCGATAAAATAGAGGTTGGGGCTGTGACCATTAATGATGTAATCACATATTACGGCATCAGTGACGGAGTTGTTGGGGGAATTAGAGAAAGCGGCACAGGACGGGTACACGGCAAATACGGGTTACTGGAGATGACTTATCCAAAATATATTGAAGTTGAACGAGCATCTTATATAAAGAAACCATGGTGGTTCAGATATGATGAGAACCTCCTTGATTTTTTTAACGCCTCAACGGATTACCTTTTCTCAAAAAGGCTTGGGAAAAGATTACAATCGCTGTTCACTTTAGCAAAAGACTTCCTTAAAATAAGAAAGATATGAAACTGTTTGCATTAGCATTTGGAGCACATCCTGATGACGTTGAGATGAGCTGCGGTGGCACTCTCGCAATGCTTGCCAGAAACGGGCATAAGTTTGGTATAGTCGACCTAACACGCGGTGAAATGGGAACCAGAGGAAACGCGACAATCCGCGCAAAAGAAGCAGAAGAAGCGGCAAGGATTCTGGGTGCCGAGATTAGGGTCAACTTGCGAATCCCCGACTCAGGTATTGAGCTGAATCGGACCAATATGATTAAGGTGGTTGAAGTAATTCGTCAGTTCAAGCCAGACGTAGTTTTCGTGCCGTACAAAGAGGAAAGGCACCCTGATCACGTTCATACGCACCAGCTTGTAAGTGAGGCTGTTTTTTATTCAGGGCTCCGCAAGCTCAGGACAGGCAAACTTGACGCCTTTCGACCTCGAATAACGTTATACTACATGCAGCATAGACCCTTTTTACCAACGGTATATGTGGACATATCGGAGTTCTACAATACAAAAATGGCGGCAATTAAAGCACACAAATCACAGTTCTATAACCCCGGCAGCAAAGACCCCGAGACAGTCCTTTCAACCCCTGAGTTTCTCGAATACCTTATTGGAAGAATGAAGTATTTTGGACAACTCGCCGGTGTGAGGTACGCAGAACCTTTCTGGACTGTTCAGCCACTTACCCTAAAGAATTTCTCCTCTATAATTTAAATACTCACGAGACTTTATTTTTTCTGCTTTCTTTCTATTTCTCTTAGTTTTAAGTAGAGCAATATCACCAGCAAGGTATTGATCAAAGTTGCTATCCCGAGTCCATTTCTCCTGTAATAATATTCGTTTACAGCGTCTATTGCACTCCTTTGGGCCTCCGCAACTATCTTTAAACCAGGCTGAGCGGATGCTAATACGGGGCCTGTTTCAAAGGCATGAATCTTAACGCGAGCTTCAATTAAAGATTGATTAACATCTTTGAGAGAGTATCGCGCATCCGAAACATCCATACCTAATTGCTCAGCCCGACCCAGAAGGACTTCAGCGTCCTTTTGTCCATTGGTCAGACTGTCCAGCACAGCTTTAATATTCAAAATAGCGGCTGCAGCTGAATCCCCAGCTGCTTTGTGACATTTTCCACATATCGTTCCATTCCCCAGGCCAACCATTGAATCATTCGGCCTGATGACAAGGTGATTGCTGTGACATACAACGCAGTCAGGTAGTTTGTCTTTCTCAAAGACCTTTTTGTGTACACTTCTGTCAAATAAGTCAGCATTACTCTGATGACATGTCCCACAAACAGAAACAACTGAAGAAGCGCCGGGGGGAACAGCCCCATGATTGCCATGGCAGGAATTGCATGCGGGTGCGCTCAGGTCTGAATTTTGAAGTAATGCAACCCCATGCACGCTTTTCCTGTAATCATCAAATTGATTTGTTGGAATATGATATGCCTGCATATATTGTTTATTACTATGGCAATGGGCACAGGTTTGTGGAATGTTTGTTGGGTAAACAGACGACCGTGGGTCCTTCACTGATCGTATCAAATGATTTGAGTGACAGCTGACGCAGGTAGCAGCCTTTGCGTCACCTGCTTCATTACGCTTCCCGTGGACACTCGTAAGATACTTTTCATATTGATCCACCGGCAGTCCAGGATTGAACTTCTTCATATAGTCAGGATTGCTGTGACATTTTGCACAGGTTTTTGTTACATTGGTCGGATACACAGGAGATTTTTTGTCATTCACGTTTACAATGTTATGTACCCCGTGGCACGAAACGCATTGAGGTCCCTCGTTTCTTTGACTCAATGCCCTTCCATGCACACTTGATAAATAATCATCAACTACATCATTTAAGTGATACTTTACCTTTAAGTCAGAACTGGCCTGACCATGACATCTGCCGCATATTTGAGGAATATTTACAGGCTTTGGAACACCAATATAGCCTTTCGATATATTCATGGCAGAGTCCTGATCATCAATTGTAGGGTCACCCCCATGACAATCGGCACAGGTCACCCCGGCCCGGTAATGAACATCATTTACATAGGCTATTGCCTCCTCTGAACCAATGTCGGTGTGACACGATAGGCACCTGTCCACAGGCTTATCCTGTGCATAGGACATTGATACAACGGAAAAAACCAGGAGGACTTTAAGTAAATTGGAATGTATTTTTCCCGAGTCCATTTTACATTGCTCCTATTGCAGTTAATACTATGATGTAAAGGATGACCAATATTCCGGCATAATTAACAATTTTATTTCTACGACCTGCTGGAGTTCTTGAATCCCAGAACGGAACAAGGAACCAGAGCAAACCAGCAATGCCAAAGAGACCAATCCCTAGCACTTCCCCATCAACTCCTATAACTTTTGCAGGGAAAAATTTCAAAGATTGGAACATAAACAGGAAATACCATTCAGGCTTTATCCCTGAAGGAGCAGGTGCAAAAGGATCTGCCTTATGGCCGAGCTGCCAGGGAAAATATACAGCGAGAACCGCCAGTATATCCAAACCTGACTTTTGTAACTATCAGTCGAACACTCTCATAAGCCGTATCAGCCCCTGGTTGATAATACATAACAAGGAGTATCCCCGTAAGTACCTGGATAATAAAAAGGAATAGACTGACTCCCCCAAAATAATACCAGAATGACCCCTTGAAATCCGGAACTTTTTTTTGAGTTGCATAGTGTTCAATAAAACTAATATCATATCTTTCCTTTATCCACTGTAATAATTTTGAATTCATGCTCATATTCTCTCCTTCAACTCTTTGATACAATGATTTCGTCACCTTTAAGCATTACTTTGTATTCTTCAAGAGGACGGGGAGGTGGGCCGGCTATATTTCTTCCATTTAAGTCATACACTCCTCCATGACAGGCACACCAAATTCGCTGCATGTCCGACCGATACTGTACAGTACACTGAAGATGAGTGCACACAGCACTAAACGCCTTGAACTTACCATCAGGGGTATCAACTAAAATTGCGGGCTCATTGCCAAATCTAAACACAACGCCTGAATTTGGTTTTAAATCTTTTGTCGAACCGGCAACCACACTCGATGGAGTTGCTTCGGCCTGCTCAGGCACCTGAAAGTATTTGATCACAGGGTAAATAACCGAAGCAAGCCAGGCAATGACTCCTAACCCGAGAAGGTAATCGAGAAATGACCTTCTGGAGAGCTTGGTGTTATCCCGATCAGTCATCTATTTTTTTCTCCTTCTATATGTGTGAATAATTAACTTTTATATTGTTTATCCCGGTCTTATTAATGTAAAATCATATGTTTCCATCGCTGTCAGAACTGCCGGAGGTACCTCCTACTTTCCTTCGAGCATAGAGATATGAAATAAAGAGAAGTGCAATACCAAGTAAAAGAAATGAAAGAATTCTGTATACCCCTGCAAGCCCTGTAGTCCCTGCAATCACCAGATAAATAGCTGTAATTAAAAAGGTACCAAATGCCATCCACCTGTATTTCATGTTTTTCAAAACTAAACTTATAACGTAGTAGATAAGTCCTGCGCCAAGCCATGAAATCGCAACATATCCTTCAGGCACAGCATGGTACAGGGCGTAAGGTATGATTATGAATGCTGATATAAGATAAGCATTTCGCATTTTCTCGGTGCTTAAGTTGAGCCTGTGTTTCTGCCAGTTTAAGATCCGTGCACTGAGAAGTGCAACTATTCCAAAGCTGATGCCTGCAATATTCGCAGCGCCAGCGAGAAGAAGGTACGAAACAAAAATCAGCAGGTATATTACAAAGTTGGCAACAATAATGAATTTCGATTGGAACAGGACAGCTGTGGATACTACCAGCAAACTCTGCCAGCAAAGCCAAACGAAAAATTCAGGCATTTTAAATTGAGAAATGATTGCAGCACTGAGAGCAGCATATCCTGTCATGGCGTAAAAAAATGTTTGGAATCTGCTTTTCTCCCTCAACCAGAAAACAACAGCAAGAGATAGAAATATCATTGCAGCCAACATATTTGAAAGAAAAAGTCTCTCAGAAAAACCTGATGCGGTCAAAGCAAAGAATAACCCATATCCAATAAGTGAGTTTAAAACTGACCCCGCTATTATATGACCGCTCTCTTCTTTCGGTTGCTTTCGCATATAACTGCCTAATGAGAAAATAACCGCCCACACGAGAACAGCAATTACACCGCCATAACCTGAATTAAGCTGAATTTCACCACCTTATTTTCCAGTTTAGAAGGAATCTTCATACTGTCAGCACCGCCTGTTTGCCCTTTCATCCCCGTAAGTCCAAGGTGTTTCTCTATCCTTGATATTCTCAACTCCAGATCGGCAATGGCATTCTGAATCTGGCCTGCTTTGTTCTCTTCTGTGCCATCTGTCGACATAAGTGATTCTCCTCATTTTTGAATACAGCACATCACCGTTCCAGCCACGACAATCTGTCGGACCGCGGTTATCTTTTTATTTATGCTTTGAACCGTGAGATTTCATTCTCACAGCCGGAAAATCACTTCCTGAGAATACAACCAGCTCTCTGGCAGTCTTCAAATATCACTTCAGGTTCATTGACAGCAAAAAGAAACATCCAGACAATAATTTCTAATCACGCATTACATAGATTCCGAATTATGCTTCCTCTTGACTGCCAGCTTTAAGTTCGTGCTGCACATGCAACAATTAGGATTTTAAGTTAATGTGACAAGAATGTCAAGTCTTGGAACACAAATTTGAAAAATATTGTGCACATTATGCCTTCTGTCGAAAAGCTGAAAGCCAGCAAATTCCTTCAGTGAACTGCAGAAATTGGAAAACTGTTATTATATTTAAATTAAATCTTACTTAATAAATGAAAAAAATCTACCTTGATTTTGCAGCCACAACACCTGTTGATGAGAGGGTACTTCTGGCCATGCAACCCTACTGGTCAGTAACCTTTGGCAACCCATCAAGCATCCATTCCGTCGGGAGGGAAGCAAAAGTGGCAGTAGAAAGAAGCCGTGCACGCCTGGCGTCCCTCCTGGGAATAAAAGATTCAGAATTTTACTTTACCAGCGGTGGGACGGAGTCAGACAACTCGGCAATCATGGGAGTCGTCAAATTTGGACTGAAGCAAAATCGAAATCATCTCATCGTTTCTTCAATAGAACATCATGCTGTGCTTCACACAGCAAGATGGTTGAATGAAAACGGGCTTCATGTGACCTATATTGAACCCGACTCGATGGGAATTATTGCTCCTGAAAGACTTATTGATGCAATTACGGAGAAAACTTTTCTTGTGAGCATCATACATACCAACAATGAAACTGGTGTCATCCAGGACATTAAATTGCTTGCTAAAATTGCTCACGAATATGGCGCACTTTTTCACACGGATGCTGTTCAATCTCTTGGAAAAATTCCCTTAAATCTTGCAGAACTTGATGTGGATATGGCAACTATCACCGCACATAAAATTTATGGGCCAAAAGGAGTGGGGGGGTTATTTATCCGTTCCAGCCTGGAATGGGAACCATTTCTTCATGGTGGGTCACAGGAGAGAAACCGTCGCCCAGGTACAGAAAGTGTTTCCCTTATTTCTGGATTTGCAACCGCGGTGGAAATAGCTGTAAACGAACTAAATCAAGAACAACAGCGGCTCAAAAAACTAAACGCCATGGCTCGAAAGTTTCTCGAGGAAAATGTCCCGGGAATTTTGTTCAATTCAAATCAGGAGAAATCAATACCGAACATTCTCAATGTATCCATTGATAACAGCAAAATTGCAATCGACGGTGAAGCACTCATCCTGAATATGGACATTGAGGGAATTGCGGTTTCCAGCGGGTCAGCTTGCAGTTCGGGCAGTATGCAGCCGTCACATGTAATCAAAGCATTGGGCCGCGACGATCCTACCACAATGGCTACTGTGCGATTTTCCTTTGGAAGGTACACCTCAGAGGAAGAGGTTACTTATGCAATGAAGAAGTTTGCCGAAATTGTGAAAAAAATTGGAAAGCCTGTAAAAGTTAGCGTACCCGTCTCATAGCTGCGGCAAAAAATCCATCCATGGCATGCCTGTGAGGATATATTTCAAGAAAATCATCATGAATTAATTCATCGATTCTTTCAATTTTAAGAAATTCCTTGATACTGACCGGTTCAAAGCTCCTGTTTGATGCCAAAAATTTTGACACCACATCCGCATTTTCTTTATCAAAGATGCTGCATGTTGCATAAAAAAGGGTGCCGCCTCTTTTCACAAGCTCCGAGTAATGTTTTAAGATCTCAAACTGTCGAATAGAAGCTTGTTCAACGTCTTTGACGGATATCTTGAATTTTTTATCAGGATTACGCCTTATTGTTCCGCTTCCTGTACATGGAGCATCAACCAGTACTTTGTCGGCATTATTGATAAGATGTTCGATCCCTGCATAACTGTCAGGTTTTACCAGAATAGTATTGATATTGGTAAACTTTCCCCGTTTGATCCTCTTTTGCATATTTTCAAGTCGGTTTGTATCTATATCGAGTGAATATATTTCACCCTTACCATTTGAAAATGCCGCTGCTTCTAAACTCTTTCCTCCCCCTCCCGCGCAGGCGTCAACAACTATTTCACCATCCAATGGAAAGAGCAGCATGCCCACAATTTGACTCGCTTCATCCTGAACCTCAATACCCCCGTTTTTGAACAATTCTAAATTTGACAAATTGGTTCTTTTGCGAATAATTATGCCAATTGGTGAGTAAGGGGCCGGTTCAGATTCAATCCCAGCTGCCTTAAGAAATTCAATGACTTTTAATACACTTTCTGAGGGGTTATTTATTCTCAGAACCATAGGTGCCTGCGTGTTCAATGAGAACATCAGGTTTTCAGCCTCATTCTGAATATGCTCAGGAAGAAGAAATTGAAAACCTTCCATAAAAGAATAAATCAGATTTTGATATTTTTTTGGCTCAGCTAAAATCTGAACCATCGCATCATTGATGCATTTTTCGACAGCGGGTAAGTCAATTTTAGAGGTTGTTGTCCTGTAAGCCGAGATAAGATCGTCGTAATCATGCTCAATCTCAGTAAAGTTGAAACCAGAAACCGCTATCTCGTGTGAAAGGAAAAGAGCTAACGACCTGTTAAAATCAGTGCACTTTTGCGAAAGATGCATTAATAAAATCATATTCCTGATAATGCTGAAGACCTTTTCACTTATCCACCTTCTGTCGTGAGAGCCGAGATATCTGTGCAACTTATAATAGTCTGCAATTACTTTGTCAGCAGGAAGTTTTGACTTCAATATCAGACTTATTAGTTCTACAGCGTGTCCAGCAAGAGATGAAGTTTTCATGAGTTGATAATTTTCAAAGCATTTTTAAACAAAAATCCGTAGCGAATTCCCCTATCGGTAACTCTAACCCAATTCATATGCCCCTTTGCCATTATTTTTTTTAAAATCAATACTCCCGCCAATAACACATCAGCACGTCCCTCAGCAGCTCTGGTTATTGAAAGTATTTCCTCCGGGGTTGAATGCTTGAGCCTCTCAAAAAGTTTGCTGATGAGAGAATATGAAAGAATGTAGTTTTCCACCGCATTTACATCAAATTCCCAAATTCCCTGTGCAATCAACGCAAGGGTAGTTGCTGTACCTGATGTGGCGTATACCTGCTCCGGCCTGAATTTCTGAAATGGATACTGACCGAGCAGTTTCTCTATATATATTTCTGCTCGATGAACCTCCATATCATCCGGCGGCAATTTTGAAAAAAACTCCTCCGTTAATTTTACAGCGCCGATTTGCAGACTCTTAACAAATAACAGGTCCCCATTTTCACCATAACTTAGTTCAGTGCTCCCGCCACCAATATCAATCACCAATGTGGACTTAAATTTCTCAGTTGCACCGCTTATAGCCCCATAATACCCCAGCCCGGCTTCCTCTTCTCCAGTTATTATGGCAACGTCAATCCCATATTTATCCTTTACAGCCCTGACAAATTCTCCCCCATTCCTCGCTTCCCGAACTGCACTTGTGGCAAAAGCTAAGATCTTATCTACTCCATATTCCCTGGCTGATTTTACATAACGCGATAAAACATTCATTGTTCTTACAATTGCTTCTATGTGAAGTTCACCTGTTCGAGAAACCGACTCCCCGAGTCTCGGCAATTCATAAAAGTCTGCTATTCTTCTAATGAATGAGGCTGAGTCAACATCAGCAATGAGCATTAAGACTGTGTTTGTTCCAATATCAATTGAAGCGTATTTCATTTTTGAAGCACAACGACCGACCAATCACCTTCATGATGACTTTCAATAAATCTAAGTCCGGTTTCTTCGTAACAACTGACGACCGATCCCTCATCGAGTGTGAGAACCCCTGAGATAATTAACAAACCGTTTTTTGCAAGTGCCTCATTTATGCCGGCAGCAATATTAAGAAGCGTGTTTCGATTAAGATTTGCTAATACCATATCAAACACCGATGAACTGATAAACGATATTTCTCCCCTTACAATATTTACGACATCAGCAACACCGTTCTTCAGCACGTTCTCCCGGGCATTTTCGATAGACCATTCATCAGTGTCCAGGCCAACAACCTTCTTTGCACCAAGCCTGGCAGCAACTATTGCCAGCACTCCGGTTCCGGTACCGACGTCGAGAACAGTTGATCCCTTTTTAATGTATTTTTCAATCATCTGAATCATCATACGAGTCGTCTCATGGTGACCTGTTCCAAAAGACATCTTTGGATCAATTTCTACCACAATGCCAGCATTGCCATTGTAATTCTTCCAGCTTGGTTTAATTGCGACATTGGGTGTTACTTCAACAGGTTCAATTGAAGATTCCCATTGGCCGTTCCAGTCAATATTTTTAACATCCTCAATATTCCAAGTAAAGGAGTTCACCAATCCCTCTGACTTAAGCTGATCAAGAAATTTAATGATCAGCATTTCAATCTCATCTGTCCATCTTTCTTTATTGAAGTAACATTCGACTTTCTCAAACTCTTCAACAAAGCCAGCTGCAGATGCTCCGCTCAGGAACCCTATAATCAATTCATTAACTGGCCTGTCTGTTTGAATTGTCAGTTTAATATATTCTTCTTTCATTGAGACTGCGTAGCAACCTTTCTATAAATGACCTGAAGAAGTACCCTGCCAACTGCAGCCAGACTCTCGGGACTGCACTTGTCCGGCGTATCTTCAAGAGTGTGCCAGTATCGATTCGTAGCATCGGGATATGCAAAATCGATTATATCAATTGCTTTTATCCCGACATTGTCAAGTTCCAAATGATCATCATATACATCATCCCCTACACGATCGATGAACTGTGAAATACCAAGCTCACCAGCGGTATTCCATACAAGATTGACAATATCAGGCGCGTATTTAACTGAAAAACCCTCTTTTGGAAGGGTTAACTGTTTGTCGCCAACCATGTCGAGATTGACGGCAAATAAAGGTTGATAGCTGTATGGCTTCGTCGCAGCCCAGTACCTCGATCCAAGAAAGTAATTGTTCAAATCGCCCTCACGGCCATAATCTTCGCCATCCCAGAGAATAATATCGACACCAACAGGCGGTGGATTACTCTTAAGGTTGCGGGCAATTTCAAGTAGTACTGCAACTCCGCTTGCACCATCATTGGCGCCCAGGATTGGCTTATCCACCGGTCCACCTTTTTCATGATCAGCACGAGGACGGGTGTCCCAATGAGCAGACAGTAAGACCCTTCTTTGCGATTTGCTGTTAAAGTGAGCAATGACGTTCGTCAGATGTAAAATCAACCCATTGTAACCTGTTACATCAAAGCTCTGCAACTGAACAGAATCAGCATAACGTGCTAATTCTTCCTGAAGATATGCCAGACATTGCGTGTGACCAATGCTGTTTGGATTCCTCGGACCAAAGTTTGTCTGTGCAACCAGATACTGAAAAGCATTACTACCGCTAAATGATGGAACTGGAATATCAGGATATTTCATAGTTCGCGTCTTTGAGGTTTCGGAATGCTTTGAGCAGCTGTTAAACATTATGGCAAGGACAAATAGTAAAATAATATTTCTCATTAGTTTTTCTCTGTAGTAGAACACTTTTTCTTCGGTTCAAAAAAATGGATATAAAGGAAGTCAGTCAGCACAATTTCAATGTACCGCCCATATTCACCTTTTTGAATATCTCCAACGCTTTTCAGCCTTCTTGATAAAATCTCATGAACACCTCTTATATCACTTACACGCAGCGTTATAACCACTTTTAGTTCTGAAAAATTTGTCACTGCAAGATCGAGTCCCTTAATTTTAAATTCTGTCCACTCCGCAGAGCTACTTGACGGTTCTCCAAACAAACTAACTAACTTATTTAAAACGATTTCCCTACCGTCAGAAGAAAAATGGATATTTTCAAGTCCTGAAACAAAATCAATTAAATTAGAGTGCGATTGCCGCCGATGCTGCGTAGACATTTGCTGCTCCATAACTTTTTAACACTTTAGCGCACTCCCTTATTGTAGCGCCTGTTGTAATAACATCATCAATTAACAAATATGACCTCCCAATAATTGTGCCAGTTCGGCTTCTGTGAACAGCAAAGGCACCACGGACATTCACGGCTCTCGCTGGTAAATCAAGCCTTGTCTGCGTCTCAGTATATTTTGTCCTTATAAGGATCTTTGTATCGAGAGGCAAATTTAGCTCTTTTCCAACCACCCGTGAAATTAATTCACTTTGATTGTACCCCCGTTCACGAAAACGGGCTCTGTGAAGCGGCACAGGTATAATATAATCCACATTTGATAATTTTTCGTCATTTATAACGGCATATGCAATAAACCTGCCGAGAGGCTCTGCTATAGAAACAGCGTGAGCATATTTTAGCATGTGAATAGCCAATCGAATCCGAGCATCTCGCTGAAACAAAAATACAGATTCAAGTTTATCAACAGCATCATCAGCAATGAATTTTGATTCAATTAACTGGATAACGGTCTCAGTTTTTGCGACCCTTTCAAAATTGTCCCAGCAGTAAGAACATATATATTTTTCGCCTTTCTTAAGTTCCCCATCACAGGTCACACAGATGGGCGGGTACACAAAATCAAAAAAACTTTCGGCCAACCGTATTAATTGGTTCACAAATAAACTCATTTTGAGTTCAATTTATGAATTTCATCACGAAGTTCTGCCGCCCTTTCAAAGTCAAGAGCCTTTGCAGCATCGTACATTTCCCTTGTTAACTGTGCTATTAATTCCTTCTTTTCCTTATCTGTGAGAAACTTTGTAACCGATTCCGCGACCTTCCCATGGGAAACTTTCCTCAGCTTTTCATCTCGTTGAGCCCTAACATCAGCAATCGCTGTCGAAGCCAGTATCTCATCGTGGCTCTTTACAATTGAACGCGGCTTAATGTTGTGCTTTTTGTTAAATTCAATTTGCAGTCGTCTTCGACGATCGGTTTCATCTATCATCTTCCTCATGCTTTTCGTTATCGTATCTGCATAAAGTATGACCTTGCTTGCTATGTTCCTTGCTGCCCGGCCTGCAGTCTGTATGAGTGATTTCTCTGACCTCAAAAAGCCCTCTTTGTCGGCATCGAGAATTGCTACAAGCGACACTTCAGGCAGATCAAGTCCTTCACGAAGAAGATTTACACCAACAAGAACATCAAATTCTCCCAGACGGAGATCGCGCAGTATTTCCACTCTTTCAAGAGAATCAATATCTGAGTGAATGTACTTCACCCTTATATTTAGCCCTTGAAGATATTCGGTCAAGTCTTCCGCCATTCGCTTGGTTAAAGTCGTTACGAGTGTTCGCTCGCCTTTTATAACTCGTTCACGAATTTCGTGAAGTAAATCGTCCATTTGATTCTTAACCGGGCGGACTTCCACCTCAGGATCAACAATACCTGTTGGACGGATAATCTGCTCAACAAACACTCCACCCGACTTTTCGAGTTCGTAGTCCCCCGGTGTTGCACTTACAAAAATTACCTGCTTAACCACAGACTCGAATTCTTCAAAACTCAGAGGACGATTGTCAAGGGCAGAAGGGAGTCGAAAGCCATATTCTACCAGTGTTAATTTTCTTGACCTGTCTCCATGTTGCATGGCTCGAAGCTGGGGGATGGTCTGATGGGACTCGTCAATAAAAGTGAGATAATCTTCTGGAAAATAGTCAAGAAGTACGTATGGCCTTTGACCTGGTGCTCTTCCTGTAAGGTGGCGGGAGTAATTTTCAATTCCGTTGCAATATCCAACTTCCCTCATCATTTCAATGTCGAACCTCGTTCTCTGCTCGAGACGCTGAGCCTCAAGCAGTTTGCCCATTGCCCTCAGTTCAGTGAGCCTTTCACCAAGTTCCTCCTGTATTGATCTAATTGCCCTTTCCAAATTTTCTTCACTTGTAACAAAATGGCGTGCAGGAAAAATGAATACATCTCCTTCAATTTCAGCTATTGCAGCACCGGTCAGAGGATCAAAATATTTTATAGATTCAATCTCATCACCAAAAAACTCAACCCTTACGGCCTGATCTAATTCGTAAGCCGGAAAAATTTCGACCACATCTCCCCTAACACGAAATGTCCCCCTCCCAAACTCCACATCGTTTCGGGTATAAAGCCCATTTAGCAATAATTCCTGTAATTTCCGCCGACTAATTTTTTCTCCTTTTTTAATTGCAACAACTTCGTGTTGATAGTCTGTTGGCGATCCTATACCATATATACAGGAAACTGATGCCACGACGATTATATCCCTGCGTCCACTGAGCAATGCACTTGTAGCGCTTAAACGAAGTCTGTCGATTTCATCGTTAATAGAAGAATCTTTCTCAATATACGTATCACTTTGAGGAATGTAGGCTTCGGGTTGATAATAGTCATAGTAACTTATGAAAAACTCTACGAGATTTCGAGGGAACAGCTGCCTGAATTCCGCATAAAGTTGAGCAGCGAGAGTCTTATTATGAGAAATTACCAGTGTTGGCTTTTGTACATTTTGAATTATTTGTGCCATCGTGAAGGTTTTCCCGCTCCCGGTAACTCCCAGCAGAGTCTGGTATTTAACACCCTTCTTTACCCCCTCCGTAAGAGTTCTTATAGCTTCCGGCTGGTCGCCTGATGGGCTGTAATCAGAGACTAACTCAAACTCATTCATCAAAACATAAAAACGTTAATTGAATTAAAATTATTCCTGAAATTACTCTCCACTGATTATCGCTTTCATAACGTTCACTGCAAACTGCGGATTTTCTTTAAATCTCCTTATTGAATACGGGTACCATTCCCTACCAAATGGCACGTAAACTCTTAAACGATGCCCATCCGATACAATCCTGTCCCTCAGTGCAGTACGAACCCCATACAGCACTTGAAACTCATAACGCTCTTTTTCGCGTCCAGATTTTTTAAGCATTGAGTAAGCATTATTTATCAAATAATCATCATGAGTGGCAATCCCCACATAGCAGTTTCCATCAAGCAGCATTTGCAGCAGCTTTAAGTAGTTTTCTCGAATTTCATCCTTCCCTTTATACGCAATAGTGGAGGGTTCTATATAGATCCCTTTGCACAGGCGAACATTGGCTTTTAATTCAACCAGCCAACGAACATCTTCCTCACTTCGCCTCAGATATGCCTGAATCACCACACCTGTGTTATCGTAGCCTTCATTTCTGAGACGTTCATAAAGCTTCAGCGTATCGCTTGTGGTACTCGAATCTTCCATGTCGATCCTGACAAAGTTACCAAGTTTTTTTGCAACTTCCAGTAAATTTCGGACGTTCTCATAACAAAAATCAAAATTTAACTTCAAACCAAATTGTGTAAGTTTAATGGAAAGATTCGAATTAAGATTGTTCTCATTTATTACATATAAAACTTCTTCACATGCCGTTCTAAAACTCAAAGCTTCTTCTTTGGAGTTAACATTCTCACCCAAAACATCTACAGTTGTCATCATTCCTTTTGCATTTAGCTCCTTAGAGACCCTTACAGAATCGGAAATATCCTCTCCGGCAATATAACGCATGGCAAATTTCTTAATGAAGCTTTTAGGAAACAATTGAAGTGCTGAAACCATGACCTGATTAAGGGGATTCATATTTTCTCCATTTACAGTTGTGAAAGATTGATTTGCCCTGAAAAAATCTTTCAGGTAAATATCAGATGTCGTTATTTATAAAATTTATTTTTCAGTCAGGACGTAATCAATTCCATAATTACACATTTTATTGTTGCCAGACAGAAGAAGCTGTCTGTGCTTTAATAAGAATGATTTCATGAGTCGAGTACTTGCCGAACTTTTTTAGCAAGAGCAACTGGTGTAAATGGTTTTTGAATAAAGTCGATTCCTTCTTCAAGGACTCCCCTATGAGCAATGACATTTGCGGTATACCCTGACATATAAAGGGCTTTAACGTTGGGTTTCATGGCCCTGATTCTCTCGCTCAGTTCCCTGCCATTCATAACAGGCATTACAACGTCCGTTAAAAGGAGGTGGATCTCATCCTGGTACGCTTCGCAAACCAGTATTGCCTCTCCGGGGCTCAAAGCTGTAAGTACCCTGTAGCCATAAATTTCCAGAGTATTTTTTGCAAGTTCGAGAAGATTGGCCTGGTCTTCAACAATAAGGATTGTCTCCGACCCTCCATATGAGCCTGCTTCAGGTGCCGCCTCTATTTTTTCTGCATCCCCGATATACCGTGGTAAATAAATCTTAAATGTCGTTCCCTGACCAACCTCACTATAAACATTAATATTGCCCCCGTTTTGCTTTACAATCCCGTATACTGTTGAAAGTCCAAGCCCTGTTCCCTGCCCCTTTGGTTTCGTTGTGAAAAATGGCTCGTAAATTCTCTGAACGACTTCTTCATCCATTCCCTTCCCGGTATCAGTAAAACTTATGACAACATATTCTCCAGGCAAAAATTCAAATCTCTCCTTTACATATGTATCATCCAGAACAGCATTGAAAGTTTCAATTGTCACTGTTCCCACGTCATCAATAGCATCCCTTGCATTGGTTGCTAAATTAACAAGTATTTGATCGAATTGAGCTGGATCAATCCGGATATTCCAAAGGTCTTCCCCCGGGATGAACTCAAACTTTATGTTTTCGCCAATTAATCTGCGGAGCATTTCAGCAATTGAACGAATTGCGCTGTTTGGATTTAAAATTTTGGGAGATATAATTTCTTTCCTTGCAAACGCAAGGAGTTCCTTCGTCAATTCAGCTCCGCGCCTGGCTGCCGAACCAATCAGCTCAGCATAATGGTAAACAGGATCCTCCCGCCTGATTTTCCTTATTGCTAAATCTGCATAGCCAATAATAACCCCAAGCATATTATTGAAGTCATGAGCAACACCTCCAGCAAGTCTCCCCAATCCCTCCAATTTCTGAGCTTGAAGAAATTGCTCCTGGATTTTCCTGCTCTCGGTTATATCATAAGCAGATGCGATAATAGCAGAACTTCCTCTGTACTTAATCATTGCTCCACTAAAATCAATCCACCGCTCTTCACCCGACTTTGTAATAATCTTGTATTCATAATGAGATGGCACTTCCTTGCCGCTTATTCGCTGTTTAGCTCTTTCCATAACCATTGCCCTGAAGTCGGGATGGATAAGACTCATTGGATTTATCCCGTAAAGCTCGTCAGCACTATAGCCTGTTATTCTTTCCGCCGATGGATTTACGTAAAGGAATTTTTCAACATCTTGAATCCATATCGCTGCAGGGGTGTATTCTGCAAGCATCCGGAACTTTTCTTCACTTTCTCTCAATTCCTCAACCGCCTTAACTCTTTCCGTAGCATCTCTTTTAACTGCAACAAAGTTCCTGATGTTGTCCGTTTCATCCCTGACCGGAGTTATACTCATTGACTCAGAATAAAATGTTCCATCCTTTCTCTTATTCACCAGAATTCCACGCCATATTTTGCCAGACAGGATTGTCTGCCAGAGCTCTTCATAAAAAGTTTTATCTTGAACCCCGGATTTCAAAATCCTGGGATTGTTTCCAATTACCTCGTTCTTGGAATAACCTGTAAGCTTTGTGAATGCATCATTGACCCACTCTATTGTGCCATTTCTGTCAGTTATAGCTATTGCATCACCAACCGCTTCCAATGCCGTCATTCGTAAACGAAGCTCTCCTTGCTCTTTAACGTGTTCTGAGATATCAAGTGCAACTGCAACAATAAATGTTTTTTCAAGCATTTCCGCTGGCTGAAGAGAAAGGAACACATCGTAGACAGTCCCATTTTTTCTTTTATGAATGGTCTGGAAAGTTATGTTATCCTGCAGCCCTTTCTTTAAAGGTTCAATTAACTGAACAAATTCTTCTCTCGTAAACTCAGGCTTAATATCTAACGGCGTCATCTTTTGAAGCTCTTCCAGTGTGTAACCCATATTTCTCAATGCACCTTCATTTGCGTAGTAAAATTGAAAGGTGTTGCTGTCAAAGACGTATATCTCATTTAAACTATGGTCAACAATAGAAACCAGCCATTTTTCTCTCTCCTCAAGCGTCATTCGTTCCGTAACATCAAAGGCCGTTGCCACAACAACATCTTTGTTGCCAAACCTTCCTTTGCGAAGATGCACTTCTTTTGGAAATATCTGTCCATCCTTTTTTAATCCCCAGAATGGAAAGTCACGGGGAATTCCATTCAAGGCATCCCTCACAGCTTTACTTACCATTTCAAGATCATTTTTTCCGGGTGCACTTAAAAATTCCGGCGTTTTTCCGAGAAAATATTCTCCGGGATAGCCATATGTTTTTGCTGCAGCTTCGTTTACAAAAAGAAATCTCCCCTCAGCATCCAAAATATAAATTGCAGCCGATATTGCATTGAGAAGTTGTTCGTATGATGACATACGTTGCTGATTATTGGAACTTCTCATTCTTCCTGAACCTTCAGTCATATTAAGGCTCCATCTGAATAAGTTTGAAGCAACATTCACTGATACAGAGACCATTGACTGCCACTTAAATTGCAATCCTGTTGATATTGAGGCAATAATTATAGCCCAATGTCCGCAGAGAATCAATGAATCGAGAAGCAGCCGAACGTTGCAACTCATTCAGGTCGTTATTAGTTTATAAAAACAAGAAACAGTTGAAAATGCTTGAAAAAATATTGAAGCCAAAGGACATTATTGATCTTTTACACCGGGAAAAAGATAAAACAAGTTTAAACTTAACTGAGTTTAAAGAAAAGCTCAGGTCAAGATTTTTCCTGAGTGACGCCAGCAGAAAGGAATTTTACATAGTACTGATGTCATCAACTGCTGGCTTTGACGCAATTATGGATGATGCTGACCTTGTACATGACGCCAAACTTCTTACACTTCCGAATTTTTCTCCCCTGGATCAAAAACGAATGCACCATCTCATATGGCTGGGAAAAGCATACTGGGTGTCGAGCAGCGAACAGCATACCGATAGACTTAAATCAGAGATCAGCGATTTCCTGAAGACTGAGCATAACAAAAGCTGGTTTGACTCAATCGACTCTAAAATTGCTCTGATTAACGTCATCACTTCACTCCTCTATTTTTTAAAATCACCTTACATTGACGACAAATTTCTAATTGAATTCCTCTCTTCTCTATTCAAAATTGGTCGGAAGCTGAAAAAGTCCTTACGAGCCACTGACGGGTCCACCAATTACTGTGCCGGTCTCGTCGCCATTCTCTTTATCGGGCTTGTCTTTCTCGATACAAAAGATGGAAAGAAATTGACAAAATGGTCATTCGATGCTCTTCAGAAACATATACTGGAAGCTGTACTTAAAGACGGTACTCACTCTTCACGTGATATTAACTGTCATTTGCTTTCAACCGAACTTTTAACCACAGCTTACATTCTCCTTAGACTTAACGGTTATAAACTTTCTGATAGTTACGTTGAAAGGCTCGAACTGATGTATGACTTTCTTGATTCGGCATCGGACAAAAGTGGAAGATGTCATCTGGCAGGTATCAGGTGCAATGGACGGTTATTCAGGACGATGTCACAATTTGAGATATCCGATGTGAGAGATCTTATGGCTATAGGAGCGGCTATTTTTAACCGCGACGACTTCCGCACCAGAGCCATGAGATATAGCGATCTGGCACTGATGCTGCTCGGTAGCGAAGGATATGAAAGCTTCTCAGCATTGAGTCCAGTAGAAACCTGTAAATCGAAAGTCTTTAAAGAGGGACACTTTGCCTTTCTCAGATCTGAACAGAACTGGGCATCATTTGACTTTGGATTGGTAAAAAGGAAGACAAACGTTTCTAGCGGATATCCAATGAACTTTACAGTTTCCGGAAGGAATGACTTTATTCTTAACTTGGGAACAAATGGGAATACTTTACCTGACACCATGTATAGCGGTCGACTGGTTTTAATGTGCGATGATGCGAAACCGGGACGCTTTGTTTTAGAAAGTTCATCATTGGTTTCCGTCGACCTTGGAAACAAAGAAGATATTGTTGAAGTGGAAAACGTCTTAAGGACTAAAAAGCAGAGGTTTTTTCATCGACGTCGGCTTTCTTTCAATAAGTTCCAGAGAAGTATTCTAATCGAAGATACATTATCAGGTGAGGGAAAATGCAATATCAATATGCCCCTTTATTTTCACCCCGATTTGAGAGTCACGAGAATTGGCCGAAATACGTTGACACTTGAGGGGGAGGAATTCGCTTTTTTAAAAATTGACAATGATTTTGTATTAATGGATGAGCCCGGCACTCAACCAAAATCTCTTTTAATAAAATGGTCGGGTATTTTGCCATTTAAAAGTGCAATTTTTGTTTTTATCACAGGTAACCTTGATGATTTGAACCATATCATTAATACTTCAAAATAAAGGAAGTTGAAAATGAGATTAGCCGTAGCACAAAAGCTGGATGACAAAATGGTAAGCCTGATACAAAACAAATTGGGAAATCTGTGCGAGATTGATTTCATACACAAAGCTGATGATTCCATTAGAAAGGAGAGCCTGGTAAAAGCGGACATTGTAATGGCAATGAATATAAAAAGGGACTTAAAAGAAGAGGAGTTCGAACTCATAAAAAATGCAAAGCTAATTCAAATCACACTTGCTGGCGCCGACATCATTCCGTTTGAAAAATTATCCCCCCATACAGTCGTCTGCAGTAATGGAGGTGCTTATAGCGATCCAATAGCGGAACATGCAATGGGTATGATGTTGTCACTTGCCAGGAATTTCCTCCCCCTTCACAGGAGTCTCAGCAACGGCATTTTTGACCAGTGGACAAAACATAAGTTGCTGAAGGGATCAACGCTTGGAATAATTGGATTTGGCGGCATCGGGAAACGAACTGCGGAATTAGCAAGAGGATTTGGTATGAAAATATTTGCAATTAACAAAACAGGCAAATCAGACATACATACTGACTTTATCGGAACTATAGACGATCTTGACTATCTTCTAAAAAATTCAGATTTCATTCTTTTATCTATTGCTCTCAATAAACACACAAAGAAAATAATTGGCAAAAGGGAGTTAGAATTAATGAAACCTGACGCAGTTCTGATTAATGTTGCCCGCGGAGACCTTGTGGATGAAGGTGCGTTGTACAACCACCTGAAAGCCAATCCTCAATTTAAGGCGGGAATTGAAGCCTGGTGGATAGAGCCTTTTAATTACCCAAAATTTGAAATTCACTACCCCTTTTTTGAACTGGACAACTTCCTGGGCTCACCTCATAATTCATACCTTGTGGATGGAATAATGATGAAGGCACTTGACGCCGCAGTGGATAACATTCTGGCTTACATCGAGCAAAGACCACTGAAAAATATCCAGAATAGGGAAGATTACATATGAAAAGGGATTTAAAAGAAAGGCGGCGATGCATTGGGGAATTGCATCAACCGCCCTTTTTGGGCTTCGCTTCAGGTGGGAAATTCAGCAAAGTGTCAATTAGCTGCAACAACAGACTTAACACCGGATGCTGCTGCCTTCTCGCTCCTGGTTGAAATTAATGGGACTCCTTTGACAAAATTGTCACGGTATTTCACGAGTAAACTTTCGACCCTCGAAGCAAGTTCAAATTGATCCGAAGCATTTAACTCCTTAATGTACTCACCAAGCAAATATCTTAAATTTTCTTCGTCACTTTCATCAACGTCCACAATTCGAACAATTGAATTTCTTGCCAGCCTCCGTCTGAGAGTATCAACCGTCAAATTCATCATGGGGTTAATCCTGAAGTATACCACACCGCCTGTCATGCCAGAGCACATCCATGGACCGGGATCACCCATCACCAGGGCACGACCTCCCGTCATGTATTCAAATGCAAATCCCTTTATGTTCGCTCTGCTGGCTACATTCCCCTTTGAATCATCAATGGGAACAGTCACCTCGCCTCCAATAATCACGTCTGCACCTGAAAGCCGAATTCCCGCTCTGGCATCAGCATTTCCCTGAACAATGAACAATCCTCCCTGTGCGCCATACGCAAAATACTTTCCAACTGAGCCATCAACCAGCTCACCTTCATGATTCTTTCCTTTCAGTATAACTATTCTGCCGCCCGAGGCACTCTTTGCCACCCCATCCTGCGCACCACCTTCTACTCGTATTTCTATGGGCGCAGTGGAAAAAGCTCCAAGGCCATTTCCGGGGATTACTCCTCGAGTAAACTCAAGAGAAATCCTTTTTAAGTTAGCCGCTTTCGGGGAACTGTGATTCTGAGACTGGCGGATCAGTTCGCCTGCCAGATATGTCCCGATTGCCCTATCCGAATTGAAAACTTCATCATCACTATAGCATACCTCTTCACTTTTGTTATTAATTGCTGATTCGAGAACTGTTGATGCTATCATACGTGTTAGAAAAGTTCGAGGCCTTCTCACAAAAATTCGCTTTGATGTTCCATTATCATTACTTTTATCCACACTGAAGCGTTCAGTTAAAAACGAAAGATCAATTTTATCATGCATTTTGCTTTGAAATAATAAATCATTTCTTCCAACAAGATCCTTTACATTTTTAAACCCCAAATAGGCGGTAAGCTCTTTTATCTCATCATTAAATGCCGAAAATAATCTCACTATGCCTTCAGCTGCTTCTTCAAAATCTCGCGGCTCAAAAATTTTCTGTCCAAAGTAAATAGCTTCATCTCGATCCTTAAAATGTGAAGTTATTCCAACGTGACAGGTACCCGTGTTGCACTTGCGACATTGAGTACATCCAATAGCAAGCATAGCAAACGTTCCAAACCCCACCCGGTCTGCTCCAAGCAACATCATTTTAACCACATCCTTTCCACTGCGCATTCCGCCGTCACACCACAGTTCCACCCTGTGCCGCAGTCCGGATTTTAAAAGAGCAATATGGGCTTCGTGAACACCAATTTCTGCTGGAAATCCAACATATCTTAATGAATGTTTTCTGGCAGCGCCGGTCCCCCCTTCATAGCCGCTAATTGTGATTATATTTGCACCCGCCTTAGCCACGCCTGTTGCTATTGGCGCAATTGCTGGAATAGATGGAATTTTTACTGAAATTAATGCATCAGGATTAATTGTCTTCAACTCTTCAATTAACTGGGCAAGATCCTCAATTGAATAAATATCGTGATTGTTTGATGGAGAGATCAGGTCAATTTTTTCCGGAGTGTGCCTTGCCATAGCGATTTTTGTCGTCACCTTAAATGAAGGAAGCATCCCCCCTTCGCCAGGCTTTGCACCCTGAGCAATCTTGATTTCGAGATATTTTGCAGAGTTTAACATTCGGGCATTCACTCCAAATCTTGCTGACGCGATTTGCTCACCGCGGTTGTAGTAGTATCTTCCCAGAATATCTTCCAGTTCTCCACCCTCACCGTTAATGCAAATTGTATTTAATCTGTAAGCTCCCTCTGCATATGAACGAAATGAAGTTTCTCCCTGTGAACCAAAAGACATTGCCGAAATGTACATTGGCATGCTATGCTGCCCAATTCGTGTGGAGACCTCGTGCGGGCTGATAGTATTATTTTGTTGTTCCTTGAAACTCAGAAGGTGACGCAATGCAACAGGAAATTCATCTTCAAGCTGCTCCAGCTTTGATCTGTATACCTGGTAGTCCTCCTCACCCTTAGCAACGTCGTTTACAGTTTTCCAGATCTTGCCATTGAAATGCTGATGCTTTCTGAAATTTGATTTTGTCTTCCCCAATGCGGTTTCCAGCCTCATTCGCGCTTCCCTGTCAAGATCTTCCATCTTCAGACCCGCCGTAGTATTCCCAAGATACGCTTTTGTCTTTAATATTTTCTGGAGTTCATCAGACAGGCCGAGAGACGCAAATATCTTGCCGTATCCCTCTATTTCGTGTATTCCCATTGTGGACATAACTTTTTCAATGCCAGAAATGATAGCTTTAACGGAGTTTTTTAGTGCCAGGACTTTCTGATCGAAATCCTTCTTTGAACTCAAAATCTCATCAAAAATCATGTATGGAATCACAGCGCTTGCACCAAGTCCAAGAACAATCATTATATCATGGACATTCCGAATGAACCCGGATTCAACAACGATACTTGTACTTCTCTTGAGAGATATCTTACTGTTTCCAGTCCTATCATCCCTTTTTTCTTCCAGTGCCCCATAGGCGACAGACACAGCCAGTACAGGGTCAATAACAGCCTCGCCTCTCTCAAAGGCACCAAAATCAGAGAGCAAAATAACTTCAGCACCATTTTCAGCGGCTTCTATACACCTCAGCTTTAATTTCTCAACAGCTTCCTGCAATTTCTCCTGAGGAGAAAACGTTGCATTTATTGTTTCAAACCTCAATGGAGTCCTGGAGGTTGCTCCTGTTGCTTTTTCAATTATAAAACTCCCAAATTCTTCAGCAATCTCATTTAAGGCGTGGTTGTCTTCAACACTATAACCTGATTTAAATATCAGGGGGATTTCCAGAACCATCTGTTTATATTCTGTCAATCTTCTTACATCAGCTGATAAATCAGGCTTTCTTCCTATAATTACCCTGGTTGAGAAATGTTCCTGTTCACGAATCCCATCTATCGCAGGATTTGTGACCACGGCAACAGTTTCCTTGAAAAATTCTGTAAGATTCTGAATCCCGTCGCTCAGTGGCGCCAGCTGACCGTCATATCCCATTGATCCAATAGTTTCTTTTCCACCTTCCGCCATCTTGAGAAGGTCCTCTGTTTCATCCTTCGTCCACCCAAAGGCGGAAAGGACATTTTCTCTCCTCAATGTTTGTGAAAAAACGGGCAAACTTTGTACTTCAGTATGAATAGCCCTGACGGAAACCAATGAACTATTTGGCTCTTCGTGGTCAAACCTTTTCTTAAAAAGTTCCACTGCTCGAGCTTGAAGCGCCTCATGTGAAAAGACCTGAACATAACCATTTACAAGCCGTTCAGTTTCCCTATCGAAAGTCCTTCTATGAAGCAAAAACCCTTTCTTTTCTCCCGGGGCAAGAGGGGTGACATCTGATACCATTGTCTCAAGTGGAACAACTCCTTTTTCAGAGGAAGCAAAATATTCTTTTTCTGTCTCACCAAACCAAAGTGGGCGCAAACCCATAGCGTCCACACTGAACACGACTTCATCGCCCTGCCTGCATATAAGTGCAGCCGGCCCCTGCGCGAGCGACCCAAATGAACGGCGATAAAAAGTATACATTTCTCTTAAGTCAGGGTTAAGATTCTCTATTTCAGTCCACACAGGCGGGAAAACTATACTTAGAGCCTCCATTAAAGAAAAGTCGTGCTCAAACATCAGACTTTCTATTATCCTGTCTAAATCCTGCGAATCACTTCCTCCTTCCGGCAGCTGCATTCCAAGCATAGCGGCTTCATGACGAAGCCTGCTAATTGTGTTAATCTCGCCATTATGACCCAGCGTGGAGAACATTTGAGCGCGTTCTGCTACAGAATCCGTGTTGGTTGAAAAGCGACCATGTGCCAGAGAAATAGCACTTGTATAGTCGGAGTCTCTTAACTCGGGGTAATACTCGATAAGGTTATGAACATCGCCTCTGACTTTATATACCACAGAGTTCTTTGAAAATGAAACAACATGGACTTCAGGTATTTCTTTCTCAATTTTCAGCTGAATTGCAAATTCCTTTTTACTGTCGAATTGCTTGAACTCCTTTGGGATGCAGGCATACTGATAAAAATGAGGCTCTGTTGCCCTTCCAATCGGACCTAATGCTGAACGATAAGTATCCCCCTTTCTGTAAAAAACCACATCCAGACCCCCCTCCTCAATAATAGCCTTGATTCTTTTAAGTATACCTGCAAGTAATTCTCCTTCAGCCCTGATAAAAAAATGTCCCACTGTAAAGAAATCGCTGTAAGAGACAGTAGATCTAATGCCGTGTGGCGTCAAAATTTTTTCCCATATCTTGCGTGGGACGTCAGTTTGAATGCCTGCGCCATCGCCTTCATATTCTATCTCGCCGGTTCTGTGTCCCATATTGCTCAACGCCTCCAATGTTCTTTTCACATTACCATGTGAGGGCACACCGTTCTTCTTCACATTTGCTATGATAGCGCAATTTGATTTTTCGTTTTCTTTTAGGTATAGGCTGATATCGTTTAAAATGTTCACCGAATTTTCCCTTTTTTTGTTTTGGGATTATCTAATAATGGAGAGAATAATAAGGACAGGGAGTCGTCTGACTCCTCGTAGATTGGGAGGCAAATAGGATGCAACTGGTACAAAACTGCAGAGCTGTAAGTCTTCAGTCATAACAATACTTTTGAAGTTTGTGCAACACCTCTGCACGGTCTCTTTCAACTTCATTCATCGTCGTCATCTTTTGAGAAACCATATTGGTATACCTGAATAACCCCTGTACCATGACATTTCTCACATTCAATAAATTCGTAACCGTCATCTTTTGGCATAACTCCGACATATCGAGTGCCATGACAGACGTCACATTCTGATTCCCATTGAGTTTCTTTTTTAAACATTTCTTATCTCCTTTTCAAATTCAATATATCCTCATCCTGACAGCCTGTCAAGATGAATTTAAAAAAAATTAGTCTTTTCTTTATTTATTTAGGCCAGTTGACCTAAAAAGCCTTAATCAATAACATCACCTCAAACAGATTATGATTATAGCATAACTGCTCGGGAAAGTGAGAGCTGGTTTTCGGGTTATTGGTCGAGTCAATCTTTCAATCTCTCTTTGCCATTTTTTTCTTTTTAATATTGGATAGCAATACATAAATTCCACAAAAAAGGACATTGAATGAACAATAACTTTGAAGCGATCGTTTTTGATCTGGGTAACGTGCTTATGCCCTTTGATTACAGGTCAATAGTAAACCAGCTTAATGATATCTACCCACTGCTCGGAAACCGATTTCTGGACTTTTACAGGGACAACTATGAAATCCATCGCTCATTTGAAAAGGGACATCTGACAATAGAAGAGTTTACGGGGATGGTCCTTAAGGCGCTTGACAACAAACTGGACTCTGAAACTTTCTGGAAAATATACTCGCAAATTTTTACCGTCAATACTACACTTGTTGATTTACTTCCAAAGTTTAAGGCACACTATAAACTTGTACTCCTGTCCAATACAAATGAGATTCACAGGAAATACGGCTGGGGAGATCTCAAGTTCCTGAAATATTTTGACAAGCTTGTCCTATCTTACGAGATAGGAGCCGTCAAACCTGAACCTGAAATTTATGAAGCTGTTGAACAATTTACTTGTGCACCACCACATAAGCACCTCTACTTTGATGATATTCCTGAATATGTTGATGCAGCCCGTAAAAGAGGATGGGATGGCGTCCAGTTTGTAACGAACGAACTACTGAAGAAAGCCCTCGAAGATCGGGGAATTTTACTTTGAAAGAGTGTTGATGCCTATTTTTTCTTTATCATGGCGTCAAACAGCGTCCAATCAAATTGCCATGGGTCAGTCTTTCTATCCGGTGCGATATCGCTGTGACCGAGAACATACTTTATAGGATACTTCCTCTCCAGGCACTTCACCAGTTTTGCAAGTGCAGAATACTGGGCATCCGTAGGCCTATCATCTTTTGTATTGATGATTTCTATCCCTAAGGACAATTCGTTCACATTTGTCCTTCCGTCAGGCAATTTCGATTTGCCTGCATGGTACGCAATATACTTATCGGGAACAAGTCTGAAAATCTCTCCCTGCCTGTCAATAATATAGTGTGGCGAGACATCCGCTTCCCTGTATTCCTGTATCACACCTGCTAAACTAAACGAATCCGGCGACAATGCGTTATAAGATGAATGAATGATAATAGCTTCTATTTTTCGTACGCCAGCAGAATTCATAGAATAGCCCCAATTAACGAGCTTATTTATGACTTGAACTCCTTCACACCCCGTTTTTAAAGTATCAGACGGAGAAGACAGGAGTGCTAAAAATAGCGCAACAATCACGGGCATATTAGATAACCTCCAATCAATTACAAAGAGAGTGACTTGGTGCAGAATACTCTGTAATCAGGGTCAAGTCACTCTCACATTTAAGATGCTCATAATCCTCAACTACTTAAGAACAACCGCTGGTCTCACCGCAATTGAGGCATTTGTAGCAAGATCCACTCCTGATCATGATTGAACCACATGCGTGGCATGGGGGGGCATCAGACTGTTCTTCGAAAACTTTCTTTTCTGTTTGCTCAAGCATAATGCTGAACTCAGACTTTTTATGCCGATCACCCAGCGTCGCCGACACCGCGTCTATCACGGTTGAAGAACTTTCCCTTTCATCATTGATAATTTCAGGCGATTCATTCTCTTCTGTTCTGTTTATAGCAGAATCCACCACCACGCTGGCAGGTTGATCATCACGCGGGAGGAATTTTAGTCCCAGCCATCTGAAAATGTAATCCAGGACCGATTTGGCTATCGGAATATCTTTACTGTTTGTGAATCCTGACGGTTCAAACCTCATGTGGCTGAATTTGTCCACAAGCACTTTTAATGGAACTCCGTATTGCAAAGCAAGTGAAACCGCAGTTGCAAACCCATCCATCAATCCACTGATAGTGGATCCCTCTTTCGACATTGTAATAAATATTTCGCCCGGTGTACCGTCGCTATACAGGCCAACAGTAATGTAACCTTCATGACCGCTAATGCTAAATTTGTGAGTAATTGCCATTCTTTCATCTGGCAATCTGCGGCGATTCACGCGTTTCGGTTCAGATTCACTTTCAGCGCTCCTGACTTTGCCGTCCTCTTTTTTTGTATTCAAAGGCTGTGTTCGCTTGGAACCATCCCTGTAAATTGCTATTGCTTTTAAACCCAATTTCCATGCTTCTATGTATGCCTGCTCAATGTCTTCGACAGTTGCTTCATTGGGCAGGTTAACCGTTTTTGAAATTGCTCCTGAAATAAATGGCTGAACAGAAGCCATCATTCTTATATGCCCCATATAATGAATTGAGCGCTGTCCACCTACAGGTTTGAAAGCACAGTCGAACACAGGTAAATCCTTTTCCTTAAGATGAGGCGCACCCTCAATTGTTCCATTCTCGTCAACGTATGCGAGGATATCAGAAACTTCAGCATCACTGTAACCAAGTGTTCTCAAGGCCAATGGCACGGTATTGTTAACAATTTTCATATACCCACCACCAACCAGTTTTTTATACTTAACCAGTGCAATATCAGGCTCCACCCCGGTTGTGTCACAATCCATCATAAAACCAATTGTGCCCGTCGGTGCCAGCACAGAGATTTGAGCATTCCTGTAACCGTACTCTTTGCCAATTGCAATAGCATCATCCCATGTTTGCTTTGCCGATTCAACGAGATATTCCGGAATGAGGTTACTTCCGGTCATCTCAGCATCATGCTGTATAATTTCATCTACATGAGCTCGATGCTTCCTGATAACACCGAGCATCGGTTCACGATTTTTTTCGTAACCAGCAAAGGGCCCAAGACTCTTTGCTATTAATGCGCTTTGCCTGTATCCTTCCCCGGTCATTATAGCAGTCACAGCTGCAGCAAATTTTCTTCCTTCATCACTGTCATAAGGTAAACCATTTGACATCAGCAATGCACCTAAATTTGCATATCCTATTCCTAATGGACGGTAATCATTGCTGTTCTTTTCAATTGCCCTGGTGGGATATGATGCATTGCTGACAATGATCTCCTGTGACGTGATAATAATATCCACAGCGTGTTTAAAAGCCTCTACATCAAACGAACCGTCATCCTTCCGAAACTTCATCAGGTTCAGTGACGCAAGGTTGCAGGCGCTATCATCGAGAAACATATATTCACTGCACGGATTTGACGCATTTATGGGCGCAGTGTTTGGACATGTATGCCAGCTGTTTACAGTAGTATGAAATTGCATTCCAGGATCACCACATATCCATGCAGCCTTTGCCATTTCTCTCATCAAATCACGAGCTCTGTAGGTACCAGCTGGTTTTCCATCTGTAACATTCTTAGTTGTCCATTCCTTGTCCTCAAGGACAGCTCTCATAAAATCGTCTGTAGCCCGCACGCTGTGATTAGCATTTTGAAATTGTACAGAATCATACGCTCCGCCAGGCACATTAAATCCCGGATCATAACCTGCTTCAATAAGAGCCCATGCTTTTTTTTCTTCTTCTGCTTTACTTCGTATAAAATCAAGTATATCTGGATGATCAGCATTCAAAATGACCATCTTCGCAGCCCTTCGAGTCTTACCTCCAGATTTAATTACGCCAGCAAATGAATCAAAGCCACGCATAAAAGAAACCGGTCCGGAAGCAGTACCTCCGCCTGATAGTTTTTCCTTTGAAGAGCGAAGAGTAGAGAAGTTAGAGCCCGTTCCACTTCCCCACTTGAAAAGCATTCCCTCTGTTTTGGCAAGCTCAAGAATTGAGCTCATTGTATCTTTAACAGAGTTTATGAAGCAGGCCGAGCATTGAGGCTTTTCTTCGATCCCTACGTTAAACCAGACTGGACTGTTGAATGCCGCATATTGATTTACAAGCAAATATGTTAACTCGTCATAAAAAGTTTCAGCATCCTCTTTTGAAGCAAAATACCCACCTTCAATCCCCCAACGTGTGAACGTGCGGGAGACGCGATCAATCAACTGCTTCACGCTTGTTTCTCTTTCCGCAGTGCCAAGCTGACCATGAAAATACTTTGATACTACAACATTTGTGGCCGTCATGCTCCAGGATTCAGGAACCTCCACATCGTCCTGTCTAAATATCACCTCACCCTTCTCATTGGATATCGAAGCTGTTCGCTTTTCCCACTTTATTGCGTCAAAAGGATGAACCCCTTTTGTTGTAAAGTACCTGCGAAACTTAAGTCCGCCCCATTTAGCCTGCACCTTTTGATCTCCTAACGCTAATGTGTCAGAGTATCCCATTGAACTCCTCCCTATATTTTAAAGTTTAATAAATTTCCTGTAAATGCCATACCAGCTGCCCGACATGGTAAAACTTTTGATAAATCAAAGCCTGCGTCCTATGAGATGCGGCAGGAGAAAGTAGCTTCTGACTCAAACCAATTGCATGCCGCCTTCATAGAGTTTTTCTGTTGCAAAGCAGCCAGCTTCAAACAACAGGAAGCATCGGACTCAAAATTATATGTGCCCCAGGGAAAAGTCAAGGATTTTATGACTGGAATTGACTTTATCCAAAATTTTGTTTAGTAGTTTAGCATTCTGCCCTGATAAATAGAAAAAATAGAAAAGTGCGGGATTAATTCTTTCCAACCTTTCGACCTGTCGCATCCGGGCAAGCAGCACACAGGACCGCCAGCATGATTAATTCTTCCCAGGCTTTCGACTCGCAAAATAATCATAAATAAGCCTCGAAGCGTGGGCCACCGCAAGGACAGTCGGATTATCTATCCCTTCGCCTGGAAACCTTGACCTGTCGGCAAAAATTGAAACAACGTATTTTGATTCCGGACTGACTACAAGTCCAACATCAATCTTGCTCTCATCCACACTTCCTGTCTTATGCGCTACAATGAAGACCTTACCGGGAGCAGTGGAATCGACCGGTAAAAAGCGAGGGATCATTTCATTATCCTGCTGTTCACTTAAGATTTTAATTATCTCATCACAGGCATCAGGCGAGAGGATTTTATGTTCAGCAATAAGCTCAACCAACCTTGCCATTTCTTCAGGCGTCGAATACCCAACTCCAAAGCGAAGAGATTCAGGAGTATTCTTTTTCGTCTTCCACGACATCATCTTGTTCAAAAGACGTGTATGAATAAGTCCGAGTGAATCCATTAAACTATTTACAGCTGCAAGCTTTTCATCGTGTATATTTGCAAATGAATCTATTACTAAATTAGTTGCTGTGTTGTCACTCAGCACAATCATTAAAACAGCCGCATTAATTAACTTTAAATCTTGAGGAGTGTAAAAGAACTGCAATACCCCTGAACCTCCCCATTTATTGGAGTCGGTCAGGCTCACTACATCTTTGCGATGAAGGGCACCGTTTTCAATCTTATGAAAAAGTGTAACTAAAATGGGGAGTTTAATTGCACTGGCAGTCGGGAACAGTGAGTCAGCATTCACAGAAATCACTTCTCCCGTATTTAGATCCTTTGCATAAACGCCAATCGTACCACCATAATTATTTGCCAATGCAGCGATTTGTTTCTCCACATCTGTCCTTCCAGTTTGAGAGAATACTAACTGTGCCATCATAAGTAAAGCAACAAATGTCTTCATTCTTTTCCCTTGACTGGTTCCATATATATTTATATTTATTAATACATGTTCAAATTATAATCTTTGTATTTTAAATCTCCAGTACTTTTTATGTCTATTGATTATCACCTGTTGTTTCAGTCTCCTGCCTTCTTCAGCGTTCTGGCAACGGCATTTAAGAGTTCAGTCGTCCGGTATGGTTTGCTCAGAAACCCATCAGCATATCCCTCAAGTAAATGTCTCAGTTCATTAGACTCGCTGTACCCGCTACAAATCAACACCCTCACATCTCTGTATCGCTTTTTAATTTCAATGCAGGTATCCTTACCCCCCATATGCGGCATAATCATGTCCAAAACTACAAGCCTGACGTCTGGCACCTCTGCCAGCTTTTTCAATGCATCTTCACCATCTGTTGCCTGTATTACAGTAAAATTGTGTTCTGACAAAATATCGTGTGCAAGCATGCGAACCATCTCTTCATCATCAACCACAAGTATCTTTTCCCCAGCACCATGTAAAGAACTCACCTCATCTTCAATATGCTTCTTTCCTTTTTCCTGATGCAAGGGGAGAAAAATTCTTATTTCTGTACCGACGTTTAGAGTTGATGAAACTTCTATAAATCCGCCATGATGCTTAACGATATTAAACGCTGCACTCATACTGAGTCCAGTGTATCTCGATTTTTTCTTTGTGGTGAAGAACGGTTCAAATACCCTCCGCCTGATTGTGTCATCCATCCCAATGCCGGTATCACTTATCTCAAGTACACAGTGCGTCCCTTTAGTTACAAAATTATAAGGCGGTTGGGTAATCTCCCTCTGAGAAACACTGCATACAACTCTCCCCCCTTCCGGCATTGCTTCCACAGCATTTTGAAAAACCGAGTCAACAACCTGTAATAGCTGACCCCTGCTTCCATTGACATAAAGAGGTGTTGAGCATTTTTGCACAGCAAAATCATACTTATCGCCAGTCTTGTTTTTAAATTCCTCAGCAACCTCTTCAGCAAATTTATTCATTTCAATCAATTCAAGGGTAGAGCCATCTATTTGAGAAAAGCCGAGGACACGGTTTATAAATGTGGCTGTCCTGTTTGCAGCATCCTCTATCATCTCAGCAAAACGGTGCTCACGGGAATCTGGAGGAAGTTTCCTCTTCAGTAAAGAGGAATAACCAAGCATGCTTCCTATTGAATTTTTAAGGTCGTGGCTTAATGCTGCTGCAAGTTGTTCTATTGCGTCCATCTTCTGTGCCTGCAATGCTGCCGCTTCAAGGATCTTTTTTTCACTTACATCCTGAATTGAGACATAAAAACTCTCACCTTCCCGATTGAACTGAATTGCAAATTCAATATCCTGAACCGAACCACCACCTCTCCCTATCGATGACTCGAAACGGACAAACTCAGTACCATGGCCCTTAGACATACTTGCAAGCAGTTCATCAAGTCGTATCTTATCATGAGGACAAAGATGGTCAGATAATTTGGTGCCGACAACTACCTTTGTTCCCAATATATCATTGGCAATCCTGTTTGAAGTGAGAATCCTTCCATCCAGCGAAAGTGACATTAAACCAAATACGGAATTGTTGTACAGTTCTTCCAGGGCGATTTCCTGCCGCCGCATAAGCTGAAAAAGAGATGCCGCCCTTACGCTTAAGTTTATCATCCTTATATATGAAATTACCATTTTCCTTGAGAAATCGTCAATGATATCATATGCATGATTAAAAATAATCAGTATCCTGCTGTCACCCGAAGCCTGTACAAACATACTAACGTAATCATGTTCCATTTTAACATTTATTCCGGTATTAATTTTCTTTTCACGCAGTTCACTCTTCAGCTTTTTGAATTCTTCGTCGCCGGATTGACCTAATATTTCATCGATATTAGAATTCCACACGGCATTGTCGCCTGACAGTTTGTCCGTTAAGATACTAAATGAACTTACTGCAAACCGGACTCTTTTTATCCCGACATCGTCTCCTGCAATTTCTACTAAATCTCCAAAACAGTTTCCATCATCATTTATTTGAACAACAAGAAAATATGTTGTGCCGACCAGTTTTCTTGCAGTTTTTATAGCAGAGCTATAAATGGCTCTAATGTCAAGTGTTCCAACAATCTCACTGCTGCTCCTGTAAAACTCTGTCAACACTTGAGATTCATACTCCAGTTTAGAGGTTCTGTCCTTTACCTTCTTCCTCAACGCCTGATTAAATAAGAGCAACAGCGCAACCAGGAATAACAAAAATATAATTGCAGCGATAATATAGCGCTCTACTCTGTTTGCCTGAAAGAGAGATAAGTCCGACTGGTCACGAACGACAATCTCGTTACCATCCAAAAAGGGGGGCCTAGGGCTGTACCTCGAAGCAACTCCTGTAATCATTAACTCATCCCCGGTATGCAGCTGTGAAACATCCACCGATGGGAAGAGCCCCTTGCTTACGAGTACTTTCCCGGTGTCGTTTGAACTGTCGCGAATATATATTACAACAGCTCCCGGAGTTTCGACTTTATTTATAACTCTTCCTCTGGTTCTGATAAGACGTCCATTATATCTTCCACTGTTTATATCTTGCAACGAAGCCTGCTCCGGGACAAGACGCAGATTTTTCTTCAGTATGCGAACTTCGGGATTTAAAATTTCTTCTGCACCAAAAAATAACCCCAGATTGCCGACAGCAATTATACTATCTCCAGCATCCAGAAGAGGACCGGTATAATGTCTCGTAAACAATTTAATTCCGCCTGTAGAATCCTGAACAAATAGCTGAAGTGTGGAATCTTTTCTGAAAGAGGAACCCGTGACGACCCCTGAAACGGCAATCCTGAGCCGGGTAACCTTAATTGCGCTGTCGCGTGGGACAAGCTCTGCTGCTTTTCTTATTGAAACCGTCTGTTGAGGCGATTGGACAAAGAGAAAAACGCCAAGAAAGCAAACAACAAGGGAGGTCAAGTTAAAGCAGTTCCTCCCTGAGCCTCTCCTGAAAGCAGCGTCAAGACATGATTCAGCAAGTCATTTACCGAGACGGGCTTTGCGACCCATCCGTCAGCTTGTGAAAGTCTCAGCCTGTCAACAGTATTCTTCGTTAAATTGCCGGACAGAACAAGGATCTTGACAGGATTTATCGGCTTTCGCGCGCTGAGAAGTTCGAGGACCTTAAAACCATCCAGTCCTGGCATCAACAAATCAAGAATTACAAGATCGGGTTTAAACTCACCAATGAGTATTAACCCCTCGTATCCATCCTTGCTAATCTGGATTTCAACTCCCTCGATTTTTTCTTCCAGTACGACTCGTACCATCTCTGCGTACATCTCATCGTCATCAACGATTAAGATACGCTTTGGCCTAACTTCCTTGTAATCAAATTGGATATCCATTTTGTGCGCTTTTATAAATTTGTTCAAGTCTGACGGCCAAACTCTGAAATGTCCACCCGGTGTCGCATAAGCTTTGAGTCTGCCCGCTCGAATCCAGTTTAGAATGGTTTTAGAGCTGACCCTCAGGATGCGTGCCGCTTGCCCCACACTCAAAGGTTGTTCAGTTTCATTCCCTATAGTGAGCACTTCTCGTTTTTCCGAATTTTCTTGTTTTTCCAATTTTAATATTCCCGAATCCAAAAGTCAATACATTGACTCAGTAAAATCTCTAAGAAAGAGGAAGCTCTGTGAGGCATTGTTCAATATCCACCGTTCATCCCTTGTTAAACCCCTTTCTGTAAATTATCTTAATGCGCAATTTCATGTCAATAGAGTCGTAAACAGCGATCTAAAACTCATACCAACGAAAGGAACTAATTATGGAGATCAAAGGAAAAACAGTCCTTGTTCTCGGCGGCTGGGGTCTGGTTGGGTCAGCAATATGCCGCCGTCTTATTCCGGAAAAACCTGAAAAGATTATTGTTTCATCTTTACTTAAATCCGAAGCGAACGAAGCAGTCGAAGATCTTCGGAAGGAATATCCAGATCATTCAAAAGACTTTTTTGTACCTGCGTATGGCAACATTTTTGTTCGGGAGGAATTCAAAGACCTCCCCCGCGAGGAAATTATTAATGACCCTGTGAAAAGAAGAACTTTAATAAACGATATTCTCGGTGAGCTGACTGATGAAATTATCAAATCAAGCACTATATATACATTATTAACTGATTACAGGCCTGAAATTGTAATAGACTGCATCAACTCAGCTACCGCAATAGCATACCAGGACTTATTTCAGTCGAGTCGACTTCTTTTAAAGGAGCTCGATAATGCTAAAGATGGTAAGAGTTCTACACTTGCAGAATCTGTCGAAAAAATGCTTTGCACATTATACACACCTCAGCTAATCCGACATGTGCAGTTATTGTATCGAAGCATGCATGAAGCACAAACTAAAATATATGTTAAAATCGGAACCAGCGGTACGGGTGGAATGGGTCTTAACATTCCATACACCCACAGTGAGGAAAAACCAAGCAGTGTCCTGCTCAGTAAATCTGCAGTCGCAGGTGCGCACACGATGCTAATGTTCCTTATGGGACGCACACCTGATGCGCCAATTACGAAAGAGATCAAACCCGCAGCCGCAATTGCCTGGAAGAAAGTCAGCTTTGGCGAAATTAAAAAAAGAGGCAAACCAATACTCCTTCAGGATTGTCCTCCTGAGAAGCCATACAGAATTGGGGAAACTCTTCAAATAAAAGTAACTGACGGGTTTGTAAGAACCGGCACACCGCTAAAGTCAGTTTATATTGACACAGGTGAAAACGGATTGTTTTCCAGAGGAGAATTTGAAGCAATAACAACACCAGGACAGATGGAATACGTGACACCGGAGGAAATTGCAGAAGATGTTGTTTTCGAAATAAAGGGTGGAAACACAGGGCACGACATAATAAATGCTCTCGACAATGCAACTCTTTCACCAACTTATCGTGCCGGATACCTCTTCCACTCTGCCGCAGAAAAATTGCGGACATTAGAAAGAAAACACAACGTCAACAGCGTTGCGTTTGAAATCCTCGGGCCACCTCGACTTTCAAAACTCCTTTACGAAGCCTATATAATTAAGCTTGTTTATGGAGATTTCAAAAGAACCCTTGAGGCAACTCCTGAAGAGATGTCCAGAGCTCTTACAGACCTATTAAAGTCAAATTCAAATTTGAGGTCGGAAATAATTTCAATTGGAATTCCGATCCTCCTTGCCGATGGTAAATCACTTCTCCGCGGAGAAGAAATAAAAATACCGCCATTCCGGGGGGAAAATGTTGTGCCGGCAAACGAAAAAGCAATTAATGCATGGGCACACGATGGATGGATTGATTTGAGAACGAGCAACATGAAATTGTGGCAGGAGCGTTTAGAAAAAATTATTGAGATGACAGGAAGCATTCCGGAAAATGAAACCAGTTCCAGATATATTTACACAAAAGAATACTGGGACAATTTCGAATCAATTGAGCCAGGCAAGATTGCCGGATGGATTTTCTCCTTTGAGGAAAAAGGCGCAAGAATGAAAGCGTAGTAAAGCCAATAAATGCTATGTTGAATATGCCTGGTTGACAGATGAATTAACTTCATCTTTTGCACCATCCTGTCCATCTGTCACCATCTCCTGCAATGAGATATATAATGGGGCCGATCTTGTCGGTTCTTTTCCATCCCGCCACCATTCTGCAGGAGCCACTCCCCATTTTTCTCTGAATATTTCCGAATTTTTCTCTATAATATTAAGATAATTTTCCTTCCCGTTTGCGAGAAAACTTCCCCCGCTGTAGTGGTGGATAAAAACATCCCGGGCTATAACCGTACGGTAACCTGCCTTCGAAGCCCGCAGACAATAATCATCGTCCTCGCAGTTTCCTACTCCAAACAGCGGGTCAAGACCGCCAATTTTATCGACCACTTCGCGTTTTATTAACATACAGAACCCCGCTACTCTCCTCACTTCTGTCCAGCTGTTCAGATTCTTTTTCTTATAATCAGCAGCGAATTTCTTTAGTTCGAGCTGATTTGAATACCTTGCCGTAAGGTCTATCTGATAACCACTGATTCGGTTTGTCATTGGTCCAACTATTCCTATCGTCCCATCACTTTCTGCACGTTTAATCATTCCCTTCAGCCAGCCGTCAGTAACAATTACATCACTGTTCAAAAGAAGAACATATTTTCCAGCCGAGATAACAATACCTTGATTACACGCATATGGGAAGCCTTTGTTATCGGTGTTAAAGATCGTTTTTACATTCTTCATTTGTGTGGAAAGCTTCTTCAAATAACCGCGCGTCCCGTCTCTGCTATCGTTATCTATGAAGATAATCTCATATGGCTCGGCTGTATATTTCAAAATAGAGGCGACACACTGTTTTGTGTAATTCAAGTTATTGTAGGTTACAATTATAATTGAAGTTAACTCATTCCCTTCGTCTGCTTTCTTTACCTGAACTGACTCCGCAGATTCTTGAAAAATCCGCATGGAGCGTTGAATTTCATCAGAAGGCGGCAGCTGATCTTTCTCATCAAATGGCTCCGTTTGAATGCTCTCATTCTTTTGATTATCACCATTCACCCTGCTCTTAATTATTTCTTCAATTGTCTTCATGTTTTCTTTTGCAATTTCATTGTCAGGGTCAATTTCAAGCACCGCTTTTAATTTCTCCAACGCCTTATCCGTCTTCCCCTGCATTATATAAATAACTGACAAATCATTAAGAGCATCAAGATTAAATGGGTATCTCGAAATTACATTGTTCAGTAGTAGCTCAGCCTGCTCATACGCTTTCTCCTGTATGAACTGTTCGGCTTTTAATATTTCATCAGAGGGATTTCTGGAATCTTCGACCAGTGTTCTTTTTTTAAGGTCGTCGTAAACCTTATTGAGTTTCTCAAGGACAACCTGGATATTTTGCCTGGCAGTTGGGTTTTCAGGATCAATCGATATTATTTTCTTTAATAATTCAAAAGCTTCGTTATATCTGTTTTGAAGAATGTTTAAAACTGCAAGGTCGTTGAGGATATCGAGATTAAGGGGGAATATTTCCAACCCTTTTTTCAGTATATTTTCAGCTTTTTCAAAATCATGTGACTCTATTAATCCTTCAGCCTCGCTGATTACCTGTTGCAGGTCAACATCCAGAATAGCAGCGGACAATTTCCCTGCAATCTCTGATTTGCCGTAGTCTACTCCCCGATTTGCAGATACCGAAGTTAATCCTCGACTTAAACTGGACACCAGGACAATATATTGTTTCAATATGCCGGCAACCCGCGTCATTGAATTATTCTGTCTTGCAAAATGTTTCAGCGAGGCGATTATCCGTCCTGCAACCCTGATTCCCCATTTATAATAATACTCAGCCTGATGTGCCCTCCCGAGCTCTTTAGAGGCTTCCGCAAATGCAATGATTTCCCTCAATCCTCTCTCATCCTCAATCGGGTACAACCAGTTAACCGGTGGATGAAATTCATCTGTTATATTTTTTGACCTTGCTGTTGCTTCAAGAAACATTCTGCCGTATTCCTGATCAGGCTCTAAATGTGCCCCCTCTCCCCATTCGTTCCATGCATTTATGAAAATGATTCTCTTTTCCGGATCATTTTTGGATTTTGACAGTGCAATTTCCTTTTGCAGCCATTTTTCATAAATAATTGGCGACGGCTTTCTTAAAACAAACGCCTGAATTCCGAGCCTTCTGGAGGCATTATCCCAGCCGGGCAGGATTGTTACATACTGATCATCCCCTTTTTTCAAAAATTCAGCATTTTCTTCCTCCATCACTTTAACTGCATCCTCATAATCAATCACAATAGACTTTCCATCGTTTGAAACCCAGCTTCGACTTTTAAGGAGTCTATCCACCAAACTGGAAAATTGCGGCTGAAACAGAAGTTCCCCACTAAATCCATTTGCCTTATAATTCTCCAACCTGTTGAAAGAGGTATCAACAGCTATAAAATAAACTCCTTCAAGGCCATTTTGCTTCGCCATTAATTCCCAGAGTCCTGTCATGTTGCTAATGTTTGGTATATCTGTAGGCCTGTAAACAATAAAAACAGGTTTTCTGTTTATCGTGATATAACGTGGATCTTTGAAGAATGGCAATAACCAGTTAAAATGTGCTGCCAGATCTTCATCTGAAGCATATGTCTGCTTCATCAATACTTCATTTTCCAATCCATCCCATCTTCTAGTCCAGTTTTCGTTAGCCCACGCGAGACAAAACGGAAATGAGTACAATTTATTGTTAAGTACGTTGAGAAGAGGTTTTTCCAACAGGAGTTTTCCATCAAACCAATAATGCCAGAAACAAAAGCCATCAATCCCATACATGGAAGCAAGGGCTGCTTGCTCATTAAGTACAGCTTCCAATCGCAAATCATAAAATCCCATATCTGCAGGTACATGAGGTTGGTAATGTCCAGGGAAAAGCGGTCGTCCCTTTGCCACATTTACCCATTCAGTGAAACCCTTTCCCCACCATTTATCATTTTCTGGAATCGGATGAAATTGAGGAAGATAAAAAGCAATTATTTTGGCATCTCTATTTTCAACATTTCTATTTTCAGTTTCCGATTCCCTTTCCTCTCTGCGTACATTTAAAAGCATAGTGTCAACTGCTTTAATCACAGCTTTGGAACGTACATTTCTTGCCGGTCCATCGTGACTATAAACCAACAAAGCATTCTCAGAATTTGCGTAATAACCACTGTACGGAATGTACATTTTGAAGTTGCGGTACTCGCCCAGAATAATCACCCCTTTTGTCCTGACAGCATTTGCCAGATGAGCAGGTCCGCTGTCGACCCCAATAAATAATTTTGCCCTCCTGATCACCTCTGCAGTTTGAATGTAGGATGTTTTTCCAATAAACTTCACAAGGTCAGGTAATGCTTTTTCTACTATTCCCTCATTCCCAACTTCAATAACAGGCAACTTATAAGTCTTGTGAACATAAGACACGACGTCAATCCATCCATTTAAATTCCAATCCCTGTCGAATTCGTTTGTCTTTGCATGTATGACCACGTAGTCCGGGGGCAAATGCATTTCGTCAACTGCATTCCTGGCAAGTTCATCAATATAGACATTGGGTGACCCATCAAGAGCAGGGAGCCCAGCCCCTTTTGAAAACGCGGACAGAAGGTTCCCTACTTTGTAGTAGTTTTCTCCATCCACCCGAAATGGTACTCCCTTTTTCAATGGAACCTGACAAACCGGACAGATACGGCCGTCTATGTGCAAATCCACCACTTCATCAAAGACACCTAATTCCTTTAAGGCAATCCATTCAGTTAAGCACTCCACTGTCACAACCTCATCAATGTAAGGGTTAGAAACTAGCAGTTCTTTATATTCCTTTCTAACGCACCATGCTATGTAAGCTTCAGGGTTTTCTGAACGGACATATCGTGAGACAGGCTCGCAGGCTACTATGTCACCAAAGTGCTCTATTAATCCAATAGCTATTTTCTTCTTTTCGTAGGTATTAAGTTCTGTCGATTGAGTTACCAATCTGACTGGTTTCGGTTTTAGAGTATCGACATTTATTTTTTTCTTAACAACGACATTCATATCCTGCTCGAGAGACCCCTTCGTCACACTGACGACATCGAACCCGCATCTGTCAAACAGCAACCTTATATTTGTATCATCGAAAAGAAAGAGGTGCTCATCAGGTTTGAAGTGAATCCAGCCTTTACCATCATTTCGATACCTTGGAGTTTGGAAGATTCCGACGCCATCATCTTTCAAATTTTCATAAATATGATTTAGCGTCTTCACGGGATCGATAAAATGTTCCAGTATATCAAAACCAGCAATCACATCATACCTTGAGTAAGGAAGTTCCACTTCTGGATAAAGCCCGGGATAAATATGTTCAAGTTCATATTTTTGTTTAGCATATTCGCAGGTACGGGCATCCACCTCAACACCAACAATATGTTTTATTCCCATTTGTTTACAGTAATAAAGAAACGATCCCTCTGCGCATCCTATTTCCAACAAATAATCAACATTAGACTTGTACTGCTTCATTAATTCATACCAATCAGGAACTCTATTGTTCAAGAGATAGTCGCCTCTCTGTTCCAAATTTGGATAGTTATAATTCTGCACATAATCGTGCCAATAACCGTCGTAGGTGTAAAATGCCTTGAGCCTGTCTCCTGAAGCCTCCGCCTTTGAGACAAATGTGCCGCAGTTTTCACATCTTAAGTAATCTTGATGGATGGAATCAGCTAATTTTCCACCGCACCAACAAACACGGCTTTGGGATTTATTTGTTTCTCTCAAGATATCACCTCTCATTTATTATTTCTTTTCCCTGCAGAGCATTTTCGCAAAGGATGCGGAGATTGGCACCTTTTCGTCAGCTTTAAAGAAAACCAGAGAAAGTCCAACGCTATTTATGACCTCGTATATCTTTTTATATGTATTAGAAGATCCATCGCAATTGAAGTAACACAAGAGCTGTGCCAGATTTCCAGCACTTTTTTCCATCTTTTTGAAGCGTCTTAGGTTTTCATTGGGCTACTATTAGCCATGTGGCCAAAAGTGAGCAAAGAGAAGTCAACAATTCATTAACTTATTTATTAGCATAAATCAAATCAAAATTATAGATTTATCTGTCGTTAAAAATAAAAAATGAGGTAACTGCGATGCCCAGGCACTTATCAATTCGGTTTTCAAAAAAGCTCTTCACATTGATGCTATTTGAAGTTGCTCTTACATTCCTTATACAGTTGCATTATCCAACAAATTCATATGCCGACTCTCCATTTCATCATCGATTTCATTCTTCACTTAAATGGCGTTTTGTTGGTCCCTATAGAGGAGGGTGGGCAACCATGGCAGCAGGCATACCATCATTACCAAATACTTTTTACTTTGGTGCTGCAGGGGGTGGTGTCTGGAAAACAACAGACGCCGGACAGACATGGAAGGGATTGATGCAACATGAAAAGTCCAGTTCAATAGGAGCAATTGCAATCTCCACGTCCAATCCAAATATTGTTTATGCGGGCACAGGACAGGTGGATTATCGCTACGATATTTTATCAGGCGACGGTATATATAAATCAGACGACGGTGGAAATTCGTGGAAAAATGTGGGATTATCGGAAACCGGTCATATAGGCATGATTTTAATTGACCCGAGGAATCCCGATAAAGTTATCGTAGCTGCGTTAGGACATATGTTTAAATCAAATCCAGAACGTGGCGTATATCTTTCAGAAAATGGCGGAAGAACATGGACAAAAGTATTGTATGTCAACGATTCTACAGGCGCCGTTGATTTAGCCTGGGATCCAGGTAACCCTTCTGTAATATATGCAGCAATGTGGCAGGTTAGAATGCATCCATGGCTCGACTATTTTTATCCCCAGCTTGCAAATGGGTCAGGAATATACAAAAGTTCAGACGGCGGCCATACATGGTACAAGCTATCAGGAAATGGCTTACCGGAACCTCCATTAGGAAGAATAGGTATTGCAGTTGCTTCTGGAAGCAACGGAAACATTGTTTACGCTACAGTAATTGCAACCGGTGGAAAAAGCGGCTTATATAAATCTACCGATGCCGGTAACTCATGGGTGTTTGTTAACAACAACGCCTCTCTTGCAAATAACTACTTCAGCCGCCTGACAGTCGACCCAAAAGATCCAAATACCGTTTACGTAATGGGACGGTCAATAAGTAAATCAGTGGACGGGGGACGAACGTTCCACTTTTTTAAGGGCGCCCCTGGTGGAGATGACTACCACTACCTCTGGATAAACCCTGATAATCCATCGTATATGATAACAGCATCTGATCAGGGATGCGTTATTTCAATCGACAGTGGTAAGACCTGGTCAAGCTGGTACAACCAACCTACAGGCCAGTTTTACAGTGTGGCTGTGGACAACCAGTTCCCGTACAAAATTTACAGTGGACAACAGGATAATGGGACTGTTGGAATACTGAGCCGTGGGCCATACGGTGTAATTGAGGACCGTGATTGGCATCCGGTTGGTGGTGATGAAAGAGACTACGACGTTCCAAAACCAGACAACCCCCGATTGATTTTTGGAAGTGGACTCGGTGGTCACGTATCGAGATTCGATGATGTGACCCGTCAGGTTGTCGAGGTATCCCCATGGCCAGTTTCCAGCTATGGGGCTTTCCCACCCGCTCAAAAATACAGATACACATGGATAACTCCAATTGTATTTTCAAAATTGCCACCTTATCCATTGTACTTTGGTGCACAGGTCTTGTTTAAATCTGTTGACAATGGAGATCACTGGGAAATTATAAGTCCTGATTTAACAGGACGGATCAAAGGCATGGCTGCTACGAACGACCCGGATTTGAAGACAGCACGTAATGCAGGATTTGGGGCGATATTTAGCATAGCACCCTCTCCAATCTCCAGAAATGTAATATGGGTGGGATCTGATGACGGGATAATAAGTATAACGACTGATGGTGGAAGGCATTGGCGAAACGTAACTCCACCCGATATACCACTTTGGTCAAGGATAGATGCAATATCGCCTTCTCACTTTTCAAAAAGCACTGCATATGTAGCTGTTAACCTGCACAGAATTGGTTTTAATCAGCCGTTAATTTTGAAAACCACTGACAATGGAAGGACATGGCGTAAGATTGTGAACGGAATACCTGATGATGAGTACACCAATTCTGTGGAAGAAGACGCTGTCCAGCCAGGTTTAATTTTTGCTGCAACAAACAGGACAATATATTTTTCGTACAATGACGGGAAGAACTGGCATAAGTTAAATGACGGTTTTCCCACAACCTGTGTCAATGCACTTACGATTCATAATAGTGATTTAATTGCCGCCACTCAGGGCAGAGGTATCTGGATCTTAGATGATATAGAGCCTTTGAGGGAGCTCTCATCAGGAGTTTTAAATCAGAAAGCACATCTCTTTAAACCTGTCGATGCGATACGAATCCGCCCAAATGAGAACAAAGATACGCCCTGGCCTCCAGAGACCCCCCTCGGACAAAATCCGCCGACAGGTGCAGTGATAGATTACTGGCTGAAGAACGCCCCGCTGAATCCTGTTAAATTGACGATTGAGGACTCAAAAGGAAAAACTATTGCCGAATTTAGAAGCGATGAAAAGCCAAAGCCACTTAAGACAGAGCCTCGTTACTTTGAAGAAGGTTGGCTCGGCAGGGGAGAAGAACTCTCTGCTGAACCAGGAATACATCGTTTTGTCTGGAATTTAAGGTATCCGAGGCCCCCTGCTCTTTCGTATAACTATTCTATTGCAGCGGTCTGGCATGATGGTACACCACTGGAGCCACAGGGTGCATTCGTATTACCAGGCAAATATAAAGTAACCCTTACAGTCGACGGAAGCGAATATAGCCGCTTATTGGTTGTCAAATCCGATCCTCGCATCCATATTGATCATTCAGTTCTCAAGAAACAGCTTGATTTGGAACTAAATATATACGCTGAACTTAAAAAAGGGACTGAGGTTTACCGGAAGATTACTGAAGTCTTATCTGAACAAAAACACAGGTACGCAAAGACTCTATTAGATTCCTTAACTGATATCTCGAACAATGGAAGGCCAAATATTTCATCTGTCTGTAATGTCCTCAGCAGCCTCGAGGCTTCAATAGAAGGAGCAGATGCAGCTCCAACAGCTGGACAGCTGTCCGTTTATGAAGAGTACAGAAATAAGCTGGATTCTCTCCTCAAAAGGTGGGAAAAGCTGAAGAAGGACATGAACCGGTAATTATACCTCGGAACAAAATTAGAGTGAGAGAACTGCTGGATTTTCCAGGATTCGCCTCAGTGTCTGCATAAATTTCGCGGCCATTGCACCGTCAATAACTCTATGGTCTGAAGAAAGCGTAATTTTCATTCGCTTCCCTATTTTTATAGTCTTGTCCTCTACTACGGGTTTTTCTACTATGCTTCCAACTGCAAGTATTGCGGCTTCAGGTGGATTGATTATAGCAGTAAACTCCTCAACATCAAACATTCCGAGGTTGCTGACTGTGAAAGTACTTCCGCTGTATTCTTCAGGATTCAACTTCCGCTCACGCGCACGAGAGGCGAGATCTTTGGACTCAATGGAAATCTGACGTAGCCCTTTTCGGTCTGCGTCCCTGACTACAGGAGTAATGAGTCCTTCATCAATAGCAACCGCAATTCCGATATGGACGTCAGAAAAAATTCTTATTCTGTCCCCAAGAAAAGTAGCGTTCACTTCAGGATGCATTTTCAATGCTGTTGCACAAGCTTTGACTATGATGTCATTAAAGCTAATTTTCAGGTTTTCATCGAAAGAATTCAAAGCTTCCCTGTACGCAGCTGCGTTCTCCATTTTCACTTCAACTGTCAGATAAAAATGGGGGGCCTCAACGTTGCTCTTGCTTAATCTTCTGGCAATTGCCTCCCTCATCATTGTCAAAGGCACATCGGTAAACTCTCCCGTTGTCTTTATCTTTAAGGCAGGTTCACCTTTTTTATCGGTTACAGCCATGTCAACATCCCTCCTGATGATCCTTCCAGAAGGTCCTGAACCCTGAATCTGGCTTAAGTCAATTCCTTTCTCTTTTGCAATTTTCCGCGCCAGCGGTGAGGACTTAATGCGAGTGTTAGCAGACTTACTTTCCTTTATGCTTACATCTTTAGTTACTTCTTTCAAATGGGGTGAAGGGGCGGTTTCTGACGCTGTCTTTCCAGCTGTCTCATTAATAACCGAAGAAATATCTTCCCCTTCAGTACCTAAAATAGCAATCACCCCACCCAACGGCACACGTGTTCCTTCTTTTGCAACGATCTTCAGCAAGATCCCTTCATCATAAGCTTCCATATCCATATTTGCTTTATCCGTTTCAACCTCAGCAATAACTTCACCGGGCTGCACCCTGTCACCTTCTTTTTTCAACCACTTTATTATCCGTCCTTCTTCCATAGTATCACTCATTTTCGGCATTTGAATCTTTATCGCCATTCCTTAACCTCTCTGTAATTTCTTTTAAATGAGTCTATTTCCTGTAAGTTACTTTGAGCACCGCATTGACAATCTTCTCTGGAGTGGGCAGTACACTGTGTTCCAGCGTTTTCGAATATGGCATTGGGACATCTTCAGAAGCAACGAGTTCCACCGGTGCATCGAGATAGTCAAATGCCTTTTTAGATACCCTGTATGCAATTTCACTCCCCACACCAGCAAATGGCCATGCTTCTGTGACAACCACGCATCGATTCGTCTTCTGAACACTTCTGATAATCGGTTCATCATCAAGTGGGCGAATCGTCATGGGATCTATTACTTCAGCTTCGATTCCCTGATCTGCCAGAATTTCGCTCGCTTTAAGGGCTGCGCTTAGCATTTTAGAATACGCTACAATTGTAACGTCTCTACCTCCCCTCTTCACATCTGACTTGCCAAGAGGTATCAGATATTCTCCTTCGGGAACTTCACCCTTGATCCCATACATTACCTCGCTTTCGATAAATATCACAGGATTATCATCACGAATCGATGACTTCAAAAGACCCTTGGCATCCTTTGGAGTTCCAGGCATTACCACTTTCAGGCCCGGTATATGAGCATAATAGCTCTCAAGTGCCTGTGAATGCGTGGCGGCCAGCTGATGCGCAGCCCCTCCGGGTCCGCGCACAACCATTGGAATTTTAAATTGCCCTCCAGACATATACCTCATTTTAGCAGCATTATTCACAATCTGATCAATTGCTACCAGAGAAAAATTAAATGTCATCACCTCAACTATAGGCCTTAATCCAACCATTGCTGCACCGACCCCAACACCGGTAAATCCGGCTTCTGAAATTGGCGCATCTATCACCCTCATAGGACCGAACTTCTGAAGAAGGCCCTGCGTGACTTTGTAAGCTCCCTGATATTGACCTACTTCTTCTCCAACAATGAATATGGAGTCATCACGCTCCATTTCTTCTACCAAAGCTTGATTCAACGCTTCCCTGAATGTGATTTCTGGCATTTGCTCTACCCTCCTCAAACGTAAATATCATCGTAAATAGAATCCAGAGGGGGCTCAGGACTATTCTCAGCAAATTCCACTGCTTCTGAGATTGTTTTCTTCACATCAGTTTCAACTGACTCAATTTCCTTTTGCGTCGCAACCTTTTCTTCGAGCAAAAACCTCTTCATGTTTTCAATCGGGTCTCTCTTTTTCTCCTCTTCCACCTCCTGCTTCGTTCTATAAACTGCATCAGGATCTGACATTGAATGACCCCGATACCGATATGTTCTCACTTCAAGTAATGTCGGCAGACTCAGTTCACGGGCTTTCCTCACCGCTTCTCTTACAGCATCGTAAACTGAAAATACATTCATTCCATCTGCAACCATTCCTTCAATTCCATAAGAACACCCGCGTTTATAAAGTTCTGAAATAGCTGACGCTCGCTCTACTGCCGTGCCCATTCCATACAGGTTGTTTTCTATGATATAAACAACAGGTAATTTCCAGAGCGCTGCGATATTGAGGGACTCGTGGAACGTTCCCTGATTGACCGCTGCATCTCCCATAAACGTAAGGCAGACACGGTCTTCTTTCCTGTATTTTATTTTAAATGCCACACCGGTGCCAAGCGGAATCTGTCCGCCCACAATTGCATGCCCTCCCAGCATGTTCCGCTCAACATCAAAGAAATGCATTGAACCACCCTTCCCCTTGCTGGTACCTGTGTACTTTCCAAAAAGTTCAGCCATGAGCTTCCTGGGGTCCGTGCCCCTCGCAAGGGCGTGGCCATGATCTCGATATGCAGTGATGACGTAATCATCATCCCGTATGGCAGCTATCGACCCTACTGCAACAGCTTCCTGTCCAATGTACAAATGAAGAAACCCACCGATTTTTTGGAGTCCGTACATTTTTGCTGCGGCTTCCTCGAATCGACGAATCAACAACATTGATTTGTATATTTGAACGAGTTTGGCTCTCCCCAAACTCAAGTATTGTTCCATATTTGTTTCTATAGCGTAATCGCTCATTTATTCCTTTCCTCAGATATTTTTTAAAAAACAACCTGTTGTTCTGCATGATATGAACTTCTAACCAGGGGTCCGGATTCAACATATTTAAACCCAAGTTCAATCCCGATTTTTTTATATAATTCAAATTCAGAAGGCTTAACATAGCGGTCAATTGGAAGATGGTCTTTTGTGGGTTGCAGATATTGCCCAATTGTCAGTATATCCACTTTTACCTCACGCAAATCCTTCATAACCTCAATGACCTCATCATAACGTTCACCAATTCCCACCATCATTCCGCTTTTAGTAACCAATCCCTTTTCCTTAAAAAACTTTAAAACATCAAGTGACCGTTCGTATTTTGCCTGAGGTCTTACAAGGCTGTAAAGCCGTGGGACAGTTTCAACATTATGATTAAGGATATCAGGTCCAGCATCAGCAACGATGCTACAGGCAACCTCGTCGCCTTTGAAGTCGGGTATTAAAACTTCCACCCGACAGGCATGGTTTTTTATTCTTATTTGTCTGATAGTCTCAGCAAAAATTCCTGCACCACCATCATTTAGCTCATCTCTGTTAACTGAGGTTATTACAACGTGCCTCAGTTTCATTGAGGCAACAGCTTCTGCAACCCTGCGTGGCTCGTCAGTATCCAGCTGGACAGGTCGACCGGTTTTAACTGCACAAAAGCCGCAGCTGCGGGTACAAACATCTCCAAGGATCATAAAAGTTGCTGTACCATGCCCCCAGCATTCACCTAAATTTGGACATCGAGCTTCTTCACAAACAGTGTGCAACTGTTTGCTCCTCATCAAATTCAAAATTTGCGAGTAGTTTTCACCATACGGTAATTTTGCACGTATCCAGTCTGGCCGGCGCGGTAGTTTCTTTTCTGTTATATCCATCATTCGTATAATGAGTTTGTTGTGTCAAAATTCTCCAGGTAATAAATAATCTTTTCAAGGAATTGCCCCCCCATGGCACCATCAATTAATCTATGGTCAAATGATAAAGTCAGGTATGCCATCTGTCGAATAGCAATTGCATCGTTAATTACAACGGGTCTTTTTTGAACAACCCCAACACCAAGTATTGCAATGTTTGGCTGGTTAATAATTGGAGTCCCCATCAAATTGCCAAATACACCGTAGTTTGTAATTGAAAAGGTTGAATCAACCACATCATCCGGGGTCAGCTTTTTAGTTCGTGCACGAACTGCCAGGTCGTAAATACCCCGTGCCAGTCCCAGGAGATTCTTCTCATCAGCACCTTTTAAAACAGGGACAATCAAGCCTGTTGTTTCAATTGCAACAGCTATGCCCAGATTGACGTAATTCTTTACGATGATGTTTGTACCCTCTATGCTGCTGTTAACAAGCGGAAAATCTTTTAAAGCTTTTACACATGCACTGGCAATGAATGGCATGTATGTAAGCTTAAATCCTTCACGGCTCTGGAATTCAGAGGCATTTTTCTCAATATAATTTGCTATACCTGTCATATCAGCCTCCGAGATAGCTGCCACATGAACAGATGTATCCCGACTCCTTATCATATGCTCCATTATCCGCTGTCGCAGGTTGTCCATCGGCATAATCCTTGAGCGGGATTTGTCATAAGTTTGAGTCATGGCCTGAGGCTCCGCTTTCGGGGCACCTGCAGCATGTCTGGTCTCCGATTTTCTTTTTATATAAGCCAGCAAATCCTGCTTGGTTACCCTTCCTCCTGCACCTGTTCCATGAACCGCAGAAAGTTCTTCAATACTTATGCCCTCAGACCGAGCAATTGCCTTAACCAATGGAGAATAAAATTTGCGTACACCTGCTTCTGTTCGAGCAGGGACTTTCACTGAAGTTGCCTCAAAAGGCTTCTCATCAACCACATACGAAGCGATGTCTGCAGATGCTTTCACAGCTGCTTTCTGCTCCGGTTCAATTGGACCTGTAATGTCAGTCTCAATATATGCTATCACAGCACCTACAGGCGCAACTTCCTGTTCATGCACGACTATGTCTGCCAGAATTCCTGCTGCGGAGGACGGTATCTCGGTGTCGACCTTGTCAGTACTTATCTCGAGCAAAATTTCGTCTTTCTCTATTTTGTCTCCAGGCTTCTTGTGCCACTTTATAATCTTACCTTCAGTAATGCTTTCGCCCATCTTGGGCATAAGGACTTCTATTCTCATTGGATTCTCCTTAGTACGCAGCCAGTTCTTCAATAACTCTTACAACTGATGATTCATTCGGCAGAGCGGCTACCTCAAGTGGAGGACTATAAGGTATAGGTGAATCCAGAGCAGTTATTCTTCTAACAGGTGCGTCAAGATATTCAAAAGCCTCCTCAGCAATGATGGCTGCCAACTCCGATGCAAAGCCGTTGGTATGGGTATCCTCGCTCAATACAAGAACCCTATTTGTCTTTTTTACGCTTCTTAATACGGCCTCTTTATCAAGGGGAACAATGGTGCGGAGATCCAGTACCTCTATATCAATTCCTTTTTCGCTCAATTTCTTTGCTGCATTTAAAGCCATGTAAACCATAGCACCGTAGGTAATTACTGAAATATCTTTCCCCTCCCTCCTCACGCTTGCTTTTCCAAATTCAATAAGATATTCATCGTCGGGTTCGGGTGACATAGCATAACTCTGTCTATATAGGCCCTTGTGTTCGAGAAACAAAACAGGGTCTTCCATGCGGATTGCTGACTTCAGTAAACCTTTAGCATCAGCGGATGTGGATGGAAAGGCAATGTAAAGTCCCGGACAATGTGCAAATATACTCTCAATGTTCTGACTATGATAATGTCCACCGTGGATATACCCCCCAACAGGTACCCGAATCACCATTGGCACCGACCATGTGTTATTCGAGCGATATCTCATCATTGCCACTTCATTCTTCAACTGCATCATTGCCGGCCAGATGTAATCACCAAACTGGATTTCAACAACAGGCTTAAAACCACGAACTGCCAGTCCAAATGCAGTTCCAATTATACTTGCTTCCGCCAGTTGTGAATTAAAAACCCTGCTGCGTCCAAATCTTGTCGAAAGACCTTTGGTAGCAGTAAATACGCCTCCTTTTCCATCTTCGACGTCTTCACCGTAAATAATCATCTTTTCATTACGCGCCATCTCTTCGTGTAGTGCATGGTTAATTGCATCAACCATCACCACAGGCTTACCATTGGGTGGATTTTTTTCATATTGAAAATTTGAATATAAATCCTTTGAAGCATAAACATGGAGCGAAACAGTAGCCGGGTCAGGAAGGGGTCGTGACTCCGCCCATTCCGCTGCTGTGTCCACAACCTTCTTAACTTCTTCGTGAATGGAAGAAATTTCTGCATTGGAAAGAATCTTCTCGGACGTTAAAAGAGCTTCCATTACCATCAAAGGATCACGAGAATGATCTCGCTCTATCTCTTCCTTGCTTCTATACTTTCTGTCGTCGTCAGATGATGAATGAGACAAAAGTCGAACAACATCGGCCACAATAATGCTCGGACCTCCTCCATTCCGGGCACGCTCCACTGCTTCCTTTGCAGCAGCATAACTCTCAACAAAATCCACCCCGTTAACTTTAAAGCGCATGAGTCCATCATATCCCCCGGCAACTTCATAAATTGAACCGCCAGCTGTTTGCTGCCATTCCGGCACGCTTATAGCATAATGGTTATCCTCAATGACAAAAATCACAGGAAGTCTGTCCCGGGACGCCCAGTTAAGGGCCTCGGCAAATTCCCCTTCACTTGTGGCACCTTCCCCTGAAGAGACATACACAACCTGATCGGTATTGTCCCTTACCGCACCAATTGCAGTTCCAACAGCCTGGAGGAACTGTGTACCTGTAGGACTTGACTGGGTGGGAATATTTAGTTCCCTTTTTCCGTAATGTCCAGGCATTTGCCTCCCTCCCGTCATGACATCCTCTGCTCTATGCAGTTCACCCAGCATTATCTCCTCGGGAGTCATTCCAAGTGCAACCGCAAAAGCTAATCCCCTGTAATAAGGATAAGCCCAGTCATAACCTGGTCTCAGGTTTAGTGCACATGCGACCTGGATAGCTTCATGACCTGACCCACCTATGTGAAAGAATGCTTTGCCCTGTTTAAGCAATGTTAGCTCTTTTTCGTCAAGGCGCCTCGACAGGAGCATTAACCTATATGCTTTCACAAGCACTTCAGGTGAAACCAGCTTGTCCGTCGATTCCAGTACATCAACCTGTCGCTTTTCTGAAGCGGCATCATTTTTCTTTGGATCTTTTTTAACAGGAGGCATGTTCTTTCTCCATATTTATATGAAAATGTTCCATGAAATTGCTTAATTCATAGGTTACAAACTCAGATTGAAATACATCTTGAAAAGCAGCAGCAACCAATGATTTTACCTGATTCATATCGACTTCTTTTCGCAATACTTTCGAGAGTGACGTAACCCCCTTGTGAAAAATTCCACATGGAATAATTCTTTCGAAGTAAGATAAATCGGTGTTCACGTTGAACGCAAATCCATGCATTGTCACCCACCTGCTGACTTTAATACCAATAGCGCATATCTTTTCATCGCCGACCCAGACACCTGTGTAATCCAAATCACGCCTGCCGATAATACCAAATGACTGAAGCGTACGTATTACAACATCTTCCAGACCACGAATGTACCTGTGAACATCAGCTTTATCCCGACTTAAATCGAAAATTGGATAAGCAACAAGCTGACCAGGACCATGGTAAGTGATATCACCACCTCTGTCCACTTTAAAGACACTCACACCCCTTGCTTTCAGTTCCTCATCTGATGCAAGCAGGTGGTCTTCACCACCCGATTTACCAATTGTGTAAGTATGGTGGTGTTCGGTAAATAAAACAACATCAGGGATTGTCCCTGCAGTCCTTTCTGCATGAAAAAACTTCTGCATTTCCCATGCATGCAGATATTCTGTAAATCCTATGTCTATTATTATTCCTTTATTCACAGGACATTTCAAATATCTATTGCATGGCCCATGGCGTCCTCAGCCGCCTCTTTAACAGCCTCACTCATTGTTGGGTGTGCATGAATGGTATGAAAAATTTCATAAGGGGTTGTTTCAAGTTTCTTGGCAACTCCAAGCTCGGCTATCATTTCGGTAGCACTGTTACCAATAATGTGGGCGCCAAGCAGCTCACCATATTTTGCATCAAAAATTAGCTTGACAAATCCCGTGGTCTCACCGCTGGCAATTGCTTTTCCACTTGCAGTAAATGGAAACCTCCCTATTTTTAATTCATATCCTAACTCTTTTGCCTTTTCTTCAGTTAACCCAATGCTCGCAACCTGAGGTTGACAATAGGTGCACGCAGGGACGCTGTTATAATCAATATCCTCTGTCTCAACCCCGGCAATTCCTTCGACGCATCTTACTCCCTCTGCAGATGCTACATGCGCAAGCCATGGCGGCCCAATTACATCTCCAATTGCATAAATTCCCTTTACACCTGTAGCATAATTTTTCTTATCCACTTTTATCCAGGATTTCTCAACCTGTACACCAATTCCCTCAAGATTAAGTCCATCGCTATTTCCCTGAATCCCCACCGCAACAAGAGCAATGTCAGCGTTAAGTTCACGCCTGCCTTTTACACCATTAATAATAACAGAAACACCATCTCCTTTCGCCGCAGCCGACTCCACTCTGGTTTCTGTCAACACTTCTATGTTTTGCTTCCTGAATTCTCTTTCAAGCTGCGCGCTAACCTCTTTGTCCTCAAGAGGGAGTATATTCGGCATCATTTCAAGAAGCGTAACCTTTGTGCCAAATGCGTTGTAAAAATATGCAAATTCCACTCCAATGGCACCAGCACCGATAATTATCATGCTCTCTGGCACATTTTCAAGAACCATTGCTTCACTGCTTGTGACGACCCTCTTCCGATCAATCTTTATCCCGGGGAGCTCCTTTGGTCTGGCACCTGTAGAAATAATTATATTATCACCTTCAACCTGTGTCACTTCCTTCCCTGAGTTGTCAAGCACAGAAATCAAATTTTGAGAGAGAAATTTCCCGGTACCTGAAATCTTTTCAATTTTGTTTTTCTTAAACAAAAATTCTATTCCCCTTGACAGGCGGTCTGCTGCATCGCGGCTTTTCTTGATAACTTTCTTGAAATCCACATTGAAATTCGAATATGTAAAGCCATATTCTGAGGCATGTTTAAATTCCCACATTACTTCTGCACTCCTCAAAAGGGACTTAGTTGGAATACACCCCCAGTTTGTGCAAATTCCTCCAAGCTTAGCCCTTTCTACTACCCCAACCCGCATCCCGAGCTGGGCTGCACGTATAGCAGCAACATAGCCCCCGGGACCACCACCCAGTATAACAATGTCAAACTTTTTAGCTTCTGCCATATTTTCTCCTGGTTATTAATATGTTCCGCTCATTCCGGACAAATTTCATGAGGGAATCAAAAAATTAACATTTGACTGGAATCTGCATTTCCTTTTTCATGGTTCACTGCGACTGCGGGAAAATATAATGACATTTCGGAAATAATAACAAGCCAATGATGCATTAGGTTTCATTGAAAAATTTGAGAAGAAAGACCAAAAAGGTTAAATTTTTATCAAACTAACAGGTGAAGCTATGTCAAATAATCATACAGGGTGGCCATTCAACCATGGTGTTCCACCCAGCTACCATACCGAGAAATCACACATACCGGGTGGCGGCATTGTCCGCGAACTGGTTTTTGGAGCCAACGATGGACTTGTTGCTGCTTTTGCAGTAGCATCGGGGGTAAATGGTGCGGGAGTAACCAGTAGCATTATTCTCATTGCGGGGCTGGCCGAGCTGATAGGCGGAACAATATCCATGTCGCTGGGCGCTTACCTCTCTACAAAATCACAAATAGAATACTATGATGGTGAAATGAAGCGCGAAAGATACGAAGTCGAACAATTTCCTGAGATTGAAAAACAGGAAATTCGAGAAATATATCAGGAAAAGGGATTCCACGGTGAAATTCTGGAGAGAATAATCGAACATATAACCTCAGATAAGAATAGGTGGGTTGATATTATGATGAAGGAAGAATTGGGACTTTCACTGGATCAGTCAATCTCACCAATCAAATCAGCCTCAGCTATTGGAGCAGCTTATGCACTCGGGGCATTTATGCCAATCATTCCCTACATTTTCCTTCAACCGGCAGCTGGACTGATCGCAAGTGGACTTCTGACACTTGCCGCTCTCTTCAGTGTTGGTGCTGCAAAGACATTTATCACAGGGAAAAAATTTCTGCGAAGTGGATTTGAGAGCATGATCATTGGTGGACTTGCAGCAACTGCTACTTTCCTTGCCGGGAAGTTAATTTCACATTAAAGTTTAAACTTTAGAGCTATTTCAACCATAATAATGGCTCCAGCTCAACCGGAGGTCAATCGTTTCCTACTCTGTTCCAAATATCCTGTCGCCAGCATCCCCCAGTCCCGGCAGTATATATCCGTTCCTGTTCAATTCTCTGTCAAGAACAGCACAAAAGATGTGAACATCAGGATGTTCTCTATACATGAGCTCAACACCAGGTGGGGCTGCAACAACGCAGGAGAGCCGAATGTTTTTTGCCTTCTTTTCCTTAAGATATCTTACGGCTGCAACCGCACTCCCTCCTGTAGCAAGCATTGGGTCAACCACTATAACTGCGCTGTTTGAGAGGTTTGCGGGAAATTTGGCATAATAATCAACAGGTTTTAACGTGGTTTCATCCCTGTATAGTCCAATGTGACCGACCTTTGCATCCGGAAGAAACTGCAGAAAAGCATCTACCATCCCCAGACCTGCCCTCAAAACAGGAACAAGTATGACATCCTCTGATATCTTATGGCCCTCAGTTGATTCAAGAGGTGTTTGTATTCTATAAGAAACCGTTCGAAAATCCCTGGTAACCTCATAAACCATAAGCGCAGCAAGCCGCTTGAGCGCTACCCGAAATTCCTCACTGCGCGTATTCCTGTCGCGAAGCAAGCTAAGGTCACGCTTTAAAAGCGGGTGATCAATTATTGTCAAATTTTGCATTGATTTTTTAGACAAAATTATCAAGTCGCCTAATCAAAATCAAATCTGAGTTGCTGATACAGCTTCCCCCAGCATTGAAATGAGATCTACCACCGAACTTAGAGTGATATCTGGAATTACTCCTGTTGAGCTGTCATACTCAAGGTTATTATTTCCCGTCTTTACGTAAACTCCAATTAATCCGGCATCCTTAGCACCTTTGATATCATTTATTATTTCATCCCCAACCATTGCAAAATCGGCAGATAGCCACCTTTTCCCTTCCGCAACCCTGATATTATGCACAGCCATATTATAAAATTGCCTTGAAGGTTTACCTACCAATTTTGCTTCACGGCCACTGGCATATTCCAGAGCAGCTACAAAGCTTCCGCTCCCTATTCTTACCCCATCGGTATCTCGTTGAAACCGATTTTTTCCAAGGGCAATAAGTTCAGCTCCATTCATCAAAAATCTAAATGCCCTGTTTAATAGTTCGTAATCCATCCTGTTGCCTACATCACCAATCACAACATAATCTGGATTTTTTTCAGAATGCTCTATCCCTTCAAATTCCTCTTCAAGTTGAGGAGAAGTAATAAAAAAGCACTTTACACCTTCAAACATTCTCAACATTTCTGCAGCGGCAGATGGAGCCGTTATTATTTCATCACGATGAATGTCGATGCCGAAAGAATTTAGCTTCGCTACAATTTGAGAACGGCTCAGCATTGAAGTATTTGAGACGAGCCTGAAAATACGCCTTTGCTGCCGCATGGTATTGATAAACAAATCTGCACCGGGCACCAGCGAATTCCCAACATATATTGTTCCATCGAGGTCGACCAACCATGCTTTAATTTTTTTTATTATGTCCATTCTTTTTGATTTTGTCTTTCAACATTAATTTAATTAAAAACGGCTTCAACTGCATTAAATAAAAAAGCCAGGTCTCAAACTTAGACCTGGCACTGAATCTCCTAAAACCCATCCTTTGCCTTACCAGACCGTAAGTTCATGACCATATAAATTTAACTTCCCGTTTATATGCGTGCTATCAACCATTGTCCCATTAGAATCTTTCAAGGTTGGATAATGACATTTAAAACATGTTTGAATTGTCTGTCCTTTATGAACAGAATTATTCGGAGGAATTCCATGGCAAGTACCGCAGGCAGCCTGATCATGACCCCCTGTCCATTTTGGTGAAAAGTTGTTTCCATTCTTGAAATTTCCATGGCAATAAGTGTTGGAGCAACTCAAGGTCTGAGAATTAAAAAATGGCGCAGGTGAAATGGTGGGCTGGGTGCTGTCATAATACTGACTTGAAGGAGTGTTGGTCGCAACAGTAGATAACCCGGAAAATGCAACTATTGCCGGGACTCCAAACGGATGGATACCTGGGCCCGCCTTCTGGGGAACAACATGACAGGAACTGCACCTGACACCTGAAGAAATAAACCCACCACTGAGATGTACTCTGTGTGCTCCTACTCCCGGGCTTTCTGAACCTGTATTCCCGGACAGATCAACGGGAGGTGCTATTCCTGTGGAGTCTCCGTGGCATGTGTTGCAGGAGAGTGGTCCATTAATTCCCTGGTGACATGTGTAACAGGACTTTCCAGCTGTACCACCCTTAAAATCATTTCCATGACATGTAGCACATGTGGACAAATCGTAGTGATTGTTCTTTATAAATTTGCCATGAAAGTTAGGAGAATTCATATCTGTCCACCCGGCTGGATGTATATCACCCTGGGAGGGTTGCGGTGCAAGTATGTTTTGCTGAAGCTTGCTGCATCCAGTTAATGAAACAGTGATTAACACCATAAATAAAATCGATAAGTATATTCTCATTTTTGCACTCCGCTATTTTCTCCCGTGACAGTAACCGCAAAATCCAACGCCCGGGGTACCACCAGGATGGGCATTTGGATCTGTATGACAGGTGTAGCAAACCGCACCTGCATCTGTGTGCCAATTTCCATCAACATCGCGCATATAAAAAGCAGAATGAGTTTTGGGATCGTTACCTTTTATACCATCGGGGTCATTATGACATGTTACACAGGTGGGATCAGCACCCTGTATATCGTGACAGCTTGCACAACTTTCAATGTCCTTCCGTGCATAAACTGCATGCCTTCCACCTCCACTGCCAACTCCAAAAGTTACAAAATCCCCTCCATCATGCCACACAGGTTTAATTCTCTCTCCGTTGGACTCATGGCATTTCACACAAAAGGTTCGCTCATCATGACAGGTATAGCAATTGCTTTCCCTTCCCTTCGCATCAATTGAATGAGTGAATCTATAATTGAGACTATGAACCCTTTGCACAGTAAGCTTTTTGTGGGTCGTCAGAGGAGAGAGTGTAGGGGTAGATGGCACATAAATTTGCGCCGGATTTAAATCCTTAGCAAGATTTGCTGCATCGTGGCACTCCTGACATGAAGCTGACGTGTGACATGACCTGCAATCATTTTGTGCCCCGCTAGCATTTACAAAATTTTTATGCTGTGTGATGAAATCAGAAGATTTGTGAGAAACAGGAATAAGATTGGCAAGATCCTTATGACAGGTTTCGCACCCGCCAGGCGCAGTTTTTACCAGCGATGCTTGAATTACAGTGTCCCTGGGGGCATTTCTTTCAAGTTGCCCGTGACAGGTTGTGCAAAGCGACATGCTTGGGAAAGCCCGGGCATCCTGATAAGCATAGTCGAACCTGTTTAGGTCCTGATGACAGGTTTCGCACTTAAGCTTAAGAGAGCTGTAATGTTCCTTATGTGAAAAATAAACCGTGCTCGATTTTTGAACAAGCTTTCGGTAAGCTGTGCTATCAGTACCAATATGACAGAACTCACAGCTCGTAGAGGATTGATCGTGACATGTATAGCATGTCTCCATAGAGGGCATGAGATTATCGGTTTCGCTAATGCTGGAAGTGGCTTTCCCATGGCAGTCAGTGCATGAAGCTCCTACGTCATTGATATGCAATTTGTGTGAAAACTTAATCAATGAAGAATTGTTCAACTTTGGAGCATTCTTGACCGCAAACAAATTTGAAATAGAAAGAAGAGCGACAATTAAAGCTATACTAAAAAAACTTATTTTATTCATATCACTCTCCTTTCGAAAACCATGCCAGGTTTCTAAAGAAATAATAATTAACCCGTAAGTAGCCTCTCATATCATTGAGATATACCGGATTTCTCAAATATTGAGCCTGAATGTCAAACGACAACAAACTCATTGGTCTGAATGTCAACCCGAGAGTCCCACTGTAAATTCTGGTCAAATCTGACTGGCCCTGTAGATACCTGTAATCACTAAAAGACGCAGCACCAATTAAAATTAACTTTCTATTGAAGAGGGGATACAAAATCTGTGCGCTTACTCCGTTGAGATTGCCAGCAAAACCATCATTGTGGGAATAAGTAATTGAAAAAAGCCGGTAAGTTCCACCAACAGAAATCTGGGAGGCATTGTCTCCAGTATAATAAACCTTTCCAGCAGAAACGAAAAACGTAATATCGCTTGCAAAGAGGTAGTTCACCCCAATATCATACTCATCTGTTCCACTGTGGTCAAAAACAGAAAAAATTGAATTAAATGGGAGCCTCGAATCCCGGTGGAAATATTCAACATTTAATACAAGAGGGCGGAATATCGAATATCTGAGTGACGCTTCTGTGCGATTAAACTTTGAAAAATTAAGGTCATAGTCAACCCTCAAATAGCCTGAAGCTTTCTCGTTATAATAAAAGATATCTCCAGATACAAACTGATTTGCAACAGACGATGGATCCACCAGAACAGTCCTGACATCCGATGGCGATCCAAGTGTATCCCTTCGCAACGCATAGTAGCTTTCGGGCTTAAAGTTTTTATTCACATAGCTTCCTGTAAATGAAAGTCCTTCCACTGGCGAGTATGATGCCTGAGCCCCAATTAAATTGTTGTTTTTAATGTTGGAATTGATCTTGACAGACTCGTCATAAGGTGGCAGGATACCGCCAAAGAGAGTTATCTTTACCTTATCGTCAATCAATCTGGCATCGGCACTTAATCCATCTACAGCAGAAACGCCAACACGTGAAAAAACCGGCTGCCTTCCTAATTTCAAGGTGAAAACATCGCCAAGGTTTCTAATCTCGACGTACAAATTTGCGGCGCGCAGCCGCGGATCACCACTCAACCTTGTAAGGAAGTCATTTGTTGCAAGAAGGTATGAATGCAATTGATATCTGGAATTTCCGAAATTCAACTGCATTGCTTCGTACCCCCGCAAACTCAACTTGCTTGAATTGGTGGTATCATATTGCTGGTATGAGTAGAGAGTTGTGACAAACCTGCCACTAAACAACTGCGCGCTCGCTTCACCCGAAAGGAAGAGGAGAAGAGCTAAAAACAGGATCTGTCTCACAGTTCACCTTCCTTCATAATTGGGAACGTTAAATTTTACTTTGGAATCGGGTGTGCAATTTGTGCCCACATCTTACTGAAATCAAATCCTTTGAAAGTTGGACTCTTCTTGTTATGGCACTCTTCACATTTCTTCTGTGCGCTGCCATCTTTAACGGATAGAAGAATTAATCCGTTTTCAGCTGCTTTCTTTCGATCTTTCATAATGCTCATGGTCTTATAGTCGTTTCCTGGCCCGTGGCATGTCTCACACTGAACACCATCCTGTTTGTTGAACTTAGGACCAAGCAAAGATGCAGGAGCATTGTAAGCAGTAACGTGGCATTCAAGGCATTCTGGAGATTCTGACGGTTTGCCTTTTACTCCGTGCTCCTTCGCCACTTTTTCAGCTTCAGCAGTGAGGAGCGTCTTATAAGCCTGAGAATGCTTGCTGGCCTGCCACTTCTGGAACTGTTCTCCCTGTTTGGCAGTCTTGTGACACATTGCGCAGACCTGAACACCTACATATTGGTGCCCGGTTCCAGCGGCGTATGCCAATGTAGTCACCATAAATAATGCCGCAATCATCTGAACTGTAGTTTTCATATTTTTACCTCCATCTTTTGTTTTGATGCAGCTTATTTTATATCTCATAATTAACTATACACTCATCGCAATAAGTTCTTGTTGGAGATTTTTCCAGCTGTTTTATACCTATGAACTTCCCACACCCCTCACAAATACCAAATAACCCAGATTTAATCCTGCTCATTGCCAGTTCCAGCTCTTTCATCTCAGTTTCCTCCTTAATTGCCATTTCACACCTGTAGCCAGGTTCTATCTTGCAACGAGGGTTTTCCATATCGCACGTACTGCAAATGAATGCCTCACCGCTGGCAATGTTCATTACTGCATCTGGTTCAAGGTACATCACGCGCAAAAGGAATTCCATCCGTCTCTCTATTATTTTTCTAAAATGCCTGTTCAATTCAGGGTCAATTGTTACCTTTTCCTTCAATGTCATCCTTTCTAACTTTTGCGTTTCCATTGTCAACAATGATATCCTCGCCCCCTTTCTCACGAAGACGCTGCAGTTCAAGTGGATGTTCCTTAAACATCTCCTCTTCGCTCAACATTCCAGTAATGCAGGCGGGATTAAGTGGATACACATCAGGATTAAAAATAACAAAATAAAAATGCCAGACGAGTATCGCCAGTGATGCCAGTACCGCTTCGTAGTAATGTATCAAAGTTGCAGCATCCATTCCAATCGGTCCAACAATCCCCAGAAAATAATTATTGAACCACAAAATGAATCCCGTTAATCCCATTATTACCGTTCCCCAAATTAATGCGAGATACTCAAACTTTTCTATATAACTGAACCGACCCAACTGAGGCTTTTCTTTAGATAGACCCAAATTATATTTAAATACACCTACCAGATCTCTTAAATCCTGTACCTTCGGGATCATATCAATAACAAATTTCCTTCCACGTTCTGTAAAAATTACATAAAAAATGTGATAAATGGCATCCGCAATAAGTATAACAGCTGCTACCCTGTGAATTACCCCACGAAGTTCGACAAAGTTGTTACCAAAAATGTCCCTTATTGGCTTAACCCACCATGAGTCTGGAAATTTTAGCATAAAACCGGTTACCACAAGGGTAATAAAACTCAGCAACAATAATAAATGTTGTATCCGTTCGTTCAGTGTCATTCTCAAGTAAAGTTTATAACCGGTCGACCAGGTTGTGTCATACCCTCTTTGATGACGCATTCTTCTAATGACTTTCTTTGTGAAGTCTAAAACATTATGAAAAACCATCATCCCAATTGTGCCTATAATAAGTACGATATATATCTGCGATATCCAGAAAAGGAGAGGTTCTTTTCTGGATGAAGGAAGTACATGAACTTGGCCTGCTACAAATCTTTTATCCGCTCCCGGATGGCATTTCCCGCATGTCGATGCGAGATTCTTGGGATTTATTGGAGATGTTGGATCAGACGATGGCTTTATGTCGTGAGCACCATGACAACTTGCACAGTTTGCGACAGTTGCCGACCCTCCCTGCATAGCCAATCCGTGATAGCTGTCCAGGTAACTAACTACAGCGTGTGAAGGCAACTTATACCTGGATGTCAACTGTACGGAGCCATGGCACTGAGAACATGCGCGCGCCACATTGACATTGGATACAGTTGACTGTGGATTCCCAGGCGATAATATCTGATGCATCCCGTGGCAATCAGTACAAACAGGAGCATCCTTATTCCCTGCAACAAGTGCCTCCCCATGAATTCCTTTCATATATTTTGTAAAAACCTCGTCATGACAACCGGCCTGTCCACATGTCCCCGGGATATTGTTTTTAAAGACCTTCGAGTCAGGATCACCTGCAGGCAGCATATCATGTGCACCATGACAGTCACTGCAGGTAGCCGCTTTCAAGTTTCCCCTCGAAAGGGCAACCATATGGACACTGTTTTTTATGCTTAGCAGGAAGGCCGCAGATACTCCCGTCATATTCAGCACTTCTTTATTTTCGACGTGACACTTCAGACATAAATTGGGCTCGTTGGCACGACTTGTTGGTGCATTTGGATTCCTTATAGATTCAATTGAATGCTCTTCATGACAATCTGTGCACACCGGAGCATACTTAATCCCATGTAAAAGAGCTTTACCATGGGAGGATTTCAAATAGTGTTCCTCAACATCACTATGGCATTTCCCGCATGTTCTTACAATATTTGCTCGATTCACACTCGATGTCGGATCATTTGCAGGCTTAATAGTATGACCTTCGTGACAATCTACACAGGTAGCTCCTTTTTGATTCTTATTGAGAAGATCTGCATGAATGCTGTGAGAATATTGCTCTACCAGTGAAGTAAGTTGAACCCCGCCGGTTGATTTCATCCCTTTAAAAAGCTTCTGATTCGTGTGACACTTAAAACATGCGTTTTTTGAGATTTCCCTGGAATCATTAACGGTTCTATGTGCCGTGTGACATGTCACACATGTAAGCACTCCATCAGCAAGCGGTATTTTATGGATCCCCGCTGCTACCGCTGCACTGTCAGATTTGTGGCATGTCGAACACATCCTGGTTTGATCTTGAGGAAGGATGTTTTTCACCACCTGAACTTTATGAGCTTTCAAATGGCATGATTCACATGAAAATAAAGAGTCGGCAACCTTCACACCGGAATGCCGTGAAGTGAGATATGACTTCTCTCTTTGATGGCATTTTAAGCAAAACTGAGCCGAAGCAAGTTTTTCAGGCGGATAAATATCATGGGTACCATGACAACCAGAGCAGCTAACTTTTTCGTGTGCAAATTTCGACCGTTCAACCCTGGAAGTACCGAATTTAACATCGTGGCAATTATTGCAATTAACTGTTAAAACCCCCTTACTGTGTGGAATTGAATCTGGATTAAAACCAACATGACAATCCACACAGGCTAATTCACCGTGAACTGATGAATCGAAAATTTTCGAATCGACATAGAGACTTAATTCCTTCCCGTTCCTTTTGGTTGTGAGGGAGCTGTCAGAATGGCAGACAAGGCAGTCATTATTTCCCTCTGGAAATCCAGCCTGTGAGGTTAAAATAAGAATGAAAACGATTTCGACAATTCTAAAATAGTTTTTAATCATGTTGAAGTAGAAGATGAGCTATTCTTTTCATTGATCACACTTTCACATGAAGGGCATAACCGCGCTGTAAGGTTCTCCTTTAAGATAGCTGAAGGAATATCATGACGGCAGATGACACACTGTCCATATGTTCCTTTCTCAATCATTTTCAACGCAAAAGAAAGTTCATTCAGATTCGGATCATCTAACTTACCGCAGGCTTCTAACACCCTGCGTTTTCCTTCCGCTCGAACATTATAGCGTTCCAGCAGGATTAGTGCCATTCTTCCTATTACTAACTTCTCGAATAACGACAGTTCATCTGGTTTCATTTTAAAAATGCCATAGTTCAATCATTGTGCCGACGATAATGAATCTACACTGCTTAAAATTACACCTGAAAAAAGCATTTTCACACAAATTGTAGAAATGGGTGCAGGTCACTGAGGAAAAAGTGTGGTTATATTTCTCATAGTGTGCGAAATCTTACCTCAATCAACAAAAGGCTGCTGCCGGAGTCAGATGTGGGAACTCCGGCAGCAGAAGGAGGAGGAAAGAGGAGAATCTACAGATTAAAAAAAGAGTTTGGGCCACCTGAGTTTGGCAGTGTCTTCCCCTGAGCGAGCTGTTATCTCATAAAAAGGTGGCCCAAAAAGCTGATCACTTTCAAGGAAAACCATGAGGGTATCAAAGGCGATGGATTCCAGTTTCCTCATCGCGAAATCCCTTCAGCAGCTTTATTCTCTACTGAGGTTATTTCTTTAATCATATTGTTCAAATTCGACAGGTTCATAGGGGCTTCAGAATACACATAAAAGTTTTCTTTCACGGACGGAGTTTCCTCACCACAGCACTGCAGGAGAAAAAGAACATTGCGAGCTAATCCATCCCTGATGACCCATTCATAAGAGTCGCCGGGCAAACGGGTTGTTGCAACTATAAGCAATGACACAGGCAATGGAAATGAAACATTCCATTCAACAACCTGGTAGCCCTCACGGCTGAGGAATTTACTGAGGAGGTCATACATTGCCCTCTCATCTGAGATTATACCAATTTTGCCTGAAAATTGCCTGTCGCTCATCAGATACAACATTGTCAACCCTCGTGCCGCAAAGGATTCGCCGGTCACTTTCTCAAAAACCTTAAAAAACAAATAAAACTGCCCGAGGCACAATCACTACATTTTCGTTAGAGACATTTTTCCCTCCAAATTCGTGAAATTTTTCCTCAATCAAACTTATAATCGTACCTAATGCAGGCTCAAATATCAGGTTGATTCAAACTTTCACACATCTCCATTGAATATTGTCCCACTATTTGCAAATTTAATGTTGAACCGCTATGCTCAGCAGTCTTAGGTCAAAAGTTGCAGTTGGATTTACAGTCCTCGTATCAATTAACGTCGTGGTAAGCATCTGGTCAATTTATAATTTTAACGAGCTTGCTGATGCAATTGCAACCATGATAAAGCAGAACTATCAAAACATCACGGCTGCTCAATATATGGTTGTGGCCTTAGAGAGAGAAAACAGTGCCCAGCTTGTGATGCTAAATGGTGATGTCGAAGGGGGACTGGCTCAGTTTAACGACAACCACGCCAACTTCTTAAACTGGTTTTCACAGGCATCTGCTTCCGCTGTTCCCGATGGTGGAGAACAGGTCTTATCCAAAATTCAGTATATGTACAAAAGATATACAGCGGCAACAGACTCCCTTGTTATGATTATCAGGAAATATGGACTGATGAACGGCCAGAACTATCACTATATGAAGATTCTTCCTTTGTTTACACAACTTAAGGAATCCTGTTTTCAACTCCTTGACATGAACCACAATGCAATGATTGAAACCGATACCAAGGCGCACAACATAGCGAACCAGGCTACCGTGGCTGTAATCGGAGCCTCATTAATCGCCATTATACTCAGCATTGTTGCCAGCTGGCAGTTCTCTCAGTATATAATTGAACCGGCTGAGAAACTTACCGAAACCGTACGCAAAATTGGAAGAGGAATCCTGGATGCACGAGCAGATGAAAGTACAAATGATGAAATAGGTGAACTGAGCCGGGAGTTCAATAAAATGACGGCTCGCCTGCGCAAATATGACGAAATCAATGTTGAAAAACTTGTTTCAGAAAAGAAAAAATCTGAGGCAATTGTAGCTACAATATCTGACCCAATAATTGTGACGGACTCCCAGGGGAGGATAGTCCTTCTAAACGAACTGGCTGAACTCCTCTTTAACGTTACAGAAGAGGAGGCTATGGAAAAGATGTTTGGGGAGGTTGTAAAAAATGAACAGCTTTCAGGCTATGTCCGCCGTTGTCTGGATGGAGAGCTCAGTCCGAACATTCCTCCATATTTTGAATTAAAATTTCAGAATGAAGTCCGTTACTTCAGGATAAAAATTAACCATGCCACGGATAAATCTGGCAGGGTCACCGGATGTGTACTTATTCTCCAGGACGTTACACAGTTTAAAGAGCTCGACAGAATGAAATCAGAATTTATGGCACGCGTCTCACATGAGTTCCGAACACCGCTGACATCAATTAACATGACAATTGACATACTTAAGGACGAGCATGTTGGTAAGGTAAATGACCACCAGAGAGAGCTTCTTATTGCTGCAAAACAGGATGCGGAAAGATTGACCAAATTGGTCCGCGACCTGCTTGAACTTTCCAGATTGCAGTCGGGCCGAATACAACTTAAAGAGGATGTAATTACTGCAGGCTATCTTATTGATTTTTCAATCCAGCCAATCCTGTTGCAGTTTCATGATAAAAATGTAAACCTTACAAAAACTGTCGACCCTGCAATTCCACCGTTTAAAGGCGACCTGCAACAGCTTTCCTGGGTCATCTCTAACCTTGTTACAAATGCCCTTCGGTTTACCAATCCAGAAGGATCGGTGGATATTACAGCTTCGTTTGACGGGCAAAATTTAATCATATCTGTCCGCGACACGGGCAGCGGCATCGATCAGAAGGAGCTTGAAAAAATTTTCGACAAGTTTGTCCAGCTTGAAGACAGTGGAAGTCCAACCCCTGGCTCTGTTGGACTCGGCCTCTCTATTGCAAAAGAAATTGTTGAACTTTATGGGGGCCGCATATGGGCAGAAAGTCGGGTCGGCAAAGGTAGCACATTTACATTCACAATTCCTATAAAAGAAAGGATCGTAACAGATAACGTAGAAACAATATGAGTCTTAAAGTTTTGCTGGTTGACGATGAACAAAACATCCTGAGGACCATGACGATTTGCCTTCAATCAATAGGCCTTCAGGTAAATCCAGTTCCAAATCCGTCCGACGCGCTGGAACTTGCAAGCAAAGAGCATTTTGATATTGCCTTTCTGGACTTAAAAATGAAGCCAATGGACGGCATTCAATTGATGACAGAAATAAAAAAAATAAACCCGGAAATTCTGGTCGTAATTGTAACAGCACACGGATCTATCGATACCGCTGTCGAAGCTATTAAAAAGGGAGCATATGATTATCTACAGAAACCTTTTGATTTCCAGGAACTTCAACATTTTACAGAAAAAGTAGTTGAATACTACAACCTCCAAAGAGAGGTAAAAGATCTGCAAAAGCGGCTGCATGAATATCAAATGCCTGGAGAAATTGTCACAAAGAATCCACATATGCTTCAACTCCTTAACTTATCAAGAGAAGTAGCCGACACAACAATTAGCGTTTTGCTCCAGGGTGAAAGCGGCACAGGAAAAGAACTGTTTGCAAAGTTTATCCACGATTCAAGCTCCCGCAAAGACAAACCATTCGTGACAGTAAATTGCGCTGCCCTTTCAGAAAACCTCCTTGAAAGTGAACTTTTTGGACATGTAAGAGGAGCTTTTACAGGAGCAGTTAAAGACAGAGAAGGAAGATTCGAACTGGCTGATGGTGGGACAATCTTCCTCGACGAGATAACTGAAATCCCGACCACGACTCAAGCAAAGCTGCTAAGATTTCTTCAGAGCAGAGAATTTGAACGCGTTGGTGATTCACAAACTCGGAGAGTGGATGTGAGATTTATATCTGCCACAAACCGCGACTTGAATGAAGCGCTCACGTCCGGGAAACTTCGGGAAGACCTTTATTATCGTATCAATGGTGTCACCATCAAGCTTCCACCTCTTCGTGAGCGTCCGGAGGACATCCCCCTGCTGATCAAACATTTCATTAGAAAATTTTCACAGGGTTCTGAACCAGATATTTCTGCAGAAGCATTTAAGCTTTTAATAAATTATCAATGGCCAGGAAATGTCCGACAGTTAGAAAACGTCATGGAAAGAGCTGTTCTCCTTGCCCACGGCAAGCGTATAGAGCCTTACCACCTTCCTGAAGAGATTCAAAATATGAATGTGACGACAAAACGACTCCTTTCCCTGGAAGAATTGGAGAAGGAGCACATCATTCGCGTTCTCAGAGAAACTGCAACAGCCGAGGAAGCAGCAAGTGTCCTGGGCATTGATCCGGCAACACTCTGGCGTAAGAAGAAGAAGTATGGAATCAACTGAGGCCTGCTGCAGCAATTAATTTATTCTTGAATTTACAAATCACAAAATTTATTTTACTCCAGTTCTAAAATTCTATGGAGGGACTAACCTATGTACAATTTTACAGGCGCAACAATTATTGTAACAGGGGCATCGAGCGGAATAGGGAGGGCTACGGCAAAGGCCTTCAGTGAACAGGGTGGAAATGTTATAGCTTTTGCAAGAAATAAGGAAAGACTCGACTCACTTTGTGAACAATGTAAACAAAACCCCGGGAAAATATATGCAGTTAAAGGAGATGTAACAAAGGAAATGGATAGGCAGAAGTGTATTGACTATGCTCTGGATAAATCTGGGCGGATTGATGTGCTGGTTAACGCTGCAGGAATCATTGCAAGTGGGACAATTGAAAATACAACGGAAGCACAATGGGATGAAATGTTCGATATAAACCTTCGCTCCGTATTCAGGATGATGCAGCTGGCAATACCTCATTTAATTTTGACAAAGGGAAATATCGTAAACGTATCAAGCGTAACAGGTATAAGGGCATTCCCAAATGTTCTGGCTTATTCGGTTAGTAAAGCTGGAGTTGATCAGCTCACCCGTTGTGCTGCACTGGAAATGGCTCCAAAGGGTGTAAGAATAAACGCTGTAAACCCTGGTGTTGTGGTCACAGAACTCCATCGAAACAGCGGTATGACCGAGGAACAGTACCAGGCATTTCTTGAGCACTCAAAGACAACTCACCCACTTGGAAGAACGGGGACTCCAGAAGAAGTAGCTGATCTCATTTTATTTCTTTCGTCGACAAAAGCAAGCTGGATCACAGGAGTCAGCTACAGCATTGACGGCGGTAGATCACAAACCTGCTTAAGATAAGTGTCAGCGGATTGACCGCCTGAAGCTGTATGCACTGAGAGACAGGCTGATTGCCCCCATTGCTAAAAGTGCCAGCGCCTGCGGGTAAAGTTCCCTGAAACCATCACCTTTTAAAAACAAACCTCGAACAATTTCTAAAAAATATCTCACCGGTATCAAATACGTAATGTATTGAATAATTACAGGCATATTTGCAATTGGAAATATAAATCCAGATAAAACAATAAAAGGCATCATTATAAAGAACTGGGCAGTCATACTTGCCTGCTGCTGAGTCTTTGATACAGAAGAAACAAACAAACCCAATCCAAGCATAACCAGTACAAACAAGAAACTAAAGAAAATTAAGGTAAGAATATTACCGCGCATTGGAACATGAAACACAAAAAAGCTTACCAATAAAACCAGAAATACCTCCGCAAATCCAATCAATGCAAATGGAATCATCTTTCCAATGATGAATTCAAAATCACTTATCGGTGTCACAACAATTTGTTCTATTGTTCCAATTTCTTTTTCTTTTACAATTGCCATTGATGTAAGGATTAACGTTATTACCATCAGAACCATTACAAGTACAGCCGGTACCATAAAGTTTGTACTTTTAAGCTCAGGATTATACCAGACACGTGATTGAGCAGTGACAATCGGAAATTGCTTTGAATTCCTGATGAAATTATACTTTTCAGCTCTCCTTACGATTAAACCCCTCGCGTAGTTCATAGCTATCATACTGGCATAGTTTAGACCGATACCTCCAGTGTTTGAATCGGAACCATCAGCTATTACGGCAAGTTCCGGACTCCTTCCTGCCATAATGTCTCTGCCGAAGTTTTTTGGAATAATCAGTGCTACACCGGCATCACCTCTTTCAAAGTATCCGTCAATATCTTTTAATTGATTAGTATAACCAGCATTAGTAAAATACCCTGAACTTATATATCGTTCAACCAGTTGACGACTCTTAACACTGTTATCCATGTCACAAATCACTATGGGAATATTTTTTACGTCAACTGTTGCTGCATACCCCAGCAATATCAATTGCAAAATTGGTCCCAAAATCGTGATCCCAAACATCCTTTTGTCCCTTTTTAACTGCAAAAATTCCTTTTTTACTATGTGGAGAATCCTCCTCATCCTAAAACCCTTTCCTGTTCAATCGGTATGATGAAATGAGAGGAAAAATTATTGCAAATATTAAAAGCGGCCCGATTTGATTTGAAATGGCTGGTAATGACGCACCTTTTAGTATAATTGCCCGCAATGCAGCAAGGAAGTATCTTGCTGGCACAAGATATGTGACAAATTGGAGGATTTGAGGCATACTCCGGATTGGAAAAACGAAACCTGATAAAATGAATGTTGGTAGAAGTGTTATAAGGCTTGAAACAAGATAAGCCATTTGCTGCGACGTGGTAAAAGTTGAGATTAAAACACCAAGACTTAATGTGCCGATAAGAAAAATCACGATGGTTAGACTTAAAAGCACAATACTTCCCCTTACAACAATATCAAATAATACAAAGCTTGTCGATAAGACCAGAATTACCGCTACGGCAGCAAGTAGAAAATAGAGCAGTGTTTTTCCTAAAATGATTTCATAGGATTTTATCGGGGCCAAAAGTATATGTTCCAGGGTTCCTCGTTCCTTTTCCCTGACAACCGACACAGATGTAGAAACCACCGACAGAACTGTAAGAATAAAGCCAATTAATCCCGGAACCAGAAATTTTGCACTGCTCAACTCGGGATTATAATAAACCCTTGGACGGTAATCCAGAGCAATGGGAGAAACCGGCACACCTTTCCTGATAAAATACTTTGTCACTATACCCGAAGAATAATTTTGAACAATACTTTTAATGTACCCAAGTACAAGCGTAGCGGTGTTTGAGTTAGTTCCATCAATAATAAATTGTACTTCTACACTTCTTCCAGAAATAATAGCCTTCGCAAAGTTATCAGGCACAACCATTCCCACAGTGATGTTGCCATTCCGCATCATCTGATCTAACTCATCCTGCTTCTGCAGATTGCCGACGTATTGAAAGTACTCCGTTGATGAAAATTGCCTGATGAAATTACGGCTTTCTGCAGTACAGGATTCGTCAACTGCTGCAAATCTGACATGCTTCACATCAAAGTTCAGTGCGTAACCATATAACAGAAGCATGAGAGTCGGAATGAAAATTATTACAGACAGGGTTCGCCTGTCCCTTTTCAATTGCCTGTACTCCTTTACATAAATGGTAGCTATGTTTTCAAGAGAAGCGTGTAACTTTGATAAAAACATCTTCCAGAGTCGGATTTGTTTTTTGAATTAAGAAATCATCGTGACAAGCTTTTGCAAGTAGTTTGCTCAATCTTTCTTCACAATCATCTGTATTCCCGTAAATATGCACTTTATCGCCAATTATTGTTGCTTCGGAAATCCATTTCTCACCTTCCAGTATAGAAAGAACCTTTTCCGGAGACTTGCAGGTGACTTCAAAAAGCGGCAGATTTGAATAACGTGCCCTGATTTCTGCCGGCGATCCGTGAACAACAATTTTACCGGCATGCATCATAATTACGCTCTCACAAAATTCAGCTTCATCTAGATAATGAGTTGTCACTATAATTGTTGCACCCTCTCTCGACAGATCGCCAATTAATTGCCAGAACCTGGACCTTAAAATTGGATCGACACCGCTTGTTGGTTCATCAAGAAAAACAATCCTGGGCCTGTGAAGCACTGCACACCCCAGGGCAAGGCGCTGGCGCCATCCCAGCGGCAAATCCCTTGTGAGAAGAGATTCTTTTCCATTTAAATCAGCTGCATTAATCACCCACTCGTATCGCTTTTTAAACTCTTCTCCTGATAAATTGTATATACCGCCATAAAATTCAATGTTTTCCCTGACTGTGAGATCACCATAAAGAGAAAACTTTTGAGACATATATCCAATTAGTTGACGAATTGCAGAAGGATTGCTGCCAACATCCCTCCCATCAACCCTGACTGAGCCGGCTGTTGGCCTGACAAGTCCGCACATCATCTTGATGGTTGTCGTCTTGCCCGCCCCGTTCGCCCCGATAAACCCTACCACATTTCCCTCTTCAATAGAAAAGGTGATTTTATCAACGGCAGTAAAATTTCCAAACTTCTTGGTAAGGTCAACTGCCTCTATTATTGGCTTTCCTTTCACAGATTTCCAATAGCCCTTTGCATATTGACGCGGGCAATTTCGAGGTCTGTAAGAGCCTGCACATAATTCAGCTTTGCCTGCAACAAAGTCAACTCAGCGTCTTTTAAATCGGTGTTTGTAGCCAATCCGACTTTGAACTTCTGGTCGGTTACGCGATAGCTCTCTTCTGCATCTTTTACAGCCATTTGAACAACTGCAATTTTGTCCTTTGCTTGTTTGAAATTTAAAAAGCTCTGGGTAACGTCTAAATAGACTCCGTCTGCAAGTTGTTTTTCGCCTAACTGAGCCTGCTCTCTTTGAACCCTGGCCTGCTCAACTGATGCTTCTGTCTTACCCCAGTTCCATAAATTAAAACTCAAAGCAAGACTTACATCCCATGTGTCTTTAAATTTATCAACTGCAGGGAGTATGCGATTATTTGGCCGCGAATAATAATAATTTCCGACAAGGGCAAGCTGCGGGAGAAATGCACCCCATGCAGACTTGACTGCGGCATCTGCAGCCTCAACGCGCAATTTCATTGATTCAATATCAGGTCGATTACTTAATGCTGTTTCAATTAGTTTGCTGAGATCCTGTAATGACGTATCGCTCACCTGAGGAACAGAAGTGATTTGATATTCTCGGTCCAGAGGTACGCCAATAACATTGTTAAGCGCCACCGCTGCCAGCCGCACATTATTTTCTGCATCCATTAGCATAAGTTCACTGTTTGACACCTGAACTTTAGCACTTAAAACATCACTTTGAGTAAGCATTCCCTGATTGTAAAGATCCTCCGCCTGCTTGAAGTGGAGCTTTACCCTATCAAGGTTTTCTCTCATGAAATTTCTGGCCTGAATTGCCCTGTAAAGATTCCAATAAGATGTAGCTATTTGAACCTTTAAAGATGATTTTGATGAACGCACGTCATACTCTACTGCATCTGCATTTTTTTGAGCAGCTTTTACTGCGTTTGAAATCTGAAATCCGGTAAAAATTGGTTGCTGAACTGTCAGCTGAAAATTATAATTGTTATAAATATTTGGAGAAATTACAAAGGAATTTGGTATGCCGGGAATGCTGATTGGTAGTGAGACTGTGAAAGGAGGTACGGCAGACAATCGAGTGTATCTTCCTGAAAAGCTCAAACTCGGAAATCGATTAGAATTCACCTCACGATATTTTTGCTCTGCAGCCACCACATTCAGCTCTGAAGACCTTAATGTCTTTGAATTTTCGACCCCAATTTGAATTGCCTGTTCCAATGTCAAAGGTGTCTGGGCAGCGGCATTGATGGCAATTCCAATCGTTGCAACAAAAAAAATTAAATTACGCATTTTTTACTCCTTTACTTTGATTTTTCATCAACTCTGTAAAGACATTTTCCAATGTTGGACGAACTTTTTCAATGTTCAGATGAGGGTCAACATGCTCTTGCAGCTGGCGCAAAATTTCATCTGCATTTTGGTCAGCAGGTAAAGATAAGGAAATCCTATCGCCCATAACCATTACATCCCAATTCGACTTTTGATTTCTGAGAAATTCATAAACAGGTTTCAACTGTAAAGACCTGATTTCAAAAGTCTGCACCCTTGCCTCTCTTCTGAGATTTTCCACTGAATCATATCTGAGCAGTTCACCACCGCTAAATAGTCCTACCTTTGAGCAATGCTCAGCCTCAAGTAAATAAGGCGTTGCCAGAACAATTGTCATGGAAGATTTTAAGAATGAAGACATCATTATCCACAGCTCACGCCTCGAAACCGGGTCAACACCTGTAGTTGGCTCATCCAGTATCAGAAATCTCGGTTGGTGTATAATTGCGCAGCAAATACCGAGCTTTTGTCGCATTCCACCTGAAAGCTGATCAGCTAATCTGTCCTTGAAAGGTATTAGCTGAGCAAACTCAAGAAGTTCTTTTCCCTTTTTCTGCCATTGAGGAACTTTGTGTATCCTAGCAAAGAACTCAATGTTTTCCCAAACTGATAGATCACCATATACAAGACTTGTTTGCGAAAGAAAACCTATTTCTTTCTTAAGTTCTTCACGACTTTCTTTAAAATTCTTACCGTTAATTTCAATTAAACCACTGTCTGGCATCAGTGCTCCAGCAATCATCCTCAAAAAAGTTGTTTTACCTGCACCATCTGGTCCAATAATTCCAGTTAGTTCACCATCGCCAATCTCAAGTGATACATTGTTGACGGCAGTAACTTGGCCAAATCGTTTGGTGAGATTTGACACCACAATCATCTGGAGTATATCACCGCTTCAGCGGGCAGGCCCGCCTTTAAATAGTTCATTGAGTTTTCCATTTCAATCTGAACACCAAAGACAAGCTTCACCCTGTCTTCTTTTGTCTGCACATCTTTTGGCGTGAACTCAGCTGTTTGAGATATATATGTTACCCTGCCAGGGAAAATATGATGCGGCATTCCATCGAGAACAACATCAGCGTGATCACCCAGTCTTATTTTTGCCAGTTCAACTTCGGTTACGTAAACTGTCATTTTCATCTTTCTCAGGTCAGAAACAGTATAAACAGGAGTTCCAACCGCAGCAAAGTCGCCCGGTTCAAGCAACTTTTCAGTCACACTCCCATCTATCGGAGAAATGATATAAGAATTATCTAAATTAATCCTTGCAATTTCCAAAGCTGCCTCGGCCTGCTGGACACGCGCACTGGCTTGCTTTATTTCTTCTGGACGGGAAATTTTTTCTACCTTTTTTAGCGTCTCCTGAGAAGTCTTCAGCTGAGCCAATGCAATGTCATACCGCGCCTTTGCATCATCATACTGAGCCTGAGATGCACTTTTTTCCTTGTATAATCCCTCCATCCGCTTATAGTTTTTTTCAGCAAGATTGAAGCTAATTAAAGCCTGGCTGACTGCTTCCTGTGCAACTTTTATATCTTCAGAACGAGCACCTGCCAGTGCAAGTTTATACTGTTGCCTGGCTATTTCAAGAAGTGCCTCTGCCTCCTTTACCTGCTCAAGTAACATGGAATGGTCAATTTCAGCAAGGGTATCCCCTTTTTTAACCGTTGATCCCTCTTCATAATTCATTTTTACAATTTTACCCGGCACCTGCGCGGCTAGAATGACATCTGTTGCTTCAATTGTACCGCTGGCAGAAATATTACCCGATACCCCGCTGCGCCCGCAGCCAGTAAGGAATTCAGACAATATTGATAATATTAATGACATAACCAGGATTCTCTTCATTCTATCTCCTTCTGCCTTTTTCTGTTAAAATCCCTTCTGTGAATATCTTAAAAACCTGTTTAGGTACTTCCGATTCAGTTAAAGAATGTTTTGAAAGAAAATCGACTTTCATTAGTTCCCGTACGACTCCGACATAAGCGGTTGTGAACACAACTGGATCGATATCCTTTCTGATCCATCCCTTCTTTTGACCCTCAATAAACATGCTCTGCCAGGCAGTGGCAACTTTTGTTTGAAGAATTGCTTCAATCTCCTTGAACAATCCGGGGGCATTTGTTCGCACTTCCATTAAAATCCTCTGCCACTGCTCATTTATATGTTTACCAACAGCTTCCGAAATCAGCTCTATCTTGTCAATTGCAAATCTCTTACCATTCTGAATACTTCTCAGAGTTTCAAGTAGAGAATTTACCCTCGCAACAACAATCTCCCGGAGTATATCGTCTTTGCTGTTGAAAAACCTATAAATTGTTTTCTTACTAATCCCTAAATCAGAAGCAATTTCCTGAACTGTAACCCTTTTATAGCCGTAACTGGTAAACTTCCTGCAGGACGATTCCAGAATTGCCTGCCGCAAATCATTTTCTTTCACCATGGAAACTAATTTAGTGAATTTGGTTTCCACTGTCAACACATTTCAGGAAATTCTTAAACCCCTGACGAACCCCCGCCAATGAGTTGAAGTATGCTTTTCAATATAATTTCCATGTCAAGAGCTAACGACTGATTTTTTGCATAATAAATGTAGAGTTTTTCGACCTCCTCATCAGAAAGGTAATGACCCCTGTTTAACTGAACCACACCGGTTAAACCAAATTTTCCAAACAAATTGCTGTCACCTACTGGATAATATTCAGATCTTCCGACAACCGACCATTCACCTCTTAAAATAAGTGGAAGTTTAACATAGATTCGGTGCAAACGTGAATTTCTTCCGGAAAATGTCGCCGGGGAAAGCAATATTAAACCAACAGAAGCAAACACGACATCAAACATGCGCTTTAAAGTTCTGTTAAATGAGTTGTTGAGTTTGTATTCTATATTGACGAAAGGAATATCACTCAGTCCATCCACCTGAGTCTTACCAATTATAACATCCAGTGTATCCGGGACAAGTTTAAAATTAACAGAAGAAGTCTGAGAGCGGCCAACTGCCTGCAAAATTTGCGAATAAGAAATCTTTGAAGATGCAAATATCACGTCTTCAATTCGCCAATCCCTGATTATTGCCGGCAAATCACCCAAACTTCCGAGAACTCTAATGCCCAGAATATGATCGAAATCAGAATGCTCTTCACTAATAACCCCTATTATTTCATACCCCATGCTGAACTTCCCACGGATTTTCCTGATAAGATCTATCGCCCTGGCATCCGACCCTACAATAGCCGTACGCCTGCCAAAAGCAGGATGCTTTACAGCACGGAGAGATGTCATTGTCTGATAAAGCAGTCGCCATCCCGGGATGAGAATAAACATAATTAAACTGGCTACAAGAATAATAAATCGAGAAAAGGCAAACTGTTTAAAAAAATATGTAAACGACGATAAGACCAGGAAAGTTAAAAAAGTTGTCAGCCCGGAATATCTCAACGAAAATCTGTTCTCCCGATATATCCCCAGCCCATTTCCAATCAACAGCAATACGAGTGCAGGCATTATATAAAAATAAGGCACAGCATAATGAGGAATTGCAAATATTTTGCCAGTTCTCAGGTATTCACCAAAAATAATCGACGTTATACTGATAGTAAAATCAGCCAGCACCGGAATCGCCCTGACAAGCCATTCCGTCACAGTTTTCGTTAGCTTCACTCCCATTATGCCAGCTTTAAGTAAACCCGACAGAGGGGAACGTTTTCCGTACCTTTTGTCGACAAATATTCTCATTGCTCTATAAAATTCAAGAGTTCGGTTAATTCTACTCCTTCGTGTGCTCTGCCCTTTGAAATGAATAATACTTGTCGATGGATTGTAATAAACGCGATAGCCCGCTTGTTTTATCTTATAACACAAATCAAGATCTTCTCCATACATGAAATAATCTTCGTCAAATCCTCCAACTTCTTCAAAAATCCTGCGTGGAATAAACATAAAGCTGCCGCTAATTGCGTCCACCTCATGGACATTATCCTCATCAAGATAGGTCAGGTTATACTGCCCAAAAATTTTACTCCGCGGAAACAAAGAGCTCAGACCGGATATCTTTGTAAAAGCAACCCATGGTGTTGGAAAACTCCTGCGACACGCTCTTTGGAGTGTGCCGTCAGCATTCAATATCCTGCAACCTGCTGCACCCGCATCGGGAAATGCCTTCATAAAGCTTAACATCTCTTTCACTGTGTTTTCTTCTACAACAGCATCCGGGTTAATCAACAGGAGATGGTCACCATGTGCAATGCGAGCAGCCTGATTATTGGCTTTTCCAAAACCAAGATTCGACCTGTTTTCAATAATTGTTAATTCCGGGTAAGTTTTCCTCAAGTACGCAACCGTCTCGTCTTCAGAAGCATTATCAACAACAATGATTTCAGAATCTATCCCCATTAAAGCAAGCTTCAGGGACTTTAACAGGTTTGCAAGAAACTCCCTGACATTATAACTTACCACTATAACTGAAACCTGCATACGGACTTCTCATTGTGATTTTAAAAATCTGAAAATCCTACCTATTCCAAGAATAAGGACAATTTTCACAGCCTCAAACACAATTTTTTTTGACATCTTGCTTACCCCAACCCTTCTTTCTGTAAATACAATTGGCACTTCTTTTATCTTAAGTCCCTTTCTAAAAGCACGCACATTCATTTCAACCTGAAATGCATAACCGTTTGAGCGTACGGATTCGAGATTAACTTTCTTTAAAGCATCAATTTTAAATGCTTTGAATCCGCTTGTCATATCACAAACAGGAACACCAGTTACATATCTTGCAAACAAATTACCTGCATAACTTAGCAAAAGTCTTTTCATGGGCCAGTTTAACACAGATACGCCAGAAGCATATCGGGATCCGACCACTACATCAGCATCATTTAGAGCTTTGTGGAACTTAACAATATCTTTTGGATCGTGGGAGAAATCGGCATCCATCTCGATAACACAATCGTAACCATGCTCCATTGCATACCTGAATCCCGTAACATATGCTGTTCCCAGTCCATTTTTCTTCGTGCGACAAATTAGATGCAAACGCTTCTCGGTTCTTGACAGATCCTCGACTATATTGGCAGTACCATCAGGAGAATTATCGTCAACAATAAGAATATCAATTTCCAAAGATACCTCCAGCACTCCCTTTATAATTGCCTCTATATTTCCCGCTTCATTATAGGTTGGAATAATGACTAATGTGCGCATTCAAATTTCCTTTGATTTTATCGGTAAAATTATCCCGACATTAAAATAACTGGAACTCATACGTACAGCTGCTATTTTCAAGTGTGCCCCTTCCCCATCAATATGTGTGAGAGGGTGTTCAATATGATCTTAAAATCCAGCCGAAGAGACATGTTCTCTATATAAAAAAGATCATATTGTAGTTTAATCTTTACATCTTCAATATTTTGATCATACTTATGTTTCACCTGCGCCCATCCCGTGATGCCTGGCTTTACCTTAAGGCGCCTTTTGTAAAGAGGAATTTCTTCTGAAAGCTGTTCAACAAAATATGGTCTTTCAGGGCGAGGTCCAACCAGGCTCATATCTCCTTTAAGTACATTAAAAAATTGTGGAATTTCATCAATGTGAAGTTTCCTTATAATTCGCCCAACCCTTGTAACGCGAGGATCATCTTTGTCTGCCCATGTCGGACCGGTAAACTGCTCGGCATTTTCATACATTGATCTAAATTTGTAAAGAACAAAAGGTTTGCCATCCTTACCGAGCCGCTCCTGTTTATAAATTACCGATCCTTTCGAATCAAGTTTGACCGCAAGTGCTGTCAAAAGCCAGAACGGAAGTCCAATGAGGAGGACTATCAATGAAAAAAGGAAATCAAGAGTTCGTTTCGTAGCTTCCTCCCAGGGCTGCATAAGTTGAGGCATGACCTCAATAAGGGGGAAGCCGTAAACCTGACTTACACGCGCCTGACCCGAAATCGCATCATGAAGATCAGGTACCATCTTAACACCGACGTCTGTTCCATTTATCTGGCTCAACACGTTAAATAGCGACTCGCGTTCACCCTCTTCAAGCGCTACGATTATTTCTGCTGCACCCGTTGACCTCACAGCATCATCAAGGCGTGTAATCGTCCCCATATAAGGTGCAGGCAGCTGAGTTTCAACTGTTGGTAAAGTTCCAACAAACCCAACAGGTCTGTATCCAAGAGCCTTGTATTTCAATATCAGATTGTGCACTTCTATTGCACGCTTACCGGTGCCAACTATCAAAGCATCGTGCAAACCAATCCCCTTAATCAGTAAGTCTCGCTGGACTGTCCTGATCACTATACGAGCTCCCCCTGCGAAAATTACAACCAGAGACCAGTAAATTATGATTAGAGCCCTAATATGAGGGATATGGCCGCTTGCTGCCTCATCGAAAAAGATAGCAAAAAAAATAATTACCACTCCGACAGCAGATACTTTTGATACGCTTATAAATTCATCAAACCTCGAGTGCAAATGTGAGTAACGATAAAGTCCCCAGAACCAGAACAAAAGTACAAAGAATAAAGAAAGGGAAATTGTCGGCCCCCAGAAATCCGGGACTGTTACAATCCGAAACAATCCACTGCGAACGCGAATGTAGTAGTAAAGGGCATTTGCCAGAGAAATTGAGACAAAATCTACAAAGATCAGAAGAATGGGCTCACTCTGTATTCCAGTCAATCTCTTCGTACTTCCCACTTCGTTTCCTGTATTTTTAAAACCTTTTTTAAAAAACCTATAAGTAAAGCAGCGTTGACAGAAACAAAATACCCAATTTGTGCAAAAATTGGTATACTTATATCAAATAACGATCCAGCAACTCCAATTAAGCCAATACAGTAAAAAGCTATTTGTGCAATTATCATGTAACACCAGAATTTAGAACCAGAATAAAGCAACGCTGCGTTGAGAAGAAAAATGAGAATCATTAAATGTGGAGTGAACCATCTCAATACTTTGTGAGACCATACTCCGTAAGCAACAAAACGACGGCGAGGACTTAGAAAATTTTTTATAAGCCTTAAGGCATTGAAGTCCTGTGCGCCAATCCGCACTTTTCGTGAAAACTCTCTTCTAAAGTTACTCACTTCTTCAAATGCTATTGCATTGCGTTCATACACAAATTTGTACCCCTGCCCAATTACTCTCATAGGTAATACAAAATCGTCTGCAATGGGGAAATTTGTTTCGAACCGGACAAAACATTCTTTTCGAATCGCATATATGCCACCATTGGCACCTATCGTGGCTCCCATCATACCCTCCATTTCCTTGAGCTTACTTTCGAACATCCAATATGATGGTTCTAACTTCTGTTTACTGGACTTCAGCAATAACCTGCCGCAAACTCCCCCTATATGTGGATCTCTGAAATGCTGACAGAGCTGCAAAACTGCGTCAGCTTCAAAAATTGTATTAGCATCGGTAAATATGAGAATCTCCCCGGTGGCATAAACAACCAGATCATTTAGCACTGCCACCTTTCCGCGATTTTCCGGATACTCAAATAGTCGGATTTGCGCAGATTTAGATGCCCTTATGAGCTCGGCAGTCCGGTCTTTAGCTCCATCAACACCTATAAGAAACTCAATCTTCCCGGCGGGATAATTTATTTGCTTCAGGTTAGAAAGCTTCGTTTCTATAAGGGCCTCTTCATTATAAGCTGAAATGAGAACGGATACTTTTGGTAAATCGTAATCCAGGACTTTTTGCTCAGACAATCTACCCTTTCGTGTTATTATTAAAAGTGACAGCGGGTAAATAAAATATGTATGAACCAATACAGCTATCGATATCCAGAAAAGTAATTGTAGCAGAAATATCATTTTCCCTCAATCAATTCCATATAAAGATTATAAAACTGTTGACCTACCGCTTCAGCAGAGTATTTGGTTGCTACCAATCGTTGAGCCTGGAGCCCTATCCTGGCACATTCCTCAGGAGAACTAAGGAGCTGAGTAATGGCTGCAGCCATATCTTCAGGGTCGTCACAAAGTATGGCGTGTTTTCCATTTATTAACCCGATTCCTTCTGCTCCGAGGCGGGTCGACACCACAGCAAAACCCAGTGCCATTAATTCAAGCATCTTAATTCTGATGCCGGAACCAATCCTGAGTGGTATTACTGCTATGGATGATAACTTCCGTAATTCCCTTAAATCATTCACAAACCCGACCACTTTGAAAGCATCTGTTCTCACCAAATGCGCTGCTTTTTCAGTTCCCTTGCCTGCCACTATAGTCTGCACTTCTGGAACAACCCTGGAGATCTTTGGAAAAACTTCTGAAAGATAAAAGGAGAAGCTATCCCTGTTGGGAGCCCAATCATAGTTCGTAAAGAACAAAATCTTTCCCGGTACAAATTGATTGTCGGTGCTGACAGCCTGGATATTCACACCCGCCGGAATAACTGTTGATTTAATCATTGGACAAATATTCCGTAGTTTCCGATCATCCTCTTCACTGATTGGTATGACCATATCAAACTGACGGACTGCCCATGCCTCATAATCTACGAGCCGCCTGTATTGAAGCTGTCCGTACAACGACAGCAAAGGGTTTCTTGTAAACTCGACGTATTTGCGCATAATCTCCGACTCAAAGTTATGCTCGCGCAATACAATTGTTGCTCCACAGTATTTCTTAAGTTCAATACCATAACGAGCCATATGTAAATGATCTACATGCACCGCATCGAACTTCTCCCTCTGTATCAAAAGCTTTAGAAGCTTTAATGCCTCAAATGAAAAATATTTTGATATATTATAAGGGCTTGAAGTGAATAAATTTGTAATCACTCCACTGATTTTGTTTTTTGGATTAACAGGGAGAGGGTAAACTGGAACATTTAGGAATTGATTTGCCTTCGTAGAAGAAATTTCAGGAGCTGCAAGGTGAACTTCGACACCCCTCTTCAGCAATCCTTCCGTGATGATATAGATGCTCAATTTACTTCCATCGTCAATCGGCCAGGGTATTTTCGGAGCAATTTGAAGGATCTTCATAATTTCAAATTAGTCCAATAATCCGTTATCATGAAATATTTTATCCAATGATAGGAAGAAATTGCTTTTCTTGAACCTGGTAATACTTTCCTGTAATTGAATAGATACCTTTTTCCGCTCGTCATCGTTTTCAAGTAAGTATAAAATCTTTCTAACAAGATCATTACCATCCTGATATCGTAGAACATCGTTCGTCACAATTTCTTTAACTCCACCAGAGTCGTGGACGAATGGCAAACAGCCCGACTGAAGAGCTTCGAGAACGGATATACCAAAATGTTCAAAAATCCTTCCATGTAGATAAAACTTACTGCTTTCAAGCTCCTTCAAAAGAGCCCTGTCATCAGCGTTGTATATAATCCTGATATTAAGCCGACGCCTGTGCACCTCTCTCTCTACGATGTTCTTAATCTGTGCATCAGATACCCTTCCAATAATGGAAAAAGCCGCATCGGGAAAACTGCTGGCAATAGTACCAAACAAATCGAGAACACGCATGAGATCTTTGTCGGGGGCTATCCTCCCGACGCTTACAAACCTGAACTCCCTTGATTCCCATTGTGGAAATTCCAGTTTGACATTATCGGCAACAAATCCGGGATAAATAACTGTGCTTTCAATGTTATAAACAGACTTTATTATTTCGCTTATAAAACGGGAATTTGTTGCAGTCACATTTCTTCTAAATCCTTCGACTGTATCACCAGACACCCTCGTCACAATGACGTCGTATGTCTTTTTCAAAATGTCGAACCTATCAATGACACTTTCCTTCCCTATAAAGTGGTACGCCTTAAGAACTGACCGATTTGCAAAGGATGGATGGTGAATATATTGAAACCCCTTCTTCCCAAAATCAATCTCATTATATGTACTGACACATATGTCATATTGTTTACAGAAACTCCTGGCACTCCTATGCAAAAAGGCAAGTTTCAAAAGCTCTATGCTACTCTTTGCGAATTTAACGAAGTTCGGGCTATACGCTTCCTTGAATGCCAACCGTGATCCGGGTTTGTCGCCCAGACCGAGCGTCAATACGCCTTCCTTTGCATGACTGTCAAGGGATAAAACTGTCACAGTCAGGTCGGGGCGACTCAGTAACCACTCTATTATTTTTGCTGAAACCAATTCCGCCCCTCCGAGGACCCTATACTGGGGGTGAACAACTAAAACACTCTTCACTTTTTAAATGCAAAATTTGAAATTTTTAAGATTTAACATCATAGCTCATTTAGCATTGAATACAACCTGTCGGCAAATCTTTCAGCCGAGAATTCCTTTGACCGAAGCAATCCCCTCCTTGAAAAGTCAATTCTCAAGGCTTTATCGGATTCGAGCTTTCCAATTGCTCTGGCTAATGACACAGGATCTCCCTCATTGAATACAATACCAGCATCACCAATAACCTCCGGAATCGCACCTGATGAGGAACCAATAACCGGCACCCCGCAGGACATAGCCTCCACAAGAACTCTACCAAACTGTTCCTTCCATCTCTTGGTTGTAAGCGACGGCAGGACGAGAACGTCCAGCTTTCTAATAATGAGCCTGGCCTTATATGGGTCAACAGCTGATATAAAGCTCACTCTTTGAGAAATTCCAAGATCCACCGCAATGGTTTTCAGTCGATCTTCAAATGGTCCACTGCCGACAATTACTAATCCAATTTCTTTATTGCAAATTGAAATCGCCTTAAGAAGAGTGTCTATCCCCTTCATTTCTAAAAGACGTCCGACATATCCTACAACAAATCGACCCACGGACGGCAATTGAATTCCATCAATATCAGCGGAAGAGTTTATCCTGTCGGCTCCGTTTAAATCCACTCCAAAATATAGTTTCCTCACTTCAGTATCGTAAGCGCTTCTAAAATACTCCTCCCCCTCTCTGTTTGCAGTCAAAAGCAAATTGGCCTGCTTCAGGACAATTCTCTCTATAATACCATATAGAAGCCTTGGCCTGTAGGGGTAATACCTCCCTTTAGCTAAATTATCCCAGCTGTATAAAATTAACTTTGCACTTCTCGCGTAAAGTCTCCTGAGTGCAGTTATTTGCAGGGCAAAAAGGCTAAAAGGTTCCTCAAAACCAATTATCACTTCAGGTTTAAATTTTCTAATTTCCTTTGCGAGTCCACGAAGATAAAACGACCTATTTTCAAATCCAGGCCAAACAACCGGTAGCGACCTCACAGGAAATGAAGGCTTGAAGTCCTCCGGTAAGCTGCACATTCTGAAGTTCTCCATCCACCTGGATGGGAAAACCGCTCTCAACTCAACATTTGATTTTGAACTTAAAATCTCCCACTTTTTATAGTTAACAGGCTCAACAAGGTTTTTGTCAATCAAAAGAATCCTCATGCGACAGTCCGCAAAATTTTTCGAATATCCTCAAAGCTTATGAGCTGAAGGATAAAGTAGCTTCCAACCATGATGGTTAAAGCAAATATAATTTGAACCGGAAAACCTACAAAACTCCTGAAAATGGCTACAAACAGCCAGGCAATGAATGCCGGCAAAATTGCCTTTAAAAAGAGTAAGAAAAAGTGATACCACGGCACGGAATCCCTTATCACGTACAAATTTGAGATAACAAGTAGTAATTCTGTAAAGATTGTGGTAGCTGAAGCTCCATTTACCGAAAATCCCTTTATAAGGAAGTAATTCATTACAAGATTAAGAGATGTGACTGCCAAAACAAATACATTTGATATACCCTGCCTGTTAAATGCGGCAACCACTGCGCCGGCGGCAAAATTGACGCTGATTGGGATCATTGTTAGGGCTAAAATTCCTACTGCGTTGCTTGCACCGTCATATCCGCTTCCATACAACAAAAGTGTAATTTTTTCACGAAAGATAAATATTGGGAATGAAATTAAAATTCCAATAAACAAAAGTGCGCGAAAAGCTTCAATTAAGACCCGTTTAACCTCCTCGATATTTTCTTTGTTCCTTGAAATTACCGGATAAATGGGAGCAACTATTATTGTTGGAAAAAGCATAAATGACTCTACCAGCCTGTAGCCAGCATTGTAAAAGCCCACAAGCTCCTCCTTACCGGTAAGTGCGCCAAGCATTAGCGTTCCCGACCTGAAATAAATAATTGTAAACATGTTCAGAATGGCGAAAGGGAGAGCAGGTTTCAAAATGTCCGACCAAAGGTAAGAAAGCCGCATTTTCAAATAAGGTTTTCCAATCCTCTTCAACAAAATCATGAATGTAAAAAAGGCCGTCAAACAGTAAGCGATTGCGTAACCAATCATATAAATACGTACGCCTGCATGTGCCACCAATATAGATCCACACACAATTATTACTGTCCCCTTCTCAAGGATTATTGAGATAGCTTCATATTTCAGAATCTCATACGCTCTGAATATGGAACGAACATGCAGTAATAAGACGTTTGAAGTGCTGTAAACCGCAGCTATTGAAACAAGAATGATTATATTTTTGTCCATTTTCAACAAATATGCTGCGGCAATCGCTGCAAACCCACTTATGATCCCTGAAATGAGCTTTAGAAAAACAGTGTGACCTGTAAAAGTTCCGAGCTCCTCCGGATTGGTCGAGAGCTGCCTGACGGTAAGTATGTCTACTCCACCTTCAAGAATCACAGAGGCAACAGATACAAACGAAATTGCAAGCATGAACTCCCCAAATTCCGCCGCTCCGAGGATCCTTGCAGTTAAAAGAAGAAGGACAAACCAGAAAGGCTTGACAATCAGGTTGCCCACGGCCAACCAGGTGACATTTTTTAATATTGGCTGCCTTCCGCGTGGTCTGGATGTCAGGTTTTTAAGTCCCGTTGAAATCATATCAACTATCACCTGTGGATTTGATTCTTACAGCTGCATGAAGCCCTTTTATAGGATGGGTTTCTGTTCCCGGCCGACCTGCTTGAGCTAAAATTAATCCTGACCAAAAATAATTCAAAAGACCAGCACCTTCTTCAATATATATATAGCGCATACCGGATTATGCCAGCGTTATATGTTCAACCTGCTACCTGGACAGTTACACATCCAGCTTACCTTTATAACTGTCGATGACTCCCCAGAATACCGAAAGGATTAACACCGCAGCACGATCGTAGAACTGAGGTGATGTAAAACTGATAATCAACATCACCAGCATAACCGAAATAAAACCTGTCATTATCACCCTTTCAAACAGAGATGTATGATTAATTGCAACCCTGGTTGCCTCAAAGATTTTTCTAAAGTAAAAAACAATAAAAAGTACTGTGCCCACTGCTCCAAATTTAAACATCATAAACAAGTAAACGTTATGAATATACCATGTAGTCGAAGTTTGCTGAAAAATCAGGTTATAAAATGAGAAAAATGAACCAAGGCCATAGCCGACAATGGGACTTTCTGATACCCTGCTGAGGACAGCTGAAGATTCAGCAAATCGGTTCTGAAGAGAAATATCTTTAAATCCTGTTGCTGCCATTCTTGCAATAAGACCCTGTAAGATATCAGTAAAAATCTTCGGAAAGAGAATGTACACTATTGCTGCAGACACTAACAAACTTAATGAACTGAGAACCACCAGTCTCTTCCTGGCTCCTTCAGGGGAGAATATCATCAGAAAACCAACGCCAATAACCGCACCAATCCAGTAGCCCCTTGAAAATGTAATTGCCAGAGAAACAACGGTAAGTCCAAGGGCAACTGCCACAACAACCCTGTTGTACTGTTTAGCGGCATAAAATGTAGCGAGTATAATTACCCCCGACATAAAAAGGGATTCAAAAGCAGCTTCCCTTCCACTGATTATTTGCCAGAAGTACTGTGCCATAGTCATATTTAACTTATACTTAACGATATCTGCCGTACCAACAACAACCATAACAATAATAAGAGACCAAATGACAACGTCAACCTGTTTCTTCCCCTTAATGTATTCCCGGATAGGCATATAGAGGAGATAAGGCACAAATAATAGAAATTCCCTGAAGCCTTTGAAAAATGAGAATCCATATGCACTTGCCAGAAGAATACCAGAAAATGCGTATATTAAAAACAAAACAAGTATCAGGTCATCCCCATCCCGTATAACCGACTCCCCTTTTGCAAACTTCCTGACAAACCAGATAATCAGTCCTCCAAAAAATATAATTGAGAATAATATATCAAGCAGGTCTATTCCCTTCGCGCTTTGCAGGAATAATAACAAATGAGATAAAATTGCAACAGGGACCCACCGATCTGTTTTATTAAATATCCAGATTAGAGCCCACAGCCCCACTGCAACGATTGCGGCATATGGGAGAATTGAATAGAGCACAATTAAATTTCCCTTCTTCAGACCATGGGGTTTCCTACCTGCAAAAGTCCCCACCTCCGTAATTTCATAACAACCAATGATGCAAATTTATAATAACTTTGCTGAAGAGACCCGGATTCAGATTCCCTCTTTTTCAACCCGCCTTCTATCATTAAAATTAAGGATATTGAACTGGCCATGCCCAGAACAAACGCAGAAACGATTATCAACAACCTCATCGGACGTGCTTTTCTCTCCGGCGGAACAGCTCTATCAAGCACCAGCACAGTCGGTGTTTCTTTTGCCTCCTCAAGCTTTGCCTGTTCATAGAGGGGATACAAAATCTCCATTAATTTTGCCTGTAGCTCAACATTCCGATAGAGATCCAGATACCTTTTTAATTGTTCTGGTGCCTTCCTGAACGGCACCAACAAACTAAAACCGTTACCGTTTCCACTGTTGCTCCCTTTGTTCAAGTCATTTAACTTAGACTTCAATTCCGTAATTTGTTCCTGCAGAGACCGAACTTCAGGAGAAGTTTGACTGAGTTGCTTTTCAATTACACCAAGCTTCACCTCGCTCAATATAATCTGAGCTTCCAATTCTGAGCCTGTTGCAATTGAAGCTTTCATCTGGTCAGGTAATGAAATGTACCCATATTTCTGTTGAAATGATTGAAGGCTGTCTTCTGCTGCACGAAGGTCTGCTAAATTTTGATTAAATCTCTTCTCAACAACCAGCATGTTGTTATGAGCATCCTCGGACGACAGTTTGCCGTTAATTTCGTTTAAGACCTCCACAAAGTAGTTCGCCATGGCAGCAGCCCTCCAGGGCTTCTTATCCATCACTTTGATAACAACCGCACCATATTCATCGATCTCAAAAGTTGTATTATTCCTAAGCTCTTTAATTGCCTTCTCCATGGATGAGTCCTTGATACCGTAAACTCTCATTAAGTCAAATTTTCTCACCACCTTTTCCATCGCATCACGGCTGTTTAAAATTGCTAGATAGTTGAAACCTGTGCCCAGCTCAGAACCTGCACCAACAAGCGGTGCGAACTGACGCGCAAGGCTCCCCAGGCTTGAGCTGCCGCCCATTAAACCCAGAAGACCACCCTTCTGAGACGGCAGAACAGATGCAACGCCCTGATATTCCTTTGGAAGAACAAATGCCAGCAAAAAACCAAGCAATGTAAATAAGCCAACGACCAGAATTACAAACCTGCGCCATATGTTAAGCTCTTCAACAAATTTCCAGAAAGCCGAAGAACCAGCTAACCTTTTTGTTTTATCATAATCAGGCATCATAATAATACTTTCGATGTTTGTTTAACCTGCATTCTTTGTAAAACTATTTCAGCTATCCTCTCAGCCGTCCTCCCATCCCACAACGGAGGAACACCTGATTTCTTCCACCTGCCTTCAAAAGCTTTAACAGCGTAATCGTATACAATATTAGCATCGAGGCCTGCCAGAACACTTGTCCCCTTTTCAATAGTGATCGGCTGTTCAGTGTTTTCACGAAGAGTAATACATGGGACATTCAAATGAGTGGCCTCGGCCTGCATTCCACCGGAATCCGTTAAAATACCAGTTGCGTGTATCTCAAGATTTAAAAAATCAAGATATCCCAGAGGTTCTGTAATGACCACATTTTTCAATTTGTTAAATTTATTTTCCAGTGAAAATTCAAAAATCATTTTTTTTGTACGGGGATGTACTGGATAAACAACCGTGCAAATCTTCGAGACACGTTCAATAATTTCCAGTACCCTAATAAGGTTTTCCTTACGATCCACATTAGATGCCCTATGAAGCGTCATTAAAAAGTACTTCCTGTTAATTAAACCTAACTTCTCTCTTATTGTGGAAGTTAAGGCTTTTTCCTCATAGGCTACCAGAGAGTCTATCATTATATTCCCGACAAAGAAAATCTTGCTTTCATCAGCACCTTCCCTCCTCAAATTATTTATACCGCTTTCCTCCGTAACAAAAAAGAGATCACTTACTGCATCTGTAACAATTCTGTTAATTTCCTCGGGCATAGATCTGTCAAAACTTCTCAGCCCGGCCTCAATATGAGCAACTCTTATTCCGCTTTTTACCGCGGCCAGAGCAGCTGCCATCGTCGAATTGACGTCTCCCAGAACAATAACCAGATCAGGGAATTCAGAATTTAATACCTTTTCAAGACCTACCATTACTTCAGCAGTTTGTTTCGAATGGGTTCCGGAACCTACGTTGAGATAAATGTCTGGTTCAGGTAATCTCAAATCTTTAAAAAATACGTTTGACATATAATCATCGTAATGCTGACCCGTGTGAACAATGATATGCCGGACACTTTGATAACGCAAAAATGCCAGGTGAAGTGGCGCAGCCTTTATAAAATTTGGGCGGGTCCCCACCACAGTAATGATTTTTATTTTTTTATCCATCCTTTTCAGCGTGACCCATATTGAATTCTATAGTATTCCCTGTACTCACCTGATATAATCCTCTTCCACCACTCTTCATTATTCACATACCAGCTAATCGTGTGAGTGAGCCCCTCGTCAAACGAATGAGCAGGTTTCCAGCCCAGTTCGGTCTCAATTTTCGTCGAATCAATTGCATAACGGCGGTCATGACCAGGACGGTCCTTTACAAATTTAATCAAAGACTTAGGTTTGCCCAGTTTTTCCAGTATAGCCTCAGCCAATCGTATATTTTCAATCTCATTTCCACCCCCCATGTTATAAATTTCACCTGTTCGACCCTTTTCCAGGACTGCCAAAATTCCCTCACAATGATCCTCAACATGAATCCAGTCACGCACATTCTTTCCATCACCATAAACAGGAAGATCTTTGTTCTGGAGTGCATTAATTATCATAAGAGGGATAAATTTCTCTGGAAACTGGTACGGCCCATAGTTATTCGAGCACCTTGTAATCAGTACGGGCAGTCCAAACGTATGGCCCCAGGCCCTTACCAGAAAATCCGCGCTCGCCTTGCTGGCAGAATAAGGGCTATTGGGCGAAATTGGCGTATTTTCAGTAAACTTCCCAGTTGCACCCAGAGAGCCGTAAACCTCGTCTGTCGAAATTTGAAGGTACTTTTCAACTCCGAATTCACGGCAGACTTCTAGAAGCGTCATTGTACCACGTATGTTTGTTTCGACAAAGACCTGTGGACCAAGAATACTTCTGTCAACATGAGACTCCGCTGCAAAGTTTACAACCCAATCGAAATGCCATTCATGAAATAATCTCTTAACAAATAATGAATCAGTAATATCACCCTGATAAAAATGGTAACGTGCGTTTTCCTCAATGTCTCTTAAACTCTCCAGATTGCCTGCATAAGTGAGCTTATCCATGTTTATTACTTCAACATCAGGCTTCTGCTTGAGAAAGTAGCGTACAAAATTTGAGCCAATAAATCCTGCTCCTCCAGTTATCAGTATCGATTTCATCATTTCTCCATTGTGTCTGGCTGGCGACCCTTCATTTTCGTCGAAATTACAATAAAGCAGTGGTTAGGATATTGAGATCAGCGACGAACAATCCTGCTTTCTTGGAGGAAAATATATTCCCCATAACATCAAATTTCAATGATAAACTTATATCAAAATCCTGGCTTGAAAAATTTTCTTTTTTGAGCTACCTTTAAATAAATCACCAGGAGATAAAGATGTCAAAAGTTTGTGAAATATGTGGAAAGAAAACTATTCATGGTCACAATATAAGTCACGCTCATAATGTTACCAACCGCCGCTGGGAACCAAACCTGCAGCGCGTGAGAGCTGTGGTAAACGGCAGGATTAAGAGAATAAGAGTCTGTACATCCTGTATCAAACAGGGAAGGGTTATAAAGGCTGCATAGGATTGGCAGCTTTCTGGGTACCCGACGGTATCGTGACTGAAGAAGTTGCCCTGCTTTCCCCATGTTTAGGAATCCCATACGACTCCAACCCCCAGTAAGTCTCCCTGGCTATCACCTTGAAGATAGTATAGGTAGGAATTGCAAGCACCATCCCGACAATCCCTTTCAATTCCGCCGCAACCAGCAGTACAAAAATTATTGTAAGTGGGTGCATTGAAGCGCTTCTGGAATACAATGCCGGAACGATTATGACATCATCTGCTAACCTTATACCGACGAACAGTGCGACTATTGGAACAATTAAGCTCAGGTCACCACGCTGCGCAATCGAGATCAGAATAGCCGGCACAGCCCCCACCAGCGGTCCTAAATAGGGAATCAGGTTCGCAATCCCCGCTAAAACACCAACCAGCACAGCATAATTCACACCAATAACGAGCAAACCTGTTATCGACAGCGCCCCAACTATTGCTGCCTCAGTCATCCATGCGCGAATATACTTCCCAAGCTGAATTTCTATCTTGTGCAACACATTGAGAGACATTTCAAAATATTTATTCGGAATGTGTTCAATGAACAACCGTACCATTTTATCACCATCTTTTAGAAAAAAGAAGGTTACAAACGGAACAATGACTGCTGTCATTATCACAGAAGCAGCACTTGTAATCAATGAGAGGCTCTCTCCGGTTATGGATACACCAAATTGTTCTATTTTATTCGTAATCTGGTCAAGCTTAAGAAAAGGAAGCATCTTTTGTACTTCAATTTGTATCAACTGGAACTTTGCGGCAAAATCCGTCGCCCGTACTGACTGCTCCATCGTTGTAACCTGCAACACAAGAGCTGGCAGAAAGGCACGAAACAACAAAATAAAAAAGAGCGCTATAGCCAGATAAATAATTACTATTGAAACGACACGCGGCAGGCCCCTTCTTTCAAGAGCACCAACAAGAGGAGACAAAAGAAAGCTCAGGAGGGTTGACAATAACAACAAAGCAAAAACTTCTGTGAATAAAGACACTATCCAGAGAAAACCAAATAAAAAAGCTAAGAGCAACCCTACTTTAAACTGGCTCTTTTTAAAAATATTCATCATCCACATCCTTCAAAAGCAACTCCCTGATGACTTTTTTTACAATTTCCCATTCAAACCCTCTGCTTATTAGAAAAGTTGAGAGCTTTTTGATTTTCCTTTCAATTCCTTCACCAGACAATCTATCAAGTTTCTTCTTAGCAGCCTCAATTGCTATTGTCATTTGTTTTTCATCATTTGCAAATTCCCCCAGGGCTTTTTCAGCAGTCTCCCTATCTATTCCTTTCTCACGAAGCTTCCTGATCAAACTCCTCTTCCCAAGCAGCTTGCCCGTCGACCCGGCGTTAACAAAAGCCTTTGCAAATTCCTCGTCGTTTATCAGCCCCAACTGTGAAAGCCGTTCAATAACTTTACCAATGGTAGTTCTGTCAAATCCTTTTTGAGCGAGTCTCCGCGACAGTTCAGAACGAGTCCGCTGGCGAAAATTAATTAGACGAATTCCAGCTGCATAAGCATCATGGTAAGTTTGTGCTCTTTTTATATGTTCTAAGGTATCAGGTGTAAGTTCATCTCCGCGACGGAGGCCAAAATCAACAAGCACATCTTCGCTGACCTCAATTTGATTATCACCTTCCAGTAAGATATGAAATTTCCTTCTGCTTTTCAGCTTTTCAATTGCCAGAACTTTCATTTAGGTCGCAGCCGTCATCCACTGTCCTTTTGCCTCCTTGATTCCTTTGACCTTTCCACCTTTTCTTCACTTTGCTTTGTGCTGGCATTTAATGGTTTTTTAATATCAAGTCCAAGTGCCGCCCTAACTTCATTTTCCAATTCATCGAGGAGCTTTGGATTTTCCTGAAAATATTTCTTTGCGGCTTCTCTGCCCTGTCCGAGCCTCTCGTTTCTGTAAGAAAACCATGTACCGCTCTTTTCAACAATTTCCTTTTCGACAGCCATATCAAGCAAATCTCCAATTCTGGAAATACCCTCGTTGTAGCCAATATCAAACTCAACTTCTTTGAACGGCGGGGCAACCTTATTCTTTACAACCTTCACACGCACCCTGTTGCCAACTATCTCCTGACCTTCCTTAATATGGTCTCGCTTTCTAATATCCAGCCTGACAGCTGCGTAGAATTTTAGCGCGTTGCCACCTGTGGTTGTTTCAGGACTTCCATAAAAGACACCTATCTTGCTGCGCAGTTGATTTGTAAAAATAACACATGTATTACTTTTATTTATTGCGGATGTTAGCTTCCTCAGCGCCTGTGACATCAACCTGGCCTGTGCACCCATTTGTGCATCCCCCATATCTCCTTCAATTTCAGCACGCGGAGTTAATGCCGCCACAGAGTCAATCACAACAATGTCAATTGCATTGCTCCTTACGAGGGTTTCCACTATATCAAGCGCCTGCTCACCAAACTCCGGTTGAGACAATAATAAATTGTTTGTATCAACTCCTATTCTTCTGGCATAATTCAGGTCTAACGCATGCTCAGCGTCAATAAACGCTGCAACACCCCCAAGTTTCTGTGCCTCTGCTATCGTGCTCAGACAAAGCGTCGTCTTGCCGGACGACTCTGGTCCGAATATTTCAGTTATCCTCCCACGGGGAATGCCTCCTATTCCCAGAGCCCAGTCAAGGGATATAGAGCCCGTCGAAATTGCATCAATTTTGAGGATGGGTCCCTCTCCCATCTTCATAATTGTTCCCTTACCATAATCTTTCTCTATCTGGGCAAGAGCCGTATCCAGAGCTTTCTGCTTTAAATCCCTTTCCCGATCATCAACCATTACTGCCACTCCTTGATTCTAATGTAATTTTATAAATTTGTGTGTATTCAGAGCCCGTTTTCCTGAGTATACTTCTGTATAATACTATGCCCTCCGGGTAAAACCTGTTCACCAAGAATTTACCCTCACTGAACAACATCTGCAAGTCAACACTGAACGCCGTCTTGTCGCTCTCCCGATGCCTAAACCGTCCAACTGTAATATGTGGCCTGAAACTCCTCATTTCCTTTTTTACCCCATACCTTTCAGAAATCGCAGCAACAAGATTGGCAACCTCAGCAATTGTTCCGCTGTCCTCGCAGGCCAGCCATATCCCGTGTGGCCTTATGTTTCCAGGGAAGTACTCAATGCCTTTGACAACCAGTTCAGTAAACTGGAACCTGCTCTTTGTAAAAGCCGATTCAAAATCGACCCATAACCGGTGAGCTTCATTTTCACTGATTTCGCCCAGAAACTGAAGTGTAATGTGAATTTTGTCAGCAGGTTCAACCTTCAATTCAGGAATGTATCCTTTTAACTCATTCTGGAGAATTAATATTTCCCGAATAGTTCCTTCAGGCAAAGTGGCCGCAATGAAAGCTCTCATCTGTAGACTTGTATTTTTCTTCTGAGTAAATCCAGTGCTGCCTGCGATGCCCTGTCTTTAAATCTTGTCCTCTCATCTGAAAAAATATGCTTTTCTGCATATGTCTCCATTTTGTCTGAATAACCTATATAAACCAATCCAACGGGCTTCTCAGGAGTACCACCTGTCGGTCCGGCAATCCCTGTTACCGACAAACCAATGTCAGTGTGAGATTTTATCCTGACCCCTTCAGCCATTGCCCTTGCAACTTCAGCGCTAACTGCACCGAAGTTTTTCAATAAATTTTCCTCAACAGATAGAAGCTCAACCTTTGCCTCATTGCTATAACTGATTATACCGCGATTAAAATATGATGAACTCCCCGAAATGTTTGTAATTCGATGACAGATGTATCCCCCTGTGCAACTTTCAGCCACAGCAAGGGTCAAATTCTTCTTACGCAACAGATCACCAACTACCTTTTCAATTTCCACATCCCCAATTGCATACACATAATCAGCTGCTCGTTTAAGTATCTCCGACTCAATGTCAGAAATGGTCGAGTCCACATCAGCCTCCTTTTCACCTTTTACCGTAACGCGCAGCCTGACACCGAACTGGCTTGGCAAAAAAGCCAGCTTTGCACGTCCTCGAAGTATGTTTTCAATATCCCCCAGTTTTTCAAAAAGCGTCGACTCAGCAATTCCCGTTGTCTTTATGATGTGGTGTTTAATGATATATCCCCCAGCTCTTGCTTTCAATCTCGGAATAACATACTCAACAAGGAGATTTTGCATTTCATAGGGCACTCCCGGCAAAGAGACAAATATCTTACCCTGTTGATCAAACATCATACCTGGTGCTGTTCCCCAGTAGTTCAACAGTGCTTCAAATGTTTCGGGAACAAGTGCCTGTTCCTCATTGACTTTTGTAAGCGGAACTCCCCTTTTTAGGAGCCTTTCGCGAACCATTTCCAGTACTTTTTCATTTATGACAAGGCGAGCTTTGAAAAAATCAGCAACTACTCTCTTTGTAATATCATCGTGCGTCGGACCAAGTCCACCCGTAACAATAGTGCAATCAAATTTCTGATAAAACTCCCTGAAAGCAGAAAGGATTTCTTCGTATTCATCCCCTACTACCAATGTACGCCTTACTTCAATCCCTATTTCAGAAAGTTTTTGTCCGATGAAAGCTGCATTAGAATTTGTAACCTGTCCAATTAAGATTTCGTCACCAATGGTAATTAATCCTGCGCTCCTCATTACATTATCCACCTGTAAATAATTTGAAGAACAAGATTCGTATAAACCCCACAAATAACGTCGTCAAGCATAATGTTAACTCCGCCCTTCTTTCTATCAAAATAATTTGCTGGAAAGGGTTTGACGATATCCAGCAATCTAAATATGACAAATGCTGCCATGATAAAACAGAATTTTTTCGGTAAAATCAAAAGAGAAATCCACATTGCCACTACTTCATCAATTACCACTCTGGACGGATCATGGCCATATACCCTTTCAAGGTGCCCTGCAGTATAAGATCCCCCTATAAAAAAAATAAAAATTGCCGGCACGATAATCTCAATTTTCTCAAAACCCGGGATCATGTAGATAATTAAAGCAAGGAGTGAACCGGCTGTACCGGGTGCTATTGGTGAAAGGCCTGCACCAAGTCCTGTTGCAACAAGTTCGTCAAAAAAACTAAGTTTCTCACTCGGATTCTGCTCTGCCACTGCTAAACCGAAATGAAGATTGAATCAAACGAAAATTTTCAACTACATATTGCAGCCCGGTTCCCAGTGTTATTACCGTTATTACAAGCATGGAGTAGTAAAGCACGTCCCCGTTGAGTATGATCATTGTCATAGTTCTCAGAGCGCCAAATGAATCTCTTGCAATAACTGCAATCAGGACTGTGTATATAAAAACCATTTGAAGTGCTGTTTTAATTTTCGCGGTGTAGTTAGTGTGAACTGTCTGACCGCGTAATTCAGACAAAGATCTCAAAATTGTAATTGAAATATCTCTAAAGACAATTGCCCATACCATCCACCATTGCGCAAACCCATCAGCTGCAAATACAAAGAATGCCGAGCTGGTTAAAATTTTGTCGGCAAGCGGGTCAAGAAATATCCCCCATCTGCTAATTTTTCCCATTCGCCTTGCAACCCAGCCGTCATACCAATCAGTTAGTGCTGCAATTAAGAACACAAACAAAGCAATTTGCCTCAGCACTATCCTCTCGCTTAAAAAAAGAATTACAAAGATTGGCGTCAGGATTATCCTCAGTACAGTAAGTTGATTTGGAAGAGTCATTTGAAGAATTTATACACAGCACAACTGTTGTTCAAGGCTTGTGTAAAAAAGATGATTCAAATGCCTCCGCCGGAATAACCACAATCGAAATCAATCCCGTAAACGATGGTTTTAGCTCACTTTTATCAAACAACATAAGATAAAAGACCGATGCTGAACTTGACAATCCAATATCCCGTCGTTATATTTCAACGTTGCTATGTTGGTGATAAAGCAGTACTTACATAAGACGGGCAAATGGGCGAAAGTTGCTGGCTGGTCCCTTGCTGGTGTCTCGTCTTAATTAAATAATTCTTTTTGTCTGAAGAGCCGAGAAATTTTCTCTTGGCGCAACTGTTTTGTTCCGATTTCGTTGGACGATTTTACCATTACAGAAGAAAAAGAATTTATGACAGTGTTTCAGACCAAAGTCCAAAAAGAGAGGCGGGCCGGTTTTTCGACAAAGCAGTGCTCGAAACTACGCTCTGCCAGTCTTCCTTATTTTCAAAGTAAACCCACTCAACAACTAAATCCCCACCAGAGTCAAATCAAAAAACAAAGGAGGTATCACGTGAGAAGGTTCACCTTCGTTTCTACAGCTCTGGCTGTGTCACTTGTTCTATTTGCTGCCTCGGCGTGGGCGCAAACGGGGACAATAAAAGGTAAAATTACAGACCAGCAAACTGGAGAAGCATTGCCTGGTGCTACAGTTGTGCTCGAGAAAACATCACTTGGAGCAGCAACTGACATTGATGGCAACTACACAATCCAGAAAGTTCCAAAAGGCTCTTACAGGCTCGTTGCCAGGTACATTGGATATCAAGAGGTGACGCGCAATGTGAGGGTTGGAGAAGGAGAGACAATTACCCTTAACATCCAGCTAATTCCAAGCGGACTCACCACAAGTCCAGTGGTCGTTACCGCTATAGGTACCCAAACCTCCAGAGAGAGGCTTGGAACCGACGTATCTTCTGTAGCTGGACAATCGCTCGTACTTACAGGTGTTCATGATGTTACAACCAGCTTAGCTGCAAAAGCACCTGGAGTTTACACGACCGAAACAGGAGGAGATCCGGGAGCAGCTACCAGAATTATTCTTCGCGGTGTTCGCTCGCTACAAAATAACAACCAGCCCCTCATAGTTCTTGATGGTGTCCCTATATTTAATACAACTATCGGAACAGATAACGTCGCTGGCGTCTCGGCATTCTCAACCATAAACGACATCAACCCGGAGGATATCCAATCTGTCGAAATTTACAAGGGACCATCAGCAGCGGCAATCTGGGGTTCAAGGGCAGCCAACGGAGTTATTGTTATTACAACTAAAATGGGACACTTTTCGCCAAACAGAAAAGTGAACATTTCCTTAAGGTCAAGTATACAGTATGATCACCTGATGAGAGAGGAGCCATTGCAAACACAATTTGGTCAGGGGGGAAATGGTGCATACATATTTGGTTCTTCGCTTAGCTGGGGCGATAGGATTGTGGACCGATCTGGGGGCGCGGACAGCCTCAGCAGGACCAACTATCCATACGCCACCATCGTACAGAAAAATTCAAAGCAGATTTTTGACCATGCTGCTGAAATATTCCGTTCCCCAATCTCACAGGAATATGGCGTCACGTTAAGCGGAGGCGACGAAACGGGAAACTTCTACCTGGATGTCGATCGCCTCGGCCAACTTGGAACAATACTTGCTAATTCAAGCTTCAACAGAACGTCAATCAGAGCAGATGTTTCAAGGGCTTACAGCAATCACCTGACCATGGAGGTTAACGCAGCTTACATAAACAGCAGCACAGATAGAATTCAGCAAGGTTCCAACATATCCGGCTTGTTATTGGGGGCATATCGTACACCTCCTGATTTTAACAACCAGCCGTATATTGTGGACTATGTATCCCCAACAGGAAAGGTCAGCTACGGAATTCAACGGACATATCGTAACCCGGAAGGAAACCCTGCCAAACGAATGGGATATAACAACCCATTTTTCACAATCTATCAGGATCCAAGTACATTCGTTACAAATCGATTAATAGGATCAGGGCAAATTTCATACGATCCCGTAAGCTGGTTTGACCTGACTTACCGTGCCGGGGTTGACTATCTCACCAACCAGCAAAATACCACACTGGCTTACTGGGATGCCAGCCAGCCGAAGGGACAATTTTATCAAAATGTAATTGAGCAATATCAGGTTAATTCTGATCTGCAAGCCCGAATTGACCGGGAATTGAGTTCTGAACTCGAAAGCTCGTTGTTGGTTGGGTTCCACCTTGATCAGCAGAGTTATAACAGCACGGGAGTTACAGCTACCGGATTTATAATCCCGACCGGTCCCCCATCCTTCGGCAATGCTACAAGCTATGTCCCGGGACAGGGCAAAACTATTGTCAGAAACGCTGCATTGTACGGACAGTTGAGTTTGAGTATGTACAGCCAGTTATATCTCACCCTGGCAGGTCGAGACGAGAGCTCGTCAACTTATGGCCCGTCAACTGCCGGACTCTACTTTTATCCGTCAGCCAGCATCGCATGGGACTTTTCCAAACTCCCATTCTTACAGGACAACACAATTTTGTCTTACGGCAAACTGAGAGCAGCAATAGGGACTGCAGCAAACCAACCACCCGTCTATTCTACACTGACATATTACGTTGGTAATCCAGTCTTTGGAAATGGCTGGGGTCCGGCCATTGGACTACAATACTACGGCGGTGGCGTGGCGGTCTCTTCACAAATGGGTAACCCATCACTTGGACCTGAACGAACTACTGAAACCGAATTTGGACTTGACCTGCGGTTTTTCCACGACCGCGCTTCCCTGAGCGTGACACAGTACTTTGATAAAAGCAGTGACGCCGTCCTTGGTTTGACAGTCGCACCGTCGACAGGATTCCAGAGCAGGGTGGCCAATGCTGCAACTCTTGAAAACAGAGGTACTGAACTCCAGTTAATGGCTGAATGGCTGCGGTTAGGCCAATTCTCCTGGTCTACCACTGTTAACTGGTCAACAAACCGCAATAAGGTCACCAGTCTATCTGGCGTAACAAATGTATTCCTCGATGGCTTTACAGACCCATATTCCGCTGCTGTCCTCAACGAACCGGTTGGCGTTCTATATGGAACAAGATGGGAACGTGATGCAAACGGTAAGCTCGTACTCGATGCAAATGGATTCCCACAGGTTGCAGCTACTCCAGGCGTAATAGGTGATCCAAATCCCAAGTGGCGCGCTGGTATTATAAACACATTTAGATTTGAAAGACTGACACTGAATGTGCTGGTCGACATTAAGCAGGGTGGCCAGGTATGGAATGGTACAAAAGGTGCATTGTCCTACTTTGGCAAGGCTGGATATCAGAACTGGTGGACAACGATCTCTGCACAGCAGGCAACAACCCTGAAAAACTACGATGGATATACAGTTGCCCAGATGGCTCAGGGAGCTGACTGGGGTATATCCAAGATGCCGGCAAGCGCTGCATTCAGGAAAAATGCTGATGGAACATACTCATTCAGGGGGTATGTTGCCGACTTTGGCGGCGGCCCTGTCATCATAGATGAATCGTATTTCTACGACGGCCCAGGTTCAGGATTTACCGGGCCATCAGAGCAATTCGTCGAAGATGGAAGCTACGTAAGACTTCGAGAACTTTCACTGACATATACACTGCCATTAACAGTCTTTGGGCTGCAAAGCCTGAACATAAGCTTGATAGGCCGAAACCTCGCTCTGTGGACTAAATACACAGGAGTTGATCCGGAAGGCAACCTTACCGGCCCAAGCAACGGCCAGGGTCTCGACTATTTTAATAACCCGAGTGTCAAGACCTACATCTTGTCACTACAGTTGAACTATTAAGATTGGAGCAGGAGATAATGAAAAGTATAAAAATTATTCTTGTTGCAGCGGCCTTTGCAGGATTCATCGGAGGTTGCAAGTCGTTCACGAAAGGATACGACGTGAATCCTCTTGCTCCGTCCGATGCGCCTTCTACGTCGCTGTTCGTCAGTGCACAGGGAGCATTTGACGAGTTTATGGAGGGATATCCGGCCCAGATGGCAAGCATGTGGGCGCAACAGGTAACTGGATCTGACCGACAGTTCACAGGTTACTATAACTACAATACTTCAGCTCAGGACTACCAGAACGACTGGGCTACAGCCTACACTGGAGTCCTTGAGAATTTAAGACTTGTTGAAACAAAAGCAGCAAGTGCCGGACAGATGAACCTGGTGGGGGCTGCAAAAATACTCGAAGGTATCCAGATGGGCACAGTAGCTGCTTTGTGGGGAGACGTTCCTTATTCGCAGGCAGCACAACCGACCGTAACATTGACCCCAAAATTTGATCGACAGGACTCAGTTTACGCAGAGGTTCAGGCAACACTTGATGCAGGAATAGCGACACTATCTGCCAATAAGACAGTTCTCCCGGTGGACATTTTCTCATCCAATGGAGACCCCAATGCCTGGCTTAGAGCAGCACATTCTGCAAAAGCAAGATACCTGATGCATGTCGCAAGGCACGCTGGATACAGCTCCACAATTCTTAATCAAATTATATCTGAGGCACAACAGGGGATCCTGGACCTCAAAGGAGCGCAGGATTGGATGATGCCCCATAAGTCGGGTACCTACAATGGTGATATGAACCTCTGGTACTCATTTATGGGTTACGACAGACCCGGTTATATGGACGCCAGCAAGAATTTCGTTATTCCTATGGTCAAAGCACTTGCTCGAGACGGAAAGACAAACGATAGTGGGCGGGTGGCTTACTATTACAGTGCCAATGGAAAGGATCTTAATACCGCTCAGGGTGGGGCATACTCAGCTACATCTTCCTACCCGTTTTTCCGCGCTTCCGAAACTTACCTCCTTATGGCAGAGGCTTATGCCCGACTCGGAGATCAGGCAAATGCTATTGCCAACCTCAACAATGCCAGGCAGTACAATGACAACGTGTTTGGTGACAAGTCCCTTCCTTACACGGCTGCGGATTTTCCAAACTCAGGTGCATTGCTGCAGGCTATCTTCAATGAAGAATACCTCTCCCTCATGCATCAGGTGGAGGTATTTAACTTCTTAAGGAGAATTAATTTTCAGATTCAATATCAGGATTCTACAGGTAAGACTGTCCAGCTGACCCCGACTGTGGGCACACAATTCCCGCAGAGGTTTTTCTACCCGACGAATGAATTGACGGCGAACCCAAATACACCTCCTCAGGTTACGGCTGATTTATTTAAACCAACTCTTGTTAACACACCGTAACAATTTTTAAATCGTCGCCAATTACACATCCCCCTGCCGGTAATGCTGACCAGGGGGATTTTTTTTGCTATTTTTTGGGAATTGGATGCGCAATTTTCGCACTGTCGGCGTGGAAATCGAAACCTCTGAAAAATGGACTTTGAGAATTATGACACCGGGTGCATACTTCACCTGAGGATGGAACCACCAGACCGTAATCTGAAGCTCTGGCAGTACCTTCATAAATTGACTTCATTATTGTAGCTTTCCAGTATCCACTCCCGGCTCCGTGACATGATTCACAGCCTACACCATCTTCCGCAGAGTAAGTCGACTCAAAGCGACTCGCTGGCAGGCCATATCCGGTAACGTGACATCTCAGGCATTCAGGACTTTTCTGTGGATCACCAAGACCCCTTGATTTTGCTATTGCTTTGGCGGTGTCCGAGGCCAGGTCAGCAAATGCCTGCGCATGTCTGGAATGCTGCCAAATGACATACTGACCGCCTCCCCTTTCCGCACTGTGGCACATCTTACATTTCTTGACCCCGACATAATTGTAACTCGATGAATCTGCAACATCTGCAGCATACGCTGTGAAGACTGTTAACATGAAGACCAACAGAGAGATGTGTAGCTTAAGCATTTTATTTTTCTCCTTGTCCAGTGAAAATATCCATAATAAAAATCGGCGGCACATAGTTTTATTGTGTGCCGCCGATTCATAACATTTAAATTACCAGATTGCTATTGCCCTAACCTGGAACTGACCATATGTTGCATTACCTGCCGGCGTCTGAGTCGTCTTATTCTGATACTCAGCAATAAACTGGATGCCATTGTTTAAAGGAACATTGGCACAAAGGGTTATCGCATTTATGCTATTGCTTGATTTGTTTGTAGCTGGATCAAAGTTGTCATAACGCAGACCGAGCCAGAGATTGTCATTAACACCATAGTCAAACTCAGCAAAATATCCATTGCTGTTAAATGTTCCATCCACACTGTTAGCAGTATAATCGTAACTCTTGTCACTACCATATCCATAACCAGCAAGAAGTAATGAGTTCTTTACGACCGGATAACTGGCAAAAAAGGCAAGGCGGTCATAGCTATTCTGGAAATAGTTCGACGTATTCTTTACGGGCAGGTCTACATTGCCGTGGTAATAGAGTACACTTAATCCACCACCGTCGTCAGTAAGAATCTGATTAACGAGCATCTGAATATCCTTGCTGTTAAACGAAGATGGATTTGCTGCCTGAGTCTTTACCAGTCCCCCACCTTTGGCAGGTTCGCCAGAAGAGTTCAATCCATTGAACACGGTAAAGGAAAGAGCAGTTCTGTTGTAATGCACCTGAAAATCTACCCCAACCTGGTCAATTCCCCATAACTTATAAAGGGTTGGTTGGTTGTAGTTCGGCATGACGGTTTCAAAAAGTGGACGCGAAAGAGAGATGGGCCGATCTGAAGCCCCATATCCTTCAAATGGATGAAATACACCACCCCTCAATGAAAAGAAGAGGTCTTGTTTTCCCCAGTTGTATCTTAAATAGCCGTTCTCTATTTCTGCAGTACCATCTGGCACCATTGAAAGCTCAACTATGGTAGACCAGTTCTTTGCAAACGACATGGTGATCGGATAAAAAGTTATCTCGTTGAATACCCCCTGTGTTGAACTGGATGTGTTGCCTGCCGCATCCTTACTGTGAGAATATACAAAGCTTAATTGCTCCCTGAATGCGGTGAAATCACCGAACTTAGTAGGTGTTTCCGTCTTTCCGATTTCTTCGGGCATCCGATAGCCTGCTGCTCTGAACTGGTAGCCAAATTCGTTAAGACGTGGAATGACTGTATGACAGGCTGTGCACTCCATATTATAGCGTCTTGCAAAATTAGGCATCGCATACGTACTCCCTGTGACCAGCAATAAGAAGAGAAGCACTAATGCTGTTCTGGCGTTTTTCAAAACTACAATTTCAAAGCTCTTTTTATTGAATGGAAATGGAAAAAAGCCCCAAAAACAAAAAAGGTACAACCCGGAAGGGAAAAATGCCACAAAAAGACATCTGATCTGTAAGTAGATTCAACACTCTCTCCCCTTTTTAAAAAAGCCTGGAGCTCAGCGATAAATAATGGGAATTTTGAACCAGAGCTCCGACCATCTACCAGGCAGGATCAGATTTTAGGAATCGGAAAACCTTTAATTTGAGCTGAAATACGGAGCATTTCCTCTTCATCAGGCTCAACATCTTCAAGCTGTCCCTGAATATACGCCTCATATGCGCTCATATCAAAGTAACCATGCCCACTTAAATTAAAAGCTATCACTTCTTCTTTCCCTTCGCTTTTTGCCCTCAAAGCTTCATCAATGACTGCACGTATTGCATGAGCAGATTCGGGTGCAGGGACAATCCCTTCGCTCTTAACAAATTTCAATGCAGCATCGAAAACCTCATTTTGTGTGTATGCAACCGCCTGGATAATCTTCTGATTCAACAATGCAGAAATCAATGGCGCAACACCGTGATATCTCAACCCCCCCGCATGAATTGCAGGCGGTATAAAAGTATGTCCCAGCGTGTGCATTGCCAGCAGAGGCGTAAGCCCAGCTGTATCTCCAAAGTCATAACCAAAAACTCCTCTGGTCATTGTTGGACATGCTGATGGCTCTACTGCAAGTACACGAAGACCTCGGGCTCGCGCTTTTCCGTCCAGTATTTCCCTTACAAATGGGAATGCAAAGCCTCCAAAGTTAGAACCTCCGCCTACACAGCCTATTAAAATGTCTGGATACTCTCCGATTTTTTCCATTTGCCTCACCACTTCTTCACCTATAATTGTCTGATGCAGGAGGACATGGTTTAATACGCTGCCCAGGGAATATTTGGTTTCAGCATCACTTACAGCAACCTCCACAGCTTCACTAATTGCAATTCCGAGACTGCCGGGAGAATCGCTCTCCCTCTCAAGTGCATCCCTTCCGAAACTTGTCTCGTCACTTGGGCTTGCTGAAACCTCAGCTCCCCACAACTTCATCAGGGCACGACGGTACGGTTTCTGATCGTAAGATGATCTTACCATAAAAACCTTGCATCCCAGGTCAAAAAAGTTGCATGCCATGGCCAATGCAGAGCCCCATTGGCCTGCACCAGTTTCTGTTACGAGCCGCTTGACACCCTCACGCTTATTATAGTAGGCCTGCGCAATTGCCGTGTTAGGTTTGTGACTTCCTGACGGACTAACTCCCTCGTACTTATAGTAAATACGAGCAGGTGTTTCGAGAAGCTGCTCCAGCCCAACCGCTCTCACAAGTGGAGTTGGCCTCCATTTTCTATAAATATTAATCACTTCACGAGGTATTTTTATAAACCTGTCAGTAGATACCTCCTGCTCAATTAGCGCATCTGGAAATATTGCACTAAGCTTTGAAGGAGAAATTGGTTCCTGAGTTTCAGGGTCTAATGGGGGAGGAATCTTAACTGGAAGATCAGCCAATAAATTGTACCAGTGGGTAGGGATCTGTCGCTCAGAAAGATATATCCTGTTATTCATACTTTTCTTTTTCATAATTTTTACCAGAATTTTGGTTTACCAGCATTCACCCAGGCAGTGTACCAGTAGCTCGCAACATCATGGATTGCAAGTCGGATTTGCGCTTCCACCATTCCATCAAGATTTTTATTAAACCTCTCATAATACTCATTTGAATAAATGTAAACCTTCTTTCCTTCTTTCCTTTCAACCTTATAAAGCTGATCGCCTATAAGTCCAGATTTCGCTAAACTATCCGCTTTAAGTGAAGGTAAAATCAACTCGTAACTGCCTGTCAATATCTCAAAAGCCTGTTGAGCGGGATGCTTGAAATAATCAGCACCCTCTATCCCCCTATAATTATAATTTGCCCCAAAATGCTCCGGAATACCACTCTCCCATCTGAAGTGTATACCTACGTTTCCAGTTAACTGGCCATCGTAGTTTTCCGTTGAATGAAATGGAACGTGCATATCTGCTACGTAATGGCCCAGGTCAGCAGAGAGTCTTAAAATCAGTGGTACGTCTTTCTTTTCCATCGCATAAGTCAAACTATCTGTCATCCACTTCACCATCCATGGTACAATTCCGTTTTTAAGCACAGTTTCATAACCAAACTCTTTTACTGCTTCATTGTAATCCCCCGGAATATTTCTGAAAGGATACCTGCCATATTTATCAAGGTCCATATAATGATAATAACCTTCGTTTTTATTTATTGCACGCCGAAGATCGGGACCAACTGCTTCCCTGATTATATAATCTTTGTTTTGCTCATAAAATCCTCGAAGGGGCTCAGGTAGTAAATTGATAGCCTGTTCGTTGATTTTTTGATGAGCCCAAAATCCCCAACCAAAAGTAAGCTGGGAAATCGCCAGAATAACAACAACAACACTGATAACAATTCCAGTTTTCTCAATTCTTTTCATTCAGTAACCTCGAAAATTAAAAAAGGTTACTGCAGACGAAGTGCGGCCGACACGCAGTAACCCCGTTTAAGTAATATTATCGTATTTTCTTTTTGTGCCTCATCATACGAAGACGCTTCTTGCGCTTGTGGGTAGCCATTTTGTGCCGCTTGCGTTTCTTACCGCTGGGCATACTATTTCACCTCCTGCGTTTTGTTTAAGTTTGCATGTTGTTCCAGGATCTGTTTTGCCCTTTTACCAATGTCACTATTTGGATCAATGGAGACACATTTCTTAAACTCGTTATTTGCCTCGTCAAATTTTCCCTGATTTAGATATATTATTCCGAGATTGTAATAGCCAATTTGATGGTTTGGATCCAGTTTCAGTGCTGCCTTTATTTCTCCAACGCCACCATCAACATTTCCACCCTCAAAGAGAGTAACGCCGTAGTCAATTCTGGCATCAGCATCGTTTGGGTTCTTATCCAGATAGCGCTTGTAATAAACTGCAGCCTGATCGAAGAACTGATTGTCCTGAAGCATATTCGCTAATTTTAGTGTAGATGACAAATCAGAAGGATTTTTATCCACAACCTGACGGAGCCGATCAATCTCCTGCATCACATTCGCGCTGGGCTTATTGCCACTTTGTACCTGACCGCCTGTCTCAGCTTGATTGCTCTGCCCCCTTGAACTAACGATCCCATAAATTACAAGGCCTCCCAGAAAGATAGCAGCAACAATTGCAACTATCTGGTATGTTTCGAGCTTAAACTTCCCTGTGGTGATTTTTTTCCTGTCATAGTCAGGATGCGCGGATCTAACCGCGTCCCTCCTTTTGGAGGTCTGCTTTTCCTTGAGACTGCCGCGTACCGAGGAACGCGGTACGGCCTGTGACTCCGGAGCGGTTGCACTCACTGGAATGGAAACGGGTACAACATTTTTCAGAGACGATCCACATGATTCGCAAGCTTTTGCAGTAACATCATTGTGATAACCACAGGTGGGACAAATTAGAATTTTTGTAGTTTGTGCCTTCTGGGAATCACCCTGTGAAGAAGCCTGTTCTACGAACTCTCTAACGGAATCCAGTTTGCTTCCGCAGCTTGGACAGAAGAGAAAGTCAGGAGAAATTGAAGCCCCACAATACGGGCAGTGGAGTTCACCCATTATCTGTTTCTCCTAAAGAGCCACCCTGCCCTGTCACATCACCCTTTTCCGGCACTCCAGACCCCAGGTGTTCATCAACATATGCCTTAAATTCTTTAGATACCTTGAAGTATGGAACAAACTGCTCTTTGACAGGATATGCCTGCCCGGTTTTAGGGTTTCTGGCCATTCTTCCTCTTCGCTTTCTAACCTTGAAACTCCCGAATCCTCTAATCTCAATTGATTTACCCTCGGCCAGTGATTTCCTAACCGACGCCAGGAACCCTTCTACCACTGCTGCTGTCTCTATTTTGGTCAGTCCTGTTTGTTCAGCTATTTCTTCCACAATGTCCGCTTTAGTAACGCTCATGATTTCCCCTTTCTATTGTATCATCTTATATTGAAGCACGGGTTGTTCAAGAAAATCCTTTTCAAAGAGATTGAGATTTGCAAATCGATCTCCAAACAAAATATCAAAGAGTGTTGTTGGTTTTCTTTCCTCGACCACGACAGGTTTACCTTTTATTCCACCCAATTTCGCCGCAAGTTTTATTGCGTCTTGCAGAGATCCCAGCGTATCTACAAGGCCTAATTTTAAAGCTTCTCTTCCTGTAAAGACCCTTCCGTCAGCATAAGCTTTTAGCTTATCCAGGGAAAGCTTCCTTGCAGTAGCTACAGCATCCAGAAATTGGGAATAACTGTCATCCACAACGTTCTGAAAATATTTTCTGTCAGCATCAGTCATCGCACGAAACGGGGATCCTGAATCCTTATACTTACCACTCTTAATAACATTCATTCCTAACCCCAGTTTTTCCATAAGTCCGGCGTAATTTGGAAACATCGCAATCACCCCAATGCTTCCTGTGATTGTCCCCGGATTTGCAACAATCTTTGTTGCCGCACAACTCACATAATATCCACCACTGGCTGCAATTGACCCCATGGATACAACAACAGGTTTAACTGAACTGCTGATTTTCTTAACCTCTTCATAAATTTCCTGGCTTGCGGCAACACCCCCGCCTGGACTGTCAATCCGTAAAACAATGGCCTTTACGCTTGCATTTTCTGAAACCTGCTTGAGATAACTTATGATCTTATCAGATGATAATATTGTCCCCTCAAGCCGTACAATTGCAACCTTATCCCCTGGGCCGGTGAGATCAAATCCTCCCCTTGCACCGCCACCCCTGGAAAATATAATCGTTAAAAAAATTGCAAAAAGTCCAATAATGACAACAAGTACCAGGAATATCTTAGTTGAGTTTTTCATCACCTATTGACATAAGCATATTATATTATAGTAACTTACATGCACAAAATCAATCTTGCCTATGATTTTGGTCCCCACCTGAATTGACAAGATATTATCCAATCTTAACCTTAAAAATACTCCCCACAAGTATGCTTGCCAGAATAACGCAAAATACAAGGAGCGTAATGAACACAAATTTATAATCCCGGTCACGCATGAATGCAAAAATTGATATGAAAACTCGACTGATTGGTGTCAGTATCAATGTAATAGTACCGAGGTAAAGGAATGCTTCTGGCTGCAATCGGATGAGGCTATTATAAAAAGCAAAAAAAGAATGAAAATACTGGGCTGACACAGGATCTTCGACTGAACCTTTAATAAAAAAGAGGACTAAACCGACAACATAAAAAAATATTGTGGTGTACATTCCAACAGTTAGAATCACGGCAACCACATGATTAATCTGCTGGATTTCCTGACTTAAACTTGGTTTCTCCTTTGTCACAACAGCCCCGGTAAGTTTATTCCAAACTTCATCATCAACCCTTTAGCTATCATCTGATAGCCAAGGTAAACCATCAAAACAAAAAAGACCGTTTTTATCACTTTGCTGTGGAGTCTGTTCATAACCAGACTTCCTATAGTAGCACCGACCATTGTACCAAGCGCAACAGGCGCAACCACATACATATTTATTGCACCTGCCAGAAAATATACAACAGCACTTGTCGCTGCAGTAACACCAATCATAAACTTGCTTGTTGCCACTGAGGCTTTCATTGGTATCTTCATAATTGAGTTCATAGCAGCAACCTTAATAACCCCTCCTCCTATTCCAAGAAGACCAGACCCAATTCCTGCAATTGATGAGATAAGGCTTCCTTCTATGCTTTTAGTAGCATGATATTCGACGTCCTTCTTTGCTGCAGCGTCGTAATAGTAACCTGTTAATCTTAATTTTTTTGATAGAAAGTCGGGTTCAAAATTCTGATATCCGTTTTCCGCAATAAGAATATCATCCGATTCCCTTGTCCTGAATGATGTTATAGCCATATAAAATACGAGGACGCCAAAAATCAAGCTCAGTACCCAACCGTTCAATAAAACGCCAACCAGAGCCCCCAGCAGTGCACCTGAGGTTGTCGCCACCTCGAGAAACATACCCAACCTCACATTTGTTATTTGCTGGTCTACATATGAAAGCGCTCCTGCAATTGATGTTGCTATGACCGACGCTATACTCGCTGCAATGGCGACATGTATGGGGAGATGAAATAACAAAGTAAGAGAGGGTACTATTATTATCCCGCCTCCAACTCCAACAAGAGCACCAAAGAACCCTGCAAAGATTGCAATTGAGAACATTAGCAAGAATGTCATTATCATGATTAAAATATATTTCCCCACTACAACAGTTTCAATCCATTGAATCTCACAAATTGAATCTTAGAGCATGTCAGCATATATTTCATGAAAAATGAGAGTATTTCTCTTTATCCCATGCTACATTGACCAGCTTTACCCATCTGTGGCAAAAGCCTCATACGACGTCCTTAAGCATCTTGGCTGCGAAGTCATCATTCCACAAAACCAGACTTGCTGTGGACAGCCTGCATTTAACACAGGGTATCATGAAGAAGCAAGAAAGATGGCGATCCACCATATGAGAACGTTTTTAGGAAATTCAATTCCTCTATTCAAAGAAGGATACCATGTTAAAAGAGAAAAAGTCCTTGATTTCAATTTCAGTAACGATTACGTGGTTGGTCCATCTGGATCGTGCATTGCAATGATGAGAAACTTCTATCCGGGTCTTTTCAGCGGCGACAGTTACGACCACATTTTATTTGAAACTGCAGTTAAATTCAGCAGCCGTGTTTATGAGTTTTCAGAATTTATAGTAAATGTCATTGGCCTTGAAAAATTCAGCGGCAGGCTAAAGCTTTCAGTCTCCTACCACGATTCATGTCATTCTTTACGGGAGCTGGGCATTAAAAAGGAACCGAGAATGATTCTCAATAAAATCAGGGATTTAAAATTAATTGAACTGAGGCATCCTGAGATATGTTGCGGTTTTGGAGGAACTTTCTCAGTTAAATTTCCTGAAATATCTGTTGAAATGGGAAAGGATAAACTGACCGATTTTTATAACACTGGAGCACAAGCTCTTGTATCAACCGATATGAGCTGTTTAATGCATCTCTCAGCAATTGCCAGACACAACGGAATTCAACACAGATTTGCACACATCTCGGAAATTATGGTGGAAAGTCTTGAAATATGAGTACAGAATCACCTGAATTTAAGTCACTCTACAAAAAACAACTTTCCAACCATCAACTGCGTGAAAACCTTTCAAAAGCAACCCTTCAATCGGTTGAAAAGAGGAATAAATCGTTTGAAGGAATCAGCTTTGAATATCTCAGAAATCAGGCCAGACAAATTAAACTCGAGGCATTGAGCAGGTTGAACGAATATCTAGCTCAATTTGAAGACAATGCAATTAGAAACGGATGCAGTGTTTTCTATGCTTCGACAGCGTCAAATGCCAGAGAGTACATCCTGGAAGTGGCCAGATCAATTGGCTCAAGGCTTATCGTGAAGTCTAAATCCATGGTTACAGAAGAAATTGAACTCGTCCCCTTTCTCGAAAAAAACCATATTAATACTGTTGAGACCGACCTCGGAGAATATATTGTTCAACTCGCTGGTGAAAGGCCCTCCCACATCACCACACCGGCAATCCATAAATCCAGATATGAAATTTCTGAATTGTTCCAGAGCAAATTAGGTGCTGAAAAGAAAACAGATCCTCAATTTTTGACCTCAATTGCCCGCCAGATTCTTAGAGAAAAATTTCTCAATGCAGACATGGGAATATCGGGAGCAAACTTTTTAATTGCCGAGACAGGCGATGTCGTTATAGTTGAAAATGAAGGTAATGCAAGACTATCAACCTCTTCACCAAAAGTCCACCTTGTCGTAACTGGAATCGAAAAAATTCTCCCAAGATTTTCAGACCTTAGAATATTTTTGCGTCTACTTGGCCGAAGCAGCACCGGGCAAAAACTTACAAGCTACACCTCTATACTTCGATCACCCCGGACATCTGAAGAACTTGACGGGCCGGACGCTCTACATATAGTAATACTCGATAACGGGCGGACAAACTTGCTCGGTACAGAGTATCAGGAAATTTTAAATTGCATCAGATGTGGTGCCTGCCTGAACGTTTGCCCGGTGTACAGAAAAGTTGGAGGCCATGCTTACGGCTCTGTTTACCCCGGACCTATTGGTTCACTGGTAACGCCGCTTTATTCCAGTATGGAAAAAGGTCGTGACCTGGCTTTTGCTTCAACACTATGCGGAAACTGCACAGAAGTTTGCCCTGTGGGAATCGACATTCATCATCACCTGCTTAAACTTCGTAGTGACCTTAATAAGAAACATAAACACTTTGCAGAAAAATTTTTGATTAATCAATTTACAAAAGTCTCATTGAGACCTGGACTGTTCTCATTTTTAGGAGACGCTGCACGATTTCTATCCAGTCTCCATCTCCTTAAGTTTTTTCTAAAATCATGGAGTAAGGAAAGATCGGTGCCTGATTTGCCTGGAAAATCATTTAAAAAGGATATAGCAAAGGTAAAACCGTGAAGAAGCTGAACGACCGGGAAAAAGTCTTTGCTGTTATACGAAAGCGGTTATTCAATACTCAAAAGATCGAATTTACAGACGATTATAAAACTCCATTAACAAATATTATACCTGATAACTTCGATGAAATGTTTTCTCAGTTTAAGCGCGAACTCGAGGCTCTTGGTGGAAAAGCTGATCAATTTACTTCTACTGCTGAACTTCAAAATGCAATTTTTACAAACCTTAAGGAAAATCCTTTAGTTTTTATCACCGACCATATACTGAACGCATACCCGCAAGTGGTCAATCACCTCAACATTTCAACTAAGATCATAAGAGAAAAAGACTTAATACCAGTAATTCCAGACAGCGCGTCCTATAAAAAAACAGTGAACTCAATTGATGTCGCCATAACCGATTGTCTGTGTGCCATTGCGGAAACCGGAACGATTGTATTCTCAGGAAATTCACGACTGCCCATTGCATTGGCATCACAGCTAATAATTGTTATAGAGCAGAATCAGATGCTAAGATCTCTCGATGAACTGTTTACAGGTGCAAACTTCAAAGACCATAAGCATAGTAATTTATTCATGACGACAGGTCCAAGTCAGACAGCCGACATAGAAAAAGAACTTGTTAAAGGAGTCCATGGGCCAAAATATGTCTTTGCTTTCTTTATGCACAGGTAGGATATTAATCTGATTTTGGCAAAAGAGAGGAGTAGAGTTTGGAATTTAAACTCATAATACATCGACGCAAATGGGAGTTGTTAATAGCAAATTCGCTAATCTTTTTTATTCTCAATCCTTCCCTACTTCTCGCACAAAATTTCTCCATTTCGGCAGGACTTGGACTATCATATTACACCACCCCTTCACTTGTTCACTATCTGAACTTCCTTGGAGCGACGAGCAGTACCTCAGGCTCATTTACAAGTGCTGGAGAATTTTTTGGAAGAGGTGATTGTCTAATTGCTTCTGATTGGACAGTGGGTGTGGAGCTTGCCTACCTTTCTCAGAACTATACCACAGGTTACGGTGGACAGGTTAGCTATTCTTACACCATGCCAACCGTGACAATTCACAAACTCTTCTACGGTGACGGATTTTTTCTAAGGTATGGAGGAGGTATAGGCTATCATTTCGGAAGCCTCAGTGTACCGGTATTACCCGGCGGCACTGCCGACTATTTTTCAAAAGGAATGGGGATAAAAGCTGATATGTCTCTGGACACAAAATTGGGAACAAGTTTATACGCTTTAATAGGCTTTCAGATCCGTGGAGAATTTTTAGGGAACCTGAAAGATTCTTCAGGACAACAATTAAGATACACAGACAATTACGGGATTCATCCAACAAACATGTACCTATCTGGTATTGGAGTTCTCCTTGGATTGTCATATTACTTTTAAAAAACAAAATACAAAGGAGATAAATTGATCTGGGAAAGCATAATTCTAGGAGTAATTCAGGGATTAACTGAATTCCTACCGGTAAGCAGCACGGCGCATCTTGTTGTAATTCCAATTATCTTTCATTGGAATTCACCTTTGCTAAACAGCTTGACATTTGATGTGGCACTTCACGTGGGAACATTAATAGCTGTAGTTGGATACTTCTTTAAAGACACCCTTGAATTAATTGAGGGTTTTGTCACCGGTCTTTTCAAAATGGACTTTTCTAAAAATGAAAAGAGCCGACTTTCGTGGCTTGTATTCTGGGGAACAATACCTGCCGGAATACTGGGAGTCCTTCTTGATAACTGGGTGGAAACAAAATTCAGGACGCCAGCTGTACTGGCAACAAGTATGGTGGTGATAGGTATTCTTATGTGGTATGCTGAAAAGCGCGCATTACAAAGACGGGATATAAGGAAAATGTCTCTCAAAGACGCCATTGCTGTTGGTTTTGCTCAGGCGCTTGCCCTGGTTCCCGGGACTTCCCGTTCAGGAATAACTATTTCAGCAGGATTATTACTTGATTACAATCGTGAAGATGCAGCACGTTTTTCATTTCTTCTTTCAATTCCAGTCATTGCCGGTGCAGCTATGCTTAAACTGAAGCATTTTTTGCATGGTATCCCTCACAATGAGATTGAACCCCTCCTTTTTGGAACAATTTTTTCCGCAATATTCGGGTTCCTCTCTATTAAGTACTTCATGCGTTATCTCCAGCACAATACACTAAATGCATTTGTGTGGTACAGAATAGGTTTTGCAATTATCATAATTTTGTTCGTTTACATAATTTAGGGAGAAATAGAAATGAGACTTCTTTCACGGGCAGTGCTCCTGGTAATAGCCACTGCAATTTTGGGAAGCTGTTCCGGAAGCAAACGCAATGTGGCACTTGAGACTAATTACGGAACCATAATTATTAAACTCTATGACGATGCCGCTCCACTCCATAGTGCAAATTTCCGCAAGCTCGTATCCAAAGGATTTTACAATGGACTTCAATTTCACAGGATAGTACCCGGATTTGTTATACAGGGGGGTGATCCAAATTCACGTGGGACGAATAAATCAACTTATGGAGAAGGCGGACCAGGATATACGATCCCTGCCGAAATTGGAAAACCACACCTCCGTGGTTCTGTAGGGATGGCAAGAGAGGGAGACGAAGTTAACCCCCAGAGGCAGTCAAATGGAAGCCAATTTTACATTTGTGTAAGAGACCTCCCGCGGCTTGACGGCAAATATACGATCTTTGGAGAAGTTGTCAGGGGAATGGATGTCGTGGACAGAATTGACTCATTGAAAAGGGACGAAAGAGATATTCCTGTTAGCCCTGTGTACATTGTTAAAGCCTACCTCGTCAAATGAACCAGTTAAAAAGTCTCGCTGCAAACATAAAGAAGAAGAAGGTAAAACAGTGCTACCTGTTGACAGGTACAGAAGAATATTTACTGGATAGAGCTGCAATTCTCCTTCTCCAGGGGGTAATACCGCCTGAAGAACGCCAGTTTAATCAGGATGTCTTTGATGGGAGTGAATGCACGTCTGAGGAAATTATTTCATCTATGCTGAGTTATCCATTTATTGGAGAACATCGTCTCACATTTGTCCGCAGATTTGATGACCTCAACAAAAAGGAAAAAGCCTCCATTGCTGATAAAATTAATCAAATTCCCGAATCAAATATTGTATGTTTCAGCGCCGGCGACATCAAGATAAGTGAAGAACCCTACTCACGAATTGCAAAAAATGCGGAAGTGCTCCGATTTAACAAATTAAAAAGCGCCGACCTGCAACAGTGGATATCGGAAGAAGCTGAGAGCTTTGGAAAGGAAATCGCCCCTGCCGCGATTACGGCACTTATAGAATTCGTAGGAGATTCACTTGGCGAGCTTCATACTGCTATAGAAAAACTATCCCTTTTTGTAGGAGAAAGTAAAGATATAGAGATAGACGATGTAAGCATGACAGTCGGTGCATCACGAACTTACAATATATTTGAACTGCAAAAGGCGATTGCAAACAAGAACTTACCAGCAGCCTTCAAGATTGCTTTGAAAATGGTTGGTTCAGGGACCAATCCTGTTCAGATTGTCTTCCATCTGACAAAGTTTTTTCTGATTCTGGTGCAAATAAAACATCTTCTGGCAAAAGGGAAATCAAGAGAAGAGATAAACAAATCTGTTTTTGAAGGAAGGTGGTCGTACATAGATGAATACATATTTGCTGCCAATAAGTATACATTTGAAGAGTTAAAAAGGGCCGTTGTAAGCTTAATCCAGGTCGACAGGAAAATCAAATCGACAGGACTATCAGATACAGCTGCAATAACAATAATCTTAACTGAAGCGGTTCCGTCTCTTTCTAATTCAACTTTTTCTTCTAACAGCAGTAATTCCGACCAATAATGACTGCAGGATCAGCATGAAAAAGTACTATCTAACAATAATTTGTGCACAATTTAACGTTTTGAAACCACAGCCAGCGTAAGGCGGCTTACTGACACCAGGCGTCCTCTCTCATCCTCAATCCTTATATCCCACACCTGAGTTCTGGACCCGATATGAATCGGCCTTGCTGTTCCGAAAACAAACCCTTCCCTGACTGACCGAATATGATTCACGTTGAGCTCCAGTCCAACCACCACTTCCTTATCCTGATCCACGAAAAAATTGCCCGCAATGCTACCAAGTGTCTCCGCCAGAGCTGCAGAAGCACCTCCGTGCATTATCCCGTAAGGTTGCATCGTACGATAATCGACAGGCATACGTCCTTTGATATAGTCTTCGCCCACCTCTGTAATCTCAATTCCGATGGTCTCCGACATCGTTTTACGGCTGAATTCATTGATTTCTTTTACCGATACCTCGTTCAGCTTTGGCATCACAGTCTCCATTTAAATTCATCAAGAGTACAAAAATGCAAAACCGGATAACTGCTGTGAGAGAAGAAAAGCAATTACATTACTTACTCCCCGATCCGGACCAAAAATTGTTTGAAGCGTTAACATCCGGCAAAATCCTGTCAGGATCTATTTCAACAGACTCAATCTTCGCCTTGCTGTTGTATCTAAATGTGAAAACGGAACTTCGTTCCCATACCTCAACAGGAAAATTTAATCTCGTTGTTTTACCGTCTGACTCTCTTATCTCAACTGTTACGGGCATCACCATCTGGCCCTTGTTTTCCAGCGTGATGAGCGCGCCCTTTGCAGGATCACCATCAACATATTTCACGCTGTCCACTGCCTGATCCAGCTTCCAGTTCTTGACAAACCACCCCTTCCAGAACCAGTTAAGATTTTCCCCGGCTGCATCGTTCATAGTTCGAAAGAAATCGATGGGAGTTGGATGTTTGTATGCCCACCTCCTTATATATGTTTTGAATGCATAATCAAACCGAGTGTGCCCCAGAACAATCTCCCTTAACATATACAATCCAAGAGCTGTTTTATAGTACTCCAGCGTGTGGACATACTGCCCTGGAATTCCATCGGCATATGAAATTATTGGTTGAGACTCAGGGCTGACAAGATAAGGGACTATATCTCTGGCTGGATTCTTTCCTGCCGGATCAAACTCATTGTCTCTTTTAGGGGCATATTCTCCATTGTTGAATTCTTCTGTTGAATAAATATTAATGAAAGTGTTAAACCCCTCGTCCATCCACGCATTTACCCTTTCATTTGACCCAACTATCATTGGAAACCAGTTATGACCAATTTCATGAGTCGTAATTCCCCACAAGACCTTGCCTCTGGCTCTCCAGCTGCAGAATATGATCCCTGGATATTCCATTCCTCCTACAGGACCTGCAACGTTAACAGCAGCAGGATAAGGGTATTCGAACCATTTCTTTGAATAAATCTCCACGCTTTGCTTTAAATACTCTGTAGATCTCCCCCAGGCCGAGTCTGAAGCACTTTCTACTGGATAAACCGACATTGCAATCGATTTTCTCCCGGATGGAAGGTTTATCCTTGCAGCATCCCAAACAAAGGCATTTGAACATGCCCAGGAAACATCTCTCGAGTTCCTCATCCTAAAGTGCCAGGTTACCATTCCCTTTTTGACGGGTCTTGTATCAGGGTTACCCGCAACATCTTTTGAAATGATGTACACTGTGCTGTCCGATCTTCTAGCAAGTTCCAAACGGTTTAATTCTTCTCTGGTCAGTACTTCCTTTTGGTTCACCAGTTCGCCTGAACCTACAACAATTTGGTCCCAGGGCACAGTGATTCTGTAATCAAAGTCGCCATACTCAAGGTAAAACTCACCAGCTCCCAGAAAAGGGAGTGAGTTCCAGCCATTGACATCGTCGTACACTTCCATCCTGGGGTACCACTGTGCCACTTCGTAAATGACACCTTTGCTGGAATTCATCCAGCCTGTTCGACTAACTCCCTGAGGTGGAATCGGAAATGAGTATCTGATAACAAAAATCAGCTTCTTTCCCCCTGGCTCAAGTGGATCACTTAATCTCAATTGCATCCTTGTATCGTTAATAAGGTAGTCAGCAGGATAATGCTTGTGTCCTTTAACAATTTCCACAGAGTAAATTTTCATTCCGCCATTAAACATTGGGATGCCATCTAAATAACCATTTGAAAGTAAGCCACGGGATTGTTTCTTCAGTTGATTTTGCTCCAGTTGAAGCCAGAGATAGTGAAGTGTGTCAGGACTGTTATTTGTATATGTAATTATAACTTTTCCCGATATGATTTTGTCAGCTGAATAAAGTGTGTCTTCTATTTGGTAATCTGCCCTGTTCTGCCAGTAAGCAGGGCCTGGTGCACCGCTAGCAGAACGAAATGGTGTTCCTCCATAGGAATCGAAGTTCGGGTCAAATGATTTATAAGGTACGTATTTGCTTTCCTGTGAATAGGCGAAGGTGGCGGCAACCATGACAATTATTGCAGATTTCAAAATCATTTTAGAAAACATAGATATTCTCCAGGACATTTGATTCATTATGGATAATACACAAAGAGCAACATTACAATTTCCAAACTCAATATCTGTCCAATTTGAAATTCTCACCAAGATAAAGTCTTCGTGCTTCCGGATCATTGGCAAGGTATTCAGATGTACCAGATTTCAGGATTCTCCCTTCAAACAATAAATATGCACGATCGACAATTGAAAGGGTTTCATGAACATTGTGATCTGTTATTAAAACTCCTATTCCTCTGTTTTTTAAACCGACTACAATATTCATAATATCTTCAACAGCCAGAGGATCTATACCAGCAAAAGGCTCGTCAAGAAGCATAAATTTGGGATTGGATGCCAGAGCACGCGCAATTTCAGTTCTTCTCCTTTCACCGCCGCTTAAAGAGTATCCCATTGTCCTCCTTATCCCCTGAATACCAAGCTCCTCCAGCAAACTCTCGCATCTCCTGGTGCGTTCAGCGCCCGGAATTTTGAGCACTTCGAGTACCGACATTATATTATCTTCGACTGTCATTCTTCTAAAAATAGAAGCCTCCTGCGGAAGATAACTAATTCCCATCCGAGCTCGCTTATACATTGGCAACATGGTAATGTTTTCCGAATTTATAAAAACTTTGCCTGAGTCAGGCTTAATCATACCAACAATCATATAAAAAGTGGTAGTCTTCCCGGCACCGTTTGGCCCTAGCAAGCCCACAACTTCGCCCTGCTTTACTTCAACTGAAACTCCATTGACGACGTATCGCTTCTTGTAACGCTTTCTCAGATTTTCCGAATAAAGAGTACTTTCAATCTGGCTGTTCATCTGAAAAGTTTCCCAAAATCTGCTTTAGTCGGCCTGTCAGAGTATAGTTCAAAACCATCCAGATTATAAGATGCCACCCTGCCCTTAATCATCTTTTCTGGATAATAGTCCCCTTCAACGCCACCACTAACAGAGATCCTCTCTACTTTACCATTTGTAAAATACATAACTACCTTATCACCGCTCACTTTATTTACGCCGTTTGGCTTATTTTTATCGTAAAGATAATACAAACTCACAGCATTATTGTCAACCACAATGCGTTGAACCTTCTTGTTATTAAGATACATTGTAAGCTCTTTCCCCTTCAATTGATTAAATCTGTCCTGATAAAGTGAATCGCTTTGAGAAAGTGCAAATGCAAAACCGACCACATGTACTCTCGATACCATTTTGTTGCGCAAATATACTGAAATGCTGTCGCCAGTAAGCTGATTGTCTTCATACCATACAACAGGGGAATTGACCAGAACAATTAGTGAATCATTTGCAAAATACGTCCCCAATCCGCATCTTGCTTCCAATTCACTCCTTATAACCTCAACACTGTCTGTTGCCAGAAAGCGTTCCTCAGCTGTATCTCTAAATGCCTCCATTAATTGAGACTTAATTATCAGTGTGTCAATTTTTCCATCTGAAGCCGTATCTATTTGAACAAGCACAGGGGAATGCTTCATCACACTATATTTCTTTTTTTCATAGTTTTCAAAATGCCCCCCATAAATTGTCACGTGGTTTTGCTTGCTGATAATCTTCACATCACCATCAGCAAAAGTGTTTCCTTCAACTCTATAGTAAACAAGCTGATTGGCAAAGAGTTGAGAGAGAGAATCCTGTACAAATACATTGCCATTGAAATGAGCTACTTTATCAGTTGAATTGTAATCACCTTTATCTGCTGTAAGTGTTCTCCTGGTGTCATTCAGGTAGACACCGTAATCACAGTACACCGTCTTTGTCCCGGCATAATACCTCGCCTGTTTAGCTTTGAGAGTCAGGGTGTCGTCATGAACAATCACATTTCCAAAAAGATCGACCTGATTGGTGGTGAGGTTCTGCAGCGCCCTATCGCAGCTCAACGTTGTCTTCCCCTGTGAAAAAAGGACATGACCATTTAATTCACGAAAGGAATTACCTCCCGAAGAATATCCTACAAGGCTATCGGCATGAACAAGCTTTACAACTTGACCTGTTGAATCCTGTCCATATGCAATCGAATTTAAAATGGTTGCAATATAAACTATACCCACAAAAATAAATAAAGCAATCCACGGTTTCATTTCAATGTTTTCGCTTCCCCGCTTACATTAAATACCTTATAGTTTCTCAAATCACGATCTGATTCGAACCCTACTCCCTGAATTGCTTCCTTTGGAGAGACAATTCGCACAAATACATCAGAGGTAACCTTACCACTCTTGTTGTTCCAGAAAAGGCGCTCTGTCCAGAGAGATGTCCCACTGTCGCTGTGTGCATAAACGTGCCCAATTGCCTCAAGATCATTTGTCCTGTCATTTACAACTCCGCTATCTGCTGTCAAAAAGCTTGTGTGCCTCCCCTGCTCATCAAAAAAGTCGACACGGATGCTGTCACCAAGATATGTCATCTGCTGATTGTTAAAAACAACGACATGCCCGGCTTTTAAAATGCCGCGAGTCAATCCGCTGTCTGTAAACACAATTGTGGAATTCCAGCTTTCCTGATCGGGTAATTGACCGTGCACAGGAATCACAGTTGGTTGTAACTTCTCTTCACAGCCTGCGAGCATTGTAAGCAACAGAAAAGGAATGAGATATCTCATACTTCTGATTTTGGCGAGAGACCTGCTTTAACAAGGTCGTGAAGATGAATCATACCTATCGGTCTGCGTGAGGAATCTATTACTACAAGCTGGGTTATATTGAACTGCTCCATCTCTTCGAGCGCTACTACAGCCAGGATATCCTTTGAAACGGTTTTAGGGTTGTGAGTCATCATATCCCCGGCAGTTGCCAGACGCAGATCGAGATTTTTTTGCAAATATCTTCTTAAATCGCCATCTGTAATAATCCCTGTTAAAATTCCCTCCTGATTGACAACACACGTGGCACCAAGTCGACCCGAAGTAATAGCAACTATGGTATCCATTGCAGGAGTTGCCTCGCGCACAATGGGGACATTCTTCCCCTTAACCATCAGCTCATCCACTTTGAGAAACAATCGCTTTCCGAGAATTCCGCCAGGATGGTACATTGCAAACTGCTCTTCAGTAAAATTCTTTCTCTCAAGTAAAGCTATGGCCAGCGCATCACCAAGTACCAGAGCCGCAGTTGTGGAGGATGTCGGCGCCAGGTCATAAGGGCATGCCTCCTGATCAACTGACGCATCGAGGACAACATCGCTCTCCCGTGCAAGCTTGGAATTCTTATTTCCGACAATTGAAATAACACTAACGCCGATTCGTTTAAACATCGGCAAAAGCTGGATAACTTCTTCCGTATTTCCACTTTTTGATATGCATATAACGACATCATCCTGTCGAACCATTCCCAGGTCTCCATGTACAGCATCAGAAGGGTGCATGAAAATTGCCGGTGTTCCTGTCGAATTCATCGTTGCAACGATCTTCCTTGCTATAAGTCCAGACTTCCCCATTCCGGTGATTATTACACGTCCTTGAATCCCTGTTATTAAATCCACCGCCACTTCAAATTCGTTTCCAATCCTCTCCTCGAGCGCGCGGACAGCTTCAGCTTCTATCCTTACGACCTCTTTTCCTTTTTCTATTGACTTGCTCAAATGTTACCTCTTCATTTTAAAAAAGATTTTTTTACAGCTTATTAACTTACCGCTGAATTTATTTCCTTTGTTTTGAAATGATATCACTGCTTCCTCTGTGCTTTCAGAATCATATCTATTACTTCCCGAACTGCCCCTTCACCCCCTTTTGCTTTTGTGACATAGTCAACCCGTATCCGCACGTCGCGAACCGCATTGGCTGGAGCTGCAGAAAATCCAACCTTTTGAAGAAGAGGTAAATCGAGAATATCATCACCAATAAATGCTGCCTCCGCATCCGTTATCGAATACACTTTTTTCATCTCTTCATACGGAGAAACCTTGTCAATTGATCCCTGATACAGATCCGTTATACCTAATTCCTTTGATCGTTTTTTAACTACTTCGGATTTTCGTCCAGTTATAATAGCAACCCTGATTCCATTTTGAATTGCATTGATAATCCCAAATCCATCTTTAGAATCAAATATTTTAGCCTCTGCACCATCTGAACAGTATATTATGCTCCCCGTCGTCAGCACACCATCAACATCAAGAATGAGCAGCTTTATTGGTTTTAACTTTTGAACAAGATTCGGTTTCATAATCCGGATTCTCTGCGTGCTTGATCTATCATTTTAACTTGCTTGAGTAGAGATCCCAACAACCCAAGGGAGAGCTGGGTTGATGCATCGCTTAATGCCTCTGAAGGATTTGGATGAGTCTCCAGAAAGAGTCCATCAATTCCCACAGCTGCTCCAGCCCTGGCAATTGGAAATATAAAATGAGGCTGTCCGCCAGTTCTTTCCCTTTCGCCTCCCGGCAACTGCAATGAATGAGTTGCGTCCAGAACAACAGGGTATCCACTTTCACGCATAATCACCAGAGAACGCATATCCACCACAAGATTATGATAACCAAAAGTCGTCCCTCTTTCAGTCAGTATTACCCTTTTGTTTCCCACAGCCTCAACTTTCTTTGCCTGATGTGCCATATCTTCAGGAGCCATAAACTGGCCCTTCTTAATATTAACAGCACGACCAGTTAACCCTGCTGCATGCAAAAGGTCTGTCTGCCTGCAAAGGAATGCGGGTATTTGCAAAATGTCAGCAACTTCAGCTGCCACTCCCGCTTCTGTTTCAGAATGAATATCAGTGAGTATCGGGATCTGAAATTCTCTTTTCACCTCTTCCAAAATTTTAAGCGCTTCATCCATACCTATTCCAACAAAGCTCTTCTCACTCGTACGGTTTGCCTTCTTATAACTTGACTTGTAAATGTAAGGAAGCTGGAGTTTTTCTGTGACCTTAACAGCATGTTCCGCAACGCGCATGGCAATATCGCGGTTTTCAACGACACATGGCCCGGCAATGACCACCAGGGGGTGATTGCTACCTATTTTAATACCAGATACTTCCACTTCTTCAGCCATTCTGAACCTCGAACTAATTTCATTTCGTTAATTTACTCATTGCCGATCCATCAATCACCATTCAGTGAGCTAATTTCCCATAACACAGTTAATTGCCACAACATCGACAATATCCTGCACGCTGCAGCCACGTGATAAGTCAAATGCTGGCTTTTTCAATCCCTGAACAATTGGCCCGAGCGCATCTGCACCACCTAACCTCTGTGCCATTTTGTATCCAATATTACCAGCATTCAAATCGGGGAAAATCAACACGTTCGCATTTCCTGCAATTTCACTCCCCGGGGCTTTTCTCCGGGCAACATCAGGAACAATTGCAGCATCGAGTTGAAGCTCTCCATCTAATTTCAGGTGAGGGGCCCTGGACTTCGCCAGCTTTGTTGCGTTCACAACTTTATCAACGAGTTCATGTTGAGCACTCCCCTTTGTAGAAAATGACAACATTGCCACCCTTGGTTCATCTCCAACAAGTTTTTGGTAATTTTCTGCAGTTGTAATCGCAATGTCAGCAAGCTGCTCCGGGTTTGGATCTGGAACAACAGCTCCATCAGCAAACGCAAAAATTTTCTGTGGAAAAACTATAAGGAAAAAACTCGAAACTATGGAGATACCTTCCTTCATACCGATCACCTGGATGCCTGCTCTCAAAACATCTGCTGTTGTCGACAACGAACCGGCAACGCTTCCGTCTGCTATTCCTCTTCGAACCATCATAGCACCAAAGAAAAGTGGATTAGTCATAGTTTTGCGTGCCAGCTCGATGGTCATCCCCTTAGCCTTTCGAATTTCATAGTACTCCTCGGAGTAACTATCAATTTCACTGCTGAGTACAGGATTGACTATTTCAATCCCCTCCAGGCCCACGTTTAGCTTTTCAGCTTTTGATCTTATCTCTTTTTCATCTCCTATAAGTGTAATCTTCGCAATTGATTGGTCGGTAATAATCCTTGCCGCCTGAATTGCTCTTTCATCTAATGCATCAGGAAGAACAATATGTTTACTTAAAGTTTTTGCCTTTGATTTAATTGTTTCAATTAATCTTGTTTCCATCGTTCATCATGATTTTTTATCAAAATTAACTTACAATGTCCGCAATGGCAATGCATAACAGAACCGAAAGTAATAATTAAATTCTCAAAGAGCCTAATTGGAAGATTGCCGGGTGTTTGAAATCGCTAACCCGCGTTTCGCATCAACTGTGTTCGTGTTTCGGCTGTTGAAGCAGTGGTGTAGCTTCCATCGCTATCAAAGCAATCATTTGATTGTGCGCTGGAGAAGTTTCCCTTTGAAAAGCCTGAGCTAATCAGTGGTAATTCCGCTTATCTTACGATAACCTCTCTGTTGAATTGCCTCGATGGAAAATTCTTAGTAAGTTCTTTATCAAAATATGAAAGACACAGAATTTAAATTTTCGGTCAACGTTCCCATAAGATTTTCAGACATGGATTCACTTGGCCATGTCAACAACGCCGTATACCTGACTTACTTCGAAGAAGCACGTGTTAACTATCTCCGTAAAGTTCTCAATCTCGACAGTGGTAACGTAAGATCAATTGGTATAGTCATTGCAGAAATAAAATGTACATACAGGTCTCCGGCTTACTACGGCGACGACCTGCGTGTTTACACCAGGGTCACATGGATTCGCAAACGGAGCTTTGAAATGGCTTACTTAATTGTTGAGGAAAAAAGCGGAAGGGTTGTAGCAGAAGGCTCAAGCATACAGGTTGCTTTTGATACCGATACAAAACAGCCTATCGAAATCCCTCCGGAAGTAAAAAAAAGAATAAAGGAATTTGACGATGTTCAATCGGGCGACATTTAAAATGGCCGGGACAACCTAACTCCAAATACTGGTGGTGTATTTACATCTGTGCGCCAGCTAATGAATACCCTCCAGGAGCCATCTTCATCGCCAATGCCGACCCCAAGATCAGACTTGAAGCCATTTCCTTTAATGGCATTCCAGCCTTCCAGCATACCATTGTCGGGTGACGTACTCACCACCTGCCCGATATCGCTGAACAACACCAATGTTGCAAGGTTAAACGGGAACTCATTGAAAAGGTCAGGATTTAAAAGAACTTCGAGATTCAACAAAAGCATTCGGTTACCTGAATACTCCTTATACCCAAAAGCGTTCAAAGTGTTAAATCCACCAAGCTGAAATGACCGCTCCAGCGGCAAAACACCCCCAGATGTACCGCCTGCAAAACGAAAATCAAATTGTGCCCCTTTGAACAGTGGCTGATACCTGGCGATGTTCCAGCTCAACATTCGGAAATTAAAATCCCCACCCACAGTTACCTCTCCCCTCAAAGACGCCTTCCATCCTGTTCTCGACGAAGTGATCCCCGATTTGCTTCTATGATCAACCTCAAGAACTACACTTCTCATTAATCCACTGGGAACAGCCGGGTTATCACGAAAGGATTTTTCTCCGCCAAAGATAGACCAGTTAGTACTCTTTGCAACGGAGTCATACCTGTCGACCTGAAAAGTTAGTACTATTCTCGATTCCATCCTGTAATACTGAGCAAGATGAATGGATCCACCGGTACGCCCGAAATAATCCATATAATCTTCACGGGCAACCAATGAAAATGCCGTGTTCTCCTTCGGACCTATAATCCATGTGTCTTTCGAATCAGTCAGTGAGTGCCCTTCAATTCCAACTTCAAATCTGTCTACATTCCCAAACCATTTATCAAGACCCAATTGATATCTCCATTTGTGTAAACCAAAGGCATATCCAACAAATCCATAAGGCGAATACGATTGAGCCCCGCTCCAAAAATACCCTTTCTTGCTCCCGAAACCGAGAAAAAGCCCATCGACCCTGTTATAATTAAATGCAAACCTCGAAAAAAGGAAGCTGGGTTCATCCCATAGGCCAGAGCGTTCAATGTTTCTAATCTTCTCAGTTAGCTTTCTTGTTTTTACAAATCGACTCCCATTTTGCTCAATTATACTTCCATCGACATGTGCTCCATCTTTAAGTCGGGTGCGGCCATTTATTGTAACCACGTTACCACTCACCCTCCCCTTCTCCCCTATGTGTGCATCCCCATTAACGACTATCAGGCTTCCATTCAGTGTACCGTTAATATAAGCATCACCATTTAAAACTTTAATGTTCCCGCTGACAGTCTGCCCCTCTTCCAGTGTATAATCACCATTTTGTACAACAGCCTTCTCAACATCGTAAACCCTGGCTGCCTCATGAGCTATTTCTGCTGCTTCGTCAGAAATAGCAGACAGTTTTCCTCCAATTTCCGAGAGTGACTCCTGAAGTTCATCCAGCTGATGCTCGTCCATTTCAGATACAGTCTTACTTGAGTCAACTTTTGCTTTAATAATCTCAATGGAACTTTTTACCTTTGCCAGTTCCTGTCGGAGGGAATCAACAATGAATCTTTGCCTTGATACGGTTGAATCAAAAGATGAACGAATCTCCTTCTGTCCAAAAGCGACAGACGATAAACTCATAAATATCCAAACCGGGAAAAAGAACATTACCGTTTTCATTTTTTCTCCTGAAGATCCATAGTGAAAATACGGAAAATTATAATGAAAAGTTACATCCTTTTATATTTGTTCATGCCAAATCGGATCATTACCGATTGTCAGTTTCCCCCTTCACCAAATAACTTTCAGCATTTTAACACAGGACGTTATCCGGCCTATCTGGCCCATAGTAGAATCATTCACATATCCTCCGAATCACTCGAGCGCGAAGAAGTTTATAGATGGGATGTATTCCAGTAGGCCGTAGTAGTATGAGAGCTCAAAAAATTGACGCATACCTTCAATCTCACTTTCAGCAATTTCAAAGTAAATTTCTTTCTCATAGTGTTCCCAGACCGCCTGGAAAGGCAAATCAAGATGAGCAGAAACCTCCCCGGCTATCTCCCTTAAGTTATCCACCCCCAAGTTTCTCGACGAAATTACACTTTGCAACTGATCAATTTCAAGTGAGTTTCTCCTCGCAGCCCAGACGAAATGTACAAATGGCATTCCCGTAACATCCTCCCATTCTTCACCAAGGTCCAGATAATTTGCATTCAACTGTTTATCAGCAGTCAACGCACCGTCGCCAACCAACAGTGCGGCATCAGCACTATCCAGCATTCTTGGCAGGGCATTTCCCCCTAAAACGAACGACGGTGACATCGAGTACTTTTCTGCCAGAACTATCTTTGTCATCGCAACTTCATTCATTGCAGATGGAGCAATTGCCACAGATTTAATCGCGCGGAGGTTTTCTTTAAAGTAAAGACGTACTGACCCCATTTTACCTTTTGATACCATACCGCATTCAGGCACAACCATTAGCTCGGAACTATTTCTTGCATAAGCAATGGATGGCATCAACACTAAATCATAAGCTCTTAGAGATTCCAGTGAAGAAAGTCTTGCTGGAATCTCACGAATTACTTCTGCATTTCCTATTAATTTATGCCTGTCGAATCCGTACGTAAGGGGGACTACATCTGAAGACTCCGGCACCCCAATTTTAAAATTTTTCACTGTATTGGAATTGTCCTATCACTTGTTACGGATAGAGCCAGAAGAAAGATGAGCATGGCATATAGTTTGTACCACACACCTTCAGACATTTACCGTAAAAAGGACACGGAACTGTATATACTGTTCAGGTGGTCTTCTGGCGAACTGCCTTCGCAGCGAGATTTCTCAGGTAATACAACTTTGCCCTGCGAACCTTTCCAGTTCTGACGACATCGATACTTACAATTCTTGGAGAATGAAGGGGAAAAATGCGCTCCACTCCAACACCATTGGAAACCTTTCTCACTGTGAAGGTTTCCTTAAGTCCAGATCCCCGTCGACTGATGACAATTCCTTCAAAGTCCTGGATGCGCTCCTTGTCGCCTTCAACTACCTTGAAATGGACATTAACAGTATCACCGGGTTTGAATTGAGGAATATCTGTTCTTAAATGCGCAGCTTCAACTAATGCAATTTTATTCATGATTGTTCCTTGTTTTCTCTAACCTTTCTTGAAAAATACTTCTCTATTAAATCAGGACGTCGATTTGCTGTCCTCTCCACTGCCCTTTTTTCTCTCCACCGTGCTATTTCAGCATGATCGCCACTAAGCAATACATCCGGGACCTTCATCCCACGATAGATAGGTGGACGTGTGTACTGCGGATAGTCAAGGAGTCCTGTCTGAAAAGAATCATTCAGTGCACTTTCACTATCACCAAGCGCGCCTGGAAGAATTCTTACCACGGCGTCAATTACCACAAGAGCAGCCAGCTCTCCTCCCGTAATAACATAGTCACCAATTGAAATCTCTCTGGTTACAAGAGATTCCCTCACCCTTTCATCCACACCTTTGTAGTGACCACAAATTAAAATTAAATTCTTTTTCAGAGAAAGCTCGTTCGCCATTGATTGGTTAAACAAATCGCCATCCGGTGTTAGCAAAATTATGTCATCGTAATTTCGTTCAGATTTGAGCCTTTCAACGCATTCAAATACCGGCTCAGGCTTTAATACCATTCCAGGTCCGCCGCCATAAGGGAGGTCATCTATAGTCTTGTGCCTGTCATGTGTAAAATCTCGAAGGTTCCAGATGTTTATATCAACAATACCTGCAGCCTGAGCACGCTTTATGATGCTTTCATTCAACGGCCCATTCAATATTCCGGGGAGTCCCGTCACAATGTCAATCCTCATCGACGCCACCATCCAGAATCCCTTCTATAATATTGACCTCAATTTTCCTTTCAGCGAGTGATACTTCTTTAATAAATTCCTTCACGAAAGGTAACTGAAATTCGCTGCCGTCGCTTCTTTGAATCACAAGCCTGTACTGAATTGGTGAACCTTCCACAGCAGCCACAGTTCCCAAATTTTTCAAAGCGCGGCACTTTTTGTCATTACAGAATACATCCATACCAATTAGCGAATCCAGATAATAATAGCCTTCCTGCAATCGCACTCTTTCTTCATCCCTGACAAAAATTTTGGCTCCTAAAAGTTTTTCGCCGTCTTCAAAGCTGTTTATATCTTTCAGTTTAAGAACAACATAGTCTTTTAGACTTTGAGCATCCTCCACTTCATACTGCTCAATATCGGGAGACGTTGCCCTTTGCAACAGGACACTCTTCATGTTGGAGAACCTCTCCGGAAAGTCTGTATAAGGCTCCACCTTCATATGTCCTTTGTAGCTCCTCACTTTGGTGATGATTCCAATCAGACAAAGATTATCCATTTGATCCAATTGGTCAAAGAGGAGTTAGAGGAGCGGGCTTTGGGCGACAGAATTAAATTACTTATGCTTTATCGATCACTTCAAGAATCGCGCGCTTGCCTTCGCGAGCAGCTACGGCGCTCAACAGTGTTCGGACAGCATTAGCAGTCCTCCCTTTGCGACCGATAACCTTGCCAACATCACTCGGGTCAACCTTGAGCTGGAAGACAACCTTATTGTTTTCTTTGTCCTCCCTTGTGAGCTGCACGCTCTCAGGCTTGTCCACGAGTTTCTTGATTATGTACTCGACGAATTCTTGCATTGCGGACCTCCTTTTTCACACGAGCTTTTTCAATAAATATTCAGATATTTTTTGTCCGCACCAATTTTCAATGCAGGCAGCGGACAATGCCTGACTGTCTTTTGTCTTCAGCCCGCTTCTGTCTCCTATGACGCATTCTGCGTCAAACTCATTCGGCTTCTTCATTCTCTGCTTATATACACAAAAATTCATCTTACGCTGCGGGTTGTTGTTCCGATTGAGCAGAAGGCTGTCCGGACTGTTGCTCACCAGCTGCAGCTTTTTTCGATTTCATTGCAGCTCTTCGCCTTGCTTTTCTTTCAGCTTCTCTTGCAAGCTTTGCTTCCTGCGCCGCCTGCCACTCAGCAAGTTTCTGTCCAATCGCTGTCTCATCAAACCCTTTTTTTATTAAGTGCCACTTGTACCAAAGGCCTTTCCTCCTTAGCAGGCTCCTGACCGTCTCAGTCGGCAGTGCCCCTCTTTTTAGCCACTTAAAGGCCTTTTCCTCATTAATCACAATCTCCGCCGGGTCTCGAAGTGGATTGTAGCTGCCTATAATTTCAAGAAATCTGCCGTCGCGTGGGGAACGGGAATCCGCCGCAACAATCTTATACGAGGGTTGATTTCTCCGCCCCGCTCTCCTAAGCCTTAATCTTACTGCCAAATTATCCTCCTGAGTTTTATAATGGCAAACGCATATTCTTTAATGCCATCTTTCCAAATTTACCCTTGGATAGAGTTTTAAACATGCGTTGCATTTCTGTAAACTGTTTTAAAAGTCTATTAATATCCTGTACTGTTGTTCCACTTCCCGCTGCAATCCTTTTTCGACGCCGGCCATCAATAATGTGCGGCTTTTGCCTTTCAAGCGGGGTCATGGAACTTATTATGGCATCTATTCTGGTTAATGCCTTTTCATCAACTTCCACATTTCGCACAGTAGAGGCAACTCCCGGTATCATAGAAAGGACATCCTTCAGTGACCCGAGCTTTTTAATTTGTTTTAACTGATCACGAAAATCTTCAAGCGTAAACTCATTTTTCCTGAGTCTTTCCTCAAGTTTTACTGCCTTGTTTTCGTCGACCTGCTGCTGGACTTTTTCAACGAGCGTCACAACATCGCCCATACCTAAAATGCGCGAAGCCATCCTGTCGGGGTGAAAAATTTCAAGCTGGTCGAGCTTCTCACCAACGCTGACAAACATTATTGGCTTTTGTACCACAGACCGGATTGAAAGCGCAGCTCCACCTCGCGCATCACCGTCAAGCTTGGTTAGAACCACACCGTCAAAGTTCAATCTTTTATTAAACTCCAGTGCGGTGTTAACTGCATCCTGTCCTGTCATCGAGTCAACTACAAAGAAAATTTGATGAGGTTTAACTGCCTTTTGAATATCTTCTGCCTCCTTCATCATTTCCTCATCTACATGGAGGCGACCAGCCGTATCGATAATTGCAATATCCCGGGCATTTTTTCTCGCATAATCCACAGAGGCCGATGCAATCTCAACTGCGGTGGCTTTCCGGTCGAAGTACACAGGTATATTTATTTGTTGTGCAAGCATCTCAAGCTGATCAACGGCTGCAGGCCTATGAACATCACATGCGACAAGTAAAGGATATCTCCCCTTTGATTTCAGATGGTTTGCCAGTTTAGCTGCAAACGTAGTCTTTCCTGAACCTTGAAGCCCCGCAATCATAATAACATCAGGGATATCAGAAGATAAAACGAGCTCCGCCGTGTTATCGCCAAGAAGCCTCACCAGCTCATCATACACAATCTTAACGAATACCTGGCCCGGGTTAAGGCTCTTAACGACATTAGCTCCAATGGCTTTTTTTTGAACTTCGTCAGTAAACTGGCGAGCTACCTTATAATTCACATCCGCCTCAAGAAGAGCTCTGCGCACTTCCCGAACAGCATCGGAAATATTCGATTCGGTAATCCTTGCCTGGCCGCTCAATCGCCTGAAAATAGACTCGAACTTGCCTGAAATTTGCTCAAACATATTTTAAAATGTAAATTTTTGCCTGAAAATTTAATCAAAAAACAAGACTCTTGCAAATCATTACCAATCCCAACCCCAACCCCGAAGGGGTTGAACATTAATAGGGGTTGAATATTACCAATCCAATCCCAACCCCGAAGGGGTTGAATATTAATAGGGGTTGAACATCACCAATCC
>JBMFVE010000003.1:0-256836 GCA_049966155.1 Candidatus Kryptoniota bacterium
TTAATTTTTTTCTTGACATTGTCTTTTTTTTTCGTATAATGCCCATGGTAAGTTGAGGGTTAAGCGATGCTGGCAGAGGATATAAGAGGAGTTAATAAGTTAAGTATGAACTGGAGAGGAACTATTTTGGAGCACTGTAGAGCTTGCCTACTTATGCTACTAAACCTAGCAGATGCCAGGGGAATGCCACGTATTGTGCCAGTGAGACTATCTGCTGGTGGGATGGGAATTATCACTGCTACACGGAAATTTATTTTTGGCTTTATAATGCTTAATTAAACAGCCTTAACAATCACTGTTCATTGTAGCATTGACTTTATTTAGCTGCCGATGACATGTGGTGTTTTTTAGCCATGTGGTATCCAGCAATATCAAAATGGAGAGAGTAAAACATGGATAAAAGTTTTCAACTGATGATTGTTCTTGCAGTTGTTTCTGGGACGATTGCTGGACATCTTTTGTTGAATCAATCACCCAAGCTTGAAGTCATCTTTCCCGGCAGAAGCGATTTCGCTAATGCATGCACTCAGAAATCTAAAGGAAGGACATGGAAAGAGGTCAGGCTTGATACGGTCGTATCGATTTCAAATTATGATGGAAAGCCACTTTTGGAACCTTTGCGGGTGAAGGTGGGTCAAAATGACTATATCTACGTTCTGGATGTTTACGCACCGGGTGTCCTAAAATTCTCGCAGAGTGGAAATTTTGTCCAACTGTATGGAAAAGGGAAAGGTGAAGGTCCGGGTGAGTTCGAACTGCCTCACGACTTCTCAGTTAACTCCAGTGGTGATGTATTTGTGTGCGATCCTCGGACTGGTCTTGTCACAGTCTTCGATGTCAAAGGCAACGTGAAACTAACTGCTCGTACAAAGGGACTCCCAAGCTACGTTGTTGCTTTTAATGATGGCAGCTTCGTTATCGTACAGGACGGGATTGGACCTATGTTCCAGAAATATGACCCCAGGGGGAATTTTAACTCTGAGTTTGGTAACTTTTTAGAGAAACAGTCGACATATGCCATGCCACTGGATGCTCTGATTGCCTCCTCAGGTGAGGGCTTCTGTGGAGGATTTTTCTGGGCAGGTTTTATTTATTCATACGATAAGACTGGTAATCAAAAATATCTTTGCGAAACAATCGATAAATATCCTCTGCCTAAGTTTGATATCACACAAACTCGCCAGGAGAATAAAATAACGACTCATATTTCACCTTCTAAGGATGCTCCGCTTTCGGCATTGGATGTCAGTGTAGATGATAGCCTTCTTTATGTATTAGCGGCAGGTGCATCAAAAAAAGAAGGAGCAGTGGTTATGGATGCTTATAAAGCTTCCAGCGGAAAGTATCTTTACTCCTTCAAATTCAGGAAACTTCCCGGGACAGAAGGAATTCGTTCAACCGTCGTTCGCAGGGGTTACTTGTACACGTGCGAATATCTTCAAAACGGGGGTACGATTATTAGAAAATATAAGCTGACCTTTTAAAAATTAGATATTCTTACCAGATATGATCAAAAAGGAAAACCTGTGTTAAGCATCGGTCCCCAAGGTATACCGAGCACTGGCAATTACGTGTCTGATCAGTGGTATATGATCTTCTGGATAGATATCTCACATCAAGGGGTAGTTGCACTGGCAAGTGCTGTAAAGAATGATGTACAGTTGTATAGTGCGCAAGGTCAGCTCATTGGAAGGTTTTCTGTCCCGGGTCTGCCATAGGTTCTTTCTCTACACCCCCTATGAACGTAATGTCGTTCTGGAGCAAACAAAAGGGGGGAATTTCGAAAGAGCTTACATCGATCTTATCAGAACTGACGGGGAGGTGATTGTTAAAGGAGCTAAGATACTTTCAAAGGGCACTGTAGTATGATGCTATCAAAATACTGTTTTGGTGGTCAGGAATGCATACATGACTGAGACCGGTAAGGTTATGCTGCTCAACCTACGATATTATACTTATTCTGGCCACTGAACGCCTTGAGTGAAGATAGTTTCACGATAGGGTTAGAGAATTGGGCACTGTATAAAGGGGCAACCCGGACCGAGGCGGTGGCCAAAAATTAACCATAATTATCAACTTCGAATTAGTACACTTACTTCATTTTTTACTTGACATTGTCTTTTTTTTTCGTATAATACCCATGGTAAGTTGAGGGTTAAGAAATGCTGGCAGAGGATGTAAGAGGAGTCAGTGGCGCAGGAATAAGGCTCAAAGGTATTATCATTAACTTTAGGATAGCGGTTAGAATAGTCCTTGGGTTCATGTTTATGGCAACCGGTGTATTTAAGATGTGGGATATATACAGTCACCATGGCTTTGTACCTGGCACTGGTTCTTTTTCTTGCATCGTGGGTGTTCAATATGAAGCTTGATCTGCCGCACGGCAAGAGCCCTTTATCTCTGAAGGATATATCCATATCTGTTCCGATGGCGGCGGCTAAACAAAGTAGCTCTTGCCAGTTAATGCTTTGTGCGCAGGGTGACATTATTTTATGGGCTTGAGCTCTACGATTCAAAAGGGAACTATCTTACAGAGATAACTTTGCCATCAATGTTAGGCCTTCCTGCAGCTGTTATGGGCGATAAACTATATTTTTCCCTCAAGTCGGAACACGGAGGGGGTCAGCGGTTGTCTAATCCGCTTTTTATAGCCTATAAACTGGCCAGGTAAGCTTATGTCGTCCCGCATGGATTCACCACAGGGTTCCTTAATTTCCGAGAAGTAGTTACGTACATGTGCGAATGTGGGTGGTCGATGGATCGTTACGCGGTATGATCGATATGTAGAACTCCTCGCCATCAGTTCTGTGGCTGGGTTCGACTCTCTCTTTGTGTGCGTTTCTTTCTTCTGAATCCCGGATTTATCAAGGACACCCTTTGTCTCTGTCTGGGCTAGACTAAAGGGCTCCTCGGTTTGCTATACAACTTTAGCAGGGGAGCTCCTGTTATTGTAAGCACCCTATTGAACTTCTTTTTTGCGGCCTTTGCCTTAGGGCATAGGTGATCTCTCCTCAACCCATTCCTACCCTGGTAACGATCTCTCGACACATTTATTTTCGGAACTTGATTGTATGCTTTTGCTGTTTTATATTTCGACGCATTTACTTAAATAGTCGAAAGGTCAAGAGTGTAAAATGACTGAACCTTTGTCAACAGAAAAAAGGGGCGTTATTTTAGATGCGGCCCGGAAGAGATTTGCATATTACGGCTTCTCAAAAGTTACAATGGATGAAATAGCTGTAGACGCAGGGATGGGAAAGGCATCTCTTTATTATTACTTTCCAACAAAAGAAAGACTTTTTATTGAGGTCGTCCTGCAGGAAAAAAAACAGTTTCTTGAACAACTAAAAGCAATTGTAACGTCTGATTTGGATTCAGCGGACAAACTTCGGAACTATGTTAGAAAAAGGATTGAATACTTCCGGAATTTAGCTAATCTAAGAGCGCTTAGTTTTCAGCAGCCAAAAGAAATGAGGGAGTCGTTTCATGAGATGTATAAAGACTTCCAGGCTGAAGAACTTAAACTCATTCAGCAGTTAATCCAGGCCGGGAAAAGGGAGGGTGAATTTGCCGTTTCAAATCCACAGCGTACTGCAGAAATAGTGCTGCGAGTTTTGCAAGGCATTCGATCATGGCTTCTCAATATTCACGGGAAACCAATTCTGCTTGATGAAGACTTTTACAGGGGGCTTGAGAAGGATTCTCTTGATGCTCTGGAATTATTGTTGCACGGAATTATAAGAAAAAAATAAATACAGGAAATAAATATGGGAAAGGATTTAAAACCAAGAACTGGAATTCAAGATGAGGTTCTTAAAAAGGAAGCCAACATAGACAATGGAGAGGCAGATGCCGAAGATGTAGAATCAGTTCCGCTTTTTAAAAAGAAGCGTATTGTGCTTCCAATTCTCCTGCTGCTTTCAGCTGCAGCGATAGCGGGATATTACTGGTACATGAATATGCAGGATTTTGTATCAACAGACGACTCATATATTGACGCCAACAGCGTATCGATCAGCACAAAGATGCTTGGCAGAATCGTTTATCTCGGTACGGATGAGGGAGATACTGTAAAAGAAGGGCAGACCCTCGTCAGGCTTGATGACAGCGATCTTCGTGCGCAGAAGGCATCAGCAAAAGCACAACTGGAGCTCGCTCAGCGTGGCGTTCCGCTTGCTGAAGTCGATGTGAGTCGTGCACAGGACGATTTCAATCGCGCTGAGGTTGAATATAAAGGTGGAGTTATAACAAAGGAACAATATGATCACGCCCAGAAGGCTCTGGAAGCAGCTCGAGCCGAGTTTGCTATAGCACTGTCCAAGGTAACAGCTGCTCGTTCGCAACTCGGAGTTATTGAGTCACAACTCTTAAATACTGTTGTAAACTCTCCAGTTAATGGTGTTGTGGCCAAGCGCTGGGTGCTTCCTGGAGATGTGGTGCAACCAGGCCAACCAATTTTCACAATTTACGATATGAAAAATATCTGGGTGACCGCAAACCTTGAAGAAACGAAACTTGGACATGTTAGAATCGGCGACCCGGTGGAGATAAATGTGGATGCTTACCCGGCCATTAAATTTCATGGAAGCGTATTTCAAATAGGTAACTATACTGCTTCGGAGTTTTCCCTGATCCCACCCGATAATGCATCCGGGAATTTTACAAAAGTAACTCAACGCGTGCCAATAAAAGTCTCTATCAATGATCCTGTTAACACTACTGTTAAACCAGTCTTGCGCCCAGGAATGTCTGTAGAGATCTCCATAAAGGTGAAATAAACCATGGCGGACTCGGAAAAGAAATCATTGCGGGGCTCAGCGATAAGCTCGGTTCCTTCGCTTCATCATGAGCATCCGTCTTACAAGTGGTGGGTACTTGCAAATGTCATGATAGGAACATTTATGGCTGTTCTCGATGCAACTATTGTTGACGTTTCACTTGCAAAAATTATGGCCACTTTTGGCATTACTGTTGACACGGTGAAATGGGTAGCAACTGCATATCTCCTTGTATTTGCTGTGATGCTTCCAACCTCAGGCTGGATTGCCGACCATTTTGGCTATAAGAGGACTTACAGCATAGCTCTAAGCCTCTTTACACTTGGTTCACTCCTCTGCTCGGTGTCGTGGAATGAAACCGTCCTCATATTGTTCCGTGTGATTCAAGGTGCAGGAGCGGGACTTATGATGCCCGTTGGCATGGCGATCGTTACCAGAGAATTTCCTCCGGACAAACGTGGACTCGCACTGGGATTTTGGTCAATAGCTGCCGCAGCATCCGTTTCCCTCGGACCTACTCTTGGCGGCTATTTAATCGATAACTTTGCATGGCATTCCATTTTTGATGTGAATGTGCCGGTGGGTATTGTTGGGGTCTTTGCAACATTTATTATCCAGCGTGAGTATAAAACTGAGATAACACGGAAGTTCGACATAGCTGGATTCATATCAGCTGCTCTCTTTTTAACTTCTCTTTTAATTGCCTTATCAGATGGGAATGCGTCGTGGAATACCGGAGGATGGACATCCCCATTTATTGTGACCTGCTTTACTCTGGCATTTATCGGGTTTGTTGCCTTTCTTTTAATTGAACTGAACACAACGCACCCTCTGATTGACCTCAGTTTGTTAAAGAACTTCAACTTTGCAATGGCTAACTTAGTCCTTTTTATTTTTGGCATGGGTATGTTTGGCAGTACATTTTTGCTCCCGCTTTATCTTCAAAATGGACTCGGTTATACCGCGTTTCAAGCCGGCTCCCTTTTTCTGCCTATAGGCTTGCTGCAGGGTACGATGGCTCCTCTGGCTGGAACACTGGCAGACAGGATTAATCCAAAGATACCTGCTTTGTTTGGAATTGTGCTTCTGTCGGCAAGCCTGTTTGTAAACCGTTACCTGTCATTGTATTCAATGACATCTTCAATTAGGGTCTCACTTTATCTCCGTGGATTGGGTATGGGTTTCATATTTACACCACTCAGTGCAATGGCACTTTCAGAAATTCCTAGAGAGAGAATGGCGCAGGCATCAGGCCTTTTTAACGTTCTTAGGCAAATAGGCGGCAGCTTTGGGGTTGCAATTATGGGAACGCTGCTTACAAATAGAACTATCTTTCACAATACAACTTACGGACAGGTTGTAAACGTCTACTCACCCACAACACAAAACGTTCTTCGTAACCTGGGACAGTTTGCACGTCAGACAACTGGCGGCACGATAGCTATCGCCAGTTCTCGCGCACAGGCTCTAATTGGCTATTACATCAGCAAGCAAGCTTTTGTATCAGCCGTGGACGATGACTTCTTTATAGCTGCTGCAATAACCTTTTTGACAGTCGTTCCGATATTTTTATTGCGATATAAGAAGAAGAGAGCCTACAGGGCCAAAGGACAAAAAATTGTTTCAATCGAATAGTAAAGAAGGGAAATAAACAAAATTTAGGTTTGACATGATGAAATCAAATCTCATTTTTATATTACAGGTATTAATTCTTGGAACAACAGCTGCGGGCATTGCTCAGGCAAACTACCCTGATTCTTTGACAGTATCGGATGCTGTGCGCATTGCGCTGACCTCGAACCCTGCGCTTAAGGAGGGAGTTCATGAAATTGCTGCATCAGAGGCCAGAGTAGAGCAAAGCAAGAGCTCTTTATATCCAAACGCTGTTGTAACGTTAAACTACGCACATCTGGGTCCAGTTGCACAGCTTGGATTCCCTGGTTTTGGAACATTTAAGTTGTTTCCTTCAGACAATTATGATGAGCATATTGGGGCAAATGCCACCATATTTGATTTTGAAAGGCGCCACAAGAGCATTCAGCTTGCTCAGACACAGGTGCAGAGTACTGTGGACAGGCTTGATTTGATGAAACAAGATCTGTCATACCAAACCGTTCAAACATTTTACACTATTTTGTTTTTGGAAAAGAGTATACAGGTTCAGAAGGATGAGATAGCCACACTCAGGCAACATCTTTTAATGACAAAGAAGAAAGTCGAGGCAGGGACCGGTACAGATTTTGATGTCCTCACCACACAGGTCAGGGTTGCTGCTGCAGTAGACAAAAGAATCAGTCTTGAGAACTCACTTATAAATGCTCAAACTCAACTTAGGAGGTTGTTGAATTTTCCAGCAAATATTCCACTAAAACTTATTGGCGATTTTACTGAGTCTCCAATATCTCTGAACATGGATTCCCTATTAAACGTAGCGCTTCAAAATCGCGTCGAATTAAAGATGGCAGACGACCAAATCAAGATAGCGAAGGCGCAGTATAGTGTTGCATCCGTGGTAAATAACCCATCGGTAAATTTCTCTGTTTCGTATGGATTTAAGAATGGTTATGAGCCCAATATAAATGCATGGCGGGGAAATTATGTGGCTGCACTCCAGGTTCAAATCCCACTTTTTGATGGTTACAGGGAAAATAGCATGAAGGAAGAAGCTTCAGCAACTATAAGAGCAGCTGAATCTCACAGGGAGGATATTATAGAAAAAATAAAATCCGATGTGCAAATGGCTGTTACCGATCTCCAATCAAACATGGAGAAGCTTCAAACAACAGATATAACTATTCAACAAGCCGAATCTGCCCTTCAATTGGCAAGACTGCGATACCAGGCCGGGACTGTGACAAATCTTGATTTGCTGGACTCAGAAACTGCGTTGGCAGAGGCAAAGCTGATGCAACTTGAAGCACTATACAGGTTTGTAATGAGCCGATATGAACTCAAACATGCATTGGGGTTAAGGGAATGGTGAGTGGTGGATGAGGATCCTTAAAACATGCGGATCGCTTTCGTGGGGGGGACTCGAAATGTTTACACTTCAGATATCCAGTGAACTTAAGCGACGAGGGCACGATGTGCGGATTCTCTGTGCTAAAGGGTCAACTCTCGGGACCGAAGCGAGAAAGAAAGGGATTGATACATACGAGTTACTTCAGAACGACAGAATGATATTGAAAGCAATTGCAAACGTTCGCTCCTTCCTTAAATATGAACCGTTTGATATAGTTCACACTCATCTTTCGCATGATTTATGGACCCTTGTACCGGCTATTGAGTTTGCAAAAGTGCCCGCTAAACTTTTTTTGACAAAAGAGATGGCAAGTGGTGTCAGAAAGACCGACATTTTTCATCGGTATCTTTACAGTAAACTATCAGCTGTTTTTGCTATCTCGGGATATATCCGTAGGAGTGTCTTGAACACCTGTCCAGTCCCAACAGATGCTGTTCACATTATTCCACCTGGAATTGAGGTTGATAGATTTGATCCTTCGAGGTTTAACAGAAAAAAGATAAGGCAGGAATTTGGTTTTTCAGAGGATGTGATTATTGTAGGTATGGCAGGAAGGCTTACTCCGGGCAAGGGACATGAGGAATTTCTTAGAGCAGCTAAGAGGATAAATGAGAAAAAATCAGGAGGTGTCTTGTTTGCAATTGCCGGCAGTGCCAGTTACGGTGAATCTGATTATGAAGAAAAAATTAGAAAACTTTCGATAAGACTGGGCCTGGAGAAAGCTGTTCGTTTTGTGGGATTTCAGAAAAACATAGAAAAATTTCTTTCGGCTCTTGATATCTTTGCGTTTCCATCCCATGAAGAATCGTTTGGACTTGCTCTTGTCGAGGCAATGTCCATGAAGCTTCCAGTTATTGCCAGTGGAAGTGCCGGTGTACTGGATATAGTTACGGACGGGGAAACCGGGATTCTTTTTCCGCCAAAGGACTATGAAGCTCTTGCAAGTGGAATAATGCTTTTGATAGAAAACGACGGGTTAAGAAAAAAGCTTGGTGAGTCGGCAAGGGATAGGGTTAAAACTAATTTCACTTTGTCAAGAGTTGCTGAAAGTTTAGAAGGTTTTTACAGTCAATCTGTTACGACTTTCCCTGCCAAATGAATATATTATTTGATTAATTAAACTATCATCTGCTGATAAATTGGCTAGATGGGCTGATTGATAACTGTCATTCTCCAGGTCATCGTTTGCAACAACAAAAACATTTATTAATAGAAAGGTTAAATTAGTAATGAGTAAGCTCTTATCGAAAATTCAAATAAGAGAAGTCGAATTTTGAAACAGGATCTTTGTATCCCCGATGTGTCAATATTCAAGCAAAGATGGAATGCCTAATGACTGGCATCTGGTGCACCTTGGGAGTCGCGCTGTGGGCGGCGCTGGGTTGGTTATGACTGAGGCAACCGCAGTCTCACCAGAGGGAAGGATCTCTCCCGCTGACCTCGGTATATGGTCGGACGAACAGGCTGAATTCCTTAGGAGGATTACGGACTTTGTAAAGATGCAAGGTAGTGTTGCAGGCATCCAGCTTGCACATGCCGGAAGGAAAGCTTCGACCAGGGTACCATGGGTAGGAGATGGAGAACTAAGTCCTGAAGAAAAGCCATGGCAAACACTTGCACCCAGTGCAGTTCCATTCAGCAACAATTACCCAAAGCCTAAGGAGATGACAAAGGCTGATATTGATAGCGTTATACATCAGTTCCGCGATGCTGCCATGAGAAGCTTAAAAGCCGGGTTTCAGGTAATAGAAATACATATGGCACACGGCTATTTACTTCATGAGTTTCTATCCCCAATTTCCAATCGGAGATCGGATCAATATGGTGGCGACCTTAGAAACAGGCTGAGACTACCCATGGAAGTTGTAATGGCAGTCAGAGAAGTCTGGACAGAAGAGCTGCCGCTGTTTGTTCGGATTTCAGTCACAGACTGGATTGAGGGGGGATGGGATCTCAAACAATCAGTCGAACTTTCTAAAGAATTGCTTAAATTAGGAGTTGATCTCATCGACTGTTCAAGTGGTGGAATAGCACCAGGTGTAAAGATCCCTGTTGCGTATGGGTATCAGGTGCATTTTTCAGATTTCATTAGGAAAAATGCAGGAATTCTGACAGGTGCTGTTGGCATGATTACCAATGCTATTCAGGCAGAGAATATATTGGTGACCGAACAGGCTGATGTGGTTTTTCTGGCAAGAGAATTCTTGCGGGATCCCTATTTCCCGCTACATGCAGCGGAAATACTTGGGGATGATCCGGAATACCCTGTTCAGTATTTGAGAGCAAAGGCAACATAGTTTTGAAATAAGACCCGTAAAAACTATAAATCTAAAAGAATCAAAGGAGGACAAGAGTGGAACAACGTCAAATAGGCAAATTAGGATTGAAGGTATCAGCAATAGGACTCGGGTGTATGGGTATGTCTGAGTTTTATGGACCCAGGAATGACCAGGAGTCAATCAGAACAATTCACAGAGCCATTGAACTGGGGATTAACTTCTTTGATACCGCAGACATGTATGGCCCTTTCGTAAATGAAGAATTGGTGGGAAGAGCATTGAAACCTTATCGGGAAAAGGTTGTAATCGCAACCAAATTTGGCAATGTACGTGGCCCAAACGGAGAGCGACTGGGAGTCAACGGGAAACCCGAATATGTCCGTTCGGCTTGCGAAGCAAGTCTGAGGCGACTTGGAGTAGAAACGATTGACCTTTACTATCAACACAGAGTTGATCCAGATACGCCAATTGAAGATACAGTTGGAGCAATGGCGAGACTGGTTGAAGAAGGAAAGGTGAGGTTTATAGGTCTGTCTGAGGCATCATCTAAAACAATCCGGCGTGCTAACGCGGTATACCAGATTACCGCATTACAGTCGGAGTATTCCTTATGGACGCGTGATATTGAAGGAGAAATCATGCGGACATGCCGTGAGTTAGGAATTGGAATCGTACCGTATAGCCCGCTCGGACGTGGATTTTTGACCGGGAAAATTAGGAGTACAAATGATCTTGCGCCGGATGATTTTAGAAGACAGGCACATCCTCGCTTTATGGAAGAGAACTTCAGGAAGAACTTGCGAATTGTTGAAATTGTGGAGCAAATTGCTGCTGAAAAAGGATGCACACCTGCTCAGCTGGCACTCGCCTGGGTGCTGGCACAGGGAGATGACATTGTTCCAATACCAGGAACAAAGCGGGTGAAGTACCTGGAGGAAAATGTAGGAGCTCTCTCTGTGCAATTAAATTCAGATGATCTTCGGAGGATTGCCAGTGCAATACCCCCGGACTCAGTTGCTGGGGAGCGATATCCAGAATCAGGTATGAGAATGGTCAATTTGTAATCAGGGATTCGCTAAATTTTGAGATGGCTCGAGGGGAAGTGGTTCATGTCTCCATGCTTGCCTATGGCACTGAATAAAGTTTTCTATGTCCAGTTGTCTGACTGATTAATCCTCTTCACGGTTTTACCTTTATCATATCCTGTTCAATCTTATAGATGCTGGACTCCGTTGCCGAAACTCCTTATTCTTGAACACGAATATATATATTTCTATATTTTATGACAAAAAGACAAAATGAAAGAACCTAATACATCCTCCGATAAATTCTTGAATGTAATTCCAAACGCATTAGCATCTCTTCTTGCCATTGTTTTGATTAGCTGTGCTTCATCAACACCGAGGTTTACATCGGTTGGCAAAGAACCCGTCAAATTTTCTCCACGATTTACTGACCAAACTCCTGAAGAGTTGAACAGAGAAAGGCTTGAATTGCTGAGGGAGGATGATCATAAAGTTACCACCGAAAAGATGAAATCCGAGATCAATAGGCTGATGACCACTCGGCATAGCTTAAATGGAAAGATCCAGGAAAAATTGGTGCAAATGGTGTTGTCGTTTATGGCAACGCCTTACAAAATTGGTGGGATTGACCATTCCGGCATCGACTGTTCGGGACTTACAATGGTCGTTTTTGACTCTGTCTTTAATTATGAGCTGCCTCATAGTTCCAGGGAGCAAGCTCAATTAGGCCTCTCTGTTGGTCGGGATGAACTGCAGGTTGGCGATCTTGTCTTTTTCAGAACAATAGGTCGCAGAATAAGCCATGTCGGTATTTATTTTGGCGACAATTTGTTTGCGCATGCAAGCGTGGAGCAGGGAGTGACAATATCGTCTCTTGAAAGTACTTACTATGCAAAGCGTTATGCGGGTGCACGCAGAATAGTTTCCTTCGATTCAACAGCATTAAAGTAGATGTACTCTTGCAAGATTTTACATTTTAACGGGGGGACAAAATGAGTTTTGTTTCTTCTTTTATGAAATTGTTGTTGATCCTCTGTCTAACTGTCGTATCGCTTTCTCTTCTTTCCTGTGCAAAAAAACCCACTGAGCTGTATGCTGATGGTATTAAACAACTAAAGGCAGGCTACTTCAAGAAAGCCCAGGAATATTTTGCAGACGGTATTAGAAAGGATGGCGGCGACAGTTTGTATGCTGCATTTATTGCAGCAAATCTTGTTACGGGCAAGTATCCAGACATAAATTCAGCCTACAACGACTTCACGAGTGAAATACGCGGGGCTGTTGAGCATCTTTACGGATATCGCTTTGTGCATCTTTACGGAATTACTTCAAAAATTATTCCGTATAATGTAAAAGGAGGAAATCAGATTCCAGATGATTTTTATTTAATTGTCCAACTTCAGATAGCTTCGGATTATCCGGGATTCATGTCATTAAAGCAGTTGATTTATCAAACTGTTAAGCGGTGAGCGAAAATCCTTCAATGGCAATCAAATGAAGTATTGTTCTCTCATCTGTTTTATTTCGTTCTTAATCTTATTAGTTCCCGTGCCTTCAGCTCTCTCCTACGGACAGGAAAACAGTTGCAGAGTTGACTACAACATAGAAGCAAGGCTGGATACTCTTGAGCGTGCTGTAATAGGGGCTGAAGTGGTCACATGGCATAACAATAATCTCACACCCACATCTGAGTTTTATTTCCATCTATATTTAAATGCTTTCAGCAACAGCAACACCACATTTATTAGAGAATCCGGTCTAAATCTATCTGAAGAATCAAGGGGGTGGATAAGGATTGTCAGTGTAACAGATCTTCGTGCAAGAAAAGAAATCTCACGCAACCTCAGGTTTGTACAGCCCGATGATGGAAATGCGTTCGACAGCACTGTGGCTATCATCTCATTAGATAGAACAGTGAAACCTGGAGATTCAGTATCTTTTCAAATTCGGTTTTATGCGAAACTTCCACGGTCAATTTCAGGAACCGGATGGGCACCAGGAACACATTTTTATATGATAGCCAGGTGGTTTCCACAAATTGGAGTATTTCAAAATGGTACCTGGAATTGTCACCAGGTCCACTGTTTCACGGACATTTCATCGGATTTTGGGAATTACACCGTCAGTATGACTGTCCCTTCCGGCTTTGCTGTCGGAGCCAGTGGACAGTCTGCAGGGGAAAAAATCAATGGGGATGGCACAGCTACCTACATCTTTAGTGCAAACAATATTAATGATTTTGCCTGGGCGGCATCGAGAACTTTTATCGTCAAAAACCACACCTTTTCATATTCCGGATTGCCGAGACTCTCAATCAGACTTCTTTTGCAGCCGAACCATTATATGCTGATGAATAGATACCTCTGTGCTCTGGACACTGCGATAAAGTATTTTGGGATTTGGTACGGGCCATATCCGTACCAAGCCATTACAGTTGTTGACATTCCCCGCACTGCTTCATTGGGTGAAGCAGAATACCCAGCACTCGTTTTTGTCAGTGCCGGTGACTATCCGATACAAAATTATCTTTCACCGGAAAACGTTATAATCCATCAATACGGCCATCAATACTGGCATGGAATGGCTGTGAGCAATAGGTATGAATGTTTCCGGTTGGATGAAGGCATTAGTTCTTTTTGTGCGGATAAATTGCTGGAAATGGTTTACGGCCCAGCTGTTAGTATTTACAGAATTGCCAATGTTTATCCAGTGCGGTTATTTCCAATTTATGAGTTTGCAGGGATTCCAATAGCTGCACTTATAGGCGATGTATGGATTGGTCAAAAGTACAAGGGATTACGGTTTTATCTCGATAGATCGGATCATGATGCAATTTCAAAATGTGGATTTGGTGTATTTAATCGAACGTGTTGCCCGATGGCGGCATACAACAAAGCAGAACTAATTTTGAATACGCTTGAAGGACTCATAGGTGATAGCGTGATGACGGAGGTTCTAAGAAACTACTTTGACGAGTTTCTATTCGGGCACCCTGGACAAGCTGATTTTGAAAAGGTGTGTGAGCGGGTCAGTGGGAAGAGGCTCAGCTGGTTCTTTGATGAGCTTGTTGAAGGGAGAGGAACAGTTGACTATGCGGTTCGTTCACTGGATTATTTCCGTGAGATTGATCTTTCAACGAATGTAACCAGCTATGAGGTAAGCGTTGTGGTTGTGAAGAACGGAAGTGTAACCCTCCCTGTTGACGTAAGATTGGGATTTGAGGATGGCAGCGCAATTGATACAATGTGGGATGGAGAAAATGGATGGAAAGTGTTTAAGTTTGTTGTTCACTCTATTCCAGAGTTTGCTCAGGTGGATCCGTTTAATAAAATTCCGATCGATATTTGTTATTCAAATAATAGTTACGTCATTAATTCAGACATGAAAGGGATTATTTATTGGGTTAACCAAATTATAACATACGCTCAAAATTTGTTATATGCTTTTATAGTGTTCATATGAAGGTTTCAGTAAAAGACTCTCTTCTTTTTGGAATTCAACGCGTTCTGCAAAACTGGAGGCTTGTGCTGTTTGTTTATTTCATAAACCTATCTTTTGGCTTAATATTGGTCTTTCCAATAGTGACACTCTTTGTGAAAGATGTATCACATTCATTAGTAGCCCGGCGTTTATCTGAAGGGTTTGACTATCGGTGGTACATTGAGTTTGTTCATATGAATTCTAAATTTTTTACGGCACTTTTTCCAGGAGCAGTTTTTATTTTAGCTCTTTATGCAGCAATAGATATGTTCTTAGCCGGCGGATTCTTTGTTGCGCTTTCAAACGAAGGGCGCACAAGAATCCATGAGGTTGTAATGCACGGAGCAAAGAACTTTTTGGGGATGATTCTTGTCAGCTTTGTTCAGGTCCTTCTTATTATTTTGTTGTATAAGTTAAATCGGTTTTGGTCAGAGGGGATCATTCAAGGAGAAATATCAGTCCTGAATGAGAATGAGATCTTAAAAGAAAATCTGTTTCGCTATGGAGTTATTTCGATTCTTCTGCTGGCAATAATTATAATATCGGAATTTTCACGTGTTGGGATTGCACTCGATTCGGAAAGGGGTTTGTTGCTCAAGGCCTTCCGTGGCTTGACGTTTGCCTTCAAACATCCTTTGCAAATTATAGGTATTTTCCTAACCATTTCGATCATGTCAGCCGGTTTGACAACTGCTTATTTTTATGCAGGCTTTTATCTGCATGCCGGGACTGCAAAAGAAGTAATTGCAGGGATGATTGTCGGACAGCTGGTAGTCTTATCACGAGCTGCCGTAAAACTTTTGTTTTACTCAGCGGAGGGTTTTTTTTATATTAATGTGCAGACTGAAGTGATAAGAGTAACACCTCAAATTCTGGAGTAGCTAAAATGACAATGCCGATATATTTATACGGAACGAAAATTTGGAGTCAACCTGCAAAAAAGGTTACGAAGTTCGATGACAAACTTGTTGGTCTCATAAAGGAAATGTTTGAAACCATGTATCAGGCCGACGGGATTGGGCTGGCTGCAAATCAGGTGGGGCTTCCACTTTCGTTAGCTGTAATTGATTTGTCAGCTGTAGAAGATTTCAAGAATGAAAAACCACTCGTTGTAATTAATCCTGAATTGCTTGAAGTTGATGGTGAGTTCGTAATGGAAGAAGGCTGCTTGAGCGTGCCAGGGATCCGGGAAGAAGTTGTCAGGCCGGACAAAATATTTGTCCGTTTTATCGATGGAAATTTCAAGGAGGTTGAAAGGGAGTTTACAGGGATGTGGGCACGCGTTTTTCAACACGAATATGACCATCTTAATTTAAAGTTTTTTGTAGATAGATTGAACGGTGTCAAAAGACAACTTCTTAAACCAAAGTTAGCAAGAGTTAGACGGGGAGAATTTAAAACACAGTACCCATCAGTGTCAGCAAAGGAAGAGCAATAAGTAGAAACACCCGTGGCAAGCTGCCGTTACTCCGTTTTTATCCACTTCTATCCTCAATTTATCTAACCCAGATTTAACCTCTTAGATCTTAAGGGTGTGTGGAATATCACAGCCTTAACGTATATCACTTGGCAATGTCTCACAATAAGTTAACTTGAGGCTGACAAAAGAGCTGACGCGAGGAGCGTTGGATAACAAAAATATAATATTAGGAGGAAAACAAATGAGAAGATCTATTGTTTTAGTACTGGCCTTTTGCCTTTTAGCGTCATCGCGGGCGCTATTTGCACAAATTCATACCGCTGCCACTAATCCCACCTATGGAGGTGCCCCTCCAGGGACTACTGGTAAAAAAGCCGCTTCTCTGGGAACATCGTACTTCACAGCTCCCAGAAGGATTGCGAGTTCGCTTTACTCCACGACTGTTTTCACTTTTCGTGATATAACTGTATTCTCTTATTTCGACAGCACATCGGTAACAGTGAAAAATTCTGTGGGGGATACGGTTGGAACAATTACCATGAGAGCAGATACACTATTTTCTATTAGTCCAGGTCAGGGGATTTTTTCTGTTTCAGGCAACAAACCATACTCTGTTTTAATCGGCGATGCTATTACTAATTATGTTAACGGCTATTTTGCCCTGGATCAAAGTGGACGAGGGAAGAGCACAAAGCTAAATACCTGGATGATGACAGGATCATCGTATTATGATCCCCATTTCATTGTGTTTGCTTATGAGGACGGTACCCAGTTCACAATTAAGGAACTGGAAACTGGCAGCTTCGTATATGCTGGGACACTGAATAACGGTCAATTCCTGGACTTCCCTGATGTATGGAAAATTCAAGGCAAGGCTGTACAGGTTGTAAGCAATAAACCTGTGTCTGCTCTATCATACACAGATCAGGATTATTATGTTCCTTCTGCAAACGGAACTTTTGCCGGAACACTTTTCTATGGCTTTTCGGGGTATTCTGGACAGTGGCAAAATTCAATTACAATAACTTCTTATGCTGATAACAATGTTGCGGTCATCACAAATTTAGCAACTGGAGATACAATAGCAGTCGACACGCTTAATCACTGGCAGGTAAAAACTCATGGGATTACCAAGGACACTTTCTGGAAGGTTTCATCTACAGGAACTCTAACAGCGGCAAATATTCCATTTGCAGGCTGGGGAGGGAATTACTACTATATGGCGCGGAGTGCGGATTCAACGGGACGTAACATTGGAACTGCGTTTGTGATCCCTACAATAGAGAGCCAAGTTTCCATCTTTTCTTATGAGAACAATAACCGTGTAAAGGTTATTGAACTTGGTGACACAACCTATCCTTATATATCGCCAACAGTTATAGCGGATACTTTGCTGCAAGCAGGCGATGGATATATTTTTTCAAGCTTATATGGAAACTATGTCTACAGGATCGAAAGTCAAAGGAATATATCTGTTGTTCAGAGCAGTGGCGGTTGGGGAGCGGACTTCATGCCACTTGGGTATACGCTCGACTTGCCGGATCTGGCGGTTGCACAGAGTGACATAGTTTTTTCGCCTCCAGATAGCGTTTACAAGACAGGGGATCAGATTTCCATTTCCGTGACGGTTCACAACTATGGCACTCTGAGTGCTTCAAATGTCCTTACTGTATTGTATGATGGCGATCCTGATGTTGGTGCAGCACCTGCGATTGGAAGTTTCACGGTTCCTGTCATTTCTGCTGGCGGGTACTATACAGGAGTTGTAAAATACGTAATCCCAGTCAATGCGAAATATCATAGCATTTATGTAAAAGTAGATCCCCAAAATGCTATCCTGGAGTCGAATGAGTCCAACAACAAAACCTTCAGGCCACTAAAACCAAATCAAGATCTTTTGCCACCTCTTTCGGTCTATGTGACAGCGCCGTCAGCACTTGCATTGTCAAACTCCGTTCTAAATCCAAATCCGTTTAAGGTGCATGCGGATATATTCAATACAGGTACCGTGACTGCACAGGGGGTAAGGATACAGTTCTTTGTATTTAACGGATTAAGAGTTGATTCTGGATTTGCCGATAGCACCATTGGTTCTTTAAATGCTCAGACTTCAGTTGGAATCGATTGGATTGTCTCAGCAAAGCCAGATTCCTCAGGCTTGAACCTGTATACCATAAGAGTAGGTGGAAGTAATGTGACTACCAAAGACATCAATAGGGGTGTACTTGTTCCGGATATAATACCGCCTTCTATACCAAAGGGATTGGTTGCAGTTCCCGGTAAGAAAGGTGGGGAGGTACTTCTTACGTGGACACCAAATAGTGAGAAAGATCTCGCCGGATATAAAATTTACTATTCTTCTGATTCAACAGGCTTTAACGGCACAGGGGCAAATGAGGGTCCCTCCCCCATACCGGTTTCCACAATAGATACTTTCAAGGTTACAGGGTTAATAGGTGGAAAAACGTACCGATTTGCTATTTCAGCGCTGGACATTTCCACAAATGAAAGCCAGCTTTCTCCTGCAGTAACCACTGTAGTAACTGCAATAAATCCTGGCATGGAGATACCCAAAGAGTTCTCGTTGTCGCAGAATTTCCCGAACCCATTTAACCCGTCAACTACAGTTCACTATTCTTTGCCTGTAAGGAGTTTTGTACGGCTTGAGGTATTTAACATACTTGGAGAACGAGTAGCAACGCTTGTTTCCGCGGAAATGCCGGCCGGGGTACATGAGGTTAACTTCGACGCATCAGGTCTGTCGAGCGGTGTCTACTTTTATCGGCTTGCAGCCGGGTCATACACCGCAACAATGAAGATGATCTTGATGAAATGAGCGCCGATCAAAATTGTTCCATAACTATCTGGATGAGGAGGGGGAGGTGTTCTCCCTCCTCATTCATCATCGTCCTCAAGGGCAATTGAAAGCGCCGGCTTTTGATTCTCATATCCTGCTCGTCTCCACAAGGCGATAGTCGCCAACTCTAAACTCGTCCAAAAAAACAAATCTAAGCTTGAGAGAATAATAGTACCAGATTTGATAAGGGGGTGAATTAAAACTCTGATTATTATCGTCGACCTGATCAGGTGGGCCATAAATGATATAAATTCTACCACGATCTGTTTTCCAGCCGGGAGTAATGCTATAACGGAATCGTTCATTTGCAAAGTCGACTCTCTTGTAAAATTCATTGCGCATTGCATCAGCTACGATGGTGTCACCATGGGCTTGCTCAATCCAGAACTCAAGAAATTTCTTCTGTCTGTCGGGGAATGTTCCTGACATAAGTGAGTCAATTTCTGCGTCTGTTGCTATGTATCTTAATGGCCCAAGTTCCTGGTCAAGTTCAGCTGGAACTGTTGGAATTCTACCCCGCTCAATAAAAAAGCTCGTCTTCGAAGAGCTTTCCGAATTGCCAAGCTTTGCAGTTATCTTTAAGGTGTAACTTCCGGGTGCCAGGCCCGACATTTTTAGGCCCAGTTTGTAAGCGCGTACAAGGACGTTTTGTTGCAAAGAGAGTGTGGTATCAAGTTTTGTCGGCGATTCATTTGATATCGCTGTTATTTTCAATATGATTGGTAAAGTTGTGTCCCTTGAGACAATAGCGAAACCGGTGTATAATGTCCGAAATCTGTTTCTGATAATAGCAACGTTGCTTTCAATATTTGACGCGCCTTTAGTCGAAGAAACAGAATCTGACATGTAAAAAAGCTTGATATCACTTATAGCTATCCGATCTTTGGAATAATCCTTGAAGGTGTGTTTAATAATACGCTCACTGCTGTATCCTGTATTGAAATCGTAGAGTTTAACCACGACATAGTAAACCTGCGGTGAAAGTGTTATCATTCCCTCAGTCTTGTCAAAAAGGGTTGTTGAATTTGTTTGAGAATAATTCCGCACCAATATATGCTTCTCAAAGATTTTTGAGTAGCTAAGATGCGTAAGTTTTTCATCGGAAAAAATATTTAGTGAAATTTGATAGTGGGCAAGATAGCCAGAGTCTGTTTTCACGAAGACAAGGTCATCATATCTCAAATCGGCTGTGAAACTCCCTTCTGATAAAGTTCCATCTTCCGATGGCGAATTAATGATGGCAAATGTAAATCTGGGTGGGAGTAAAGAATCTTTCCTGTCAGGCGGTATGAGACGAAGTCCTGTTTCGCAACCCGTTAAGAACAATGCCAGCAATACTGTCAGAAGCCTATAAATTTTTTTTCGACTCATTTCTCTCGTCCTGATCACTCTTTGATGCTAAAAGATCTGACGCCTCAATAAGTTTCTCAAGAGTAATTATACCGAGGAGTTTTCCCTCTTCTTCAACGGGTGCTACTGTGACTCCAGCAAGCCGCATTTTACGGAGAGCTTCAGCGGCATTGCTGTCAGGTTTTATTCTTGGGAAATGTGACCTTGCAATCTGTCCCACCTTCATTTCATGCATATGATGGTGAAGCGCTTCAATGACAGATGCATGAGTTAGTATTCCCACAAATTTTCCATTCTCGACAATTGGAAAGTCGTTCTGGTAAGTATGGAGCGCTTTTTCCACGACAGCAGTGATTGGTTCGTCCGGTTCTACCGTCTTGAAATCTGTTACCATCAGATCCCTGACAGGTGCCTTTTCCAGAGAAGAAGTAATTACTGTGGTCTCAGCTTCTGATGTTGCTCCGCTGAAGATAAAAATACCAATCAGGATCAGCCACCAGTTTATAAAGAAACCAACCACTATAAATCCTATTGCAAATAATTTTCCAATGTCAGCAGCTAATCTTGTTGCTTCGATATAGTTTCGCTTCATTGCGAGTATGCCCCGGAGTATTCTTCCGCCATCCATCGGATAAGCTGGAATTATGTTAAATAGCCCCAGCATGAGGTTTGCCCAGAAAAGGTCGACGACCAGGTTGCCGCTCTGTAAGGATGCCTTTCCGAATTCCGCTGATGGATTGAAAAACTTTCCAAATGCGAGTAACACCCCTGCAATGACAAAGTTGACAATAGGCCCAGCAATAGTTATGTTCACTTCTTTCATTGGGTCTTTCGGGATGTCACTAATTTGAGAAACCCCTCCAATAGGTAAGAGAACGATTGAAGTGATGGTTAATCCGTAAGATTGGGCTACCCGGCTGTGGCCGAGTTCATGCAGAAGAACACAGACAAAAATTAGCAGCCAGAAGATAGCGCTGTAAAGTCCAGTTTCCGGACCATACATTGAAGACTCAACATACCATATGAACGCCAGTAAAAGTAAAAAGGTATAATGAACCCTTATTGGGATTCCAAAGATCTTCCCGACGAAAAACGACCATCTCATTATGCAATGTCCTTGTTTTCACAATTTAAGTGTGCGATCCATAAAGGGCAATATTAACATTCAGGCATTGCGCTGCACGGCCGTTGTTGAAGCCGTTCACGAAAAAGATGTCCTTTCTCGGCGTAGCAAAGAACGATTCGGCTATCATCGAAATTATTAAGGGAATTATAATAACAACAGTCTTTATTGCTGATAAAGACAAAAAGCAACCGTTAAGAGCACGCTTACCCACTTTATGAATTGACTCCGAAAACTTTTTTGTCTAAATTTATGTAACAAACCGAACATAATGTTCGTCTAATAAAATAGCCAGCACTCAAAGAAGGACCTACCTAAATGCCTCCTTCGGCCCGCCCTCGCCCGGGGCGGGCTTCTTATTATGTGATTTCTGCTACTTTTAAACTGGACTTTCCCCGTTAATTGCCAATGAAATGAACCTTAAAAGCTCATTCATATATTCTTCACCCCCAATTTCTAACACATCCGTGTGGCCGGCGTCTGGTACAAGGAGAAGCCTTGCGTTGCTGGACATTGTCGCAAGTCTCCTTGAATATTCAATTTTTACAGTCCTGTCTTTTGTCCCGTGGACGATTAAGATAGGCGTCTTTAAGGCAGGCATGACCTTTGCCGGGGAAACTTCGTTGTAATTGAAGCTTGCTCTTTTCCCGGCAACCTCGAGGACACGCTTTAGAAGCAGTTTATTCCTTATCCCGATTTTTTTTGCTTGATGATCGAGAGCGATTGAGAAAAGGTCGTAAAAAGGGGCTACCGCAATCACACCAGCAATTCTTTCATCAATAGCCGCAGTTTGAATTCCGATAGCTCCACCCATTGAGATTCCAAGTAAAATTACACGGTTGTGGCTATCGTTTTTGAGAATGTCGTCGATCAGCTGAGATACATCATATTTTTCATGATACCCATAGGTGCAGTATTCACCTTCACTTTCACCGTGACGGCGCAGGTCGGGGATTATTACACGCCAGCCTTCTTCTGTAAGAAATTTCGCATAATTTAGCCCGCTGACTTTGGAGTCTGTTATTCCATGTAGATATATGATATCTCCTTTATGATAGTTACCGATATTGGAATTTATAATCCAGTATGAGATTCTCAAACCATCCCTCGTAACAAATGAACAGCTTTCGTGTGTCAATCCAATTTGAGGCGGACTTGAGTAGCCGTATCTCTCTTGATAAAACGATGCAGATCTTCTATCGGGTTTAAGCAGGATATTAGGACCCCAAACCGACGCTGAGAAAATCAAGATCCCGACAGCAACTGCAATGCCTAAAAATATTAGCATCAGATTGGAAGATTTTACTGAGCTGAATTTTGCATCTTTTTCAAATAAATATAAATGCTTTGATGAAACCCAACAAAGGATCACTTAGTGATTAAAAAGGATTGCAGGATAATTTTAGCAACTTCCGATTTGAAATTGTCTTCCTTAATTATTTCCTGACATACAGAGCTAATGGGTTTACCTTCTATTTGCGAGATAGCATGGATAAAGGCTCTTGCCATGTATGGATCAAGATCGGGTCGGCTGCAGTATGCGCGGAGAATCTCCGGTACAGCCTTCCTGGTCTTTCTTGCGGCCAACAATTCTGCTGCACGGATTGGCGTTTGCGGTTCAAAGTGAAAAAGTGCTGCTATTAGCTTGTCGTCGTAATCCAGTCGTTCAATGTCATCAAGAGATTTTCCACAGTGAGGACAGAGTATTTGTTTTTCTGGAACTTCATTCCAGCAGTACACGCAATAATTTCTCATTACTATAGGTGCCTTCTTCTCTGTTTGCTTTCAATGAAAGTTTGACCAGATGATGCCTTCTCAGCAATGTTTTTCCTGAGATATGTGAGAGAAGTTTCAAGGTCACCGAGCATTCTTTCAGTCATTTTCAGAAGCTCATATGGATCTTCTGATAATTTACTCCAATCATAATACCCTTTCAGAAACAGCATACCAAAAGCTTTCGCTGCAGTTTTGTTTTTCGAAAAAGGATAAAGTATTTCCATTTCCTCATGTTTCACAAGATTAATTAATTCTTCGTTGATTTCTATAAGCTTTCGAACTTCTCTTACAGATTGTGAAACACTTAGGGATTTATTGACATACTGAATTAATGTAAGGCGATTCAGGTCGTGGCGCTCTAATGTAATTTTATGAAGAATTTCTATGGCGAGCTGAATTTCGTCTTTGTTCATAATGCTGGTCTAAAGACGTCAACGGTATTCACCGGAAAAGAAATTTATTGTTTTTATCCAGCTTCCTAATTCAGGTTCAGAAAAATCTGACTGATATTCATGGCTGTGGTGTTGTATGAACGACTTCAAAATTGTAATCAGCTTTTTCAATTTTTCATTTGTTTTCTCGACTACCCACAGGTCACACTTAGCTTCAAGCATTTTCTGAACGTGGCGGTAGCAGATTATTGATTCCGATTCCGAGTAAAGGTTATGCAATTCTCTATCAGATGAGTAGTATATAAACAGGCTGATTAAGTTCTTTTCCATATGGTCGATATGGTCGCAAATAAAGCAGGTTGAGATATCTGTGAATTTTAATGGCTTTCGTCGTCTGGTTTTCTTCTTGTAATGTTCTCGGTATTGGTCAATTTCGTCATCAATAATTCGAATGCTTTCCTCTAAAACTGTTTCAAACATCGTGGCAAGATGAAGCCCGTCACTGTTAAGCTTCCGTTCAACTTTTATAGCAAGTTCTGCGTGCCGGGAACATAAGCCGTGTTTCTGGTGTAATTTCTTTCTCACTCCCAGATCGAGAACATACTCATACAAAATATCCCGAATGTACTTTTCTTCATTGTCAATCAGTTGAACGCAAATTGGACATCCCTCTCTTTTCAATGCTTCACTGAGCCGTAGCCATGTAATGCTGCGTTTTGCGCGGCTACTGTCGTCTTCAATTTCAAGGTTTTTCATTGTCAGTTTCAATAAATGTTCTTCCGGTTAATTTTGCCACAGCTCTCAAGACCGAATTCTTCTCTTCTGGAGATAATAAATAGTAGTTTCTATCTTGAACAGCTTTTAATTGTTTTTTTAATCGAAGAAGGCTACTTGCATATCTTTTGTAAACTTTTTCCTGCTCAGTCAACATAGCGAACCTTGGGTTGCCAATTATAGCTTTTAAGTGCTGCAGGCATACAAAATCCTCATAGGGCGTAGGATTGATCTCTGTCAAGTAGGTCACTACCAATCGGTTTTCTGCTCTCGTCAGTTCAGAACAAACCGGACAGTGATCAGTGGGGTGGAGATTTTCCGGCAAAGCCTTGCCTTTCTCAATTAAATAATAAAGGAGAGTTGCTGCTACTTTTGCCGAAGAAATCGTCCTGAATAATTGCAGGTGAGTTCTGCAGAGATGTATCCCTCCGTTTTGCTCAAGGAACTCCTCACCAGATGTGGCCGTATTAAACTGAAATTCTGCCAGCAGGTTGAATTCAACCTTCGAAAGTGATTCACAAATTGGGCAGCCTTCTACAGCCCGAAGGGCTTGGAAAATTTCAGGACCAAGGATCGTCATACCTATCATATTTGTCTTTGAAATAGTGCCGCTTCATTCTGTCTGTCAAGTCAAGTGTATAGAGAACCTTGACTACTAAATTCGAGTTGATTTTGGGTACATTTGACGAAACATTGTGTGCACCACGCTTATATTCTTGCTCTAAATGCTTATCAAGGTCATCCTTGCATAAAAAAATTTGATTACAAGCCCTACACCTGTACTGAACTCCCGTAAGTTTCTCAATTGCAAAGGGGACTTCTTTTCTTTTCCTGAATTTTACTTTGAGCTTGGGTGTCATAGCCGCTCTTCGATGTATCCTGACAACTGAGCAAATCCAGCAAAGTACTTAACAGCCATGATCAGCGCAAGCTTTTCTCGTTGAGTAAGTTTCTCGGAGGTTGCTCGGTAATCCATCTTCCGAAGTACATCTTTGAGCAATTTGGTCACCTCATCGAGTTTGGCCTGTTGGTGCAAAATCACGGCTCTTTGCTGGCTTTTTGAAATTTTTTTCTTCAATAAGCTAAAGTGCCTGCGGCAAAAAAGGATATCATCTGGCGCGTTTTCAAAAAAGGTGTCTTTAGAAACCAGTTCCGCAACCGAGTCCAGAGCTCTATCCTGAGCTTCTTTAGAAATTTTACAGCAAAGACAGTCAGTTACACTTGTAGTCAGTGTGGTGGAGGAGGAGATCAGGGCTGCATATAGAATCGCTATTCCAGAAGGATCTCCGTACTTTGGGACTAGATTTGTGTGAAAGGAACAAAACCCGCCGCTGTTCTCGAATTTCTTTCGAAAAGGTGAGTCGTTCACGTTTTCGTAAAAAAGATTTTCCAGATAGGAGTGAACAGCTTCATCCTGAGCAAAACAAACAGGGCAACCGGGTTTTTTCAACGTGCTGATCAGTCTGGCAGCAGAAAGGGAAAGATTGTTGATTTCCAGTTGATTTTTCATATCATTATCCTGGAGTTAATTTCCAGAAATCTTCGACAGAGCCAGATGAAACGATTGAATCTGGTTGAGCATATTTTCTAAGTGAGCTGTCTTTTGTGCGGTCTCTGCAGCTTTGTGGTTCCTGAGCTCCAGAGCTGTTGAAATTACATTCCTAATTTTATTAATGTGAGATGTGACTGCATCTGTTAATGTTGCAGTAAGACGAGATACGGTACTGTCCATTCTCTGTATGAAGTCGTACCTAATTCTGCCAAGATGCCTGTCGAACTCAATTGCAAGGTTTGCGCTTGCCTTCTTATAAATCAAATTATGCGCTATGGGCCTCGGTAAACTTCTAACTATGGCGTCGGAAACTTCTTCCAGTGATGGTTTAATGTCTTCAAGTATCATGTAATAGAACTCTGATTCTTCTGAGAAAATCTCATTTTCCTCGATTGATTCAAAGGAAATGTCGAACAAGGAAGCGGATTCCCGATAGATCTCATCGACAAGTTTGTTTAGCCTACCAACCAGGCTAGACGCGTAGTTATTAAAAACCTCTTTGATTTTTATATCCTCTATCGCTCTCCATTGTTCGACAGAAGTGGATATAATCTCAACAATGGCCCTATCAAGCTCACGGGAAAATTCTGAGGGCTTCAATTTCCTGTTTGCATCGGCAGCGTTTTTAAGATCAGCTTCAAGTTTTGGGAAATCTTCTTTCTTAAATTTTTCAATGTCGTCGTCTAACAAATCAGTAATCTTTTTCACTGAGGATCGAATCAGCTCGACAATTTCATTGTTTTGCTTTATGGATTCACTGATGAATGCTTCAAACCTACCGATCTTTATCCTGAGGTTTTCATCCGATTCCTTCAGGGTTTTAAGCTGAAGTTTTATGAGGAAACTTATCTCATTGATTGACTCTATGGCTCTTCTGACAGCATTATTAATAAGGAGTTCATTTTTTTCCACACGCAAGAAATCAAGAAGCGTTTCCTCCAGTTCTAAGAGACCACTCTTTTGAAGAAGGTCATTGTCCCCAGTTAATTTAGCGTTCAACGCATTTCTTGCGCTAATGGGATACAACTTTATTTTTTTGAAAAGTTCGTCAGAATTGTCTTTCAACTCATTGGTAAGAGTATTTACATTGAAAGCCACGGCTTCGTTCAAATCCGATTGCGTCAGAAGGTCAATCTTGTTCAGCACAAAGAAAATTTTATTAACGGATGACTTAATACTCCGCAGGTACTCGAGCTCTGTCTGACTGAGAGGCTGGTCTGGAGTTAACAGGAATATGGAAGCATCAGAATTGGGGATGAATTTGTAAGCAACGTCTGTATTATGAGCGTAAACGGATCCGACACCTGGTGTATCGACAAGCTGTAGCCCTTCCCTTAAAAATTTGCTTGGAAGCTCTATTTTCACACTCTCAACATGCTTTACATTATTTGGATTGAGCTTTTCAGTCACGTATTCGGCAAGCTGAGATCTCCTTATAGTTTCAATGTGCTTGTCTGTAAAATGTACAGTAATCTTCTCTTCAGAGTTGTACTTGATAACTGTAACAATTGATGTGAGTGGTATCACAGCAGACGGGAGAATGCTGTCGCCAATGAGAGCATTTACAAGAGTAGACTTGCCCCTCTTAAACTGTCCGACTACCACAAGATTGAAAAGTTCTTCTTTAACCCTCGTCGCTATCTGTCCAATTTTTCTTGAGGATTCTGGAAAATCCTTTTCCAACGCCTGGCAAATCTGGGAGAGGAGATCGGTGGTTAGTTTTTTCTTTTCAGAAGCTGTTTGTCTGTTCATAAAAAAACTCCTACATCTCTGTAGGAGTTATCAATCCCGTGCTAAAGCGGGATAATTCTCAGCGAACTCCATCGCTGACATAATTTAGCGTCTTTTTTTTAATCAATCAACTCAAATTTAGCAATTAGAGTTCTCCTTTTTAAGGTGCACAATCTGGCTTCACAAAAAGGGGAAGCCCTTATTTTGTCGCTGTGACCTGCCCTGTGACGATATGTCTTCAGAAAACTTTAGAATTTGTAGTCTACACCAAGTGCAAGTATGTAGAATCCAAATCCCACTCTTGCCTGTGCTGCCCAATTGTCGTTAAAGAAGTACCGTATCCCGGCGCTTCCACCTAAAGTAAATCCCCCTCTGAAGGACTGTAATTTCCGACATATTGATTGTTCCATTTCCATGAGGCAACCTCATAGCCGAGCACCAATCCAAGGAATGGATCCAGCTTTTTGTTCTCAAGTACAAAGTGGTACATGCCCGAGACCCCAAAGTCAATATATGTCCAGGATCCAGTTGTGGCAAAAAAGGTCTCATTGTAAGAATAGTAGTCAAAGAGTCCGCCTACTCCGATTATGCCAGGGCCAACTTCTCCTGGTTGAGTGACAGCGCGCTCGTAATCGAGACCCAGAGTAAGTGCACTACCAACACCGCTTAGGCCCAGATGAGGACCGGCATAATTCTTCCCGGTTTCGAACTGAGCTTTTGCCTGTCCAACCAGCATCAATACCATAATTACTGCGCTGAACAGAACTATACGAACCAGAAAATGACGCATTACTTTCCTCCTTTTGATTTGTTATGAATTAGTTATGGATTGTCCGTCGAGAGGGACAAAAGATGATTCTCTGAATTGATTTAGGATAATCCACAACCCAAGATAAGAGCTAGTACATCATTTCGCATGTGACTTAGGTCACCTTCAGGCACTGCCTTTGCTTTCTAAGAGTATAAACATAAATTTATTCAGTGGGCCTTAGCTTTGACATATATAGGTTTCATGAAATCGATTCCACAAATGACTACCTGATGAAATTAGGACGAGAAGGCTTTCCAGAAGGTGTTGTAGCTGTTGCAGATTTTCAAACTAAAGGCAGGGGAAGGTTTGGACGCAAATGGGTTTCCGAAGAATCCAGGAACCTTCTCTTTTCTCTTTTGCTGCGACCTGCTTTTCTTAACTTAGATGAGATTTTTATTCTTACATTTGCCGCTGCAGTGTCTGCAGCTGACACAGTTGAGGAAGTAAGTGGTTTGGAAGTCACACTGAAATGGCCTAACGATGTCCTTGTGCATGGCAAGAAAATTTGCGGCATACTTCTCGAGGGGAGTTTTGACTCCGGTTTGTTAAATTATGTTGTCATGGGGATTGGTTTGAATGTAAACCAAAAAAGATTTGATGAAGCTCTTTCTTCAATTGCCACATCGATGGCAATTGCAACGGGAAGTGATTTTGACCGTGACGAGTTGTTGTTCTCTTTTTTAGCTCGGTTTTCCGCAGTTTACGATGTTGTCAGGAAAAGGGATTTTTATTTTGTAATGAAAAGATGGAGAGAAAGATGCAAAATGTTCGGCAAAAAGGTCGAGGTAAACATTGGGAATATGTCTTTTGAGGGAATATTTGAAGACGTCGGAGATGATGGAAAACTTATACTGAAGACCTCTGAAGGAGTGAGATACTTTAGTGCCGGTGAAGTCAAAATTAACATAAAGGAGGATTAATGCTTCTTTGTATTGATGTAGGAAACACACATACTGTCTTTGGAGTTTACCGGGGATCCAGACTTTACAGGGACTATCGTGTTGCCAGTGAAATAGCCAGAACTGAGGATGAGATTGGAATTGTTATCGTTTCCCTTTTGAGAAACGACAGGATTGACCCTGGAAGGATTATGTCCGTTGGGATCTCATCTGTGGTTCCAAATCTAACAGACATACTCAGGCGAATGTCAGCAAAGTATTTCAACTGTGAACCCATGGTGGTTAGCGCGTCCCTTGACCTGGGTATAAAAATAGATTATGAGGACCCTCACGCTGTTGGAAGTGACCGTATTTGCAACGCAGTTGCTGGATTTGAAAAGTTCGGAGGACCTTTGATCATTATAGATTTTGGCACTGCAACAACTTTTGATGTTATTTCGGTAGATGGCACGTATTTGGGAGGTGCAATTGCCCCTGGACTTGAGACAGCAGCACAAGATTTGCAAAGGCGGGCAGCGAAGCTCCCAAAAATCGAATTAAAATTTCCTGCTAACATCATAGGTAAAAATACTGTCGCGAGCATGCAAAGTGGCATTATGTTTGGGGCTGTTGAATCCATGGAGGGGATAGTTCGCCGGATTAAGAATGAAATTGGCGAATCAGCGAAAGTTGTTGCTACAGGCGGTTATGCGGGCATATTAGCTTCCGCATCAAGGATTATCAATGCAGTGGAGCCATCCCTTGTTTTGGAAGGAGTCAGGATTATTTATGAAAAAAATCAGAAGAAAAGGAAATAAAAGCAATTCATTACGCTTTGGGAAAAATATAATAAAGATTAGAAGGGCTCGAGAGGCAGATCTCGATCGCATTGTAAAAATAAGTACTTCGGTACGCGAGATAGAAAACTACAGTGGCCAGCAAATGACCAGGGAAGACTTCTTGCAGTTCGTGAGATCCCGCACGGCTTTGATGTTTGTAGCAGAGGTTAATGGCGAAACCATTGGATACATAACGGTTTACAAAGCAGGAAACTATTTTTATTTACCATACGCTGTAGTTGACAGGCACTGGCGCGGCCAGGGTGTGGGTGGTGCATTGCTAAAATATGTGGAAGGATTGGCACAAAAGGCCGGCGCAGAGTATATTTTAATGAGCGTTTACAAGGACAACTCCAAAGTGCATTCAATTTTGAAGTTGCACGGTTATAAAGCTAGCAGAGAACTTATACAGTATTCAAAGGTAATCAAAGGAAAGAAATGAATGACTTAATAGTAAGTATTTCAGGCCTGCGAGGAATTGTGGGGAAGAGTCTCACACAGCAGGTTATAAAAGATTATGCAAAAGCTTTTGCGGAATTTGTGAAACGGGGAAAAGTAATAGTCGGTAGGGATGGGCGTTATCATGGCGCTGAAATATCTCGTATATTGGTTGAGTCTCTCTCTCTTTTCGGATGTGACGTAATCGATATTGGAGTATGCCCAACACCAACAGTTCAGCTCGCTGTTGAACATTCAGATGCAGCAGGCGGAATAGCTGTTACAGCCAGTCATAATCCGATGGAATGGAATGGATTAAAATTCATTAACTCGGAAGGCATCTTTCTTGATGAACAAGAAAATGAGATACTTCATTCATTTTTAAATGTGGATGATAAGCATAAGCCAGGGAATCCGGGCAAGATAACTTCAGATGAGTCGTTTGTCAGAGATCACATTAGAAGAGTTCTTGCAATTAAAATAATCGATGTTGAAAGAATAAGGAAGCGCAGGTTTAGAGTTGTTGTGGACTGTGTCAATGCTGGTGGAGCCTTTGTCGTCCCTGAAATTCTTAATGAGTTCGGTTGTGAAATTACCAGGATTAATTGCGAACCAACAGGTAAATTCCAGCGCAACCCAGAACCTCTGCCCGAGAACCTGACAGGTTTGATGACTCGTGTAAAGCAGGAGCGTGCTGATTTCGGAATTGCAGTTGATCCTGATGTTGATCGACTGGTTCTTATCACCGAGAACGGAGAACCATTTGGTGAGGAATATACCATTACCCAGGCTGTAAAATTTGTCTTAGGGAAAGTAGATAAGGAAAAGAGAATCGCCGTTGTAAACTTATCGACGACTCGTGCAGTGGACGTTGTTTCTAACCTGCTTGAAGGTAAGATTTTCAGATCAAGAGTTGGAGAAATAAACGTTGTTAAGAAAATGAAGGAAGTTAATGCTCCAATTGGCGGAGAAGGTAGCGGAGGTGTCATTTTTCCCGAAGTGCATTATGGTAGAGACGCTATTGTTGGGATTGGACTTACGCTTCAGCATCTCGTAGAATTTGGTGGGACTTTGTCAGAATTGAAAAATAGCCTTCCAAAATTCGAGATTGTAAAGAAAAGAATGGCTTTAGATGGTCAAAATCCAGACGACGTTGTGCATAAGATTGCCTCTCGATTTAGATCGGACAAATCAGTCAATTTGAACTATGATGACGGACTTAAGATAGATGCACCGGGTTTTTGGGTTCACCTGCGCAAGTCGAATACAGAACCCATCATTCGCGTTGTTGCCGAAGCTCCTACCAGAGCAGAGGCAGAGATGCACGTTGAACAGATTTTAAATATTGCAAGAGAACCCTGATGGCAAAGTTGATCCTGATTGCGGATGACAATGCTGACAATATCTTTCTCATAAGAAAACTCATTAGTAGAGCACATCTCGATGTCGAAATTGCCGAGGCACAAACAGGTAGAGATGCGCTCTCTCTGGCGATTCAGAGACGTCCTGCAGTGATTCTCCTTGACATGAAAATGCCTGATATGGATGGATATGAGACTGCATCTGCATTAAAGGCAATGGAAGAAACAAGGCGGATTCCGATCGTTGCGGTTACAGCTCAGGCAATGGTGGGCGATAAGGAGAAAGCTCTGGAAGCGGGTTGTGACGAGTATATTTCAAAGCCAATTGAACCGGAAATTCTTGTTAGAACTATTCAAAAATATTTAGAACGTACGTGAAGTCGAACAGGCTTATATCGATTGGCATCGGAATTTCTATGGCAGTGGCATTATCTGTCGCTGTAGCCTTTGGACTGCGTTCATCAAAACTCTTATTTAATCTTAATATATTCAGCGACGTTGTCCTTACCCTTGGCATTATGTCAACCGGGATAGCTCTTTTTGCATTTTCCAGGTATGTCGTTGAACATGAGAGATATATCCAGTTTGTTGCACTGGCATTTTTTGTCGGCGGATGCGTTCGTGTAATAGGAATTCTTGTTTCAGATTCAGGAATTTTACCCGGGGTAACAAATGTTTTTCACTTTCAGATTGCAGTTTGGTATGGCGGTAGATTTATGTTTGCACTCTTTCTTGCCGTGGGCGTGTTGCTTCAGTTGTTTTATCGAAATCCCAAATCCCCTATGATTGATGTGCTGGTCGGTGCAACAGTTGTGCTAATCGTATCAACTGCTATGTTCGTGGGTGCATCGGGTCATTTTACGACTTCAATTTCTACGGTTATCGGAAAGATCAACCCATGGGATGGGTTTCTTGCCGTATTATTTCTTGTGTCCCTTGCAGGTTCCGTTCTTAACTACCTCAATCACACTGCTCTTTTTAACTATTCATTAAGTGTCGCTCTGGCCTTTTTTAGCACATCTGAAATTGTTGCTACCTTTAACACAGGACTCGATCGGCTTGATTTTCCAGAGATGACAGCAACAATATTACTCAAGGTTCTGGGATATCTCGTAGCTGCTGCCGGAAGCCTTGTCGACGTGAGCCATATTTTTAGAGAGTATGTTGTGCGCTCACAAAATTTAAAGCTGGCAAATGAGGAACTCCTGAAGTACCAACTTTATCTTGAGGCGGTGCCCGATCCGGTTAGAATAGTCGACGATTCAGATCGTACGATATATGTGAATCCGTCCTTTGAAAGAAATTTTGGCTACATGGCAAGTGAAATGCGAGGGAAGCCTATCACACAGTTATACGATCCGGCGGACTCAGAAAAGATTCTTAAATATGCACAGCTTGTAAACGAAGGGGTGAAGAATGAATTTGAACTGGCAGTTATTACCAAATTGGGCGAACGTAAGCACACACTTGTAAATTCACAACCTTTAATGGTGAACGGAAAGCGAATAGGTAGAATAACAGTATTTCGAGACATTACCAGCAGAAAGGAGCTTGAGAAGAGAACTCAAATACTTGGCAACGCCATTGCAAATGCTTCTGAAGCAATTGCGCTGACCGATCCTCAAGGTCGGTTGACATTTCTTAATTCCGCTGCTGAGGAACTTTTTGGTTACACTTCTGAGGAGCTCATTGGTAAAAGCCTCTGGGTACTCGTCTCTCCACGCTTTGGTTACAGCAAGGCACGTGAGATTTATGTGGAAACCCTTAGAGAAGGCTCATGGAAAGGGGAAGTTTTGAACCAGCGGAGAGACGGAACTGAATATTACATTTCACTTCACACGAGCGCTATAAAAGATTCAGATGGAAACATAATTGCGCTCGTTGGTATTGCCGAGGATGTTACGGAAAAGAAGTGGGAAGAGAAGAAGCGTGAAATTGCCTATCGTTTTGCCCAGATGGTAGCTTCAAGTATGACAGTGAGCCAGCTTGTTCATGAATCTACCAGGGTGATTGCAGAATTTCTAAATGTGCCTCTGGTTGCAATATATCAATCTGATGAACGAGGCAACACACTTCAACTTGCTGCCAGTGTTCACCTGTCCCAAGGGCTTGTAAATTTGCCGTCATTTGAACGACTGACTCCGCAAAGTAAGAGCCTAGCAGTACAGTCTGTATTCAAGATGCAATCAATTGTATCAGAGGACCTCACAGAAACAGAATACTCTTACATATTAGATGATAAGTTTCTTGCTGGTGCCCGTGCTCTTATAAGTACTCCTTTGCTTGGTTCAAAAGAAGTTCTTGGAGTTGTTCAGTTGATAACTACTTCAAGTGGTTATGTAATTAAGAAAGAACTGGAGATGATAGAGGCCGCTGCAGCAGAGATTTCGGTTGGGTTGGAAAGGCTGAGGCTCAGTCAGAAAATTTCTCAACAGGCAGAACAGTTAAAAAAGATTTTCGAGAGTGCATACGAAGGGATAGCTGTAGTTGACAAACTTGGCAAGGTCAAATTGATCAACAATGCTGCCAGGCGCATACTTGGAATTGAAAAATTGGATCTTGAGCACCCTGTTGGTTTATTTGATGCTGGCGAAGTTGGATTTTCTGAATATAGCAGAGTTTATGGTGCACGTAAATTAGATGGCAGTGCAATGGAAGCGGGTGAGCATCCAATTGCACGGGCAATAATGGAAGCAACAAGCGTGCAGGACTCACAGATGCTTATAAAGCATGATGGCTGGGAAAGGATGCTGTCGGTCAGTGCGGCACCCCTGTTTGATGAGGATGGGTCCGTCGACGGTGCTGTAGCAATATTCAGAGACATAACTGATCAGAAAAAAGCTGAGATGGCTATTCTCAAGCAGAATAAAATGCTTTCTGTTGTAAACCGTATTGCGATAGCTGTAAAGGATGCTCTTGATATTCATGAGATATTGAACAAGAGTTTGACTCGGATACTGGAGTGTGAAAGTGTATCGGGTGCAGCTATTTATCTCTTGAAGAAAGAGAGCAATTTCCTGGAGCTAGCAGCATCGCTTGGATTTGGGTCATCCTTCGAGCGAAATCCTGGCGCCAGCACAATTCCGATAACCTCCGATATTGTCATGAAGGTAATGGGACACAGTCAGGTTGAAATTGTCGATGAAATACATAGTACTAATGTACCCTTCTTAAAGTCGGCTGCTGATGACCTGGCAGAATCAGCAGTTCTTCTTCCAGTTGTAGGTACTCGGCAGCAATACGGATTAATGATGCTTGTCTCAAGAATAAAGTCGGAATTTACAGACGCCGATGTTGAACTCTTCATGATGGCTGCGAGGGTTATCGGAGCCGCAGTGGAAAATGCAGAACTTTATGCGGACATACTTGAAAAGACGAGAGAACTTGAGGATTCCTATGAACAGCTTCGGATATCAAAGGAGTGGGTTGAAGATGCCAATGCTCAACTTGTAAGGGCAAACCAGGAGCTGGAAGAAGCAAGTCGTCTGAAGAGCCAATTCCTTGCCAATATGAGCCACGAGCTTCGAACTCCGCTTAACTCGATTATTGGGTTCACAAATTTAATTCTTACCGACAATGCTGAACCGCCTACGGAGAGCCAAAGAGAAGGTCTTGAGATTGTATTAAGGAATGCAAAGAATCTCCTTGCGTTAATTAACGACATTCTGGATCTGTCTAAAATTGAAGCTGGAAAACTCACAATCTCTCCTGAAGAATTTAGCATTGAGCCCGTTATAAAAGATGCTGTCTCAACAGTTGAGCCATTAATTGGAGAAAAGCCGGTATTGTTGAGTTACGAAATTCCTGACAATATGCCAAAGGTTTATTCTGATTCAGCACGAATTAAGCAAATAATTCTTAATTTGTTGAGTAATGCATGCAAGTTCACCGACCAGGGTCATATTAAGGTTATTGCGCGGAAATTAGAACCAAACTTTATATCTATTGCCGTTGAGGACACCGGCAGTGGAATTCCTGTTGAATATCAGGATATGATATTTGAGGAGTTCAGGCAGGTTGATGGATCAAATACCCGAAAACATGGTGGTACAGGATTGGGTCTGGCAATATCACGTCGTCTTGCTCGAATGCTTGGAGGCGATCTAACCTTAAAAAGTGAAGTTGCTAAAGGTTCGACTTTTACCCTGACGATTCCGCTCCAATATAAGTCAGCCGAAAAGGAACCGGGGAATGAGCAATCAGGGGTTATTCTCATCCCGTCCTCTATTGCCTCGAAGGGGAATTTGGTTGTATGCATTGATGATGATCTTGATGTTTTGAAATTGTTAAGAAATCACCTGAAGTCAGAGGGCTTTGAATTCGTAGGTGTGAGCGACTCGCGAAAAGCAGTTGATACCGTAAGGAACTACAAGCCAGTTTTAGTAACCCTGGATTTGATGATGCCAAATAAAGATGGGTGGGAAATCTTGCAAGAACTTAAAGCTGATAAAGAGTTAAAAGATATTCCGGTAATCATACACTCCATTGTAGATGACAAAGCTCTTGCTTTTTCCCTTGGTGCTGACTCGTATCTGGTGAAACCAATTGACGCCGAGAAGCTGATTTCTCTTGTACGGAAATACGCCGGCACTGGAACCGGTAATATTCTTGTTGTCGACGACAATCCTGACTTCGTTGGATTTGTTCGTGATCTTTTAAATAAAACAGGCTTCAACGTAACTACTGCTTCGAACGGCGCTGAAGCAATTAAACAGCTCAGGGAATTTGTTCCTGACCTCATTTTCTTAGACCTTTTGATGCCTGAAATGGATGGGTTCGAAGTTGTCAGCAAGATCCATGAAGATGAACGACTCAAAGACGTTCCTGTTGTAGTGCTGACAGCAAAAGACGTGACCAATGAGGATATTACCGAACTGAATTCAAAAATTAAAAATATTGTGAAAAAAGAAGGATTAACACGTGAAGTCATTTTGCGTGAGGTTAATCGTTTTATTCAAAGAAAGCCATGGAAGACAGACAAAGAATCTTAGTTGTAGATGACGCCCCTGATAATTTAATTTTGTTGGAAAGGCTCTTAAAAAGAAATAATTTTGATGTAATTAAGGCAGCAAGTGGAAAAGAGTGCGTTGCTAAAAGTCAGTCAGAAAATCCAGACTTAATTATCCTCGATGTTGCCATGCCCGATATGAATGGTTTTGAAACTCTTAAACATGTTCGTGAAAATGAATTGACACGTAGCATACCTGTTATCTTTTTAACGGCAAACCTTAAAGATGCCAAGAGCATTGAAGAGGGCCTGTCCCTCGGAGCAGATGAATACCTGACAAAACCGATAGATCAAGAGGAGCTTCTCGCCAGAGTTAGAAGCTTGCTGCGCGCTGTGAGAGCCGAACGAGAACTTGAGCAGGTGAAAGCTGATTTTCAATCGATGCTTGTTCATGACCTCCGAAGCCCCCTCTCATCCATAATGGGAGTTCTGGAACTTGCTGTTAATGGAGAGTTCGATAATGATCCGAAGGCACTGAAGGATTTTCTCAGATCAGCTTACGACACTGCCGGGAAAATGCTCGAGTTAATAAATGATATTCTTGATGTTGCAAAGCTCGAAGCAGGAAAGTTGCAGCTTAATAAGCAGCCGAACGATTTGAATTCAGTGGTACTTTCTGCAGCAGCAAGGCTAAAAGTGCTTGCAAAAGAAAAGGGGATCAACTTCCATGTTCAAACTGATCCGAACATTCCATTCTTTGAATTTGATGCAGGAAAAATTGAGCAGGTGGTGATTAACCTTTTGAGCAATGCGATAAAGTTCACACCAAATGGTGGTACAGTAATAATCCGCACTTATGTAAGGCAGTTTGGTGCCGAGGTAGCGGGACTATCAGAGGGAAACTATGCTGCGGTGGATGTTGAAGACACCGGAATTGGAATTGCAAAGGATGACATTACAACAATCTTTGAAAAGTACAGGCAGGGTAAGAGCGCTGTCTCCATTGCTCAAAAGGGAACGGGATTGGGGTTGACAATAGTCAAGCGTATTGTTGAATCCCACGGTGGAAAGGTGCTTGTAGAGTCCGAACTCGGCAGGGGAACAAAATTTACGTTTATCCTCCCGGTGATTTGAATAGTGCAGAAAGTTTGAATGTTAAAGACAATCTGAATATAACAGTGGGCAAGACTGGAGGCTAAGTAACTTGATGGATGTTCGCAAACTGGTTCTCTTATCGTTAATACCAGGAATTGGTCCAACCCGGATGCGTAATTTAATTAACTATTTTGGGGATGCGGACTCTGTGCTGGGTGCGACTGAAAAACAATTATTGGCTGTGGAGGGAATAAATCAGGCTATTGCCCGAAATATTGTGCAGCGTAAGGACAGCGAAAATGAAATACGGAATCAGTTGTCCAGGATGAATAAAGCTAATGCGAGAATTGTGACTTTCTGGGATAAAGATTATCCTGAGAACTTAAAGAAAATTTACGACCCTCCCGTGTTTTTATTTGTAAGGGGATCACTCGCAACAGAGGATAAGTATTCGATTGCAGTTGTTGGAACACGAAACCCGAGTGTTTATGGTAAACACGTTGCTGAGAAAATTTCTGCTCAATTGGCTGAAAATGGAATTCCTGTTATTTCCGGGCTTGCGAGGGGAATTGACACCGTTGTACATTCAGTCACAGTTCGCTCAGGTGGAAGAACAGTCGCGGTTCTCGGAAGTGGAGTGGATGTAATTTATCCGAGCGAAAACAGGAAGCTCTCGGAGCAAATACTTTTGACAGGCGCGGTAATATCTGAATATTTGATGGGTGCCAAACCGGATTCAGTCAACTTTCCTCGACGAAACAGAATCATCAGCGGAATGGCTATTGGTACCGTTGTCGTCGAGACTGACGTTAGTGGGGGTGCTATGATAACTGCGTCTCTGGCACTTGATCAGAATAGGGAGGTTTTTGCTGTACCGGGAAACATAACCGAGAAAAAAAGTCGGGGCACGAATATGCTGATAAAAGAAGGGCGGGCAAAGCTTATTGACGATATTTCTGATATAGTCGAGGAACTTGGGAATAGAATCCGTCCTTTAATTAAAAACGCAGAAAAAGCACAGCAGCGTATAGAGCTTACTCTGTTTGAACATAAAATTCTTGAAATTCTTACTGATGAGCCTCAACATATTGACGTGCTGGCCGAAAGGAGCAGGATGACCACCTCTGATTTACTCGTTCAGCTTCTCGGACTTGAGTTGAAGGGGGTTGTCAAGCAGCTCCCGGGTAAGTATTTTGTTAAAAGGTTTTAACGAGGAAAACATGATAATAGTAACTGGAGGTGCCGGATTTATCGGAAGCGCTGTAGTGTGGCGGTTAAACAAAATGGGGCGAAGTGATATAATCATTGTGGATCATCTTGGGAAGACTGAAAAGTGGAGGAATCTTGTTCCTTTGAAATACGCAGATTACTTTGAAAAAGATGATTTCCTTAAATTGATTCAAGAGAAAAAGCTGGGTAGCCAGGTTAAGCTTGATGCCATCGTACATATGGGTGCATGCTCTGCAACGACAGAATTGGATGCAAGTTACTTGATGCGGAATAATTTTGAGTACAGCAAAGTACTGGCACAGTTTGCTATTGAGAGAAACGCCCGATTTATCTACGCGTCAAGTGCAGCAACATACGGTGATGGTAGCCGTGGTTTTTCTGACGATGAGAACGTGCTTGACCAGTTAAAGCCATTGAATATGTATGGATATTCCAAGCAAATGTTTGATGTATGGGCAAAGCGAGAGGGCGTACTGAGGAAAGCAGTTGGGTTGAAATTTTTCAATGTGTTTGGTCCAAATGAGTACCACAAAGGAGAAATGCGTTCGGTTGTAAGCAAAGCCTTTGACCAGGTCAGGTCTACAGGCATAATGAAGCTTTTTAAGTCATATAGGGCTGACTACAGGGATGGTGAGCAACGGCGAGATTTCATATACATCAAGGATGCTGTAGAAATGGCGGTTTTCTTTCTCGAAAATCAAAATGTGACTGGTATTTACAACGTTGGAAGCGGTGAGGCAAACACATGGAACAATTTGGCATATGCGATATTCAAGGCCATGGAGCTGGAGCCGAAAATTGAATACGTTGAGATGCCGCATGTAATCCGAGAGAAGTATCAGTATTATACCTGTGCCGACATCAGCAAAATAATATCATCTGGTTATAGCAGGAAAAATACCCCGCTTGATCTGGCGGTCGAAGATTATGTGAAGAACTATCTTTTGTCAGGTAAACACCTGGGGGAATGAGTCTATAATTTTTTCAGAGGAATTTTACTAATGTTCAATTTGAAGGCCTGAGCCAGTTCTTGCGATAAATACAGACCCTGACTCGAAACCGCGCTCTTTATATTTTTGCAAAATTTCTTTTGTGAGCTCTTCCTCTACTTGTGAATCAGCCAGACAAACCACACTCCCGCCAAACCCGGCACCGGTCATCCGCGCACCATAAACGCCATACAGTTGCTCCGCTACTTCCACAAAAGAGTCAAGTTCACGGGAACTGACTTCGTAATTGCTCCGCAGACTCAGATGTGACTCGATCATTAGCTTGCCAGCAATTGTAAGATTGTTCTGCCTGAGCGCATCTGCCATTTGATGAACCCGCTCATTTTCGGTTATGATGTGAGTTGCTCGTCGGTAAAGTAAAGGAGGGAGTTCGTTGATGGCGTCAGCGAGATCTTCATGTGTTACATCGCGCAAAGATGTAATTTTCCGTCCTGTAATTTTAGAAAGTGCATTTACCGCTTGTTGGCATTCCTCTTTTCGACGGTTGTACTCAGTATTTGCCAGAGCCCTTTTCAACCCCGTGACGCAGACAAGGATCGATAAATCTTTTGGAAATGGGATATACTCATACTGCAGGCTACGAGTATCAAGTAAGATTGCAGTATTTGCTTTTGCAAATGTTGCTACGAAAGGATCCATTATGCCAGACTGGACACCAACAAAATCGTTTTCAATTTGGCGGGCAATTTTTGGTATTTCTAACTTCTCCACATTGAGATTGTATAAGTGTATTAAGGATTCAACAACAGAAACGACAAATGCTGTTGACGAACTGAGTCCACTTCCACGGGGAACCGTGCTTGCAATAGCGAAATTTGTCCCCTCAATCAATCCATATCTGCTGAGTAAGAGAGCCGCTCCTTTTAAATAGTTAGCCCAGAAATTGGTGTGCTCAAAACGATTTGGCGTTATCTCGAACGAGGTCTTCTTTCCAAGCTCCTTCGAAAATGCAATGAAGAGTCTGCCTCCTCTCCTACCAGCTGCAGTATAGGTGCGTCGGTCAATGGCAACAGGGAGCACAAATCCATCGTTGTAATCAGTGTGTTCACCCATCAGGTTTATTCTGCCTGGAGCGCTGGAAATGATGTCTGGCGACCTGCCAAATTCGGTGCGAAAGAGCTTGTAAAGTTCTTTCTTTGCTTCCCGGACAGTATCCAGTTGCTCCTGCTCCTCGAAGTTGTGATTTTCCTTAAACTTCTTCATTCGTTCAATTGACTGTCGGTGAATCATTAAATGATCTTCAACTTCCCTCATTCAAAGTAAATGAATAGCACCTGAATAAAAAGAGATGCCTCTTTACTTTTAATATACAACTAAAAATAAAATCAAAAAGGGATATTTTTATCCCAGTTTTATTAAAAACTACTCAAATTCTTTGCATTTTCATGGTGGTTATTGATACGTCAAACATGTTCTTCTGATGCTTCATAAATGGATTTCATGAGTTCACCTGCCTTAACTTTTGTAAGTGCTGCAATTTTCTCAATGCTGTATATGGATTCTGATTTACAAGCCTGCAATACCGGTGCTCCCTGGTGCAGTGCTTCCTGGACTATTTCGTCTATTATGTCTGGTACTTCGACAAGTTCACCTCCGCAAGCTGGACAGATCTTTCCTTCAAGATACGGCATGTTGCATACAACACACTGCAGCCCGCTCATCTCATAGTTGTCGGCCACTGCTAATTCCCGAATGTTATAGCTGTGTAAGGCTTCAATTACATTGTTTAATCCCTTAACAGCATAACCACCCCTGGAAAGTTCGTCTTTGATCTTCTTTATAAGAGTCTCTTCCTTTGTGCAGCTGTATTGCTGTTCCAGTTTATTAACTTGCTGTAAAATTTCGTTTGGTCTCGATTTTAAATTAATTTCAATTTTTCCAATTATATTTTCCTGAAGTCTCTTTGGGAGGAAACGTGAAAAATGATCGATAAGTGGATGATGCCCGGAGATTACAATTTTGTCAAAGTGTCTGCGTAAATAGTGAGCATAAAGGAGATCAGCCGTCCGTGCCAGATGATCCCTTATTTTTCCATCCTTTCTTTGCATTAGATGTTTGTCGCGTTTCATAAAAGTTTCCAGCATAGTCTTCTTATCTTTTTCTATGCGCTGGTAAAACTCTACATGTTCGACAATTTCTCCCATGTACACCTCAAACAATCTTGCCGTTTGCGAGTCCAATAAAATAACTCCTATCCTGTACCTACCGTCCATGATGGCAATTAACGGTCGGATGTAAAAATCGGTATCCAGAATGATCTTTGATTTTACCGCAACAGGTAGTCTGTAAAGCTGACAGAAATCGTTTGTGGAGTTGATGAAAATTGCCAAAGCCTTACATTTTGCAGCTATAACTTCTGAATCAATTATTCTCTGAATCTTTTTTAGATCGTTTTCTGCAGCCTCAGTGAATTTCTTGTTAACATTCAGCGATTCAAGCTCAGTTCGTGCCTTCTTTAATAAATGTTTTGTTTCAGCTTCCCAGGTTCTTTTTGCTCTGGAAATATCATTTAGATTGAGGTAAAAAGAGATTGCAATCCCTTCATGCGCGGTGTAGTTGGAGAGTAAACTAATATCGTGATGGGTAATCATTGGTCACCTCCTGTTCCTTACATAAAATCTATAGATGTGCCTGTTTAAAGTCAAATTCATGATTTATCAAAATGGCACCTATGTTGGTTAAGAAAAATTATTGAAAATTTGCACTCAGTGCGAGTTGGTGTTAAATTGTGTATGAGTAAATATGTTATCCCTGAAAAGTAGTATTTTCAAATCTGGGGCAGTAGCTCAGTTTGGGAGAGCGCCAGAATCGCACTCTGGAGGCCGGGGGTTCGATCCCCCTCTGCTCCACTATGAAGGGTGCAAGGTGCAAAGTTAGCGTCACCCGGGTAAAAATTTTGCTAACCGGATTGGCGTTAGTTTTAAGTTAGGTTTAAGAGGTCAAGTTCTGTACAACGGAAGGTTGCTGAACCCCGCCAGGTCCGGAAGGAAGCAACGGTAGGCGTACCGACCGTGTGATACAGTCAGCTTGGCCTCGTTTTAATTTATTTTACTTATAGAGAAAGAAAGGTGTAAGTTTCTGAGAAATCTGGCAATTTCAAAAGTCTCAAATAGTCTTTCTTGTTTTGTAGAAGAGAATTGGGCTGGAAGTCTTTTTATATTGCCTTATAGAGTTACAGGAAACCTTCTGACATTTTTAATTTTCAGATTTGGTCATCCCTTTTCAGGGATGTGTGAAGTAAAAGATTTTTTGTCAGCAATTTTTAAATTTTTTTGCGGAGTTACATCAGACCGTCCTAATGATGGGTTTTTCGTGCTCGATCCAGGCACAGTGGATCGGCTATTATCAAAATCCGGGTATGATCCGACCGACATTTCTGAGAATGCCGGTGACACAGCAAAGATATTGAAACAATCAGCTTATGAGGATTTTCTTGAGCCTTTGTACATTTCGAAAATGAGCATGGGCCATTTGAGGAAGTCGGGGCAAACAGAGAGAAGATTGTACATGACTTTGCGATTGCACACTTTCCATGGATATGGTCAAACCGGAATCTTTAGGAAGATACCCGCAGGAGTCTGATGACTTCGTCCAAACTAATTGAAGCGGGTTATTATGAGAAAAGAAATTATCATTAGTGAGACTGCGGATCAGATTCGCGTTGCGATAACGGAAGATGGCAGACTTGCCGAACTTTTCCTTGAATCTACAGGTAAGGAAAGAATGGTTGGGGATATTTACCTGGGTAAAGTTGCAAGAGTCATGTCAGGAATCAGAGCCGCATTTATTGATATCGGTCAGAAGCAGGATGCGTTTTTGCATTTTTCCGATGTAGATCCGAACATCGACGATTACTCTTCAATGATTGGCGGAGAGGATGCCGAGATTGAGGAAGAAACGTTAGAGGATGAGGAAGAGGGGCCAGTTGGCGGTTCGGTACCTACCCGACCGGATCAATTGAGACCATCTTTTCAAACTGAGGGGGGGCGACAGCCCGGACAATGGGGGCGCAACAAGAACCAGCAGCGTGAGGTAAGACTTGAACGTGGTCAGAGCATAATAGTTCAGGTTACAAAGGAGCCAGTTGGTAAAAAGGGAGTAAGGGTTACAAGCAAAGTATCCTTGCCTGGTAGATATCTTGTTCTACTTCCGTTTGACGGCCGTATTGGTGTTTCGAAAAAGCTTTATAATTTCAGAGAGAAAAAGAGATTGCGAAGAATTGTCCGCAGCATGCTTCCAGATGGGTTTGGAGCAATTATACGGACTGTTGCGGAAGGTAAGGATGAAGAGTCTTTGAGAAACGATCTTCAGCAATTGATAGACACATGGCGGGACATTGAGAAGATGGTCAAGACAGAGCAGCCCCCTGTCCTGTTGTACAAGGACCTATCTACTGTTTCCAGTGTTATACGTGATTTGTTTAACAATGAAGTTCACAGAGTTGTTGTTGACTCAAGGCGTTTGTATAAGGAAATTGGAGCTTACGTGAAGGTTTTTGCTCCAATGCTTGTCGATAAAATTGAGTACTACCGTGGAAAGGAGCCTATATTCGATGTATTTGGCGTTACAAAAGATATGCATGACTCGATGGGGAGAAGGGTTCCTCTTAAAACTGGTGGTTATCTTGTTATAGATCCAACAGAAGCAATGACAGTCATTGACGTTAACAGTGGACGATATGCTGCCAGTAAAGAACAAGAGCAAAATTCTCTGAGGACAAATATTGAAGCGGCACGCGAAATTGTTCGCCAGCTGAGATTAAGAGATATTGGCGGTATAATAGTTGTTGATTTTATCGATCTTGAAGACGAAAGAAACAAAAGAAAAGTTTATGAGGAGCTGAAGAAGGAATTCAGAAAAGATAGGGCGAAAGCAACTGTCCTTCCGATGACCGAGTTCGGGCTGGTACAGATAACCAGGCAGAGGGTCAGGCAGAGTATCATGCAGTCGTTCAGCGAGGCCTGCCCATTGTGCGCCGGTACCGGTATAGTAATTAGCAGAGCAACTGTTTTATCGGACCTTGAAGGCTGGCTGCAGAGATACAAGAGTGAGACTAAAGATATATTTATCAGGTTAATTGCACATCCGTATTTTATTTTATATCTTAAGGAAAATCATCCCAGCCGTCTTTTTAAACTTATGATAAAATACAGGATGTTTATCAGGGTGAAATCTGACTCAGGTCTTCCAGTTAATGCCTTCAGGGTTTACTCTTACTCAAAGAAAAGAGATGTTACGACCGACTATAACGGTTAAATCTTTCCAATCGCGAGTTGGCTGATTTTACTCAACTTAAAATCAATTCAACCTGGAATGACGGATTGCAGGGGTTCATAAAAATTAAACTGGATTAATTAGTAAGAAATCACTCAGGCAGGATTCCCTGAATGTGGAGAAATTAGCTGCTAATTGGTAACTTAAAATTCCGAAAATAGAAAGTCCGGAGGAACAATGGAGAGAAAAGTTATTAGAATGAGTACACAAAAGCGAATAGCGCTTGTGGCGCACGATAACAAGAAGGAGGAACTGCTGGAGTGGGCAAAATATAATGCCGAGTCGTTAAAGAGGCACACCCTTTTTGCAACCGGAACAACCGGTGCGGTACTTAAAAACAAACTGGGATTGAAGATCAATAGATTGATGAGCGGTCCATTAGGAGGTGATCAGGAGATAGGTGCACGAATAGCCGAAGGAAAGATTGATGTCCTGATATTCTTCTGGGACCCTCTAGAACCACAGCCTCACGACCCTGATGTAAAGGCATTACTGAGAATAGCTGTGGTTTGGAATATCCCTGTCGCAAGCAACAAAGCATCGGCGGATTTCTTGATTTCGTCTCCGTTGTTCAGTCAGGAGTATGAGAGGCAGGTTAACTTTAATCTCGGTGCGTATCACAGATAAAATTGTTCATTATGCAGCAATTGAATTAAATATTTAATCTTTAATCTGGAAATTGTATTTTTTATTAACTGAAAGTTTTCAATAAGTCAAGAAGAAGGTTTAAAGATGAATTTTGAAAGGAGTTATACGTAATGAGAATTGGTATTCTAACCGGCGGCGGCGATGTCCCCGGGCTCAATCCGTGTATAAAGGCCGCAGTATATCGTGCAGTTGATGCTGGCCTGGAGGTGGTCGGCATCAGGCGCGGCTGGGCTGGATTACTGCATTACAACATTGACGAAAAAGATAATTCTGAATGGGTGATGGTACTTGACAAGCAAAACACCCGCACAGTAGACCGCTCCGGGGGGACTTTTCTTCATACATCGAGGACAAACCCGGGTAAGGTCAGAGCCAAGGAAGTTCCACAATTCCTACGGGATCCAGAAAATGTGCCTAAGGATGGAGAGACATTTGATTTTACTCCTCATGTTCTGAACGTGCTTGATCACTTAAAGATTGACGCTCTTCTTCCAATTGGTGGGGATGACACATTAAGTTATGCAGTCCGATTGCACAAGGAAGGTTTTCCTGTGGTTGCTATTCCGAAAACGATGGACAATGATGTATTTGGTACAGACTATTGCATTGGGTTTTCGACTGCTGTCACCCGCAGTGTAAACTTCATCACCGCACTCAGGACACCGGCCGGTTCTCATGAGAGAATTGCCGTGGTAGAACTTTTCGGCAGAAACTCCGGAGAAACATCCTTAATATCAGCTTATCTGGCCGGTGTTGATAGAGCGGTTATTTCTGAAGTACCTTTTGACCCTGAAAAACTTGCGAAGTTACTTCTCGAAGATAAGAAGAATAATCCAAGTGGTTACGCTATTATGACTATCTCCGAAGGTGCTCAAATGGTTGGAGGAAAGATTATTGAATACGGACAAGCTGATGCATATGGTCACAAGAAACTCGGGGGAATTGGTGCAATTACAGGTGAAGCATTAAAGCAAATTACAGGGAGTGAGATTATATATCAGCAGCTGGCCTATCTAATGAGAAGCGGAGAGCCTGATGCTCTCGACAGGATGGTTGCAATATCTTACGCAAACCTGGCAACGGATCTTGTGATCAAAAAACAATATGGACGCATGGTAGCACTCAAGGAGGGAAAGTATACGCATATACCGGTGGATTCGATTGCTGATGGGTTGAAGAGGGTTGACGTTGAAGAACTTTATGACGTCGATCAGTACAAACCGAAGGTGGCGCACCTTCTCGGCAAGCCGATGTTTTTATATTGACAGCAATTGAGCTTCTGGTTGTGGTTAAAAAACGGTGCTGGAAGTTGCAAAGGGATGTTGCAAAGTTTTATTTTTTATTGCAACTTGCAATGCAGTTGGTTTGTGGTTAAGGAATTGCTGCTCTAAATACTGGAAGTATCGTGTAAATCGAACCTGTTGAGCGTGTCATGGTTATATCAGTTCTTTGGCACCATCATTGCAATGTCTGCTAATGAAAATGTTAAATAAGACGAAGTCGATATTGATAGCAGCGCAAGACCTGCGGCTAGCAGGACTGATTGAGGAATATCTTTCGACTTCCGGTTATGATGTTTTATGTGAATTTAACGTTGATGCTGCGCTTGAAAAGCTCATGAAAACAGCGGTTGATCTCGTTATCGTGGACGGTGAGTTGCCCCGTCGGGTGTTTAGGAACTTTGTTGAAACAGCAGCGAAGGTTAAGCCTGGTGTCCCTTTAATTGCAGTCGGGTTGTCTGACAGGGAAGAAGAGACCAGAAGCCTGTCAAATTTTGTGAAAGCATTTGTTGAAAAACCGTTTGGAATTTCCGATATTTCGAACGTTGTGAATGCGAACTTAAACTAAATGGAAGGATTGTATGGCGATTAAAGTATCTAAATTGGCTGACGGTGAAATCGCTGTCGTTGAGCCGAAGGGACAGCTAATTGGCGGTAATGAAACCGACGAATTGCGTTCCGAAATTGCAAAGCTTTCACAGGAAGGGAACAGGAAACTTGTTATAGACCTTGGAAAGACAACTTACCTGAACAGCACTGCAATTGGTGTACTAATCTGGGCGCATACGCATTATTCGAAAGAGGGCGGTGAAGTGAAGCTTGCAAACATAAACAAAAACATAGAAAACATTTTCGTCATAACCAAGCTCACAATGGTTTTCGATGTGCATGATTCTCAACTTGACGCTGTAGCTGCTTTTTCGAAAGGCAAGAAATGATTTACAGTAAATTATCCAATAACCAAAAAACCTCAAAGGAGGCAGTATAAGATGAAACAAGGACTATTCGCAACGATTGTCATAATTGTTGCGCTTGCCATCTCAATTTACGTTTACTATAACCTTTTGCCAGATTATATAGTCAAGGGAGGGCCACTCGTTATTCTTTTGCTAACCCTTTCTATTATGGTCTTCACATATGTTTTTGAGCGCATCTTCTCCCTTAGAAAGGCGCAAGGCAAAGGCTCAATGACAAAATTTCTGAAAGATGTTGAAGACAGTCTAAATAACGGCGACATTGATACAGCAATAGAGGCTTGCAACAAGCAGAGAGGCTCAATGGCGAATGTAATCAGAAATGGACTAGAAAGATACAAAGAAGTTGTCAAGGACAGCAAAATTGGTGCTGAAAAATATATGGCAGAAGTTCAGCGCGCTATTGAAGAGGCAACAATGTTAGAGACTCCTTTGCTTGAAAAAAATCTCATTGTTCTTTCAACTATCTCTTCTATTTCGACAATGGTTGGTTTACTTGGAACCGTTATCGGAATGATCCGGGCATTCAGGGCGCTTGCGCATGCCGGTGCACCAGATGCGATACAGCTTTCGGTTGGTATTTCTGAAGCCCTTATCAATACTGCGGGTGGTTTGATAGCAGCTATAACCGGGATTATTTTTTACAATTATTTTGTTAACAAAGTGGATAACTTCACCTACATGATAGATGAAGCTACGTCAAGCATTGTGCAAATTTTGAATGCACGTCAGATGAATGTAAAGTAAAAGACATTCATTTTAAGGAGTTGAATAAATGCCAAAAATAAAAAAGGCTCGTGTTCCTATTAAAATCGACATGACGCCGATGGTGGATGTTGCAACTCTGTTGGTTTTGTTCTTTATGTTAACAACACAGTTTCGTCCCCCAGAAGATGTGCAGATTGTCCTTCCTGCTTCTCATTCACAATTCAAGCTTCCAGAAAGTGACGTTATGACGATCACTATAGATAAGGCGGGACAAATATACATGGGTGTAGATGCCCAGCAGCTGCGGAGAAGTCTTTTTGAGTCCATGTATCCAAATGGAGTACCGGGGAAGGATGGCAGATTAATTCCTGTTTGGCTTGCCAGCTCTGTTCCGATTCAAGAAAAAGACCTTGTTCAGCTGGTTGTTAACGCGCGCATTCAGAATATACGTCTGAGGACTGTAATTAAAGCCGACAGAGATGCTGACTATGGTCCAGTAATGGATGTTATGAACGATTTACAAAAAGCCAATGTAACCAGATTTAACCTGCAAACCGACCTTGCCAGAGACAATGGCAGCAAAGGAGGGAGCTAAAATGGCAGAAGTCCAGACTGCTGAACCTCGCGGAAAGAAAAAGGGAAAGCTACATAAGAAGAAAAGAATAGCTGTCCGGGTTGACATGACACCCATGGTCGACGTCATGTTTCTCTTGCTTACATTCTACATGCTTACGACAGCGTTCAGCCTGCCACAGACAATGGAAATTAATCTTCCTCCGGGAGACAGTAAAGTTGAGGTTGCCGCATCGAATTTAATGACTCTTCGCGTGATTCCTGACGGCACGATATACTGGAATATAGGAACTGATCTCCCACAAAAGGTCTCATGGCAGGATTTTCATAAATTAATTGTTGAAAAGAACCAGGCAAATCCGCGCCTTATTACCTTGATTAAGGTCGACCGGAAGGCAAAGTATCACGATATGGTTGACATTATTGATCAGTTGAACATTGCCAATGTCACGCGCTTCAGCATAGCGCCCATGACGGATGAAGATCAAAAAATACTTGCCAAGGTTGGCGCATAAATAAAAAGGAGGTTGACTGAAAATGGCTGAGAAAAAAGCCATAGGAAACGGCGCAGGTGAAAAAATCCAATACGGTGCTGCCCAATTAAAGCGCCTTGCTCAAAAGTACACGGGATTGGGCCTAGCGCTTGCTGTTGCACTTCATCTTGCTGGTATTGGTGCTTACTGGGGTGCTCAATACTTGGGACGTGAAAACGAAGATAATGCTCCTGTTGTAAGAGTACTGAAGTACAGTGAGCTCGGTCCTCCACCATCTATTACAAATCAGCAGGCACTTCCGCAAGTAGCGGTGTCAGCAGCCATAGCTAAGCCGACCGTTGGTATCCCGGTGCCTGTCCCGGATGCACAGGTATCGCCAGAACAAACTATTGCAACTCAACAGCAGTTGAGTCAGATAGCAGGTCCTGTATCAACAGGAGGAGGTGGTGGGCAAACAGCTGTTTCTTTTAGCCCAAGTGATATAAAAGTTGGTGACGAAGATCAACCGCCACCAGACTTTGTTCCTGTTGAAAAAGAGCCCCAGATTGTCAAACGTGTAATCCCACAATACCCTGAACTTGCGCAGCGTGCCGGCATTGAAGGAAAAGTTTTGGTCAAAATCTGGGTTGACAAGGACGGCAAGCCGAGGAAAGCAGTTGTTTTAAAGAGCGATGCTGAGATTTTTAACCAGCCTGCAATTGATGCTGCAATGCAGTACGTTTTCACACCTGCGATTATGAACAAAGGCCCGGTTGCAGTTTGGGTTGTAATTCCGTTTACATTCAAACTGAAACAGCAGTAGCACCCTGAAAGTGGACACTGGGAGGGTGTTCAAATATTTAACTTATTTTATGTCCGCCGTCTTTTTTTTCGGCGGACTTTTTGTTATTTTCAGTGAGTTGATTCCAAACTACGTCCCGAAGAGATTTAGAATCACACTTGGCATTGTTCTTATGCTTTGGGGCGTGTACAGGTTTTTGGTTGTTAAAATGAAGTACAAGCAATATTATGATGATCAGGAATAAGGTACTGTTGCTGCTGGCCCTTGCTTTTGTTGTTCTAATCGGGTCATGCAAGAGTAGAAAACCGGAGCCGTCTCCTACTGAAGGTACTGCGACCATTTATTGCGCAGAATCTGTAGAGCCTGTTGTAAAGCAAATTGCACAGCAATACATGGAACTGTACACCAAGGCGCACCTTACCATTGTACCCGTAACGACACGCGAAGCTATCGCCAAGCTCCTGAACAACGAAACGAAGGTCATAGTTGCCTCTCGTCCTTTTAATGCAGAGGAACTTGGAGTAATGAAGAAGTATAATATAAGCGTCGACAGTTTTAAGGTGGCTTATGATGGTATTGCAGTGATTGTCAATGGAATAAATCCTATTCAGAAACTAACGGTTCAGCAGCTAAAGGACATTTATGCTGGAAAGACAACTGAATGGGCCCAAATTGGTGATAAATTTTACGGCAGAATAATACCTGCCCTTGAAAGTGTTAATTCAGGTACCGTTGAGTTCTTCAATGATCGTGTTATGGCCGGGACTAAATTTGGCGAAGTTTATCCCTGTACCACGATGTCCAGGGTCTATGATTTTGTAAAGAAGAACGATCATGCAATTGGTTTTGTCAGTGCTAACTGGATATTTGCGAGCCTCGGCAATGAAGGCAAACAAGGGAAGGAACCGAAGGCTATAGCCCTTGCTGAAACTGATTCTGCGTGTATGAAATATATCGACCCTAACTCATTTGGAAGTTATTACCTCCCGTACCAGGCACACATTTATCGGCGATATTACCCTTTGACAAGGGCTATTTATATGTACTCAAGAGACTTCGACTATGGTCTGGGAGCGGGATTTACGACATTTACCGCCAGTGCAGCAGGGCAGAAGATCTTTCTGAACAGCGGGCTTGTACCAGCTACAATGCCCGTCCGACTTGTACAATTAAACGATCAACCGCTATGAACAAAAAATACTACCTTTTGACATTTCCTTTTTTAATTTTGTGCACAGGAATTTTGTACAGCCAGGACCTCACACAACAGGGATTGGCCCTCCTTCAAAAGAAGGATTACGAAGGAGCTGCAGCAGTTTTGAGGAGAGCTGTTGAAACAAGTCCAAGGTCCGAGCAAGCAAATGCATACCTCGGAGAAGCCCTATTTCACCTTGGTAAGCTGGACAGCGCTGAAATATTTCTTAAGAAAGCTGTTGATTTGAACAGCGAATATGCTGAGGCATATGCAGCACTGGGGGATCTTTACATTCAAAAGAAGAACATTCCTTCCGCGATAGATAATTATAGACTTGCTTCAAGGTATGACAACAAGAACATTGACTATGTATTGAAACTTGGTGACGCCCAGCTTCAGGCAGATTCACTTGATGCAGCGATGGCTTCGTTTGTCAGAGCAACCACAATACAGGAAAAAAATCCGCGTGCTATTGAAGGTATCGGGGATGTCTATTTAAAGCAAAACATCTATTCTGCCGCAATTGATAAATATAATGAGGCGTTGAAGTATGATTCTCTAAATGTTCCATTACGTCTTAAACTTGCCAATACTTATATGAAAAATGGCGATGGTGCGAATGCATATGAGCAATTTGTAAAGGCATCTAGTCTTGATCCAAACAATGCTGATGCTCAGTTGCAGGCAGGAGAGCTCTTATATATAAATCGACATTACACCGAAGCTATCCCGTTCCTTCAAAAGTATCACGAACTCAGACCGACTGATCAGAAAGAACTTTTACATCTTGGCATTGCTCTTTTCAGGTCAGGAAGGTTTTCTGATGCAATCGAGGTGTTTAAGAATTACTTGAAAGTTGAACCGAATTCTATTGATGTTAAGAAGGCACTTGCTGCTGCTTACCACTTTGAAAAAGATTATCAGGATTCGTATAAAGTATATAATTCTATCCCGTTTGACTCCTTGGATGCAAAGGATCTGGTACGTTTTGGGCTTGACGCTAACTCCATGCCACAAAGGGACACCAGTATGGTAATTAAAGCATGGTCGAGAGCTGTTCAGCTAGATACAACATCCCAGCTTTCTGAAATAGAATATCTTCTGGGAACAGTCTTGTTTGGTGCAAAGGATTATACAGCGGCAATAGCGCACTTCCAGAGGAGGCTCATGTTCGAGCCAAATGACGTGGCTGCACTGCTGAATATGGGGTTGTGTTATTTTATAATTCAAGATTACTCACACGCGATTGCTGCATTGCGAAAGGTAACTGAACTCAAACCACAAAACCTGCAGGGCCAATTATGGCTGGCGCGTGCCTACATTTATGCCGATTCTCTGGAGCAGGCTAAAGATGTCTATCAAAATGTTATAAAAGTTGCGCTTAATGACACAACTGGGGATCATTCCCAGGATTTGAATGAGGCTTATAGGCAAACAGCCCTGTATCAAATTATAACAGGAAGCAAGCTGCAAAAAGACAGGCCCGAGGAGGCAAAGAGGTTTTATAACGACGCACTGCCCAATCTTTTGACAGCTTTAAAATACGATCCGAAGGAGCCGAAGACCCATGCTCTTCTGGCACAGGATTATGCATTGCTGGGAAAAATAGATGATGCCTGCAAGGAGATCAAAATAGTATTAAGAGTTGACCCAAGGAACGAGCAAATGTTAAAGTTGCAAAAGTCTCTTGGATGTGAATAAACTGTAATTTTTTTAGGCACGGTTGGGTGTGCCGTGTCCGGAACATAATTCACTGATTCAAAAACTAAAGAGGAAAAGGAGAGGCGACAGTGGAACTTACACTGATACTGTCAATTAGCGTCTTGTCACTTTTGTTTGCCGGATACCTGGCCTTCTATGTTTTGAAGCATGATCGTGGTACACCTGAAATGCAAAGAATAAGCGATGCAATACGTCAGGGTGCCGAGGCCTTTTTGAAAAGGCAATACTCAACTATCGCAATGTTGAGTGTGCTGACTGCTGCGATTATATTTTTGCTTTATGCATTTGTTAGAAAACCGATGCCAAATGATCCTGTTGGCCCTGTCCAGCTTGCTTCTTACACTGCCCTTGCATTTCTATTTGGTGCACTCTGTTCAGGAGTTGCAGGATATATTGGAATGTTTGTTTCTATCAGGGCGAATGGACGAACTGCCAATGCGGCTCTTAGCTCCCTGAACAGTGCCCTTCAGATTTCAATGAGAGGTGGGGCGGTTTCGGGATTGTTCGTGGTTGCTATGAGTTTGCTTGGTGTGGGCGGACTATTTGGTGTACTTCAGCTGTCAGGCGCCCCCATTCCTAAAATTCCGTTTATGATAGTTGGATTCGGATTTGGAGCTTCATTTGTGGCACTTTTTGCACAGCTGGGAGGAGGGATTTACACGAAGGCAGCTGATGTGGGCGCCGACCTTGTCGGAAAGGTTGAAGCCGGAATTCCCGAAGATGACCCACGGAATCCAGCGGTAATTGCTGATCTCGTGGGTGATAATGTTGGTGATTGTGCCGGCCGTGGTGCAGATTTGTTTGAATCTACAGCTGCCGAAAACATTGGCGCAATGATTTTGGGCGTTGCCCTATATGGTTACTTCGGAGTTCAGGGGATTATGTTTCCGCTTGTAGTTCGTGCGTTCGGGCTTATCTCCTCCATCATTGGTGTGATGTTCGTGAAGACTGCAGAAGATGCGGATCCAATGAAAGCTTTGAACCGTGGGTATTACATCACTGCCACTCTGGCTGGAATAGGATTTTTTATAGGATCTAAATGGCTCCTTTCATCCAATACTGCACCTGATGCATGGTGGCACTTCTTTTTTGCGGGTCTTATTGGAATTTTAACAAGTATTGCATTTGTTTACATTACGCAATATTTCACTGAATATAAGTTCAGGCCTGTGAAGTCAATTGCTGAAGCGTCCCAAACTGGGCCAGCAACTAACATTATTACAGGGTTTGCTGTGGCCCTTGAATCGACTTACATGCCCGTCATTACGATTTCAATTGCAATCGTCGGATCGTACTATCTGGGATTGACAACAGGAATTCCAAATGCTGGACTTTTTGGCACGGCTGTCGCGACAATGGGGATGCTGGGTACAGCAGCGTATATTCTTGCTATGGATACCTTTGGGCCAATTACTGACAATGCAGGTGGCATTGTAGAGATGAGCGGTCAACCCGAGAGTGTTAGGAAGAAAACAGATCGGCTGGATGCAATTGGAAACACCACAAAGGCGTTGACAAAGGGATATGCAATCGGATCGGCAGCCCTGGCAGCATTCCTTCTATTTTCCGCCTATATTGACGATGTTAATGTGCTTTTGAAAGAAAAGGGAATGTCGGCTATGGTTGCCGTGAACATTGCAAAACCTGAAGTCTTCATTGGCGGTTTGCTTGGTGCAGCGCTTGTATTTTTGTTTAGTTCGCTTGCTATCAAGGCCGTTGGAAGGGCCGCATACTATGTAATTAACGATGTCCGTGCCCAGTTCAAAGAGAAACCGGGCATTCTGGCAGGAACGGAGCAACCCGATTATGGCAGGACAGTTGACATTGTGACACGTGGAGCCCTGAAGAATATGGTAGGGCCTGGTCTGCTTGCCGTAGGCACACCCATACTCGTCGGGGTTATATTTAGATTTTTGAACATAGGCGCTGAGGCTGTGGCTGCTCTGCTGATGGTGGGAACAATTGCCGGGATCCTTATGGCGACAGTGTTAAACAACGGAGGGGGTGCCTGGGACAACGCTAAAAAGTATATTGAAACAGGGATGTATGGCGGAAAAAGAAGTGATTCCCACAAAGCTGCGGTTGTGGGAGATACTGTTGGAGATCCTTTTAAGGATACTGCTGGCCCGTCACTTCATGTACTAATAAAACTGCTCGCGACGATTACACTTGTTCTTGCGCCGCTGTTTGTTTAAAATTTTGTATTCAGAAGATTTATAGTTAAAATAGCCCCTCATGGTGAGGGGCTTTATTTTACCTGAGCGCGCTTTCAAGTACCGTTGCTGCGTCAGTGCGTTCGTCACGGTACTTAACGATGACAGGTGTATATAGTGATATCCCGTTAACGTTTCCAAAGCTGTTTGAAGTTCTCCTTGATCCAGGAACGACAACGGCGCCCTCCGGAATTATCAACGGTTTATTTTCGTCTTTGCGATAGACCTTCTTTCTTACAAGGTCATAAACAGGCGTAGAACCGGTTATTATGCAACCTGCAGCTATTACTGCCCGCCTTTTTACCACAGTTCCTTCATAAATACCACTGTTGCCGCCAATCATTACTTCATCTTCAATTATTACCGGCAATTGACCAACGGGTTCCAAAACACCTCCAATTTGTGCTCCTGCACTCAAATGAACATGACGGCCAATTTGAGCGCATGAACCAACAAGAGTATGGGAATCGAGCATCGTCCCTGAGTCTACATAGGCGCCTATATTTACATAGGTGGGAGGCATAATGACAACTCCAGAGGCAACGAAAGCACCTTTTCTGATTGAACTTCCGCCAGGTACGAGCCTTATTCCGGAACCGATTTTGAGGGACTTTGGGGGTAAATTGTGCTTATCAAAAAAAATGTTATTGCTTCCAAGTCTTATTTCAGTGACCTTACCTGTGCGAAATGCTAGCAGGATTCCCTCCTTCACCCAGGTGCAGACACGCCATCCGCTTTCGGTTGTGTGATCAATCTCTGCAGCACGAATTTGCCCGGAATCAAGCAACTCAAGGAAAGACCTTACCAGCCTTTCTGTCTTGGAGGTTATGGAACCGGATCTATATTCTACCTCAATCTTTTCTTGAAGTTCAAGTTTATTCATGCGTTTACCGGGACATGAATAAGTTCAAGTTCCAGCAAAATTTTTCTGATCTTCTCCCGAGTTGAATCTGAAGGGGGAACAAGCGGTAGCCGATAAACCTCCTCAATCATTCCCATCATTGCCAAAGCTGCCTTGACTGGAATAGGATTGGATTCGGTAAAGTTCACATTCATTAAGGGAAGCAATTTGTAATGAAGCTTTCGTGCTGATTCGAAATCGCCTGATAAAGAATATCTTATCATGTCACCAAAAATTTTTGGGACTTCATTTGCAGCAACAGATATAACCCCATCGCCACCAAGCGCAATAACAGGCAAGGCGATCGCATCGTCACCCGAATAAACCGCAAAGTTTTCAGGTCTACCTCTCAGTATTTCCATAATCTGGGAAATGTTACCACTAGCTTCCTTCACGCCCACCACGTTTGGCACTTCTTCGGCTAATCGCAATGTCGTTTCAGATGCAATGTTACTTCCAGTTCTTCCAGGCACGTTATAAATAATAATCGGTATGTCGGCTGCTTCCGCTATTTCCGCATAGTGCCTGAACAGCCCTTCTTGCGTTGGTTTGTTGTAGTATGGGGCAACCGAAAGGACTCCATCTGCGCCGACCGCTTTTGCATGTACTGTTAATGAAATGGCTTCACGAGTTGAATTGCTCCCTGCACCGACAATAACGGGAACGCGGCGATTTGCCTGATCCATAACTATCTCCATCACCTGATGGTGTTCAGCATGTGAAAGTGTAGCGCTTTCACCTGTTGTTCCTGCTGGCAGAATTGCCTCAATCCCGTTTGATATTTGGAATTCTACGAGTTCTCTAAGACGCGGTTCGTCGATTAATCCGTTCCTGTTGAACGGTGTGATGAGAGCTACTCCAGTTCCCCTGAACGGCTTCTTTTTCATCATTTTTGTCCTTTCAGTATTTGTTGTAAAACGTCTTTAAATTGGTGAAATCCTGTTTTCCCAAAAACCCACTCAGCTGCAAGAATGGCTCCGCTTGCAAAAGCTTTTCTTCCGCGTGAGGTGTGAGTAAACTCAATTTTTTCATTTTCGGAATCAAATATAACAGTATGTGTTCCAAATTCTCCTCCTACACGGATTGAATTTACTTGTAATTCCTCTGGCAAAATTTTTCCTTTTGGGATTCCATTAAGTATTTGCTTCTTATTTGGGAAATTTTTTATGATAGATTCAGCTATAGCCAGTGCTGTCCCACTTGGCGCGTCGGCTTTCTGATTATGATGGACTTCAACAACAGCGCAATCGTATTCAGGAAAACGTCCAAAATAAGCAGAAGCGTCTTCTATGGATTTTATGAATAAATTCATTCCAATAGAAAAGTTCGATCCATAAACGGCAGCATTACCGCATTGTTCAATAAGGTTCTTAGCTCTACCAATATCAGAGTACCAGCCTGTCGTTCCTATAACGATCGGCTTCTTAATTTCACAGGCCAGTTCAATATGCGGAATGACAGCGGACGAAACCGAAAAGTCAATCAATACATCACATTTTTCAAGAAGGCCCCTTTTTTCATCAATCTCACTGTTGTTGTCCACGGTGCAGATAACCGTGTACTTGAGCCTCTCTGCGGCTTCTGCAACTTCATGCCCCATCCTGCCGTAACCCAGAATCCCCAGCGCCAGGTTATTATTTCTCATAATATTATTATGCTCCAGTTCAATTTTTTAAGTGGAATGGGGCTGGCTGACGCGAGAAAGGTTTTATGGGGCCAGTCAAATAGCGCTCCATCCTCCACTCTTTATTTGTAAGGATGACAGTCTGCAAGGCTTTCACCTTCTCCTGATTGGAGCCTGAGAGTTCAGGGCAGCCCAACCAATACTCCCGAAGATAGAGTAAGGGTTTCGGCGGCTCATCTTTTCACCAGGCTTTGCCGACTCTTCGTGTCTCTACCTGGTTACTTGTACTTGCCGCGCCTCTATTTAACTACAAATGTAAATTTAGCTGTATGTTGCATTGGAAGCAAATTTTCTTTTAAATGATAGTGCAACCTATTCACTTATATTGAAATGGATATCGTTACCTTGATGTTCAATTAAATTAAGATTATGTTTATACGTTATTTGTTAGTCTATCTTGTAGAATTATAAAGGAGCAATACTAAAATCATGTCAACAACTTATAAAAGTATTGGATTTGTAAACACCCGCGCTATGTTTCAGGCCGCCCTAAAAAATGGTTTTGCTGTGCCAGCGTATAATTTCAATAACATGGAACAGCTTCAGGCCATTGTCACGGCCTGTCTTGAAACCCAGTCGCCTGTTATTTTACAGGTATCTAAAGGAGCCAGGGATTATGCAGATCAGACACTTCTGCGGTACATGGGACAGGGTGCTGTTGAAATGATGAAGCGGATGGCAAAAGAAAAAAATCTTGGAGAAATTCCAATAGCATTGCATCTGGATCATGGCGACAGTTTTGAACTTTGCAAGTCCTGTGTTGAATCTGGTTTTTCATCGGTAATGATAGATGGATCACATCTACCGTACGATGAAAACGTCACACTGACAAAGAAGGTGGTGGACTATGCCCATCAGTATGATGTAACTGTTGAGGGAGAGCTTGGAATTCTTGCAGGTGTTGAAGACGATGTGAGGGCAGAAGATCATTCATTTACCCGTCCTGAAGAAGTCGCTGATTTTTTAAGACAAACAGGAGTCGATTCATTAGCGATTGCCATAGGTACTTCGCACGGTGCTTATAAGTTCAAACCAGGTCAAAAACCAAGGATCAGATTGGATATACTACATGAGATTGAGAAGAGGATCCCTGGATTTCCCATAGTATTGCATGGTTCATCTTCTGTACCGCAGGACGCTGTCGAAACTATAAATAAGTATGGGGGAAATTTGAAAGGATCTATCGGTATTCCTGAGGACCAGCTTCGTGAAGCAGCACGATCTGCCGTTTGCAAGATCAATATAGACTCGGACGGACGACTTGTTATGACGGCAAAGATAAGAGAAGTATTTGCTTCCAAGCCTGAGGAGTTTGACCCCAGGAAGTACCTCGGTCCTGCTCGCGAGGCGCTGAAACAAATGTATATGTCAAAGAACAAAAACGTCCTGGGTAGTGCAGGACAGGCACCTGTAATTTTAGGCCTCATAAAATAGTAATTATGAAGGGTTGGTAATCTGCTTGAATCCTATCAGTACAAATTCTTAGGAGCATGAAATGTTTAAAAGATTCATTGGCATACTTATTTTTGTTTTCCTGGTTACCGGGAATTTAATTGCTCAACTTCCCGGAACCGAAAGCGATAGGGTTTTATTACCAAACGGGTGGATGTTGTCACCAGCAGGAAAATATATTGGGCTGGGAGACCTTCCATTAAATGCAGCAGTTACGTTAGACCAGAAATTCCTTGCGGTTACCCATGCTGGAATGTCCAGTCCAAAGCTAATGCTTGTTGACTTAAACAAAATGAAGGTTGTTCAATCGATATCCTTGAAGGACAGCTGGTACGGTATTGGATTTTATTTAAAAAGGTTGTTTGTTTCTGGTGGAAATGAAAACTGCGTATATGTTTTTAAAATTACAAATGGTGGCATTCTTGTCCCTGAAGACACAATTGCCTTTGAACCCCCGTTTCCCAAATACTTTGGCTGGATTGCCGGACTTGATGTGCACAAAGGGATTCTTGCAGTGGTTATGCGAGGTGACAGTACTTTACGTTATTGCAACCTCACTTCTGGGAAAAAGACCAAAGTTAAACTTGAAGGAATGCCGTATGATTGCAAGTTCGCACCTGATGGAACACTTCTGATTTCACTCTGGGATTCGAAGAAGGTTGTCGCATACCGTGGGGATATGAAACTTTATGAAGTAGCAACAGGGACCCATCCAAACGAAATTGAAATATCATCTGACGGGAACACAGCTATGGTGGCTGATGCGAACGACAACAGCGTAACTTTTATAAGCTTGAGTAAACAGAAGGTTCAGGCAAAGGTTGTAACAGGCCTCTATCCCGACTCCCCGCAGGGTTCAACGACAAATTCGGTTTGCTTTGCAGGGAAATTTGCCCTGGCTGCAAATGCAGATAACAATTCATTGACCGTCATTGATATTTCAAATAGTTCAAGGCCAATTCCAGTTGGATTTATACCGGTTGGATGGTACCCGACAAAAGTAATTTACCTGAACAATAAAACTGTTCTGGTGCTCAACGGAAAAGGCAACCGATCTTACGCCAATCCGGAACATACTTTTGAAAGTGATCGTGGATATATCGGGACGCTTTTGAAAGGTACACTGTCGTACTTCAAGTTTCCTGCTCGGAGACTCTTATCAAAATACACCCGGGAAGTATATCGAAATACCCCGTTCAACCCTCATGAAATGTCCGCAGCAAGATTTGAGGGAGAGAGTCCAATTCCCTCCAGAGTGGGAAATATATCTCCCATAAAGTATATCTTTTACTTTATCAAGGAAAACAGAACTTACGATCAGGTTCTTGGAGATGTTAAAGGAGGGAATGGTGATTCATCGTTGTGCCTTTTTGGTGAAGACATTACCCCAAATACTCACAAATTAGCCCGGAGTTTTGTTCTTCTCGACAATCTTTACTGTGATGCAGAGGTAAGCGCCGACGGGCATAATTGGTCAACAGCAGCTTATGCTACTGATTTTGTAGAGAAGAGCTGGCCGAACAATTATGGAAGGCGTGGAGCTCCTTATGATTTTGAAGGTGGGATGCCTGCCGCAAGTCCAGATTCCGGGTACATCTGGGACCTCTGTGCACGATATGGTATTAGTTACAGGAGCTACGGTGAATTTATACAGAGCAGCCGCAGGATTGGCGACCCCGGTACAGCGAGGGAAAAGTCGCTTTCGGGTCATTACGACCCAATGTATAGAGGATGGGATTTAAAGTATTCTGACATTGATCGTTTTGAGGAATGGAACCGCGAGTTCACAAAGTATGAAAAAGATGGAGGGCTACCGAGATTTAGCATTATTCGACTCCCTAACGACCATACAGCAGGTACAGCAAAAGGTTATCCAACGCCTCAAGCTATGGTGGCTCAAAATGACTATGCGCTCGGCCTTTTTGTTGACCGCATCACCAGAAGCAGATTTTGGAAAGAATCGGCGATTTTTGTCATAGAAGACGATGCACAGGATGGTGCTGACCACGTTGATGCGCATCGTACTGTTGGATTAGTCATCAGCCCTTATATAAAGCGGCACTTTGTTGATCATACTTTGTATACGACTTCCTCAATGCTCCGCACCATTGAGCTGATACTTGGACTCCCACCTATGAGCCAGTATGATGCTGCTGCAAACGTGATGTTTAACTCTTTCACAATGAATCCGGACACAAGCAGTTACACTGTCATTCAACCAAAAATAAACATAAATGCCAGAAACCCAGTAGGCTCGTATGGTCAGCTTATGATGGAGCGCATGGATCTAAGTCATGCAGATCGTGTCCCCGATCGATTGTTTAACGAAATAATCTGGAAGTCAATAAAGAAGACAAACATGCCTGTGCCACGGTATTCTGTTTTTTCGACAAGCCGTTAGGTTCTTTTTCGAATTTTTATTCTCTTAATTGCTCTGATTTCCTCGGTTGTGGGAAATTTTACAAGGAGGAGAAAGAAAAAAAATACTCCGATTGACCCAAACTTTACCAGCTGGATGTGCACCATAGGCATGAGTGATTTGTGATATATGTATAATAGCAGGCTAACGGTGAGAGCAAATCCAATTTTGGCAAGCCTCATCAACTCATATTTTACAGGAAAATATTTCTGGGATACAATATAAATCGCAGCAGCCATTGCCGCGTAAGCAAGGAGTGTCGCCCACGCTGCTCCAAACATCCCGAAACGCGGGATGAGGATTAAATTTGCAATTACATTTACTGCAGCACCTATTCCTGTAATATATGGTAAATGCGCTGTTTTCTTTTCAATATATATTCCGGCCATAAGGTTTACGTATATACCGTTAAACAGGTAGCCCACCAAAACTACTGGCACTATTCCCAGTCCTGACCAGTAAGCGGGATTTATAATGAATCTGTGAAATATTCTCAGTTTTACAATGTCATCTATGTAAAGTGATACTATTAAAATTACAAAAGCACTGAAGAGTGTAAAATAAGTAAGAATTCGTGCAAAGAGCTGCTTTGCGCTCGCCTCATTTGCATGTGTCAAAAAAAACGGTCGCCATGCGTAGTCATACATTGATACAATAAGCATCATGAAAATTCCAAGACGATAATTAGCCTGATAAATACCTACCGTACTTTCATTTGTGAGCGCAAGAAGAATTGGTCGGTCAATTACCTGAACCATCATTGCAGCGAGTCCTGCGGGTATATAAGGGAGCCCAAATTTGAGCAGTGATTTATAGAGCTTCCAGTTAAAGGTGGCTCTAATATTTGCTGTGATTGTGGGTGCTAACATTATAATTGTAGCCAAAGATGCAGCTACTCCACTGATAAAAATTCCGATTACACCGTAATGGAACTTTAAAAGAAGAATGATATTGGCAGAAACATTAATTACGATGTTTAAAATTTTTATAAGTGCGAACTTCTTGACTTTTCTCTTAAGTCTAAGCGCAGCAAAAGGAATAACAGATAAGGAATCAAGCAGCAATACCAATGCTGCATATACTATTGCGGTATGGTACTCCACGGGTATTTCTATGAGACTTGCAATGGGCTTATTAAATGCAATGATCAGTGACGAGAAAATTGCCCCGGTAATTACAAGCGAAAAAAATGGCGTTGAAAAGATATCTCTGTCATTGCCGATCTCTCCTGTAGAAGCATACTTAAAATACGCAGATTCCATGCCATAGACATAAATAATGTTCATAAACGCTATGTAAGAATATGCTGTAGCAACAACCCCGTATTGGTAAGTTGTCAGGACATTTGTATAAAACGGAACCAATAGAAAATTGAGAAACCTGCCCAGGATTGTGCTAACGCCGTAAACAGCAGTATCTGCACCCAGAGATTTTATCTTATCTATCAAGTGTACATCTAATCAAAACAGTTATCCGTCTGTTTTCAGATCTTTAATCTTTTTCTTCCCCATGCTCATTTTCACCAATAACCATGATCGGTATATCGTTTTCGACCTTATAAATATGCCCACACGTTTTACAGGTCAAAATATTTTTTTCAGGGTTGTAATCAAGATCGCCATGACACTCTGGCTTGGGACAACATAAGATGTCAAGGAGCTCTTTTTTAAGCATTTAATCTCCTCCTTTCTTAAGGCGTTTACATTACTTATTTAGAGACAAATTGAGAAACAATTTCAAGATTACAGGAGAGTTAATATTATAAACTGAAGCAGTTGATTGCCCATCTCTCCGTTGTCTTCTCATTGTATGGAAACGTAACATCAGGAGAATGAACCCATTTTTCCGAATTTTTCGATGCGCTTTTCGACAAGTCGTTCGGGTTTTATTTTATGCAGAGCATCAAGTTCCTCTTTCAGGATTGATTTAAGAATTTCAGCTGCAGCTTTATGGCTCTTGTGGGCGCCTCCGGGTGGTTCTGGGACAATACGGTCAATGACACCTATCTGTATAAGGTCTTGAGCAGTTAGCTTCAATGCCTCGGCAGCTTGCTCCTTGAAATCCCAGCTTCTCCAGAGGATAGATGAACATGATTCTGGTGCTATCACTGAATACCATGCATTTTCAAGCATCAGAATCCTGTCACCTACGCCGAGTCCTAATGCCCCACCGGATGCTCCCTCACCTATAACAACAACAATGATCGGGGTCCTGAGCTGGGACATTTCAAATAAATTTCTTGCAATTGCCTCAGCCTGACCACGTTCTTCGGCTTCAATTCCAGGATAGGCTCCAGGGGTGTCCAGCATTGTGATTACCGGCTTATGAAACTTCTCGGCAAGCTTCATCAATCGGAGCGCCTTTCTGTAGCCTTCAGGATTTGGCATCCCAAAGTTTCTGTAAATATTCGACTTTGTGTCTCGACCTTTCTGATGGCCGATAATCATAACTGTTCGGCCATCGAGTTTCGCAAATCCTCCAACGACTGCGTGGTCATCCCCAAAATGTCTATCCCCATGCAGTTCCATGAAGTCTTCAGTCATAAGCTCAATGTAATCAAGCGTATAAGGCCTTTCGGGATGACGTGCCAGTTGCACCCTCTGCCACCGGGTTAGATTTGAGAAGATATTTGTTCTAAGCTCATTAACTTTCTTTTCAAGCTTTTCAATTTCATCTGAAATATCAACTTGATTAGAAAGTCTCTTCATCTCTTCGATCTTTTTTTCCAGCTCAGCGATAGGCTTTTCGAATTCCAGCAAGTTGTTTGACATACTTTACTATTGGAAAAGTAATTACAAGCGGTATAAAAGGCAAGGCGTTGGAAGGGCAAGGATAACAGCATTTTCTATCCTCCCATCTGTTAACATCAATGTCATAAGCGAGAGTTAAGCATGTTATTGAAAGGAGCCGACTTAGAGATGGTATTGTGCCGAGGGCGGGAATCGAACCCGCACGAGGGGTTTAGCCTCACTGGATTTTGAGTCCAGCGCGTCTCCCAGTTCCGCCACCCCGGCGGCTCAATAATATAAAATATAGATTCCTTCAAACCAATTCACCGGATCAGTAGTTCCAGGAAATAGAAATTAGTAAACCTGCAGTGTATGTAAATTGATTTTCAGTTCCTTGGGTTATATATTAACGACGGTTTTTTAAATTAAATCCCGGAGGAAATTTTTGCGCAAGAATCGTTTTAAAATCATCCTCATTTTAGCTGCAATTGCACTATCGCTTTATTATCTTTATCCTACTTATCAAAGCTCTGAGTATCAGAGCAAGCTGGCGCAGCTTTCAGGTCAGGCTAAGTTTGATGCTTACCTGAAAACTCATCCAATCCCGCCATTAACAGACTCAGCAAGGACTTTTTACCTTGATAGTTTACGGCAAGCGTTTTCTGCGGACAGCATTAAGTATTACGATGAAAATGCGAATAAAATTGTTGATGCAAAACTAAAAAGAATTAAATTAGGCCTTGACCTCCAGGGAGGGATGCACGTTGTTCTTGAAGTGAATGTGATAAAGATGCTTCAGGATATGGCTAAGAACAAAGACCAGACGTTTAATGAAATAATGCAGCAGGTAGCAGCTCAAGCAAGGGCAACAGACGCTGACCCCCTTGACCTCCTGCAGCAACAGTTTGAACAACGCGGCATGAGACTGAGCAGGTATTATGGAGATATAAGGGATGATAATGCCAAGGTAATGAGCTATTTGAGGGACCAAACAAAGAGTGCAGTCGACAGGGCAATGGAAATAGTTCGTAATCGTGTCGATCAATACGGTGTGTCTGAGCCGTCGATTCAAAAGCAGGGTAATTCCCGAATTGTAGTTGAACTTCCGGGAGTGAGCAACGAAAATGAGGTGCGACAATTGCTTCAGGGAACAGCTCTGCTCGAATTTAAACTTTTGAAACCGACAGATGTTGTTGTGAAAGTTTTTCAATCAATAGACAATGTAATTGCAGGAAAAGTAGACACTTCTTCTACGGCTCAAGATACAACTTCTTCTGATACAACCATGACAGCAGAACAGTTTGCAAGGAAACATCCTTTTTTTGCTGTTGTCAGGGTAAATCCCCAAACCGGTGATGCTTACGTTGCTGAAAACGATCGGGACAAGCTTGAGCGGATGCTTCTCCGTCCGGATGTTCAAAGGGTCATTCCTTCTGACTTTCAGTTTCTTTTCAGTGCAAAGCCGCAAATTGTTGCTCAAGGTACAAAATATTATGAGTTGTTTGTTGTTAAAAAGGATCCCGAGCTCACCGGAAGTGTGGTTACAAATGCACAGGCCCAAATTGATCCCACAACAAATTCACCTATTGTCACAATGCAAATGAATTCTGAAGGATCAAGAGAATGGGCAAGGATTACAGGTGCAAATATTGGGAAAAGAATAGCCATTGTACTGGATAATGCTGTATATTCAGCACCAGTTGTCAGGTCAAAAATAACAGGCGGGAATTCTCAAATTGAAGGAATGGGTAGTGTTGAAGAAGCAAATCTCCTTGCGATTGTGTTACGTGCTGGTGCACTTCCTGCACCTGTCGATATAGTTGAAGAACGGAATGTCGGACCATCACTGGGCGAAGATTCCATCAGGAATGGCATCACGGCTGGAATAGTTGGCCTTTCGTTTATTGTCCTTTTTATGCTTTTTTATTATCGCACAGGCGGAGCTGCAGCAGACTTTGCAGTCCTTCTGAACATACTTTTCATTCTGGGGGTTCTTGCAGGATTTCATGCAACACTCACCTTACCTGGTATCGCTGGAATGATACTCACGGTAGCAATAGCTGTGGATGCTAATGTTCTTATTTATGAGCGTATTAGAGAAGAACTTGCTACAGGAAAAACTCTACGGGCAGCAATTGACCAGGGATACTCAAAGGCCTTTACTGCCATTTTCGACTCGAACATAATCTCTCTTTTTACGGGAGCGATCCTTTATCAATTTGGAACAGGACCTGTTCAGGGATTTGCACTTACATTGATGATCGGCATCCTTGCAAGCTTGTTTAGTGCCATAATTATTACGCGTGTGATTTTTGATATCATGATCGAGCGCGGTTCCACAGAAATCAATTTCGGCTGAGAAGGAGTTTGCTAAATGCGTTTTTTTCCAAAGACAAACATTGATTTTATCGGAAAACGGCATATCTGGTATTCGGTATCGGTTACCCTTATTGTGATAGGTTTGATTACAATGGCCATCAGGGGCTTAAATTACGGGATTGATTTTAAGGGTGGCACTGAACTTACTGTAAAGTTTCAAAATCCTGTAAATATTGCCGTTGTACGATCTGCTCTTGACAGGGTGGGTTTTAGTGATGCTGAAATCAAAACTTTTGGTTCTGCAAGCAGATTGTTGATAACTGTGAAGCAAACCAGCCAGGGTGCAACGGTAACCAATGAAATACTGACACAGCTTCAGAATACATTTCCCGGTAATTCATTACAATTGTTGCAGGAAAATAAGATCGGCCCAAAAATTGGACAGGAACTTCGTAAGGATGCGGTAATGGCAATTTTTTATAGTTTGATAGCTATCCTAATATACGTATCTCTGAGATTTCAGTTTATATACGCTGTGGGTGCCGTTGTAGCACTTTTCCATGATGTTCTTATTACTTTAGGCGCCGTTGCTGTTTTCAGCTGGCTGGTACCATGGCTTAATTTACAGATAAATCAGACAATGGTTGCTGCTTTTTTGACTCTGGTTGGTTATTCAATGAACGATACTGTCGTCATTTTTGATAGAATTAGGGAAAATTTAAAGATATACAAGGGTGAAAACCTCATTCGAGTAATGAACAGGAGTATCAATGACACTCTCAGCAGAACTATCATAACTTCTGCCACAGCCTTTGTAGTGCTTTTGGCCCTTCTGATTTTTGGAGGCGAGGTTACACGAGGCTTTGCTTTTGCTATGCTTGTGGGTGTTGTAACAGGTACATATTCTTCTATTTATGTTGCCTCTTCACTTGTGGTAGACTACAATATTTATATAAAAAAGGTAGATTTGAGATTACCAGCCAGTCAATCAGCTGTTCTCGAGGTTGAGAAGCATTATGAAATTTCACCGAAAAGAGCTTGAAAAGGGAGTAATTCTGCTTGTAATTGATGGGAGCATTCTTGGCGGGCCTGACGCAATTAGCCTGAATGATGAGGTGCAGAAACTCGTGGGAGAGGGTAAGAGGAAATTTGTGGTTGACATGAAAGCTGTTGAACACATTAATAGCAGCGGGCTCGGTATTTTAATAAATAGTGTAAATACCGTTCGGCAGGCCGGTGGTGATTTAAAAATTGCAAACGCAAGTGTCCGGGTTGTAGACCTTCTAAGAATTACAAGGCTAAATCAAATATTTGCACCATATAACTCGGTTGAAGAGGCCGTAAAGGATATCACGTAGCTCGTCTTGAAGTTGATTGTAAATTCCGTGTTCACTCCTTTTGCACTCCTTCTTTAGATTAGATGTGAGAAGTTTTTGCAATTATACAGTACACGACAGAAATATGTTTTTTTACAGGGAACTGGTGTACAGAATTGACAGGAGGTATGTTCAATGAGTGTCAGAGTAATTGTCGGTGCACAATGGGGTGATGAGGGGAAAGGTAAGGTTGTAGATCTTTTAAGCGAAGATGTTGACATTGTGGCTCGATACCAGGGGGGAGCAAACGCAGGTCATACTGTCGTTGTTGATGGCAAGACATATATCCTCCATTTGATTCCTTCTGGAATCCTTCATCCTGAGGTTACCTGTGTGATTGGAAATGGTGTGGTTCTTGATCCACAGGCTCTTCTTGACGAAGTAAGGCTTCTTGAATCGCATCACATCAGTGTATCAGGTAGACTTCTTATCTCACACAATGCACATCTTATAATGCCTTACCACAAAATCATCGATCAGCTCAAGGATCAGGGGGTGGAAAAGATAGGTACGACAGGCCGAGGGATAGGGCCGGCATACATCGATAAATTTGCCAGGGTGGGAATTAAAATTGTTGATTTGTTGCATCGAGACACTTTGGTGAAGAAAATTAAATCCAATATTGAGGACAAGAATCAACTTCTTAAGAAGATATATAATGTTGAACAACTTAACGTTGATGAAATAGTGGATAGTTATATTAATTATGACAAGATTCTCGATGAGTTTATAACAGATACCTCCGTTTATTTGAATCAATCCCTCAAAAAAGGAAAGAGAATACTTGCTGAAGGTGCGCAAGGATCAATGCTGGATGTGGATTTTGGCACATATCCATATGTGACCTCTTCGAACCCGACCAGTGGAGGTGCTTGTATCGGGTTGGGAGTGCCACCAACAAGCATAACTTCTGTAATAGGCGTAGCAAAAGCATATACAACACGTGTAGGGAACGGGCCCTTTCCAACTGAACAGGAAAATGAAATAGGGGAAATGCTTCGAAAACTCGGGGGTGAATATGGTGCAACGACAGGCAGACCCAGGCGGTGTGGTTGGCTGGATCTTTTCAGCTTGAAGCACTCTGTTATGATTAACGGGATTGAAGAACTTGCGGTTACAAAGCTGGATGTTCTAGATCAGTTCGATGAAATAAAGGTTTGCGTTGGTTATGAACATGAAGGCAAACCATTAAAGAGCTTTCCCCTCGATTTGTGTACCCTGGAGCATCTTCATCCAATTTATGAAACCCTACCTGGTTGGAAGATGGAAATAACCGGGATAAACACGTTTGACAATCTCCCGGAGAATTGTAAATCTTACATTTCATTTATTGAAACTTATCTTAACATACCTGTAAAGATAATTTCAATTGGCGCCATGCGTGACGAAACTATCTTCGCAGGTTAAACAGAGGCGATAAAAACCCGAAGTTGTTAGAAAAAGAAAAAAATAATTTTGCTAAATCTCAACAAATGTGCCAAGTGTAAAGTCGGTTCCATTAACATTTATTCTTGCCACGGACGACGGGGGGAGAGATATTGTTAGATTGTTATAAGTTGTCGAAGCATGTGCAAATGTTGATGTGGAATTGAACTGTGGAGAACGGAACTTCATTTCGGCCCGCAATCCTATGTTCGAGGTGATCTTATATTCAATTCCGGTTTCTACTTGAATTCCAAAAGTTGTTGATGTTGAAGCCGCCGCCTGTGCTGATCCAATTTGATAGTCGCGTTTGCCAAAATATAGCGCAGGGCCCCCACCTAAATAAATTCGCCACCTGTCTCCTCCGAAGGGAAGGTTAAAGTATCCATTAACCTCGAACAAAGTTAAGTGAAATCCATCATAAATTGGTACACTGACATAATTCCCATTGGGGTCGTATCCATAAATTGCCCTTGTTTGTTCACGTGAGGCCATTGTCTGAAATGTAATCCCCACTGAGTTGCTTCTCGAAAACAGCACGCGTCCCTCTCCCCCAAATGAGACAAATCCTTTCAGGTCTGAGTAACTTGACCGTATTATTGGATCGATATCGTAAGGTGAAGGATAAATGCGCGCCGATGTATTGTAGTCTATATAAGCAGTCAGCTGTAACAGGGGATACTGGGCATAACTGTTGGTTGATATAAGTACTGCAACAACAGCGACGACCTTCATCTAAAAAACTTAGAACGGTTATCCTCTATTGATGCAGTTTCCTTTAAGTGTTGGATCCAGTCATTGACAATGCGGGATTTTTGTTCCTGCATCATTTGTTGCATAAGTGTGAGACGCTGTATTGTGAATGCGGTCGAGTCAAACGGAGTTTTGTAAAGCAGCTGTACAATATATATGCCGCGCAGTCCTTCAAATGGTTTTGAGATTTGACCAGGTTTTAAATTGTAAACCTGTGCCATGAAACTAAAATCTCTTCCAACTCCCGGAACAAACACGAGAGGATTGAATTCCCCCGTATTACCAAACACGAGCCGTGAATCAAATTTGGTTAGAACCTTTAAACTATCTTGAGAGCTCAGTTTTTTTAGAAGACTATTTGCATAGTTTTCTGCCATTTGCATCTTTTTTTCACGAATGAGCTTCGATTTGATTTGTGCCGAAACTTGATCAAATGGCTTAACACCCGCATCCGTTATCTTGGTGAGCATAAATACAGCGTAGCCCTGTGGAGTGTTAATTACTTCACTGATATCTCCAAGTGAACTTTTAAATGCCCAATTTATTAGATTTGTATTCGTCCCGATTCCAGGAATTAAATTTCCTTTTGTAAAAGGTGCTGTTTCGCGCGGTTGAAGACTCATTGTTTGTGCAGCCTTATCAAATCCATCCTGTTTTGCTAAGTATATAAAATCTTCGCCACGCTGCTTCAAATCATCCTTCGTCTGCTGAGTGATTTTGATACTCATTTTGATATCAGCAATTTTTAACTCATGCGAGTCTTTCCCCAGCACTTTTATTATGTGCAGGCCATATTGTGTTCGTATAGGCCCCACAATTTGACCAACCTTTGCTCTGAACGCCGCATCTTCAAATGGTTTGACCATCATCCCCTTGCTAAACCAGCCGAGGTCACCCCCATTTTGTGCTGAGCCAGGATCCTGTGAATACTGACGGGCAAGCTCAGCAAAATTAGCTCCTTCTTTAGCTTCTTTTAAAACGGTAGCAGCTTGTTTGTACGCCAGCGTTGAGTCTGGGCCGGGAATTATCCTGATTAATATGTGGGCTGCATGAACAAACTCCGTTTTACCTTTTTGTTCTGCGATGATCTTAACCAGGTGATAACCGTCGGGAGCAAGGAAGGGGCCAACCACATCCCCCACCTTCGAATTATTTATTTTGTCAGCAATTGAAGGATTAATTTGTCCGCGGCCGAGGAAAGTATCGTTGAAAGGAGTCTCGGAGTATTCTTTCACGAGCTCAAGAAAGTCAGTGCCGCCTTTTGCAAGAGACGCTGCTTGATTTATCTGACTGAGTACATCGGCAGAGTCTGCGTGTGACGGGACCTCAGGAAACACAACGTATCTTAACTGGCGTAACGGTTGGGTTCGGAATTCATTCTGATGCTTGGAGTAGTATTCCTGCACATCGGCATCGGTAACGTTTGCCGCTGAGTCTGTATACAACACATTTGGGTCAAATAAAACATAATCTGCATTGACCTTCATCGACTCCTGTTCAAATTTCAACTTAAGTTCACCCGGTGGAATCCGTACCGCGCTATATAGGCGGCCAGTTAATTTATCCTGCAACCTTTGCTCTTTCAAATATTCCTGAACGTTTCTCCAAAACTGTATTACTTCGGGGTTGTTAGATGCCAGTGCGGCCTGTAAAATTTGTCTGTTGAGGTGCCCTGTTGAGTCCTCGAAATTTCTTTTGATAACATCTGGCAAGGTTTCCGGTCTGTTTGTAACCCAATCCAATATTTCCTGGTCTGTCACGATGATACCTAGCTTTTTTGCTTCCTGGTCGACAAGTATCTGGTTTACAAGGGCATCCCACACCTGGTCCCTGAGCTGAGACATCACCTGATCATCGGGGTCCTGCTTGGTGCGTGTCTTATAATCTTCGACGGCTCTCTGTAAGAGTTGCTCAAATCTCTGATAAGTGATCTCTTCGCCGTTAACTTTTCCAACTATATTTCCACTCATGCCCCGGCTGCGGCGTCCGGTAATATCCATTCCCCAATCGAAAACAATTGTGGCCACAAAAAGTATGGCAAGACCAATTAAAATAGCGGGCATATTATCCCGCATCTTACTCATAATAGGCATTTCAGGAAAGCTTCCTCTCGGGCAAATTTAAACAAGTTGTTTATAACACTTTTGCGGTGTCCTTTGTATCAGGTCATTCACGGTATTGAACCATCATAATCTCACCGCACTCAGTAAAAAATATAACTGCAGGAACGCTCAAAATCAATTTACCTACAGACGGACGGGGTGCGGTAATCAGTTCTCCACAGATGCCGACTTCTCTTTTTTCGGGATCATCCTCAAGAAATCGCCATATTTCATAGGTTCTTCGAGCCGGCATGACCACACAAGCTGTTCCCTTCCATTTTTGTCTTTCCAGTAAGTAATATCGGGACATCCATCACACATGCTCTGGTCGCCATTTGGCATCAAATCTACAGGTTGAATTATCATTATTGACTGCATATACACCTTTTTAAAAATTCTGAATGGGTTTGCAGTGAGGTATCTAAGATATCTTTTCATTGCCTTTCTAATTCCTTTATCGAAGATCCATGTGTTAAAGAGCGTTGCACGGCCAAAACTCAATGTCTTTGGTGAGGCATAGGAGAGGTATCTGTCTCTCTTATAATGGTAAAGTGTCATAACGAGCTCTATAAATTTGCTGCCCGCATATCCAAATATCCTATCCCTGTTGCCAATTCGTTCGGTAAGCAACCACTTAAAATGGTCGGGTGCATGTGTCCCGTTGAGGTAAGCAGCCGGGGAAAAATCGGGGTATCGTTCGCGTATCTTTTTAATTACATCTGGAGCCATTAAGTCTGTCTTTTCGTACTTTTCTGAATGATAATGTATATCTGTCCACACGATTTTCTGGTCACCAGCATAAAAGTCGAAAGGTGTCTCGGGAGTTATATACCTGAATAAAATGAAAACCATTGTATGCACTATGTCAATGTGTCTTTGAGCCCACTCAACAAGATCTGGTACATACTGCAGTGTATCTTCGTAAACCGTTGAGTTAAAGGAGCAGGCAATCCCTCCTTCTTCAGCAAGCATTTCCGCGTAATAGAGGCGTAGTTCGTTCAATTCAATTTCATTTTTGTTAAGCCACTTCTTGTCACGGCCTCGTCCCTGTTTACTATCAATGTGGAACGTAAATCCATATACTCCAGCTTCTTTGAGCTCATGGAGAAGTTCTCTCGTAAGCGCAATCCCGTTTGTGTTAATAATCGGTTTCAATCCTCGTTTCTTGATGTCGGCCACCAATTCCACGATGTCCGGATACAAAAGTGGATCACCTCCTGCAATTGAAATGCAGTCGGATTTTCTAACCGACTGGAAGAAATCCAGCTCGTGTTTAACTTCGGAAAGGGGTTTATGAGAATTTTTTACATTTTTTCTGTAACAGCCATAGCAGTTCAGGTTACATTGCCATGTTGGTTCCAGCCATGTGATTCCATTGTCTGGCATAGTCCAGGGGAGCCTGTAAAGGTCGTGTGCATTAATTATGTTAGTTTCCATTTTACCTCCTTATTTTAAGCCGGAAATTTTATTGCAATGAACAGAATCATCCACCAATGAGGATATTCTACTTTTCTTTCATTATTTTGGGTGTTGTTTTCAACCTGTCGAGCTGTAGGTTGCTACTGGATTGAATGTTGGAAATGATAAGAGCATCTCTGCTGTTTATGGCTTCCATCTTAGCGCCATTGGGATAAATTTTTTAAAAGCTAATTAAGAATAAAATGAATTGCAACTCAAAGATCCGTAAGCGACTTGCTTTTAAACGGACTCCTTCACCTCAGCACTTGATTAATTATGAGCATATGCTTATAATATAAGCTCAGGAAATTCATGCATGTAAAATCAGTGAGCAATTAAATATTTTAGAAGTAGGTATATTAAGCATGGGAGAGCCACTTTTAGAAGTTAAAAATTTAAGAGTTTCATTTGGCAATTTTGTTGTAATAGATGGTCTCTCTTTTTCCGTGAGGGAGGGTGAGGTTCTTACAGTACTTGGTCCAAACGGCGCAGGGAAGTCTGTCCTCTTAAAAGCTTTGCTTGGATTGGTACCGTACAAAGGAGAAGTAATCTGGTACAAAAAGCCAAGGATTGGTTATCTTCCACAGGGAATGAATCAGTTAACTGTGAAAGATTTCCCAATTTCTGTGGCAGATTTCTTTGCCCTCAAAAATGTCAGTCGGGATCAGATTCTGGAGCACCTGGCGCTTGTAGGGTTGAATCAGAGCATTCTTGCCAACAAAGCGGGAAACCTCTCTGGTGGAGAGTTCCAGAGGATGTTAATTGCATGGGTACTTGTAACTAGTCCTGAAGTAATCTTTTTTGATGAACCGACAACAGGGGTGGATATTGGTGGCGGACAGACAATTTACTCTCTGCTTCATCACATATGGGAAAAACAGGGACTGACAATTCTCCATGTTACGCATGATCTCGGTATTGTCCATGCACATTCAACGCATGTCCTTTGCCTGAGTAAGATCGGTCATGTTTGTTATGGTGTTCCATCTGAGATACTGACTCCTGAGGCATTGAGAGGTATTTATGGGACAGATATAAAATTTTATGGTCATCAAGAGGAGGGGTTGAGTCGGTGACGGAGCAGTTGTTCTGGAGTTTGATCAGCGGTAGTTTTGTCGGAGGTGTTGCGGCTTATTTAGGCACCCTCATGCTTTCGAGAAAAATGGCAGTCGTTGCCGGTCCTCTTGGTCATTTAGCTCTGCCTGGCGTAGCAATTGCCATCATATATGGTTTCAGTATTTCGCTTGGAGCTTTTCCGTTTGTGATTCTTGGGGTTGTTCTAATCTGGTTGTTTGAGATGAGGACAAAGCTGCCAATGGAAGCCTTAACTGCGATTGTGTTTGCCACTGGGGTTGCCACCGCATTTCTTTTCCTGCCCGTTGACGAGGCGGAAGCTGCCCTTGTGGGGAACATCATGAGCGTTAGTTACAGGGAAGCAATAACTTCAGTAGCCCTGAGTGCGGTGGTTTTCTTAATTGTAAAACTAAGCTACAACAAGATTATGTTGATAAATATCTATGAAGATGTCGCAAAGATAGAAGGAATAAATATAAAGTTGTATAATTTTCTCTACCTTCTCAGTATAGCAATTGTTGTGGCATTTGGAGTAAACCTTGTTGGTGGACTAATGACCGCTGCTTTGGTTGCTATTCCATCAGCTGCGTCCAGAAATGTTAGCAAAAGTCTGCGACAGTACAAATTTCTGGCTTCTCTATTTGGGGCGGCATCGGCAATTATCGGCATAACAGTTTCTTTTAGCTCTAAACTACCAGCCGGTCCGCTGGTAATTCTGGTGGGGGGAGCAATATTTCTGGTGACTGTATTATTCTCCAAAGGTTCATAATTGTGAGAAGATTAAAAAACATAAAAACATTTATTGTATTGATTGAACCTGTCGTCAAACATGATGTTGAGTGTTACACAGAAGCTTTAAAAAATCTTGGCTTATTGCGAGTGTTTGTTCGCTATAACGCAAGCAGAGTTTAAAAAAATGTCAAGGCCTACTTCGACAAGAAAAATATGTCATCCTCCTTTATATAGTTACTTTAAGCCCGCCGATAAGATTGTATCTGGAGTTGAAGAGATTATTTTATCACTTGATGAACTTGAAGCAATCAGGTTGGCAGATCACGAGGGATTTTATTACGAGGAAGCTGCAGAAAAAATGGGTGTCTCCAGACAAACCTTTGGAAGAATTATTGAATCTGGTCGAAGGAAGATTGCCGATGCTATTATTAGCGGAAAAGCAATTAGAATAGAAGGTGGGGAAATCGATTTGCAAGGGAAAGGGATGTATCATTGTTACGATTGTCATCATAGCTGGCGAATACCTCGAAACAAAGAAGGGTGTCCTCATTGTCGAAGTCTGAACATCTTTTACATTGAAGAAAATGGGACTGCGACACTGCAAAAGTTCGGTGAAAGGATGAAATTCTGAAAATCATGACTGTAGCAGCAGAAGGGGTTTTGTTGTTTTGGCCCTTTTTATTCAAATTCGTTTAAATTAAGAGTTCCTTCGTTTCAGGAAAGCAGTAATTCCTTTTCTGAAGTCGTCGGTGACTGTAGCTTCAATGATGGCTTTTATCTCGGCTTCTAATTGGTTTTCCAGGTCATAGTAAATTGATTTATTCACCAGTTCTTTTGCCAGTGCAAAAGCATTGAGCGATTTACCTGATGCCTCGTTAGCAATTTGAATTGATAAATCTTCAAGTTTGTCTCGCGTAACAATCCTGTTCAGCAATCCCAATTTCAACAGTTCTTCCGCTTCCATGACGGGATCCTGCAAAAGGAGTTCACAGGTTTTTGCCATTCCAATTTGTCGAGCAACAGACAGAGTCCATCCGCCATCAGGTACCAGGCCTATAGAAGTGTAAGCTTGCTTGAATCTTGCGTCATTGGAAGCAATTCTTAAGTCACACGACATTGCCAGACTAAAACCGACGCCATAAGCAATTCCATTTATCGCAGCAATTACAGGTTTACCTAGACGCCTAATGTCAATTATGATTCTGTGAAATTTTTTGGTTATAGAAGCAAAGCTATCACGCTTTGATTTATCCCAATCAATAAACATTTTCAGATCCGCGCCAGCTGAAAAGCAATTCCCGTTTCCGGTTATAACAATCGCCCTTATCCTGTAATCATTTTTGGAAATTTCAATTGCTTTATACAACTGATCAACCATTTCTGAATTGAACGCATTCATAGCCTCCGGTCGATTCAGCCTAATTGTAAAAACATTCTCATTTAATTCGGTAGTTATTACATCTGGCATAATATCAAACCTCCCAACTTATAACAGCAAAAAAAGGGCACACCAGAGAGTCAGCTTGTCATTTTATCCCCTTTGAGTTATGTTAGTGGATATAAGAATAAGGACATTAATAAATTATAAGATATGGTTTCCGGAAATACAACCATCGGAATTCTTGGCGGTGGACAATTAGCCAGGATGAGTGCATTCGCAGCTTTTCGACTTGGGTTTGATGTGTCAATTCTTGAAAGGTTCAGGAATTCTCCCGCTGGGATGCTGACGAAGCATGAATACATTGGTACGGTGGGCGATAGGAAAGTCCTGAATGCGTTTCTGAGGTCAGCTCATGTATTTACTCTAGAGAACGAATTTATTGACCACCGGTACCTTTCCTACATCGAAGAATCTGGCAAGAAGCTGGTGCCTTCCTCAAAGACGATCAGCTTAATTCAGGACAAACTGATACAGAAACAAACGTTAAAAAAGTTTAACATCCCAGTGCCACGATTTTTGAAGGTTGATGCTAACACGAAGTATTCGGATATTGCAAAACTGTTGGGAAGAACTTTCCTGCTTAAGTCAAGAAAAATGGGGTATGATGGTTACGGAAATGCAAACGTGGATTCAGAAACTGTCTTTGAAAAATCCTGTCGGAAGCTTTCACTGCGTCATTCTGAATTAATGGCAGAGGAATTTGTTGATTTCGAAATGGAACTTGCCATAATGGTAGTGCGTACCCGCAAAGAAACGCAAACTTACCCACTCGTTCAAACTTTCCAGGTTGATCACATTTGCCACACGATTGTTGCCCCTGCGCCGGTTGGAAGTACCATACGGAAACAAGCTGAAGAAATAGCAATTGCTGCAGTAGAATCAGTAAAAGGCTATGGTATATTTGGGATTGAATTTTTTCTCGAAAAAAGTGGGCGAATTTTAGTAAACGAAATGGCTCCGAGGCCCCACAATTCCGGACACTATACCATAGAAGCATGCGTTACAAGTCAATTTGAGAATCACATCAGGTCGGTATTGAATTTACCACTGGGATCAACTGAGATGGTCAAACCATATGCAGTTATGGTAAACATTCTTGGCAAACGTGCAGGGACTGGATTTGTAAAGAATTATGACAAAATTTTGATCGATGACGATATCCATTTGCACATCTATGGGAAGGAGAAGTCGCGAAATCGACGAAAGATGGGACACATCACTTTAGTTGGTGAGAATCTGGAGTCAATTTTGGAGCGTTCAGAAAGAATAGCTAAACTTATTAAGATTTGAAGGAGCTCAGAAATGGTCAGTAAGTCGGTTAAGAAAGGCGTTCGACCATTAGTCGGAATCATTATGGGAAGTGATTCGGACTTGCCCGTGATGAAAGATGCGGCGGAAGTGCTTGATGAGTTCGATATTCCTCATGAAATACACATTGTATCAGCTCACAGAACACCGCTACGAATGGCTCAGTACGCATCAACAGCACACGAGCGTGGAATAAAAGTTATTATTGCTGGGGCAGGCGGTGCTGCTCACCTGCCCGGAATGACGGCCGCGCATTCTCCTCTGCCGGTTATTGGGGTACCAATAAAATCAAAATCACTTGATGGCCTGGATTCTCTGCTTTCAATAGTTCAGATGCCCTCTGGTGTCCCTGTTGCCACAGTTGGAATTGATCAGGCGAGAAATGCAGGATTGCTTGCTGTGCAGATCCTGTCCGCAGCGGACTCTGCGATTTTGAAAAAAATAATGGTATATAAGAAGAAGCTTGAAACAGAGTCACTGTCAAAGAATTTAAAACTTGCAAAATCAGAATTTTCTTAAGTTTTTTGAAGCGCAAGAATTAAAATGTTTAACTTTTTTCGATTTGATTATAGATAAACTTTTTAAGGATCCTGTCAGTTGTATTCACCTTGCATTCCTTTTAATGGGGTATTAACTTTTTCAAGAAAAATTGGAGGAAAATTTTGGCTGAAATAAAAAAAGATTGGGCTATAATACTGGGATCATCAAGTGGATTTGGTGCTGCAACAGCAGTGGAGCTTTCCAAACAGGGAATTAACATTTTTGGTGTGCATTTTGACCGAGCAGCTACTATGCCCCAGGTCAATGAACTTATCTCGAAAATAAAATTAAATCGGGTCAATGTGGTCTTTTTTAATATTAATGCAGCAGATGCTGAAGAAAGAGAAAAAGCCCTGGATGAGATGAAGAGTATCCTTTCTCAAAGCAAGGAATCCTACGTAAGAGTTCTTATGCATTCCTTAGCTTTTGGTAGCTTGAAGCCGTATTTTGGAAAGACAAGGGATGAGTCTCTTAATCAAAAACAAATTGAAATGACCCTTGATGTCATGGCAAATTCACTTGTATACTGGACTCAAGGTGCTTTTTTCAGAGGAATGCTCAAAAAGGGTGCGAGAATATTTGCAATGACCAGTTCAGGTGGTCATACTGTCCTGCCAAATTATGGAGCGGTATCTGCAGCAAAGGCGGCAATAGAGTCGCACATCAGGCAGATAGCGATGGAACTTGGACCTTATGGAATCACAGCGAATTCTATAATGGCAGGAGTGACAGATACCCCGGCATTGCGTAAAATTCCAAACTCTGATTCAATGCTTAAGATCGCTATTCGAAAAAATCCAACCGGGAGGGCAACTACACCTGAGGACGTTGCAAAGGCCATTGCACTCCTGACAGATGAGCGTGCTCAATTTATAAGTGGCAACTTAATTGGAGTCGATGGCGGAGAGGATATAGTTGGCTACATTGGCCAGAATTCTCCAACCGATCTTGGCACAGGTGAAATAATTTGATAGTGTGAAAGTGCTAAGAGTAGAGCTGGAAATTCTAAGCTGTAGAATGATGAGAAAATTTTTTGCTAAATAGGGTGGTAATGTTTACCAGAAAATTTCCAGCAATATTATTTTTTATTCTTACACTGGGGTCAATTGTCTCAGGAAATGGACAAAAGCTTAGGATAAGTTATGACTATGCAAGTTTTGTTTATGACAGCACGAACTCTTATGTGGAGCTTTATTATTCGTTTGACCGCAATGGCTTGAAATTTTCGGACTTAAATGGCAAGCATATGGGCGGTGTTCTAATGGATATTGCCCTATACCGTTTGCCCTTCGATTCGCTTGTCAGGAGAAGTCTTATTCAGATTCCTGTTTCCGTAGAAGATAGTTCTATTTCATATTCAACTCATAACCTGGTAGGCCTTATGGCTTTTGTGCTCTTGCCCGGTCGATACAGGATTAAAGTGCAAGCTGTAGATATTAATGATTCCACAAACTCGGACAGCCTGAATGGGACACTGGATATCTCGCGTTTTTCTCAAACGGCATTGTCGTCAAGCGACATCGAGCTGTGTTCAATGATTTCCAGTGCATCTCAACCACCTGATTCAAATCAAAATGAGAAGAGTATTTTTTACAAAAACACCCTAAATGTCATTCCAAATCCATCCTGTATTTATGGTGCAGGCCTTCCAATTATTTACTATTATGTGGAAATATACAATTTACTGAAAGCTGAGCACGACACAACATTTCCGGCAGATAGTTTCTATGTTGTTGATTATCGTGTCATAGATTCGTTTGGTAGGGTACATAAGAGTTCCGAGAAGATAAAGCACAAGTTTGCAAATTCGGCAGTTGAGGTTGGGACGATAAACGCTTCAAATCTTAAAACAGGTACATACACATTTGTTTTTTCGGTTCGTGATTCGGGTTCAAATGCCTATGCTACAACATCAAAGCGCTTTTTTGTGTACAATCCGGGTCTCGGCTCTCCAGTCAGTGATAGCGGCGGAGAAGCGGGTGCATCGGTTATGTCATCGGAGTTTTCTGGAATGACTGAGGCTCAAATTGATAGGGAGTTTCAGGAAGCGAGGTACATTGCAACCAGCAATGAAATTTCACAGTACAACAAACTCAGTGGGGTAGAATCTAAGCGTGCTTTTATTTATGATTTCTGGAAAAAACGTAATTCAAATCCAGTTTCACAAGTAAATACTTACAGGCAGATTTACATGGAGCGAGTGGGATATGCAAATGCACATTTTAGTGTGGGAAGAAACGAGGGCTGGAACACAGATCGCGGGCGCGTTTATTTACTTTATGGGCCTCCGGATGAAATTGATCGCCATCCGAACGAAACTGATTCTCGACCTTATGAAATATGGTATTACAATTCTATCGAAGGTGGAGTAAACTTCGTGTTTGTCGACCGCACTGGATTTGGAGATTATACACTTGTTAATTCCACGAAGAGGGGAGAAATACACGATGACGATTGGCAGCGGTACCTGACAGTGGGGAGATAAACCGGAACCTGGCAGGGTCAGCTAAGAATATTATCATTTCCTGTTCAAATGGTTTGCAAGTTATTTGGGAAAGTGTTATACTTATGCGTAGGATTGACCATGATGCCGGTCTTAAAGCGCCCATTAGAGGCGGAACGACAGTTGAAGAAAGACTTATTAATTTAATCCTCTCTGCGACGACCTCAAAATGACCGGTTTTTTAATCACGAGCCATCCGTGTACGACTTCCCAGTAGGACGCATGGGGTCATCAAATTCTTTAACATTTTAATATTAGAGGAGTTCATTATGAACATCTATGTAGGTAACCTTTCGAGAGATATCAGCGAAGAGGAATTAAAGCAGTCATTCGAAACCTTTGGACAGGTCTCAACTGTCAACATCATTAAAGACAAGTTTTCAGGTGAGCCAAGAGGCTTCGGTTTTGTCGAAATGCCGAATAAGGAAGAGGCGCAAGCCGCTATCCGTGGTTTAAACGGTAAGGAGATGAAAGGCCGTGTTGCTGACGTTAACGAAGCACGTCCTCGCGAAGATCGCAACAAGGGTGGAAATAGACAGAGAAGAGATAACCGCGGCGGTGGTGGACGCCGGAGTTGGTAATTTAATTCCGAAAGTCAAAACAGCCGGTTTATGCCGGCTGTTTTTTTATATCCCTTTTGCAGGTGCTTCGCCCGCAGCGATGTTTTTCTGTTTGGGTAACTTATTGTGCGATTTGACCAGCATGGAATTGTTACACTTACAGGTGCGGTTGATTGCATGATCCTATGTAGTTTCTTATATTATCACGAAAGAGAAAAGCCTATCACAATTATAAAATTTTGCATGCTGGCGTAGCTCAGCTGGTAGAGCAGCGGTTTCGTAAACCGCAGGTCATCGGTTCGAATCCGATCGCCAGCTCGAATCTTTCTGGCCGCTTTAGGTGACCTTCAGCTGAGTTAATGAATGCGCTGCAGTTTGCTCTGAAGCTAACTGGCTAATTGACATGAAACTCTACTGATGAAATCCTGACGCTAATGGATTTGAATCACGTCAGTCTCTTTTTGTTTTCTGAGGAATCAAAATGGAAATAAAATTTACACCCATATCAAATCTTGGGGAATTTGGCTTGATCAGACGAATCAGGAATATTGCTGCCAGGGTTGAAAATTCACATGTCATTCATTCAATAGGTGATGATTCTGCTGTACTCAGAACAAGTCATAACAGCATGGAAATAGTGACAGCCGATCTCATGCTTCAGGGGGTTCACTTTGATTTATCTTATACCTCCATGCGACATTTGGGCCGAAAGGCAGCAGCAGTAAACCTCAGTGACATAGCTGCAATGTCCGGCGTTCCGGTTGCCGCAACTGTATCGTTAGGGTTACATTCGAATATAAGTGTTGAAATGGTTGATGAGTTCTATGAATCATTGGTGGAAGAATTTGGAAGATACAATTGTGCTGTTGTGGGCGGTGATATTTCTGCATCGGTAATTGGAATGGTTATTGGCATAACGCTATTGGGGGAGGTCGAACCAGAAAGATATGTGTTAAGGCGTGGTGCGAAGCCTGGGGACGTCGTATGCATATCCGGCGACTTGGGCAGGGCGCAGGCAGGCTTGAAGATACTGAATCGAGAAAAGGCTCGTTATGTTCAGTTAGGTGAGCCGTCTGATTTTTCTCCTAACTTTGATGGCTATGATGATGCACTGGAGAAACATCTTTTACCGGAGCCAAGAGTGGAAATGTCCAGGAAAATAACTGAAAAAATAAAAGTTAACTCCATGATAGATGTCAGTGACGGCCTTGCCTCTGATATGCTGCATATTTGTGAGTCAAGCGGTGTTGCCGCTGAACTGGATGAAGAATTAATTCCAATAGACCCTCTGACAAGGCGCATTGCCCGTGAGTTTGGCGATGATCCACTCAACTATGCTCTATACGGCGGAGAGGACTACGAATTACTTTTTACGATTTCTGAAAAAAATTTTAGTGCTCTCTTTAACCTTGAGGGGAATATCAGGGTAATTGGCAGAATATTTGAAGGAAACCCGGAAGTCAGGGTTAAAAGAATTTCTGGGTCTACTTTAACGTTAGTCGATTTTCCATCTTACCAGCATTTTTCACCCCTTCCTGACAAAAGATGAGGGATGTTTAAAACCTTTTATTTTCAGCAACCCTCCGGGCTATTCTCCTTACAAGGGCCGGATCGTCAGAGATAATCCCATCCACCCCCATTTTAATTAGTTTCTCAATCCTGTTAGCACTGTTTACAGTGTAAACCATGACTTTTAAGCCGTGCTCGTGAAGACGTTCAACAGACCGACTATTGAGAAAGTGGTGATTGAGCATGACAGCTTGAGCATTATACTTGAGAGGAAAGGACCGAGCAGTAGGATTGAGGTTGTGTCTGTACAACGGGCCGAATTTAGCATCTGGATACTTGAAATGTAAATAACGCAATGCTTCCAGGTTAAATGAGCTGAAAATACACGAGTCCATCATCTGATGCTTTTCAACAAGTTGGACAGTTTTATCGACAAGCTCATGCAGACCGTCGGACCATTTGTGTTTGATTTCAATATTAATATATAAGCTTGACCTGGCTAATTCGATCACTTCTTCAAGAAACGGCACACGCTCGCCTGCAAATGATTTTGAGAACCAGCTCCCTGCGTCCAGTTCACGTATGTAATTTTTGCTAACTCTTCGCAATAATCCGCTGCCGTTTGTGGTCCTTCCTAACTTATAATCATGAAAGACAAAAACCCCTCCATCGCTGGACATCATGACATCCATTTCAATCATGTTTGCACCGGCTTCAATGGCCTTTCTAAAAGATGCTATCGTATTTTCAGGCGCAATTGCGGAAAAGCCGCGATGTCCAACTATGAAAAGGTCTATTTTGTCTTTGAAAAGACTGAGCACAGCTACTGAGAAAAATCCAAAAAGGTGCAGGCTTAAGTAGTCTTAAGCTGTAATGCCCTCTGCACCATTTCGAACATCAGCTTATTTAAGCTTTAGACTGGACACTGTTTTTTCAAAAGCCGGCAAATAATCATTCTGCATCGGCTTATACCAGTTAAGCGTCACCCTTATCACCTTGTTGTTCTTGACAACAAAATATGCACGGCTAAGTATGTCACGCACAGGTGAATAATCAATGCGGTAAGCGTCAAGTCCATCTATTTTAATCTTTTCGGTGTGTGACACATTAGGGTACTTGCCTTTGTTTTGTTCGAAGACCTTGTCAACGCTTAAATTTTTCGCATCAAGGACGTCAACCTGTATAGTACAGTCAGCACGATAGCCCTGTATGTACTCCGAGGCTGTAATGTCACCAGAAGCTTTCTTTGTTTGTGCAGTGAAGTTGTCAGGATATTGAATGGTATAGTATTCATTCTGGTAAGTTGTAAAGGTTGCAGAGGGAATAAGGTTTTCAGGCAACTGTGCTTGCTGAACTGCCTTTGGTACAATGTGGTATGTTGACTCAACACTATCGAAGACGTTCCTGTATATTTTGTAAAAGTCGTTAAACCCAGCAGCCTCATAACCATAAAGAATACTGTCAACCACGCTCATAACTCTGTAGGAGTAAATGGTATTCTTGCTGTCCACCTTAAGTGAATACGGTATTTTGATGGCCGGGTTGCCAGCAAGTGTGGTTTGTACGTCAGGTTCAATTTGAGCTTGCTCCTGTCGCAGTTCATCTTTAAATGATTGCACATAATCATCCAGCTTCTTAGCTCCAGCATCCTCTGCAAAGGCATAAATTTTCACTCCCGGTTTACCGGTGGTGGGATCAAAGAACTTATTGGCAGCATCACTGGAGTTGTATACCCATACTTTACCGGGCTGCGTAGATATTGGCCAGCCATCGGGAAGGTGAATTGTAAATAAATTAGATCCGTCACGGTAGTCCTTTAGAGGCGGGACAGGGACGGGTTGCTCATTCTTCTGGCATGCCGAAAAAGCGATGCCAAAAATCAATAAAGCCAAAAATCCTCTTGCAATGTTTAATTGCATTTTTGCGCTCCTCTATTTTGGTGTGCATCTTCTGATGCGAAAAATATATCAATAGTTTCAGGAATTTACAATATTCGAAAAAGATTCATGAAATTTTGTAATCATAAAGAAGTGTGATTCGTCTATTTTGATAACAATTGGCAATGGATATATTTATGGTTCATTTGTTAAATTTTCTTTACACAAACAAAAAAGAGGTAAATATGAAACAATCGCCTACCGTCAGGAACAGACGAAGGATATCGCTGTTCTCCAATATCCGACTGTCAGCTTTAATATTTGCTTTTATTGTTACTGCTGCTGGATGCTCATCCTATCAGACGACAAAGCCATCTTCTCACCTTTATTTCAATCCTGATACCGTTCGGGCAGGACAGTTTGACACGGGGAAGATGTGGACATTTGATTATCCGCCGGTCAACTATTTTGAGCAGACTTATGGTTTTACGCCTGACCAGAAGTGGCTAAATGACGCACGGCTTTCAGCCCTGAGATTGTCCGGATGTTCCGCATCATTTATTTCGGCAGATGGATTGGTTATGACCAATCATCATTGTGCTCGCTATGCACTTGATAAAGTTAACAGGCCAGGCGAAGATTTGCCCGACAGCGGCTTCTATGCCCCCACGTTAAATGAGGAGCGCAAGGTCGACGGAATGTATGCAGATCAGCTTATCCAGATGAAAGACGTCACAGCAGAGGTGCAGGAAGCTTTTGAAAAGGGTAAGACCGACGAACAGAAAGTTGCTGAAAGAAACAGAGAAATTCAAAAACTTCAAAAAGATGCCTGGGAAGAGTACAAGAAAAGCGAACCAAACGACTCTATTTATACTCAGGTTGTAACGTTTTACAACGGTGGTAAGTACTCACTCTATGTTTACAGGCGCTACACTGATATAAGGTTGGTATTTGCCCCCCAATTAATTGTTGCGTATTTCGGAGGAGATTATGATAACTTTACTTATCCGAGGTATGATTTAGATGTTTCACTTTTTAGAATTTATCAAGATGGAAAGCCACTCAATACCGAACACTATTTTAGATGGAGCAACAGCGGAGCACAGGAGAACGAGCCTGTGTTCGTTATAGGAAACCCTGGAAGAACAAGCCGACTTTTAACCGTTTCTCAGCTTGAATTTAACAGGGATTACAGCTATCCGTATATCGTAAACTTACTGAAGGATGCAATGGACATTTACTCAAAATATATTGATCAACATCCTGATAAGAAGCTTGAGTTTCAGACAAGGTTGTTTGGTATTTCAAATTCATTTAAGGCTTACACCGGATATCTTGGTGGGTTGAGGGATCAGTATTTGATGGCAAGGAAAAAGGCTTTTGAAAAGAAATTCCGCGATGAGGTGGATAGCAATCCAACCCTTAAAGAGAAATACGGCTCAGTTTGGGAAGAAATTTCAAGGATTCAGAAAGAAAAAGCTGAAATATATCAGAAATATCAGGCTTACAACCTCATAGGCCTGGGGCGGTCAGGTTATTTCAACATTGCTTATAGGTTGGTGGAGTATGCAAAAACAATGAAAATGCCAGATTCAAGCAGACCCAGAGATTATCAGGGTACAGCCCTTGATTCAATAAAGAGAAAGTTCTTCCCTTCTAACTTCAATCAAGATATTGAAAAGATGTTTCTTGAATATCAGCTTGGTTACATGAGTTCAGTATTTGGGGAATCCAATGATGCTTTCAATAGACTCCTTGGAGGAAGGACACCTGTGGCTGCCGCGGATTATCTTGTCAGTGCTACGTCGCTTGGCGATAGTTCCAGGGTTGCCGCGATGCTTAACGGGTCGCCAGATGCAATACTCTCTTCAACGGATCCGTTTATTCAGTACGTAGAAAGCACCCATAAAGCGGCATCCGAAATGCAAGCGAAATATCAGAAACTTAGCGCCGAAGAAGCTGCTCAGGGTCAAAAGCTCGGCCGTGCGTTATACGACGTGTACGGCACTTCCATTCCACCCGATGCTACTTTTACTCTTAGAATTGCAGATGGTGTTGTAAAAGGCTACGAGTATAACGGCACAATTGCACCTCCTTTTACAACTTTTTATGGGATGTACAACAGGTATTATTCATTTGGTAAGAAGTATCCATGGTATCTGCCCGGGAGCTGGCCGACTCCCCCTTCAAACTTTAAACTCAGCACCCCGCTGGACTTTGTCGCAACGAACGACATAATCGGTGGTAATTCAGGTAGTCCTGTTGTCAACAAAAAGTTAGAAATTGTCGGATTGATATTCGATGGGAATATCGAGAGTCTGCCGGGTGAATATATTTATGTTGATACTTACAATCGGTCAGTGGCAGTTCATTCTGAAGCAATCCTTGAAGCTCTTTCAAAAATATACCATGCAGATAGAATAGTAAATGAAATTAAGAACGGAAAGATAGAGTCTTAGTTAAGTTGACCATACCTTTTTAGTGCAGTTAAATTTTTAAGTGTTCTGGTATAGATTCCCCCTCCTCGTTTTCAGGAGGGGGAATTAGGAGAGAGAGTTATTTATTTGTACTACGCTACCGCTTTCAATAGCTCTGTTAAAAACATCCAGAACTTCTCCACGCTCTGTATATCCACTTGCTCGTCTGGCGAATGAGGCCCAATAATAGTCGGACCAAAAGAGATTGTATCGACTTTACCTCCAACTCTGTCGTTAATGATTCCACATTCAAGACCTGCATGAATTGCTTTAACTGCGGGATCGTTTCCGAAGAGGTTCCTGTAAACTTCCTTGCCTTTTGAGAGAATGGCGGAGTTTACATTTGGCTTCCAACCGGGGTATCCATTGCTGACCCGAACCTTAGCACCGCAGAGATTGGCAACCGACGCAACCTGAGAAGCTATCATGTTTTTTTCTGATTCTATCGAGCTCCTCTGACTGGTTATGATATCAACTGAATTACGACCGGTCTTCACCACGGCGAGGTTTGTAGAAGTCTCAACCAGGTCCGGTATATCACTACTCATTCTAATTACTCCATGGGGAAGTGCATTTAAACAGTTTAGAATCTTTTTCTTCGAGTTGTCGTCAATCACCTGGCGCACCTTCCCGGTTTGTTCAACCGATACTTTAATATCCGGGTCAACGCTTCCAAACGCGGCTTTGAAATCACTCTCTGATTGTGATGCGGATTGATATACTTTTTCAACGTCTGATGGAGTAACCACAATGACGGCTTCTGCTTCACGCGGGATAGCATTGTGCTTGCTACCACCTTCAAGAGAACCAAGCTTAATTTTTACCCGATCTTCAATTGCAAGGAGAGTCCTCGTTAAAAGTTTAATGGCATTTGCTCTACCAAGATGTATGTCAACACCCGAATGTCCCCCTTTGAGTCCACGGACTTTTACTGCAAGTGTTGCAGTTTTCCCTGTAACGGGTTTTTTCTTTAAAGGGATTGTCAATGTAGAGTCCAAACCTCCCGCACAGCCAATATAAAGCACCCCTTCATCTTCGGAATCAAGATTCATCATGATCTCTCCTGTTATGAACCCAGGCTCTATGTGGTTTGCACCGGTTAATCCAGTTTCTTCATCAACAGTAAATAACCCTTCGATTGGTCCGTGAACAAGCGAGCTGTCCTCAAGAATTGCGAGAAGAGATGCAACTCCAATTCCGTCGTCCGCCCCGAGCGTTGTTCCGTTGGCCTTAATGTAGTTACCCTCCCTATGAAATTTGATCGGATCCCTTGTGAAATCGTGCTGCACATCTCTGTTTTTTTCGCAGACCATATCGACGTGTACCTGAAGGACGACTGTTGGTGAGTTTTCCCTTCCTTGAGCTGGGGGTTTGGTAACAACGACGTTCCCAACCTTATCCTGTTTCCATTTGAGTCCTAAGGATGTTGCTGTTTTCTTGATGTAGTCCAGGACGTTCTTTTCATTCTTCGAGCAGCGGGGAATTGCACTTATCTCGGAGAAGTATTTCCAGATTGCCTCCGGCTTAAGACCGTGAATTGCTTCGTTCATATTATCATCTCACTTTTTTATTTGATATGATTTGCTTGTAGCATTGGCAAAACATTGGTGAAGTGGATCTGTTTGGGTTTCGGATTTGTTCACTCAGCAGGGGCATGATTAAAAATCTATGTTAAAAACATGATATAAACAACGATCCTTTGGTCTCAATGCTCTATAGCACTGCTTTTGACAAAGGGGCTTATGCCCCCCGAGTTCCAATTTGCTGGCAATCATCATTTTACATATAACTAACAACAGGAAGGGCGGGGAAATACCCGCCCTGACGTCTCAAACCGCCGCTTTTGGTGGTGCAGGCTGGTCTGGTGAACCAGCATTCTTCAATGGATAGAAAATTAGAACTAAAGCAAGGATAATGTAAACAATTGTGCTGACACCAAAGCTCGGGTGTGCAAAAATTGACGGCCATTTTATGTTGTAAAAAGCTAATCCAGCGAATACAAGTCCCATTAACGCCTCTCCTGCGATGAACCCTGAAGAGAGAAGAATTCCTGTATTTTCAACACGAGCATTTTGAGCATCATTATACCTTCTTTTTCTGGCAATGATATCAACAATTCCCCTTACAAGTCCGCCAATAAAAATTGCTGCAACGGTTTCAAAAGGAAGATACATTCCAACGAAGACCAGCATTGGACTTCTTACCTGAACAAGTATTAACCCGAACGCCATAAGCATTCCAACGATGACCAGGGGCCATGCCATTTGTCCACCAACAATTCCCTGTGCGAGAACCGCCATCAGGCCAGCCTGCGGCGCTGGCAGGTTTCTTCCACCAAAGCCAGTCCCCCCCTGATTAATATCTCCTTGATTGAGTATCATCAATGGGATGAACATAATGCCTGCAGCGACAAACACCCCAATCAGGTCTCCAGCCTGCATTTTCCATGGGGTTCCACCAAGTATGTGTCCAACCTTCAAATCCTGGAGCATCTCTCCAGCAACTGCAGCAGAGACGCAAACGACAGCAGCTACGCCAAGTGTTGCCGCAACGCCGCTTATGCCTGTTTGTTTAAGAATAACCATGAGAATTGCTGCTACGAGAAGTGTGGATATTGTAAGGCCGCTCACTGGATTGTTGCTTGATCCTATAATTCCGACAAGATATCCTGACACAGCTGCAAAGAAAAAACCCGCTATTATCATAACTATTGTTGCTGTAAGAGCGGCAGCGGCATTGTGAGCGAAATATTGATAAATGAAAAATGTTGCGATTGCTGCTAGCAAGAGTCCACCCGCAACATATCTAAAATCCATATCCCTTTCCGTTCTAATTTCCACTCTCCCACCACCGGCAGATTTCTTCACGTCACTAATAGCTCTTCTCAAACCAATGCTCAAACTCTTCCTCATCCTATAAAGAGTGTATGCAGCACTCAGCAACATCCCGCCTATTGCTATTGGTCGCACAAGAAACATCCATACTGAGTAGCTAAGCCTGATCCAATCTGATTCACCTGCATTCGCTGGCAGTGAGCTGGGTCCTAGAAAATACAGAAGTAACGGTACGAAAAGTCCCCAGCTCAAAAGTCCTCCGCTGAAATTAAGAGCAGCTAAGCGTGGTCCGATTATATAACCCACTCCTATGTACGCTGGACTTACTCCAGGTGTAGTTAAAAGGGCGCCACCACCGGACTGTACAGTTGAAATGACTTCTCCTGTGCTGCGCTTCAACTGAATGGAAAGAGGAGTAAATTTGATAAACTTTTCCCACGAAGAAGCGAAAAAATTCAGTTGTCCAAGTGCCTGAATTATTGCACCTAATCCCATTGCACTGAAAAGATATTTTGCGCCTGTACCACCAGCACGTCCAGCTTTGTGAATTTCTGATGCAGCGACGGATTCGGGGAAGGGTAACTCCCTATCTTCCACCATGACGCGTCGAAGGACTGTAACGAAAAGTATGCCAATCACACCGCCCACGAACATTATGGCTGTAGCCTCAAGATAATGCGCAGCTGTAAATTCCTTCCATATTCCAGCTATGTAGAAAGCGGGTATTGTAAAAATTGCCCCGGCTGCAATTGACTCGCCTATTGAGCCAACTGTTCGAGCAAAATTTTCCTCCAGCAGTGAGCCTTTCATCAATCTAAGGACGGCCATACCTATGACTGCAGCGGGGTATGTTGCTGCAATGGTCATTCCAGCCTTTAAGCCGAGGTAAGCATTCGCAGCACCAAGTATCACACACATGATTAAGCCCAGTAAAAGAGCTCGAAATGTGAATTCTCTCATTGTGGTGTCTGGTGGCACGTAAGATTGAAATTGTGGGTTGCCTGTTGACTGTGTGGTTTCAGACATTTGCCGCTCCTTGTTTAATTAAAGTGAAATTATCTGGATATACCTAACAAACCCTTCTGGACGCAAATTGACTGCCTTTCTTTCAGTTTTGAAAATATAATTGCACATGCGCGCATTTTCAACGTGTATCAAACCGTAACAATACATCTGTCAAAAGCTGTGTCAATTACAACAGGAGTTATTATCCTTCAAGAACTTCCCTTACCTTTTCAAGAAGCTTGTCCACCTGATAAGGCTTTTGCAGAAAGCCAGATACACCGCTTTCGATGATCTCCCTTGCCTTGCCGTTCTGGCTGTATCCACTAGACAAAATTGCTTTTATATCTTGTTTTATTTTTTTCAATTCATTGAATGTCTCTCCACCATTCATTTTTGGCATTATCATGTCCAGGATTACCAAATTTATTATATCCTTTTTCTGTCTGAATATCTCAATGGCGCGCTCGCCGTCTTCAGCAGTGAGCACCCTGTAGCCGGCACTTTCCAGAATATCGCAAGCGAGATTGCGAATAGGCTCTTCATCATCAACAACAAGAATTGTTTCTGAACCTCCCCTTACCAATCTTTTTTCAGACTGTTCCTCGGTCACTTCCTTTTCAGATGCCGGAAGGTAAACACGAAATGTCGTTCCAGCACCTGGTTCACTGTACACACGAATAAATCCACCATGGTTCTTTACGATTCCGTATACCATTGAAAGTCCTAATCCTGTGCCTTTCCCCTTTTCTTTTGTTGTAAAAAACGGTTCAAATATCCTGTGCATCGTATCTTTATCCATTCCCAATCCGGTATCCGATATTGTAATAACGACATATTCTCCTTCCTTTGCATCAATATGTTTATCGGTATAGTCTTTAGTAATATGTGCAACGGACGTTTCGATTGACAACTCGCCACCTGCAGGCATAGCGTCACGCGCATTGACGCATATATTCATTATCACCTGCTGCATTTGTCCAATATCGCCCTCGATTGAAGGGAGGTCTTCGGTAAGATGCTTTTCTATGGTGATTGATTTGTCAAAAGTACTCCGGATAATATTAATGGTATCGTTAATGACCTTGTTCATGCTTACGGGGGTTACATTGTATTTTCCGCCGCGTGCAAATGCCAGAAGTTGGGCGGTTAATTCTGCAGCTCTGGTTGCGCTTCGCTCAATTGTATCAAGATATTTATAAAATTTGTCATCAGGTGGAATCTTAGATTTCATGAACGATGCATAACCCAGGATGGCGCCGATAATATTGTTGAAATCGTGTGCTATTCCTCCCGCAAGGAGCCCTATAGATTCCAGTTTTTGTGCCTGTGTAAGCTGCTCCTCCAGAGAAACCTGTGCCGTTGCATCATATCCTACAGCAATATAATGGGAAATTTTGCCCTCTGCATCAATCACGGGAGCTATTGTCTTATCCTCAATATAATGTGTTCCATCTCTCTTTTGGTTTACGAATCTCCCACGGAATGCCCTGCCATCAGTTATTGTCTTCCAGAGGTTTTTGTAAAACTCGTCACTCATCTTTCCACTTTTTAGAATTCTCGGTGTCTTCCCAAGCACTTCCTGAGCGGTGTAACCCGTGATCATTGAAAATCCTCTGTTTACATATTCAATAATTCCGTTAGGATCTGTAACCACCACAGACTCCACAAGCTGATCAAATGCCAGCAAAAGGCGCTGTTTTTCTTCTTCGAGTTTTAACCTTGCCTCTGATTGTGCAAAGCGCTCGAGTACTGCAGAGAAAATCTGACTTGCCGAGTGAATTAACTCAATGTCGAACTGGCTCCAATTTTCTTTCTTAGCAACTGATTCAGAAAGTCCACTCGCTGCACAGAAAAGGAGATATCCAATTGTTCTTTCACTTGAACGCAGGATTGCCACGGCAATTGAGGAGACTGCCAGCGGACTCATAAACTCGTTGAATCCATGAGGTAATTCGCTTGAGTCAGCTGTATATATGTTGCCGTCCTTTTTAAAAAATGTGTCCAGAGCTAATTCTAACTCGGCTGGAGGAACGCGAAGCAGCGGGATGTCGATGTCGTCTGGAATAAATTCTCCCCTTATCCATTTTGAAGTAACTTTAAGAGAAGTATTGTCCGATGTTTCAGTGAGAATTACGTAGTCAAGTTCTAACTTTTCCCCGAGTGATTTCAGTGAGCGAAGAACGAACTTCGAGACAGTATTCTCTTCAAAAGCTGATAGGAGTATTTCATTTACTGCGTCAGCTGTTCGTTTGCGAAGCTCAATCTCTTTCTGAAGCTTTACAATTGGCGTAAAGTCCATAACTACCCCGCGTATGATCTCACGCCCATATTGGGGGTCATATCCTATCTGCGCATTTTCAAGTAAATACAGAGAGCTCCCATCTCTTTTCTTACCAATAGTTATATGGTTAGTCAATGCTCCGTCCTTTCGAAGTTCACTGAGGAATTCATCTCTCCCCTTATTAGTTTCATAGAGTTCCTCAGGATGCACCCGCTTTATCTCCTCTGCACTGTCGAAACCCATGATCCTGGCAAAGGAATCATTGACCTCTAGTATATCTCCTTCAGGAGTGGTTACATAAATACCCGCAGGACTCAATGCAAAGAGTTCTGCATATTTCCTTTCCGAGTCACTGATTTTTTTTGTGGCAATATATTGATTTGTTATGTCTTCGATAAAGCCTTCCCATCTCAGTATTTCGCCATTATTTCCTTTCACAGCGTTAGCCTGGATTCGTACATAAATTTGCTTCCCGTCTTTTCTGAAAGTTGACTTAATGTTGTCCAACCTGGAGATTAAAGCATCCCCATCATTATTAATATCTCCTGGTGAAATTTTAAGATTGTTTTCGTTTAAGAGGTCCTTTAAATCCTGTAACGATTCGCATCCGAGCATTTTCATGAACGAAGGATTTGCTGAAACCAAAGTACCATCAGGTGTTGCTTCGAAAATCCCAACCAGGGCATTATCAACAAGCTTTGTATATTTTGCCTCAGTTAATCTTACTATTTCACTTTCCCGGTAAACTTCTTTTTCTAAATACCTGGCCCAACGTTGAAAGACTATGCCAAGTGTGCCAACAGCAGCAACAATGAGAATTAGAAGCAATAACCAGAGCTGTGTTTGTTGAGATGTTGCAACATGGAAAATACTTATGACCTGTTCAGACGTTATAGGCATCAGCAGATGTCCCCAGTGCTTTCCGGCAAGGGTAATCGGGACTGAAATTAGTTTGCGTGAAGGAAATCTTCTTTTATCATCTGGAAGGGGGAGGATTTGCGTATTATTAGAGTTTATGACCTTTTTTACTACCGAATCGAGCGTGGGCGGTTTGATACTGTTTGTGAAGACAGACTCTATATAGTCATTAACTGTAAGGGGTGCTGTCAAATTTCGGCTCTCAGCTATAATGTAGCCATCTTCGTCTATAGCGGCGAAAGGATTTGGATTAAGGAGTGCAGCGTTCCGAAATGCTCTGGCAGAAAAAGCAGTTGTTCGAATGAGAAAAGCAACCCCGCCCTTAAAGAGTCTTCTGTCCTTTCCATTTGATTTAAATACCGGAGAGTATATTGCAATGGCTTCATATCCCTGAACCGCCTGAAAGGGTCTGCTTACCAGGTAAGTCTTTTCATTGAGAAACCTTTGCACATGTCTCTGGTATCGAAGGTCAGTCCCGAATACATTTTTCACTTCTGGATATGTGTAAAGGAGATGACCACTTTCATCAACACGCGAAAAGGCAAGCACAATTGAGTTCCATTTTATTATAACTGGCTTAACAATTCGTTGAATGTCGGGTCGCCTTACATTTTGAATAGCTGGTTTTGATGCCAGTGAGTCAAGAGTAAAGAACAAATCGTTGGTCAGCTCTTCGAGGTTAGATGCGATTGCTCTCGCAACTTTTACCTGCTCTGAAAGAAAAGTACTCTCGACCGCTTTTTCCCCTGAATTTATATTTTCCAGAATCAGAAATCCGGCGGCACACGTCACAATAATTGTCGACGTAAAACCAATTAGGAATCTCTTCTGGACCCCCCTTTTTCTTTGTACAAGGGATGTTTCAATGAGATCCTGCGTTAGCCTTTGAATAAGTCGGCCCAACGGAGATGCAATTGAAGCAATCAGCATTATTCCGCCAACAGCCATTCCAGATGAACTCAAAAGCCTCGATCTTGTAATTTCTTCAAATGAAAAATTGCTGTAATAAAAAGCGCTTCTCAATATCGCATCATTGAATATGAAAAGTGATGCAAAAAAGGGAATGCTGGTCTGCAGTCGACCTGTCTGTTTGCTAATTTTTTGAAGTGATATTCCAAAGCATATGTAAATACCCCCCAGAAGTCCAATTTCTAAATTGTACAGCAAAGGATCTATGAGTATATAGACTCCCGGATGATAAATTGCTTTGAAAAGAAACGTAATTAATACTGAAGAGAATGCACCTCCCAGAAGGGCAACTAATATGTTTAGACTGAGATGCGGTTTGGCGACCTCTCCTCTACTGCGAATTATATTGAGTAAACGAATTCCCGAAGAAATGGTTATGAGTAAACCTGTGATGTCGGCGATTTCCGTAAGGGTTCTTAAGGGGGGTGAGATTTGCTTGTAACCCATGAACAACCATGTATTAAAAAGCTTACTCAAAACAATGATTGAAATAGCGGCAAAAGGTCTCGAGATTCCTATTGTTTCCTCAGAAAAAGGCGCAAGAGAATACCCGACTCTCAAAATAATGAGGATCGGAGCTGTGAAAGCAAATATCTGTAATACCGATGCAATCCAGATCAAAAGGGTTATTTTTTCCATCTTCTCTTAATACTTTAGAATCGGCTCTTAGTCGTAATAATTTAGCTTCCCGCAGCAACAAGTCAAATTAGTTAAAACACTGTTTTCAATTAATTTTATTCCCAATTTGAATAATTGCTTCCACTATGTTATGAAAATATTTTGCTTGCTTGATATTTTGTGCATGCTTACCTATTTTTTCATCACATTAATAAAACTAAGAATGGAGTGGTTCATCGCACAGATTGCTATGGTGTTAGAAATTATCATTTTTTGATCTAAAAGTGTCAGGCAATCTGTAAGATGAATAGTTCGGTGATATATTTAGGTAGGAGGGCAATCCCGTTATTCCTCGTTATCCTTATCGCTGCTCTTTTCTTTGCATTTCTGGAAAACCTTTCAAAACTCGTACCGGATTCATCTGTATATTACCATGAATCACATAGAAATGGAACATTTGCACGTACAACAGGGAAATCCGACTTTACTGTTGTGGGAAGCAAGTACACCCGCCTGATAGGTTTAGAAACATTAAATAACAAACAAATTGTGCCTGGATGGATTTCTTCTGTTGGATCTGACTTTAACAACACTACTAATATTCCAGTTGAAGATTCGACAGGATCTTATGCGCAAATCGGCTCAATTGTCCGTGCCAACTCATCAACCGATACGTCCGTTGCCAGAAGACCCGGGACAGATACCATTAATGTCCATCGTTTTAGCAATATTGCAGACAGTTTAACATCGAAAAGAGAATCGGACAGCACAAAATTTAAACAAGTGAACAGCAGGGTGAATACCGGCGATAGCGTGCACAGCTCTGTTGACTCCCTGCAGCTTTCAGAGTGGTTAAGTGGGATTAGGAAGGATCATCCGCAGGCGGAGCCATTTCAGCCATATCGGTATCCATTATTTGCAACCGACAATGTGATTCAGCGGAATGTGGCTTTTGATTCAACGGGGAAATACGTAATAGTTCGTCAAACCATATTTGGTAACGATGTTCGCATTCCTCTGGAAATACCAATTCAGGATTACGTCAGACTTGCCGAGAAATATAACGAGCAGCGAGTCTGGGATGATTTAGCTCATTCATATTCAATGTTAAACAAGCAGGATGAACTTGGTGCCTTGATGCAAAGCGTAACCAACATTGATATTCCAATACCATCAAATCCTGTATTGAGCATTTTTGGACCTCCAAGAATAAATCTTAAGATTGCAGGCGCTGTGGATATACGGGGTGCCTGGCGAAATCAGAAGCTTGACCAGCAAACTCTGTCACAACTTGGAAATGTCCGAAATGAGCCGGATTTTAATCAGGACGTTCAAATCAATGTTAATGGAACGGTTGGGGACAAGTTAAATATTGGCGCTAACTGGGATACCCAGAATCAGTTTGAGTATGAGAATCAGCTAAAAATAAAATACACCGGCTATGACGATGAAATAGTCAAAAGTGTGGAAGCCGGCAACGTTTCTCTTTCGACACCATCGTCCTTTATTGGAAGCAGCCAGGCTCTGTTCGGAATTAAGTCGCAAATGCAGCTTGGACCTCTGACGCTAACAGGATTGGCGAGTCAGAAAAAGGGGCAGACAAAAGAACTCACGGTTAGTGGAGGCTCTCAACAGCAAACATTTACATTGAGAGTTTATAACTACGCGACAAACCACTTCTTTATATATCCAACTTACATACAATATTACGAAGATTACCTTCAAAAGCCGGGTCAGCCATACAATCATGATCTTCTTGTTAAGGATTATCAGGTTTATATTTCTGTACCCGGAAATCAAACAAATCAACTCGGATTAATGAGAGATGGTGTAGCTGTAATGAAGTTACCTCCACTGGAATCAGCAAAGCCCTTTTATGACTCACTTCGATCACAGGTAGGGATTCAAAACATTCCGGGGAAAATCGAGAGTGGGAAATTCGTTCAGTTAAGTCCTGATCAATTCAGCCTTGATGCACATACGGGTGTGCTCACTCTAAACTCTCAAGTTTTACCAGATCAAATTGTAGCAATTGCTTTCAAGATAGAAGGCCCGACAGACTCCCCAAATGATGACGAAACTTTTGGTACTTTCTTCAATGGTGATACATCGGCAAGCAGGCTTGTTCTGGAGCTTGTGAAACCGGCAAATTTGATTCCATCAGAGAAAGATGCCTGGCAGTTAATGTTAAAAAATATTTACTCCACAGGTGGATTGAATTTAAATCAGAATTCGTTAAAGAATGTTCAAATTCTTTACCAGCTGCCCGGTCAGCCTTCTCAAGACAACATCCAGGGATACAATCTTCTTCAGGTAATGGGTCTTGACAAAACAGGTGCTGGAGGAAGCGGTCCACCTGACGGACAATTTGACTGGAATCCAGGGATAGATATTATTCCTTCAACTGGTGAAATAGTTTTTCCATACTTGCGTCCATTCGATGAGGCATTCAGAGCTTACAGGAGTTCAACCGGACAGGGAATAGCATCTCCAGATTCTTTTGCTTTCAAGTCTGCTTACGACACCACGTATGATGCTGCTATGAATGATGCAATTCACGACAGATTTGTAATCACGGGACAGTATACCAGCGATGTCACTTCAAAATATAACCTTGGATTCAATCTTGTTCAGGGGAGCGTTCAGGTTCTTTTAAACGGGGTGCCATTAAAGCCTGATGTTGACTATACTGTTGATTACTTGACAGGCGACGTTAATATTCGTAATGCTGCTGCATTGGTCCCGGGTGCAGATTTGAAAATCACTTACGAGACAAACGATATTTTTCAAATAGCGTCAAAATCGTTACTGGGATTACGGGGGGATTATAAGGTTAACGACCAAACGAATCTTGGTATTACGCTGATGAATTTTTCTCAACAAACACCGAACGACAAAGTTAGACTTGGGGAAGAACCTATCAGCAATTTAATACTGGGCACCGACGCCGGCACTTCATTTAACCTTCCGTTTGTTACGCGCGCACTTGATGCATTGCCGCTGATACAGACCGCTGCTCCATCTCAGATCAGTATTCATGGGGAAGCAGCATATATGATGCCAAACCCTAATACGCGGACAAGTCCAATACCAGGTGATGCAGGAAAGAGTATAGCTTATATCGATGACTTTGAGGGAGCAAAAAAAACCATTCCTCTGGGTATTTCTTATTCGGGTTGGCATTTTGCAAGTCCACCTGCTGTAGATACTCTGACGAACCTTTATCCCGGGATCACCGTTCAGCAGCAAACCGACTTTAAGGGCTATATGTTCTGGTACAATATTATTCCGAGTGACGTAACTGTGCAACAGGTCTGGCCTAACAAGAACGTCCCTGTGGATCAACAACAACAAACCGTGCTTAACATTGAATTTGACCCCACTGTTAGGGGACAGTATAATTACAGCCACAATATCGATTCAACATTAAAAAAGAATCCACAACTCTCCTGGGCCGGGATGATGCGGGTTCTTGGAGCTAATGCCAGTGATCTTTTAACTCAAAACATAAATTATATTGAGATCTGGATGCAGATAAACCAGGCACCAGGGAATGCCAGAATGCACATCGATCTTGGACAGATAAGTGAGGATATTTTTGGTGACAAGACTCTATCGGGTCATACTGAGGATGTTAATAAGACCGGAGTTCTCCCCAGTGCGTCAGATGATCTTGGTTTAGACATGTTGAGTGACGAGCAGGAGAGGAAAAAATATCCATGGATTACGGATAGGCCTAATGATCCAAGCGGTGATGACTATTCCTGGTCTGTCGGGAGCACTGATTATTCCCATGTCAACGGCACAGAAGGCAACAGTGTGAGTGAAGCAGGACGGTTGCCGGATACTGAGGATTTGAATAACAACGGTCAACTCGACCTTACTGACAGCTATTTTGAATACGTTGTAAAACTTGATACAACAAGAAATCCTTACATTGCTGGCGGCGGTCATATGGGGTGGTATCAATACATCATTCCCCTTCAGGACTTTTATCGTACCGTAGGAAATCCGAGCCTTTCTGTTGTGCAATACATACGGGTTTGGTTTGATGGTTGCAGCGCTCCAATGAGAATCAGAATTGCAGATTTCAACCTTGTCGGAAATTACTGGCGAACACCCAATCAATCTGACAGCACAATGCAGGTTTCTGTTGTAAATATAGAGGATAATCCAGATTATACTCCTCCGGCTCCTGGATTGAGACCTGTAGATCACACACAGGCAACACAGACAATTTATTTAAATGAGCAGTCGCTTTCCCTGATTTTAAATGGCTTGCGTGATGGAGACAGCCGCTATGCCTATAAGACGTTTCCAAGGCCTCTGGATGTTTTTCATTACGGCACGATGAAAGTTTTTGTCCATGGAGACAGCAGGTTCAATTATGTAGATTCAACAAATTATGATGCTGAATTCTTCATTCGGTTTGGTTCAGATACACTTAACTACTATGAGTATCGCCAGCCAATAAAACCCGGATGGCAAGATCTCTCTATTGACTTTTCGCGATTGACTGCCATTAAGCAGGCCCGTGATTCTATAAATGCGGTTGTACCGAGAATTCCTGCCGGTCCACCGGGTGCCACTTACTGGCTTACAGGCAATCCATCTCTTCAAAGTATTTCTTACTTTCAGCTCGGTGTTACTAACCCTCTTAATAAAGGAACGCCCAATCCTCTTTACGGCACTGTCTGGGTTGATGAACTGCGGTTAATTAATGTTGATAATACAAAGGGATGGGCCTACAGCTTCACTACAAGCCTTCAACTAGCAGATATTGGAAGCCTGAGCTTTAACTTGTCTCGGATTGATCCGTACTTCCATTCTCTAACTCAGGCTTTTGGTAACAGGATAACAAATCTCAACTGGGGAATCAGCACATCGGTTAGCCTTGATAGACTTTTTCCAAGGGAATGGCAGGGTACATCTATACCATTCACGTACTCTCATATAGAGGGATTCGGAACCCCATTGTATTTACCAGGAAGTGATATACTGGTCAGCGAGGCTGTCAGGAACCGTGAAGCCTTCTTAATTTCAAAAGGGGTTTCACCCCAGCTGGCCAGAGCCTCAGCTGATAGCCTGCAATCAAGCTCTCAATCTATGCGCGTTGCTGACTCATGGGCTATCCCTTCTATAAGGATAGTCATTCCTTCAACAAAATGGTATGTCCGTGACATCATTGATAACATTACGTTAGGCTTTAACTGGACAGGATCTCACTACCGCGACCCTCAAACCTTATTTGGAGACCAATGGGCGTGGAATTTCAATGCAGGGTATTCAGTACAGTTGGGGCAGGATTTGTTCTGGCAACCTTTTTCATCAAAGCAGTCTGGTTTGCAGCAACAGCCTCTGGTAAGCACCCCCTCTTTCAGCTTTAAAACATGGCAGCTGCGTTATCTGCCAAATTCTATAAGCTTAAGCATGAATGCTGGGAGAAGCTTGACCGTACAACAAATGAGAACTCAGGCAACTCCAATAGTTTCTCCAAACTTTGTAACTCAGCGAAGCGGTTCAATTAACTGGAAACTTACGAGTGGTGGTATCTTAAATCCAACTATTGATTATCGCTTTAATGTCAGCAGCTCGCTGCTGTACCTTGAGCTGGATTCGCTTGGTCATCGTCGGTCTAATTCTTACGTCTTCAGTCAGATTTTTCTGAATAATGGTTTAATTAATTTCGGTCGTGATTATGATTTTTCGCAGCAATTCTCATTGTCAACTCAGCCCCAACTGCCGTTTGGACTTTCTCGTTATGCTGATCTCCAGACAGGTTACAACTCTGCATATGGCTGGACAAATTCTATTCAGCAGGGGAATTTCGGTCGTGGGGCAAGATATGCCGCATCGTTTCAAATTGGGGCAAACCTGAGGTTAAAGAGTATGACCGACCCATGGTTTGCAGGGGAAGAACAACAAGCTCCTCAGACGATGGAAACCCGTGGGCATGGACGTGCTGAAATGATGCCAACAACAGATACCACGTTGACGCAGAACAAGAAGAATCCTGGGATAAAAGATATCTTGAGAATGGCAATAAAAATTCCTTTTCTTGATTTTGATAACATAACGATAAATTTTTCGTCTTCGAGCAATTCACAAAACGGCGGACTCCCTTCCCTGAGACCAGGGATGGGGAATTTTTTCCGAATTCCGTTTATTCAAGAAAGTCAGCCGTATCTTGGACCGTCTCAACTTTACCAGCTTGGATTGGTCTCAGATCCCTATAGCAAACTTTCCTTTTTTAAAAAGAAAGGCTTCCCGTTTTTCGGATTTCAAACAACACCCAGTGGAAGAGTCCCCAATGCTAATATCACGGACAATTACAGCAATCACAACTCACTTGATTTAAAAACGTCACGTCAACTATGGACAGGTGCAAGAATAGATCTTACCTGGCATGTTGGGTGGAGCTATAACCGCAACCTGACGTTTACCACAGATGCTTATGGAAATATAATGCAGGGAAGTATGACGCAGGTGATTACTGGGAATATAGATCGGAGTTTTTTCACTGTTCCCCCGGTCTTCATATTCTCAATGTTAAAAAGCGGAATACAGGAAGTGGCGACCTTATATGATAATATGAAGAATGATCCAAATGACACCAGAACCGATGATCAGAAACTTTCAGATGCATTTCAAAAAGGATTTGAGAGTCTTCCCATTTTGACAAAGATTTTTGGTCCTTATATGCCCAGAGTAAATTATTCTTTTCACTGGGATGGACTTGAACAGCTCCCTTTGTTTAAGAACTTTGCGTCGAGGGTGAGCTTGGATCATTCTTACAATTCACGTTATACCCAGAGCTGGCACAGTGGTTCGGGTATAGGTACGGTAACTGATGCCCAGCAAACGGGCTATGCTTTTCAGCCGTTGATTGGTCTTAACATTGCTTTTAAGAATTTCTGGGATGGGAGTATGTCAGGATCAATTAATTATAATACAAGCGATCAATATACACTTACCCCTTCTGCACGGACAATAAATGAGTCCTATACAGGCGAACTTACTCTAACAGCTACTTATTCGAAACGAGGATTTGCAATTCCCTTTTTTGGGCTAAATCTCAAGAACGATGTCGACATAAGTTTCAGCTACTCTGGATCCTCAACCTCAAGAAAGTCCTACAGTTCCGATAATATTAGTTCAGGTGGGACACCACTTGATGGAATGAACCGCACAACACTGGAGTTAAGATTCAGATATGTTGTAAGCCAGCGGGTTACGGCAGCTTTATTTTATCGTAACACGCGCGTGAAGCCAACTATTCCAGGCTCACTGATTCCTGGTACAACAACGAACGAGGCGGGTCTGGATGTCCACATATCGATTGCAGGTTAATCATGACAGAGCATGAAAAGTATATGTTACAAGCATTAAAAGAGGCCGAAAGGGCTTATCAAGAAGGTGAAGTGCCTGTAGGCGCTGTTATTGTTTATAATGGTGCAATTATCGCAAGAGCGCATAATCAAACTGTAGCGCTTAATGACCCAACAGCACATGCCGAAATTATTGCAATAGGTGCAGCAGCAAACCATCTTGGCACATGGAGGTTAACTGATTGCTCTCTTTATGTTACCCTTGAACCCTGTCCAATGTGTGCAGGAGCAATTGTGCTTTCGAGAATCGAGAGGGTTGTTTTTGGAGCGTATGACCCTAAAATGGGGGCTTGCTCAACGCTTTACAATATCGTTCAGGACGATAGGCTCAATCACCGCGCCGAACTGCTTGCAGGTGTTTTAGATGATAACTCAAGGCTTTTGTTAAGGCGATTCTTTGAAGACAAACGTAAGAATGACAACAAATGATGTTTTAGACCATACGTTATGAGTCTCTACAGAAGACAGCAAAGTGCTTATGAACAGCAACTCGGGTAAAAAAAGTTCCCTTTTCCTATTGTATGTTCTGTCTCAAAGACGGTTAACGAAAAACATCTCAACAGGTTCCATGTTTTTGATTGAGAGAGAGCCTCGCGGTTCAAATGAATATTTATTCAGCGGAGCAATTAATTCATAAACTTGCTTTGAGATGTTAACTCTGTTAGGCAATGAGGCTGATTCAAGACGGGATGCGATATTAACGGTGGGTCCCCACACGTCATAAATAAATCTCCATCTTCCTATGATACCTGTGATTGCGGGTCCAGTGTGAATTCCAATTCTAACTGACCATTCATTTCCTGTCGAAGCCTTTAATTCAGCTGATATCAACTCTGTCTTTTCGACGATGTCCAGGGCTGCCTCAACTGCCTCAACAGTTTGACTGTTATCAGTGAAAAGTCCTCCGGCAAACATGTAGCAATCGCCAATTGTCTTGAGCTTTTCCAAGCTATATTCCCTTATGGTTTCATCAAATAATCCAAACATCCGTTCCAGAATCGACACCACTTCGCGGGCATCTGACCTCTCGGCAATCTTATGAAATGAGACAAAGTCTGCAAAAACTATGGTGGTTGAGTCATTATATTCAGGCGGAGGATAACCACTTCCATTTATAGTACGGACAATTGATTCAGGTAGAATATTCTTTAAGATTGACTCGACTTTATTTTTTGAACTTTCTATCTGAAGTCTTTGCTGTTCTATCGTACTGGTGTGAAGGAATTCTCTAACGCGGGCAGCGAAAACCATTCTGGAAAGAACCCATGCAATTACAACGAGCGCAGTTCCGTTTATATAATGACCGAGAGCGATGTTCGGATTCGATTGTGTTGTTCCTATCCCAATTAAGAACCCGATATGTGCTACCACATAAATTAAAACGCTGTAGGTGCCACTTATATAAAATGACGCTGCAACTGCAAAAATGGCTATCAGGTAGACTGTAATCTGATTGTGTATTAATTGATCAACACTGGACAACCCCGCGCTCCATAGCATCATAAAGACTGCAAACAGGAGAAGGATTGCCATGTCTGACTTCTTTACCTGTTCAGGAGATTGTCTCCTGGTACCATAAAATAATAAAATGAATATAGACAGACCCGCTATAAGTATGACATGCATATAGAACAGGTAAATATATCCAGGCATGGTAGTCCACAGGCCCTGCTTTTCATGGGAAAAATCAACAGCAAGCAGCGCGATGTGAAATAACAGGAGGGCAATTGCAAATATTCTCGCCCTGTATAAATTTGTAAAATAGACTTCCTGCAAAAATGCCGACCTTTTATTAGCCGGGATCTGTAGAAGACTATTCTGCCAGAACTTCAGAGGGAAGTTATGACTATTCACCAATTCACCACGTCCAAAATCAACATTAAAACCCAGCCTTTGAAAGTTACACTTAAAGTTAGATATATTGGAAAAACATGTCAAATGTACAAATGATTGGTTCATTTCATGCGGTGTGTTTCTTTTGGGAGCAAAATTTATAAAAGAAGGAGTATGGCGATGGTACTGAAACTACAATTTGGTAATCTGGCATTTACAACCTATGGAAATAAAGGAAATCCAGCAGTGACTTTCATTCACGGCTTTCCATTCAGTCGAGAAATGTGGAGTGAGCAATGTGAAGTTCTGTCAAAGGACCATTATGTAGTTGCCTATGATATCCGTGGCCATGGAGAAAGTTCAGTGGGATCAGGGCAATATTTGATTGAAATGTTCGTTGATGATTTAATTTCTCTCCTTGATTTTCTGGATCTGAAGAGTACCACCCTCTGCGGGCTGTCTATGGGTGGGTACATAGCCCAGCGGGCTGTTGACAGGGCAGCAGATAGATTTTCAGGGTTAATACTCTGTGATACAAAAAGCACTGCAGATACAAATACAGCCAAGTTGAATAGAGCAAACCAGATTAAGACGATTGTGGATGGGAAGAAAGAAAAGTTCGTCGAGGATATGCTGCACAGCCTTTTTGCTCCGGCAAGTTTTGAGAAAAACGGGGATGGGGTTGAGAAAATAAAGAAAATTATGAATTCAACCGACGACCATGCTTTAATTGGTACCTTAATTGCTCTTTCAGCCCGAATGGATATGACTGACTCGCTTTCAAATATTAAGATTCCAACGCTGATACTTGTCGGAGATCAGGATAAGCTTACAACAGTTGCTGATGCCGACTTAATGCACACCAAGATTCGAGGTTCTGAGGTTGTGATTGTAAAGGAGTCGGGACATGTATCAAATATTGAGAACGCTGCCGAATTTAATAATGCTGTGATTACATTTCTTGAGAAAAACCGCCTTTAACCGGTCGGTTCAATATGGATTCTTTATAAAAAGGTAAAGGAACCATGATACGAAGGTATATTGCACTAACCTTGAGAGTTTGTATCTGCGAGATTTCAACATTGACCAAAAGAAAGCAAGTACAAACATTGCTGAAGTCAGAACAACAAATATTCCAAAACATTGGAGATAGTTTAGCCTCTGTCCAATCGATTGTACGAGAGCGACATGCTTTGCACTGGACCCATAAATGAAAAGAACATGAGTTACGTATACCAGGAAAGATTCATGTCCAAAGATTTTAACAACGGAGTACTGCCGAGCCCTTTTTGATTCATACCAGATTATGCTTTTCAGGATCCAGAGGAGAAATCCGAGTCTAACAATAAACCACCCTATTGAGTAATCCGCAGCACTTATTCTTGGAAAAAGCTTAGTATGGATGAACATTAAAGCTAAACCGCCAAACACAAGCAATGTACCGACTAATAGGATGTATTTGCTGAATCGGTTTTCCTTATCAAAGGTAATCTTTTGAGATACAATAGTTCCTGCTATTAGAAAACTCGACCATGGAAATAGAGGGAAAAGTGAACCGTGCATCCTGTTGAAGTACTGAGCAAAAAATGTCGGAAAACTCTTTGTGAAATCATAAGCACCAGCTGCAGGAGCCCAGAGAACAAACAGGAGGAATAATCCGTACAAAAAGTAATTAAAAATCTTGTCTTTTTTCACAAGAATTCTGACAATATGAAGGATTATCAGCGTAGTGGCAATGCATTGCAAGATGTCCACTCCAAGAAATGATAAGATGTCTTGTGGCGTTGAATGGTGCACGGACTTGTACAACGAAAAATAAGGGACATGCATAAGATACCCTGTTGCCCATATGTAAACTAAACGCCTTATATGCAGCCACAATTCTCCTGAGAACCTCCGGTAAGCATCGCCTTTCCTGTTCAACGCCAGAGTGAAAGAAAATCCTGCAACGAACAGGAATGAAGGTGCTACAAATCCATTAACAAAATCTACAATCTTGAATGTGAATTGACCCCGTAGTGCAGTCAAGAGAAGTGCATTGATAACATGCGTTTCCACCATAAATATTGTGGCGAGTCCACGGAACTGGTCAATGTATCCAATCCTGCTCTTCGTCATTTGATTTTTGAATGTCTTCTTTAGCGGGGGAATCTTTCAGTTCAATCTGCAAATTTTAATTGAATACAGCCTCTTTAAGGTATCTTGTCTTAAGTTCGTGGATACTGTCACCGCCAAATTTTTCAAGAAGAGCATTGACGATAACAGGTGCAATGACGTTCTCTGCTATTACTGATGCTGCCGGTACTGCACAAAAGTCAGATCTCTCCCTTCTGGCCAGCATCTCCCTCCTTTTTACGAGGTCGATGCTTCTTAATGGTTGCATTAGTGTAGAAATTGGCTTCATTGCAGCACGGACTATCAGTGGCTGACCGTTTGTCACCCCCCCTTCGAGTCCTCCCGCATGGTTTGTTGGTCGGAAAATCCTCCCCCTTTTTATTAAGATCTCATCATGTACCTCTGAGCCAAACCGTCGTGCATTCTCAAATCCATCTCCTATTTCTACCCCCTTGATTGCTTGAATAGACATTATGGCTGCAGAAAGCAGGCCGTCAAGTTTCCGGTCGAACTGCACATAACTTCCCAATCCAATCGGCAATCCCGAAACTATAACTTCAAAGATGCCGCCGAGGGTATCACCCATTTTTTTTGCCTTCTTAATTTCTTTAATTATCCTTGATTCTATATGTTCATCGAGCGTTCTCACCTCCGATTTGTCAGCAGCATTTGAGATTGCCTCAGCTCCATTTCTCTTTTTCAGTAATTTAAAGATTATATCGTCAAGCTCAGTCCTATCCCTATAACCCACGGAGCCAATGGAAAGTACATGGCTGCCAATTCTTATATCCAACTGCTCGAGGATTTTTCTTGCAACAGCGCCCAAAGCAACACGCATTGCTGTCTCTCTTGCACTGGCCCTTTCAATGACATTTCTGACATCATCGAATTGATACTTAAAAAACCCCACGAGATCGGCGTGACCCGGTCGAGGTACTGTGATTTTCTCAATGTCCTTTCCTGTTCCCACGGTAGACATCTTTTCGGCCCAGTTCTGAAAGTCCTTATTATAAATGACCAAAGAGATTGGTGATCCAAGGGTTTTCCCATGTCTGACTCCACTGAGTATTTCTACCTTATCAGATTCAATTCTCATTCGGCCACCTCTTCCATAGCCTTGTTGCCGACGAAAGAGCTGATTGTCAATATAATCAGCGTTCAGTTCAAGATTGGAAGGTACGCCTTCAATTATCCCTACAAGAGCCTTTCCGTGAGATTCACCTCCAGTGATCAACCTTAGCATGATTTCAATACCATTTATTTCTTGTTAATAAAACTAACAGCGCTATGTCATTACCTTGACTGTTGAAAATGCATAGGCAAAGCCGAAGAAATTTTTGAATTGTCGGACATTATTCGCCAATTGCAACTGCAATGAAGCGAGAAACGTAATTCGATCCCTGTTTTGTAAGAACCCTTATGAGAACCGCATCTCCATTTTTCTTATTCTTGACGGCTTCAACCACATCTTTTGGCGTTCTTACTAGTTTGTGGTCTATTTCTACGATAATGTCGTTTTTGAAGATCTGTCTATCGGATGCAGGACCAGTGGGCGACACATCGCTTACTACTGCTCCACCATCGATCTTTGCGCTTTTCTTAATTTCTTCACTAACAGGTTCAATGGTAATACCGAGCTTGTTAATTGTAACCTGGCCATGATCTTCAGATCGGTTTTGTTCCTCATTTAATTCTGGCTGTGTCGAGGCTAGCTCGGTTTGTGAGAGTTCAGCAAGCTTTACATCCTTTGTGAAAGTTTTCCCATCTCTATAAATCTTCAGCGACACCACATCTCCGGGTCTGTGTTCAGCAATTAATGTCTGGAGTTCATTTGAGGCGTTAACTTCCTTACCGTCAACTGCAAGGATCAGATCACCAGGTTTAAGTCCCGCAGACTGGGCTGGACTATCTTTCAGAACTTCTTGAATGAGGACACCCTCTGGTTTTGAAAGCCCAAGAGCACGTGCATCTGTTTCATCAAGGCCTGGCTTGAGCTGAACTCCAAGCATTGGACGCCTGACTCTGCCGTAAGCTATGATGTCTTCGGCTGTTTTTTTAACGAGATTTATCGGGATTGCAAATCCGTATCCCTGAAAGAACCCCGTCTGCGTGGCAATAGCGCTATTTATACCAATGACCTCTCCTTTCAGGTTAACAAGAGCCCCGCCGCTATTTCCTGGATTGATGGCTGCATCAGTCTGAATAAAATTTCTTATTCCCCATAAACCCGATGTTATGTCAAGATCTCGCCCCTGAGCACTCACAATGCCGGAGGTCACTGTTGAACTAAGGTTTAGCGGATTGCCTATTGCCAGGACCCATTGCCCAACTTTTACACTGTCTGAATTACCAAGCGCTGCCACCGGTAGGTCATTTGCATCAATCTTGATGACAGCTACATCGGTGGTTGGGTCTGTCCCAACAAGTTTTCCAATGAATTCTCTCTTATCAAGAAGGCGCACTTTTATACCATTTTTATCAGCACCTTCTACAACGTGGTTATTTGTTATTATGTACCCATTTGATGTGACTATTACTCCCGAGCCGCTTCCTTTCTCAGGTTTTGGCTCCGGCAGTTTGAACTGGAAGTCGTGCCAGAAGGGCAAACCCTGGAAGTCCTTAGTTTTTGGTGTCGAGGTCACAGTAACACTTACAACAGTTGGAGTGACTGCCTCGGCAACGGCTATAAATCCATCCTGCATTTTCAGCAAATCTGCCGATACTTTTGTTATTGGTGCTGGGCCTCCAAGCTTTACCTTTTCTCCCGTAAAACCAAAGCCAGGTTCTGTCTTATTAAAGCTCATGACCAGCAGAGCTCCAAAAACCGCTCCTGTAACTATAAGAAGAGCAGCTCCTATGAATGACTTTTTATGCATTTAAACTCCTCCAGTTCGGTTAAAAATTGACAAAAAATTCAAAGATTTTATCTCCTTCAGCGCATCCCAGTGCCGTTTGAGGTAAATCACTACAAAATGCAAAAGCTCTCGTTGAAGTTCAACCTGAATTTGTGTTCTTGCTGCAAGAGAGGGTTGGATACCGGAATAACTCTTCAGCACTTCAAGGGCTTCTAAAGAGAGTTGAAAAGAGCTGCGGAATTGCCTCGAGCAGTTATTACATATTGGTCCACCCCGTTCAATCGCATAAGAAATTTTACTCGATTTAGAGAAATCTATCTCTTTCCTGCAAATCAAGCAGAAGGAAAATTCTGGACTGTAACCGAGTATTGATGATAACCTGAGTCCAAAATGTATGAGCGCATTTATCGGGTATGAAGATGGCTCATCTATAGCCGAAAGCGTTTCAGTGATAAGTAAGAAAAGCGATTCATTTTCTTCCTCATCATGAGATGTTTTGTCGACAACTTCGAGTATTGCCATTCCGACAGATAGTTTTTCAAAATCAGTGGTGATTGTCTTAAAAAACCGTATGAACTCACATCCGGACAGGTATTGCATTTGCCGGTTTTCTCGCCGATATATTACGATTTGAAGGTAATTAAGAGGTTGTAGAAGAGAGCCAAACTTGTTCTTTGGATTGCGTGCACCTCTAGCCAAGGCAGTCATTTTCCCGTATCGCCTTGTGTAAAAGGTCACTATTTTACTCGAATCTCGAAAGTTAAGTGTTCTTAAAACTACCGCTTCGGTTTTTTCTATAGACATCAGATGTTAATAATGAAATAACTATCGAAGTATTCTTATGATATTTTTATAGAACGGTCTTTTGATAATTCCGCGTTCAGTTATAAAAGCTGTTATATTTTCTGCTGGTGTAACATCAAAAGCGGGGGAGTATGTCTCGATGCCATCTGGAGCTGCCTTGCATTTACCAAAGGATATGATTTCATCACTCCCTCGTTCTTCAATTGGGATCTCTTCACCGGAAGATATTGATAAATCAAAACTGGAGCTCGGCGCTGCTATGTAAAATGGAATTCCATGCTCTTTGCTGAGAACGGATAGATTGTATGTACCAACCTTGTTTGCGGTATCGCCGTTGGACGCTATTCGATCCGCTCCTGTGATTATCATGTTTACTCCGAATTTTTTCATTGCAATTCCGGCAGCGCCGTCAACTATAAGCTTAAATTTTATTCCCAGCTTTTGAAGTTCCCATGCAGTTAGCCTGGAGCCCTGGAGTAGCGGGCGGGTTTCATCGACAATTACCAGGATTTCTTTACCAGATTCATGAGCAGCCCTTATAACCCCGAGTGCAGTGCCGTATCCACCTGTAGCGAGTCCACCTGTATGACAATGGGTGTGTATAACAGCCCGATGAGGAACCAGCGCATTTCCATACCGACCAATTGACATGCATGCATTAGTCTCTTCTACCAGAATTTTGTGCGCTTCTAATAAGAAAGCTTCACCTACTTTTTTCCCATTCAGGTAAAGTTTTCGAAGACGGTCAATTGCCTTTTTGATGTTCACAGCAGTTGGACGTGTATCAGCTATTTCCTCAAGCGCCGTCTCAAGATCAGATGAAATTTTGTCGCGGCAGTTGAACTCAAATGCCGCAAGTGCAGCGGCGTATGCTGCGGCAATTCCGATTGCTGGTGCTCCTCGAATCCGGAGAGATTTTATCCATTCGCATACCTGACGGTAGTCATTAGACGAGATGTACCTTTCAGTATGCGGCAGTAAGGACTGGTCAATAATTTCAACTTTGTTCCCCAGCCACCTAATTGGAGGGGGAAGTTCAGTCTTCAATTCTTGAGAGTTCAATGAATTCACGGTACCGTCCAAGTATTTCCACATCAGAAAGAGATTTGATCCCATCTATACCAAACCTGCTTACACAGAATGACGCGAGCGTACTCCCATAAATTACCGCTCGTTTCATATTCTCGTCAGAAAAATCTTCTGTCCTTGCAAGATGGCCTATGAATCCCCCGGCAAAGGCATCGCCTGCCCCTGTTGGATCATAAATGGACTCCAGAGGGTACGCCGGGGCAGAAAAAACAGTATCGTTTGTGAAAAGCAAAGCCCCATGCTCCCCCTTTTTTATAATAATTGTTCGTGGGCCAAATGACATGATCTTTCGAGCAGATTTGATGAGATTTGGCTCGGACGCGAGAAGGCGAGCTTCAGAGTCATTTATGATCAAAATATCTACCAGTTTTAAAGTCTCGAGAAGTTCATTCCGCTTTCCTTCAATCCAGAAGTTCATTGTATCACATACAACAAGTTCTGGTTTTTTTGAAAGGGATTGTATTACCTTTCTCTGCAGAATCGGATCAATGTTTCCAAGCACAACATACCGGGATGACTTGTATGAATCCGGGAGGACAGGATTAAACTCCTCAAAAACATTTAGCCTGGTTTCTAAAGTATCTCGTATGTTAAGGTCATAGTGATAACGGCCTTTCCATCTAAAAGTTTTTCCGCCCGGGATTACCCGAACTCCCTCAAGGTCAATTCCCCTTGACTCTAAAAAATCGAACTCGGATTTAGGAAAGTCACTACCAACTACTCCAACCATTCTAATAGGTGCAGTGAAGTACGATGCAGCGGTTGCAATATAAACAGCACTTCCTCCAGCTATGTCCTCGGCGCGGTCGAATGGTGTTTCGATTGTATCAAGTGCAATCGAACCTACAACAAGTAAGCTCATCAAAAACTCCATTATATGCTGAATGCAAACTACAATTTAGCAATGACTCGTTGAACTTCAAATCGCTCGACAAATGGATGTTCAGACCGTTATCTCTCCTGTGAGATATGTAGCAGCCTTTCCCGAGATTTTCACTCTGTCTCCGAGATCCTCGCAGTACAGTTTCCCTCCACGTTTTGAAACCTGGAGGGCTATCATTTCTCTTTTTCTCAACCTTTCTGACCAGTATGGGATGAGGGTTGTATGAGAAGAGCCTGTAACAGGGTCTTCAGCTATTCCTTCAGCTGGTGCAAAAAAGCGCGACACAAAATCTACTTCATTTCCACGCGCTGCGACTATTACTCCATGAACATCGAGTGATTTTAAGCTATCAAAATCAGGTTCAATTCTCTTTACTTCATCCTCGTTGTTCAGTATTACAAGGTAATCTCGCGATTTCAACACCTCGACAGGTCTTCTCCCGACGGCTCGCAGTAGTTGTTCTGAAGTGTCGCAAGCTTTTGCCGGTGTGCGTGGAAAAATCATGTTCATAATATTTCCACCGTATATAACCTTCAACAGTCCGCTTCTTGTCTTGAATTCAATTTCATCCTTTTTATAATTAAGGTGCTCTTTGAAAACAAAGGCAGTTGCCAGTGTTGCATGGCCGCAAAGATCTACCTCAACTACCGGGGTAAACCATCGCAATTCGAAATTGTTTTTTCTTGCTACTACGAATGCAGTCTCTGAAAGATTATTTTCTGCTGCGATATCCTGCATGAGTTCATCCGGGAGCCAGTTGTCAAGGATGCAAACAGCAGCCGGATTACCATGAAATGGGCGGTCGGTAAAAGCATCAATTTGATAAATGGGTATTTTCATATCATCACTTGCTTTGTTTTTTAAGTGTTCTTGAAAAGTTTAATGCGTTACTGTAACAATCCGAGTTGTTGAAAAATACATAAGCTGAACTGCAATTTTGTTCCAGTGAATCTAAAACTTGACTCAGCTTATCAAGTTCTCTGTTGCTATAGCTGTAATTGTACATCGATGGTTTACCGAAGCCATGAAGCCTGAAGTATGCAATTTTCTTCGTTCCAAATGCTACAGGTTCGTTCCTGAATGGGTCAACACAGTGAATGAGATTATGTTCTTCGCACATTTCTTTTATCAGCAAAGGGTTGTCATACCAGCTTCCTCTTGGCTCCCATACAAGTGAAATATTTTCTGCTGCTATTGAACCAAAGAATTTTTTTATTTTATTAATGTTTTCAGTTGATGGATTAAAACTCGCCGGTGATTGAAATAGAATCAGCTGGCTTCCTAATTCATAAGCTATCTCTTTTAAATGTTCAAAATATTCAAAAGACTTTGCACCAAACCTGTCAAAATGTGTGATTCCCCGATATGCTTTAATTGCAAATTTGAAATTCTTGTTTTCATTGGAAACTTGTCTTCTCCATTTTTCAACAGTGGTTTGACGGGGCATGTGGTAAAAAGTGGAATTAACTTCGACGCAGTCAAATATCCGAGCATATGCCTGAAGAGTGGAAGAATAATTAGCCCCGATTTGCTCTTTAAGTTCTCCTGGTTTGAGATAACTCCAACCGCAGCAGCCAACGTAAACATTGAGTTTTCTTCGACACATTATATAGATATTAAACGCTGCGGATGAAAAAGCAAATGACATTAATTAGAGGATGTGCATTTTACACTCTTGAATCGAAAACATAATACTGTTCAACGTTTCATTGCTTTTTGATCCTCCAGATAGTATAATTTTTCCACAAAAGTAAGGAATGTGAATAGATGGTCAGAAGCACCAATTACAAAAGGGTTCACAGATTAATTGCGCTCACAGTTTTTCTGTTTACACTAATTTTATACCGGTTAACGGCACAATCGTCGGTAGCATTCTGGGACTGCGGAGAGTACGCAGCCACCTCAGTGTCGCTTGAAGTACCTCATCCTCCGGGAGCCCCGCTTTTTACACTTCTTGGGAGAATAGCGATGATGACCCCATTTGTCAGAGATCCTGCGTTGAGGATAAATTTGATATCAGCGTTAAGCGGGTCATTAACAGTCCTGTTTTTGTATTTAATTAGTGTGAAACTGATATCGCGGTGGAAGGGATTCCCTGGGGATTTTAACACTGCAATCATAGTGTTCGGTTCAAGTGTAATAGGTTCGTTAACATATGCTTTTTCCGACTCGTTCTGGTTCAATACTGTAGAGTCTGGACTATTTGCTACGAGCATGTTTTTTGTGTCTTGTGTGACATGGCTGGGACTTGTTTGGTATGAAAAAGCCGATGATCAGGGAGGCCATAGTATTTTGGTGTTAGCTGCTTATATAATGGGGCTTTCAATTGGGATTCACGAGCTGAGTTTACTGGCTTACTTTGCAATTGCACTCCTTGTTTATTTCAAGTATAATGAGTTCTCATGGAATTCTTTTTTAAAATTTGGCATTATGGCAGTACTCGCCTTCTTTATAATTTATCCCGGCATTGTGAAGTGGCTTCCAGCCATACTAAATGGTGACTTAAAATTTGGTCCTTTTGACATAACTGAAAGTCCACTTATACGGTTAGTTCCCCCACTAATTGTCATTGGTGCCGGGTATGGAGTTTATAAAACTTATCGGGAACACAGGGCTGTGCTCAACATTGCGTTTATGGCAGTTCTCATGCTAATTCTCGGCTACTCGACTTACACCTTGGTTCTCGTGAGAGCAAATGCACATCCTCCAATTAATGAAAACGATCCGCATAACCTTAAGCGCCTTGTAGTATATTTGAATCGTGAACAGTATGGTGAACAACCGATCTTCTGGCCAAGAAGATGGAGCAATGATCCACAATATCAAGCGGGTTATCAGAAGTATTCCTCGGACTTTGACTATTTTCTTGGGTATCAGCTCAACGAGATGTTTCTTCGTTATATCGGTTGGAATTTTATTGGAAGGGCTGGTGATATTCAGGGCGCTCCTGTCGTTCTGTTTAATTCCCCGCGCGGATGGTTCGATGGGAGGAAAGGCTATCCTGAGAGATATTATGCAATACCATTCATTCTCGCATTAATTGGGGTGTGGTATCACTTCAAAAAGGATTGGAAGTTCGGTCTTGCTTTCCTGACTTTGTTTGTGGTGATGGGATTGGCACTGGTGGTTTATTTTAATATGCAGGATCCGCAGCCCCGTGAAAGGGATTATTTCTTTATTGGAGCTATTTTTGTTTTTGCAATGTGGAGTGGTTTTGGGGTCGCAGCTATTCTCGACTATGTCCTGAATGCGGTAAAGGATCCCAGGTATAGAAATTTGACTGTAGCCATTGCTGCAGTAATTCTCTTCTTTATCTCACCATTAAATATGTTTGCCAATAATTATTACTCACACAATCGGCATGGTAATTATGCTCCCTTTGATTATTCGTACAACATTCTGCAATCGTGCAAAAAGAATGCTATACTGTTTACAAATGGAGATAATGATACGTTCCCGCTCTGGTATCTGCAGGAGGCCCTTGGAATACGCACCGATGTGAGGATTGTCAATTTAAGTCTTGCTAACACCGATTGGTATATTCTTCAGTTGAAGAACGAAACTCCTCATGGCGCTATGAAGGTACCAATTAGTTTTACAGATGAAGAGATAAAGCAATTGGTGCCAATTGAATGGCATACTCAAATTGTAAAACTTCCTGTCCCAAAAGAGACATACGAGGAGTTCGGGATCACTGACACCAGTATAACAAACAAAGGTTACATTCAGTTTAAGATGCAGCCGACTATAAGTGGGGGCCAGGTTCAGGCTGTCAGGGTGCAGGATCTCCTCATCCGTAACATTGTGGAGACTAATAAGTGGCGCCGTCCAATTTATTTTGCTGCGACAGTATCGCCCGAGAACTTTATTGGGCTGGGGAAGTATCTTCAGCTTCAGGGGCTCGCCCTTCAGCTTACACCTGTAGAGCTGAAGAATCCTGAAGAAGATTTTAGAATTGACCCTGTCATTATGAGGGAATGTCTTCTTGATCAACCGGCGACTTATTATACTCAGCCACATTACGGGTTTTTGTTCACAAATTTGAACAATCCCAACATTTTTTATGACTATAATGTCAGAAACTTAATGCTTAACTATCGTACAAGTTTTATGCGACTGGCGTCATATTATATAATGCACGGCGATTCCTCTGATGCTACTGCGATGCTGGATTCTATGGAAGCAAGGATACCTGAAGAAGTTCTGCCAATGGATTATGGTCTTATGAGTGATGTGGCTAGACTGTATTTCGGAGCCGGGGCGATGAAGCAATTTGAAAAATATTCATCCATAGTTGAAAAAGAAGCTAGTGCTGCCATCGAGGCCAATCCTCAAAACGTTCAAGGCTATTACAATCCGTATAGAGTTCTCCTTGGGTTATATGACTTGAAGAAAGACTATCCTGATGCGATTGGGCTTTTGAGAAAACTCCAGGGAATGTTTCCAAATGATCCGAGCATATCAAATGAAATCAATATACTGGAAAGATTGATGAAATCAGGACGTGATTCAGTTACTTCATCAGGTAAGTCTAAATAGCCTTGCTATTAGTAATGAGGCTTAAAAAGGACGAAATCCATTGCAAAGCTTCTCGCTTCAACATTGCCTGTGAGATTCTGAAAGGGGCGTATTGAGAAATTATGAACTGCTGAGGGGATTATTAATTAATGCCTCGTCATAACTATGGTATTTGAGTAAATTAACTTGCTCAAGCCCGGATTAATTTCACTCCTTTGAACGAATGATTTTGAGAGTTTATATTTAATATAATGTTGAAGCGAGAGTGGCGGAATTGGCAGACGCGCCAGACTTAGGATCTGGTGAGGAAACTCATAGGGGTTCGAGTCCCCTCTCTCGCACATATAACTTTATTTAATTGAAGGAGTTACAGTGGATTACAAGATTAATGACCTTGGCGGACTGAAAAGGCAACTTGAGGTGACTGCTACAATGGAAGATGAAATAGTGAGTAAGAAGTTTGAGGATGCATATCTGAACTTCCAGAAAACAGCAGTTGTACCCGGATTTCGGAAGGGAAAAACGCCAATGGAAATAATAAAAAAGAGATATGGTGAAGATATTGAAAATGAACTGGTTCCCGAACTGGTGAGCGACATCGTGAAGGAGATCTTTGAGAAGGACAAATTAAGTGTTGCTGGTGTAGTGGATTACAATCTTGACAGCAGAAGTCCGGGACAACCTCTTCATTTCTTTCTTACTTTTGAAGTCGTTCCCCAGATTGAACCAAAAGATTATACGGGTTTGAAGCTAGAACGGGCTATTTATCGGATATCTCCTGAAGTGATTGAGCATGAGATTTACCATATTCTTGAGTCAAATGCGGAACACGCAGAAGTTGAATCGCTGGATGGCAACAACAGCGGCATTGCAACCGTTGACTTGCAGGTGATAGATGAAAATGGCTTAGCTATTTTGGGTCAGAGAAGAGAAAATTACAAAATAGATCTCCGCAGTAAGGCACCTGAGCTGCAGGAGATCAGGGATAGGTTGCTTAATGCAAAAGTTGGTGATGATTTCGATATTGAGCTTGAGACATTTGACAAAATGGGGCAGTCTGCTGGTAAGAAAAAATTCAGGGTCTTTGTAAAAAAGCTAGAAAGGCTTGTTTTGCCCGATTTAAGCGATGAATTTGCAGAGAGAGTCACCGGTGGAAAAGTGAAAACAGTGGAAGATCTTAAAGCAGATATAAGGCGTGACCTTGAAAATTATTTTGAAGAAAAAGCAGAAGAGGAGCTACGTGATAAAATTGTTCAGGAATTATTGCTTCGAAATGATTTTGAGGTTCCGGAGAGCATGGTTGACGAATATCTAACTGACTTAATTGAAGAAATGCGCAAGAAGTCCAAAAACAGCGAGATAGACGAAGAGCTATTTCGAGATCAGTACAGGGCAGCAGCGGTAAGAGCGGTAAAATGGAATCTTCTTGCTTCATCAATTATCAAAAGAGAGGGACTGAAGATTGAAGATTCAGCTTTTGAGAAAATAGCTGAAGACGATTCTAAGAAATATCGCCTTGATAAGGATATGTTGCTAAATTTTTATAAAGATTCGAACGATGTAAAAAATAAGCTTCTTTTTAATGAGTTATTCAACTTTATAATAAATAGCGCTGAGATAAAAGTCGTTGAAAAGATACCTGAACATAAACACGAGGAATAACCAGATGGAACTTCATAACCAGTTTACTATTCCATATGTAATAGAACAAACAGGAAGGGGTGAACGAGCATATGATATATTTTCACGCCTTCTGAAAGAGAGAATAATTTTTATTGGTGCCCCAATTGATGATACTGTGGCAAGTTTGGTAATAGCCCAGTTGCTTTTTCTTGAGAGTGAAGATCCAAACAAGGATATAAATCTGTATATTAACAGCCCTGGAGGGAGTGTGTCGGCTGGCCTGGCAATTTATGATACCATGCAGTATGTAAGGCCGGACATTTCCACAATATGCATAGGTATGGCTGCAAGCATGGCTGCAGTGTTGTTAACGGGAGGAACAAAAGGTAAACGCACTGCTTTACCAAATTCCAGGATAATGATTCATCAGCCATGGGGCGGATTTCAGGGTTCTGCCTCGGATATAAGTATTCAGGCTGAAGAAGTTCTCAAAACTAAGAGGAGATTAAATGAAATCCTTTCGTTTCACTGTGGTAAGCCAATAGAACAAATTGAAAAAGATACAGATAGGGATTATTTTATGTCTGCTGAAGAGGCTAATAAATATGGCCTCATTGACAACGTACTTGTAAAGCGTGAAGGTAAGAAAAAGTGAGACCAACATGGAGATTCATACGAGCTTATGAACAATTTGCTTCTTCTTTTATTTGTTTTTGCGGTTTTCTTTGCCGTTGCACTCCCGACTGTCTTAACAGATTTTACGAAGAGAAACCGCTATGGCAATAGAGCTTCTGAGAATGGAGCAAAGGACCGTTTACTGTCAAAAAAGAGCGCTGAATTAAAATGAGCAAACAGCAGAGAGAACAAATGAGGTGTTCGTTTTGTGGACGTTCCGCTAGTGAAGTGAAAAGCCTCATAGCAGGGCCTGATGTATATATTTGCGACATATGCATTGAACATTCTGTTGAAATTTTGCGCAGCAATATATCTGCTTATTCGTCGTCGAGAACACGTCTTAAAGCAGAACAGGAAAGGACCCCCCTTACTCCTGTTGAAATAAAGAATGCTCTTGATGAGTATGTAATAGGTCAGGAACGGGCAAAAAAGATCTTATCGGTAGCGGTTTACAACCATTACAAGAGGATTTCAATTTCGCCTCAGGCAATTGATGATGATGGTACGGAGATTGAGAAGAGCAATATTTTATTAATAGGCCCAACGGGAACAGGCAAGACTCTACTGGCTCAGACACTTGCGAAGATCCTCGATGTTCCTTTTGCGATTGCTGATGCAACAACCCTTACTGAAGCCGGGTACGTAGGAGATGATGTGGAAACAATCCTTGTGCATCTTCTGCAAAATACAGATTATGATGTTGCGCGTGCGGAAAGGGGGATTATCTATGTGGATGAAATTGACAAGATTGCAAGGAAAAGTGATACCCCGTCAATTACTCGAGATGTCTCAGGGGAGGGGGTTCAACAAGCGCTTCTCAAGATACTTGAAGGGACCATTGCAGGAGTTCCTCCACGCGGGGGGAGAAAACATCCAGAACAACCTCTCATAAATGTTAACACAAAGAATATTCTTTTCATATGTGGAGGAGCATTTGAAGGAATTGAAAAAATTATTGCACGAAGAGTGAGCAAAAATCCAATTGGTTTTGGTGCGGATATAAACACTGTTCGAGATGGCCAGGTAAACGACATGTTGCCCCTTGTTCAACCCGATGATCTTTTGAAATTTGGACTTATTCCAGAATTTGTAGGGCGGTTGCCAGTTGTTGCCACACTTCATACACTTGACGAGAAGGCAATGCGCGACATATTAACATTACCAAAAAACGCCTTAGTAAAGCAATACAAAAAGCTTTTTTCGATAGAAGGGGTAGATCTTCAATTTGAAGACGATGCCCTGGAGGCGATAGTCTCAAAAGCGTTGGAACGAGGAACAGGTGCACGTGGTCTCAGGTCAATAATGGAAGATACAATGCTGGACATAATGTACAATTTGCCTTCAATGACAGGTGTAAATAGATGTGTCATAACCAGAGACGTGATAAACACTGGTGCTGAGCCTCTCTACTTTACAGATCGCAAAAAGGCTTCTGCTTAAAAAATCTTCACGTTAACTGTTCGAACGTGCAATTTTTGTTCTCATTGCGGATGAATTTTTCAGTATACCCCTGCGTAGTACCTGATTTGTAAAACTGGCTGATCTTTACTGCTTGTTTTAATAAGTATATTTCCAATAATCGGGCCCTGTTGTTTTGGCAAAATATATATTTTGAGATCGGTAAACTTCCCTGGCTCCAGGATAGTTTCTCCAATTTTGGTAGACAGGTAGGGTGAATCAGATTCAACCTTTTCAATTCTAATTGTTTTATTTGAAGTATTGCTGAGGGTGACAAAGCTGCTGTCTAATTTTCCGACTCGCGGATTACTGAACATGATATATCCAGGAGTTGGTTGAAGGGCGTAAGCCACATATACTTTCAGAGTTACTGTTGCCAGTTGGGTTGACGGGTCATTGCTTGATATGTAGATGTATTTAGTCACCTCCCCTATGTAGCCCGTTGGATTGAACTCTACTCTGAGCCTGGCAATTTTGTTAGGTGCTATCACACTGTCAGATAAGAGCGCCGCTGTGCATCCACAGCTGGTTCTGACCTGATATATTCGAAGCGGTTCGTTACCAATGTTCTTAATTAAGAAAGTTTTGACAAGCGGCTTGCCTGTCTGGTAAATTTTCCCTGCATCTAGAGTTGCACTTTCAACAAAGGTCAGTTTCGGTTGGCCGATCGACAGGCCGACCATGACCGCTAAGAGAAACGTAAAGGCCGCTAGTGTGTACTTCATTGCTACTCTTTGCTCCATTTTTTTAATAGTTCAAGATCCTCTTTTGTGATATGCTCCGGTTTCTCCTGGGGATTTTCCTTGTCAGTTTGATTTGGTGGGCTCTTTTTTGTTCTGAGGAGGCTTAGGAAGTCTTTGCAATTCATCGTCCTGGATCCACATTCCTCAGCATATGCAATTATTGAAAGGTCATTTGTGACAACAGTGATTATCCTTCTATTCCAGGCACGTCCAATGAGATTCTTAATTACATCATCAGCAGATTCTCCTCCTGAGGAGAACAGTATCCGGAAATTTCGTGAGACTGATTTTTTTTCATGCATGAACTTTCCGTCAAATACAAGTGTTACATCCAGACTGTTGCCAATTGAATGTTGAATTTCATCAATTAATGCATCTCTTGCAATAAGTGGATCCTTCTTCATTAACTTAGAGAGCCATTTGTCGGAATATATTAAATTGTATCCATCTATGATTGCGTGATTCATATACTAATTTAAGGTTAAATCGAATAAGGGAAAATGTATTTTAATTAGGATTTATCGCATTTTGCAAAGCTTTTTTTGCAACATGCAAACCGGGAACAAAGTCAACCTGGAAAAATGTTAGAAAATGAGGAAAATTTACGGCACGTGATTCGCAATAAATCCATTGTTAAGTTCCATAGGTTGCGATGAATTACAATTCACAACCAGAGGTAGAGGAGGACCATTGTTCTTCAAAAAGATTTTGAGCATACCCGCAAACAGCCCCCTGACTAGGGAAGAGAATCTTGCCGCTCGGTTATCCCACGCTGCCACAAATCGCGAAGCACGACTCGCATGCCCTAATGCAGCCTCCTAATTAAGCGGCCTCACCCCCAAAAAGATTCTTCTTCCCACTGCGGAAAACAGGCACTCCTGCCCGGGAGTGCCTCGTTTTTATATGAAGGGAAAGAACCTCTTTTTTGAAAATGAGAATAAAAAGATGACCGATCCTTCAGGCAATATGAAAGATTATAGATTCGTTGACCTCCTGGTGGGAATTTTAATTGGTTCAACAATCTTATCTGTGCTGGTTGTTTCATTCATCCACCTGATTAAATATACTTCATCAATATCAGAACACATGTTATTCTCGGCTGTTGCAGGAATAGTGGGTGGAATTTTTGGCCTTATGGTAATAGGTGAAACCGCTGGATATCGCTGGGTTGCTGCTGCGGTTGTAGCGATCTTTGCCGGCCTTATCGACGGTCTTTTAATAGGCCTATTAGTGTCCCTATTTCCAGCGGTTTTTTGAGCGGAGGTCATTTTACGCCTCGCAGAAATTAAATCTTTATCATTTTGAAAATTTTTCTTGACAAAACGGCTGTTCCTTTTTAACTTCCACAGGTTATTTATTCCTGGAAAAAGTGGCCATCTGAGAAAGTTGGGCTGGTCATTTTACCCTGACCTGCTGTGGTGTTGCCTTAAACACTCTGGCTGGAGCAACAACTAACAAAAGGAGAACACTGATGTTAAAATTGTATTACTATAGCAAGTCCGACCTTCGTTATAAAGCGGTTGGAAGGGTAAAATTGACGATGGCATTAGTTTCCATTGTCTTAAGCACATCATTTGCTACGATGCTTTCTGGTTATCTGGGAATTGACTTCCTGGGATTGAAAAGTTTGAGGTCGGATCGGCTTGAAAGGGAAAATACGGTTCTAAGGGCACAGCTTGCTTCTCTGGATGACAGGCTATCAAATTTTCAGAAGATTCTTCAAGAATTAGCACAAAGTGACGATCAGCTGCGTATGTCTGTTAATTTGCCGAAATTATCAACCGATGTGCGCCAGGTTGCGGTTGGCGGCGTGGAAACAAACAGGGACTATGGCGTTTCTGAGAGTGCAAACAAGCTGATTGCTAATGCAGTGTCGTCTCTTGAAAAACTTGAGCGAACTGCAAAACTACAGGAGGCAAGTTATCAGTCAATACTTGATAGGTATAAACAAAATCAAAAGCTCTTTGCACATTTGCCAGCTATTGATCCGCTTGAGGGTCAGGGAGTTATTACCGACGGCTTTGGCATGAGGATGCATCCAATCCTTCATATCAGGCTGATGCACGAAGGAATTGACCTGGAATGTGAGACCGGTACCCCTGTGTATGCTACAGGTGATGGCGAGGTTAGTTATGTGGGCCGCCGAGGTGGATATGGGCTGGTAGTTGAGATAGACCACGGTTTCGGTTATTCAACTCTGTACGGTCATCTTGAGAAGTCGCTTGTTACTGAGGGACAGAGGGTAAAACGCGGACAGAAGATCGCGTTGAGTGGGGAGTCCGGTCTTGTAACAGGTCCACACCTGCACTACGAGGTTATCAAGGATGGTATTCACGTAGACCCGACGGGTTACTTTTTCGATGGCAGAGAGTATTATTCTATTAACTACAATGAACTTGCGAAGAAATAAAAATATTTTTCAGATCCAATGATGCTCAGTACACAAAGAAAGGAGGTAGCTTCTATGATATGGACGCCGGAATTAGCTGCATATCTCGAGGATGCCCCGTGGCCCGCGACAAAAGATGAACTAATTGATTACGCGGTTCGGACAGGTGCTCCTATCGAGGTCATTGAAAATCTTCGTGAGCTCGAGGACACAGGTGAACCTTATGAGGGCATTGAAGAAATCTGGCCCGACTACCCGAGCGACGATGATTTCTTCTATGAAGATGAAGGCGAGTATTGATCGAGCAGACATTTTTAAGAAAAGCCCGCCTTTGGCGGGCTTTTTAGTGTCTTTTTATAAAGTGCGAAGCATATTTTTTTTTGCATCGTTACTGTTAGCGGTGGAAACAACTGTATTGGCACAGGAGAAATTCATTGTGCGATCTATACAGTTCTCCGGGAACAAATTTTTTAGCAGCTCAGAGCTGAGCGCCATTATGCTCACAAAAGAATCCCCTGCAGCATTTTACCGCTTCCTTTATCGTGCAATTCATGTCGGGAATCCGCCTGTATATTTTGATCCCGTGGTTTTCAAAGGCGATGTGGAACGATTGCAGCAGTTCTATTTTGACAACGGTTTTTATTCAGCGAAATTGGATACCCAAATCATGACAAATCAGAACGACAAAACAGTTGACGTTAAAATTCATATAAGTGAAGGAAAATGGGCAAAAATTGATTCTATTAATTATCATGGAATAGAGAAAGCATCTAAGAATTTTTTTGAAAAGCTCAGGGAAAGACCAGCTCTTAAAATAGGAGATAGATATTCAGCAATGTCAGTTGATTCAGAGGCGAAAAGAATCACTTTGCTTCTTCAAAATGACGGATTTCCTTTTGCAAAGAAGGATAGTTCAGTTGTGACCCTGCAGAAGATTGACTCGGGTACCGTTGGTGCTTCGGTAAATTTGTATTTCTCATCGGGGAGGAGGTATTTGTGGGGAAATGTGAATGTTCAAATGGCAGACCAATCAGCAATAAATTTTAATCCCCACATTGTTCTACGGGAAATACTTTTTAAGAAAGGGGATGTTTATAGCCAGGCGATGCGTGTTCAGAGTGAACTCAGGTTATATGCATTGAACATGTTTGAGTCAGCAAAGATTTCAATTCCATCGGCTCCGCCACAAAGTGACTCACTGCCTGCAACTATTGCGCTGAGGCTTCGACCCACACACCAGCTTGCGCCTGAGTTGATTATGAATGATGAGAATAATGCTTTTAATTTTGGAGGAGGGCTGACTTATTTACATCGGAATTTTTTTGGTGATGCGCGGCTGCTCAGTGTAGCGACCAATTTGCAACTCCAATCATTTGAACTTGTTTCTTTTAATTCAAAAGTGCTGAAGGATACGGTAACAGTTGGCAGAATAAATTTCTCTACCAAGCTGACGCAGCCTTATTTTTTTTCAAACAGCTCAAGCCTTGAGTGGGAAATATCGTTCCTTGCTGACAAACAGAGGCCTTACCTCCAACTTGTTGCAAGAAACAAAGTTAGTGTCAGTCACCAGTTTGCTACTTACACAATGGGGTATTTTTCATGGGACATTGAGCGAGCACAAATTGATTCCCTCCAGGCGATTCCGCTGCCACCCGGTTTGGAGAGACCTCAATTTAATTCGATTTTAACTTTTACACTTCAAAGGGATAAAACAAATGATGTGTTTTCACCCACAGCAGGTTTTTTTAATTTATTAAGCATAGAAGAAGGTGGTGTATTGCCAAATTTGGTTGCAAAAGTTTTTCCAAATTCACATTTTCCTTATGCTCAGTACTGGAAAGTTACAATTTTCGGGAAGTGGTTCCTCGGTATGAATCGGAATTCCACCAATGTGCTTGCTCTTAAGGCCAAAGCGGGTTATGCTCAGGAATACGGGACTTATGAACAAAACCAGACAGGTCCAATTCCGCTAAACTATCGGTTCTTTGCTGGCGGATCTGGAAGTCTGCGGGGCTGGCGAACAAGAGAACTTGGTAACGTAGCTCAACCTGAGTACGGTGGAAACACGATCCTTGAATTGAACGCTGAAGACAGATTCCCAATTGTAGGAGCTTTTGGTGGGGTGGCCTTTGTTGATGCTGGTAATTTATGGAACACTTATAAGGACATTTCCATTCCAACTATTGCATTAGCTGTCGGGTTTGGGATTCGCTATAATACATTTTTTGGGCCACTACGTGTGGATTTTGGATTTAGACTATTTGATCCATCAGCACCTGATGCACAAAAGTTCTTATTTCAGAAAAGCTTAACTTATAATTTAAGACAAATGGTAATTCATTTTGGAATAGGTCAGGCATTTTAATGAGCTGGAATAGAGTGGTCGGACAAACTCGCGTTAAGAGAATTCTTGAAAAAATTTATACTTCCAGGCGGATTCCTGGTGCTTTTCTTTTTGAAGGCCCAGAAGGGGTTGGTAAAGACGCAGCAGCGATTGAATTCGCAAAAGCATTGAATTGCGAAAATGGCGGGTTTGAGCCGTGTGATGAATGCAGCTCATGCAGGGCTATAAATATCCTACAGCATCCTAATGTCCGCCTTGTATTCCCATTGCCACGAGGGGAAGGTGAGACCAGGGATGATGGGCCGCTTGATAAACTTGATGCGAAAACAGTGCGCGTTGTGCGTGAAGAAATTGCGCACAAAGCAGCTGATCCGTATCATAAAATGCTGATCCCTAGAGCTCAGGTCATCAAAATTAGCTCGATCAGGGAGGTAATTCACGAAGACTCTCTTTCTCTGTACAAAAAAGGATATAGAGTAATCATAGTCATCCAGGCTGAGGAGCTTGGTATGGAGTCAGCAAATGCGGTTTTGAAAGTTCTTGAAGAACCTTCCCCTCATACCACTTTTATCCTTACAACAAGCAAGAAAAATATGCTTTTGCCAACTATCATATCACGTTGCCAGACAATTCGATTTGATCTGTTAAAAGAAGATGAAATTGTTTCTGCGCTGATGGAAAGATTGAATATAGATGAAGCTGATGCACGGCTGAAAGCCCGACTTGCATCCGGTTCACTCTCCAAGGCAATGGAATTGTTCAAAACTGATATTTTAGAAATGAGAGAAGAATCACTTGAAATACTGAGGGAAATTTATGCATTTGATTATGCTAAGTTTTCCAGCCGTTCCAGAAAGTTTCTTGAAGAACGAGATCCGGTACGGGCAGCGGTACTTCTTCAAATGCTTCAAATTTGGCTTCGAGATGCTGCAATTATAAATTATGGCTTATCCGACAAAGCAATAAATCTTGACAGGTTGGAAGTGCTTAAAAAAGTTTCTGAAAGTTTTGATAAAAATGGCATTTTGCAAGCCAGCGCGCGTATAGATAGATCAATGGCAGAGATTAACGGGAATGTTAATTTAGCCCTGGTTTTTGTAAATTTATTTCTGGATCTGAGCGCGCTCCTCAAAAAAAGATAGAGGTTTAACATGGCTGAACCATATGAATACGAAAGCCTTGAAGGGCTTGAAGATAGAGTTTACGACTTTTCTGTCGAAGACGTGGAAGCCGATACTGTTGCCGACGCGGAAATTCCGTGCGGTGGGTGCACTCCCTGCGCAGTTGGCTCCACAGCCGTTGGTGGAAGCCTCGATAACGATGAAGCAGTTCTGGACATTGTTGAAGTTGAATTTAAAGCAAATCGTACAGGTTTTTATCTCAATGAATCGGGTGTATTAATCAGCACTGGCGCTTATGTAATTGTAGAGGCAGAGCGCGGAATTGATCTTGGCAGGGTGAGTTTTACAGGAGAAATTGTACATCAGAAGAGGCGGGCACGTGGACTTGTTGGTCATCCGATGAGAAAGATAATCAGGATGGCGTCTGATGAAGAAATTGCAAGATATTTGGAAAACAGGAAAATTGAAGAAAAGGCGGTGCATGTTTTTAAAGAGAAGGCTGTCAGGTATGGATTGACTCTTAAGCTTGTTACAGTCGAATACCAATTTGATGGGTCAAGGATAACATTCTTTTTTTCCTGCGATGGAAGGGTTGACTTTCGCGCTCTTGTTAGAGATCTTGCCTCTGTCTATAAAACGCGTATTGAATTGAGGCAAATTGGAGCCAGGGATGAGGCGAGGAAGATTGGAGGATATGGAACGTGTGGAAGGGAATTGTGTTGTTTGCGCTGGCTGGATCAGCTCAAACATGTGACACTTGAGCATGCCAAAGCACAAAACATCTCCCTCAATCCAGGCAGATTGGCCGGGCTATGCGGCAGATTAAAGTGCTGCCTGCTTTATGAATATCCCGCCAATGGGGAGTCACAGGAATATTTCCCGGCCATTAACTCAAAGGTTATAACCATAAAAGGCGAAGGTGTTGTAGAGAGAGTGGATGTTTTTAACGATTTGGTTTACCTCCGGTACGAAAAAGGTCGGGATGTTGAGCGCATGACGCTTGCAGAGTTTAAATCTTGCCAGATTCAAAATCATTAACGGTGATAAATTGCAATCTAAATTTTCCAGAACACTGATAACGGCAGCTTTGCCATATGCAAATGGCCCAATACACCTTGGTCATCTAGCCGGGGCATATCTGCCGGCAGATATTTATGCCAGGTATTTACGTCTTAAAGGAGAGGACGTCATCTTTATATGTGGCTCCGATGAACACGGAGTTGCAGTTGCAATAACTGCTGAAAAGGAAAAATTGTTGCCGCAGCAGGTTGTGGATAAATACCATCATTTGAACCAAGAGAGCTTTGAAAAGTTCGGAATGAGCTTTGATAATTACTCGAGGACAACTATTCCTATTCATCATAAGACTGCGCAGGAGTTTTTTCTAGAGTTTTACAGACAAAAAATACTGGTTGAGAAAACTGAAAAGCAGCTTTATTGTGATAATGATAAGATGTTTCTAGCCGACAGATATGTCGAGGGGACCTGTCCGGTATGCGGGAATCCTGAGGCAAGGGGTGACCAGTGTGAAAAATGTGGGACATGGTTGGAGCAAACTCAACTGATAAGTCCAAAGTGTAAAATTTGTGGTAGTACACCTGTAATACGACCGACCAAGCATTGGTATTTCCCGCTTGGACGATTTCAGGAGAGGCTTGAGAAGTATGTCAGCTCAGTAAAGTGGAAGGAAAATGTGAAAGCCTATATTGATAGTTGGCTGAAAGAGGGGCTCGAGGACCGTGCAGTTACCAGAGATTTGTCATGGGGAATACCTGTACCCCTTGATGGCTACGAGGGGAAAGTTATATATGTTTGGTTCGAAGCTGTTCTTGGATATATATCATCTACGAAGGAATGGGCGGAAAAGAAAGGGGTACCGGAGCTGTGGAAAAAGTACTGGCAAGATTCCAAAACGAGGTACGTTGCTTTTATTGGTAAAGACAATATTGTTTTTCATACTTTAATTTTTCCAGCCATGTTGATGGCATGGAACGATGGAAACTCCGATAAATTCATTCTACCCGATAATGTTCCAGCTAATGAGTTTTTGAATTTTGAGGGAAAAAAATTTTCAAAGAGCCGGGGATGGGGAATTGATTTGAAAGATTTCCTGAAAACTTTTCCTCCAGATTATCTCAGATATGCACTGGCTGTGAATTTACCTGAATCAAGGGACAGTGATTTTTATTGGAAAGATTTTCAGGCAAGGGTGAACAACGAATTGGCTGATACCCTTGGTAATTTTATAAACAGGACATTGCAGTTCATTCAACGATATTATGACGGGGTTGTTCCCCCGGCAGAAGAGCTGACTGATGTGGATAAATGGATCCTTAATGAAATGTCAGCGACACCTATTAAGGTTGGTAAATTGTTTAGCGAATTTAGATTCAGGGATGGAGTACTTGAGGTGATGTCTTTAGCTCGTGCTGCCAATAAATATTTTAATGATGCTCAGCCATGGCGGACTCGTAAGGATTCGCCGTCAAGATGTGCAACAACATTAAATATTTGTGCGCAGCTCACCCGTTCACTGGCAATCCTATTTTGTCCCGTTATTCCATTTTCTTCTGAGGAAATCTGGCGTATGTTGAATCTTGAAGGCCGTGCTGTGGAGGCTAGCTGGGATAGCGCTTCAGAACGCATGATAGAGAACGGGCATAGGATCGGCGATACAAAAATTCTTTTTGCAAAAGTTGAGGATCACGTGATATCGGAGCAAATTAAGAGAACCGCCTCCATTGACGAAGAAATGCAGCAAGAGAAAGGGCATCTGGAGAATCCCCCCATAAAGCAACAGATTACAATTGACGACTTTCGCAAGGTAGACTTGCGAGTGGCGAGAGTCATCTCCTGTGAAAAAGTGCAGAAGTCAGAAAAGTTGCTGAGGCTGGAAGTGGCAATTGGTACAGAGCGGAGACAAATTGTTGCCGGTATCGCGAAGCATTACAAACCTGAGGATTTGGTAGATAAAAATATTATAATTGTTGCCAATCTCGCTCCGACTAAACTCATGGGGATTGAATCAAATGGGATGCTTCTGGCAGCATCAACAGGTGATGGGAGACTTGCGGTACTGACAACAGAAGCTGAAATTGAGAGCGGCAGCATTGTCAAATGAGTAAATGACAAAATGAAGGAAAAGGTATTTATTACAAGAGAAATTCCAAAAATTGGAATTGAACTACTAAAAAAATATTTTCAGGTTGAAGTCAATAGTCTTAATCGTGACCTGACACAATTCGAATTGGCGCGCAAGTTAAGAGATGCATCCGCGGTTGTTTCGATGTTAAGCAACAGGTTTGATAGAGATTTTATAAAAGAGCTTAAAGGATTAAAAGTCATTTCCAACTATGCCGTAGGTTATAACAATATCGATGTAGAGGCAGCTACTGAAAAAGGAATCATAGTGACCAACACACCAGGAGTACTTACAGATGCTACAGCAGATATGACTTTTGCATTGCTTTTGGCGGCTGCACGCCGTATCCCTGAGGGCGACCGTTTTATGCGTGCCGGGAAATTCAAGGGCTGGAGCCCATTGCTCATGCTGGGCTATGATGTGGCGGGAAAAACTATCGGCATTATTGGTGCTGGCCGGATTGGGACAGCTGTAGCGGCCAGGGCAAAGGGATTTGCAATGAAAATTCTTTATTATTCACGCAAAAAAAGTGAAGTGATTGAGGAGCTCGGTGGGAGATTTGTTTCTTTAAATAAGTTGCTGATGAATTCAGATTTCGTCAGTATTAACGTTCCTTTGAATGATGAGACACGCGGAATGATAGGCAGAAAGGAACTCTCCTTAATGAAAAAAACGTCAATTCTTGTAAATACCGCTCGCGGAGAAGTTGTGGATGAAAACGCGCTCATTGAATATCTCATTAAAAACAAAATAGCAGCTGCAGGTTTAGATGTTTATGCGGGTGAGCCCAGAATCAATCCCAAATTCAAGAGATTGGGAAATGTAGTGCTGACTCCCCATGTGGGAAGCGGTACATTTGAGACAAGAAGCAAAATGGCGGAGCTTGCAGCGCGCAATGTCATTGCAGCTCTGAAGGGAAAGCATCCGCCGTCAGTTGTTAACCCCGAAGTAATGCTGAGAAAAAAATTAAATAAGACAGCTTGATTTAAAAAAATCCTTGCATATACCAAACAGGTAATATATATTGTTACAGATTTTCGACGAGGCTCCCACCCTACCCCAAGAAGCCTCGGACTATCCGTACCGACCTGCTGGATACCCCACAGCGGGTCGGTTTTTTTTACGCTAACAAATGTCAGCCCTTTTACCACACAGGTATGTTTTTTAACTTCATACAAATATGGAGAAGCTATGGACATCGAAAAGATTCAAGTAGCAATTAAGTCGGAAAAAGTAGATGGATGGCTCTTTTGTGATTTTCACAATAGAGATTATCTCGGTTTGAAAATCCTGGGGCTAAACCCATCGGCTATGGCTACGCGAAGATGGTTCTACTTTATTCCAGTTAAGGGAGAACCTATAAAGCTTGTTCACCGCGTCGAGCCTACCAAGCTAGACAGTTTACCCGGTAAGAAGATTTATTACTCCAGCTGGAATGAACTTCATAGAAATTTGCAGATGCTCCTCGGGAAACCTTCTCGTATTGCAATGCAGTACTCTCCAATGAATGCTATCCCATACGTATCAATTGTGGATGGGGGGACAATTGATTTAATTCGCAGTTTTGGTCACGAGATAGTTTCATCGGCAAATCTCGTTCAGCAATTCGAAGCGCTTTTAGATGAAGCCGCAATTGCAACTCACTTTCAGGCCGGCAAGATTGTGGATATGATATTGGACGAAACATTTGAAGAGATTCGAAAGTCAATAGTAGATGGAAAATATCTGACGGAATATGACATACAGCAGTTTATCGGAAGGCGCTTCAAGGAAAATGGTTTGACAACAGATGATCTTCCCATTGTTGGAACGAATGATCATCCTGCAAACCCGCATTTTTCACCAACAATTGAAAATGCGAGGGAAATTAAATCAGGAGATCGTCTTTTAATAGATTTGTGGGCAAAGTTAGATAAGCCAGGTGCGATTTACTATGATATCACATGGTGTGCTTACGTTGGAGCTGACCCCCCTGAATGGTACAAAAGAGCCTTTGAAATTGTCAGAGATGCCAGGCGCGCAGGTTTCGACTTTATAAAGAAGAGTATCGCCTCAGGTAAAAAGGTGGCTGGTTGGGAGGTTGACGAGGTGGTGCGCAGGTATGTTAGCGCTGCCGGTTATGGTGAGTATTTCACGCATCGAACTGGCCATTCGATTGGCGAGGAAGTCCATGGTAACGGTGCAAATATTGACAATTTTGAAACTCAAGACCAGAGGCTTCTTATGCCAGGCTCTCTTTTTTCTCTCGAACCGGGAATTTATGTTGATGGAGAGATGGGGGTCAGGTCCGAGCTCAATGTGTTTATAAATTATAATAATACCCCTATCATTACCGGAAGAGAGCAGTCCGAATTGGTGTTAATAAGGTAGTTGTATGATAAGTTTAAGTCAACTTGAATTTGCAATGTGTTTTGAATTTCAAGTCGGGAATTGTTCCAGTTGGTCAAAATGACAAAGAATGCTTTAAGATTTGTCTGTCAGAACTGCGGTTATATTTCACCTCGTTGGGTCGGGAAATGTCCGGGTTGTGGAGAATGGAATAGCTTTGTGGAAGAACTGATAGTCGGGCACAGGGATAGGGGGCAAAAAGGGGAGCCGGTTGAGATAATTCCGCTTAGTGACATTGAAGCAAAGGGAGGAGACCGAATTTCTACAGGGATCTCCGAATTTGATCGGGTACTCGGCGGAGGAATAATGCCAGGCTCTATTGTACTGGTTGCCGGTGACCCAGGGATTGGAAAGTCAACCCTAATGTTGCAACTTAGCAAGCAGGAACAACTTGGAAAGATACTTTACGTCACAGGAGAGGAATCCAGCGCTCAGGTTCGCTCGAGAGCTGAAAGGTTACAAATAGTAAATCTCAAGAATCTTTATATCCTTGCTGAGTCTGATTTACATTCAATTTTATCCGGCGTTGAAAAATTGTCTCCATCTTTAATTATTATTGATTCAATACAGACTGTTTATCAAAGCGACATTCCATCAGCTCCCGGAAGTGTATCCCAGGTGAGGGAGTGTACAGCGAGGCTGGCACAATTTGCCAGAGCTTCTGGAGTTACAGTGTTTGTTATCGGGCATGTTACAAAAGATGGAATTGCTGCAGGACCGAAGGTCTTGGAACATATTGTGGATGCAGTGCTGCAGCTTGAAGGTGAAAAACACTATTCATTTAGAATCCTGCGTTCGTACAAAAACCGCTTTGGTTCTACAAATGAGATAGGCATATTTGAGATGCAAGAGCTGGGTCTTGTAGAGGTCAAAAATCCTTCTGAGGTGTTTCTTTCAGAGCGAAGCTTCGGTGCGAGCGGCTCGACTGTTGCAGCAACCATGGAGGGTTCACGTCCAATTCTCCTTGAGGTTCAGGCTCTTGTGACGCCGACAGGATATGCGATGCCGCAAAGGGCAGCGACCGGCTTCGATTATCGCAGACTTACTATGATTCTGGCAGTAATTGAAAAGAGATTGGGAATCAAGTTAGGCGGCTTTGACGTTTTTCTCAATGTAGCGGGCGGGGTGAAAGTGGATGAGCCGGCAGTTGATTTGGCGGCGGCTCTCTCGGTTATTTCAAGTTATAAAGATATACCTGTTGATTCCGGTACTATTGTCATCGGAGAACTTGGGCTTGCAGGTGAAATTAGAAGTGTAGGTCAGATCGATAGAAGAATTCAAGAAGCGGCAAAGCTTGGATTTAAATGTGCAGTTGTTCCAAAAGCGAACTTTTCCCGACAAAGTCCACTGGAAAGGACAGTATTCAAAATTGATTTAAAGGAAGTAAGAAAAATTTCTGAAGTTACACAACTTTTGATTTGAGATGAAAGTTATAGGTTTGATTGGATTACTGTCGATTGTCACGTGCTGGATACCTCAGACAATTGACGTTTTAAGAAGAAAAAAGGTTGAAATGAAATTGTCATTTTTGATCCTTTACTTCATTGGAAGCATATCCCTTACAATTTACGCAATCGGGGACGTCATTTTCCTGATTTTGAATTTTCTGACTGCTGTGGGTAGCGCGATCAGTCTGTACTACAAATTGTTTCCTCATGAGGAAAAGGAGATACTCAATCAATAAGACCGATGGGCCCGACATGCTGAAGATCGTATTAGCAACTCACAATCCGCACAAAGTGTCCGAGATAAGGGGCATTCTTCACGACATGACTGTTGAGATGCTTTCATTAGATAATTTCCCTGAAGTGGGTGAAATTGAAGAGGATGGTTTAACGCTGGAGGAAAATGCAAGGAAGAAGGCACAAGAGGTTTATAAACTAACAGGGATTACGGCAATGGCAGATGACACCGGGTTGGAGGTTGATTATCTTAATGGTGCACCCGGGGTCTTTTCAGCACGTTATGCTGGTGGGGTTGGTATGACCAAAACGAATATTGGAACCACAGAGGAAGAGAATAATTCCAGACTAACATTGATACAGCCGGATTATGAAGCAAACAATTCTAAACTGCTAAGTCAGCTGGATGGGGTAGCCTGGGAGCAGAGGGGAGCGACTTTCAGATGTATCATTTCAATTGTTGGTCCACAGATAGATAAACTTGTAGAAGGAAAAGTCAGGGGTAAGATAACTTTTAAGCCAAGAGGATGGAATGGCTTTGGTTACGACCCTATTTTTCTGCCAGATGGGTTTGACTTGACTTATGCTGAAATGAGTCCGGATCAGAAAAACGTGATGAGTCACAGGGCAATTGCTCTTCAAAAAGTGAGAGCAATTATATCGGAGCTTGTTTTACAGTCAAGTTCAAGGGAGTGATTTAAAATTTATATTATCTGGAGCAGTTACACACGCCTTGTTTATCTTCCTGCACTGCAGTAACATGTATCAATCAGGAGCCTCCAGCTGCGAAAAAGCGCATTAATGGCCATTTTTCCAACAATTTTAAAAAAAGGTAGGAATGCTAAAAAAGAACGTGCCCTACACTGAAAACAGTCAGGCTAAGTACAGAGTATTGATAGATATTGAACCAGCAGTAAAAGATCTTATATTGCGCCATGAATCAAAGCGCAATTTGTGGTACTCTTCGGATTTTTTACCTGCAAACCAGGGAACATTTAACGAAAAATTTCTTTCAGATCTCCGCAAACGTGCTGATGGAATTCCAGATAGTGTCAGAATTGCCGTCAGTTTGAATGTTTTGACAGAAGAAGGTCTTCCGCATTTTCACAGAATTATAGCTGACAATCTTGGTCAATGTGGAGAATGGGGAAAATGGAATGGAATATGGACTGCCGAGGAGGACAGGCATGGAAATATTCTTCGAGATTATATTCGGGATTCAAGGCTTTTAAATTTTTCAGTTCTTGAGAGTTTGCAATTTGATTACATACGTACGGGGTTTCATCCTGTGTGGAACGGAGATCCATATAAAATTTTTGTTTACACAAGCTTGCAGGAGAAAGCAACACATATTTCCCATCTAAATACAGGAAAAGCAGTTGTAGAGCAGGAACCTCTTTTGTGGGAAATTGCACAAAATATTGCACAGGATGAGTCGCGTCATTATGCTTTTTATATGAATGTTTTTAAGGAGATTATCGCCCGAGACCCAAACGCTGCTCTTGAATGCGCGGCAGAAATAATGCCTGGCATTGACATGCCGGGAATATCGATGGCAAACTTTAACGAATTTGCAGATATCGTTCGCCGCAGTGGAATTTACACCTTAAGGGACTATGAGAAAATTGTTGAGCAGCTTATAGTGTCGTGGGGAATCGCCTCACTGACCGGCCTCAATAACGTTGGGAAAAAGGCCCAGGAAAAAATAATGTTACTACCATCAAGATTGAAGAAGGTGGCGGATTTCATAGACTCTCACGTCGATTCAAAAAGTTTCAAGTTCGACTTGATTTTTGGCCGTATAATTGAAATGTTATGAAAATTGAGTCAGGCTTAATTAATTGCCGACATGGAAGGTGTGCAATGGTTTATCCTGACGTTGACAAGTTAGTGCTTCAATTAGCTTCAAAGGATATTTGTTTTCGTCCTGCAGCTTTTGTAACTTCTGGTTGAGAGAAAAGCAGTTGTTGACACCCTCTGAAGTGACATCACTCAGTAAAAACGTGAGAGAAAATCCTCGCCTTGCTTTTTATGCACGCTTCAGTCATGATTACTTACCCAGTTGATTAAATCCATGAGAAGCACTAAAAGATCTGAAGAATTGACAGTCTCAATTGAACGGCCAAAGTCATTTTGTGGTGTATTTGGAATTTACGGAATTGAAGACGCATCGCATTATGTCTACTATGGCTTGAATGCTTTGCAACATCGTGGACAGGAAGCCACGGGCATTGTAACGCGGCATCGAGTTGGACAAACCACATTTTTCAATGTACATAAGAGTATCGGGTTAGTGGCTGATGTTTTTAAAGATGAAAATATACTAACCGGTGTTCTCAAAGGAGATGCGGCGATAGGTCATAATCGATACTCGACAACCGGTTCGGCTGAGAGTCGGAAAAATGTGCAACCGATAGTTGTGAATTACCGTAATGGAAATCTTGCAATTGCTCATAACGGCAATCTCACAAATTCTCATCGTTTGCGAGAAGAACTGACTGCAAGCGGGACAATTTTTCAAACCACAACCGATACTGAAATAATACTTCATTTAATTGCCCGGAGTCAAAAGGAAACTATTGTTGAACAGGTTTATGATGCCCTGCAAAAAGTATCGGGTGCTTTTTCGTTGGTTATTTTATCCGACTCACAGCTAATCATAGCTCGAGACCCTTATGGGTTCAGGCCTCTGGCTTTGGGAAAATTAGGGAATGCCTTTGTTGTGGCATCGGAAACCTGTGCTTTTGATGTCATAGGTGCAAAATACCTCCGTGATGTTTTGCCGGGGGAAATTATTGTAATAGATGATCGTTCTGTTACAACTGGAGAGTTCGAGTCAATTTTTCTGCCCAATCTTCCGACTAAGTCGCGCCACTGTATTTTTGAATTTATTTACTTTTCCCGCCCAGACAGCAAAATATTTGGTGAAAGTGTGGATAAGGTTAGAAGAAAAATTGGTAAAAGTCTGGCAGAGGAATCACCTGTAGAAAACGACGAAGATGAAAAGCTGGTTGTGATAAGTGTTCCCGACTCTTCCAATACAGCGACGCTTGGATATGTTTCACAGAGCCAGAAAATGGGTATAAAGGCAAAATTTGAGATTGGCTTAATAAGGAGTCATTATGTCGGGCGAACATTCATCCAGCCGAGCCAGAACTCGCGTGAAATTAAAGTTAAAATGAAGTTTAATATTGTCCGAGGAGTTTTAAAGGGCAGAAAAGTTGTGATCGTGGATGATTCAATTGTTCGGGGTACAACGAGCAAGCAACTGGTAAAATTAATTCGTGAAGCGGAGCCATCTGAAGTGCATTTTCGTGTGAGTTCTCCTCCCATAATGCATCCTTGTTATTATGGAATGGACTTCCCGTCTGAACAGGAACTTTTTGCGAGTCAAATGGATGGTGACATTGAAAAAATGCGGCAGGAACTCAACGTCGATTCTCTTGCTTACCTTTCTCTCGAGAAGCTTCTCGATTCAGTTCCCAGAGACGGCAGGAAGGAGTACTGTACAGCCTGTTTTAGTGGGAGTTATCCAACTCTGGTGGATGTGAGTAGCAAAGAAGAATTTGAGGCAAATATCCATGAAGCCAGGCCTTAGAGATGGTTTAACTTTAGTGATTAATAAGGAAATTTCGCTCCATGTTTGATCTGGAGAATTTTTTGCATATAAAGATCGAAAAGAAATGGACAGTTTCCAACATATTGAGTTTAAGTAGGGTCATACTGCTGGTTCCAGTCGTTGTTCTCTTGTTGAAGCCAGGGGATAGGTATCGCTCGCTTGTAGTTGCTCTTATGTTTGTAGCGGCCCTAACCGACTTCCTTGATGGCCTGATTGCACGCGCCTTCAATCAGGTGACAGATTTTGGCAAACTTCTTGATCCAGTTGCTGACAAGATATGTATAGTAAGTGTCGTAATAGTTCTCGTAATAGTTGGTGATATTCCTCTCTGGTTTGCTGTCATAGCAATTGCACGCGATATCATAATCCTTGTCGGGAGTATGTACGTCATGAACCGTGACAGAATTGTAGTTCAGTCAATGTGGCCCGGTAAAATTGCCGTTACTTTCATTGCTGCATATATCATTGTTGCAACCCTGAGGCAGCAATCGCTAATTGCCTTAAAAGAAGTTCTGTTGGTCATGAGCACTGTTTTCATATTTTACTCTGTGACAGCTTATGCGCTGAAATATCTTGGAATTAAGGAGCGCCATGGGATTGTTTGACAGCTTTAAAAAGATTAGAGATGGTTTGGCTAAGACAAGATCAGCAGTTGTTGATAGAATCTCAAAAGCCATTTCTGACAAAACAAAGATTGATGATGAGGTTATATCAAGAGTTGAAGACATTCTCCTTGCCAGTGATGTCGGTTTTGAGGCGACGGAGAGGATTATTCAAGATATAAAGAATCGAATTAAATTGGAAGGATACGATGGATCGGAGAAGTTAAAAGAGATTTTAAAGGACGAAATTTCCAGGTCATTAATTGAACCGGATAGAGAGAAAGGAGAGACTATAAAACCATACGTTATTATGGTGGTTGGAGTAAATGGCGCGGGTAAGACCACCACTGTGGGAAAACTTGCACACTTATATAGGTCATCCGGAAAGAAAGTATTAATTGCAGCAGCAGATACTTTTCGCGCAGCAGCCAACGAACAATTATCAATATGGGCAGAGAGGACTGGGGTTGAAATTCTTCAGCAGCAGCATGGCGCTGACCCGGGTGCAGTTGCATATGATGCGGTCAGGGCTGCTGTAGCCCGCGAAGTTGATGTTGTGTTGATAGACACTGCGGGTCGTCTTCACACTAAGACTAATTTGATGGAAGAGCTGAAAAAAATAAGAAGGGTAATTCAAAAAGTTATCGAAAATGCTCCTCATGAAGTGCTACTTGTACTGGATGCAGTTACAGGTCAAAACGGTCTTGTGCAGGCACGGAAATTTATGGAGGCGGTTGGTGTAAATGGGATAGTGCTTACCAAGCTTGATGGAACAGCAAAGGGAGGCATTGTGATAGCAATCAATCAGGAATTGAGGCTTCCTGTTAAGTTTATTGGAGTTGGAGAAGGAGTTGATGATTTGCAACCCTTTGATAAGAAAATGTTTGTTGCTGCTCTTTTTGGTGAATCATTTGCAGGTTGAGGTGGAAGATTAAAGATGGCAAAGGTAAAAATTTTATCAGAGGAAATAGCAAGCAAGATAGCTGCAGGGGAAGTCGTGCAAAGGCCGGAGTCTGTTGTTAAAGAGCTCGTTGAAAATGCAATTGATGCCCATGCTCAACACATCTCAATTATCATCAAGGATGCAGGAAAGAGCTTTATCAGCGTGGAGGACGATGGGGTGGGCATGTCTGAAGATGATGCGGTTCTATGTTTTGAAAGGCACGCGACAAGTAAAATAAACACTTATGAAGATTTGATTAACGTAAGTACTCTGGGATTTAGAGGAGAGGCGCTTTACTCCATTGCAGCAGTTGCACAGGTTGAATTGAAGACAAAGACGGCATCTGATGAGCTGGGAACATATGTGAGAGTCGAAGGAGGCGGAAAGCGGGAAATTTCTAAAATCGGCAGGGATGTCGGTACTTCCGTCATTGTAAAGAATCTGTTTTTTAATACTCCGGCGCGCAGAAGTTTTCTGAGACAGAATTCCACAGAGTTTCGGCATATTTACCAGACTGTTTCTCATTATGCAATCTCATTTCCTGAGATAAAGTTTACCCTGGAGTCTGACGGAGAAGTTGTTCTTAAGGTAAGTTCCTCGACAGTTAAAGGAAGATTGGGGGAGATTTTTGGTGAAGCATTTGCTGAAACTCTTGTGCATTTTGAAGATGAGTTTGACCATCTTCATTTGAGCGGATTTCTTGGCAAACCAGATTACACCAAGCGTACAAGGGGGGAACAGCTTTTATTTCTGAATCGAAGATATGTTGTCAACAAAGCCATTAATCATGCGGTTTTTTCTGGATATGAAAATCTACTTGAAAAGGGAAATTTTCCGTTCTATGCAATTTTCATTAAAATTCCTCCTGATGAGGTTGACGTCAATGTTCATCCGTCAAAACTGGAAGTGAAATTCTCGGATGAAAGAAGCATCTACGGAGCCGTGAGATCAACAGTGAGAGCTGCCCTTATTAAGAGTGATCTTGTTCCGGAGATCACCATAGCCGGTGATTCCACACGTTTAGTAATGAGGACAGGTTCAAGTCCATTCAGGGGGGGATTTGTACCTGTTTCTTCCAGGTCGGGTGGCGAAGCAGGGCTGTCTCGAGATCGTCAAATTAGCTTCTGGAGTATTAAGCCGGGAGGAGAGAATGCCCCGGATATGATTACAGCTGGCAAAATGGCAGATGCAGTAGAGCCCCTATTTTCAATAAAAGTTCCTCAACCTGTTGAAGTAAGGGAACAGTCAACTCACGGGAGTCCCCGTATATCCGGAACTGAGGTTCTTTATCAGCTCCATAATAAGTATATCATATCTCAAATATCCACCGGATTGTTGGTAGTCGACCAGCATGCTGCACACGAAAGAGTCCTGTACGAAAAAGCGCTCAATCGATTCAACGACCAGGGTCAGTATACCCAGCAGCTTCTCTTCCCCCTGAGCTTGAACATAAATCCTTCAGACTTTGCAGTTCTTCAGGAAATTAACCCGGGCTTGAGTGCTCTTGGCTTCAACATAAAGCTATTTAGCGGGACGACGGCCGTTCTCGACGGTGTTCCGGTTGATCTTAAGGCTGGTAGGGAAAGCACAATAATATCTGAAATAATTGAAGATTATAAGAGAGATAATGATCTCAGGCTTACCCCCAGGGAAAAGCTTTGCAAGACGTATGCGTGTAAGGCGGCAGTTAAAGCTGGCGATTATCTTTCTGCTGACGAGATGGAAGCACTTCTTGATCAACTATTTGCAACACGGGTTCCATACGTTTGCCCGCATGGCCGACCCGTACTTATTAAAATTCCGTTACTGGAGCTTGACAAAAAATTTGGCAGAATTTAGAAATGTCTGCACTCCCTTCTTTCCTTTGATTTTTCGTCACATTTGGTTAGATTTTTCAAAACAAGAACTAAAAAATGCTGACAAATTATATCCCGATTTTCTTGATGATTGGTTTTGCGGCACTTATTGGAATAGTTATGGCCAACATAAACCGCTTTTTTGGCCCCAGTCATCCTACTTCTGAAAAAGTGACTACATATGAAAGTGGGATGGAACCAATTAGAATGGCACGGGACCGATTCACTGTCCGATTTTACCTTATTGCGATATTGTTCATCCTGTTTGATGTGGAAATCGTTTTTATGTACCCCTGGGCTGTGAACTTTATTGGACTGGGATGGTTTGGATTTATTGAGATGCTTGTGTTCATAGGGATTCTTCTGGTAGGATACTACTATGTGATCAGGAAAGGAGCTTTGAAATGGCAGTAAATAGATTAAATCAGGATGAGGGATTTGTCACAACTCGCATTGATGCATTGTTGAATTGGTCTTTGAAAAATTCTCTCTGGCCGATGCCTTTGGGAATTTCCTGCTGTGCAATTGAAATGATGGCATTTGCGGGTCCGCGCTTCGATGTGGCAAGATTTGGAGCTGAAGTCTTTAGATTCTCACCAAGGCAAAGCGATTTGCTCATTGTTGCCGGAACAACTACTTACAAGATGGCAAGAGTGGTAAGGAAGATTTACGATCAGATGCCCGACCCCAAATGGGTGATTTCCATGGGTGTTTGTGCATCGAGCGGAGGGATGTACCGCTCGTATCCTGTGGTTCAGGGAATAGACCAGTTTGTTCCGGTTGACGTGTATGTTGCCGGTTGTCCGCCACGGCCAGACTCTCTTCTTAAGGCCCTGATGGAAATTCAAAAAAAAGTGGAGACGGGTAAGGTTAAAATTGACGAACGCGAAAAAGTATTTGTAGGGTAAGGAAATTCAATGACACAATTGACAAATGAGTTCATTCTTGAAAAGCTAAAGGCGAAATTTGGAGATGAGATAGTCATGTTCGCAGGGATATCTCATAATATACCTGCATTGAGGGGAGAGCTGTCAATTGGAGTCCGCAGGAGTGCAATTGTTGATATCTGTAAGTTTCTGAGAGATGATCCAGATTTGCAATTCAATTATTTATCGGACTTGTGCGGAGCTGACATGAAAAACTTTTCTGAAGGTAATCCTCTTGGTGATGATAGGGTATACCGAAAGGCCTATCTGGCAGTAGAGCATTCCGATTTACCGGAGCCTGTGCCTGATGAAGAACGGTTTCGTGTGATATATATATTGACATCGCTTCCAAATAAATATAGAATCCGATTAGTTGTATCAGTTGACGGTACGAAGCCTGTTTGTCCTAGTATCACATCCGTTTACCCCGCAGCTAACTGGGCTGAGCGCGAAGCGTTTGATATGTATGGAATCGTGTTTGAAGGTCATCCTGATCTCAGGCGTATGTATATGCCGGAGGACTTTGAATATTATCCTTTGCGGAAGGAGTTTCCGTTGATGGGGATTCCGGGATCGATTCCTCTGCCGCCTAAGTAAAAAGGTGCAAATCACAATGGACAATTTTAACAAAGATAAGCAAGAAGTGTCACAAATTTTGAAGGCCCTGGAAGGTCGGGACGTTGACTTATCTGTAGGGGATCCGTTAGACAATTATATGATTTTAAATATGGGTCCACAGCACCCTGCTACTCATGGTGTTTTGAGGCTCCTGCTTAAACTCGACGGGGAAACTGTAGTGGATTGTATTCCTGAGCTTGGATACCTTCATCGTGGATATGAAAAACTTGCGGAAAACTGTACTTATCATGAGTTTATTCCTCATACTGATCGGCTTGATTATATTTCACCTTTAGCAAATAATGTCGGTTACGTGATGGCCGTTGAAAACGCAGCAGGCGTTGAAGTGCCACCACGTGCGCAGTACATTCGTGTCGTTGCGGCAGAACTGGCCAGAATATCCTCTCATTTGATGGCAATAGGTTCAACTGCAATGGATGTTGGAGCATTGACGGTCTTTCTATGGGCATTTCGCGAGCGGGAAAAACTTTATGATATATTTGACCTCCTGACGGGTGTCAGATTTACCACAAGCTACACCAGGATTGGTGGAGTTGCTCAAGACATCAGCAGTGAGGCAATAGCGGCGATAAACAGATTCCTGGATGATTTCCCACGCAACCTCAACGAGATGAAAAAGATGTTGAATCGAAATAGAATTTTTCTTGACAGAACTGTCGGTGTCGGTGTTATATCTAAAGAAATGGCAATTTCGATAGGTTTCAGTGGGCCGAATTTACGCGGTTGCGGGGTGGATTATGATGTGAGAAGATATTTTCCATACCTCGTTTATGACAAGATGGATTTCAATGTGATCACTGAAAATGATGGCGATACTTTTTCGCGTTATATGGTGCGAATTCGTGAAATGGAAGAAAGCGCCGGGATAGTTCGTCAGGCAATTGAAAAGATGCCCCAGGGAGCGGTGAAAGCTGAAATGCCCAAGCGGGTCTTGCCGACCAAGGAGCGTGTTTATAATAAAATGGAAGAGTTAATCCATGATTTTGTCCTGATCAATGACGGCATAAATCCTCCTGTTGGTGAAACTTACACTGCAATTGAAGGTTCAAAAGGAGAACTTGGATTTTACATTGTTAGTGATGGGAGCGGATATCCCTGGCGTATGAAGATCAGGTCTCCTTCATTTTACAATCTGCAGGCCTTACCAATTTTACTAAAAGGTCAAATGGTTTCCGATGTTGTTGCCATTATCGGCAGTATTGACCCAATAATGGGTGAAGCAGATAAGTAAAGGGATCGCAATGTTTACAGAAGAGAATTTAAAAAGGGTTGAGGAACTAAAGAGACGATATCCCGAGCCTCAGGGTGCACTTCTGCAGGTCCTCTGGCTGGCACAGGAACAATTTGGCTGGATATCTGAGGAAATTATGCACTACGTTGCAGACCTCCTTCAGTTGCCATACAGCCAAGTGCTTGGAGTCGTCAGTTTTTACACTATGTACAACCGTCAACCTGTTGGCAGGTACCATATACAGGTTTGCACCAATGTCTCATGCATGCTTCTTGGTTCTGAAACGATTGTTGAGCATTTGCAAAAGCGACTCGGAATAAAGGTTGGTGAGACAACTGCAGATCGCCTATTCACATTGAGTGAAGTCGAATGTCTTGGCTCATGCGGTACAGCTCCAGTAATGCAGGTGAACGAGGATTACTATGAAAATCTTACCGTGGACAAGCTAGATAAACTGATTGATGAATTTAAAAAACAGGCTCAGTAGAAATGTCTGAATCCACAACTACACCTCAGTCCGAATCTATGGAAAGCGGTGATTTGAAAATTATTCTTCCTGATATTCCAGATTATCATCTTATTGAAGTATACGAAAGTTACGGTGGATATGGGGCTTTAAGAAAGGCCCTGTCGATGACGCCTGAGGCTGTGACTGAAGAGGTGAAAAAGTCAAATTTGCGTGGGCGAGGAGGTGCAGCATTCCCGACCGGTTTAAAATGGACCTTTATGCCCAGGCAAACGGATAAGCCAAAGTTTCTTGCAGTCAACGCTGATGAAAGTGAACCCGGTTCATTTAAAGACAGGCAGATACTTGAGTTCAACCCACATCAGTTAATTGAAGGGATATTGATTGCCTGTTATGCAATGGGAGTGAGGACAGCTTATGTCTATATCAGGGGAGAATATATTAAATGGGCAAGGTTGCTTCAGAAGGCGATTGACGATGCATATGCCAGGGGATTCATTGGTGAGAACATTCTGGGGTCGAGCTTTTCAACAAATATTTATATTCATAGAGGTGCAGGCGCATACATTTGCGGCGAGGAATCGGCACTTATGGAGTCAATAGAGGGCAAACGAGGTTATCCTCGTGTTAAGCCCCCATTTCCTGCTCAATTTGGGTTATGGGGCTGTCCAACAACAATAAACAATGTGGAAACAATAACTAATGTACCTGTAATTATTAACAGAGGCGGTGAATGGTATTCAAAGATTGGCGCAGCAAAGCACCCAGGTACCCTTTTGTTTGGGATAAGCGGTCATGTCAATCGCCCGGGAATTTACGAGTTGCCCACAGGTGTTTTGCTCACCGACCTGATATATAAATACGGAGGTGGGGTTCGGGGAAACAAAAGGGTTAAGATGGTCATTCCGGGCGGCACCTCAATGCCTCCTATCCGTGGTGATCAGATTGAAAATGTAAGGATGGATGCTGAATCCCTCAAATCTGTCGGGAGTTCAATTGGCACCGGCGGGGTCATTGTGATGGATGAGGACACGCAATTGTTAAAGGTCCTTGCCCGCATAGCAAAATTTTACTGGCATGAGTCGTGCGGACAATGCACCCCATGTAGAGAAGGGACTGGGTGGATGTTTAAGGTTCTTAAACGGCTTTCAGAGGGGCGTGGGAACCCGGCTGACCTCGACCTGCTTGTGAGTGTAGCAAATAACATAGAGGGGAATACTGTTTGTGCTTTAGGCGACGCAGCTGCTTGGCCTGTTAAGTTCACAATCCAGAGATTCCGGAAAGAGCTCGAAGAAGAAATCAGCCAGATTGCCAGGGGCCTGGATTAGGATTCAAAATTAGCACAGAGGTATTTTTTCAGATGCTAATTTTGAAGCCAATGCAGGAAATTGCTTCACAAAGTGCATATTCCTATATTTTATCGAAACAGAGGAGATAGTTGAGGTGAATGCAAGACTCACGGAATTGCATAAAAGTATGGGAGCACAGATGGAGGAATTCGGTGGCTTTGTTCTGCCTTCTGTGTACTCTTCGATTGAAAATGAATACTCCATGGCAAGGCGGTCGGCTGTCTTCTTTGATTTGTCTCATTTTGGAAGGCTGCGTTTGAAAGGGAAAGACTCTGCCGATCTTCTGAATCGACTTGTGACAAATGATCTCAGGGGAATGCGGCCAGGAATGGGGAAGCAGGCGTTTTTTACAACTGAGAAAGGGCGTGTGATAGATCTTTGCACCATATATGTCATGTCTGAAAGTATCCTTGTCTTAACAAGCCCGGGAAATTCTGAGAATGTGAAAAAGTGGATTGAGAAATTTATTGTGAATGAGGATGTTCTTGTTGAAGACGTTACCCTTTCTTTTCCAATGTTTTATATTGCAGGTACGTATGCTGCCAATTTTGTGAAGGAAATGGCACACTCAAGCTATAAAAGCTTTCTTGACGTATCACGTATGCCGAAATCAAACTTTATCAGGACTTTTCTGGGAGGAATACATGTTTTCCTTTCCAGGAGCGACATGATTATGAAAAATGGATATTTAATGACTGTGGATTCATCCAATGCTGAGGAGGTATGGAACAATCTCAACCGTGCTGCGTCCAAATTCGGAGCTGCTCCGGCAGGAATCAGCACTTTTGAAATACTCAGAGTTGAAAACGGCACACCTGTTTATCCATATGAACTCAACGACAACGCGTTCCCTCCTGAGCTGAACGTGTTTGATGCAATAAGTTTTACAAAAGGATGTTATGTTGGACAGGAAGTGATATCCAGGATGCAGGTTCATGATAAAGTGCGCAGGAGACTGGTTGGTTTTGTATCGGCAACCAAAGTTCCACGAGGATCAAAAATTTTTTCTGCAAATTCATTGGAGACCGAAGCAGGCGTTGTCACATCCAGTGTAAAGTCGCCGGGTCTGAACAATCATCTGTCATTGGCTTTTGTAACGGTTCAGAAATTTCTGTCAGGCGAGAGTTTTTTTGCCAACGCTGGAAACAAAAACATAGAAATGCAGATTTCAACACTGCCTTTCATTGTTTGAGGCCTTTTTGGAACAAATTAAAATAACTGTTGCCGAAAATAAAGAGAAAGTTTACGCGGAGTTATTACCCCAACTGGAGTCTCTGGTTGCCGGGGAACCAGACTTCATTGCTAATCTGGCTAATCTCGCTGCGGCCCTGAAACAATCTCTCAATTATGCTTCCTGGGTTGGTTTTTATCTCTTGAAGGAAAATGAATTGGTCTTGGGTCCTTTTCAGGGCAAGGTGGCATGTACGAGAATTAAAATGGGATCGGGCGTTTGCGGGACAGCAGCCGCAAAAAAAGAAATAGTTATTGTTCCTAACGTATATGAATTTCCGGGCCACATTTTTTGTGATCCGGATTCAAAAAGCGAGATTGTAATTCCCTTAATAAAGGATCAAACTCTCTTTGGTGTGCTTGATCTGGATAGCTCTGATTACAACTGCTTCAATTCTGTGGACGCAATCTATTTGCAACAAGTAGCGGCAATTGTAAGTCGCGTTTACTATGGGGGATAAATCAGTAGGTAAAGGGAGGCCAGTTGCATTGGTCACAGGTAGCGGCCGAAGGCTTGGTAAACAAATTGCACTTGCTCTTGCAAAAGACGGTTGGGATATTGTAGTGAATTATAACCATTCAGAAGGTTCTGCAATGGAAGTCATGCAGAGCATCTTAAACCTTGGTGTAAATTGTGTCGCCTTGAAGGCCGATATTAAAGATTCGAAACAGGTCGACACGATGTTCAGCAATGCGCTGAAAACATTCGGAAGGATAGACCTACTTGTTAATAATGCCGCTATTTTTCCGCCGCCGGTAAAGTTTGAAGAAATTTCTGATGAACTCTGGGCATCTGTCCTCGATACAAACCTGACCGGTCAATTTTACTGTGCTCGCGCTGCTGCAAGGATCATGGCGGAAAAAGGCGGCAGGATTATAAATGTCGCTTCCCTGGGCGGCCTGCAGGTCTGGCAGGACCACATCGCCTACAATGTGGCGAAAGCTGGCGTTATAATGTTAACAAAGGCGATGGCAAAAGCTCTTGCGCCTAAAATTACGGTCAATGCAGTTGCTCCGGGAACAATCATAATAAAAGATGAAGAATCAGGAAAGATCAAGCACATCGAAGAAGAGAAAATTCCCCTGAAGCGCTATGGCAGGCCTGAGGACATTAAAGAGGCGGTGTTGTATCTGGCTCATGCTGATTACGTAACAGGACAGGTGCTGGTAGTGGATGGAGGACGAGCTATACTGTAATTCCTTTTCCAGTGCATAAACCCATATTATGAAGATTTCAAACCATTAAAAAATGTCAGGAAAAGCTTACAAGAACATAGAATTCCTTAATAGCCCAGAGGCAAGGGTGATCAGAATATTGGCTGAATATCTTGAACCACAAACCAGGTTCAGGCGTCTCAATATAAAAGACACCATTGTGTTCTTCGGGTCGGCCCGTACTCTTCCGCTTCGCGAGGCGCAGCGCCGTTTGAAGGAGGCTGAAAAAAATATGGAACTTTCAAAAAAACAGGGTGATAGAAACGCAATGCGCCGCGCCGAAGCAGAATTAGCACACAGTATGAGTATATTGCAAATGTCTCGTTATTATGAAGACGCCTCGAGGCTGAGTGAAATGTTGACTGAGTGGTCAAAAGGCCTTGGGAAGGTGAATGAGCAGCGCTTCGTTGTTTGCTCTGGAGGTGGACCTGGTATAATGCAGGCAGCGAATAAAGGGGCAAAAAAGGCCGGGGGATTGTCAATTGGGCTCAACATAAGTTTGCCGAAAGAGCAATTCCCGAACCCATACATTACACCGGATCTTAACTTTGAGTTTCACTACTTTTTCATGAGGAAATTCTGGTTTGTTTATCTTGCAAAAGCCCTTGTGATTTTTCCGGGTGGTTTTGGGACCCTTGACGAATTAATGGAAGTTTTGACGCTTTTGCAAACTGGAAAAATAAAAAAGAAAATGACGGTGCTTATTTACGGAAGTGAATACTGGAAAAGAATAATAAATTTTAATGCAATGGTTGAAATGGGTGCAATCAGTAAGTCGGATCTCCGTTTATTCAAGTTCGCTGATGATCCTGTTACTGCGTTTGAATTTTTGACAAGAGAGTTAAAAAAGAATTACGATTTATGAAACAAGGAGGATTTCAGAAAAAGTTCCGTGCTTTAATCAGGTTGTTAGATGAAGACGATCCACAAATCCTCTCAGTTGTGACTGCGGAACTAATTGCAAACAGAGATCAGGTTTCACCAATGTTACATGAGGCAATAAATACTTCTGATTCACTTGTTCGTGTAAGAATAAAGGAAATTCTCGATGAAATAGAAAGTCTAAATTTAAAGGAGCAAATTGAATCTTTAAGACAATACTTAAAGACAGAGGATTTCTCCCTGGAACGGGCGCTTCACCTTGTAGGCAGGATTTTTTATCCTAAAGCAGATTTTGTTGCTTTACAAGACGGTTTGTCTGAAATGGCAATTGGACTTAAAGATCGACTATCGAGCATTTACCAGCCGGCAGAGGTTATTGATACTGTGAATAAATTTTTTCTCAATGAAGTTGGTTTAAAGGGAAATGTTGAAAATTATCATGAGCTGGATAATAATATTATTTACCGTGTGCTCGAGAGAAAAAAGGGAATTCCGGTTTCACTGTGCACTGTTTATATCCTTGTAGGGAGGAGATTGAATTTGCCAATTTTTGGCGTTGGTGCACCGGCACACTTCATGATTAAGTTTTTGTTCGACCGCACTGAGATTTTCGTCGATGTTTTCAACAATGGAGTCGTGATGCTGCGAAGTGAAGCAGAACAATTTATTCGTTCAATGGGTTTTGAGCCTGAGGAACGTCATCTGATGGCTGTCAATGACTATCAGATTCTGGCGCGAACATGTCGCAATATCAGTAGATCTCTTGAATTAAAGGGGGATTCATATAAGGCGAATCTTTTTATGGGCATTTCACTCGAAATTGAAAAGATGGTCCAAGTATGAAAATTTACACCAGGACAGGCGATCGCGGTGAGACAGGTCTTTTTGGAGGCAAGCGGGTCAGCAAGGAAGATGGGAGAATAGAAGCATACGGCACAGTTGATGAACTGAATTCAGTGATTGGCGTTGTCAGAGCGTTTAACCAAAACGGTGATTTAGATAGCCACCTCGAACGTCTTCAGAACTTATTGTTCATTCTTGGAGCCGATCTGGCAACTCCAAATGAGATTGAAGGCAAGATTATGAGGATCCAATCAGATAACGTAAAGGAATTGGAAGAGGCGATAGACCTGATTGATGCTGAACTGGAACCCATAAGACATTTTATTCTTCCAGGGGGCAGCAGGGTTGCAGCTTTATTGCACTTTGCGCGTACGGTGTGCCGTCGCGCTGAAAGGAGAGTTGTTGCATTAAATCGGGCTGGTAAAGCTTCTCTTACTGCAGTTATGTTTTTAAACCGCCTTTCCGATCTTCTCTTTGTCATGGCACGATATGCAAACAAGCTTGCCGGAACAGGCGAAGTTCGTTGGCTGAATCAAAAAGGAGAAAACAAAAAGAAAGAACCATGACTTTTCTCAACCCTTTTATCTTATTGGGCCTGGCGGGTGCTGTTGTTCCATTTGTTATTCACTTGCTTCAACTAAGGAAGCTCAAGCCAACGGAATTTTCTTCAGTAAGATTTCTTAAAGAAATACAGCAATCTTCGAGTCATAAAATTAAACTGCGCAACTATCTTCTCCTTGCTATTAGAACAATACTTATTGTTGCACTTGTACTTGCTTTTGCAAGGCCGGTTGTAAAAGGCGTGTCCGGTCTTTCACGCAAAGCTGTTGTTGTGATAATGGATAACACGCCTTCTACCGCAGTGCGGAATAAATACGGTGAAATTTATGATCAGGGAAAATCGGCAGCAACAGATGTCCTCAATCATCTTCATGTTGGTGATTTTGTAAGCCTCATCTATGTGTCTGACGGCGAAGACACCTCTAAAGTTCTACAAACTTCCAATCCCTCTTCTTTGTACCCTTCAATCAATCGTTCTGAAGTATCGACGGTTAGTAAGCCCTATTTGCTTTCCCTTAGAGCTGCTGCCGGGGCATTGGCCTCCTCCAATTTTGCAAACAAGGAGGTTTACTTAATTGGAGATATGCAAAAAACGGAGTTTTCAGAAGCAAGAAAAGTGTTTGCCGAACGGAACCCGAAGCTTTTTTTTATCAGAATTCAAAATAGTGAATTTGATAATCTTGCAGTTGGTTCTGTAAAGCCAGTTAATCCTGTTGTAGAAGCTGGATCTCCTGTAGTAATTGAAGCAAAAATAGTTAATTATTCGGGTTCGGATAGGAATGTGCTTGTAAGTTTGTTTTCCAATGATCGTAAGGTTGCTCAGTCCTTAATTTCTGTGCCGAGCAGGTCCTCTCAAAACGCACTGCTTTCTTTTACGCCTCTTCATAGTGGTTACCACTCTTCTTATGTTAAAATAGAAGACAATTCTCTTCAGGATGACAACACCCGGTACTTTTCCTTTTATGTTGGAAGTAAGGTAAATGTACTTATCATTAGCAATAAAAAGGAGGATAATTTTTTATTAGCAGCTGTTCAAGCAGCTTCAGATACGGCATCCAGCAGGATCAGTCTTACTCAGTTGACACCAGATAGGTTGTTGCCAGTAAACCTAAATGGATTTGATGTGTTGTTATGTGATTCTTACTTGCAATTACCTGGTTTTGTGTCAAAACTCGTTTCGTTTGCTGAAGAGGGTGGAGGTGTGGTTCTTTTTGCTCCGCAGGAAAACAGTTCAGGGGCCTTTGCTGATTTAATAGCAAAACTCGGACTTGGCAATTACAGGAAGGAATTTTCATCCACAAGCTCTTTTTTGACCCTGGATAAAATAAATGCCGGGAGTGATTTCTTTGCAGGAATATTTTCATCCATACAGAGCATTGAGGAAATAAAGAGGAAGTTGCTGATCAGAATAAAGAAATCTGCGATTATTACAGCTAATCCGGATGATGAAATCCTGATGGAGACCGGTGAAGGTCCTTTTCTGTTTGGTCGAAATGTTGGGAGGGGATATTCATTTTGTTTAACGTCTTCGCCAGATACATCGGCTGCCAGTTTTATAAGCTCACCTTTCTTTCCCATAATAGTTCAGAGGATGATATTCTACTCATCCGCAGTGAAACACAAGGGGATTTCAATTAATTCGGGAGATGCTTGCGCTTTACAGATCGGTGACAGTAAAATTAAGAACGCTTATTTGGTTTCCCGCGACGGCAGTCAAAGGAATCTTACCCTGTTGCCGGGCCAAAATGGCGTTACATTTAAAATTGACCGACTTTCTGAACCTGGAAACTACGCTTTGAGAAGCACGGACACGCTGGCCATGGTGTCTGTAAATCTGGATCCTGTCGAATCGGATCTTACCCAGGCAAGTAACGACGAGCTAATGAGATTTGCAGATAAAGCAGGGGCAGCGCCGGAAAATGTTTTTGTACTGGAGGCGGGGAATTCACTTTCATCAGATTTAACAAAGCTTCTTTATGGCGCTGATCTGTCATCTTATTTTGCGGCAGCAGCCCTGGTTTTGCTTCTGTTGGAGATTTTCGTAGCCCGGATGAGAACTTTTTCAGGAATTAAAGGAGAGAATCGCTAAAATGTGTATATTTAAGTTGAGGTGTATATAGTGAGAGACAATCGTGAACGCGCGATAATTGTTGGGGCAGTTTTGCGCGGCCAGGACAGACAGGTCGTCGAAGAGTACCTTGATGAACTTACGCTTCTGGCAGATACAGCGGGTGCAAAAGTTGTTCAACGAATAGTTCAAGAGCGTCAGGCGCCAGATCCTGCATTTTATGTCGGGAAAGGAAAAGCAGAACAAATATATCAGGCATGTGAAGAAAATGACGCCGATCTGGTTATATTTGATGACGATCTTTCAGGCGTCCAAATCAGGAATCTTGAAAAATTGATTGGGCGACAGGTCATGGACCGCAGCGCTCTCATTCTCGATATCTTTGCTAAAAGAGCACGGACAAGTGAGGCAAAGGTACAGGTCGAAATGGCCCAGCTAAAATACAACCTGTCAAGGCTGCCCGGTCAATGGCAGCACTTTTCTCAGCAGTATGGCGTGATAGGAACAAGAGGTCCCGGAGAAAAGCAAATCGAAGTCGACAGGAGGCTGATAAAGAGGAGATTGGCTTTACTGCGTGAAAGGGTTGAATCTGTTTCTCGACAGCGCAATTTGCGACGCCTGCCGCGGGAGGGTATGCCGAAATTTGCTTTGGTAGGCTATACAAACGCAGGGAAATCAACATTGTTAAATGCTTTGAGTGGTTCAAATTCTCTGGTGGAAGACAGGCTATTTGCAACGCTTGATACTTATACGAGAAGAATTTCTTTGAGTTCATCAATAAGGGTCCTTCTTGTGGATACTGTTGGTTTTATAAGAAAACTTCCCCCAGATCTGGTAGCATCATTTAAGTCGACTCTTGAGGAAATATCCTTTTCGGACTACATTTTACATGTTGTGGATATATCAAGCAGGACCTTCCGGGAGCAAATTGAAGTTGTTGAGGAGACATTAAACCAACTTGGGTGCAGTTCCAGGCCAACATTGATTGTGCTAAACAAAATTGATAAGGTAGAAGATTTTAGAAAAGTGAGAACCCTGCTCAAGGAATATGCATCAAATTCAGTTGCTGTTTCTGCCGAGAGACATATAAACCTCGAGGGGCTAAAGGCAAAAATGCTGGAACTAATGAAGTCAGAGATTGTTGAGAAATCATTCAGGATCAGACCAAATCAAGCAAATAAACTGGCAGATATACTGTCTATTGCTGAGCTTGTTGAACAAAAGCAGAGATCGGATACTCTTCTTCTTAAAATCAGGGTTCAAAAAAAAGACTGGGACAAACTGAAAAGAATTATATATGCTTGAAAAGGAAATTTTGGACTGCTTAAACTTATCAAACCTCATTGCAAGTGAAGAGTTGTGAACATAATTGACAAGACGTTGTATCATCAAATTCATCCGTTTAAGCTTTCGCTGGATTTTTTGACAGGAATTTTGTCAATTGTACTGGTATGGTTTCATCATCTTGTATGGGGAGTGGTAATTGCCTTCGGTCCATCACTGCTGGCGTCATTTGTAATGATAAGAACGATGGATTTTGAGAAACAAAAGAGATCGAAATTTGGGAAATATGTGAAAAAATATATGGGGAAAGGTTCTGATTCAGCAAGATCTATAGGGTTCTTAATTATGGGGATCGGTGCGTGGTTTCATATGTTCTGGGTGATATTAGGGGGATTTATTTTAATAATTACTGCCTGGCTTAACGGCCTGCTTCCTTTCCGGCGCTCGTCAAATTCAAGTAGGGCTGGAAATCTTTTGATATAGTTCCAAAGCCTTGTAGATCGCTATCGCATATGCTACTGCAACATTCAGGGAATGTTTTACTCCATACATAGGTATCTCGGCTGCCAGATCGGCGCTGTCCAGGACCTCCTTTGTGAGGCCGCCGATTTCATTACCGACTGCAATGCAAACAGGCAAGATATCTGTCGGCAGAGACCAAATTGGAATTGATTCGGATGTTTGCTCCAGTACCAGAAGTTTAATTCCCGATGCCTTCAGTTCAGATATGGCATTGATAGCGCTTTTATGATATGACCATGGTACGCTTTCTACTGCACCAAGGGCTGTTTTAGAGATTTCAGGCCTTGGAGGATACGGTGTGAATCCGGTCAGATATAAGTGAGAAAGGAGTACTGCATCGGAGGTTCTAAATATTGAACCTACATTATATAGACTCCTGACATTTTCCAACAGTCCGTAAATCGGGAGCCTCTTTGCTGATTTGGCCGCCTCAATTGAAAGGCGCCTCTGTGAGATTTCGAAATGACTGAGTTTATGCATCTGCCGCGTTTGTGCCTGATTTCTTGAACCAGAATCGATAAAATACTATTTCCAGCACGGTGAGGAGTATAAGAGAAAGGGAGTCGCCATTGAAGGTCTTACTCAATCCTCTGGAACCCAACGTGAAATTTATTATGAAAGAAGATAGAGTCCACCCTGCTGTAAAGATAATTGCAGCAAAAGCAACGGAGAGGAATGCCTCCCCAAGGGAATCTTCGTAGTACTTTTTCGAAAAGAGATAAACCGCTGCTGTAATATGCAGCCAGAAAACAAATACAGGTATCATACTTGACAAATAAAATCATATAAGACATGTTTAAAATCAAGATTACTTTATTAAAGAAAGACGATCTCATTCTTTGTAAAATCCTGATTTATGGAATATATTTTTAAAAAGGAGGATCCAGCTGAAAATAGTCGTTCCTGCATCAACGTCGAATCTCGGGCCCGGCTTCGACACGCTTGGTCTGGCACTCAACAGATTCATGACAATTGAAGCGTCACCTGCACACGCTTTTGAAATAAGGCAAAACGGTGAGGGGGCCGATAGTGTTCCACTCGACGGCTCAAACTTGATAGCAATTTCAATCCAGAAGCTAACAGGAACACTCCCTCAGGTTAAGATTAACGTGAATAACGACATACCGGCTTGCGGTGGGTTTGGAATGAGCGGTGCGGCAATTGTGGGTGGTTTGCTTCTAGCTAATGAGCTTCAAGGTGGACAGTATACGACTGACCAGTTGTATCAAATTGGAGTGAATATTGAGGGGCATCCAGACAACATTAGCGCTGCTCTATTTGGAGGACTTTGTGTAAATGCTCGAAGTGACAATGGGAGGTATTATTGTCAGAGTGTTCCTATTGAAGATTCTATCTCAGTTGTCTCATTGATACCTGATAAGAGGATAGAAACAAAATTTGCAAGATCTGTTCTTCCTCAATCTGTAACTCTCTCAGACGCTGTATTTAATGTTCAGCATAGCTCACTGTTTATAACAAGCTTGCTGACGAAGAAGTACAGTTTACTGGTTCATGCAGGGCAGGACAAACTGCACCAGAATTACAGAAAAAGGCTGATTCCACACTTTGATTTGTTTGAAAGGGCAGCTTATGAATCAGGAGCAATTTTTTTTACAATTAGCGGTGCAGGTGCAGGGTGTATTGCCATCTGCGTTAATACTGAATTGGCAGTGAAGTTGTCATTTGAGAAAGTTATTTTCGAATTGGGCCTTAACTGGCGGGTCGAGTTAATGAAACCCTTTAACAGTGGAGCAACAGTTTGTACGGATTGATATGTCGACCATAGCTATTGTAGGGCGTCCCAACGTTGGCAAATCGACCTTATTCAATAGGTTGATTGGTGGCAGGAAAGCTATAGTTGATGATAAGCCAGGGATCACACGCGATAGACTTTATGGTATTTTGGAATGGCGTGGCAGGGAATACACAGTTATAGATACAGGGGGGTTTGTCCCTGACTCGGAGGATGTTTTCGAAAAAGCTATACGGGAGCAGGCTGAGTATGCTGTTGACGAATCGGATGCAGTTCTTCTGGTTGTGGATGGCTCTGCTGGAGTGCACCCTGTCGACAATGAACTGGCGAATATTATTCGTCAAAAAAGTAAGAAAGTTGTTATTGTGGTGAATAAAATTGACGACGAAAAGCATGAAGGAAATGTGGCGCAATTTTCTGAACTTGGGATAGAAAGAGTTATAGGTGTATCTGCTCAGCTTGGAAGGAATATTGGAGACATGCTCGATGAAGTTGCAAGGATCTCTACCGCTGGAAAAAGGGAGAATAAGCTGGATAATGTTCCCAGGATAGCAATTGTTGGAAGGCCTAATGTTGGAAAATCTTCCTTAGCAAATCTTTTGTTAGGTAGTTCGAGATCAATTGTAACCAATGTTCCTGGGACAACGCGGGATTCCGTTGATTCACTTGTAAGTTTTGAGGGGAGGAAAATTCTCGTAATTGATACGGCGGGTTTAAAAAAGAAAAGTAAAATCAAGGAATCCGTCGAGTTCTTTAGCATTTTAAGGACATTCCAGGCTGTCGAACGCTCTGATGCGACAGTAGTTCTTTTTGATGCATCAATTGGGGTTGAGAAGCAAGATCTTCAAATAGTGGAATATGCATTAGAACATGGCAAACCAGCTGTCATCGGAGTCAATAAATGGGACCTGATTGACAAAAAGCAAATTTCGACTCGTCAGTACGAGGATATGATCAGGTCGCGCCTGAGAATTTACGATCACGTTCCAATTGTTTTTTTGTCTGTTCTGAAAAATCAGAGAGTGAATAAATTAATTGAAGTCTCTCTAAAGACCTTGGAAGTAGCGAGTACAAAAATCAGGACGAGTGAGTTAAATAAATACCTGCTGCCTTTGTTTGAAAGAATGCCGCCATTTTCAAAGAGTGGAAAGGAAATCAAGATCAAATATGTCACACAAATAGAGGGCAGATTACCCACCTTTATTTTTTTTACGAATTATCCAGATGAAATTCCAGTGTCCTATCGCAGATTCATTGAGAACAAAATTCGTGAAAAGTACGGCTTTTCTGGTATTCCTTTTAAACTTGCCTTCAGGAAAAAATGACCCAGGCTATACTCGAGCTGAGAAATCTAACAAAAAGATTCGGAAGCTCTGTGGCCGTGAACGGGATTTCTCTGAATGTCGGAGCAGGAGAAATTTACGGGTTTCTTGGTCCAAACGGTGCAGGCAAAACCACCACTATTAAACTGATTGCCACCCTTCTCAAACCGACGTCGGGACAGGTTCTAATTGATGGATTTGATGTACATTCAAATCCTGTTGAAGCCAAAAGGAAACTGGCATACGTTCCTGATCAACCCTTTATTTACGATAAGCTCACAGGCGCTGAATTCTTATTATTTGTTGGGAAAATTTATGGGCTCTCACAAAATGAATTATATTCAGAAATTGATAGGGTTTCGCGGGTTTTTGAAATTGGTCCATGGTTTGATAAAAGAATAGAGGACTACTCAAATGGAATGCGCCAGAGATTGGTTCTTGCGGCTGCGATGCTCCATATGCCAATGGTAATAGTAATAGATGAACCTGTGGTTGGACTTGACCCAAAAGGGGTGGACACATTTAAACGTGAAATAAGGGAGGCAGCCGGCCGTGGTGCTGCGGTGTTTCTCACAACGCATCAATTGCATCTTGCACAGGATATTTGCTCAAGGTTTGGTATTATCCATAACGGAAAAATAATTTACGAAGGTCAAATGGCAGATTTTAGAGCCAATGGCGCAAAACAGCTGGAAAGATTGTTTGTTGAATTGACTTCAGCATCTGTTGACAACGAGATGTAGATGCCCTTATGGCTGACGAGCTTTTAAAGCTTAAGTTTAAACTTATCTGGCTGGAAGGAAGACGTCACATTTACAGGCATTTCATCAGAAGCGTTTTTTCCTTAACTACATTGGCTTTATTTGCATATTTGACCTACCTGGCCACCTACTTTATTTCAAATTATCTTATTAATGATGTCCATGTTGGATTGTTCCTTTATCACCGACTGATGGCTCTGGCTCTATTTGTTTTCTTTGTAATTGTCAGTGTAGCAAATATACTGGTTGCGTTTGCGACCTTATTCAGGAATTCTGAAGTCGACTTTCTTGCTTCATTACCGGTCAATGCACAAACCATATTCTTCGTAAAATTTCTTGATTCCTTTTTTTACAGTTCAGGATTGATGCTTGCGCTCGTCATTGCTTCGGCAGCTGGGTATGCAGAGTTCTTCAAAGATATATATGCCGTTATTTTCTCAATTATTTTTGGAATCGCCCCATTGATTTTCAGCGCGGCTTGTTTTGGGGTTTTTGTTTTGCTTATCCTGTTAAAATTCTCCTCACGTGTATCATTAAGGACAGCAGCTGCAGTAGTTATTATCAGTTACATTGGTTCCACTTCAGCATACATTATGCTAAATAATCCATTTAAATTGTTTAACAACGTCATGAAATTTTATCCACACCTTGACAGATATTTCGGGATGCTTGATCCCAAGCTTGATTATTTTGCCCCAAGCTTTTGGTCTGCCAATGTCTTTTATTTTTCCACAACGCACAATTTAAGAGGTGCATTGGCATCTGCACTTATAGTAAGTTTAACCAGTGTAGCTTTATTCGCTTTAATGATGTTTGCGGCAAAAAGATATTATTTTGACGCTTTCTGGACAGCTCAACATAAACTTTTTGTAAAACAGAAAATTCAGCATAATTCATTTCCGGGATATTCCAACGGGCTGGTTAAAAAAAGTACAGTTTCTTTTTTAAAGCGCGACTATTTATTATTTGTTCGTGAACCCAGTCAGGTTTTTCATTTTGTCTTACTATTTGGCTTGATTCTTATTTTTCTTTTTAATTTGATTAAAATGAAGATATACCTTCCCGACCCATTTATTATGACTGTGGCATTCACTTTAATTTTTGCCTTCAACACTTTTCTAATACTTTCATTATCTGTAAGGTTTGTTTATCCAATGATAAGTCTGGAAGGAAAGAGCTTTTGGATAGTGCGTTCTGCTCCAGTAAGAATTGAGAAGCTATTTTATATTAAGGCTTTGGTTAGCATCGTTTTTCTTTCATCACTGTCAATGATTCTGGGATACGCAGCTCCGGCTCCATTTAAAAATTTTTTTAACTTAATTCCAATGAGCTTAATTTTTAGTGCAATTGGTGGGATGGTGATTCCTCTGGTGGTTTTAATATTTGGTGGAGTATATGCGGATTTCAATGAAAAAAGTCCGGTAAGACTTTCGTCGTCTCACGGCGCCACAGTTTCCCTCCTGGTGGCGTTGGGAGTCACAGTGATACTTAGTACAGTTATTTATATATTCGCAAGGGGTTTCTTTATAAATGGCGAAAGACCTGAGCTAAGTTTAGAAACATGGTTTATACTTGTAATATCTGTATGTATTACGTTTGCATGTGCTCTTTTTTTTGATATTCGTTCTTTGAAACAGGACATTTAATTTCAAGATACCATTTGTTCTGGATGAAGGTCAAACGGCTTACAGCTCCTTAACGATAAAAATGTGACAAAAGGAATTGAGTGCCTTTTGCAGGAGTAATGAGCATTAATTTTAGCATCGCGTAATGGGTTGAATAACTAATGTGCGGGTCGCTAATTTAGAAAGCAATCTTTGAATTCTTGTTAAAATAACCACTTACCTGTTGAGAAATCTTTTCAAGGAGAGGCAAATGAAGACAAAGACCGTTTTAATAACCGGTGCAAATGGAGAGATAGGGCATGGCTTGATTTCACATCTTGCTGAGAATGATGGAGTCAAGGTTGTAGCCCTTGATTTGAATCTTTTAGATGATGATACTCGCTCAAAGTGTTTTAAAAGCTATACAGGGGATATTCTGGACAGGAGATTTCTGGATTCCCTTTCCACCGGGTACGACTTTGATACTATTTACCACATGGCTGCTCTTCTGTCTACTCGTGCAGAACGACAGCCGACACTTGCACACAAAGTTAACGTTGATGGTACACTCAATTTGCTCGAAATTGCAATAACTCAATCCAGGCTGCAGGGAAGAGAAATTAAATTTATTTATCCAAGTTCAATTGCAGTGTACGGGCTGCCTGACCTTTTGACAAAACATAGGGTCGGCAAGATAAAGGAAGAAGATTGGTGCGAACCTCGCACCATGTATGGAATCAATAAGCTTTATTGTGAAAAACTTGGAAGGTACTACACAAATTTTTATAGGCAGCTCGATGCCGAACCGGTACAGGGCCGCGTGGATTTTAGGTGCGTTAGATTTCCCGGATTGATAAGTGCATTGACACTTCCTACTGGAGGGACAAGTGATTTTGCCCCTGAAATGCTCCACTATGCTGCGAGGAATGAAAGCTATACCTGCTTCGTGCGTGAGGATACAAAAATTCCATTCATGGCTATGCCAGATGCTGTTAATGCGTTACTTAAGCTGGAATCGGCCGCACGAGAGAAACTGAGTCGACAGGTTTACAATGTTGGCTCGTTCAATCCGTCGGCAGATGAATTATACAAAACTATAAAGGAGGCTTTTCCGGAAGCAAAGGTCTCATTTAAACCTGATTTGAAAAGGCAGGCAATTGTGGACAGCTGGCCTGAGGACGTTGATGATTCACTTGCAAGGAAAGATTGGGGCTGGGAGCCGTCGTTTAATATGGATCGAGCATTTAATGAGTATCTGATTCCTGCAGTTAAAAAGCTTTACAAAAAGTGAGATTGGACAGATCTCTTATTATTTTACAATTTTAACGAAATTACACACTTTCTTGAGTTCCAAACGAGCTTTATATATATTAATCTTAAATCTGCCAAAATTTTAAAGGTGTTCTAATGAAAATTCATGAATATCAGGCAAAGGAAATTCTGAGGAAGTTTGGCGTCGCCACACCAGCAGGAAAAGTTGCTTTCAGTGTTGAAGAGGCAATAAATGCTGCCAGAGAAATTGGCGGGGACAGCTGGGTTGTGAAGGCGCAAATTCACGCCGGAGGTCGGGGAAAAGGTGGCGGTGTGAAGCTGGCACACACTATTGATGAGGTGGGTGAACTTGCATCTCAAATGCTCGGGATGAAGCTGGTAACTCATCAAACTGGGTCCGAAGGAAAAGTCGTGAAAAGGCTCTTGGTTGAGCAGGGTGTAAATATTGCTCGTGAGCTTTATGCAGGAATAGTGCTCGATAGATCGAGTTCGATGAATGTGGTTATGGTTTCGACTGAAGGTGGTGTTGAAATTGAAAAAGTTGCGGAGGAAAGCCCGGAAAAGATTTTAAAGGAATATGTAGATCCCGCTCTCGGATTAATGCCCAGTCAGGCACGCAAGCTGGCTTTTGGTCTGGGGCTCTCAGGCGACGCATTTAAGAACGGAGTAAAATTCCTTACAGCATTGTACAGAGCTTACCTTGAAACCGATGCAAGTCTGGCAGAGATTAACCCTCTTGTTTTAACCAGAGAGGGTAATGTACTTGCTCTTGACGCAAAAATGAACTTCGACGACAATGCGCTTTACCGGCATGAGGAAATTGTTGGCCTTCGAGACTTAGATGAAGAATCGCCGCTTGAAGTTGAAGCGTCAAAGTATCATTTGAACTATATAAAGCTCGATGGGAATGTTGGCTGTATGGTGAATGGTGCCGGTCTTGCAATGGCAACTATGGATATAATAAAGCTGGCTGGTGGTGAACCGGCGAATTTTCTTGATGTGGGGGGTGGTGCCAATGTGGAAACTGTTGCAAATGGATTTAGAATTATTTTGTCTGACTCCAACGTAAAAGCAATACTCATTAATATTTTTGGCGGAATCGTTCGCTGTGATAGAGTTGCTCAGGGGGTCATTGGAGCGGCAAAGCAGGTCTCAGTTAGTGTTCCCGTTGTGGTACGTTTAGAAGGTACGAACGCCAAAGAAGGGGCAATGCTTCTGGAACAATCCGGCTTGAATTTTGTTGTTGCCAGAGGATTAAAAGACGCCGCTGAAAAAGTGGTTGCAGCTCTTCAAAATTGACTGTGGTTCATACGTTAGTTAAGGAGAGCTCAATTTCTATTGTTGTTAAACGATCATTTGAAACTATTTTAAATGGACTGGAATAGGTACGAACCTGTCATAGGACTGGAAGTTCACGCACAAATGCTTACGCATACGAAAGCTTTTTGCGGCTGTTCGACTGAATTTGGTAAATCACCGAACTCAAATGTCTGTCCAATTTGTCTCGGCATGCCTGGTGTATTGCCGGTTCTCAACAAAAAGTTGGTTGAGTATGCCGTTAAAATGGGGATTGCGACAAATTCAATTATTGCATCGAGATCGATTTTTGCGCGCAAGAATTATTTCTATCCCGATTTGCCTAAAGGATATCAAATATCTCAGTATGAGGAGCCAATCTGTCATGATGGATACATTGAAATTCAATTGAAGGATGGCACCCGTAAGCAGGTCGGGCTCGTTAGAATTCACATGGAGGAGGATGCAGGTAAGTCAATACATGATCAGGATGTGGATACCCTTGTTGATTTAAATCGCTGCGGAATACCGCTTTTGGAGATCGTCAGCAAGCCTGATATCAGGAGTCCTGAAGAGGCGTACCTTTATCTACAGCAAATTAGACAAATAGTGACCTATCTCGAAATTTGCGATGGTAATATGGAAGAGGGCTCTCTTAGATGCGATGCGAACATTTCGCTCCGTTTACGGGGATCTGAAAAACTTGGTACAAAAACTGAAATTAAGAATCTCAACTCTTTCAGAAACGTAGAGCATGCTCTCGAGGTTGAAATTGAGCGTCAATATTCCATTCTTGAAAGTGGAGAAGCGGTTGTTCAGGAAACACTCTTATATGATGCTGACAATAATAACGTCCGCCCAATGCGGATGAAAGAAGAAGCAAATGACTACCGATACTTTCCGGAGCCGGATTTAGTTCCTGTAATTGTAAATGAAAAAATGATTCAGGAAGTGAAGCGTTCAATTCCTGAGATGCCACTGCAAAGACGTGACCGGTTTGTTAAGGGGCTCGGGCTGCCTCTTTACGACTCCGATATTCTTACATCGGAAAAAGAGGTGGCTGACTACTTTGAAGAAATTGTTCATCACCTCGTCACAAAGAATGTTGAGACCGTTAAACAGGCCAGTAATTATATCATGACCGATATTCTTCGCGCTACCAAGGAGAAGGGATTGAAAATAAAAGATTTTCCGGTTCCGCCAGCCTACATTGCACGGATGATTGATTTAATTAATGAAGGAATCATCTCAACAAAGATTGCAAAAGAAATTTTTGAAGAAATGGTGCAAAACGGGAGCTCACCTGATGATATTGTTAGAATCAAGGGGTTGAGACAAATCTCCGACGAAGATCAAATTGAAGAAGTGATTGACGAAGTGCTCAGCAACAACCCCAGCGAGGTGTCCAAGTATCTTGGGGGCAAAGAGAAATTGTTTGGCTTTTTTGTCGGTGAAGTGATGAAGAGACTGCATGGTAAAGCCAATCCAAAAATACTAAATGATTTACTTAAACAAAAGCTTCAGAAGGTAAGAGAAAGCAGCAGTTTATGAACGATGCATTTGATTAAAACAGTTAGAGGGTCAGGATGCGAAAGAAGATTATAGCAGCTAATTGGAAAATGAACAAGGATGTAAAGGAAACTTCAGATTTCATATCTCAATTCCGTGAGTTGATGAAAGACTATGATTGTCCTGCTGAAGTTGTGATTTGTCCGCCCTTCACCTCCCTGCATGTTGGTGCAAAGTTGCTGGAAGGTACGGAGTTCAAGCTTGGGGCTCAAAATGCTCATTATGAAAGTGATGGTGCATACACCGGTGAAATTTCGACCCGTATGCTTAAATCAATAGGAGTTCATTATGTCATTGCTGGACATTCAGAGCGAAGGCAGTACTTTCACGAAACTGACGATATTGTGGCAAAAAAGGTAAAAAAAGTTGTTTCGTCGGATTTAAAAGTAATATTGTGCATAGGAGAAACTCTCGAGGAAAGAGACAGTGGAAAAACCTATAAAGTACTTGAGAGACAAACAACGGCTGGTCTGGCTGAGCTCAGTAGAGAAGAACTTTCCAGTGTTGTTCTGGCTTATGAGCCTGTGTGGGCCATTGGCACAGGTAGAAATGCAACGCCTGATCAGGCCCAGGATGCACACGCATTCATCAGGTCTGTGGTTGCAAAAATGTTTGGCAGGGAGTCTGCGTTGAATATTACAATTCAATATGGAGGTAGTGTGAAGCCAGAAAATAGTGCTCATTTACTTTCACAACCAGATGTAGATGGAGCGCTGGTGGGTGGAGCGAGCTTAAAGGCAGATTCATTTGCCTCCATAGTGAAAAGTTGTCCTTTTGGAAAGACAGCTTGAGGTTTGATTGACCAAATGCTACGATGTTTTATGCGAGGATGTATCGTGTTGCCGGTTTTTGTCTTTTTCTTATAACCTTTCTCGCAGCACATCGGGCAACAGGTCAAATTACCACAACTACGGATACTTTCAAGATATATTCCCCGGACACAACTCTTTACTTGCAGCACAAGTTCATCCTTCAGGGTTCTGAGAAGGTTTACTGCAATTCTAATCTATTTATTCGGCAAAAGGACTATTTCATTAATTACACACGTGGCTTTGTCTCTTTTAAAAATCACTGCAAATCTGCTTTCGCTGCAACAGATACCCCATACATTGTATCGGTGACTTATCGAAGTTTCCCTTATAACATACCAGCAGAATATTCCAGCCATATAGTTGTGGTAAAATATGACAGTGCTCGTAACAAAAATATTAGTTTAGTTGAAGAAAGTAAACCTGTCAATATCGATGATTTTTTTGGTACCGACATTAAAAAAAACGGAAGTATTGTAAGGGGTTTTACAATTGGTTCAAATCGTGATTTGACATTAAATTCTGGCTTCAGGATGAACCTTTCTGGAAAGCTAACAAACGATATCGAGGTAAATGCTGCCCTTACTGACGAGTCGACCCCAATTCAGCCTGAAGGGAACACCAGGACTCTGAATGAATTTGACAAAGTGTATGTTACAATTAGCTCGCCGCATTTGGGGACAACGCTTGGTGATTTTGAGTATGCACGATCAGATGGAGAATTTGCAAACATTTCCCGCAAATTGCAGGGAGCTATGGCGGCAGCGAATTACCCGAACGCATCAGTTACAATAGGTGCGGCTGTAGACCGCGGAAAATTTACAACCCAGGAAATTACTCCAATTGATGGGAGTCAGGGTCCGTATCAGCTTGTTGGAAATAATGGCGATAGAGAGATTGTAATTGTGGCGGGCACCGAAAGTGTATATCTTGACGGGGAAAAGATGGTCAGAGGTGAAACAAACGATTATGTGATTGATTATTCTAATGCGCAGATTACATTTACGCCAAAGCATCTTATAACGAACAGGAGCCGAATTGTAGTTGATTTTGAATATTCAGATATGCAATATCAGCGAAGCTTCTTAGGGGCTTCGGCAACGACAGTGCTAGGAGATCGAAGTCTTAAAATAAATATCTCAGGATATCAGGAAGCAGACGATCCATCCAGTCCAATTGATATTTCCCTTTCGGATTCCGACAAAACGTTACTCGGCAATGCGGGCGGAGATCAGCTGAAAGCATCAAGATCAGGCGTGAGATTTGCCGGGCGTGATTCTATCACCGGCGTGGGGAAGGGTCAATATGCTCTTGATTCTCTGCTTGTAAACGGGAAAGAACTTTTCATTTATCGGTTTGTTCAGCCGACCGACACTTTAATGATGAAAAATGCTCTTTATAACGTGACATTTTCCTATGTAGGCAATGGTAAAGGTGATTACAATAGAGAGGGATTTGGTCAGTACAATTTCGTAGGGATTGGACAGGGAAGCTATTTGCCGATTGTCATTTTGCCGATGCCGCGCATGCAACGCCTCGCTGATGTCAATGCTGCTTATCAATTTGGAAAGTCGGAAAAAGTTTATTTTGAATATGCTGCTAGCAGTTTTGATGCCAATCGGCTATCGTCATTGAGCGGAGTGAACACGAATGGATATGCTCTTAAATTTGGTATTGACCTTGCTTCAGATCATTTAAAGGTTGGCAGCTCTGAAATAGGTATGGTGAAACTATCATCGACTTCGCGGTTTGTAAATGATAACTTTACTCCAATTGGAAGAACCACTTCTGTCGAGTTTAACCGGGAATGGGGCATCGACACGGTACTTGCTGAAAATGAGTTGATTAATCAAGCTCATTTGGAGTTTTCTCCTTCTGGAAAGCTGAGTCGTCTTACTATCGGAGCCGATATCGGGAACATTGCACGAGGTAACAGTTTTAACTCTGACCGTTATTCGGCGTCTTTTTCGTTAACTGGAGACTCATCATATGTTCCATCCATTTCTTATCATTCGACGTTCTTGAGAACAAGAGACAATTTTTTGTCAAACAACGGAACCTGGTTCCGGCAATATGGGCTTATGACATTCTCTCCGGGCAATTTTTCTCCAGGATTTAAGTTCGAAATGGAAGATCGGCGGACAACCCAAACTTCTACGGATTCTTTACAATTGAATTCATATCGATTTGTGGAATTTGGTCCCCAAATTGGAATTGCGGGGTATTTAAATATGAATATATTGGCTGATGTTTATGCTCGTTACGAGGATGCGGTTTTCAGAGGAACTATGATTCCATCAGCTCAATCAATTACAGAGGATATCAATGTAAAATTTAATGAGTGGAAGCATTTTGCCTCAAATCTTAGTTTGACTTACCGGAGGAAAAAATATTCCGAACCGTTTCGTACATCGGAAAATTTGGATAACGAAGTATTCCTTGGAAGATGGGGTGCCAGATATTCACCACTGAGCCGGGGAATCGAGGCCGACCTCTTTTACCAGGCGACAACACAGAGGATGGCGAGATTGCAACAAATTTTTTGGAAGGTTCCCGTTGGCCAGGGACAATACATCTGGGTGGATGGTAACCATAATGGACAGGTGGATATTACAAATCCAGCAGATTTTCAGCCGACAAGATTTGACGGTGACTATGTCTTGCTGACGCAGCCGACAACAACTCTCTATCCCGTAATAAATCTAAAGACAAATTTGAGAATTGGAATCAGACCTTCGAGATTTATTACCAATGATGGGTCCCTTTTTAAAAAGCTGGTTACAGTTTTTTCATTTGACACTTATTGGCGAATTGAAGAGAACAATCAGACAACGAATACAGCGGATATTTATTTGCTTCATCTTTCAAAATTTTTAAATGATAGCCTGACAATAGCCGGATCAAATTCATTCCAGCAGGATATTTATGTTTTTGAGAACGACCCTGATTTTTCAATGAGGTTTCGGTTTACACAAAATAAGTCACTCAATCAGTTTGCATTTGCTGCAGAGCGAGGATTTCAGAGGGAGAGAAGTACACGCATGAGGGTCAAGCTGAGCAGTGTCTTCTATGAGCAGCTTGATTTATCTTTTAACGATAATGATGTGTCAAGTCGGTATGCTGTTCGGGCTCATCAGATTATCGGGAGAAGGGTTAGTTCAGAACTATCGTATCGTCCGAACGCCATTGTAACTTCATCGTTTACACTCACATACAGTCAAAACATTGATAATTCGAGAGCATCATTAACTGCAGTGATGAATTCGCAAAATCTCAAGGTTATTTATTCATTTCTCACACGCGGGAAAATAAGGTTTGAGCTGGAGCGGGACGAGGTACTGTTACAAAATTTTACGGGCTCTTATGACGTGCCGTTTGAATTATCACAGGGATTAATATCGGGGATAACTTATCTCTGGCAATTTGGATTTGACTATCAGGTAAATTCCTTTATTCAGGCGACAGCGAGTTACAACGGAAGGTTAGAGGGTGGGGGATCTCCCGTTCATACACTTCAGGCCGAGATAAGGGCGTTTTTTTAGATAGTTTTAAACTTTTGGAACTATTTAATTATATGTATTGTTAAAATTATGAAAAGTAAAACATGAAATTTGGCAGTCAATTCGACAAAGATGCAGTAAAGATTTTTAAAGCTCTTGGAGATGCGACCCGATATCATATTATGAAAATGCTTATGAAAAAGGGAGAGCTATCCTGTGCCGATTTTGACAGGGAGTTCAGGTTGTCAAAGCCGGCAATGTCTCACCACTATCGTATACTGGAAAATGCAGGCCTCATAGAGACTCGGAAAGAGGGATTGCATATTTATATCAGGGCACGCACCGATCTTCTGGAAAAGTTCGTGCCGAATTTCATGGAAGCGCATTTAAAAAAATAATGGAGGAAAAATGGAAATCGTTTATGTAATTGGAAGGATTTTATTCGTTGCATTATTTTTGAGCAGCGGGTTAACTCACTTTACTAAACTAAAAGACATGAGTGCTTATGCTAAAAGCATGGGAGTCCCTGCTCCCGGTTTTATGACTGCTCTGAGCGGGTTAATGATACTACTTGGTGGACTCATGGTTCTTTTTGATTTTTACCTTTTTTATGGTGCACTTCTTTTAGTGATATTTTTAATTCCTACGGCCATTATAATGCATGCCTTCTGGAAAGTCTCAGATCCAATGATGAAACAGGTTCAGATGTCTCAATTTATGAAGAACATTGCACTTGCCGGTGCTGCCTTAATGATGCTTTATTTTACGTATGGCACGCATTAAGGTGTGGCTTGTCAATGTTAACTGTCTCTTAGTCGTTTTATAAACCTTCTCTGCCCCCGCTTTTTGTATAAAGCGGGGGCATTTCTATTTTTTGTCCTGAAATTTAACCGGATTTGACAAATGAGGACTGAGTGAAAGGTCAGAATTTCGATTGGTATTCTTGAATAAAACTTCAATCACTTTTATATTGAACCATGAATACGGTCCGATTCACGAGGTCAAACAAAGAGATAATCGTCCCCAAAATATTTTGTGTTGGAAAGAACTATGTTAAGCATGCCGTTGAAATGAAGTCCAGCATCCCAGGCAATCCCATTATTTTTATGAAACCATCATCAGCAATTGTTCATGATGGTGCCAGGATAGAAGTACCGACCATTACAAAAGAGATGCACCACGAAACAGAGATCTTCTTTGTTATTGGAGCCGGTGGTAAGAATATTAAGAAGGAACATGCACTTAGACACATTGCCGGCGTTGGTGTAGGTCTAGATTTAACACTGAGGGATATCCAGGCAGAACTAAAAAAAGAGGGGAACCCATGGTTGATTTCTAAAGGGTTTGATGGCTCTGCACCAATTTCAGATGCTGTGCCCGTAACAGGTATTGATCTGGCTTCTTTGAGCATAAGGTTGTATGTCGGCGGATATATTCGACAGCAAGGAAATTACAAAGACACTATTTTTAAAGTGGAGGAAATTGTTGAGTATATTTCTCAATTATTTACTCTTGAGCAAGGGGATTTAATTTTCACAGGCACACCTGAGGGTGTTGCGTCGATTAGCGCAGGGGATAAGCTTAAAGCTGAACTGCTTAACGGGGACGGTGTGGTGTTGACATCTGTGGGCGTTGAGATTGTGTGAATGGCGAAAGTCATTTCCATTGCCATACCAAAAGGTGGCGAGGGGAAAACAACAACAGCTGTTAATCTTGCAGCAAGTCTGGCTGCTTTCGAAAAAAGAGTGCTTTTGGTCGATGCAGACATCCTTGGAGCAAGTGGAACTTCGCTGGGCTATACAATTGACCAGATAAAAGTAGGGCTGTACGATGTTTTTAACTTTACTCACACTTTGACAAGGGTTATTCACAACACAGAATTAGCTTATCTGGATTTTGTCCCTTCGAATATATCATCTGCTCAGGTTGAAGAACGGTTTATGCGGCTCAGCGAGAACAGGACTGTTTTGAAGCTTGCCCTTCGGGAAGTTGACGCTCAGTACGATTACGTACTGATCGATTGCCCCCCTTTCCTCAGAGGGATTACCACGAATGCTTTGTGTGCATCTAATTCGGTGATTATTCCCATGCGCGCAAGTCACTTCTCGCTTGATTCAGTTATGAGGATGATGCGTTATCTCAAATGGATACGTGAAACGGCAAATCCTCAAATCTACGTTGAAGGAATTCTTCTGACCATGCACGAGCCAAACACACGAGTTGCTGATATTACTGAACGCGAACTACAAGCAAGATACTCACGCTTTTTATTCAAGACTTCAATTCCAAAGAATTCGGTTCTTGCTGAAGCGGGCTTTTTTGGGAAACCAATTCTTCTTTACAATATAAATTCAAAAGGAGCTCAGGCATATTTTCGACTTGCCAGAGAGTTAATTGACCGAGAGAGTGCTTTTAGTGGAAGCTCCAATTCGCCAAACTCTGGTGTATGAAACAACTTTTATATTTTAACACTCATTCCATTAAACTAATTTGATTCAACGAAATGAACAGAGACATATCTAAGACTTATTTGGCCTCAGAAATTGAAGACAGGTGGTATAAATACTGGATGGAAAAGGGTATTTTTAAAGCAAAGGTGGATCCGCAAAAGAAACCATACTCGATGGTAATTCCGCCGCCCAATATTACGGGTATTTTGACCATGGGTCATGTCCTGAACAATACAATTCAGGATGTCCTTGTACGCTGGAAGCGCATGAAGGGTTATGAAGTATGCTGGGTTCCAGGTACAGATCATGCTGGAATAGCGACACAGAATGTTGTCGAGCGGCATCTGGCCAAAGAAGGGAAAGATCGCCATGCGTTAGGACGTGAAAAATTTCTTTCGCATGTATGGGAGTGGAAAGAACGATATGGTGGGACGATCATTAAGCAACTGAAAAAACTGGGTGTTTCATGTGATTGGTCACGTGAGAGATTTACAATGGATCCCGGTCTCTCTAATGCAGTTCAGGAGGTATTTGTTAAACTCTATGAGAAGGGTCTTATATATCGTGGAAAATATATCGTTAACTGGTGTCCCAAAGATCATACTGCCATCAGCGACGATGAAGTTGAGTATAGGGAACGAGACGGAAAACTTTATTATTTAAGGTATCCTTTTGAAAATAGTTCTGATTACATCGTCATCGCCACAACGCGTCCTGAAACAATGCTTGGAGATGTTGCTGTAGCCGTTAATCCCAAAGATGAAAGATATGAAGCGGTTATTGGAAAAAATTTAATATTGCCGCTTGTAGGTCGGAAGCTACCGGTTATTGCTGACGATTATGTAGAAAAGAGCTTCGGAACGGGAGTGGTTAAAATTACCCCTGCTCATGACCCGAATGATTTCATTATTGCCGAGAGGCATGGCCTTGAGAAAATTATGATAATGGACGAATCAGCGAGAATTAACGATAATGCTCCCGAAAAATACCGAGGGCTTGATAGGTTTGAAGCAAGAAAGAGAATACTTGAAGATCTTGACTCCCTTGGGCTGGTAGAAAGGATTGAAGAATATAAATTAAACGTTGGAGAGTGCTACAGGTGTCATACCATAATTGAACCATATCTTTCCGACCAATGGTTTGTAAAGATGAAGCCACTTGCCGGACCAGCTCTTGAAGCTGTGAGGAGAGGCAAAATAAGATTCCATCCTGATAAGTGGATTAAAACTTATGAGCACTGGATGGAAAACATCCGTGACTGGTGTATAAGCAGGCAACTCTGGTGGGGACACAGAATACCGGTCTGGTACTGCAGTAATTGTGGAGAATTCGTGGTCAGCAAGCAGCATCCCGAACAGCCCTGTCGAAAATGCGGCGGATCCTCATACCGTCAGGATGAAGATGTCCTTGATACATGGTTTTCATCATGGTTATGGCCTTTTTCCGTATTCGGCTGGCCTGAGGAAACAGACGACCTTAAATATTTTTATCCCACTGATACACTTGTCACGGGCCCTGACATAATTTTTTTCTGGGTTGCAAGAATGATCATGTCAGGCATTGAGTTTATGGGTGAAGTGCCTTTTCATGACGTGTACTTTACAAGCATCATTAGAGACGCACAAGGTAGAAAAATGTCTAAGTCGTTAGGCAACTCTCCTGATCCGCTTGATGTGATTGCAGAATATGGAGCAGATGCTTTGAGGTTTACCATACTTTATCTGGCACCATTAGGGCAGGATGTCTTGTTTTCAACAGACAAATGTGAGATAGGTAGGAATTTTGCAAATAAGGTCTGGAATGCAGCGCGGTTTCTTATCATGAACCGCAATAAGCTTGGAATTAGGTCAGCTCCAGATCCATCAATTCTCGACTTTGCGGACAAATGGATTGTCAGCAGGCTCAATCGGGTAATTTCAGAAATTGATAGATCTCTGAGTTCATTTAGAATTAACGACGCAACAAAAATCCTTTATGACTTTATCTGGCATGACTACTGCGACTGGTATTTAGAAATGGTTAAGGAACGACTTGATCAAAACATTAGTGATCTTGATCGCTCCAAGGTTTTAGCGAATGCAATTTCTATTTTTGAATCGTCATTAAAGATGCTCCACCCAGTAATGCCATTTATAACCGAAGAATTGTATAATGTGATAACAGGGGGGAGGAGTGAAAGCATCTCAACTGAAGAATTTCCTGAGGCCGAAAACAGGTTTGTGAGCGATTCCATAGAAGGAAACATGTCCCTGATTCAGGGAATCATCACAGCTGTGCGAGCCATGCGAAAAGAAGCCGGGATAAAACCGTCTGTTCTAATTGATCTTGTTGTCATTCCTAATAACGAGGAAGCACTTAATGTAATCACATCAAATGAAGCTTATATACGCAGACTTGCAAAAGTAAAGAGCTGTGAAATTGGATTGAGGCTTAAGAAACCAAGGCCATCGTCAAGTGCAGTTGTACTTGGGAATGAGTTGTTCATTCCGTTGAAAGGTTTGCTGGATCTGGACGCGGAAAAGTATAGGCTGGAAAAGGAAATTGCACGGTTGGCCGAAATGATAGACGGCATAGAGAAAAAGCTGAACAACGAGCAGTTTGTCAAAAGGGCTCCAGCACAGGTAATTGAGAAAGAGCGTGTTAAGCTGAACTCAATGAAGCTGTCTCTCACAAAGCTGCGGGAGAATTACAAATCAATGGAGTCCAATGGCTGATCTTCTTTTTTGAAAGCCGACAGTGCTTCATTATATTAAAAATTGAACGTTTCATAAAAAGTAAATCATTTTTTAAGTTATTATGGAAATATCATCAACAATGTTTTCAGTTCGTGGACACCAGAGATCTCATACCTGCGGAGAACTTAGAGCTTCACACATCGGTAGTAAAGTTACCTTGAACGGATGGGTTGATAAAAGACGTGATCTGGGAGGGCTTATTTTTGTTGATATTCGTGACCGATACGGAAAGACCCAGGTGGTGTTTAATCCGCAAAGAAATGAGGAAGTTTATCAAAGAGCGAAACAACTTCGGAGCGAAGATGTAATATCTGTCAGTGGACGGGTTGAACGTCGCCCTGAAGGGACAGAAAATGAAAATATGCCGACAGGTGAAATTGATGTTCTTGCTGATGAACTTATAGTTTTAAATGAATCGGAAACTCCACCATTTCCAATTGAGCCAGACATAGATGTTAGTGAGGACATAAGGCTGAAGTACAGATATCTTGATCTGCGCCGTGAACCAATGCAAAGAAACTTAGCTGTCAGGCATAAAATGGCGCAGGCAACACGAAGATATTTTGATCACCTGAATTTCCTGGAAATTGAAACACCTTTTCTTATGAAAAGCACGCCTGAGGGGGCGCGTGATTACCTTGTGCCAAGCAGAATACATCCAGGAAAATTTTACGCCCTTCCCCAATCTCCACAGACATACAAACAAATATTAATGGTTTCGGGGTTCGATCGCTATTTCCAGATTGTGAAATGTTTCAGAGACGAGGACCTTCGCGCAGATCGGCAGCCTGAATTCACCCAGATTGACATTGAAATGTCTTTTGTAATTGAGGAAGACATTTATCAGTTAGCAGAAGGGTTGATGAAAAATTTGTTCAAGGAAGTGAAAGGCATTGATATTGAAACTCCCTTTCCAAGACTGACATACGATGAAGCTATAAGAAAATATGGCAGTGATAAGCCAGACCTGAGATTTGGGTTAGAAATATTTGATGTAACAGAGGAAGTGAAGGGATCTTCCTTTAAAATTTTTGAAGATAGCATGAAAAATGGCGGGCGGGTTTGCGGACTTAATTTAAAGGGCCAATCGGGACTCAGTCGGAAGCAAATTGATGAATTGTCGGACCTGGCGAAGAGTTGTGGTGCGACCGGCTTAGTTCATTTTAAGGTGAATCAGGATGCACTGGATTCATCTACAGTGAAGTTTTTCACTTCAAAACAATTGGAGTTGATCAGGGAAAAAAGCGGTGCGTCAAATGGAGATCTTCTTTTGTTAATAACGCAACCTATGGAAAGCATTTACCAGATATTGGGTCAATTGAGATTAGAATTAGCAAAGAAGTTTGATCTAATTGATCGTAACAAGGACGCCTTACTCTGGGTCACAAAATTTCCTCTCTTTGAATGGTCAGAGGATGAAAAACGATTTACCGCAATGCACCATCCATTTACATCACCTGATGAAGAAGATGTGCATTTATTGTATGAGGGATTAAATGAGTTTGCAAACATAGGGAGATGGGAGCGTAAAAACCCACTGAACAAAATCAAAGCCCGCGCATACGACCTCGTCTGGAATGGGAACGAAATTGCCGGCGGAAGTATAAGAATTTTTCACCCCGAGCTTCAAGCAGCAATGTTTAAATGTCTTGGTATTTCAAATGAAGATGCTGAAAGAAAGTTTGGTTTTCTTCTCGAAGCATTTAAGTATGGAGCCCCACCACACGGTGGTATTGCATTTGGTTTTGACAGACTGGTTGTCCTTTTTACAGGTAGCAAGTCAATTCGAGATGTCATAGCATTTCCAAAGACAAGTAGCGCTGTTTCACTGATGGATGAAGCACCAGGTGAGGTCTCTTTTGAACAACTTGAAGAACTTCATATAAGAATTGTCCGGTAGTAAATGAACATTATTAAAACTTGCCATTTTACCTGTTAAAATGAAAGAGGAAGTGTATGAAGAGTTCCATACTCTTGATTATGTTTTCCTGGACCCTTCTTGGGATGGGAAATAAATCAATGGGAAAAACTGGAGAATATCCTATCATTCAACGTGAGAAAAAGTCTATCACATTTATTTATAGGAATAAGAATGTGAAGATTGAAATGTTTGCTCCTGGTATCGTTCATCTTTCAATTTATGGGAATATACAACCGCGAAAATCGTTTGCAGTTATTGAGGCTCCTGTTGAAATTCCGGATAACATTTTAAAAGAGGATGATAAACAGACTATCCTGAAGCTTCCAGGAGGCACATTTGTGTACGATAATAACAACGCAACCTTCCTGTTTAAACCTTACGGGAAAAATCGGCCGCAGCCGCTCGATATGAAGTCGTGGTCAGTAAATGACACGTCTGTAAGTGCTCTCTTCGGTATAAATGGAGCCAAAAACTTCTATGGGTTGGGAGAAAAGACACTTCCATACAATAAGTATGGGAGCAGCTGTGTGATGTGGAACTCAGATTTTCCTGCATACTCGGCATATCATGATCCGCTTTATGAAAGTATTCCTTTCATTTTAAAGGCTGATACACATGGGGCTTACGGATTGTTTATGGACAACACTTCCAGGTCCAGTTTCGATATCGGGAAGAGTAACCCGGAATTAATAAAATACCACGCATCCGGTGGAACTTTAGAAATATATCTTTTGACGGGCGACTCTCCAGGAAAGGTAGTCGAGGCTTTTGCAAGCCTGACAGGCAGGATGCCGATGCCTCCAATATGGGCACTTGGGTATCAGCAGTCGAGGTGGAGCTACTACCCTGAGGAACGGGTTATTAAACTTGCGAGGGATTTCAGGGAGAAGAATATCCCCTGTGATGTCATTTATCTTGACATTGATTACATGAACGGCTACAGATGTTTCACCTGGAGTCCTAAGAATTTTCCCACGCCGAAAGAGATGTTAAAACAGCTTCATGCAGATGGATTCAAAGTTGTTACAATAATAGATCCGGGGATCAAAATGGACAGTAGCTATGGAGTCTACAAATCAGGGTTAAACGAGGATATTTTCGTGCGCAGGAATAATGGTGGATTGTATACAGGGCAGGTCTGGCCTGGTGATTGTGTTTTCCCGGATTTCCTGAACGCTAAAGCACGCAACTGGTGGGGAGAGCAGTATACCGTTCTGGTAAACGATGGTGTTGATGGATTCTGGAATGATATGAACGAACCGAGCATTTTCAATGCGCCGAATAAGACATTTCCACCAGACGTCATTCACAAGCTGGATGATGGCAGCACGGCTTTGCATTCGGAAGTACACAATGTATACGGGATGGAAATGGCACGTGGCACAAGGGAAGGATTGGAAAAAATCGAACCGCAAAAGAGGCCTTTTGTCCTTACCCGTGCCAATTACGCAGGGGGACAAAGATTTTCGGCAATGTGGACAGGGGACAATTTTGCAAGTTTTGCTCATCTCAAACTTGCACTGGCGATGTATTTAAATATTGGAGTGAGTGGCCAGCCTTTCGTAGGAAGTGATGTCGGCGGGTTCGTAGGGAATCCCGATCCTGAACTTTTCACAAGATGGCTTGAGCTTGGCGTTTTTACCCCGTTGTTCCGAACCCACAGTGTGATTGATTCCAGGCCACGTGAGCCATGGGCATTTGGGAGGGAGTATGAAGATATAAACAGAGAAGTTATTGGCAGAAGATACGCACTCCTACCTGAAATTTACACTGCATTTCACAATTCGTCTGAGACCGGGCTCCCAATTGTTATGCCTCTATATTTGAACTTTCCGGAAGATGAGAAGTCGTATGAGATCAAAGATGAGTTCATTTTTGGAAATAAGCTTCTGGTGGCACCTGTTCTCGATTCGAGCATTACCAGTCGGTCGGTGTATTTACCTCAGGGTAATTGGTTTTATTTTTACGACGGTAGGATATTTACCGGCGGTGAACACATTGTTGAGGCTCCACTGGGCAAAACGCCTATATTTGTTAAAGAAGGCAACATCGTTTTTCAGCAAAATGTGGTACCATCGACCGCCACGCCACCTGATACATTGATTATATCGGCTTACGGAAATAGGGAGTCGGCTGGCTCATTATATTTTGACGATGGAAAGAGTATGAGTTATAAAAACGGGGAATTCACAATTTTAAATCTGAATCGTCTGGGGAATGAAATATCTTTCAATTTCATTGGAAGCTACAAGCCTCAGTACAAAACCATAAGGCTAATTTTGTATGGAACAGGGTATGGTTTACCAAAAGAAATATTCGTAACGGAAAAATCGGGAATAGTGAACCACTACGCGTCAAGGAAGATAGAAACAGGCGCACTTGAATTTGAATTTCCATTCAATATCTCAATTCGGAGAGTATTGATAAAATAGGGGTCAACACCGCTGCTGTTTCTCTGAAATTTGAATTAGATAGATACGATTACCTATGTCAATCGATCCTTTATCATAATCTTTCCTTATAGCTCATAAACTTCTCACATTCTTATCTATTTTAATTGTCTATCTTTCCTCCTACAGCTACATTCTCCTTTATTTAGGGGGCAATTGTGTAACGAAATCGAAATAAGTGATTACGAAAAAGAAACATACTTATCCACCCCGGGTTAAAAATGTCTATTTTTAAATGATTTTAGCATATTTTTTCTGGCACGAGTCTTGCATGTTAAGGTATTGAAGCTAGAAGAGACCCGAGCAAGTTCTTCAGAAATTTTGAAAAAGTTTTTAAATGGCGGCGGGCTCGGCCGCAAGTTCAACAATTAATAAAAGGAGAAAAAGATGAAGAAGTTAATGTTAGGAATAACGTTACTGTCCACTTTGCTGGTGGCAGGCCAGATATCATTTGCTCAAAGCAGCGCTGCTGCCAGCGTTAGTGTAAACGCGAATGTGATAGCTTCCCTCTCAATTACCCCCTCTACAGCAACACTTAATTTTGGTGACGTTGCACAGGGAACTTCACCTGTAGTTGCACCTGCCAGCGGTATAGCCTTTACTGTAGCTGGTGAGCCAAATCATACGGCTACACTGGTCTATAATTCAACGTTGCAACTCAATGGACCCAATGGTGCGACATTGACATTCACCGCCAATGTCATAGGAAATACCACTAATTCTACTTCAGGTGCTACCTCATTTCCATCAGGCATCACTCTCAACGGTTCAGGCAATTACTACTTATGGCTTGGTGGCGGTCTTGGGAGTATTCCCGCAAATCAAGCGACAGGGGCATACAGCGGAAACTACACAATCGCGGTTCACTACTGATATTGAGATGAACTGTGCCGGTCTGGTTTCATAGGCAGTCACATTTTAACAAAGGCTCGGTGCTGAAATTTGTGCTGAGCCTTTTTTTATTATGGAACTCGACCGTAAAAATAGGGCTATCTCAGTCCAATGCTGCTACAATCTCAGTTATGGCCTCGGTTGTTCAATCAATATCTGTTTCTACTTCGGGTGGTGCTGATGGCCAGGGTAACCTTGACTTCGGAATTACAGTGGTAAACAGAAATGTTACAGTCAATCCAAATACAAACCCAGCTGCATGTATTTTTACAGTAAACGGCGCAGCTGGACACACATTTACGGTTACATACTCAAACCCGGGTGTTTTATTGTCAGATGGCCAGGGGAACAGTTTGACTTTTATTCCGGTTTTGGTTGGTTCCTCTTCTTCTAGCTCGCAGGGGACAGCGGCGCCTGTTTCAAGTGGAGCCACTCTGGCTCTTAACTCAACAGGCGCCTATTATTTCTGGCTGGGCGGTTCGGTGTATGTCCCAAACGGTCAGCAGGAAGGAACATATAGCGGCATCTTTTCTTTGACGGCAACTTATTAGAATTGATAATGAAAATTCCGCTTACATATATTCAAAAGATCAGAATGATCAAAAAGGACCTTCAGCTTTCAGCTAAATTAATGGAGATTTTGTTCCTGTCCTTTATATTTTTTGTCCTCAATGAGTCTGCATTCTCTCAAACAACAAGCAGAACAATTACAATTGACGTTGTAAATGGGCTTTCACTTTTCGTTGATCATCAAATAGACTTTGGAGAGGTTGTGCAAAACAGCGGAGTTAAGAGTTTAACTGTCAATTCCCCTAATGCAGGTCATTTGACAATTACAGGCCAGGGGTTCAAAAGAGTATATGTAACTTTGACACCGCCATCAACCCTTGTAAGTGGGTCAAATTCAATTCCTTACACTCCCCTTGCCGCTTATAACAACAGCGCGGATAATCCCTCAGGAGCAACAGCAATACCCATTCCGCCCGGGACAGCAAATTTTATATTGAAAGCCAGTTCAGTTAACTGGAGGTTGAGAAATGCATATATTTATCTTTTCGGCTCCATAAATGTTGCAAATGTTCCACCTGGAACTTATAATGGTACGTTCGTGGTTTCAGTCCATTATTGATACTTTTTTGGGTTCAGTCAGGACAGGATTGTATGGTGAATGAGTTTATAAGGCACCTGTTAACTGCAATGCTGATAGGTATTTTAAGCGCAGGAAATGCTTTTGGTCAAATTTCAGGAAATCCTGTAACAGTGGAAGTAATTCCGATTCAAAGTTTAAATTTTGGCGACCTTATAGCTGGAGTAAAAAAACACATATCATACCTTGATCTGGCAAGTTCTGGACAGTTTGAAGTAAGAGTTACATCCGGCACATCCCTTTTTATTCTTGGTTTCATAATGTCTCCTGTTAGTTTGACTGGCCCACAGGGGGCAATTCTTCCCCTCTCCTATACAGGAAGTGATGGTTATTATAATTTACAGCCGAAGGTAACAGGTGGTACTAAGTTTAATCCGTTAGTTTATTCCTTTTTCCCGGAACCAGGGCACAAATATTATTTTTATATCGGTGGAACAGCAAACCCATCGCAAACTCAGCGCTCAGGGGCATATAGCGGACTGATTATGATCCAGGTTGTTTACATCTAATTGTAGCAAAGGTGATACGTATGAAAAGGGTTAAAAAGTTTGTTTTATTCATCTTAATGGCATTAGTTGCGGATGGATACGCACAGGTAATTGTTGCACCGACTATTTTATACATGAGCGATAAAGATCGATTTGGGACATTTATAGTGATGAACCGCTCGACTACCCCGCAGGAGATTTCAATATATTTTAAATTTGGATACCCCAGTTCTGATTCCCTTGGCAATCTCTTTATGCAGTATGGTGATTCAGCAGCTGCTCAAAAATACTCATGTGCCAATTGGGTTCGAGGATTTCCAAGGCAGTTTATCATTAACCCCGGACAGCAGCAAATTGTCCGTTTAACCGTCACTCCGCCACCCGATCTCCCTGATGGAATGTACTGGACACGGCTTGTCACCCGTTCATCCCCCCAGCAGAAAAAAATAGATACAATAAGAGCCGGAGTAACTGCAAATATAACTTTTGTGCTGGAACAAGTTACAACTGTTATTTACGAAAAAGGCGGATTGAATACCAGCGTTACACTTTCTGATATCAGGGTTCAGCAGGACACAGCTAATCTGAAAATCCTTTTTAAACTTAATCGCGGTGGGAACGCAGCTTTTTTAGGGGAAGCAAACCTGAAAATTTTGGACGCTGCAGGGAATAATGTTTACTCTGATAAACAGTTAATAGCTGCGTACTTTGATATGATGCTTAAGTTCGACGTACCTCTTTCGAAATTAATAAGTGGTGCCAGGTACACTGCAGAGCTTGATATAGATTCAGATCGTACTGATGTGCCGCCTGAGAACGCTGTTAGAATTGCTCCAATACACAAGGATATCAGTTTCATCGTCAGGTAAATATTTAGAGATAAGTGTTCATGTAACAACTTTTCCCCCGTACAATGCGAACCGAGTAAGTTGCAATGAGGTGACGCAACCTGGCTAGAACTTGGGAGCCCTTAAGGCCTGAAGCAGCTCTCAGAGCTTGCGCTCTCTGCCGGGTAAGTCCACTAAATAAACAAGCGCACTTTTTAAATAAGGCGGAGAGATTTTTAAAATACCGTTCCTTGTTTTGGATAAGGCAATTTTCTTATTATTTGAAAATTGATACAGCTGAAACCATTACTACGATTCATCGCAATTATTTTGTTTGCTCTCGTATTGTCAGGATCGGCTGATGCTCAGGAAATTGGGGCCCCATCCACAATTCAGGATGTTTATCTTTCTTTTAACTTTTCCAATCTTGTCAACACAATTATTACAGCTAAGTATTATAATGATTCTGTTTATCTTCCAATAGGGGCAATTTTCAAGCAGCTTAGAATTAACTACATCATTGATCCGCAGAAAAAGACGATTTCTGGATTTTTCATTAAGCCTTCAAACAAATATGACATAGACTTTGCAAAACGGATTAGCCATTTCGATGGAAGAGAGACTACTATCGACTCATCTATTTTCCTTGTCGCAGGTTTGGAATTTTATCTGACACCTGTGGCTTTTAAGAAAATTTTTAATCTGGATTTTACCGTCGACATGAACAATCTTTCTTTATATCTTCAAACGGAGCAAAAGCTTCCTGTAGTTGAAGACTACGAACGAAGTGTACAGCGCCAGTTTCTCACAATGGGCCCAAATCCTCTGATTCAACAGGCACCGCTTCGATTTCCCCGTCATAGGGCATTGTTTGATGGCGGTGTAATTGACTATTCGCTCACAGGATACAGAAACGCAGGTCAAAATTCATTTTCATACGGTTTTGATGCTGGTGCGGAACTGCTTGGTGGTGATCTGGAAGGGAGTATTAGTGGAACCTATTCGGGTCAAAAATCACTGATATACGCTCAGGATATTCACTGGCGTTATGTAGTTGATTCATCAAGGTATGTCACAGCACTGTCCCTGGGTAACCTGTCATCCAATGGTTTAAATCAATATGGCTTTCGTGGGATTCAAATCACAAATATTCCCGTTTATCTTCGGACAGTTTTCGGGAATTATGCCTTTAACGTTAAGACAAATCCTAACTGGGATGTGGAGTTATATCAAAATGGACAATTAATTGGATACTCAAAGGCAGATGCATTTGGAAATGTCCGTTTTTCCATTCCTCTCGTTTATGGAAGTTCTTTTCTTGATATGAAGATTTACGGCCCCTCCGGGGAATTCAGGGAAGAAGAAAGGAGGATTCAGATACCATACTCATTTTTGCCTCATGGTGAAGTTAATTATGCAATTAACATTGGCAAATTGAACAGTGTCAACAACGATTTAATTCAAGCAAATGTTGCAGTTGGTCTGACAGATTGGTTGACAAATAAGGTTGGAATTGATTATCTTAACAGTCCCTTTTATAACAAACCGATTGCTTATAATTCGTTATCATTGAGAATAGGTACTTCATACCTTTTAAACTTTGATGCCGCACCCGCATACTTATATAGGGCGGTATTTAGTGGACTTTACCCATCACTTGCTAATTTCGATATCAGTTACGCTTCCTACAGAGAAAATCAGCTTTACAATCCGGGTCAACTTATGCGGTCATCTCAGGTGGATGGCTATATTCCGTTTGCCTTTGCCGGTGGAAACTTTGGAATTAGGGCAAACGGAAGTATGCAGGAATACTTATCAGGGGCAAAAACCTATAGCTATTCCGCTGATGCGAATTTTGGAGTGGCAAGTATGAACATCTCAATCGGTTATCTTGGCTCCCATCTGGATTACGGCGCTGGCTCTGCAACGACAGGATCTACAATTAATGTAGGCTTGCTTTATTCACTTTTCTTCAGTCATGGTTTTTTTTCGTTTTTAAACGGCTCTTTAGCTTCGACATTTTTGAGATACAATTTACAGAGCAAAGCGGTCGATAATATTCAATTCCAGTTTTCCAGGAGCATATTTTCTTATTTTAGATTTCAGCTCACCGCTCAAAGGGATTTCTTTAACAACCTTACAACATTTGGTGCACAAATTATAGCCGACCTGCCGTGGACACGTTCTACCACAATGGCTCAATCACAATCAAATCAATATTTCTACTCTCAAAACTTTAGTGGATCGATTGGGTTTGACAGCTATTACCATCAACTGTTGTTGACTGAGCTTGGATGGGTTGGTAATTCCGCAGCCACGTTCAGGTCATTCGTTGATGAGAATGGAAATGGGAGATATGATAAGGGGGAAGAAATTATAAAGGATGCTCCGGTTACATTAAGACAGGCGTCATATACTCAGCAGTATTCAACAGGACTCGTCAGGGACTGGAATCTCCTACCATACACCAGGTACAGCGCTGATGTTCAGGCTTCAGTAGTTAGAAATCCGCTCTGGATACCGGAGCTTACGTCATTTTCATTCGTAACTGATCCAAATGTATATAAGCCAATCGATGTGCCTTTCTTCGTCGGGGGCGTGGTCGATGGTATGGTTGTAGCGTCTGATCGGGGTACTGAAAATGTCATACCTGGTCTTTCACTCGAAATAAAATCATCCACTGGACAATTTAATAAAAGCATTGCAGTATTTAGCGATGGGAGTTTTTATTATATGGGATTGCCCCCAGGTGGATACGTGGCCTACATAGATTCTTCTCAACTGTCTATTTTAAATATGGTCTCTCAACCGCAACTTCTTTCGTTTGTTATAAAACCCACAAAGCAAGGTGACTATGTGTCAGGATTAAAGATAAAGTTAATTCCAAAGCAGGGATTTCTGCGCGGTGAGCAGGTAACTCCTGCTGAATCTCTGGCTACAGGATCGGAGGTTGCCGGTAAATCGGTGCACCGCCAAATTGTTCCAGCCAGATATTTTGTACAGGTTGGAGCATTTACATCAATGGAAAAGGCGCAGAAATTTGCAGAAAGGATAGATGAAAACATCCCTTACAAGCTTCACATTTCACATGACAAATTCTCAGGATTGTATATTGTTCATCTGGACACTGTCTCTTCTAAAATTGTAGCATTTGAGCAGCTTGGAAAGATGATTTACGCTTACAGGATTAACGACGCATTTATTGCCGGGGCGCCACCAATCGGAATCAAGCGCATGTTTCGAATCCAGTTGGGTGCGTTTGGGGCATTTTCTGATGCGAGAAAATTTGCAGATGATGCTCTTGGTCAAATACGGCAGATTAAAGGGATGGAGAGGACAACTATTGATATATCATTTAAGAGAGCTGCCGGTATGTTCAGTGTTCAATGCTGTGATTTCCCGGAAAGAAGTACAGCCGAATTTTACCTGAGCAAGCTCAGACAGATCAGAATTTTCAAGAATGCGTTCGTTGTCCTTGGAATAGCTGAACCTTTAGAAAAGTTCAAAGCTGTCCAGATTGGTGCTTATGGTGATTTTAAATTGGCGCAGTCTTTTGCAAAACGGGTCTACGATCAAACAGGATTAGTGTCTCTCGTTAGTTTTGACAACATAAAGGGAGAGTTTCGTGTCTTTACGCTCCCTGATTCAACGAGTGCTGATTTTCTAAAATCATTTGAAAAATTTAAAGCAATGTTTTCGGATAAGAAGCTCCAGGAAATAACAGTTCCATTTTAAATGGAGTTATTTGAATTCAATTCTCAACGGGATAAATTAGTTATACTTCTTTATCCTCTGTAGTTTTTCAATGTTAGTGGCAGGATATTAATAAAAGGAGAGAAAGGCAGAAATGACTCTAAGCCAATTAGCCAGGTCAATTGCAGAATCGCCGACTTTAAAGTTAAACGAGGAAACACGTTTACTTCGTGAAAGAGGAGAGGCAGTTGTCCATCTTGGAATAGGTGAGCCCAAAAACAAGGCACCAATTAATGCACTTCTCAGTGCAGCAGCGAGGCTGAATAGTGCTGATATTAAATATTCACCAACTGATGGTATCCCTTCTCTGAAAAAAGCAATCATAAGGTACACTGAGGAAAATTATGATAGGGTTGTGGCACCAGAAAATGTAATTGTTTCAGCAGGGGCGAAGCAATCCATCTTTAACATTTTGTACTCAATTTTAAATCCCCAGGAAGAAGTTATAATTCTTGCTCCTTATTGGGTAAGCTACCCTGAAATGGTGAAAATGGTATATGGGATTCCAGTAATAGTTACTCCAGAGGATGGGACTGTGTATCCCCGAATGGAAGATATTTTAAAAAATGTCACTTCTTATACCAAAGCTATAATTATTAACAGTCCAAACAATCCATCAGGTGTACTGTATCCAGAAAGCTTTATTGCCGAAGTCATTGAGTTTTGTGAGAAGAAGGGAATTTATCTCATTATGGATGATATTTATCATAAGCTTGTTTTTGACGGGAAAGTTGCCCCATCTTGTTACAAATATACAAAAAATGATATAGAAACTACTCATGTTATAGTTGTCAATGGTGTTTCTAAACTTTATGGGATGACCGGTTTTAGAATTGGATGGGCAATTGCCAACCGTGAGCTTGTACGGGTTATGAGTAATGTGCAGAGCCAAATCACCTCCTGTACTTCTGTGGTTCTACAGGCTGCAGCCGAGGGTGCATTAACAGGTTTACAAAGCCATGTTGAGACTCTTCGAATGACACTTGAAAACAATCGCAATGTGATGTTGCAGGAATTAAAAGCAATTAATGGGATTAAGGTTACCAAACCGGATGGTACTTATTATTGTCTTCCAGATTTCAGTGCCTACATGAAGGATTCTGTTAAGTTGTCGGAACTGCTGCTGAAGAGGGCGCTCGTAGTTACAGTGCCCGGAAAAGAATTCGGTATGGAGGGTCATATTCGACTAAGCTATGCTGGCTCAGTTAAAGACATTACTGATGGGATAGCGAGAATAAGGTGGGCTGTGGACCCAACATCACCAAATGAAATATATATTGGCGAACGAAAACTTGTGAGGGATTGGTTATGAACAACATTTTAAATATAAAAACTCCAACAGAAAACGAAGCAACAGCGCTAAAGAGTGATTTTGGCCTTGAAAATCACGGCATAACCCACCTGAGAAAGGCTTACTGGAATTTACCAACGGAGTCTCTCTATGAAGAAATTGCTTTTCGCGGTGAGGGACGAATTACACATAAGGGTCCTGTTGTCACGTATACAGGGAAACACACGGCGCGCTCTGCTAACGATAAGTACATTGTAAAAGAACCATCAACAGAGCATCATGTATGGTGGGGCGAGTATAACAGGCCCTTCAGCCCGGAAAAATTTAACGGACTGTACAACAGGCTTCTTGGTTATTTACAGGGTAGGGATTTGTTCGTCCAGGATTGTTATGTAGGTGCAGATCCTAATTACCGAATGCCAATAAGGATTGTCAGCGAACTTGCATGGCATAGTTTGTTTGCACGCAACATGTTTATACTTCCTACAACTAACGAAGAGTATAGAAGGCACGTCCCGGACTTTACAGTCATAGCAATTCCGTCATTTAAGGCAATTCCACAAATAGACGGTACTGCAAGCGAGACGTTCATCATATTGAACTTTTCTCAAAGGCTTTGCATTATTGGCAATACAGCATACGCCGGGGAAATAAAAAAGTCGGTATTTACTTTACTTAACTATTACCTCCCTCTCGAAGGAGTGATGTCTATGCATAGTTCTGCCAATATTGGGAAAGACGGCGATACTGCAGTATTCTTCGGATTGTCCGGTACAGGTAAAACAACCCTTTCTGCTGATCCTAATCGCAGGCTTATTGGCGATGATGAACATGGATGGAGCGACGAGGGTGTTTTCAACTTTGAGGGAGGCTGCTATGCAAAGGTCATAAGGCTCTCTCCAGAAGCTGAGCCTAAAATATATGCAACTACAAGGATGTTTGGAACGATTTTAGAGAATGTAGTTTTTGACCCCATTACCCGCAGAATTGATCTTGACGATGAGTCTTTGACAGAGAATACAAGGGCATCATATCCACTGGACTACATAGACAACCACGTGCCCGAGAAAATGGGTGGCCATCCTAAAAATATTATTTTGCTTACATGCGATGCGTCTGGTGTTATGCCTCCAATTGCAAAGCTAACCCCTGAACAGGCCATGTATCAGTTTATATCAGGGTATACTTCAAAAATCGCCGGGACAGAAGTTGGATTGGGTAAGGAACCTGAACTTACGTTTAGCACCTGTTTTGGAGCACCTTTCATGGTACACCATCCATATGTCTATGCTGATTTGTTAAGGAGAAAAATAATTAAATACAAGGTAAATTGCTGGCTTGTAAATACAGGTTGGATTGGAGGTGGATTTGGAGTTGGCAAGCGTATCAGTATTGGCTACACCCGTGCCTTGCTTAATGCAGCACTCAGTGGGGAGCTTCTTAAAGCCAGGTTTACCATTGACCCTGTTTTCGGTTTTCAGGTTCCAACGGTATGTGACGGGGTGCCGTCTAATATTTTAGATCCATCCACTTCATGGCCAGGTAGAGAGGTCTACATGCAAAAATATAAAGAGCTTGCCTCTCGTTTTGTAGAGAATTTCAAGAAATATGAACATGCTATTCCGAAAGAGATGGCTGCTGCCGGGCCGAAAATTTAAAAACAAATTCTCATTAATTTGAAATTGTGTCAGTTTCACTGAAAGAAATTGATTTCTGAAATAAACTTAAAATTTTGTATTTTGTTCGTTCAACTGCTCCAGAGATACTGTAGCTTTATGAAAAACTGACGGGAGGTCTGTCTAACTCCATAAGGCTGCTCGAAGTCGGTCAGGCTGTGAGTTGATCCAGCGTAAAAGATTGTAAACGGGTTCAATTTGAAACTCAAAAGGGGGTCTATCTCTATTGACCTCTCGAATGAATTGTACTGTCCAATCAGCCGGAAGAACAGCTGCTCATTGAACTGGTATATGCCTGTTAAACGCCCAATATAGCCATCATAAATTAGGTTGTTTGTTGCCTCATCTGTAAGTCTTGATCTCTGATAAGAAATATCAAACGAGAGTCTGTCTGTTGGTTTTAAAACCAATTCAGTATAGATATTATGACCAAATCCAAGCCCTGGATTGTCCTGCCTGTTAATAAATCTCCCAAGAGCGATTTTTATGTTAGCTGATATAATGCTCGATGGCGAAGCATATATATCTAACATCGTTCGATAAATCTTGTTGAACCTTACACTGTTAAATAGTTCTTCATTATATGGAAGAAAGGTCAGTTCTACGTTTATCTGATTTTTCATTTGGAGAGAAATTCCTGCTGCTAACCACCGTTCTTTTCTTGCCCCGGCATAATTGAATTTAGTGGCCATTTCAGCAAACAAATAGCCAGTATCAATAAAAGAGTTTTCTGGATAGAACTGATATCCATTTTCAAGGTTAAGCAGCCGGTAATCAACGGCTGTGACGAATCCATTTTCTGTTTGAAACGTAGGGGAGAAATCTTTATATCTAATTCTGAAGTTGTAATATTTTGAATCTCTCCTCAGTTCAACAATTCCAGCTGTTCCTGAAAAAGTTTGTCCGTCAAAAGCCCGTGTAAATTCTGTTGTACCGTAGTAACCTCCGCTTGATAAAAGTGTCGTATCATATAGTTCCCTCGTACGGGATATTAGAAACTGACCTAAAAAGGTATAGTTGTTGTCAAAAAACAAGTTCCAGTCAAGGCCTCCCACGTAATTATATGCATTTGTAAAATTTCGGGTAGTAATTAAGGTACCCAGATATGATTGTGTACCAAATTCATACTTTCCACGAAAGACGTTTGAAAATGAGTTCAGGGATGTTGACACAAATGAGCTTGCCTCTTCACCTGGAACTATAAAGGCTGAATTTCGATCCGCAGCTGAAAGATAGGCAACAGTGAAATGCTTCGACTTGTTTGTAATTTTTGTGGCAGCAATTGGGTTGTTAATCATGCGGGAGTAAAAACCCGTGATCTTTGTATTAAACATATCTGCGCCATCGAGAAAAAAGGGTCGCTTTTCAGGATAAAATATTGCAAATGTCGTGTTGACACTAATCTGGGTAGCATCAGACTCCACCTGGCTAAAATCAGGGTTTGCAACGGCTTCAATAGAAAGGCCTGGATTTGGCAAGTATTTTATCCCACCGCCAATGCGCCCTTTTACTTTCCCGTTTTCAAAATTTGAACCGGGGTCGCTTTGATTTATTAATTCGCTGTTCTGTAGTCCCATGCTGTAAGGCAGCAATTCCAGAGATGAAGTTGACTGCAAATCTTCCAGACCACTGAGGGTTCCTGCGTTGCATAAAAAGCATGGATTGTTCTTATTAAAGGTTGTCCATGAAAAGATTTTCCGGCTCTCTCTCGGATAATTTCTTCCGAGCATTAAGGACCAGTCCTGTACTTTTTTGTCGGGAAATCTTATACTTTTAAAAGGTATAGCGATTTCAACGGTGTAACCCGTGTCGTTGATAGCTCCTTTTGAATACCAGACCGCATCCCAGCTTGGATTCTCATTGTTTCCATTCCTCATCAGATCAGATTGAATACCAAAAGGATTGACAATAAACTCATAAGCTCTCTGGTTGTCCTGAAATGGATCTATTATTGCTATAACAAAATCATCTTCAAAATCTTTATCTCTGTCGGTTATATGTGCTCTAATTGAGGAAGGGTTGCTGTCTTTGCATATAAAACCAATGTATAAATATCTGGAATTATATAAGATTTTAACCCATGTTTTCTGAGCAGCAGGTGTGTTATCACCTGGTTGAATTTCATATGGGCATTCAACTACTGGAGCTATTTTCCATATCGGATCTGAAAGCAAACCTGTCAAATTGATATCCCTGTTAATTTTAATAGCTCTTATAACAAACTTTTGTTGATTAATGCTGACCTGCGGAAAAGCCTTTGTTGCCATTATGGAAAACAGTGAGAAAAATATTAGATAAAGAAAGCGCACCTATAATTTCCTTTTTCTTAAACTACTTAAAATTATTTTAAATGTTACAGTTTAATCTCAAACTCTCAGGTTCTCTCTATTAATTAAGCAGCGGTTCAAATTCAAACAACAGTTATAGGACCGCCTTCCGGATTAAAACTTCTCAAGAGAGTGGTTACTAAATTGTTCTGAAAAGTTCAACCGGGAACCCTGTAACTGCCGACCAGCAGAGCAATCAATCCAAAGACCATTATCATTTTGTATGCATAACTTGCCTGTGAAAAATCCTGTCTAAGCATTAAAAGGTATATTGAGTAAATAACAAGCGGCAATACGGTCAGGCCCGATACCAGGAAAAACTGGATGGTTGCCAGACCAGCCACATATGCAATGAAGATCGAGCCGAGCAGCACAATCGACAAAATAGTCGCAAGTACTGAAGAGACTGAACGTCCGTATCGGGTTGCTATTGTGCTGATTCCAATGGCCTGATCACCTGAAGCATCTTCAGCGTCTTTAATTATCTCTCTTATAAGATTTGAAAGAAAAGCAAAAATAGATGCAGTATAAACATTTTTGAAGCTTTGGACGGCTGCACCCCCGTATATAAACGCAAGACCAGTCATTGCAGCGACAGAAATATTTCCAAGGAGAATTATCCCCTTTAACCTATAGCTATACAGAAAAATGATAGCAGCCGCAGTTGCAGAAATGATAAGGGTTTGAAGATTAATCAGTCCACCGACAAAAACACCCGTAATAGTGGTAGCTAAATAAAAAGATTTTACCTCCTTTTTAGTAACTTTACCGGCCGGTACGGGTCTGCCAGGTCGATTTATTTTATCTATTTCGATATCAAAGAGATCATTAATGGCGTTCCCACCTGATGTTATTAATGATGCAGACAAAGCAGCTAAAAATAATTTCAAACTGTGAAATACATTGACTCCGCTAAGGATGCCTGCGCTCTCCACGCTTAAAAATGCTATAAATACATTTCCCATACGGGCAAGGTTTACGTATGTTTTAATTTTGTCGGACATCCTTTAGAATTGGTTTATGATTCCAAAATGAATTTTACCTTCTGTAAATGATTCTCCTCTGGCGAGAGCAAAGCTTGCCTTCAGTATTCCAAAGCCCGTTTCAATCTGGGCACCAATACCATAGCCATATAAGAAGAATTGTTTTTGAGGAATATGAGCTATCGGGTCAGCGGGCCTCATTATATATCCTGCGTCGAGAAAAGCAAAAATATAAGATCTTTGTTCGGTTATGTAGCGATATTCAAGATTCGTCCATGTTGCTCTGGATGCTATGAATTGCCTTTCCAGGTATCCGCGAATCGTGTTTGTACCCCCAATTCTGTAGAGATCGGTCTGGTCTAGTTCATTTCCAATTACCTGTGCAGCATGCACACTGATTGCTGCAACCTGGCGGTGAAAGATCTCATGATACATTGAAAGGTCGATTGTAAAATGCTGTATATAAACAGAATTTTGTGCCAATGTAGTAATTAGTGAGGGTGGGCCATAAATAGTTTTCCTGCCGAACTTAAACTGGGTCTCGTACAATGCCCCATAAGTTGGATTGTAAATGTCGTTTCGGGTATCGTAGGTTCCACCCAATCCAAGATTTGTCGTCGTGCTTTGAAAAACCAGGTAATTGTTAAAACTGTTAATCAAAGGAGTAACTGAAGTTTGTTCGAAGTTTAAATTTGCTGTTAGATTATCATTAAAGATAAAGGCGCCGCCAATCTTAAAGTTTCGAGTAATGGAAGTCGTGTCCTGCTCTCTTTGGTTGAAAGCAAAACTTACATTTAATGGGAGTCCAAATATATATGGCTCCATGTAGCTAATCTGGAGCTCTTGTGTCAGCCTTGTTTCCTGATGCCATTTTGCTCCAAACATCCTGCCTGTACCAAAGAGGTTTCGCATAGAGATGTCTACGGCTCCTGTGAAATATCCCTTTTGGTCAGCTTGAGGGGGGACGTAACCAATGATGCCGTCAAATGTGTTAGTATTGCCCTCAGTTACTTTCACCAGTATTCCGGTGGTATCCCCTTCTTTAAAGAGTCTAACATAGTCAACCTTCTCGAAAAACCCGAGATTGTTCAAGCGCTCCTTTGCCCTGCTCAGCAATTTGTTGCTGTAGTAAGTCCCTTTTGGAATCGATATGGCACGAATAATTACGTAATCTCTGGTTGTAGTGTTACCCTCTATTTTAAATGCATTAATTTTAATTCTATCGCCTTCCTGTATCTGAATTGCGATGCCAATTGAATCATGATCATCTTTTCCATAAAGGTATATACTATCAATTGAAATCTTTGTGAGGGCATATCCGTAATCATCGTATCTTTTTAAAATTCTTTTTATATCATTTTCCAGGAGGTGCTGATTTAATGGCTCGCCGACATGTGTATCCATCATCTCGTACAATTCTGCCGCTTTAAAGACCTTGTTTCCCGAAAATAAAATCTTACCAACAGTCATTTGTGGCCCTTCGTTAATATACAATTTGAGAGTGCGGCGTTCATAATTGCCTGCACTGTCAATTTTGATTGAATCCACGTGAAACAGAAGATACCCACGTGAGTAGTAAAGAGACTTTATTTTTTGGAGCACTGAATTAATTTTAATCGAATCATTTGCAGGAAAATTAAGAGGTTCAAAGAGTTCCTCAAGTTGACGCGAAGGGAATGAAATGGCACCGTAAATATTGACGCTCTTAATTTGTGATTGAGCTAACAATGATGTGACCAGAAAAAATTCAAATAGGGAGACTGATGCTAAACAGGGCTTCAATCTAATAAAATTGAATTTTGTGTTGAACGCATGCAATTCAAGAGGTGCTGCTATTACCTGTTAGTTGTACAGGTTGTCTGTCAGAAAGTGATTTATGGTATTGCTGTATCGACTTTACAGACAGATCACCTCTCTGAAGAGTTTTTATTGCTCTTACAGCAGCAGATGCGGCAGACAGAGTTGTGGCAAACGAAACTTTATGCTCAATTGCTGCCCAGCCAATAGCGTATTCGTCGAACCTGGATTCTTCTCCAAGGGGGGTATTGATTATAAACTGGATTTTCCCATTTTTGATATAATCTACAATATTTGGTCGCCCTTCACTGACTTTAAAGATATGCTCATTTTCAATTCCATTACGAGAAAAGAATTTAGATGTACCCTCTGTGGCTATTATTTTGAATCCAAGGTTTATAAATTCCCGAGCCACCTGCAAAGTCTTCTCGTTTTTGTCATTATCATTCACACTGAAGAGAACATTGCCCTCGGTTGGCAGGGGATTTCCTGCAGCAGCCTGACTCTTTGCATATGCTGCACCAAAGTTGGAATCAATACCCATCACTTCTCCGGTGGACCGCATCTCAGGTCCCAGAAAAACCTTTACCCGTGTGAACCGATTAAATGGGAAAACAGCTTCTTTTATGGATACATGCTTATGATTTTCATTAACACCGACAAAATTCAAATCCTTAAGCTTTTTCCCGAGCATAACTTTTGCGGCAACCTTTGCCAGCGGAATGCCAATCGACTTGCTTACAAAGGGTACGGTCCGACTGGCACGTGGATTAACCTCCAGAACATAGACAATGTCATCCTTCATGGCAAACTGAATGTTCATTAATCCAATAACATTAAGCCCCTTTGCGAGAGCTTTTGTGTACTCTTTGATCTCTTTCAAACATTTTTCAGTGATCATGTATGGAGGAATCACAGCAGCGCTGTCGCCCGAATGAATCCCGGCCTCTTCAATGTGTTCCATAATAGCACCTATCACCACATCCTCCCCGTCTGCTACGGCATCAACATCAAACTCAAATGCATCTTCGAGGAATCTATCTATCAGCACAGGTTTGTCTGGTGAGATTTCGGCAGCAGTTCGCATATAATTTCGGAGAGAGGCCTCATTATAACATATTTCCATAGCGCGACCTCCAAGAACATAAGATGGTCTGACAAGCACGGGGTAGCCTATAAAACTGGCCACATCAACTGCTTCGTTCACCGAGTACGCCGTACCAAACATTGGATGGGGTATTCCCAGCTTTTGCAATAATTCACCAAACCGCTTCCTATCCTCTGCGATGTCTATTCCCTCTGAACCTGTGCCAAGGAGCCTGACGCCGGCCTCTTCCAGTGCCTTTGCAAGTTTTAATGGGGTTTGTCCGCCAAAGCTTACTATGACCCCTGATGGATCCTCAGCTTCAATTACATTCATAACGTTTTCAAAGGTCAGGGGTTCAAAGTAAAGTTTGTCGGCAGTGTCGTAATCAGTTGAAACGGTCTCAGGATTGCAATTTATCATTATAGCTTCATAGCCCTCTTCCTGAGCAGCCAGGACGCCATGCACGCAGCAATAATCAAACTCAATTCCCTGTCCAATTCTATTTGGTCCGCTTCCAAGTATGACGACCTTCTCTTTTTTACTTCGGGTGAACTCATTTTCTTCTTCATAAGTTGAAAAATGATATGGCGTTTCCGCTTCGAATTCTGCAGCGCAGGTATCAACAGTTTTGAAAACGGGAATTACGCCAAGCGACTTTCGGAGATTCCTGACAGTTTTCTCCTCCACCCCGAGAATTTCGGCAATCTGGATATCGGAGAAACCAAGTTGTTTGGCCTTGAGTAAAATCTCCTTGTTCATGGCTTTTTTATTGATCAATTGATTTTCAAAAGAAACGATTTCCTCTATATTCTTTAAAAACCATTTATCTATTCGGGTCAGTTCGTATATTTCATCAACTGAAAATCCGGCTTCCAGTGCCAGTCGAATGAAGAAAATATTGTCTGGTTTCCTTTGCTTCAGGTGATTTGCTATCATCTTCCGATAGTTTTCTACTTCTGATTTCCTTACTGAGCGGAAGCTATATTTATCTTTCCCGTCAGCACCGAGACCGTTTCTTCCCTGTTCAAGTGAACTTAAAGCCTTTTGCAGAGCCTCCTTGAATGTTCTCCCAAAAGCCATCGCCTCCCCAACCGATTTCATTTGCACGCCGAGAGTATCATCTGCACCCTTGAATTTTTCAAAATCCCATCGAGGAATTTTCACAACGACATAATCAATGGAAGGCTCGAAAGAAGCAGGTGTTTTCTTTGTGATATCATTTGGAATTTCATCAAGTGTAAGTCCAACTGCCAGCATAGCTGCTATTTTTGCTATTGGAAATCCTGTTGCCTTTGAAGCCAATGCACTTGAGCGAGAAACACGAGGGTTCATTTCAATAACTACCATTCTGCCATCCGATGGGTTGACTGCAAATTGAATATTTGAACCACCGGTCTCCACCCCCACTGCCCGTATTATTTTCTTTGCCCAGTCGCGCATTGTCTGATATTCACGATCAGTCAGTGTTTGTGCAGGAGCAACAGTAATTGAATCGCCAGTGTGAACACCCATTGGATCAACATTCTCAATTGAGCATACAATTACAACATTGTCATTCTTATCCCTCATTACTTCAAGTTCAAATTCCTTCCAGCCTATGACAGATTCTTCGACGAGAATTTCGCTTATTGGACTGACAGACAGGCCGTGCCTGGCAATTTCCTCATACTCTTCTATATTATAAGCAACTCCGCCGCCCATCCCCCCGAGGGTAAATGATGGTCTGATTATTGCCGGGAAACCAACTTCCTTAATGATGGTCATTGCCTGGGAAATAGTTTTAACAAATCCACCCTTTGGGACATCCAGGCCTATCGAGGTTACTGTTTCTTTGAAAAGCTCTCTGTCCTCAGCCTTTTGAATAGCCCGAAGATTTGCTCCTATCATCTCAACGTTATGTTTTTCGAGTATACCTGCTTCAGCCAATGAAACGGCAATGTTCAAAGCAGTCTGGCCTCCCATTGTAGGGAGAATGGCATCGGGTTTTTCCAATTCTATAATTTTGCGGACAAATTCAGGGGTAAGGGGTTCTATGTAAGTTACATCTGCTAATTCCGGGTCTGTCATGATTGTCGCTGGGTTACTGTTCACTAGGATGACTTTATACCCCAGCTTTCGAAGAATTTTGCATGCCTGGGTTCCAGAGTAATCAAATTCGCAAGCCTGCCCAATAACAATGGGGCCACTCCCTATGATCAATATAGAACGTATGTCTTTGCGTGCTGGCAATATTTTTCTCTTTTTCGGGTTAAAAGTTAATCAGCTAAATGGGCCTAATCAAGATTGATTTACAAACTTTTGACTCATCTATCCATTAGTTCGGATACAAGGAGTCCGCAGACAATGAAAGCTCCTCCAACAGCACCAATAAAGCCAACGAATTCTCTAAATGCAATAAATGCTATCACGTTTGCAAAAACAGGCTCCGCAGCAAAAATGACGGCAGCTCGCGTTGGAGTTGTTTCTCTTTGATATTTTGTTTGAATGTATGTAGCAAATACGGTGGCAAGGAGTGAAAGATAGAGAAAGGAAATTACAAGAGGGATTGTAAGGTGGATGCTCGCGGATTCCACAAAAGGGGTGGCAGCAAAGGATAGTCCACTTACCATAATGAGTTGCAGGAGGGTTAAGTTGGACACGTCGTGTTGTTTTGAAAAGATATCCAGGTATACTATGTACACAGAGAATGCAACTGAGCACCCGAAAGTCAAGAGATCTCCGGCATTTAATCCCTGTCCTCCAGGTGAGGTAAGTAAATACAGGCCTATTACAATAATAATTATTCCAATGATGTTCCCTCTGGTTGGTGTTTTTTTCTCAATTAAAGCCTGAGTTAATGGAGTCAAGGCTACAAGTAAACCCGTGATGAAAGCAGATTTGGAGGCAGTTGTATATTTCAATCCAATTGTTTGAAGTGCAAAGCCAACCCATAATAAACTGCCTATAATTATACCTCCTTTTAAAGTATTCAAATTCATCCTCAGATAATTTTTTCTGAAAATGACAGGAAAAAAAATCGCGGCCATTCCAAAACGAACTCCGAGGAAAATAAGGGGTGACACGCCATTAAGGGAGGACTTAACAACTGCAAAAGTGCTCCCCCATATAAACGTGATTAAAAGGAGTAAAAATTCAGCCTTACGAGATGAAGACATTTTACAAAAATGAGTTTAATAAAGATAGAAGTTAAACGAAGCTTTTGCAAATTTTTCAATTCATCATTCAACATGCTGGCAAAAATCGGACATTTTACCGCAACTTTAGCACGGTTAAGATTAAGGGCTGAAACAGTCCTTTTATCGGCATAATTTTTCATGGACGCTAAGAGAGGGATGAATATTCTAAAATATGATTGCGGATGAAATGGAGCATTTCAAGCATAAAATTCTTGTAATTGACGACGATGATGGTATTATTTTTGCTTTGAGGCAGTTGTTTACAAAGGACGGTTATGAGGTTGTAACTGCTCAAAATGCCAGTTCTGGTTTGCAGTTGATTCCGTTTGAGAGGCCATCACTGGTATTCATGGATATAAATATGCCCGGGATGAATGGGCTTGATACTCTGAAAAGGATGAAAGAGGAATATCCAGACCTTCCTGTTATAATGATTACGGGATTTGGAACGGTAGAGACAGCTGTTCGGGCAATGCAGTTTGGAGCATTTGACTATCTCACAAAGCCGCTCGATATCAGGCAACTGAGGAAGGTTGTCTCTGAAGCTCTGGTGAACATAGATAATGGTTCTTTTTCCCGCTATTCAGCTGAACCAATCAAAGCGGAGCTAACCGATAACTATGAGCTTGTTGGAAAAAGCGCTCAGATGCAGAAGATATACAAACTTATTGGCTCCATTTCAACCACCCCCAATTCCACACCTGTTTTGCTCCTTGGTGAAAGTGGTACAGGAAAGGAATTGGTTGCTCGAGCAATCCACAGCTACGGCCCGAACAAGGATGAACCTTTTGTTGCTGTTAATTGCACAGCTGTTCCTGAAACGTTGCTGGAATCTGAACTTTTTGGTTACGAAAAAGGGGCTTTCACTGGAGCAGGTGAGAGAAAACAAGGGAAATTTGAAATTGCAGGGTCCGGGACAATTTTTTTAGATGAGATAGGTGATCTTCCAGTTTTTCTGCAGCAAAAACTCTTGCGGGTTTTGCAGGAGCGACAGTTTGAAAGGCTTGGTGGAAATGAGCCTGTATATGTCGCTGCTCGAGTAATTGCTGCCACTAACAGGGACATATCTGAAGAGGTAAACAAGGGTACTTTCAGAAAGGATTTATTTTACCGCTTAAATGTAATGGTTATTCACCTGCCACTATTAAGAGAGCGACGGGAAGATGTACCTGTTCTTGCCAATTATTTTTTACTCAAGTACTCAAAGAGAATGAGAAAAAAAATCTCGGGGTTTTCTGATGACGCAATGAAAATGTTAAATGCTTATGACTATCCAGGGAATGTTCGAGAGCTTGAAAACATTATTGAACGAGCAGTGATTTTATCGAAGTTAGAAGTGATTACCCCTGATCTTTTGAGGGATGTTTCTTTTTATTATGATGACGGCCATAAGTTGCCCGTAGTGTGGAAATTCGCAGAGGCCCGGAAGAATGCAATCGATAAATTTGAAATTGCATTCGTAAAGGATGCTCTAAAAAGGAATCGCGGCAACATTACTGCTGCAGCAAGGGAATCTGGTATGACGCGTCAAAACTTTCAGAGATTAGTTTCCAAACATAGAATCAATGTGGAAGAGTTCAGATAGCCCAATGTTAGAAGTAGTTGTGAGTATTTACTTAAGAGACCTTAACAGGTCTGTGATTTCCGGAATTGATGAAAGCCTGTGAACATAAATAAACTTTTTCCGTGGCTGTCGATAAGGGCAAAATTAATCATTGCTTTTTCAGGGTTATCGATTGTTCCCATACTGGTAGTCGGCACATTTGCTATTCTCTCTACGGCAAACGACAAGATTTCAGCGGCAAAGGCTGAGCTTAACAATGACGTTCAGCTGGTAAGGGAGCGAGCTGCCGGATTTCTGGTAGATGTTGAAACCGATTTGACTTTCCTGGCCAATTCCGGAGTCGTAAGAAGTGTAACGGGTACCTTGTCAAAAGGTTCGTTGGCCGCTGATAAACAGGCGGCGAGCTTATTTCTTGATTTTGTGAGAACGAAGGGGATCTATGACCGAATAAGGATCCTCGATGCAGAGGATTTCGAAAAGCTCCGCGTTGAGTCTTCTTCAAAGGGGCACAATCGTGGTTTTTACATATTGACGGATCGGAATGGCCTCAGTAGAAACAAGGAATATTATTATGAGTTTCTTACAGAACCGTTACATCAGGGTCAAATCACCTTTTCGCCTGCAGAAATAGTCGGCAGAAATGGTCAAAGAATTGCCGTGATAAGTTTTGCTACTCCAGTTTTTCAAAAAGGAAAAAAATCCGGTATCTTAGTGGCCGACGTTTTTGCTTCTAAATTCTTCGATGCACTGGGGTCACAAATTCCAGACAGCAGTTTTAAATCTGTATATATTGTTAGTGGAGATGGCCATTATCTCTACGATTCGAGGAAGAGAAAAAACTGGGACAGGCTTTTTGTTCTGACAAAAAGTGATTTGCAAGACGAATACCCTGCAGAGGTTTATAATAAAATTTTGTCGGGAAACGCCGGCATAATTTCAGAGGGACTGAGTAATGTAGTTTCGTTTGCACCGATGTTCCCGCCAACCTACGTTAATAAAACGCCCACTGTTAAATCAAACTTCTCTATTTCATTGTTTGTAGTAGAGTCCATTCGGAAATCGCTTCTCTTGAGACCCGTCTATTCTGCAACGGAGGTTTTTGGCCTGTCAATTGCAGGATTCCTTTTTCTGTCAGTAACCTTGAGTTTACTGGCAACCAGGCAGTTTACCAGGCCAATTGCTGAAATGAGAAAAGGAGCAGAGATAATATCTGCAGGCGATTATGCTCACAGACTCACCATTGAAACGCGAGATGAATTGGAAAAACTTGCGGAGCAGTTTAATTCAATGGCGGCGTCTCTTATGGCACGAGACCTGGAACTGCGAAATCATCGGGAAATACTCGAGAAAATGGTGGCAGAGCGCACGAAGGAATTATCTGAAGAAAAATCAAAGCTCCAAGCTATCCTTGATAACGTGCCCAGTGCCATTCTTGTGCTTGGCCCTGATTTGAGAATACAAACGGTTAGTGCAGCACTTTCTCGCATTACAGGGTATCAACCTCAAGATGTTATTGGCAGGAACTGTTCAGAGCTATTCTGTGGTTCTGGATTTTGCAGCGACTGCATAAGCAGGAGTGTCATCCAGTCCGGTAAATCGACAGCGCATCTTGATGAAATTACCGGGCCTGACGGTGCCGAGCGTTATCTTGAGCACTTCTCAATTCCGATGGAGGAAGGGGGTAAAGTAACGGCAATCCTTGAAATCATTACCGATGTGACCGAGAGAAAGCGTATAGAGCAGCAGCTAATTAAAACCGAGAAGCTTGCTACAGTTGGCGAGTTGGCTGCTTTCATTGCACACGAGTTCAGAAATTCATTAACTTCGATTAAAATGATACTTCAATTGTTCAGTGAGTCGACCAACCTGGAAGCGGCCGACAAAGAATCTCTTGCAGTTGCGTTAAACTCTGCTTATAGAATGGAATCAACTGTCAATGAACTTTTAGGATTTGTGCGGCCAACAGTAATGGATTTCAACAGGGGATCCGTTAATGATGCAGTTAACGAAGCCATATCATTTGTCAGACTCCGGGCAGATCGTGCAAAGGTTCTCATTGAAAAGAATCTTGATAAGAATCTACCCGATTTGACAATTGATACTGTTCATCTCAGGGAAGCTTTTGTAAACATTATTTTGAATGGAATTCAGGCTATTGAGGATTACTCTATTGCAGTTTCGGGAAAGATGGCAAAAGGTGATTTCATAGGAAAAATCCTCGTTTCAACCAGCAAAACTAAGCTTTCCAAGAACGTTCATGACTTTGTTTATGTGGATATTGGTGACTTTGGCAGGGCGCCCGGTACTGTCAGAGAAATATTATTGGAAAGAGGGACAGAGTGTATTGAAATCCGATTTGAAGATTCGGGTCCCGGCATTGAGAAATCTAACCTTACCAGAATATTTGATCCGTTTTTTACCACGAAACCAAATGGCACTGGTCTTGGGTTACCGATGGCAAAGCGGGTTGTCAATGGGCACGGGGGAGTTATTGTTGTTGAAAGTAAGATTGGTGTGGGTACAAGGTTTCGGATATTAATCCCGTTGTAAGGGATGAGGAAGAACGGGCAGAACTGCCATTTTTAATTTACGCGTAGCAACATATTCATGTCGCTTTTCCTTTTTTTGTTTCGGAAAACCTTCAAAAAAAGAGATTTTTCTTCACCATTTTGCGGCACGGTCTTTGAGCATCATCAATTGTGACCGATAGTGAACTGTCAAATAGACCCTTAGTTTTGGTTCTCGATGACGACACAAATATCCTCTTAGCGTTTCAGGATTTTATGAAGAAAGAGGGATGTGAGATGGTTGCAGTTTCAAGTCCACAGGAAGCCCTTTTGTTATTAGAGAAACAGCACTTTGATCTTTTAATTTCCGACCTGAGGTTAAACTATGAGTCTGGGGTTACCTTCGTTATCCGTGCCAAAAAAATCAGACCCAACATTCCCCTTATTGTAATCACAGGTTACCCTGATACAATCAGTGAGGACGAGCTGAGGAATTACGGGGCTGATTACTTACTGATTAAACCGCTTGAGCTAAAAGACCTTCAGCATGCAGTTAGGAGCTGTTTACAGAGGAATCAAACTGAGGAATTTCGCAGCTAAAGAAATGCAGTGAATATCAAAAAACATATTGGAGGCTAAATATGAAGAAGTTAACCGATGCTATTACACCGTTAATAAAGAAAACGGAAATGGTTCTTTCAGTCGCTGTGTTAAGCGGCGTGATTTTATTCATTTCAAACTCTAACGTTTATTCAATTCCAAGCTATGCTCGCCAAACCGGTCTGGCTTGCAGTTCATGCCACTACAACTTCCCGCAGCTAACTCCGTTTGGACGGTTGTTCAAACTGAATGGTTATACCATGGCGGGGGCGCCGACGTTGGTCTCAGCTCATGATGAGGAAAAGAATATGGAAATTTTAAGCAACTTTCCATTATCCGCAATGGTGATGACGTCTTATAGTAAGGTCAGCATGGCAACTCCAGGGACTGAGGCGAGTTCTACTCAATTTCCACAGCAGTTGAGTTTGTTTTTAGCTGGCGAGCTGGCTCCAAAAATAGGATCCTATATACAGCTTACGTACGACCCAACTTCAGGGACAATTGGGATGGATATGGCAGATTTCAGGTATGCCGACCATACACTTGTCGGGGGGAAGGACTTTCTGTATGGAATCACCCTGAATAACAATCCAACTATGCAAGATGTTTGGAATACAACTCCTGCCTGGGGATTTCCGTACATAGCATCTTCATCTGCACCATCGCCAAGCTGGACACCAATTCTTGATAATGCAATGGCGGGGAATGTGCTTGGGCTCGGCATATACGGTCTATATGATAATCTGGTCTATGCGGAAATAAGCGCTTACCATTCTGCAATTCAGGGAGTGCCATATCCAGCGGATTCAGCATGGGTCAATAACATAAAGGGTGTAGCACCGTACTGGAGGGTTGCACTTCAGCATGACTGGGGTAAGCAATATCTTGAAGTCGGGACTTTTGGTTTTGCATCTAACTTATTCCCTGCAGGAATTAGCGGCCCATATAATAAATACACCGATATTGGTTTCGATGCTCAGTATGAAAAATTGCTTGGCAGTGGAGAACTGATTGCACATGCAAGTTATATAACCGAAAAGCAAAACCTTGACGCAACGTTTGCTGCGGGCGGTTCCAGCTCTAACAACCTTACACTCAATACCTTTAAGGTTGATGCAAACTATAATTTCCCATCCATGTTTGCTTTAGCTCTCGGTTATATGGCCACAACAGGAACCACAGATGCGGTATTTTACTCACCGGCCGCTGTTAGCGGAAGTGCAACGGGATCTCCAAATAGCAGTGCCATAACAGCTCAAGTTTCATTTATTCCATGGTTGAACACTCAAATTATTCTACAATATGTTGCTTACACAAAATTTAACGGCGCATCCACAAATTATGACGGTTCTGGCAGGAATGCGTCGGATAACAACACTCTTTACCTTGCAACGTGGTTTGCATTTTGAAAATGGAGAAAAGTATGAAAACGAGATTGCCTGTAACTATAGCTTTCCTTGCCATTATTCTCAGCTTTATGGGATTTGAAGTCATTAGCAGTCTACCCGCACCAAACCCGGCACCGTTTCTTTCTTATCAGCAAAAAAAAGAAAATGTAGACAACGGGATAGGACCAATAAAGGAATTAAAGCTCTCACCAAAGATCGACAAGAATCTGGTAGAGGAAGGAAGTTCAATTTTCTATTCAAAGTGTTATTTATGTCATGACGTCGATCAAACAAAGCTTGCACCGCCGCTCAGGGGTGTGGCGAAAAAGCTAACACCGGTGTTTATTATGAACTATCTTTTGAATACCGCTGAGATGCAGGAAAAAGACCCGATAATTAAAAATCTACTCAAAGAATATTCAAATGTACCAAAGATGCCTAATCAGCAGTTGACCAGACAGCAGGCTCGCGCAGTGCTTGAATTTCTTAGAACCATTGAATGAAAAGCTGGGGTTCCGTTTAAAACGGAACCCCAATACAATATTGAGCGGATTTGTTATGAAAAAAATTCTTTTAGTCCTGACTACAGCAGCTGGATTTGTTACAGGTGTTTTCCTGGTAGGCAAAATCATAGATAACAGGGATCGAGTCGTTCAACCAATAGATTTCAGCCATGCTGTGCATGCCGGGAAATTCAAAATCCCCTGTATGGCATGTCATCAGCATGTTCTTACAGGTGCCCGAGCGGGTATACCTAACATAGAAGTCTGCAGTGCATGTCATTTTACTCCGTTAAAAGGAACCCCAGAAGAGAAGCTTGTATATGACTACGTTACAGAACACAAGCAAATACCATGGTACTCAATTTACTACGTCCCGGACTATGCTTACTTTTCGCACCGAAGGCATGTTGGTATAGGAAAGATTGAATGTAAGGAGTGCCACGGCAATGTGGCAACGCTCACATCACCACCTTCCAAGCAGTTTCTTCAGATCAAGATGAATAACTGCTTGAATTGTCATACTGAAAACCATATCACTACAGATTGTTCACATTGCCACAGATGAAAATTATCACCAAAAATATTTCTCTGACATCGATTTGTTTTGGAGATTAGAGAATGCATATAAATAGGCGCGACTTTGTAAAATTGCTTGGCGGTTCATTAATCGGATTTGCGGCAGGTGGCGCTGGTGAAGCACTTTTTAAGCTTCCCAATGCCATACTTCCGATTTTGTATAATGGTCCGAAGACGGAAACGTGGAAACTTACTACCTGTGCAAAATGCCCGGGTGCCTGTGGTCTTCGAATCCGTTTAATCGATGGTTTACCTGTCCAGGCCTTCGGAAACCCTCTTTCACCGGTAAACAAAGGCGGTGTCTGTCCAATGGGCCTGACATCTGTCGAAAGTCTCTACCATCCGGATAGAATCATGTCCCCGATGAAAAAGGTCAACGGAAAATTTCAGGAAATATCCTACGCTGATGCTTATGGTGCCATTGCTTCAGAACTTCGTAAGGTTGTTGGGCATGGAGACAAGAACAGCATCGCATTCATAGCCCAGACAGAGTCTCTTTTTATGGCGAACTTAATTCAAAAGTTCATGGATAGCATTGGCTCCGGAAAATTGGTTATAGATAATTTTGCTGCCAAATCTCGACTGCCCTATGAGGATCTGAAGATGGACTATCCTGATTTTATTGATTTTGACCATATTGACTACCTGTTAAACTTTGGTTCGCAGATGACCGAGGTTTCTGAAAGTCCGCTATTCTTCTCCCGTGCGGTCAATAGCTTAAGAGAAAGAAAGGGTAAGCTGGTTACTATTGCTCCAAAACTCACTCCGAGCGCCTTTAAAGCAAGTCGATGGATACCCGCAATGCCTCGAGATTTTGCCGATGTTGCGCTGGCAATTGCATTTGTTATAATCAGCGACGGAACATACGACAAGATGTTTGTACAGAATCACTTCAGGAATTTTGAAACATTTCGAAAGCTGGTTCTCGAGAACTACACGCCTTTTGCTGTCCAAGCCAGAGTTGGTGTGGATGCAGAGCAGATTATTTCTACTGCAAGAGAGTTTGCAAATGCCGGGGCTCCAGCTGCATATTTTGATGAGACAATTTTACATTCTTCAAATGGGTTGAAAAATGCCCATGCAATCATTGCACTCAATGCGTTAAAAGGATTCGCGGGTTTTGGAAAAATAAATGAGGCTGGACTGAAGGATCCCGGAATCGAGATGAGTCAGGAAGGCAGAAATACCTGGAATAAGAACGATTTGATTGAAAGGTCGGATACGGGTGTTCTGTTGATTTACAGGAGCAACTTCATCTTTAACTCACCCAATGCAGAAGAATTTCGCAAAGCTCTTTCCAGGATTCCGCTTGTCGTAAGTTTCTCGCCTTTTATAGATGAGACAAGTGAGCTGGCAGATTTGATAATTCCGGATCACGATGATCTTGAGAAACTTGATATGCAATTCAGCACAGCAATTGGTAATCCTGTTGTCAGTGTGCAACAGCCAGTGGTGAAGCCATTTTATTCTACAGTGCATACAGGTGATGTCATCGTGTCTCTCATTGGTGATTTAAATCTGCAAGAAAACTGGAAGTACAGGAACTATAAGGATTATCTCCAGGCAATGATTAAACCCATTTATGATCGCGGAACTGGAATGCTGATGAGTCAAAAGAAACCAACTGGAATAGAAAGGAGTCTGCATAAGGCGGGCTGGCAATTGGTTCCATATTCAGACTTTGAAGATTTCTGGCAACAGCTCCTTCGTTATGGCGGCTGGTGGGATCCTTTTCCCAAGATTGTTGGGTATACCCCTCAAGTTGCGCTGGAAATCGATCAGCTGGAGGATAATAAAAAAAGAAGGCAGCAGACTCTTGATGGCCAACTTCGATTAAACATTTTCTTAAAGAATTTCGATTACAAAGGAAATTTGCTGAGAAATCCTGTCCTTACAGAGCAGTTTGGAATGGATCACGACGTGTATTATACCACATGGGTTGAAGTTAATCCTGAAACTGCAAAAAGACTTTCGATACCTGACAGGAGTATGGTAAAAATTAAAACTGCTAAAGGTGATTTTGAAGCGATTGCTTTACACAGTCCTACTACAATGCCTCAGAATGTTGACGTACCATTTGGCCTGGGACACACTGCTGCGGGAAAGCAGCTGGGTACTAATCCCATTCATTATTCTGATAACGTATTTGATGACCAAACCGGGGAGCCTTCATATTCTGAGACTTTAGTAAAGATCTTTTAAACAATTACTGTGAAATTTTACAAAACGCAGAGGGAATCTTATGCCTAGATACGGAATGGTGATTGATCTCAATAAATGCACCTCATGTCAGGCATGCGTCACCGCCTGTAAACTTGAAAACAATGTTCAGATTGTTTCCATTGAAGATGCAATAAATGGGAGGGCGATGTTCTGGATGAAAATGCTGACAATGGAATATCAGGGTGATTATCCAGATGTCAAGCCGAAGGTCCTGCCGAGAAATTGCATGCAGTGCGATGAGCCGCCTTGCATTAAGGTCTGCCCTGTGAGGGCAACGTATAAGAGAGATGATGGAATTGTTGCCCAGATATATCCCCAGTGTATTGGCTGCCGTTATTGTATGGCTAACTGTCCATACACTGTAAAAGTTTTCAATTGGCACAAAACAGAACAGCCACAGCAAATTGAGAAAAGTTACAACCCTGATGTTTCAGTACGGCCAAAAGGCGTTGTTGAAAAGTGTACATTTTGCGTGCACAGGTTACAAATTGCGCAGGAAAAGGCAAAAGCTGAGCATCGAAAACTTAAATCGGAAGATTATGTTCCTGCATGTGTTGAGGTTTGCCCTGTAGGTGCTATTTCTTTTGGAGACTTAGACGATCCACAGAGCGATGTTTCAAGGGCATCACGTGACTATCGTGCTTTTGAGTTGCTTGAAGAACTCGGCACCATGCCGAAGGTTCGTTATCTCAATGCAATTGAGTCTGAAGAATAAAGCTCGATAATTGTCCGTGGGTCGATTGTATAGGCTTTATTGTGGCATTTTTTTATTTATAAAAATTGAGGGCCGGAAATTATGACATATCGAGACCTGCATGATGAAGACGAAACACTGTTCAGGCCAATTTATCAGACTGGAAGAGGATTTTACTTACTTGCGGCAGTTTTCAGCGCCATACTTTTAACTGGAATCGGGTTGTACGTTCGCCAGTTAGTTTTAGGCCTTGGCGTGACGGGAATGAACGAGCCTGTAACGTGGGCTTTTTATATCGTGGACTTTGTTTTCTTTATTGGTATCTCTCATGCTGGCACACTCATATCAGCAATCCTGAGATTATCCAGAGCAGAATGGCGCAGGCCAATCACACGGATGGCTGAGGTGATTACTGGGATTGTGCTTGCTATTGGCGGTCTTCATCCAATAATTGATCTTGGAAGGCCTGATAGGATTTTGCATTTGTTTGAGAGAGGAAGGCTGCAATCTCCTTTACTGTGGGATGTAACAAGTATTACAGCGTATTTCACCGCATCGACAATTTATCTTTACCTTCCTTTAATTCCGGATATTGCTTTGTTGCGGGACCGCGGTGGCAGGCTGGAAAATCTTTATAAAATTCTTGCATGGGGATATAAAGATACACCCAGGCAAAAGCATATACTTGAGAGAGCAATTAACATTTTAATGGTTATGGTTATACCGATAGCTGTTTCGGTTCACACGATAATCGCCTGGATATTTGGAATGACTCTTCAGCCTGGATGGCACAGTACCATATTTGGGCCCTATTTTGTCGTTGGGGCAATTTATTCTGGAATAGCTGCGCTTCTTATTGTAATGATTGTGTTTAGAAAAGCTTATCATTTTGAAGATTATTTAAAAGAAATACATTTCCAGTATTTAGGTACTTTGCTTTTGATAATGTCATTGCTCTGGACATATTTCACATTTGCTGAATATCTTACGGCTTTTTATGGACACGAACCCGCAGAGATGAGGGTATTTTTCTATAAATTCAACGGGGGGTATGCACCTTTCTTCTGGTTAATGGTCTTCTGCAATTTCCTCATACCGGTTGTAATTTTAAGCAACCGAAAGCTAAAAAAACTTCCCGGGATACTTACGGCATCAATAGCTGTGGTGGTTGGAATGTGGCTTGAAAGGCTTATAATAATAATACCGACGCTTGCCAACCCCCGTCTTCCATATCCCACAGGCGTGTATGTGCCATCAGTAACGGAAATTTCACTTTTTGCAGCAGCGGTCTCCGCCTTTGCGCTCGGATTCATGGGATTCTCAAAGCTGTTCCCCCTCATCTCTATATGGGAAGTTAAAGAGGGAAGGTTGCAAAGTGTGCATGAAGTGTCTACCAGATTGAGAGAATACCTTCCAGGGCACCACGATGAAAGTCAACTTGAGGCTAACCTGAAGGCTGAAATATGAAACATCAGGCTGCATAAATTCAATTTTACTTTTAATGGAGGCTCGAATCATGAAAGAAAGGAAGGTTTATTTTATACAGCTCATCACGCTGTCTTTAAACTGGGTACTTGCTGTAAGTGTGACCTGGTGGTTTGTTCACCTTGTTAAGGTTGCCCATGAATTAAATGACATGCAAACTGCTTCAATCAGCATCAGCATAATTGCCATCATAATCTTCTGGGTACTTTCCGGTGTGCTTACATATGTTTTCTTCGGTTTGCATAAAGATGAATAATGTGAGCTCTCAAAGTTTACATTTGGTGATTCCATTAGACATGGAGGTTCCAACATGCTAAAGATTTTTTTTGTTACGATTCCTGCTATAATGATCCTTCTGGGGCCAATTATAATTGCACAAAATCTTCCGCAAAATCCAATCGAAGGACGAGAGATATTTGAAAAAAAGGGATGCATGAACTGTCACGCTATAAACGGTGTTGGCGGCAATATTGGTCCTGATTTTGGCAAGCATTTATTCGTTGGAGATGAGTTCGATCTTTTTTCAAAGATGTGGAACCATTCTCCCAGAATGTTGCTTCTAATGTCCCGCTCCAGCACAAAAAAACCTGAGTTTACCAGCAGGGAATTTGAAAATTTGAGCCATTTTTTGTTTTTTATTCGTTATCTTGGGACGTATGGAAGTGTATCTAAAGGGAAGCGATTGTTTACAAGGAAAGAATGCGTCCGGTGTCATTCAATTGGACATCCGGTTCCGGGCAAAATACCTCTTGATAGCATGAAAATTTATGCATCTCCTGTACGTCTGGCCCAGGCCATGTGGGACCATTCGTTTGAAATGTGGAAGCGGGGCAGGGAGAAAGGGATAAGGTTCCCTACATTTTCCGATAACGAATTTGCTGATCTCGTAGCTTATATTCGAGCTACGAGCTCTGTAAAATTAGAGAAAAATATTTATTCATACACGGGGGATCCGGCTGCTGGCGAAAAACTATTTAAGTCAAAAGGTTGCTACTACTGTCACGTCGAGAAGCAAATTGGTCCGGATCTAACTAAAACGAACCTGAACCACACCGTCACCCAAATTGCAGGGATAATGTGGAACCACTCAGAAAAAATGCTTTTAGCTGCAAAAAGTATGAATAAGCCTTTTCCCGAATTATCCGATGATGAAATGGCTAACTTAATAGCCTATCTGTATTTTGAAAGTTCACCTAAAACCGAAGGCACGTCATCCAAAGGCAGGAAATTGTTTAAAGAAAAAGGATGTGAGAGCTGTCATCAAATTGGAAACGAGTTGAATGCTCCACTGGTTGAGAACATTGGTCCATATGATAACGTAGCTCAGTTTCTTGCGGAGCTTTGGAACCACGTGACGCAAATAGAGCAATCAAGCCTTGCTGAAGGGAAGAGACTTCCTGTTCTTTTACCAAATGACGTAAAATCTTTGTATCTTTTTATAAATGAAAAGGCAAAAAAGGGCAAGTAATCCTGGTAGGTTGTCCAGCTCTGATGAGCCAGCCCATCTTTTGAGATGCGGAGCAAGTATTTTTACAAACCTACCGTGTAATAACGTAATTCTCTGTTTAAGCATTCTTTTCTGCCTGATGGTTTTTATTACACCAGCTGCATATTCAGGAAATATTAAGGGCAGGGTTCATATAATTGGTGCACCGACTGATCAAAACGCAGTTATATACATAGAGAGAGTAAATCATAAGTTTACCCCGCCGGATACCCCTGTTGTTATGGACCAGAAAAATCTAATGTTCACACCGGAAGTCCTTCCTGTCCTGGCAGGGACGACAGTAAAGTTCGTGAACAGTGATCCTGTTCTCCACGACGTCTTTTCTCCATCAACGTGTGGAGGTCAGTTTGATTTGGGCCTGTTCCCAAGTGGAGAGAGCAGGGTTCATGTCTTCAACCATGCCGGTTGTGCAGCAATAATACTGTGTGATGTTCATCCTGAGATGCAGGCATGGGTTGTCGTTTTGCAGAATCCGTATTACGCCGTGACTAATAGTGATGGATGGTATGTTATAAGAAATGTTCCAGCTGGAACATATACTCTTAAAACGTGGTACAACTACTACGGGGTTCAAAGCGTAAAAGTAACTGTCCCGGAATCGGGAGAAGTTGAAGTTAATTTTCAGCTAAAACAATGAGAGGGTAATAAATAACGGCTGAAATAAAGTGATGCCAGGATAGTAGCCGTAATACACTACCTTGACTTTCCTTTACTGGGTATATAAATTTTGCACGAAAAATCTGGAATAATTAATGTTATCACAATTTGGTACAATTCTGATTTTTTTAATTATTGGTGTGCTGGTCGTGGCCGGGGCAATGTTTGCAGCGAGAATCCTTCGTCCCCATAGGCCAAATGCGGAAAAGCTCAGCACTTATGAATGTGGCGAAGATACAATCGGCCCGAGCTGGGTAAAATTTAATATTCGATTTTATGTTGTTGCATTGATATTTCTGATTTTTGATGTCGAAGTTGTGTTTCTTTTTCCATGGGCACTGGTTTATAAGAATCTTGGTATGTATGCTTTTATTGAAATGATGATATTCCTTCTCATACTTGTTGCAGGGTATGTTTATGTCTGGGGCAAGGGGGACCTTGATTGGGATAAGCCCCGTCCGAAATATCTTGAACTTATGCAGCAAAAAGTCAAGGCAAATGACACAGCCGGGATTGAGGTAAGATAAATGGGACTTCTTGACAAGCAATTTGATGATGGAAATATCGTTATCACGTCACTTGATAATCTTTTGAACTGGGCTCGCTTATCATCTCTCTGGCAAATGCATTTTGGCCTTGCATGCTGCGCAATTGAAATGATGGCAGCCTCAGCTTCTAATTTCGACATGGGTAGGTTTGGAGTAATTCCACGTGCAACACCACGCCAGGCCGACGTTATAATTATTTCGGGCACAGTTACGCTTAAGATGGCGACCAGGGTCAAAAGAATTTACGAGCAAATGGCTGAGCCGCGTTATGTGATTTCAATGGGATCATGTTCCAACTGCGGAGGGCCATACTGGGAGCATGGATATCATGTTTTGAAAGGCGTCGATCGCGTTATACCTGTAGATGTATATGTACCTGGATGTCCTCCCAGACCTGAAGCGCTGTTGGAAGGATTAATGAAATTACAGGAGAAAATCAGGCGTGAGAGCCGTGTAAAAGCTAAGAAAGGTGAAGTTTCGACCAATTTAACGCCTGAATTTTCAATGAGAAATTCCGAATGAAAATGAACTTTAATGAGATAAATGAAAGGCTCAAGGCAGAATTTCCTGATTCGATTCTGGAGTCCAAGCCAGATGCCTTTGTCGATCCGTATATTGTTGTTAAGGCTTCTGATATAAAGGAAATATGTGCTTTTCTATCGACCAGTCCCGATTTGAAATTTGATTATTTGATGTCTTTAAGCGGCATGGATTACAACGACGGAACTTTAGGTGTTGTATACCATATCTTTTCAATGGAGAAGAAGCACCGGATTGTCTTAAAGGTAAAAGTTAAAAAGGACTTGCCCGAAGTGCCGTCTGTCGAATCTATCTGGAAATCTGCTAATTGGCATGAAAGAGAGGCATACGATTTATTTGGAATAATTTTTGTAGGCCACCCTGATCTTCGCAGAATTCTTTTGCCTTATGATTGGGATGGTCATCCGCTAAGGAAAGATTACAAAGTACAGGAATATTATCAGGGAATGAAAGTACCGTACTGATGGCAGCAGACGGAAGTTGTTCCCACACTAAAAATTATAAATACATTTCAAAAAGGCCCCCGAGCGAGTGCTCCGCCACATGCGGAAAAAATTTGTTTCATAAATAGTTTTCTACGACAAGATAACAGAGGAATTCATGGCTGAGCTGCGAACCGAGGAAATGGTTCTGAACATGGGACCGCAGCATCCATCTACCCATGGTGTGCTTCGCGTGGAACTCGTCGTTGATGGAGAAGTTGTCGTTAATGCGGTTCCACACATTGGATATTTACACAGATGTTTTGAAAAGCACGCTGAGGCAATGACATACCAGCAGGTCATCCCTTACTGCGATAGGATGGATTACCTTTCCTCAATGAGCAACGACTTTGGCTACGTTCTTGCTGTTGAAAAGTTACTTAAAATTGAAGTACCTGAACGTGTACAGTATATCCGTGTAATAATGGCTGAGCTGCAGAGGATTGCCAGCCACCTTGTTGCAGTTGGAACATATGGCCTTGATATAGGAGCTTTTACGCCCTTTCTTTATTGTTTCCGGGATAGAGAGAAGATCCTTGATTTATTTGAGATGACCTGTGGTGCAAGACTTCTCTATAATTACATGTGGCCTGGAGGACTTTCACACGATATACCCCCTCAATTTGTTGAAAAAACGAAACAATTTATTAAAGAGTTTCGGCCAACCATTGTTGAACTGAACAATCTTCTCACTTACAATGAAATTTTTGTCAAGCGAACTGCAAATATTGGCGTTCTGCCCGCAGATGTTGCAATAAACTATGGTGCCAGTGGGCCCACTCTTCGCGGTTCTGGCGTTAACTGGGATTTGCGAAAAAATGATCCTTATTCGATATACGACAGGTTTGATTTTGAAGTTGTTGTTGGTAAGGGAGAGATGGGAACTGTCGGTGATTGCTGGGATAGGCATATTGTGAGAATGAGAGAAATGGAACAAAGCCTGAAGATCATTGAACAGGCAATTAACAATATCCCTGATGGGGACGTAAAGGCTGCAATACCGAAGAGAGTTCGTCCGCCTGCTGGTGAAATTTACTTCAGGACTGAAACTCCTCGCGGAGAGCTTGGTTACTATATAGTAAGTGATGGAAGCGGGAATCCATATCGGGTTAAGGCTCGTGCCCCGTCGTTTGTTAACCTGAGCCTTCTGCCCGAAATATCGAGGGGCTACCTGATTGCAGACATGATTGCCATAATTGGAAGTATAGATATAGTTCTTGGAGACGTTGATAGATGATTATCGATAGAACTTACACACAACTTCAACAAGAAACATTGGCCTGTGCTATATGGATAATTTCGTAATAAGCAAATTAGGAAGTGGAATTCTGAGCTCATTACTGTCCAGTTTGTTGCCGCTTCTATGGATATTTCCTTATGCCCTTTTTGCAATCTGGCTTGAGCTGAAGGTGGCTGCTCATATGCAGGACAGGCTCGGACCTATGCGAACTGGCAGGTGGCATGGGTGGCTCCAACCCGTTGCAGATGTGGTAAAGCTGTTACAAAAAGAGGATGTAATTGCAAGCGCAACGGACAGGGTTTTATTTGTGGTTGCTCCAATTATTGTATTTGCAGCTTCTTACGCTGTATACGCAGCGATACCGTTCAGTCCTGCTTATATAGGTACCGACATAAATGTCGGTATCTTTTATATAATTGCAATGGGTGCTCTTGTTTCGCTCGGTATATTAATGGCAGGGTGGGCTTCAAATAATAAGTGGTCACTTTTGGGCGCTATGAGAACAGTGGCACAGCTTGTCAGCTACGAAATCCCGTCTTCTCTTGCTGTTCTCTCTGTTATAATGGTTGCAGGGACCTTGAGCCTCCAGGATATATGTAAAGCTCAGGAAGGGTGGTTCTGGAACTGGATTGTCTTTTCAAAGTTCCCCTTCATGGTTCTTGCATTTTTTATTTATTTTGTGGCATCATTGGCGGAAACTAATAGAGTGCCATTTGACATTCCGGAGGGGGAGTCTGAGCTTGTTGCCGGTTATCACACTGAATACAGTGGAATGAGGTTTGCGGTATTTTTTCTTGCTGAGTATTCAAACATGTTCGTTGTAAGTGCAATAACTGCTGTTTTGTTTTTTGGTGGCTGGAATAGTCCCTTCGGAAATTTTATGTCTGGGCCTGTCTGGGGCGTCTTCTGGCTACTGAGTAAGGGGATGTTTTTTGTTTTTGTACAGATGTGGCTGAGGTGGACGCTACCAAGGTTCAGAGTTGACCAGCTTATGTATCTGAGCTGGAAAGTGCTGACGCCGTTTGCACTTGCCAACATTGCAGTAATTGGCTTATGGGTGATGCTACGAGGGTAAGCGGAGAAATCTAATGAGTGGAGTGAAAAATTATTTTACCGTGGTCTGGAAAGGAATCTGGACAACTCTTGTTGGTATGAAAATAACCTTTAAGCATCTGTTTGTGCCGGCAGTTACCCTTCAATATCCGGACGAAAGGATGCCTCTACCGGAAAGAGCCAGAAACAGACTTTATGTCAATATGGATGACTGTATAGGTTGCAATCAGTGTGCAATGGCCTGTCCTGTAGATTGTATCACAATAGAGACTGTAAAGTCGCTTCCAACCGAGGACCTTGGGGTTACGTCTACCGGTCAGAAGAAGAGGCTCTGGGTTACAAAATTTGACATTGATATAGGGAAGTGCTGCTACTGCGGACTATGCGTACCGCCGTGCCCTACAGAATGCATTTATATGACTGACGTTTATGAATTTTCAGAGTACGACAGGAAAGACCTGATTTATCATTTTTCAGTGCTGACTCCAGAGGAAGCAGAAGAAAAGAAGCGGCAGGCTGGAATGGCAGAAAAGGGGGCAGCTCCTAAAAAGGTCACAGCAACAGCTCAATCCCAATCAGTGGTTTCCGCAACTGAGAATAATGTGACAGCATCTTCCGAAAAAGGATCTGTTACTGAATCAGATGGAGGGGCCAAGTAAATGAACTGGTACGATGTATTGTTTTATTTTTTTTCAGTTGCAGTCGTTCTTAGCGCGATTGGAGTGGTTTTTTCAAGAAACATTGTTCATGCGGCTTTTTATCTTATGTTTACCCTTTTTTCGGTAGCTGCTCTTTATGTTTTACTTAGTGCTGATTTTATTGCAGTCACTCAAATTTTGCTCTACGTTGGAGGTATATTGGTGTTGATAGTTTTTGGTGTGATGCTTACATCTAGGGCTTACGATGTCGCGGTTAAAAAAAGTATATTAAGTATTTTGCCCGCTGTTATAGTTGTCGGTGCCATAGCAGGTACCCTAATTGGAATTTTCACGACTACAAAATGGCCTGAAACCAAAATGGCACCATATGAGGAAACTGCTAAACCAATTGGTTCGTTACTGATGACCCAGTTTGTTCTCCCGTTTGAGCTGGCTTCGGTATTGTTGTTAGCTGCTCTGGTCGGTGCTGTGGTGATAGCGAGAAGAGAAAAAATTCAAAAAGGGGCTGAATAAATGCATGTTGGACTCAATCACTTTTTAATCTTAAGTGCTATTCTTTTTTCTCTCGGCCTATTTGGAGTGGTCACAAGAAAGAATGCTATCATGGTTTTAATGGGAATTGAACTCATTCTCAATTCTGCGAACTTAAATTTTATAGCCTTTTCTAGGTTTGGATCGTTTGGATTGACCGGTCAGGTGGTCGCTGTGTTTGTGATTATCCTTGCGGCGGCAGAGGCGGCAATTTTGCTGGCAATAGTCCTGAATATATATCAGCAAATGAACACTGTTAATGTCGACGAAATTGATAAACTAAAGAACTGAGAATTAAAATGCCTCAAGTAGGTCAAAATTTGATTACGCTTGCACTTGTTGTTCTGTTTCTTCCAATAACAGGATTTGTTCTGCTAATTCTCTTTGGTAGGAAGATACCGAGACAGGATCTTGTTGAAACATCTTTTTTGTTCCTCGGTTTAGCAATATCATTTTATATTTTTTACTCAAAACTGTTTCTCCTCAACTTATCAGAGATTAACTGGATATTTAACTGGATAGATTTCGGTAACGTACCGATTTTAGGGAAATTTAGAATTGACCTTGGAATAGGCATAGATAACGTGACTGCTATAATGCTTGTAGTGGTAAACCTAATAAGTTTCCTTGTGCATGTGTACTCAATTGCCTATATGCGAAATGACGTTCGATACTCGAGATATTATGCATACCTTGGTCTTTTCACATTTTCCATGCTCGGCATTGTGCTTACTAACAATCTTTTAATGATGTACGTGTCGTGGGAGTTAGTGGGATTGAGTTCCTATCTTTTAATTGGTCACTGGTATGAAAAGAAGTCTGCGGCTGATGCCGGCAAGAAAGCATTTATTGTCAACCGTGTTGGCGATGTCGGATTTTTTATCGGGATAATGATTATTTTTTCCATAATGCACACCTTTTTGTTTAAAGATATATTTGCCGGGATTGCAGAAGGTAAGCTTGCGGGGCCATTGCTGACGGCTGCCGGCATTTTGATATTTTGTGGAGCGGTGGGAAAATCGGCGCAGTTTCCACTGCATGTTTGGCTGCCGGATGCAATGGAAGGACCTACTCCTGTCAGTGCACTAATACATGCTGCAACGATGGTCGCAGCGGGTGTTTATCTTGTTGCACGTGTTTATCCGATGCTCACGGCTGGCGCACTGACAGTAATCGCCTATATTGGAGCAATTACCGCCTTCATCAGTGCCACAATCGCAATTGTGCAAAACGATATCAAGAAGGTTTTAGCGTATTCAACAATAAGTCAGCTTGGCTACATGGTCATGGGCCTTGGTGTTGGAGCTTTTTCTGCAGGTGTATTTCATCTTGTAACTCATGCCGCTTTTAAGGCGGGCCTTTTCTTAGCAGCTGGTTCGGTGATATACGCGATGCACCATGAGCAGGATATGAGATACATGGGGGGCCTGAGAAAGAAGATGCCGGTTACATATTGGTCGTTCGTGATATATTCCCTCTCAATAGCAGGGATTCCTCTGACCTCTGGATTTCTAAGCAAAGATAGTATTCTTGCAGGCACACTTGTATATGGAAAACTTACCAATAATTATATTGTTCCAATAATTGGTTACACGGTTGTCTTCCTAACAGCGGCTTATATGTTCAGATTAATTATTTTAACCTTTCATGGTGAGCCGAGAGACCTTCATAAATACGAACATGCAAAAGAATCGCCTCTTGTAATGTCTGGACCTTTAATCATTCTAGCTGCGCTTTCTCTGTTTATTTTTTACAGCCCCAACCCTTTTAACCCCGAAGATGGATGGTTTATGAGATCCGTGGTCAAGCCTGCTTCTGTAGTCCCTCTTAACCAGCAATACAGATGGGATCAGTCTCAATTGAACCCGTCATCGCCTGGTCAGGCCGGGAAAGAGGTTTTGATGCAGGAATCTGACAATCATACTGAATCGGTTTACGAAGAGACTGCACACAGTCTTCATTATCCCGCCCTTACCTTATCTCTTGCTTTGGCTGCACTCGGCATCTTTTTCTCATTCGGAGTTTACCAGTGGAGGTGGCTTGATGCAGAAAGACTGAAACAAAAGGTGCATTTTGTTTATATATTCCTTATCAACAAATGGTACTTCGATGAGATATACAATAAAGTGATAGTTGGCGGTGTACTTCTGGTCAGTAGAATGTCTGCGTGGTTTGACTCACACGTAATAGATGGTATTGTCAACGGTGCAGCAAGCCTTACGAAGGTGTGGTCATTAGCTAGTGGAAAGTTTGACAATTATGTGGTTGATGGCCTTGTAAATTTTTCAGCTTTTTTCACAGGCCTGGTTGGTGCGGGAATCCGTCGCACGCAGACAGGAAAAGTGCAGACCTACATAGTCCTTGCACTGCTTGGTTTTATAGTTATTTTCTTTGCTTTTAGAACTTATTAATCTGGGTTGTAAGATAGATGCTGTTTCTTTACAGAAGAAAAACAAATGAAATTTTTCGTGTTAAGAGTACTCTAGACCTTCTTTTTAAACGTATGGAGGAATAATGCAATATCAGTTCCTAGGAATCGGTTATCTAACCTGGATCACTTTCCTTCCAATAATTGGTATGATTGTGGTTTTGCTTATCCCTAAGGAAAACAAAAATGCTATGCGGTGGACGGCAGTGGTGGTTACTCTGTTGCAGGTGGTTTTTGCAATGGTAATCTGGAAGAACTTCAACCCATCACTGGGAGGTATAAATCAGGAGAGTGGTTTTCAGTTTGTGGAAAAGGCGCGATGGATTGATCTTCAAGGTGCAGGATGGTTTGGGCACGTGTTGGTCGAGTACTTCCTCGGTATTGACGGCCTCAGTTTGCCAATGGTATTTCTGACAGCCCTGATATCATTTGTGGGTGTTGTTGCATCGTGGAACATTGAGAAATCGGTTAAAGGTTATTTTGCTCTTTATCTTCTTCTTGATACCGGGATGATGGGAGTTTTTGTTGCACTTGACATGTTTTTGTTCTATGTCTTCTGGGAAGTCATGTTGTTGCCGATGTATTTTCTTATTGGAATATGGGGTGGGCCAAGACGGGAATATGCTGCGATTAAGTTCTTCCTTTATACCCTATTGGGCTCGGTATTAATACTTCTTGTGATGCTTGGACTATATTTCAGTGTGAGCATAAATGATCCTCTCACGGGGGAAAAGATTCACACTTTTAACATGCTTGCTATGATGGATCCGAAGAACTTTGACAGTGGTTCATTGCTTGCGGGAATTGGGACCTATTGGCGATATGTGGCTTTCATTGCTTTGTTTATCGGATTTGCTATCAAGGTTCCTGTGTTTCCGTTTCATACATGGCTGCCCGATGCACATGTTGAAGCCCCAACTGCAATTAGCGTTATTTTGGCAGGTGTATTGCTAAAAATGGGAACATATGGATTCCTAAGAATTAGCTTTCCAATCTTTCCTGATGCAATGCTAAAGTATGCGTTTCCTCTCGCAATACTTGGTTTTATCAACATAGTTTATGGAGCGCTATGTGCAATGGCGCAAACAGACTTTAAGAAACTCATTGCATATTCAAGCATCAGTCACATGGGAGTGGTTTTGCTCGGCATATCGGCTTTGAATACACAGGGTGTTGCTGGTGGTGTGCTCCAGATGTTTAACCACGGGACTGTCACTGCGATGCTCTTCCTTGTCGTTGGTGTAATTTACGATCGGGCGCATACGCGTGGACTGAACGATTTTGGCGGTCTGGCAAATCAAATGCCAGTTTATACAGGAATAATGACTGTGGCGTTTTTTGCAGCAATTGGTCTTCCTGGACTGAGTGAATTTGTTAGTGAGCTCTTATCTTACCTTGGAGCTTTTCAGACTTTTAGATGGGTGACAATTTTTTCAACGATCGGCATAGTCCTTACAGCAGGATACATGCTTTGGACTCTGCAAAGAGTGTTCCTTGGTCAGCTTCCAGAAAAGTGGAGCAAGTTGCCCGATGTGAATGGAAGAGAATTGGTGGCTTTTGTGCCGCTGATGGTGGTCGTGATTTTGTTGGGAATATTGCCATCGGTTGTACTGCATCCGATTAACGCTTCAGTGAATCATTTTGTTGACTTTGTTCAGAAGGCCGGAATTGGATTATCTGCATTAAAGTAATCAAATGGAAATCCAAATTTATGAATGTCCGATTTTAGATTCTTAGAGGATTGAAATGGCCCAGACGATATTACATAGTTTTTTCTACATATTACCGGAAACAACATTGTCGGTGTTTTTTGTCCTTACACTTCTCTCGTCAATCGTTATAAAAGGAAGAGACAAGTTTGCTCCAGCGTACCTGGCTCTTCTCGGGTTTATTCTGGCAGGAGCTTTTGTATTTCAGCAGGCAGGCCTCAGTGAGCTAATTTTCAGTGGAATGTACGCCGTTGATCCGTTTAGCTGGTTTTTTAAGATCATATTCTTAATAACGGGGATATTTATTGTAGTTTTTTCACTTCAAAGCAATGAGCTTGAAACTGCGTCTACGAAATACCCGGAATATTTCAGCCTGATCATCTCTTTGACCATTGGTGCATTTTTCATGGCAGGTGCATCAAATCTCCTTATGATGTATCTGTCGCTTGAGTTGGTGAGTATTTCCTCATATATATTATCGGGATTTACCAAAGAAAATGCGCGTGCTGATGAAGCATCTATCAAGTATGTGATTTATGGTGCTTTCTCATCTGGTTTAATGCTGTACGGAATTTCACTCATTTACGGACTGACGGGTCAGACCAGCATTTACGCTTTGAACCAGGTGCTTTCAAGTGGCGGCATACCTCGAATTACCATTCTGGTTGCTGTGGTGTTAATGCTTGTCGGCATGGGCTACAAAATCAGTGCAGTCCCATTTCATTTCTGGACTCCAGATGTCTACGAAGGGGCTCCAATAACTATCACTGCATTTTTGTCTGTGACTTCAAAGGCAGCTGGTTTTGCAATGTTGATAAGATTTTTTAAAGTTTCTTTTATAGATATCAACGCTGTTCCTATGGCATCGGGAGCCTGGGGGATATTTAGTGAGCTGCAATGGAATGATATAATTGCTGTTCTTTCTGTTCTTACTATGACGGTCGGTAACCTCGTTGCGCTGTGGCAGACAAACATGAAAAGGCTTCTGGCGTATTCGAGTATTGCACATGCGGGATATATTTTAATGGGATTTGTCACTCTAAGCAACGAAGGAATAACGGCAATGCTTCTTTACTTCATTGCGTATCTCCTGATGAACCTTGGCGCTTTTTATGTGGTTATGTTGATTGCCAACAGGTATCATACCGAAAATCTGAGTGATTATAAAGGGCTTGGCTACAGGTCACCCTATGCTGCCTTTTCGCTGACAGTTTTTTTGTTTTCTCTTACCGGCATTCCGCCGACCTTTGGCTTTATCGGAAAATTTTATCTGTTCTCAGCGCTGATGAAAACAAATTATGTATGGCTGGCAATAGTTGGTGTGATAAACAGTGTAATTTCACTTTATTACTATGTACGGGTAGTGAGAAATATGTATCTGGTTGAGCCAGAGCAGAGAACGACAATCAGTTTCGATTTTGGAACAAACTTATTAATGACGCTATTGGTAATTCCAAATATTTTACTGATGCTGTATTTTTCGCCTGTTCTGAACTGGGCTCAACAATCTGTTGCAATGTTTGGCCTGAAATAATTCACCCGATAAAAAAGTCCGCCAGGAAAGGCGGACTTTCAATCAACTGAGTTCTGATGCAAGCTTCTGAGCGCGCCTGATTGCCTTGATGCGCTTCATTCGCTTGCGAACTGAGGGCTTCGTGAAATATGTTCGCTTCTTGAACTCTTTCAGAATTCCAGAGCGTTCATACTTTTTCTTAAAGCGCCTCAGTGCTCTGTCGATCGGCTCGTTCTCCTGAACAATGACGCCGACCAAAGCTATCACCTTCCTTTGCTTTTTTATTGCACAAAATTAACTATCTGTTTAAAGAAAACCAAGAGCCATAATGATTTTTCCATCAAACTGCTAAATATTGTCATAAAGCTAGCTTGTTGTTACAAGCATATTACCTTGAGTTTATACGATTCTTCCTCTAAATTAATTCTAAAATAGGAGATTCCAATGTCTCGTGGAACTGTCATAGCATTATCCATTATCGGTGGCATTATAGTCATAGCCCTTATTGTTGTTGCATGGGGGTTTGGTGTATATAATAGACTTGTGACCTACGACGAAAATGTCAAGCAAACATGGTCGCAGGTAGAAAATCAGTACCAGAGGCGGTATGATTTGATCCCAAATTTGGTGGAAACCGTTAAAGGATATGCCAAGCATGAAGAACAGGTTTTTGAAGAAGTTACTAAAGCACGAGCGAGTGTTGGACAGATAACTGTAACACCGGAGGTTTTAAGCAATCCGGAAGCTTTCAGGCGGTTTCAGGTGGCACAGGATCAGCTGGGGGGTGCATTGAGTCGGCTCCTTGCTGTTTCAGAAAATTATCCTGATCTCAAGGCTAATCAAAACTTTCTCGCGCTTCAGGCACAGCTGGAAGGTACTGAGAATCGGATTGCAGTAGAACGCAGAAGATTTAATGAGGCAGTTCAGGCTTACAACACTCTGGTCAGACGGTTTCCTTCTGCTATTGTTGCTTCGATTTCAGGTTTTCGCGAACGTCCATACTTTGAAGCGTACAGTGCAGCACAAACCGCTCCACAGGTCAAGTTTTAGCGCATTTCAATGAAATCACAAAAGCATTACATCATATTTGAATTCGTCATTCTGATTCTTTTTGCAATTGGTTCGGCACATGCCCAGAGCCCGAATATTCCTGTGCTGACTTCAAGAGTTACAGATGAGGCTGGCGTTCTGACTGAAGATCAACGACTGTTTCTGGAAAGTCAATTGAAAGCTTTCGAGGATTCGACTTCCAATCAAATTGCAGTTCTGATAATTGGTTCTGTGCCCGGTGGAGACATTGAGTCATATTCAATTAACGTCGCTGAAAAAAACAAGCTTGGGGTAAAAGGTAAAGACAACGGCATATTGTTCCTCATCGATACGGGTGATCACAAAGCGAGAATTGAAGTTGGCTATGGCCTTGAAGGTGTTGTACCTGACGCTATAGCCAGTTATATAATAAATGAAATTGCCGTGCCAAAATTTCGAAATGGGCAATACTTCGATGGGATTGAGGATGCTGTCAGGGCAATTATGGCTGCAATAGGGGGGACATTTCATGTTGAAAAAAGAAAGAGACGTCCTGTTCCCGACTGGTTTGTCCTGGCACTGTTTATTAGTTTTTTTCTTTTTATAATTCCAGCATTTTTCTCAAACCGCAGATATGTTGCCTCATCAAGAGGATACAGAAGCGGTTGGTGGTGGTTGCCACCGGGAGGATTTGGCAGTGGTGGAGGCTTTGGTGGAGGAGGTGGTGGTTTCAGCGGGATGGGTGGATCTTTTGGCGGCGGTGGTGCGAGTGGAAGCTGGTAGAAATATGAGAGGTTTTGCATGCTAATTGTAATGGACAGCAGGGCAACTGACGAACAAATTGAAGCTGTTGAAGAAAAGATACGTTCAATGGGATGGACTCCCCATGAAATTCCCGGATCGCTGCGCATAGCAATTGGTATTACCGGGAATAAAGGCGGAGTTGACCCTTCTTTGTTTATGAGTATGCCTGGGGTTGTCGAATGTATCCCTGTTAGCAAACCGTATAAGCTTGTCAGCCGTGACGTAAAACCTGAGAATACGATTATAAATGTAAAAGGGGTTGAGATAGGTGGAAAAGAACTGGCAATTATGGCAGGCCCATGCGCTGTTGAGAGCAGACATCAAGTACTTGAAATAGCGGAAGTTATAAACTCTCTTGGAGTAAGGTTTTTGCGGGGAGGAGCTTATAAACCAAGGACCTCCCCTTATTCGTTTCAGGGTTTAAAGGAAGAAGGATTGAAATATTTGAGAGAAGCGGCAGATAAATTTAACCTTTGTGTTGTTACGGAAGTCAAGGACACTGAAACACTTGATCTGGTGATTGAGTACAGTGACATTCTTCAAATTGGTGCCAGAAACATGCATAACTTTTCACTGCTTGAAGCAGTGGGGAAAAAAAGAAAGCCAGTATTGCTCAAAAGGGGTCTTTCTGCGACTATTGAGGAATGGTTGATGGCTGCCGAGTACATAGCTTCCCAGGGGAATTATGAAATCATATTATGTGAACGTGGGATACGTACCTTTGAGCAATATACACGAAACACACTTGACCTGAATGCGGTGCCGCTTGTAAAGCATCTCTCACACCTGCCTGTTGTTGTTGACCCGAGTCATGGAACTGGAAAGTGGGAGCTGGTAACTCCTATGACATTGGCTTCCATTGCAGCCGGGGCAGACGGCGTGATGGTTGAAGTCCATCCAAATCCCGAAAATGCTTTATCCGATGGATACCAATCTCTTCGTCTGGACAAATTTGCAGTGTTAATTGACAAAGTGAAGAAGGTTGCTGAGGCAACCGGTAAAATTTTTCCGGGTGCAAATCGCTTAAAGGTTGATTGATATGCGAAAGATTTTGAGCAAGGAGGAGTTAAGGCTGTTGAGCGAAAAGATTGCGTCAATTGAGTCCAGAAGCCGAGTTGAGATTAGAATTGTCGTAAGACACAGAAAACATTGGTCTGAACGCAGGCTCTTGCCAAGACAGCTTGCCGAAAGGGAGTTTCATGTTCTGGGAATGTCGAATACAAAGGAGCATACAGGCATTTTAATTTTTATCCTTGTAAAAGACAGAAAGTTTGAAATAGTTGCTGATACGGGCGTAAATGAAGTTGTACCTGCCACTTTCTGGGATAATATTGCTTCAAAACTTTCAAGGCATTTCACAGAAACCAATTTTTTCAAGGGACTTATTGAGGCGTTAAAGGAAGTAGAAGATTTAGTTGTTGAAAAGCTTCCTGCAGGGGCGAAAAATACCGATGAGTTGCCCAATGATGTTATTGAGGAGTGAAATAATGGAGAAGTTTACGATTGCAATAGGGCAAATAAAACCGAGGCTTGGCGATTTAAAATGGAATATGGAGCATCATCTTGAAGTAGCTGAGGAAGCTTCGAGCAAGGGTGCGTCAATGATTTTATTCCCTGAGCTAAGCTTAACCGGATACTCGATTCGTGATTTGAACTCTGAGCTCGCCCTTTCCCCTGAAGACAGCTATTTTTCTCCATTAAGGGACATTAGTAAAAAAATATCCGTTGCTGTCGGATCGGTTACAATTGATGAATCATACGCAATTAGGAATTCTCTTCTTTATTTTGAAGATGGCATTCTCAAGCATATCCATCATAAGGTCTATTTGCCAACTTATGGAATGTTTGAGGAACAGCGGTATTTTTTGCCCGGCAAGAATGTTGAGGTATTTGACACAAAGTTTGGAAAACTTGGAATGTTAATTTGTGAAGATTTGTGGCATATTTCTCTGCCATATTTGCTCGCTGTACAGGGCGCTAAATTAATTGTTGGTTCAGCTGCCAGTCCCACGAAACTATCGGGTAAAGCACATCCAGATGATGTTGAAATGCATTCCGGTTATAATGTCAATAGCGAGCAGCACAAAAGCTTTGCTCGATTATTAAGCCTGTATCTTGCGTTCGCAAATAGAGTTGGGTTTGAAGATGGAGTCAATTTCTGGGGGGGGTCGGAAGTGGTTTCGCCGCACGGTGAGGTATTGACACGTGGAAATTTGATTGAGGAGCAAACTATTTATGCAGAAGTGGACATGAACGAGGTTCGGCGTGCAAGATTATTTGCAAGGCATTTTCTGGATGAGGATCCGAAATTGGTTTTGAATCATTTGAATAAGCTCGGATATTAAGAGATTTTCGGAAGTTCAGGTATCCATTATACAATGAAGTCGCGTATAATTTGCCCCGCTTTCTGGATAAAAAGGCGCTCTTCGTTGCCTTGCAACTGCACGGCTGTGATGGTAAATTATTTTAGAAAAGGAGGAAGTTGGATATGAAAAACACTGTGAAAACAGTGTTCCTGATGACCTTGATGATGGTTTTGTTTTTATTCATCGGGGACTTAATCGGTGGAAAAACCGGCATGACCTATGCTTTTGTTATAAGTCTTGCTATGAATTTTTTTGCTTATTGGTTCTCAGATAAAATGGTTTTAATGAGTTACCGGGCACGGGAAGTTACTGAAGCCGAACAACCGAGGCTGTATGCGATTGTGCACCGTTTGGCAAGCAAAGCAGATATCCCCATGCCAAAGCTATATATTATTCCCAGTGAAACACCCAATGCTTTTGCAACTGGCCGGAATCCACAGCATGCTGCAGTTGCGGTAACGGAAGGCATAATGCGCCTGGTTAATGAAGATGAGCTTGAAGCTGTAATTGGCCATGAACTTTCGCACGTTTTGCATCGCGATATACTGATTTCGACAATTGTAGCAACATTTGCAGGTGCGATAACTTACATTGCGCAAATGTTGAGCTGGTCAATGTTTTTCTTTGGCGGAAGGGGACGCGATGATGACAATGGTTCTTTGATAGGTGAGCTTTTTGTGATAATAGTAGCGCCAATTGCTGCTACGTTGATTCAGCTTGCAATATCGAGGTCAAGGGAATATAAAGCAGATGAAGGTGGTGCACGTCTTTCTATGAAGCCTCTCTCACTGGCAAGTGCATTAAGGAAATTAGAAAAAGGGAATGAAGCGATTCCGATGCAGGCTCAACCATCCACGGCTCACCTCTTTATTATGAATCCGCTCAGTGGGAGAAGTTTCGCAAAATTATTTAGCACGCATCCACCAACCGAAGAAAGGATTGCGCGCCTGGAAGCCTTAGCAGCAGGTAGAAATCTGTACTGATAACCTCAAAATAACTGGAGTGTTATGGAAACCGCTACTTATAAAGAACCGGCCCCAATAGCCGATAGGGAAAATCCATTTGAATCTATGATGCAGCGTTTTGATGTGGCTGCTGAAATACTTGAACTTGAAAGAGGGGTTTACGAATACCTGAAGACCCCTGTAAAGCAGGTAATAGTTTCCATTCCAATTCAAATGGATAATGGTGAGATAGAAGTTTTTGAAGGATACAGGGTTATTCATAATGATGCATTGGGCCCTTCAAAGGGCGGTATAAGGTACGCTCCCGACCTGACGCTTGATGAAGTCAAAGCGCTGGCTGCATGGATGACCTGGAAATGCTCCATTGCAAATATCCCGTTTGGCGGTGCTAAGGGGGGTGTAAAATGCGATCCGGCAAAACTCACCGCAGTAGAGCTTGAAAAAATTACAAGGCGCTTTACTGCAAATATGCTGGATATTTTTGGTCCCGATAAAGATGTTCCTGCTCCTGACATGAACACAAACGAACAAATAATGGCATGGATTATGGACACATATAGCATGCATGTCAGGAGGACAGAAACAGCGGTAGTCACAGGCAAGCCACTTATCATCGGAGGATCACTTGGCCGAAAGGAAGCAACCGGCAGGGGGGTTATGGTTGTAACTCTGGCTGCCATGGGGAAGTTAGGGCTTAACCCCAGACAAACCACCTGCGCTGTCCAGGGATTTGGAAACGTTGGATCAGTTTCTGCGAAACTGTTGAGTGAACAGGGGATTAAAGTAATTGCCATCAGTGACATTAGCGGTGGTTATTACAACAAAAAAGGAATTGACATTAACAAGGCAATTGAATGGGTTCAGAAAAATCGGGTTCTGGATGGGAGTGGCATTGGGGACAGGATTTCCAACGAAGACCTTCTTGAGCTTGATGTTGATGTCCTTGTACCTGCCGCGAAGGAAGATCAAATTACAGCAAAAAATGCATCCAGGATAAAAGCCAAGATCATTTCGGAAGGAGCGAATGGGCCCACAACAGCCAAAGCTGATCCAATACTTGATGAAAAGGGGATTCTTGTTATCCCTGATATACTGGCCAATGCAGGGGGGGTTACAGTGAGCTACTTTGAATGGGTTCAGGACCGGCAGGGTTTTTTCTGGACGCTTGACAGAGTTAATCGCAGACTGGAGAGAATGATGCATGAATCGTTCCACAATGTTTTCTCCACAGCTGAAAAGTATAAGGTTTCATTACGTCTGGGAGCCTATATTCTCGCTATTGACAAAGTGGCAAAAACTTTGAAGATCCGCGGAATATATGCATAATGAACCCCCGACACAGATTTGCTTTAGTTATCTTTGTCTTTTCAGTCCCTTTATTTCAATCCTGTGAACTTCAAGCGCAGATTCGAAGCAATCTTAGAATTTTTACTGCACAGGCAGATTCATTTGTAACGACTGCACTGGAAATTGTAAAAAGTAAAAATGTAGGTGTAATTAGTATTAAATTTGACTCGACTGAGACGGGAAATTTCATAAAGCAAAAATTCCTTGAAAGGGCATTAATTGAGCACCTGACCATTATGTCAGATGGTTATGCTGACACGGCTGTTCTGGCAGCTATATCAGTCCCGTTGATGGCGGTAAGTTACTCTTCTCCAGTAGCATCACACCTGTTTGGAAGTTCAGAAGTGGTACGTACTGTGAGATCATCTTATAGCCTCAATCTTTTGAGGAATTCTAAATTTATTTTTGCTCGTACGTTTTCATATGAAACGTCGGATACTGTCCCGGACGCAGAAATCAGGTCACTGGAAGTTGGCGAATACAACTTTGTTCATGGCAGCATATTATCAAAAAGCATTTTCAATGATGTCATTCAACCCCTTCTTTTCGCCGGAGCTGCAGCTGTCGTAGTTTACTTGTTTTTTGTTTTAAGAGGTGGATAAATGTATCTGAAACGAATCTTCTTTTTGTTTTTATTCCTGGTCAGTATCGAACTCGTGTCATGTTCCTCTACAAAGGAAGTGTTTGCTCCAGATGCAGAGGGTTATTTTAGAAGAGGAATGGAATTATATAATGATGAAGATTATGTGAAAGCTAAAGACGACTTTGATATTGTAATAAAACAATTTCCTGCCAGTGAGTATGCCGACAGTGCACAATTTTTTCTGGCACAAACTTATTATAAACGTGGAGAATATTTAACAGCTGCATTTGAGTTTGAAAATGTGAGTCGAAATTATCCCACTTCCAGGCTTTTACCTGAGGCTCGGTTTAATATTGCGCTTTGCTATGCAGCTCGTTCCCCACGTCCACAGCTTGATCAGGAGAACACAAAAAAAGCTATCGAAGCCTTTCAAACGTTCATTGATTATTATCCAACCAGCAACCTTGTAGGTGAAGCTGAAAAGCAAATTCAGGAATTGCGAAACAAACTTGCAAAAAAGAACCTTGAAATTGCTCAGTTGTACTACACGATGGGCTACTACAAGGCTGCCATCATTTATTTTGATGTTATTTTAAATGAGTATCATGATTCTGATGTTGCAGATCAAGCAGCTCTGGGAAAGGTGCGTGCACTTCTGGAAAGGCATCGCCGTGATGATGCGCGAGCTGCCCTGGAAAAGTTTTATACAATGTTTCCGAATTCAAAGTTGAAATCAGATGCCGACAGGTTGGCTGAAGGTTTACAGCTGACGATGAAGTAGTGCAATTTAAGCGATTTTTAGCGTGATAAAGGACTAAGAAGTACATGCTTCATGAGGATGAATATTCCCATGGCAAGTTCGTGAAGGATTCTCAGGTTGAAATGGTAGAGCTGGTCTTACCAAACGATACAAATCAGCTCGGCAACCTTCTCGGTGGAAGGCTAATGCATTGGATTGATATAGCAGCTGCAGTCGCAGCCAGTCGACACTCAAACCATATCTGTGTTACAGCTGCGGTTGATGAAATTAATTTTTTTGAACCTATTAGACTTGGTGAACTTGTAATTCTGAAATCAAGCGTGAACAGGGTGTTTCGCACATCCATGGAAGTTGGGGTCAAGGTTTTTTCCGAAAATCCGTTAACCGGCGAACGGAAGCACTGTAATTCAGCGTACCTGACATTTGTAAGTATTGATAAGAACGGGAAGCCTGTGATATCTCGACCTGTTTTACCCGAGACAGCGGACGAGAAAAGGCGGTATGAACAGGCATTGTTCAGGAGAGACCAGAGATTAAAGCACAGGGAAGAATCGAAGCGAATCTGGCAGAGCTAATTCGATCTGGAGAACTTTTACATTTATGTTTAGTTGCCTGTCGGTTTTAAAGATTTTTCGTCAACGGACATTCTTTCAGAGTTTGCTTGCCTTTTATGTATGTATAGTTGTTCATCCTTCAATTACAGTTGCGCAGATACATTCACCTGTGTTCAGGGCAGTTGAAATCCAGGCAGCGCTATCGTCTTTCACTCAAATTGCAGTTGGAAATTTTAACGGGAAAACCGGTCTGGCTGCTATCTCCAACCGGAGCAAGCTGCTTTATTTATTTGAACCTGACTCTCTTGAAAACCTTATAGTATCCAATGTTGTAAGTCTTCCAGATACTCCAGTTGCAATTTCAGTTGGGAAAGAAATAACAGGATTGGACGGTGACGTAGTAAAGCCTGCCAATGATAAGATTGCAGTCCTTTTAAAGTCTCATCTGGTGACGCTTGTTTCATTTGAAAGTAATGGCAATCCGATGCTTTTAAAACCGGCAAAAACTGATAATTTTTGCGATCGTATAGCTGCAGTAGACATGGAAGCAAGCGGAGAGGTTGATGTAATTACTTACGGCAGATTTGCACCCGGCATCAATGTCAATAAGAATATTCACGGCGTAAGACTCCAGGACGCAATTAAGGTTAAAGGAATCCTTTCAGAATTGCCACTGAATGGGCTTGCATTTGCGGATTTGAACGGCGACCTTGTGCCAGATCTGGTTGCACTTGATTGGGTGAGCAGGCGGTTTATGATCTTTTATGCCAGGGGGGACGGAACATTTTCTCAGCCCGTTGTTTTTCCCTTAAAAGGTGAGCCTTCGACACTATCGATTGCGGATCTCTTTGAAAATGGGTATCCTGACATAATAATTGGATATGAGCGATCACCCAGAATAGACATTTATTCTGGTGACGGGGCAGGCAGGTTTTATTTTCGCAGCAGCTTAACTGCCGCAGGGCCAGTTACATCATTTGAAATTGCAGATTTTACAGGGGATGGTGTAAAAGACATTGTTGCCTTCAGCAAGGTAGAACACGAGATTACTGCTTTTGGATTTAATCCACTTACCAATCGTTTTGAGTACGCTGGAACATTTGGCACAGGCTATGGATTTAGTTCGTTTGTTCCATTTTATTTTTCCGGAAGAGTTCGTGCTGATTTAGTTGGGGTAAGCACTGGAAGAAATGCGTTTAAGATCTTTAAGTCAACTTTCTCATTTATTAAAAGTCCAGTTTTACTTTTTCCTGTGCCAGCTAATCCTGTTGTTATGTCGCTATGTTCATCGGACACACTTGGTTTTACAGTGGTAGGCTGTCAAAGCGGGTTTGTTACAGCAGGAGTATTTAATATAGTTCCTCCCGGCGATGTGATCTATCAAAGTGACTTTGATACAGAAAGTGAACCCGGTTTAATTGCAATAAATTGCAGAAAGAGCCTCTCGGCTGTATTGTGGTATAAGAAAGCTGACATGATATCATATTACACTCTTGACAGAACTTTCAAGAAGAGCTCAAAAATTATTTTACAGACGCCTTTTCCTCCTTTAACGGGAAAAGCAGCATGGCTGGGAGATTCACTTGTGATTTCTGCAGTGTATGATAATTTGATTGACAGTACACTTGGTGTCTCTCTATATCGTTATCTGGCTCCCAGGAACGACTTTATTGAAGAAGTACATCAGTTCCCACGTTTGCACAGGACAATAGATCTTGGTGTGACTATTCTCCCGGAACCTGTACTCTGGACAGTTACCCGGTTGGAAATGGATAGCTTAAGTTTTGCTGCCAGGGAGTTGAATTCTAAATTGAGTTATCATATCAATATTCGAGGCACAAATGTTAGACTTTTTGATTTTTTGAGTGACACATCTATGCTTGCTTTGATAGGTGATAGTACAGGTCTGAAGTTATCTCGATTCTGGATCAATCACAAAAAAGTTGCTTACAAATTTTTAGGTCAGTTCCCCGGAGAGGAGTTTAATACAACAATTGTTAAAGTTGATTGCATGGATTCTGTTTTTTATGCTGGAATTTTTTCTGAAGAAGGTAATGTGTTAAAGCTTTATTCTTTATCAACTGATGGGATTAAGCTGTTGAGATCGTGGCATATTGATTTTATTCCGTCAGATTTTGCAGTTTCAGGAAAACTGCGAAGGGTTTTTTTGCTCAACAAAAGTGAGGCCTGGATTGCAGTTTATTCTTTTTGAATTATTATTTGCTTTATTTGCTATAACTGAACTTTTTGCAGGCCAGAGAGATGTTATGGATGTTGCCCGACAGTTCTTTCATAGTTATAATGTTAAAGAGTATAACAAATGCGGATTTCACATTCTGGCAACATATTACAGCATGCCATCTGCAAATCAATCGACAAAAGCGGCTCTTCAAACAAGGCCGTTAAACGACACAAGCATTGTCAGTCCATCAGGAAAATTTAGAATACATTTCGACACTTCCGGAGTTAATCAGCCTTTCTTGGTTGATTCAACTGGACAGAAAATAGCGGGAACTACAACTGCTTTTGTGGATTCAGTTGCACAAATATGTGACTATGTTTATTACACGGAAGTAGATTCTCTTGGATATCCGCCGCCTCCATCTGATAGTGGTGCTGGTGGGGGTAATGAGTACGATATTTATATACAGAATCTGGAGCCAGGTATGTATGGGTATACCGACTGGGATGAATCCAGACCAATTATAATGAGAAAAAATGCCACCTATGCTGCATGGATGGTTATCGACAATTTGTTTTCATCTTCGTATACAAAAGGTGTTGCAGCAATTAAGGTAACAATTGCCCATGAGTTTCATCATGGAATACAAATTGGCAACTATGGACTGTGGGGAAACGATTTGTATTTTTACGAGCTGACATCTACCTGGATAGAACAGGTTGTTTATCCAGAAATTAAAGATTATTATCAATACCTGCCAAATTTTTTTGCCAATCCAGGGAGGCCATTTAACGAGTATAGAATAAATACTTACGCAGGTTATGAACGGTGTATTTACGGCATATTTGTTCAGCAAGACTATGGGCTCAACATGATGAGAACCATATGGACTTATATGAGCGGTGAACCTTCAATTCCTGCTATTGAGGATGCTTTTAATGGGATAAGCGTTTCACCCGCTTTCATGTTTACACTTTTCGCAAGGACAAACTATTTCACAGGTTATCGTTCAACCAAGGCGAGCTATTTTGCGACCAGACCGTATCTTGAGGCTCCATCATATCCTCTGGTGGCTATCAAAGGGACTGCCTTTTTTACAGGTGATGAAATCTTATTTGGGAGCAGTACCATGCGTTTAAGTGAGGCTTACTATCAAATAATTGGTCAAACCGATACACTCACCGTGGTGATTGCTAACACAAACTTCAAGGCTGCTGCTGATTTTGACACTACAGCTTTCCCTTATTCGTTAACTATATCCATGGCGGGTGCCAACTGCCTCCAGAGATTGGAAGGGGGTTACTGCCTTGGCTTTGAAGTTTCCGATATTACCAGTTGGGGGGTGATTCCACTTATACCTCAGGGAATGACTGTGGCCAACCAGAACTTGCCTTTCCCTCAACCCTTCAATCCTTTCCGTCAGGTTGAAAATATACCTGTTCCGTTGGGGATTTCCTCTCCTATGGTCGAAATTTATGATATTTCTGGAAGGTTATTAAGGCGAATAACTGGTGTCGATAATGTTGTAACTTATCCAAATGGGAGGTACCTTCTTTGGGATGGCAAAGACGATCACGGGAAAACCTTAAATAATGGAGTTTATATTTACATTGTCACTGATGGAAGGAATACTAATATCACTGGTAAAATTGCTATTGTGAGGAAATAAGTGAAACTTGTTGGTGAAAACTTAAAAAAAGTCTTCAATCGGAGAATCGTGTTTGAAAATATCTCTTTTGTTGTTGAATCCGGCCAAAGTTTGTCAATTACTGGACCAAATGGGAGCGGGAAGTCGACTATCTCAAAAATCATTTGTGGCTTGCTTAGCGCAACTGCAGGGAAAATTGAGTACCAGGACGGTACAGAAAAAATACCTAGAGAAGACTTTCATAAGCACATAGGCTTTGTTGCTCCATACCTGGAGCTATATGGTGAGTTCACGGCTCTGGAAAATCTAATAATAGAAGGCAAAGCAAGGGGATTAAGGAACGTGGAAGAAAAGGCTTCTGAAATTTTAATGCAAGTTGGATTGTTTAATAGAAGAAACGATGAAGTTAGAGGATTTTCATCCGGAATGAAGCAACGCATGAAATACGCTTCCGCGCTAATTCACGATCCGCAAATTCTTTTACTGGATGAACCCATGGCCAATCTTGATGAGGCAGGAATGAAAATGGTACTGGATTTAATTGACACTTTCAAGAAAGATAAAATCCTGATAGTTGCAACTAACGATCCTGCGGAAGCAGAGATAGGAAACATAAGAATAAAGCTCCAGAAAAGTTTAGGTGATCCAGATGGAAAGTAAAGTTGAAGCTGTACAGGAGCAGCGGAAAAACAGTATAAAGCTAACACTTCCTGTTCAGGGAATGACATGTGCAAGCTGTGTACTGAGAGTTGAGAATGCACTCAAGCATGTGGAAGGCGTGGACAACGCTGTTGTAAACCTTGCCACGGAATCAGCAACTGTCGAATTTGAACCTGCGGTTGCCAATGTTGATAAACTAAAATCTGCAGTTGAAGAGGCTGGATACAAAATCATAGATGTCGTTAATGAGCTTGATGCAATTAAAGCTGAAGCTGATGCTCGTGCAAAAGAGTACAAGGCGCTCTGGAAAAAATTTCTCCTGGGCGCTGTCCTGACTTCTTTAATTCTAATTGGCAGTATGCCTGGCGTTTTCGGTTTTGTGAGAGCTGTGAACACAACATTAAGAAATTACACATTAATGATGATGACAATTCCTGTCCTCTTCTATGTGGGGAAGAGATTTTTCAGTGGTTTTTGGTCATCACTTAAACACGCAACTGCTGATATGAATACACTAGTTGCTGTCGGCACCTCAGCAGCTTTTATATATAGCTCGGTTGCGACGGTCTTTCCTGGTATTCTTACATCAGCAGGAAAAACACCTGACGTATACTTTGACACAAGTGCGGTCATTATAACATTAATTTTGCTTGGTAAGATTCTTGAGTCGAGGGCGAAGTGGAAATCTTCAGAGGCTGTAAGGAAACTCATATCACTTCAACCTTCTTCGGCACACCTATTATTGGAAGATGGAAGTCAAATTGAAATACCTCTTTCATCCGTTGAGGCTCGAAACGTGCTGAGGGTTTTCCCAGGTGAAAGGATCCCTGTGGATGGAAAAGTTATTGAGGGATATGCCTCAGTGGATGAGTCGGCACTTACAGGTGAGAGTATACCGGTAGAGAAGACAGTAGGAAGTAGTGTGCTGGGGGGGAACTGTTTGCCTTGATGGAACTCTGAAGATTGTAGCAGAAAGGATTGGAAAAGAAAGTTTTATTGCTCGTGTAGCGAAGCTGGTGGAAGAGGCTCAAACTTCGAAGCCACCCGTACAGAAACTTGCTGATAAAGTGGCTTCTGTATTTGTTCCGATTGTGATTGTTATATCACTTCTATCGGGTCTGGTATGGTTTCTGACAGGTCCTCAGCCGGTGCTAATACACTCACTTATGGCATTTGTTGCAGTTCTCATAGTTGCATGTCCTTGTGCGCTTGGACTGGCTACTCCAACAGCAATTATGGTTGGAACCGGGCGTGGTGCTGAAATGGGGATTTTGATAAAAAATACTGATGCGTTGGAAAAGGCGAGAAAGGTTACATCTGTGATATTTGACAAGACAGGTACGGTCACCGCCGGCATTATGAAAGTTGTCGACGTCATTCCGTATGCAAATCAGTCAACCGATCATCTACTGGAGCTTGCTTCAGCAGCAGAAATATACTCAGAACATCCAATTGCAAAAGCAATTGTTAACGAGGCCAAACTGCGCGGCATATCACCTGAACGCAGCAAATATGTTGAGTTCAGGAATTATCCTGGTAATGGAGTATCTATAAGTCTTATCAGGAACAATGAAAATATGATGGTAAGAGTTGGAAAATATGAATTTGTTGCCGGTGAAAGAAGTAGCGGGAAAGATGGTTTTGAGGCGCTTGTTGTAAAAAGAGCAAATGAACTGGCTTCAACTGTGCTTTATGTCTCTGAAAATCTACAAATGGTTGGAGCGATTTTGCTGAGCGACTATGTGCGAGAGGGCGTCCGTGAGGCGGTTGAGAGGTTAAAAAAAATGAATGTGAAAGTATATCTCCTGACGGGGGATAACGAAGTGTCGGCAAAGCGAATTGCTCAAGAAATAGGAGCGGATGGCTACTTTGCAGGAGTTGATCCTCAAGGAAAGCTGAAGGTGATTCGCGAGTTACAAGCGTCTGGTAACGTCGTTGCGTTTGTAGGAGACGGCATTAACGACGCACCTGCAATTACGCAGGCAGATATGGGCGTTGCTATGGCGAGCGGTACAGATATTGCGGCTGAGACTGCAGATATGAATTTAATTAAGAACGACTTACGACTTGTTCCGGAGGCAATTTTATTATCCAGGAGCACTCTGCGTGTTATAAAGCAAAATTTGTTCTGGGCTTTTTTTTATAACATCGTACTTATTCCACTTGCTGCTGGTGTTTTTTATCCTCTTTTTGGATGGCAGCTCAACCCCATGTATGCATCGGTAGCTATGGCATTGAGCTCAGTAAGCGTGGTAAGTAATTCCCTAAGGTTGAAAACAGTAAAACTAAAATAAGGAGAAGATGAAATAAAATGTTTAGTTTTGGATCAAAAAAGAAAATCCTATCAGTTGAAGGGATGACCTGTCATCACTGTGAAATGACTGTTGAAAAAGCTCTGATGGAGATTCCTGCAGTTAAAAAAGCAAAAGCCCGCCACCCTTTAAAGAGTGTGGAGGTAGAATATATTGGCGATCTCGACCTTTCTCAGGTGAGAGAAAAGATCGAGAAAGCCGGTTATAAATATGTCGGTGAACTTTAAAAGAAACCACTAAAAGGGCTCTTTGAAATTTACCTTGATGAAGCGCTGAACCTGTCAGCAGCTTCTTTCCAGTTGATATTCTTCATAAAGGCATTAATATAGTCTGCTCGTTTGAGTCCATAATCAATCATGAAAGCATGTTCAAACACATCCAATACGAGAATGGGTGAGCAGCCTGCCAGGTGCCCCATGTCATGCTCATTTATCCACTGATTGTACAAGGCTCCATTTGTGTTGTCTCTGTAGAGAATGGTCCAACCGATACCCCGCATTGCGCCGGTCGCCTTAAAGTCGTTTTCCCAATTCTGGTAGCTTCCAAATTGTTTTTCCAGAGCTTGATAGAGGGCAGAGTTATTATTTAGAGGTTCCTTACCGCCAAGATTGTCAAAATAATACTCATGAAGCCTCATCCCGTTAAATTCCCATCCGAATCTCCGCTTAAGTTCGGCATACTCTGGTGTACCTGTTTTGCCATCCTTATGCATTTGAGAAAGAATGTCGGCAAGTTTGTTTGTGTTTGTTACGTAGCCCTGGTAAAGGGCAAAATGGTTTTCGAGAAGTTGTCTGGAGAATCCCTCCATCCCGAAAAGTTTACTATAATCTTTTGCTGTGTAAGCCATGCTTGATCTCCTTTATTTTATTGAAGTATTAATGAGCTTTTGTGAAAAAGTTCATAGTTCTGCAGTGGTAATTAAGCTCCAAAAGAATTTCCACACCCACAGGTACGAGTAGCGTTTGGATTAAGAAATGTAAATCCTTTTCCCGAGAGGCCATCCTGAAAATCAAGTACAACTCCCTTTAAAAACCTAAAGCTGTTCTGATCAACAAGGACTTTTACTCCTTTTGATTCAAACATTAAATCACCCTCTCTTTTTGTTTCATCAAATCCAAGTACATATGTGAATCCGCTGCATCCCCCTCCTTTAACGCCCAGCCTCAGGCCAAAAGTATCTAGGATTTTATTTTCTGCCATTATTCTCCTGACCTCAGACGCAGCCCTGTCAGAGATATTTATATCATTTGATACTACTTGAGTACCTTCCATCTTTCACTCCTCCTTTATAAAATAAAAAATTTACTTAAGAACAGGCTTCCCTGGATTTTTGGTTTGGAATTCAGGGTACATCACTGTCCAGCATTTATCAGATATTGGTTTGAAAATACCATCAGATATTAACATTGATACTAACGTATTCAGGATACTTTCAAGTTCCATATCGGAAAATTTATATCCGTGCTGTGAAAGGTAAGCTTGCAGTGAATACTTCAAATCCTTGTGAAACACATTTGAACGATGGAATATGGGAATTCTTCGCCGAGTAAAATTGAGGAAATCAATTTTGTGCGTTTTAATAAATTCGATTCCGTCCATATACTGTGCTTTTTATGCAAAAATTTAGCGTCTAATACAACTAAAATCAATTGCTGCCTTTTGGTGAAGGTTAATACTTTTCTGGATGCTATCTTTAATTTGAAAAACCCAACGCAATCGCTCTGTTATTTTCAGAAATGGGGTGTTTTTTCGGCTTATTCTCATTATTATTTAAAAAACATTTCATAATTGCGATCAATTCTGTATAGGTTTCAAAAAGGAAAGGGGCTTTGTTATGAAAGAGACTGTTCTCGACAGGTTTTTGCGTTATGTTGTAATTGATACACAATCCAGAGAAGATTCAGAGAGCTATCCCAGCACAACAAAACAATTTGATTTGCTCAACCTGCTCGTGAAAGAGTTAAAGGAAATGGGTGTGCAGGATGTCAATATTGATAAGTATGGCTACGTAATGGCAACAATCCCATCAAATGTTCAGGAAAAAGTGCCGGTAATTGGGTTCATAGCGCACGTTGATACATCACCTGAAGTTACAGGTTCAAATGTAAAACCGCAGGTGATTCAAATTTATGGAGGGGGTGACATTGTTTTGCCTGGGGATAAAAGTGTCGTGATTCGGGAATCCGAGAATCCAGCTTTAAAAGCTGCAATTGGGAAGACAATTGTCACAAGCGACGGCACAACATTGCTTGGAGCTGATGACAAAGCTGGAGTCGCTGCTGTCATGACGGCTGTTCAGGAGTTGATGAAAAATCCTCATATTCCTCATGGTGAAATCAGAATTGCGTTTACTCCCGACGAAGAAATCGGAGCAGGGACTAAGTATTTTGATGTAAAAAAGTTCGGTGCACAGTTTGCATACACGGTTGACGGCGATATGGCTGGTGAACTCAACATGGAAACATTTAGTGCAAACTTATGTGTCATTACTGTAAATGGCCGTGACATTCACCCGGGTTCTGCTAAGGGCATCATGGTTAATTCGATACGCGTCATTTCTGAGATAATCTCCAGACTCCCCAGAGAAATTTCTCCGGAAGCTACTGAAGGTTATGAACCCTACATTCATCCGTATGTTTTAGAGGGTGGGGTTGGGAAATCGACTGTTAAAATTCTTTTCAGGGATTTCAGAACAGAAGGTCTTGAAAATTTAAGAAAGATTGTTGATGACGTCATAAAGGAAGTAAAAAGCTTGTTTCCACAGGCTGGAATCGAAGTGAATGTTGTTGAGCAGTACAGGAATATGCGCGAAGGCATTGAAAAGGATCCACGCGTCGCGGATTACCTTTTTGAAGCAGCAAAACGTGCAGGGCTGAATCCTCAATGGAAGCCGATCCGTGGGGGAACTGACGGGGCTAAACTTACAGAGGCCGGACTTCCGACACCAAATATTTTTACAGGTGGGTCAAATTTTCATAGCCGTACAGAGTGGGTGAACGTATGGGGAATGGAGAAGGCTGTAGAAACTATACTGAATCTGGTTCAAATATGGGTTGAAAATGCAAAGATTACCAATTCAAAATCATCGGAGGATACTCGCTGAATTTATGGTCTAGGAAAAGGCGGAGTAGCCCTTTAACAACCATTTCTGGCTTTCATTAAATTTGTCAAAACTATTTTGAAAGGGAAAAAATGGGACAGCAAGAGACTGGGACCAAGGGATTATCCGAAAGTGCCTTCAGAGAATTGAAAGAGGGCGAAGAATATCAACCGGTAATGTCACCGGCGAGAACTTATCCAGAGGTCACGACCTGGTCAGTAGCGTGGGGGCTGATAATGGCAGTTTTGTTTTCTGCTGCGGCAGCTTATTCTGGATTAAAGATAGGACAGGTTTTTGAAGCTGCGATTCCGATTGCAATACTTGCAGTCGGCGTGACAGGGCTGGCTAAAAAATCGGATGGTCTTGGACAGAACGTAATCATTCAGTCTATTGGATCTGCATCCGGGGCTGTGGTAGCTGGAGCTATATTCACCATACCCGCATTATACATTCTTGGTCTGCCCGCAAGCTATTTCCAGATGTTTGTCGCATCAGCGCTTGGTGGGTTCATAGGAATTTTGTTTCTTATCCCTTTTCGAAAGTACTTTGTAAAGGAAATGCACGGCAAGCTGCCATTCCCAGAAGCGACAGCGACAACGGAAATCCTTGTGGCGGGTGAAACAGGCGGAAAGGAGGCCAAGGTTCTGGTTTTGAGTGGTATAATTGGTGGAGCTTTTGATTTCACATTCAGTGCCTTCGGCCTGTGGTCTGAAGTGATAACGAGTCGAATGTTTTCCTGGGGACAATTGCTGGCTGAGAGAGCAAAAATGGTTTTGAAGCTTGATGTTTCTGCAATGGTTTTGGGATTGGGATATATAATTGGCCTGAAGTACTCTTCAATTATTGTTGCAGGTTCTTTCTTATCCTGGTTCGTACTCGTTCCTCTTGTTTACGAAGTTGGAAAGCACATGATCATGCCTTCAGGAGTTGCCGGACAATTAATGATATCACAAATGAGTGCTGAACAAATCTTTCAAACATATGTGAGGCAGATTGGCATTGGGGGAATTGCAATGGCTGGTATCATAGGAATTATACGATCCTATAAAATCATTGTTAATGCATTTGGCCTGGCATACAGGGAGATTGTTCATCATAAGTCCGCTTCAGATAGCAACTCGGTTCGGACTCAGACAGACATTCAAATGCTCTGGGTTGTAGTCCTTATACTCTTAACTGGAATAGCCGTTTTCGTATTCTTTGCGGCGGGTGTGGTACCAACAGTTGGTCAGGCACTTGTGGCCTTTCTTGTTGTAATTATAATTTCTTTTTTATTTACAACAGTTGCTGCAAATGCGATTGCAATTGTCGGGACAAATCCGGTATCAGGAATGACACTTATGACCTTATTGCTTTCTTCTTTCGTTCTCGTAGAAGCTGGATTGAGTGGAAAATCCGGGATGTTGAGTGCAATGATTATAGGCGGGGTTGTATGTACTGCTCTTTCTGTGGCAGGCTCGTTCATTACAGATTTGAAGATCGGGTACTGGTTAGGGAGCACTCCAAAAAGGCAGGAAACATGGAAGTTTCTTGGGGTACTGGTCTCGTCAGCAACAGTTGGCGGAGTGATTCTTGTTCTTAACAAAGCTTATGGTTTTACCGGTGAACAGGCTCTTGTTGCACCACAGGCTAACGCAATGGCTGCGGTAATAAAGCCCTTGATGTCAAATGCTGAGACTCCATGGATGTTATATATTGTTGGCGGGATAATAGCATTGCTCCTGGTAATCTTGAAAGTACCTCCGTTGGCATTTGCACTTGGCATGTACATTCCTCAGGAGTTAAATACTCCACTGTTAGTGGGAGGTGCAATAGCATGGTTTGTATCTACGCGGAGCAAAGATCCTGTTTTAAATAATCATCGCCAGCATCGCGGAACTTTAATTGCGTCTGGCTTTATTGCCGGCGGGGCATTGTTAGGAGTATTAAACGCATTTTTAAAATTTCTTGACCAGCAATGGTCTTTCGGTTACAGTCATTGGTACAATTCAAGCTGGGTCGGGTCACAAAACGGTGAGCTTACCGGTTTAATTGTGTTTATTCTCTTATGCAGTTATTTCATATGGGATTCCAGTAGAGTTAAGGAGTGATTCTTTACAATTACGTTTATAAACTTACATTACATTTACGCCTCCTCTACTTAATTATAGAGAATTTTACCGTACGCTCCGGACAATTTACTTTTTTTGAGCTAACTCTGTTCTGATTTGTTTCTTATTAATTTTGCCTACGCTTGTTTTTGGAATACTATCTACTATTGTGATTTGATTGGGCAGACTCCATGAGCTGAGCTTTCCTTCGGCAACAAATCCTTCCAGGAATTCTTTCAGGTCACCTTCTGTGACCTTCCCCTTATATTCTGGTTTTAAGACCACAAGCGCATATGGTCTTTCACCCCATTTTTCATCAGGAACTCCAACCACTGCTACTTCCGATACAGACTCGTGTTGACTGATGTGACTTTCTAGAGTTAGCGACGATATCCATTCACCGCCACTTTTAATCATGTCTTTCGACCTGTCAACTATCTGAAGGTATCCTAGCTCATCAATTGTAGAAATATCACCAGTATGAAGCCACCCACCCCGCCAGAGATCCTTACTCATTTTTTCATCCTTTAGATATCCATTTGTTAGCCATGGAGATCTGACTACTATTTCGCCAACTGTTTTGCCGTCGTGCTTTATTTCGTTGTTCTCAAGGTCGACCACTTTTATATCGACAAACGGGATTGGTAATCCTGTTTTTATTCTGTAATCAACCTGTTTTTCTTTGTCCCACGTCATCATTTCACTGTTCAGATATGTAAGAGTGAGCACCGGGCACGTCTCTGACATTCCATACCCACTGAAAACATCTATTCCGAGTTTCAGGGCTGCCTCTGCCAGTCCACGGGGGAGAGCCGATCCCCCTATAATTACTTTCCAGCCTGATAAATTGAATTGTTTAATCACAGGATTTGACACTATCATGTGAAGGATAGTTGGAACGCAATGTGAAAGGGTGACTTTGTGAGCTACCAGCAGTTTGAGCAGCATTTCCGGTTCATATTTTCCGGGATATACCTGTTTCACCCCGAGAAATGTTGCCAGATAAGGGATGCCCCAGGCATGGACATGAAACATTGGAGTAAGCGGCATGTACACATCATTGGATCTGAGACGGCCGATTGTCTCATACAGACCTGTGGCCGCTCCCACCCCAAGCGTATGAAGGACAAGTTGACGGTGAGTAAAATAAACTCCTTTTGGTTCGCCGGTGGTTCCTGTTGTATAAAAGACCGTTGCAACACTATTTTCATCGAAGTCAGGAAAATCAAATTGAGTGGGCGCTTTTGAAAGCAACTCTTCGTATTCTCCAGCAAAATTAAGCCTGGATGGCTGCTTTTGACCGGTGTCAGTCAGAAGGACATATTCTTTAACGGTCTGAAGTTTATCGGCAATTGCATCAACTAACGGAATGAAGTCAGAATTAACAAGTACAACCCTGTCCTCAGCGTGATTCATCGTGTAAAGAAGCTGTGCAGCTGAGAGCCTTACGTTAACAGTATGGAGAATTGCTCCAATCATAGGAACAGCAAAATAAGCTTCAAGATACCGATGGCTATCCCAATCCAATACAGCAACCGTATCGCCAGGTTGGACACCAAGGCTTGTAAGTACGTTGGCCAGTCGTTGAATTCTTTCATTGAGTGTACGGTAATTGTAATGAGAGATATCCCTGTAAAAAATTTCCCTCTGTGGTTCGTAAGTAAGAGCAGGGGTCAGGAGGTGCTTAATTAAAAGTGGGAACTGGTATGCTTCATCTGTACCCCTGATGATTTTTGTCCTGTTGATCCATTTTTGAGAAGTAATAGCCATGCCACGCGCTCCTTTTTGTTTATCAAATTTGAAGGAATTTCCTGAAAACAGCAAGTGAGTAAAATAAAACTTAATTCAATTACATCTCACTGGAAAGATTTTCTTTCTGTTCCGAGTGTCCTTGAAATTGGCTTACGGAGGTGTTAGATTCATTACGTAAAGTGAGCGCAACAAGGGGTTGTAGCTCAGTTTGGTTAGAGCGCCTGCCTGTCACGCAGGAGGCCGCGGGTTCGAGCCCCGTCAACCCCGCACCAAAATCCCGCAAGACATTTCAGGCTATCAAGCGAAGATTGCGATAGGTGGTCAAAACCCGGCTGGCCTCTACCCACGTCAAAGAGTATCCACATAACCTCAAGAGAGAGGGCAATCTTCTTGATGCCGGGGTGGCTGGTATTCGACCATCGACCAGGCGCCGTTCCTGCCAATGGAGCCCGTTCAAAAGCTGGTCATTGACATCAAGAAACGGTTCTCGTTCCTTAAGTTTCGGTGCGAATGCCAGCTGGGCCAAACTAGCGCCGATTTTTTCTGTTATGTTTCTCGTGATTACAGGTGCTTTCCTTCTATCAAGACTCCAAATAAGGAGCAACGAAATCTTCCTCTCTAAATTTATTCCGGCTTTACCATACCTCATTATATTTCCGACGTTGAACCCCTTCATCGAGGAAATTCGGTACCGAAATGTTCTCTTGGGCTTGGGGGTGCCTGTTCTGGGAGCTACATCAACATTATTAATGACCACCGTGCTTTTCGGGCTTTCTCATTTTGTCTCTTTTCTCGGAGCTTCAGGCTCTGGGGGGAGTTTTGTTATGGGGTTGACTTATGCGCTCGGTGCAGCTTGTATGGGGTGGGTTAATGGGAAAAGCATGTTAGAGACACATGGCGTTTTAGAGGCCTGGATCATGCATATGTCAGCTGATCTTATTATTATCCTTGGTTATATAGTGGCAACCTAAAACAACTGGAATAAAGCATGGGATTTCCACATTAAACGGACACAGCAAAGATCAGCTCATTTGCCTTGTAGTGATATTTCTGCAATGCTGCTTAAGGCGCGCCAGCCGGAGAGGTTAAAGCCAAAGCCATTGAGACCCTTCTTGCTCTCGTTTTCGATTACAGCGAACGGTCCCATCCCTTTGCCCACTAATAAGGAATAACCAGGCTCCCTCATGTGCTGTCAAGAATTTTGCTAATGGACGATAAGATATCTCATCAGCATGGTAATTAATGGCGCAATTTTGAGCTCTCTGTTCCTCAACGTAACGGAGCTCTAAGGCTGATAATTTGGCAACTTGATTTTTTCTGGCGTGTATCAGATAATTTGTATTATGAAAGTTAAATCTAATTGTTGCTGCGCCAGCGTGTCCTGCAACTTGACTTTAGCAGGAATTTAGATTACATATCAGAATCGGTGTAATTTTTTAACAACAAAAAGGGACCTGGCTTTCTGCTTAAATAATGAAAAGAAGGGAATTTATTAAAAAAGCTGCTGTAATAGGGATAGGAAGTTACGGGGCTACCAGAATAAAATTCATTTCAAATATGAAAAGTTATGGAGGTAAAAAAATGTCTCCTGTTATAATTTCCACATGGAATCATGGGCTTGAAGCAAATGAAGCGGCATACAGGGTTCTCTCTTCAGGTGGAACTTCACTGGACGCTGTTGAAAAAGGTGCTAACGTGGTCGAGGACGACCCTGCTGTATCAAGCGTTGGTTATGGTGGACTTCCTGATGAGCAAATGGATGTTACTCTTGACGCTGCAATAATGGATTGGCGCGGGAACGCCGGAGCAGTTGGTTGTCTTGAAAAAATCAAAAACCCAATTTCAGTAGCCAGAAAAGTAATGCAAAACTCCAGACATGTTATGCTTGTTGGTGATGGAGCATATCAATTTGCAATTGCACATGGCTTCAAACCGATTGACCTGCTGACAGACAATGCGCGTGAACAATGGCTCAGGTGGAAAGAGAGCTGGGGAGGCAACTGGATCGGAAAAAATGAAGAAAATCATGATACTGTGGGGATAATTGCTATTGACTCGAAAAGGCGTATTAGCGGAGGGGTCTCAACATCAGGATTGGCATGGAAAATACATGGACGTGTTGGCGATTCGCCAATCATCGGGGCAGGTCTGTATGTCGATGGAGAAGTCGGGGGTGCAGCTTCAACAGGAGTTGGAGAGGCCAACATGAGAATAGTTGGTAGCCATGTAGTTGTCGAGGCAATGAGGAGCGGGAAAAGTCCTCAAGAAGCCTGTGAGGAGGCGATTCATCGGGCTATTAAGATGCACCTTTCTATCATCAGGAGAGAGAAAAGCTTTCAACTCGCATACATAGCGCTCAATTTAAATGGAGAATTCGGAGCGGCATCGATAAGACCCGGTTTTCAATATGCAGTTTACAAGGACGGCGTAAATAAACTTATTAACTCGAAATTTCTGTATAACGGCTGATGTAAGAGTGAGAATCGTGTCTTTCCTTCTTTGATTTTCTGAAGGAGGAATGGAAAACTTTAAAGACAGCCGGTCCTGAAAAATTTTGGACAATTAATTTGATATAATCTTGCAGGCTCGCAGATGCTTTGAGGATAATCTTCTTGCTGATTAAATTTGCCTGTGCTGGCTGGAGCCGAACGATTCCCAACCTAATTTTCGTTCAATGCTGTCTGCAACGCAGCCCTGGCTGCAATTCTAACAGCCTGCCTTATAGCATTTCTTGTTCTGGCGTCGAGTTTCAATCCCTCTTTTGAACCGACCGCATCCTTGAGCGCTTCGTCCTCAGAAAGTTCATAGTAGACAATCCGCTGAATTTCATTTTTCGGCTCTTGCGGATCATCATTTAAATAGCCCGCAAGATAAAGGAGGTAAAGGTAATTTTCACCATATATTTCGGCAAGTGTCTTGAGTTTAAGTGGGCAAATTTCCTTTACTTTTCCCCTCTCAATCAAGCAAAGGTATGAAAATGAAATCTGTCTTCTTTTGTCTCTGGGATATCTTCGCTTTGTCTCGTCCTCGACGTCTTTGGCACTAAGCCCCTTATTTTCCCTGACTTTTCTTAAGTACCTTTCAAGTTGCTTAATTCGCATATCAGCTCCTATCTTTTTTGTGCCACAATCGACCTGCTTTTGTAAAAAATACAAAATATTTTGCAAAAAATAAAAATAATTTGCTATTGGTAACAGGACTATTCTACCCTTGCTCGGTTAAACTGCCTGGCTGTACGATTCTACTTAGAGCCAACATGTTGTAAAGATGGATTTAAATAAAATGTTGGAGTTTCCCATTGACTTTGCTCTGTCGTTATGGCCGATGAATCAATTGGAATGTTGAAACTAATTAGCACGTGCTTTAGATTTTACCAGTTTTGATTCTGGATTACCAGCACGGCATGAAGTCTTTTTTTTACAGCTGTCAAAAATGGAGAAGCTCTGATGAAACGTTTAGGTCACTCTTTCCCAATCTACGTGATATTTTTTTTATTATCATCAATTAATATATCAGCTGGTAGCGCACTCTTTTTTGAATTTGGTAGAAACATAGAAGGTATATATAATATGTCAGAAGCGTCAAATAACGATTCCGGTCAAACTCTCTTTACTGATCACAATCCATTTGCCAGACCAAGTTCTCTCCCTTTTCATGCTCCGCCATTCGACAGAATTCATGATTCTGACTATAAGCCGGCTTTAGAGGAGGGGATGCGTGAGCAATTGGTTGAGATAGACAGTATTGCATCAAATCCAGCGCCTCCGACATTTGAGAACACAGTCGTTGCTCTGGAACGCTCAGGGGAATTGCTCAACAGGGTATCCAAAGTGTTCTTTGCTGTGGTTCAGGCAAATAGCAATGATCAACTTCAGAAAATTCAGTCTGAAGAAGCACCTAAACTTGCAGCGCACAATGATGCGATTTATCTGAACCACAAATTGTTTCAAAGGGTTAAAGTAATTTATGACAATCTCGACAAATTGAACTTAAATGATATTCAAAAATTCCTGGTAAAACGTTACTACCTCGATTTTATCCATGCTGGAGCCCTCCTTTCTGATCAGGACAAGGAGAAACTGCGGGAACTGAATCAGGAGGAAGCAAAGCTTATGACCGATTTTCAAACCCGGCTCCTTGCTGCAACAAAGAACGGTGCTGTGATAATTAGTGACCGTGATGAACTTGACGGCTTGAGTGATGCAGAAATTGCGTCAGCCGCAGAAGCTGCCCGTGAGAGAGGTCTATCGGGTAAGTGGCTCCTGACATTGCAAAATACCACACAGCAACCTCTGTTATCATCGTTGAAAAACAGGGAAGTGCGCGAACGGCTTTTTAAAGCGTCAATCATGCGTGCCGAGCATGCTGATAGTAATGACACAAGGAATTTGATATCCAGACTTTCTGAAATTAGAGCCGAAAAGGCTAAAGTGATTGGTTTCCCCAACTATGCTGCTTATGTACTGCAGGACCAGATGGCGAAGACTCCCGAAGCGGCAATTAAAATGCTCACGGATCTTGTGTCTCCTGCACTCAAGAAAGCTGAGGGAGAAGCGAAAAAATTGCAAAATATTATTGACAGGGAGGATGGCGGTTTTAAGCTTGAACCATGGGACTGGCAGTTTTATGCCGAGAAGCTCAGGAAAGAGGAGTATGATCTGGACGAGTCTGAGATAAAACCCTATTTTGAGATGACACATGTTCTAGAAGATGGCGTCTTCTATGCTGCCAATAAGTTGTATGGATTGACCTTCAAGGAAAGGAAGGATATCCCTGTCTATAATCCTGATGTTCGAGTTTTCGAGGTTTATGATGCAGACGGCCAACCGCTGGCACTATGGTACTGTGATTATTTCAAGCGTGACAACAAGAGTGGAGGAGCGTGGGAGGACACATTTGTTGACGGGTCTTCTTTATTGGGGACAAAGCCGGTGGTTTACAATGTTGCAAACTTTTCAAGGCCTGCTCCTGGACAGCCAGCACTGCTGACATTTGATGACGTTACCACAATGTTCCATGAATTTGGGCATGCGCTGCATGCAATGCTAACTGCTGTAGAATATCCGAGATTGGCCGGAACTAATGTTCCGAGGGATTTTGTGGAATTTCCGTCGCAATTCAATGAACACTGGGCACTATATCCCGAAGTGATCTCGCATTATGCTCGACATTACAAAACAGGTGAGCCGATGCCGCAATCCCTTATAGAGAAAATTCGTAAAGCAAGAAAATTTAACCAGGGGTTTGCCACCACTGAGTATCTGGCTGCATCTTTGCTTGATATGTCGTGGCACACTCTTGCTGCGAACAATCGAGTATCAAATGTCGACTCATTTGAGATTGCTTCCCTTGAACATTTCCATGTATATAACCCCCTTATCCCGCCGCGGTATAGATCAACATATTTTGCTCACATCTGGTATCTTGGATATGCAGCAGGCTACTATGCATACATCTGGAGTGAGGTTCTTGATGATGATGCATACGCATGGTTTATTGAACACGGAGGGCTTACTCGCAAAAATGGCCAGCGGTTTAGAGATATGATCCTTTCTCGGGGGGGTTCTGAAGATGCCTCAGCTATGTATAGGGAGTTTCGCGGGCATGATCCCGACATAAAAGCGCTTCTGCGTGATCGTGGGTTGACAGAAAAATAGGACCAATTTTCTTCCTATCAGTGCAAATTCAGCCTTGCAAAAAGTTCGTACTTTACGTAGTCAATAAAGAACAGGTATAACAAAATTATGCCGGATGATGTAATGATTATAGTGAGCGGTATCCCGACCATAAGTATTCCGAGATGTGCAATTGCAGCTACTGCAACTACGTCTGCAACGGATATTCCAAGGAGCCATTTACTCGGTCTACTACGCCAGAAGTGTTTTCGCTCACGAACGAGATAAATCGTAGCCTGTCCACTATAAACTAAGGTGACAAAATTCAAAGTCTGCAATTGGGCATTTGACAGGTGCCAGATGTCCTTCCCCATGAGAAAAATTAAAAAAGATAAGACAAGTACAAGGGTGCCGAGAACAATTGAAGCTTTGATAATTGCGCCGACATTCCACCTGTCAGGTCTTTGCGAAGGAATTACACGGTCGGTGGCAATTGACATTGTTGCAAAATCATTTGCAAACATCATCAAAATAATAAGAAGTGGTGTTACCATTAACGTGTGGGTCAACATTAAACCAAGACTCAGGAATAAGACGACATTTATTGTCTTGACTATTTTGTTTAGTGTGTATGTAAGCATCCGCTGATAAATAGAGCGGCTTTCCTCAACTGCGGACACAATGTTGGTTAGACCAGGTTCTGTCAAAACAATACTTGCGGCAGCCTTTGCAACGTCGGTGGCATTTGAAACTGCTATTCCAACCTGGGCTTGTTTCAGAGCAGGTGCGTCATTAACACCATCACCTGTCATCCCAACTGTATGACCTGATTTTTGTAATAGCTGAACAAGCTGGAACTTATGCTCAGGAAGAACTTCAGCAAACACATCGCAGTCTTGAAATCTGTAATCGGAAGTAGATTGCAGGCTGTCAGAATGACAAACACGGTTACCGATCCCAACCTCAGCTGCTACTGATTTAGCAGTTTCAAGACCATCACCCGTGACCATCATGACTCTAATACCTAGACCTCTTAACCTGCTGATTAATGACCGAGAATCTGTCCTTGGTGGATCATGGAGCGCCACAAGGCCGGCAAGATTATAAGTACTCTCATTTCCCACGGCAACAGCAAGAACACGGTAACCCCTTTGAGCTAATTCATCTTCATCCTCTTTAAATGTCTCACTGATATTTTCACACATTTTTGCGATTTCAACCGGTGCTCCCTTGGCAACTCGTAATGCTCGATCGTTGGTTTTATAATAAGCTTCTGAGCGCTTTGTTTCAGGATCAAAAGGAACAAACTTCAATCTTGTGGGAAGCTCACTTAAAGCATTTTTCTTTCTTGCATATTCCAGGATTGACATATCAATTGGATCCTGTGTAGCCTCGTCAGATGACATTAAAGCAAATTTTAAAAGGTCTGTTTCATCATAAGGCGCGTATGGCTTGAGTGCACTGACTGCAAGTTTATTCTCAGTTATCGTCCCTGTTTTGTCACTGCACAATGTGTCCATACCTGCCGCTTCCTCAATAGCAGTTAAGTGTGTAACCAGTACTCCCCTGTGCGAAAGGTCGCGTGCCCCCAGTGACGATGCTATTGTGAAGGTGGTTGGTAGGGCAACGGGGACTGATGCCACAATGAGAATAAGTATAAATGGCAGAATGTCGATGATTTGAATGCCGCTGGCAATGGAATAAAAAAAGACAATTGCTGCAAGAATAATGTCAAAAATGATTAAGTATTTAACTATGCCAAGCACAATTTCTTCCAGATGGCTTTTTGTTCTGGCTGAGCTTACAAGTTCTGCTGTTTTGCCAAATTTCGTATGAATGCCCGTAGAAATTACCTCAGCGGATGCCTCACCATGTTTTACAGTAGTCCCGGTATAAGCGTACTGGCCAGGGCCGGCATTTACAGGAAGGGATTCACCTGTCAGAGCACTCTGGTCAAGAGAGACCTGTCCATCTATTATCCTGACGTCTGCAGGAATGAGGTCGCCCAGTCTGATGTACAGAACGTCACCCGGAACGATTTCCTCAGCCGGCAGGGTTTGCCATTTGCCATCTCTTAAGACACGAGCCGTTAACTGCAATTGCTTTTTCAGAAGTGCAAGTGCATCCTGCGAACGCTTTTCCTGAATTGTACTCGTTATAGCGTTAAAGATGAGTAATGCAAGGATAACAGTTCCCTCGATGGATTTCCCAAGTGCGAGTTCGATGATGATGCTAACCTCAAGCATCCACGGAATCGGCCCCCAGAGTTTCTTCAAAAAATCAATGAACGGTCTATTTTCTTTTTGTCTTATTAAGTTTGGCCCATACCTATGCAGTAGCACATTTGCATCTGCAGAAGTCAGGCCTTTTAGTTGAGAAGAGGTACTCATAGAGTCAGTGCGATTTATGGATCCCACTTCAGTCCTTTCTAATTTAATTTTGGCATTAATTTATCTTTAATATTGCAATGGGACAATTATGACGCAACCAAAAAATTTGAGAGATGTGACAGTCGTTATTGCAATTAATTAGTGACACAATTAAACTATTGATGATAAATAGTTCACGTCGTATATGCCGTGAAACAGGATTCGAGGGGGGTGTAAAAAAGGGTGTCTGAATGGCACTCGAACTTAAGAATAAAATGCATAGCGATAAAATAATTATACGGAGAAGGCCATGCTTCCCGACGTTCAACATAGACTTTTCCTAAAAGCAGTTGATTCAGTCCCTGATACGATTTTTCATTTACTCGATCTCCAATTTCACATCATTTTCTCATCTGGTGGAGCCTTAAAGAAGGACAATCTCTTTCAGCAAGATCTGGTAGGGAAATCATTCCTGGAATTATTAGATCCTCAGTATAGGGTTTTAGTCAGCCAAAAGCTGAAGGATGTTCTCACTGGACAGGTTTCTGACTTCGAATATGAGTATCGAGGCTCACAATATATTGCAAATGCTTATCCACTTTTCGAAAAAAAGAGGGTGGTAAGTCATATAGCGGTTCATGCAATAGACATTAATTTTCTTAAGAAACAAATAGGTACGCAGATAACGGAGGAACAAACTTACTTTCGAAATGTTCTTAACAGTATAACAGAGGGAATTCAAATAATTGGCTTTGATTTCCGGTATAAGTATCTCAACGATGTTGCGGCAAAGCAGGGCCGACAAAATAAAGAAGATTTGTTGGGCAAGACTATGATGCAAGCATATCCGGGGATTGAAAACACAGATATGTTTGCCCGCCTCCGCAGGTGCATGGAGAATCGTACGGTTGACTCAATGGAAAATGAGTTTGTTTATCCGGATGGTACGAAGAGGTGGTTCAGGTTGGTTTTTTATCCGTTAAATGAGGGGATATTGATTTATTCCCTCGATATTGATGACTGGAAGAAATCAGAGATTTATCTGAAGCGCCTCAATCGGTACCTGGCTGTACTCTCGAGTATAAACCAGGCAATTATAAGATTGAAAAATCGCCAGGATATTTTTAAAGAATCTTGTAGAATTGCCGTGGAAGTCGGCGGATTTCGTCTGGCATGGATAGGAATTTACGACGAACAGACCAACAGTATTGAACCGGTAGCTCACGCAGGTGTTGACGGTGAATACACACAGCAGCTTCACCTTGCGCTCACTGATGAGGAGCGCTCAAAAGGGCCAACGATTACCGCTTTCAGGGAAGGTACCAGGGTGGTCGTGGATGATATTGAGCATGATCAACGGATGTCAGCGTGGAGGTCTGAAGCCTTAAAGCACGGTTACCGTGCAGCGGTGGTTTTTCCCCTGAAAGTCGATGAAACTTCAATTGGAACTTTCAATCTTTATGCCGGTGAGCCATTTTACTTTAACGAGGAAGAACTCAGGCTTCTTGATGAAATGGCAAGAGACATATCATTCTCTTTAAAGGTTATCAGTGACGAGGAGCTGCGCCTGAAACAGGAAGAACAGCTCAGGCAACAGGCCTCCCTTCTGGATCTTTCGCCGGATGCAATACTTGTCCAGGATCTTGATACGCACATTCTTTACTGGAATAAAGGTGCAGAGAAAATGTTCGGTTGGACGGCTGAAGAGGTTAAGATGAGAAGTGTTAAAGAAGTATTGTTTTCCGGTCAGGAGGAGCTTTTTGAAAAAATTCAGGAAACTGTGTTAAGACAGGGATCATGGACTGGTGAACTGAGGCACAGGAATAAAGAAGGAAAAGAGTTGATAACCGATACAAAACGGGTTCTTATTACAGGTGATCATGGAGAGCCGGTCGGGATGTTGGTGATAAAACGAGATATAACGGAAAAGAAGATGCTGGAGGCCCAGTACCTTCGCGCTCAGAGATTAGAAAGTATAGGCACTCTTGCCAGTGGTGTAGCACACGATCTAAATAATGTACTTACTCCAGTTATGCTTGCAATAGAATACATGATGCGGAAAACCTCGGATGAGCAGCTTAAAAAGATGCTTGAGACTGTCGAGGCCACAGTTAAGAGGGGAGCCGATCTTGTAAAGCAGGTACTTTCATTTGCTAGAGGTGTTGAAGCTGAGCGCAAACCGATACAGCTTCGACACATTGTGGATGAAGTCGTAAACGTAATCAAGGAGACATTTCCAAGGTCTATATCTATTAAGACTCAAATCCCTAAAGACTTGCCGTTAGTTTTAGCTGATCCAACCCAGCTTCATCAGGTTTTCATGAACCTGTGCGTAAATGCTCGTGATGCAATGCCGTGTGGGGGAATGTTGGAGATCAGGGCGGAGACTGTTATAGTTGATGAACAATATGCAAGGATGCACATAGAAGCAAAGCCCGGTAAATACGTTGTAATTGCTGTAACAGATACAGGGACCGGAATGTCTCCAGAGGTTGCTGATCGGATTTTCGAGCCTTTCTTTACCACTAAGGAGCTGAATAAGGGTACGGGTATTGTAAAGAGTCACGAAGGATTTATAAATGTATATAGCGAACCAGGCATGGGGACAACTTTTAGAATATACCTGCCGGCTTATATCGGCTCAGAAAAAGTTGCTGTTGAGGAGGAGGAATTCAATTTAACCGGGAGGGGTGAACTAATTCTGCTTGTTGATGACGAAAAAGCAATACTGGAAATCACCAGAGTTACTCTCGAATCAAACGGATATTCAGTGATAACAGCAGGGGATGGCACAGAAGCAGTGCCTGAAATCCGATATAGGCAGCGATAG